>NZ_VIRM01000001.1 GCF_006874475.1 Microbispora hainanensis
CCACCCACGCGCTCACCCACGCCCACCCCCTCGCCCACTCCCACCCCCACGCGCTCACCCTCGCCGTCGCCCACGCCGTCGCCCACCGGCGGGAAGCCCACAGTGGCCGCCGACGGAACCGGCATATACCGGACCGTGCAGGCGGCGATCGACGCCGTGGCCTCGGGCAACTACAGCCGGAAAGTGATCACGATCAAGCCGGGCACCTACCGGGAGATCGTCACGATCCCGGCCAACAAGCCGTACATCACGCTGGAGGGCCTCGGCTCGTCGCCCGGGGACGTCGTGATCGTCAACAATCACTACGCCGGAGGGAACGGCGGCACCTTCAACAGCGCCACCGCGTTCGTGAACGGCCACGACTCCGCCCTCACCAACCTGACGATCTCCAACGACTACGCCGAGAACGGCACCACCGTCGACCAGCAGGCCGTCGCGCTGAACCTCAACGCCGACCGGGCGGTCCTGTCGAACGTCCGCCTGCTGGGCGACCAGGACACCTTCCTGATCAACGACTCCGCCCGCACCTACGTCAAGAGCTCCTACATCGAGGGCACCGTCGACTTCATCTTCGGCGGCGGCACCGCGGTTCTCGACGACTGTGACATCTACGAGAAGCGCAGCACCGGCGCCCCCGTCACCGCCGCCAGGACCGCCGCCGGCAAGACCTACGGCTTCCTCATCTACAAGTCCCACATCACCGGCGCGACCGGAAACACCACCCAGCTCGGCCGCCCGTGGGGGCCCGACGCCCAGGTCCTCTACCGGGAGTCGACGCTCAGCTCGACCATCAAGACCTCGCAGCCCTGGACCGACATGTCCGGCAACTCGTGGAAGAACGCCCGCTTCTTCGAATACCGGAACACCGGCGCCGGCGCCACGGTGAACTCCAACCGACCGCAGATGAGCGACTCCCAGGCGGCCGGCTACACCCCGCAGAAGTACCTGGCCGGATCAGACGGCTGGAACCCGATCGGCTGAGCGCATTCGCTTCGCCCGCCGTCCGGGACCGCCGGATGACGACGACGTCGAGCGCTACGAGTCGGGTGTGCGCAGGTGACGGGTGTCCACCCGGTGTCCCGCCTCCTCCAAAACGGTGACGGCTTCCTTGACCCTCGGCTCGGGCACGAGGACCAGGTCGGCGTGGAACGTCGAGGCGACGAACACCGGGATGGCCGCCTCGGCCAGCGGGCCCACGACCGCCGCCAGCATGCCCGGGACGTCGAGCGCGTGTCCGGTGCCCCCGCCGTACAGGCCGATCCACCGCTCACCGGACCCCGTCGGCCAGGCCTCGCGGACCACGGTGAGGCCCTCCGGGGCGCGCACGAGCGCGATCCAGTCGTCGTCTTCGGGGAACGTCGCCTGCGGAAGGTGCTGGACGGCGAACGCGGACGGCACGATGCCGAGCTTCTGGGCGGCGGGTGAGGTCATGACACGTGTGTAGCAGAGCCCCCCGACAAGACACCCCGACAAGACAACCCGACAAGAAGCCCGTGACACCGGCGCCTAGACCTGGGCCCACTCGGTGATGGGGGCGACCAGCAGCGGCCCGTCGAAGGAGCGCGGGGTGAGCGTCACCCCGGTGATCGTGGCGGCGAGCGCGAACGCCTTCGGCAGCGCGTCGTCCCAGCGCGTGTCCCAGGCCGCCTTGCCCGTCGTGGCGGCCAGCGGCAGCCCGGCTCTGCGCATCGGCTCCTTCAGCCGATCGGGGTCGCTGCCCCAGCGGTTGACCGACGCGTGCGGCGTGAAGGCGGTGACGATCTCCCCGTCTACGGCGTAGAGGAAGGCGTGCTCGCCGTAGTCGTGGCGTCCGACGGCCACGGCCTCGCACTCCTGGGCGAGGCGCGCCAGGTTGTCGCCCAGCGCGGTGTGCCAGCCACACGGCTCGATTGCAACGCTCCATTCGGCGATGTGGGTGATGCCGACATATCCGCCACCGTCGCCGCCGTCGGTCTCCTCGATGAACTCCGCGACCTCGTCGTGGAGTTCATCGAGGGTCATCGAGCGGACCGCCGCCCCGGAGGGCTCGAAACGGGCCGCGACGTCGGCGGGCTCCACGCCATGGAAGAACGACACGCTGAAGACGTCACCCAGCGGGTTGTGCACGTTGTCCGTCGCGGGGGCCGTCAGCCACCGGAAGGGGGCGAGACGATCGGGCACCTGGGCTCCCTTGGTCGTTTCGCGACATCGTGGCAGTCGCCGCCGACAAAAACCGGAGGCCGAGACCATTCGTCGCGTTTCTGTCATCCGGCAGCGGGACGCCGCCGACGTCAGGAGGATCGCGACGCGCTCCTGCAAGAGGCTTGGATCTTGCTTGACCCGCGCTCTTACGGCACGACGGTCGTGGAGACGAGCCGGTCGCGGGCGAAGCACAGGCGGTAGGCGCGGGCCGAATCGGTCGTCATCGTGTAGTAGACGCAGTCCTGGCCCGCCGGCGGAGCGGGAGCGCCGTCGGGCGCGCCGTCCCTGGTGAACACGGGAAGCCGCGACCGCAGGTCGTCGCGCGGCTCACCCGCCTTCAGCCCCTCGTACGCCGCCGGGTCGAGGACGGAGAACGACGAGCTGACGAAGCTCAGGGGGATCAGGAGCGCGAAGATCCCGGTCAGCACGGCCACGGGAATCCCGACCGCCTGCGCCAGCCGCAGCCGCACCCGCCGCCGCGCGAGGTCCAGCTCCCGGGCCGCCGTGGTCTCGCGCACGCCGAGGCCGGCCGCGGTGGGCGCCTGCTCGTGCGCCGCCCGGCTGCCGGTGACGGGCAGCTCGGCGGCGACCTCGAAACCCCCGCCGGGAGCCGGGCCGGCCCGCAGGACGCCGCCCGCCAGCCGCACCCGTTCCGCCAGGCCGACGAGCCCGGAACCACACGAGGCCACGCCCGTCGGGGCCGCCGCCGGAGCGGGGTCGTTGACCACTTCGAGGGTGACGACGCCGTCATCGAACCCGACCCGGACGCGTACGGTCGCGCCGGGGGCGTGTTTGGCGGCGTTCGTCAGGGCCTCCTGGAGCACGCGGCGTACGGCGAGCGCGGTCATCGGGGGCAGTCCGTCGATGACGCCGGCGTCGTGTGCCGCATGCTCGACGACGATCGGCACGCCGGAGTCGCGGGCGCGCTCGACGATCGTTTCGACGCTCTCCTCGCGTGGGGGTGCGCCGTCTTCGTCGTCCGCGCGCAGCACGCCGATGATCTCGCGGAGCCGCTCGGTCGAGGCGGCGGCGGCCTCACGCAGCTCGCGTACGGCCGCCTGCTGCCGCGGGTCGAGACCGGGGTCGAGCTCCAGGGCGCCGGCGCGCACCGCGAGGAGCGTCAGGTCGTGACCGAGCGAGTCGTGCATGTCGCCCGCGATGCGCGCCCTTTCCCGCAGGCGGGCCCGGTCGGCGACGGCCCGCTGCTCGCGTTCGAGCCGGTCGGCGAGCAGCCAGCCCGTACGGACCAGCTCGGCGTGCTGGCGTCGCCAGCGGCCCAGCAGCCAGGGCACCACGACCGCGAGCAGCAGCGTGACGAGCTGCGTCGGCCACCCCCACAGGTCGCGCAGGATGAGCCCGGACAACGGCAGTCCGGCGAGGGCGACGGCCGAGAAGAACCACAGCGCCGGACGGGCGCTCGCCATCCGGTGCCCGGCCAGGTAGCCGAAGACCACCAGCGCCGCCCACGTCCAGGACAGGGGGCCGAACATCTGCACGTCCAGGGCCAGGCTCACCGCGACCGGGATGGCGAGCGCCGCCAGCGGCCACCGACGGCTCACCGCCGTGGCGGCCCCGAACAGGGGCACGGCCACGGCCGCCACGGCCATCCCCCGGGCGTCGCGGTCGTCGAGGGCCAGCGCGACGGGCGGCGCGCACACTGCCACCCACACCGCGAGCCACACTGCGAGCCACACCGCCGGTCGCAGCGCCGGTCGCGGCCCGAGGTCGAGCAGACGGGACGGCCGCGCCACCTCACGCCCTCCGGTCGAGCGGGCTCTCGGGCACGAGACCCGCCTCGTACGCCAGGATCGCGGCCTGGACGCGGTTGCGGAGGCCGAGACGGGTGAGGATCTGGCTGACGTACCCCTTGACCGTGCCCTCGACGAGATGAAGGCGCCGGGCGATCTCGGCGTTGGACAGGGCGGCCCCGACCAGCGCGAGCACCTCGCGCTCGCGGTCGCCGAGCCCGTCCACGAGGGCGCGGGCGGCGGACTCCGTGCCGAGCGGGCGTTCCCGGAGGCGGGTGATGACCCGCCGCGTGACGGCGGGGGAGAGGTAGGCGCCACCTGCGGCGACGGCGCGGACCCCCGCGATCAGTTCGCGTGGGTCGCCCGACTTGAGGAGGAAACCGGACGCGCCGGAGCCGAGCGCGCTCGTCACGTAGTCGTCCTCGTTGAACGTCGTGAGCATCACGACGGCGACCTCGGGGAGGACCCGGCGCAGCTCCGCGGCGGCCCTGAGCCCGTCGAGCCGCGGCATCCGGATGTCGAGCAGGCAGATGGCGGGACGGTGCCGCAGGGCGAGCTCGACGGCCTCGTGCCCGTCGGCCGCCTCGGCGACGACCTCGATGTCCCCGGCCGTGGCCAGGATGCTCGCGATGCCGGCGCGGATCATCGCCTCGTCGTCCGCCAGCAGGACGCGGATCATCACTTTTCCCCTGCAATCCGGCCTATCGCGCTGTGTGGACTGATTGGTGTATTTCGCTCGCCCATGCGGGGACGCTACCAACGGTCCGTCGCCCGAGCCGTACGGCCTGGACGAGGCGGGCGGTGTGGACGAGGCGGGCGGCCACGACGGCGACGGCGGCCAGGCCCCCGGTGGCGGCCCAGATGTACAGCGCGAGCCAGACATAGGCGAGCTGGTCCAGCGTGCCCACCCGGTTGAGCAGCAGCCCGGCCAGCTCCGCCAGCCCGAGGAAGAACGCGACCGGCAGCGCGTAGGGGACCAGCCGCGCGACCGTCCGCCAGGCGCGCCGCCGCGCGCGACGGGCGGCCCAGCGACGGGAGCGCAGCACCCCGGTCAGGCCGAGGGCCAGGTTGAGCAGCGACAGACCGCCCAGCCAGGGGTCCGCCTGCGTGGTGAACGGCACGGCGTGCGCGTCGGGCCGTCCCTCGATCATGTCGACCAGGCCGTCGCTGATGATCAGCGCGTCGTCGCCGGAGATCATCCCGGTATTGGTGACGACCGCGATGCCCCACCCGCTCGCGGGCAGGAGGGTCTGCGCCGAGTTGTGCGTGAGCAGCCAGCCGGTGTGCCGCAGCATCGGCGCCCCTCCGGCCGTCCGCTCGGCCGACCACCCCATGCCGTACGCGCTGCCGCCCGCACCGGACGGGGTCTGGGTGGCTGTGACGAGGTCCCGGGGAAGGGCGTCACCGTGGCCGTTCTGTGTGATCAGCCATCTGCCCAGGTCGTGGGCGGTGCTGACGACCCCGTAGGAGCCGTTGACGAACCACTTCGGATGCGCGCGCTCGATCAGCCGGCCGTACGCGCGGATGTATCCGGCGCCCGCGCCGGGCAGTTCCTCCGTGGTGTCCACCGTCCGCGTGGACGTCATGCCGAGCGGCCTGAACACCGTGGCGGCCATGAAGTCGGCGAAGGGCCTCCCCGACACCACCTCGGCCAGCCGCGCCGCGACCGCGTAGTTGGGGTTGTGATAGATCATCCGGGTGCCCGGCGCGGCGGCGAGCGGCGCGGTTCCGAGCATCGCGACGGCGTCCTTGAGGTCGTCCGGTGCGGGGAGCGTCAGCTCGGGGAAGGTCCGGTCGCTCATGCCCGAGGTCTGCTGGAGAAGCTGCCGCACGGTGATCTTTTCGGCCCGGGGATCGGCCATGGTGAACTCGGGCAGATAACGCCGCGCCGGCGCGTCGAGGTCGATCCTGCCCTGGCCGGCGAGGCGCAGCACCGCCAGGGCGGTGAACGACTTCGACAGCGAGGCGAGCGGCACGGGGGTGTCCGCGGTGATCGCCTCGCCGCCGGCCGTGTGACCGAGCCCGGCGGCGTACACGACCGTGTCGTCCTTGACGACCGTCACCACGGCGCCGGGCAGGTCCGTACGCCGCATGTAGTCGCGTACGTATCGGTCGACGGACTCCGCGGTCAGGCCGGGCCGCCCGTCCGGGGAGGGCGCCTGCGTCGTAGCCGCCACCGCCCCTGAACCTGTTATAAGCAGTCCCGTCGTGAGCAGCACACCGGCCAGGCCGATGGTCGCCGCGATCCCGCGCATGCGCACCGTGTTTCCCCTCCGAGCTCTTTTCGGGCTCTTTCCGTTCGCAGGTCATGAACGGTAGGAGCGGCCGGAGGGGCGGCACATCGGGCGATCGGGAGGTCCTCACCTGACTTTCGTCAGGTCGCCGGCTTCGGTGGGTCAGCGGCGTCCGAACCACCGGAGGAAGGAGCGTCCCCGGCGCTTCTCGGGCGCGGGGGCGGGCTTCTTCTCGGCGACCGGATGAAGGGCGCGCCACTCGGCGGCGACCTCGTCCGCGTCGATGAGCGGCTGCACGACGGGCGGACCGGACAGGGGCTTGCGGTAGCTGTCGCGGATCTTGTCGTTCATCTCCTCGACGATCCTGCGCGCCTCGGCCTCGGTGCGCGCGCCCAGCGCCTCCGCCCTCGCCTCCTCGGCCTCCTTGCGCAGCGCCAATGTCCCCGGCAGCGGGAACGACAGGTTCTCCGCCTGCATCTTCTGCTTGATCCACCACATGTCGTCGTGGGGCTTGCCCTGACCGGGGATGGGCTTGCCTGCGCCCGGCAGGTCGTCGAACTCGCCACGCTCGGTGGCCTCGCGAATCTGCCGGTCGATCCACGACTCGAAGCTCACTCCGAGGGGCTTGCGTTCGGTCACGGCCTCACCTCGCAATCCTCTTGCGAGGATAACTTCCGGTGTGGACGGCCCGGGGGCAGGGGTCAGGGCACCCCGGATCAACGCCGCAGCAGGTCGATCACCCCGGTGGTGCCCTCGTCGCCGTGGCCGTCCGCGAGCCGCCGCGCCATGAGAGCCATGAACGGCGTGAGCAGTTCGGGACTGACCTTCTGCTCCTCGGCCGTACGCAGCAGGGTCGCGTTGCCCCTGACCATCATCGCGAGGTTGGACGTGACGTCCCTCGTGTAGTCGCCGCTCTCCAGGTGCTCGGCCACCCCGTACGCGTACGGGACCATCGCCTGCAGCCAGCCCACGACGAGGTCGGCGAACGCCTTTGGGGGGATCTCGTCCCGCACGAGCGCGAAGGCGTGCGTCACCCCCGCGAACATGCCCGTCATCGCGCTGAGCAGCGCCACGTCGTGGAGAGCGGCGAGCCCGGGGTCCTCACCGGTGTAGACGGTGGCGGCGGGTGCGGCCAGCGTGTCCGCGTGGGCCTCGAACACCGCCCGGGAGCCGCTGTAGAAGACGTACGCCCCGGAGCCCGGCACCCCGATCATGGGCGGGACCGCCATGATGCCGCCGTCCAGGAACCGGGCGCCGCGCCCCTGCGCCCAACGGGCTCGGGCGCGGGCCTCCTCCGGGGTGCCGGTGGTGAGGTCGACGAGGTCCTTGCCGGACAGGTCGGCGTCGGCGAGGGCGTCGTCCACCGAGGCGTGGTCGAGCAGGCAGACGACCACCAGGTCGCTCGCGGCCACGGCCCCGGCGGCGGTCGCGGCGACGCGGGCGCAGTCCATGGCCTCGGCCTTCCCCGGGGTGCGGTTCCAGACGGTCACGGGGTGCCCGGCGGCGAGCCAGGCACGGGCGAGCGCTCCGCCCATCGCTCCCAGCCCGAGAAGGGACAATGAAGGCTTTTCAGCGTTGTGAGTCATGCCGATTAGGCTGGTCACGAGCCCCGGGAGGATCAAGTACGCACTTTGAAGTGGGTGCTTACCCCGGGGTGAGCAAGCAGCCAGGAGGGGATGGGCAATGCGGGCCGCGCGGCGTCCGATAGCGTCCGAATGCGGGCTCGACGCGGCGATGGAGGTGATCGGCGGCAAGTGGAAGAGCTCGATCCTCTGGGCCCTTAACGAACGCCGATGCCGTTTCGGTGAGCTGCGCAGGATGCTCCCGGGCGTGACCGAGAAGGTGCTCGCCTCGCACCTGCGCGAGATGGAGGCCGACGGCATCGTGTGCCGCGAGGTGTTCGACGAGGTGCCGCCGCACGTCGAATACTCGCTGACCCCGCTCGGCGTCGCGCTGAACGAGGCGCTGGCGGCGCTCGGCGCGTGGGGCCGGGACCACCTCCTCGGCGGCCGCGACGGTCACTGACCCCCGCTCCGGCGACGGCGCGCGGGCACGTCCGACTCGGCGGGCACCCCGGACGTGCGCCGCTCCCTCGCAGCCGGTGACGATCGTGGACGGCCGGCCGGCGGTCCGGGTTTCACGGGATGACCTCGTGGCCCGGCTGCCCGGGTGTGCGCCGCTGCTGCTTCAGCTCGGCCTCATAGAGGTGACGGCGGCCTCCGGCAAGTTCGTTGCGGGCCTGGCGTTCCAGCTCCTGGAAGGTCGCGTAGTAGCCGTCGTCGTACTCCTCCACGATCTGGAAGGTCCAGCGGCCCTGGATGACGTTGCGGCCGATCAGCTCGCGTTCGATCCGGTCGGCCCACTTGTCGTGCCCGGCCTGCCGCAGCAGCCGTACGGCGTTGTCCAGCTCGAAGTCCGCCGTGCCGGTGAG
Source organism: Microbispora hainanensis (assembly GCF_006874475.1). Classification (GTDB taxonomy): domain Bacteria; phylum Actinomycetota; class Actinomycetes; order Streptosporangiales; family Streptosporangiaceae; genus Microbispora; species Microbispora hainanensis. Next base: position 8,595 of record NZ_VIRM01000001.1, read on the forward strand.
CTGGTGGAAGGAGTAGAGGTGGCCCCTGACCCGGTGGATCGTCTCCAGGGCCTTGCTGAGCCTGCCCAGCGCGTCGACCGTGACGTCGTCCAGCCCTTCGGGGCGGCGGTGGCAGGGATCGGGCAGGCCGGCGGGTTCCTCAGGTTCGGTCATCATGTCCCACCGCTACCCCTCGCGACGACGCCTCTATCCGTCTGAGCAGCCGTGAGACGCTCAACCGGCGGGCGTCCCCGAGGCGGACGGCTCGGCGGACGAGCGGATCGAGGCCAGCGCGCGGTTCAGGTCCCGTGACGACAGCACGAGCTTGTACATGATGAGGGCCTCGAAGAGCAGCAGCAGGGCGGCCGCGCCGATCGTGACCGGGACGACCGCGCCGAGCAGCGGGCCGACGATGAACACCGCCATCTGGAACTCGATGCCGCTGACCAGGTGGGTGCGGATCCGGTGCTCGCGCAGCCACTCGCGCATGCCGGGATACCAGGAGAAGCGGCTGCGGAACTCCTGCTGCAGGTCCACGGCCTGCGTCAGGCGGACCCTGATCTCGTCGGGGTCGCCGTCGAGGTCGTCGTTCAGCAGGGACGCCGGCAGCGCGGCCCCACCTTCGGACGCCGACTCCTCGTAGGCGAGCCGTAGCGTGCGCCGCATCTGGCGCCGGACCTTCGCGATCTGCAGGGCGTCGACGTAGCGCAGCATGTCGAGGAACACCACGGCGATGCCGAGGAGCAGGTAGACGTCCTGACCGGTCGCGCGGTATTGCCCCCACATGAGCGCGGCGGTGCAGGCCAGCACCCGGATCCGGTCGAAGACGTAGTCGAGCCAGCCGCCCAGGACGGTCCCCGTCCCCTTGAGCCGCGCGATCTTCCCGTCCATGCAGTCGAGGACGAAGCTCACGTGATAGATGGCGGCCCCGGCCACCAGCCACCGCCACTCGGCCTGCAGGAAGCACCAGGCCGAGCCCAGGCCGAGCACGAAGGCGCCCCAGGTGATCTGGTTGGGGGTGATGGACGTGCGGTTGGCCGTCGTCACCACCAGCCGGCCCGCCAGGGGATCCACCAGGAAAACGGTCCACCAGGCGTCGCGCGCCTTATATGTCCGAGAGCGTACGTCGTGAAGCGTGAACGTCATTTGGGGGCTTTCTAGATTATGGGGGGATTTCGGGGAGAACGTCAGAAGTCGTCGTCCAAATCGTCCATTTCGTCCGCATAGTCGTCCGGGTCGAGCGCGTGCGCGTCGTCGCCCAGGTGCAGGTCGTCCTCGTCGAGCAGTGCCACCATTTGCTGGAGAAGCATCTTAAACATGATTTTGCCCTTTGACCGGCGTTTGTTTCGCTACCGCTCATCAAAGCATCACCCGACATCACTCGCTGACGTTTTCCACAGGCCCTCCGGGTGGCGCGAATTACCCGAAAAGCCGAATTTCCCTTTTTGGTATCCCCGTGTTTCTTCCCCGCGCGACGACGGGATGGCGCGGGGCCGAGGCGGGGCGGCTCAGGCGACGGCGCGGGCGAGATCGGAGAGCCACCGCTCGTGGTTGGCCCGGAGCATGGGCTCCCGGTAGAAGAGCGGCAGCAGTGGGCCGGCGAGCGACTCTTCCATGGTGACCCTCGTGCGCCCGCCCTCCAGGGGTTCCAGGACGTGCCGGTCGACGGCCCGGTAGCAGCCGAGGAACGTGCCCGTCCAGGTGAGCTCCCGCCGGGGTTCGACCACGGCGAACCGCGACCGCAGCGGCACGCCGTTCAGGCGCCACCGGAAGGACGCGCCGGGACGCACGTCGCCGAGTTCGACGATCCGGATGCCCGAGACCCACGACGGCCACGTCCACAGGTCGGCCATGACCGCCCAGACCCGGTCCACGGGTGCGTCCATCACAAGGCGGGACGAGGAGGTGAGCTGGGCGTCGGGATCGACGCGCCCCCGCGCGGCGTACTCCTCGTGCAGCACGGCCAGGGACGGACCCGAATAGAGCAGCGACATGGACGACTCCTTGAGACTAGTGCTCATTAACAAGAGCGATGCTCTCTCATGTGCAAGAGACATGTCAAGAGCAGTGCTCTCGGAGTCGTGAAATGCCGTGGACGCGGCCGTCTCCGGCTGCCTAGGGTGCGGGCCATGACGGACAGCTCCGGTATGGGCCGGTGCGACTGCGGCGCGACCCCCGGTCCGCTGGGCGAGTGCGCGGACTACTACCACGCGATCCTGGCCGAGGAACAGGCCGATCCCGAGATGTTCAGGTGGCACACCGTCGTGGTCTGCGCCTATCTCCTGCAACACCCGGCCAGGGGCCACGAGAAGCACCTCGACGGTCAGTTCCGCCTGCTGCAGCTCTGTTTGGACAAGGGCCTCGAGGCGTTGCTCCGCGTCGCGGCGAATCAGGTGGCGCGCAACAGGCGCGGATCGCGGTCGGGCTACGACATGGCCCCGCTGGAGGCGTACGCGCCGCTGCCGCGGGGTGTGTCCCCCGGGCCCTTCCGTGCGAGCTTCTGCAGGTTGCCGTTCAGGGACGGCAGCCTCGTTTTCGACGGATATCCGGCGTACGGCAGCCGCATCGTGGGCATCGCCGCAGCGACCGTGGAGTCCTGGAGCGTCCTCACGATCTGATGCGGGCAGGGGCTCGCCGAGCTCGCCGTCTCGGCCGACGTGCTCTTCGCGACCCAGGACGAGCTCATGCTCGTGGAGCCCGCGCTCGCGTGCAGGCCCCAACTGGTCGTGACCCGGGGCGCCAAGGGAGGCGGCGCCACCGTCGAGGGCCTGCGCTACCACACGTAGGCCGCCCCCCCTCCGTCGACCCCTCCGAGGTCGGCGGCGCGTTCGTCGCGGGCTATCTCAGCGCGATCCTGGACGCCCTGCACCCGGCGGACCGCCTCAAGCGGGGCATCTCGGTGGCCGCCTTCGCGTTCGCCTCCGTGGTCGCCTTCGCGTTCGCCCTCGCGTTCGCCCTCGCGTTCGCCCTCGCGTTCGCCTTCGTGGTCGCCTTCGTGGTCGTCCGCCACAGTTCCTGGCGGGGCCTCCCCGCACGCGGGAACTACCCCCGTGAGCAGGGCGGTCCCCCCAATCTGTGATCCCAAGAGATTCCTATTTGATCTTGCACTAGCTCCGGAGAGACGAAAGAATTGATACAAGTTTTCGAATCTCTTGATGGAGGTGTGATGGATCTGTTCGACATTGATCCTGAGCGCCTTCGTCATTCGAACGATGGCGACGGTGAGTGGTGGGACCGTCTGATCGCCAATTCCCCGCTGTGGTCGTCCGACGGCTCATCCGCCCGCCAGCCCTTCCCGATCATCGGCTCCGAGCCGCCGCAGCATGCGAGCCAGAGTGGGAGCACCTCCGCCGGCACATCCCTCGGCGATGGTGTGCCCGATAGCGGGAGCACGGCCGGCCCAGGCGCGGATACCGCTGGCAGGCTCGCCGACGGCGCAGAGGCCGACAGTGCGGATGCCGCGCTTGGAGATGCCGCAGGCGTGGACGGCGCTGGCGCGGATGCCGCCCGTGGGAATGCTGATGGTGCGGACGCCGCTGGCGCGGATGGCTCTGGCGTGGGTGCCTCCGATGCGGGTGGCTGTGGTCGCGGCCGTGCGCGGTCGTCGTGGGTGCTGGTGGGGTGTGTTCGTGAGGTGGCGCAGGAGCTGGCGCTGGCGCCGCTTCCCGACGACGTGGACGTCTGTCTGGCTGAGGCGGAGGAGTTGCTGTTCGCGCGGGATCGGATCACGTGTGCGCTGGCCGACCGGGTGGGGCGGGTGCATCGTGCAGGGCAGGCCAAGCAGCATGGGCATGCCTCCACCCGGTCCTGGCTGCGTACCGCCGCCGGGATGACGGTGGGTGGTGCGGGCCGCCTGCTGATGCTGGGCGCGGAGCTGCCGCGCCTACCGGTGGTGCGGGAGAAGTTCGCCGTGGGTGAGTTGGCGGCGGGGGTGGTGGAGGCCATCTGCGCCGCTGTCGCCGGGCTGACCGATGAGCAGGCCGGGTTGGCGGAGCCGATCCTGGTGGAGCTGGCGGGCAAGGCCGGGGCGGCGGAGGTGGCCAAGGCCGGCCGCCATTTGCGGGCGGTGCTCGACCCCGACGGCGAAGAACGCGATGAGCAGGCCGATTACGGGCGGCGCTTCCTGCGGGTCCGGCCCGGTAAGGGCGGCGGCGTGGAGGGGGAGTTCTACATTCCCCGTGAGCCCGGCGCCCGCCTGATGACCTTGTTGCAGGAGTACGCCAAGAAGAAGGCCGAGGGTGATGACCGCACGCTGACGGAGCGCCAGGCGGACGCGCTCATCGCCGCGCTGGAGCAGCAGATCGTCACCGAACTCCTCGTCGTGGTCAGCGCCGAATCCCTCCCCACCGACCCCGAAGACACCGACCCCACCGACTACTCCGAAGACACACGGGATGCCGGGGGCTTCGAGGAAGGCCAGGACCACACGCGCGACTCTGCTCCGGGCGAGGCCAATGACACCAGCGACGCTGCTCCCGGCGAGGCTGACCACCTCGACACTGCCGAGGCAGATGCCGGTGCGGGCAGCGATGCCGATGCCGACGGAGCTGTAGACGTCGGTGGTGGGAGCGCCGAGGGCGTCTGCGATATCGCAGAGGACGACGTCAGCGGCGTCGGCACGGCCGCCGCCGACCCCGCCGCCGACCCCGCCGCCGACCCCGCCGCCGACAGCGCTGGTGATCGGGCCGAGATGGGCCACCTGGGCGACCTCAGCGACCTGGGCAGCACCGACGCCGCCACCGCCCCTGCCACCGGCTCCGGCGACGCCACGCCCGGACTTCCCGACGAGGAGTCTCGCGGCTGCGGGGTCGGTGAGCGCGGGGTCGGTGAGCGGCGGCCCGGCGAGCAGCGGCCCGGCGAGTGCGAGCCGCGCGACACCGCAAGCACCGCCTCTGCCCAGGTCGACGACGCCGGGGGCGACGAGACCATGAACACCAGCTCTGCCGAGGGCGACCACACCGCGAGCACGAGCTCTGCCGAGTGCAACGAGAGCGCCCCCGCCAAGGACGGAGACGGCGACCGTGCTGCGGCCCCGTCTGGAGCACCCCACGCCACGCGGCGCGCGTCGGCATGGCCAGCCGACGGTGGCGGGCATTCGCACACAGCCCCTTCGGACACGGCTCCTTCGGACACGGCCCTTTCGGACACAGCGTCTTCGGGCGCGACCTCTTCGCACACGGCGTCTTCGGGCGCGACCTCTTCGCACACGGCGTCTTCGGGCGCGACCTCTTCGCACACGGCCCCTTCGGCTGCACCGCCATCGCACGCAGTCCCTTCGGAGGCGGCGCTTTCGAAGGCGGGGCGGCCGGATCCTCCTCCCGAGGACGCCTCCCCACGTCACACCCACGCCGGGCCTCGGCCTGCGGGGGAGTGCCGGCATGGCCAGGGCGCGTGCCGGTGCGGCGGCGAGGCGCGCTGCTCGCGTGCGACGCAGGCACCGGGAACAGCACAGGGGGCCTCGGCAACGGCGCCCGGCGGGCCGGGACCGGAGCCGGAGACACCACCCGGGAGGGCATCGAGAACAGCACCGAGAGCCGGGCGAGGGACGCGCGGAGCGGCGCAGGGTGCGTCACCGGGAGCGGCGCAGGGTGCGTCACCGGGAGCAACTCCGGGAGCAACTCCGGGAGCGTCGGCAGGCACGCCGCCCGGGGCGTTCCCGGGGGCGGCGCTGGGGGCGTCACTGGGACCAGCGTTGGGGGCGTCGTTGGGGATGGTGCCGGGGTTGTTGCTGGCGACCGGGCAGGTGCTGCCCGTCTCCAGCGTGCACCGCCTCGCCCGCACCAGCACGTTGGTGCGGATCGTCATGAACGCCGACGGGCAGGTCCTGGACATGGGCCGCAAGGTCCGCCTGGCCACCCCCGCCCAGCGCAGGGCGGTGTTCGCCCGGTATGCCACCTGCTGGATCGACGGCTGCCCGCTTCCGGCGACCATGTGCCAGATCGACCACGCCGACAACTGGAGCAGCGGCGGCCTGACGGACCTGAAGCTGCTGGGTCCGGCGTGCCAGTTCCACAACCGCGACCGCTACCAGCACCCCGAGCGCTACACCCGCCGCAAAGAAGGCACCGACCGCTGGGCCTTCACCTACCACCGTCTCGGGAGAGCCCGGCGACTACGGGAATGAGGCGGGGAGTGAGGAGTGGCGATGCGCAGGCAGGCCCGGGCGGCTGCGGGAATGACCACCAGGGCCGAGGGCCGACGCGAGGACCGACGCGAGGACCGACGCGAGGGTCGCCGGTGCGCTGTCCGCTGGGCGCACAGTCCTTCACCCTGCGCCGCAGGGCTTCAGAGGGCAAACAGCTTCGCCCTGACCTCAGATCTCAGCCGTCGGGCGGCACTGTGAAGCGCCGTGGAGCGGACGGCGAAGGCGAGCCCCGCCGGGCACCGGAAAGCAGGCGGCGCCCCACCCGGGTCGTACGGACCGGGGGCGGGAGCGCCGTGCGGAGCAAGAGGGGGCACCGTGCGGAGCAAGAGGGGGCACCGCGCGGAGCAAGAGGGGGCACCGTGCGGAGCACGGAAGTAGCACCGCGCGGAGCACGGAAGTAGCACCGCGCGGAGCACGGGAGAGCGCCGCGCGGAGCAGTGGGCCTATCCCTGGAGGGCGTCCTGGCCGGCGGACGGGGACGCGGAGGGCGATGCTGACGCCGACGAGCCGGCGGGCAGCGCGCTGCCGCGCTTCCACTGGTTCCAGCTCAGCTGCCAGTAGCTCCAGCCGTTGCGCCAGTCGAGCTTGCGCTTGGTGCCGGTGACCGTGATGACGTCACCGCGCTGGCTGATGCCGTAGAACCACTTGGCTCCCGCGGGGGTGGCGCGTACGCAGCCGTGGCTCTGGTTCGACTTGCCCAGGAACTGGTAGTCGCCCGCGCTCTGGTGGACGTACTCGCCGCTGTCGGAGATCCGGACCGCCCAGGGGATCTCCAGCTTGTAGTAGAGCGGGTCCTTGGGGTCGGTGACGCCGAGCCAGGACGAGGTCATCGTCTCGACCCGCTTCTTGCCCATCGCGAGGTGTACGCCGGTGGTCGTGAGGTAGACGTCGACGCCGTTGCGCCGCAGGCCGCCGCGGCCCGCGCTGATGGGGATGGTCTTGGCGAGCTTCCCGTCGCGGCGCACCTTCATCACGTGCCTCTTGGTGTCGACCACCGAAATGTTGGCGGTGCCGACGGCGAAGCGGCGCGAGACGTCCTTGGCGGCCTCGTTACCGGGGATCTGGCTCAGCCTGGCGGTGAACAGGACCTTCTGATGCGGCTTCCAGTAGGTCTTGGTGCGATAGATGACCTTGCGGTCGGAGACCCAGCGCCAGGCGCCCTCGACGGGCTTTTCCGCCTGGACCTGCAGTACCGCTTCCGCGGCCGCCTTGTTGCGTACGGCGCGGTCGAAGGTGACGATGATCGGGAAACCGACGCCGACCCGCTCGACCTTCTCGCCCATGGGCGTGATGTCGGCGATGCCGAGCTTCGGCTTTCCTGTCTTGCGTGCCGTCTTGGACGCCGCGCGCGGGGCGAGTGCCGTCGCCTTGACGTCCTGGGCCTGAGTGGCCGGAGCCTGAGTGGTCGTACCGGCCGCACCAGTGACTGATGCGGCGGGAGCGGTTGTGCCTCCCGCCGAGCAGGCCGTAGCGACGGCGATGGCGGCAACGGTGAGTGTGACGTGGGCCGCCCGCCGGAGGGTATTCACGGTCTACTCCTCATAGGGGGTTTTCACAGCGAATTGCACTGACTTGGAACGTGTGAAACGGCGGTTTTGTGCGGCCGATTCCGTAACGATCAAGTAACGCTGATATAGGCGGTCCTGGTCGGATATATCGGGTTGCCCTGCCGTACGATCGGCCGCGTGCTGCTGATGACGCTGGACGCCTGTCCCGGCGGGCCTGGACTTTCCGCCCGCGACGACGAGGAGGCGCTGCGGATCGCCGCCGAGGCCTTCCCCGGCACGGATCCCGTCGTGGCGGTGGACGAGGACGACCGGGACGCGCCCCTCCGCTTCCTGCGCCGGGACGTCACGGGGGCGTTCGTGGCGATCCAGACGCGTCCCCCGATCGCCGAGGCTCTCGGCCTGCTGCCGCACCCCGAGGGCGGGTGGTATCGCGAGACGTGGCGGACGGCCGCCTCCGTCGAGCTTCCCGGGTACGGCGGCACGCGGGCGACGGCGACCGGCATCTACTTCCTGCTGGAGCCGGGCGAGGAGTCGGTCTGGCACGCGGTGCGGTCCGACGAGGTGTGGTTATGGCACCGGGGCGGGCCGTTGACGCTCGTGCTTGGCGGCACGGGCGAGCGGCCCGGCCGGGAGGACGTGATCGTCCTGGGGCCGGATGTGGAGAACGGGCAGGTCCCGCAGGCGGTGGTGCCGGCGGGCACCTGGCAGGCGGCTCGCCCGGCGCGAGATGAGGGCGTGCTGGTGAGCTGCGTCGTATCACCCGGCTTCGATTTCGCCGACTTCACCGCGCTCTGAGGCCGACTGCACCGCGCTCCCGATATCACCGTGCTCTGAGCCGGCCGCGCGACGCCGGGAGAGCACGACGACGCCGGGTCCGCTCAACGCCCCGGGATCGCCCTGCGCTCAGGTGGTGGTGCCGGGGAGGCCGACGCGGTCGGGCACCTGGCGGGGCAGGCCGCGCAGCCATCCCTCGACATCGGCGGGCCACCAGCGGCCCGCGGACAGGCCGCGCAGCGTCTCCTTGACGGCGCCGGCCGAGGCGGGGCTCGGCATCACCCTGGTCGGCGCGGCCCCGGCGAGCACGCCGAGCCACCAGTGCCGCCGGGTGGGCGTGAGGCTGTCGGGGTCGAGGACGATGTAGTAGTCGGGGAGCACCAGCCGGTCGGCGCGCAGCGCCCCGGCCGCCGCCTCGATGGCGACCTCCAGGCCGCCCACCGGCGTCGTACCGTCGAAGAAGCCGGTCCAGGCCTCGCCGACCTCGGCCAGTGGATCGGCGTCGTGCAGCACGTACGTCGCGCTCGCGCGCGTCACCACCTCGGTCATCTCGGTGGGCGTCCGCTCCCCGCGCAGGATCGCCCGCACGTTGTGGAGGCCGTCGAGCCCCGCGATCACCTCGGCCGCCCGGTGACCCACCACCACGACCACCGTGCTGCTCAGCCGTCGCATACGGGGAAGTCTAGGAAGCCTGGTGATAACCGTACGGCCCCGGGGGTAGGCGAGCACGGGTAGAGCGAGCACGGATAGGCGATACGAGCAGCGATACGAGCAGCGGGGGGAGAACCGGGGTGCGGGACAGGGACCGCTGGGTGCTGACCGACGGCGCGTGGACGGCGAGCGCGAGCGAACGTGACCGTACGGTCGCCGACCCGGCGACGGGAGAGCCGGTGGGCGACTTCCCCGCCGGGTGCGCCGAGGACGTGGAGCGGGCGGTCCACTCGGCCCGCCGCGCCCAGCCCGCATGGGCCCGTACGGCTCCCGCCGACAGGGCGGCGTGCCTGCACCGGATGGCAGGCCGGATCGAGGCCCGCGCGGACGAGCTGGCCGAGCTGGTGACCAGGGAGATGGGCAAGCCGATCGGCGACAGCCGCGGCGGCGTGGCGGCGGGGGTCGGCACGCTCAGGCAGTATGCCGAGCTGGGGCCGCTGCACCGGGGACGCAGCCTGCAGGGCGGCTGGGACGCCACCGACCTCATGGTCCACGAGCCGCTCGGCGTGGTCGCGGTGATCACGCCGTGGAACGACCCGGTGGCCATCGCCTGCGGGCTCGTCGGAGCGGCCGTGGTGACCGGCAACGCGGTCGTGCACAAGCCGTCGGAGCGCACACCGCACACGGGGGCGCTGCTCGCCGAGCTGATGGCGGCGGAGCTGCCGCCGGGCGTGCTGACGATGGTGCCGGGCGACCGGCATCCGGGCGAGGCCCTGGCCGCGCACCCGGGGATCGACCTCGTCGCGCACGTCGGCTCGACCGCCGCGGGCCGGGCCATCGCCGCCGTCGCCGCGCGCACCGGCGCCAGGACCCTGCTGGAGAACGGCGGCAAGGACCCGCTGATCGTGGACGCGGGCGTGGACGTGAAGTGGGCCGCGGGACAGGCGGCGACCGGCTGCTTCGCCAACGCCGGGCAGATCTGCACCTCCGTCGAGCGGGTCTACGTCCACCGCGACGCCGCCGAGGAGTTCCTCGCCGCGCTCGTGCAACGGGCCGAGGAACTGCGCATGGGCCCCGGGATGAACGAGGAGACGACGCTGGGCCCGCTCGTCGACCGGGCGCAGCGCGACGTCGTGGACCGGCACGTACGCGGCGCGATCGAGGCGGGGGCGCTGCTGCTGACCGGCGGATACGTGCCCGAGGGGCCGGGGGCGTTCTATCCGCCGACCGTCCTCGCCGACTGCACGGAGAACATGGACGTCATGCGCGAGGAGACGTTCGGACCGGTCGCGGCGGTGCGGGTGGTGGAGTCGTTCGACGAGGCGCTCGAGCTGGCCCGCGAGTCGCGGTATGGCCTGGCGGCCACCGTCCTCACCCCGTCAATGGACAACGCCCAGCGGGCTTGGCGCGAGCTGCCGGTGGGCACGGTGAAGATCAACGCCGTCTTCGGCGGGGCGCCCGGGGGCGCGGCCCAGCCGCTGCGCGCCAGCGGGCACGGCTTCGGGTATGGTCCCGAGCTGCTCGATGAGATGACCCACACCAAGGTCGTCCATCTGAGCCCGCTTCCCTGAGTCGATCGCCGGGGCCGGCTGTCAAGAGATTCTGAGCTTTGACCCGACACTGAGCGCGGGGCGCGCGATCGGCGGTGACGTGCTGCCTACGGTCTTCCTCGTACGATCCGTCACCTCGGGGGAGACTCATGATCATCAGCTCGGCCGCCGCCGCCCTCGCCGCAACCCTGATCGCCGGACCGGTCGCGTTCGCGGACCCCGCGCCGCCCGGGGGAGCTTCCGGGGACGACGCGATCCCGGTCGCGACCACGATCTCGGCGCCGCTCGACACGGCGGTCTACAACCCCCGCAGCAACCCTCGCAACAACCCCCGAAACAACCCCCGCAACAACACCGGCTACGACGGCGAATACGGCCCCTCCGGACCCGACGGCCTGGGGTCGGCCGTCGCCGCACCCGTCACCAGGCCCGTCGCGGCCGGTCCCGCTCCGCTGATGGGCCAGGCCATGGAGCCGAAGCAGGCCGTTTATCACACGAAGGGCAAGGACGGCGTGCGGCACGACGTGTACGTCGTCCCGATCTCGGACGACCCCTCCAAGCCGATCACGCTGCCCGACTTCGGTTTCAAGACGTTCCATGTGACGAACAAGCCGCGCGCCCACACCAAGCAGCGTGCGCACAAGTCGAAGAAGGTCAAGCACCACGCCGTCCGCGGCGCGGGAAAGAAGCACCGCCACGGCGGCAAGGGCATACACCGCGGCCGCTGACCGATCAGGCACTGACCGATCAGGCGCTGACCGATCAGGCCGCCGGTACGGGCAGGTGGGCGGCGGCCCTGCGGCGTTCGGCCTCGGCGCGGGTCGTCGCCTCCCTGACCGGGCGCTGCACGAGCATTCCCACGAGCGTGGCGGCGGCCGCGCTGCCCAGCCCGATGACCCAGCCCACCGGGCCGAGCGGCCGGCATCCGAAGACGGCGCTGACCCCCGGCACCGTGATGATGAGCCACAGGACGGCCAGCGACGACAGCGACGCGAGCACGACGATCCTGTCCCGGCCGCCGCCCGCGAGCGTCTGCAGGAGCTGCGCGGACACGAGCGCGACGAGGCCGATCGTGTCCGCGCGCCCGCGGGTGCCCGTCATGCGTCCGAGAATCCACGCGACCGTCGCCGCCGCCGTCGTGACCGCCGCGCGCAAATAGATGTCGCGGGTCAGCGACGCGCCCAGCGACGCCTCGGGGCCCTCGGCGAGCAGCTCGTCCGGATCGGTCGAGGCGGGCGGCCGTACGGCGACCGCCATGGCCGGCACCATGTCGGTGAGGAGATTGACCAGCAGGAGCTGCCGGGCGTTGAGCGCGCTTCCGCCGGCCAGCAGGTTGGACCCCACGGTGAACGCGATCTCGCCGATGTTGCCGCCGAGGAGGATGCTCAGCGAGTCGCGCACCGAGGTCCACATCGCCCTGCCCTCGACGATGGCGTCCACGATCGTCTCGATGCGGTCGTCGGTGACGACCAGGTCGGCGGCGGACCGCGCGGCGGGCGTCGCGCGGGAGCCGAGGGCGATCCCGACGTCGGCCGTACGGATGGCGGGCGCGTCGTTGGCGCCGTCGCCCGTGACGGCGACGACCTCACCGGCCCGGCGCAGGCACGTGACGATCCTGGCCTTGTGCGCGGGGGTGGTGCGGGCGAAGACCGCCACCTCGGGCAGCACCTTGGTCAGCGTCTCGTCGTCGAGCTCGTCGAGCTCGGGGCCCGTCATGACGCGCTGGCCGTTCAGCGCGTTCAGCTCGACCGCGATGGCCTCGGCGGTGCTGGGGTGGTCGCCGGTGACCATGACGATCCGCACCCCGGCCCGCATGAGGCGCCTGACGCTCTCCGCGGCCGTGGACCTGACCGGGTCGGCCAGGCCGAGGAAGCCGAGGAAGCACAGCTCCTCGATGCGCGACTCGTCGAGGTCGCTCCGGTCGGAGGCGGGCCGCTGCGCGACGGCGAGCACCCGGTAGCCCTGCCGGGCCAGCCGCTCCACCTCGTGCTCCAGCTCCGCGCGTACGGTCTCGTCGCAGGGGACCGCCCCGGTGTCGCGGTGCACGGTGGTGCAGTGGGTGAGCACGATCTCGGGCGCGCCCTTCACGCTGAGCAGGTGCCCCTGCTCGGTGCGGCCGAGCACGGCGTGGTAGCCCCGGCCCGGCTCGAACGGCATCTCGTCCACACGTTCCCAGGTCTCGAACCCTTCAGCCGGCGTGACGCCCAGCCGAAGGGCGCCTTCGAGCACCGCGCGGTCGGTCGGGTGGGCGATCACCCGTCCCCCGCCGGACTTGGGGCTGGCCCGGACGGCCGCGGCGAGGACGCGCCGCAGCCACGCGTCCGCCTCCTCGAGCGGACGGCCCGACCACCCGTTCGACAGGTACCGCAGGCTGATGCGGCCCTCGGTCAGCGTGCCGGTCTTGTCGAAGCACAGCACGTTGACCCGGCCCAGGGCCTCGATGGTGGAGGGGTTGCGCACCAGGGCGGCGCGCCTGGACAGCCGTCGCGCGGCGGCCAGCTCCGCCACCGTGGCGACGAACGGGAGCCCCTCCGGCACGGCGGCGACCGTCAGGCTGACGGCGGGCGTGAGCGCCGCGGCCAGCGGCCGTCCGCGCAGGAGGTCGGTGAGGAGCAGCACGACACCCGAGGCGATCGACAGCGGCAGGATGCGCCGGCTCAGCTCCCGCAGGCGCAGCTCGACGCCGGTCGGCGGGCTCGGCTCGCCCGCGAGCCTGGCGCTGCGCCCCGACTCGGTCATGTCGCCGGTCGCGACGACCACCGCCCGGCCGCTGCCCGCCGCGATCGAGGTTCCCTGGTAGACCATCGAGCTGCGGTCGGCGACGGCCGCCGCCACGGTCGGCGCGGCCGTCTTCGTGACGAGCTGCGACTCGCCGGTGAGCGTCGACTCGTCCACCTCCAGCCCCACGGCCTTGATGACGCGGGCGTCCGCGGGCACGGCGTCTCCGGCGCGCAGCTCGATGACGTCGCCGGGCGCGAGCTCGGCCTTCGTCGTCTCGACGACGCCGTCGGGGCGGCGCAGCCGTACGAGGACCTCGGTTGACTCGGTCAGGCGCAGCAGCGCCCGGTCGGCCTTGAACCGCTGCACGCCGCCGAGGAACGCGTTGATGACCATGACCCCGCTGATCAGCACGGCGTCGAGGACCGAGCCGACGAGAGCGGAGATGCCCGCGCCGGTCGCGAGGGCGGGCGTGAGCGGGTTGGCGAGCTCCTCCAGCGTGGCCCGGGCCAGCGAGTGGGGCCCCTCCGCCTCCTCGGGCAGGGCCTGCGTGCGGCGCCTTCCCGCCTCCTGCTCGCCGATGCCCTCCGACGAGGAACGGAGCCGAGCGAGCACCTCACGCGCCGACATGGCGTGCCATGGCGTGCTGTCGGCGCGGGCCGGAGTGGAGACGCGGCCGGCGTTCTGCCCGTCCCACTCGCCCAGCACGATGGCGCCCAGCGAGACGGCGGCGCTCGCGATCTGCGCCCGGCGCAGGGCTGTGGCGGCCGGGCCGGCGACGGCCAGCAGCGTGCCGACGCACGCGCCGGCCGCGCCGAGCCGTACGGCGTTGCCGCTGTTGCCACGCGCCCGGGGCAGGCAGCGCAGGAACAGGTGGACGCCGTGCAGCTCACCGGCGATGTCGGCGTCCCACGGCACCACGTGGCCGGGTTCCTCGGCCGCCGGATCGACCACCCCGACGCCGATGTCGGCCTGGGCGAGCGCGTGCCAGGCGTTCCTCGACACGACGGCCACGCAGTGGCCCGCCGCCTGCAGGTCGTGCACGTGCTCGGCGAGCTCGCGGCCTCCGGGCAGCGTACGGGCGATCCCGAGGTGCTGGGCCAGGCCCTCGTCGCCGCCCGCGAGCAGGACCGTGCCGGCCGCCGCCTTGGCTGCGCCGACGACGGGCAGGGCCAGAGCGTCGATCTCCGGGGCGAGACCGGCGACGGCGACCCGCGAGCCGTCCCTGGACACCTCCACCGCCCGCAGCCCGCGTGACCGCCAGAGGTCGGCGTCCGAGAGCAGGAGATCGGGGTCCGGCAGCGGGCGGACCGACCAGCCCTCCACGGTCCCGGTGCGGCCGGGGTCGGAGAAGTCGATGAGCGAGTAGAGCCGGGAGTAGAGCTCGCCGGTGTCCTCCCCCTCGCGCAGCGGCTCGACCCGGTCGATCGTCCACGAGCCGGTCGTCAGCGCGTCGGCGTGCAGGATGACGGTGTCGACACGGTCCATCTTGCGCAGGCATTCGGCGTCGAAGACGACCGTGTCGTGCTTGCCGAGCGCACGGGTGACCGCGCCCGCGAACGCGTCGCGGCTGAGATCGGCGACCTTCGGGGTGCCGGAGACGAGGATCGCCACGGCCCGTTCGCCCCGCACGAGCGCCTGCGTCAGCGCGTACGCGGCGGCACTGATCGGGGCGACCACGTCGGCGTAGCGCTCGATCGGCCCGTGCGGCAGGTGGGTCGGCCGCGGCCGGGTCTCGGCCCTGATGTGGTGGTAGGCGCCGGGACGCGCGGCGAGCCGCTCCTCCAGCCTCTCCCACGCGTGCCGGCTGGCCCTCGTCTCGACGTAGCGGCCCACGTTGGCGGCGGCCTGCACGAACAGCGCGGCGGGACGCAGCGTGAGGGTCTGGGTGACGAGGTTGGCGGTGTTGAACAGGGCGTCGGTGGGCCCGTGCCCCAGCCGGCGGTCGAGCTGTTCGCGGATCGCGGGCGTGGCGTTGACCAGTTGCAGCAACGCGGGCACGGCCACCGGGAGCTGCGGGGCCCGGATCGCCCTTCCCAGGAAGATCAGCCCGATTCCGGCGACGCCGGCCGTCAGCCGTATGGTCGCCCGCAAGTGCTCCTCCACGAGCTGGACGGGGCTCTCGTGGGCGTGCTCCTCCTGCTCGTCCAGCTCCTGGATGACGGCCAGCAGCTTGTCACGGTCGACCCGGTCCGGGTCGCAGGCGACGAAGACGGCGGAGATGCGGCCGTTGACCTCCGCCCGCTCGACGCAGGGGAGGGCCTCAAGCCGCTCCTCCAGCTGAAGCGCCGCGGCCTCGGAGCCGGGCCGGCCGATCCCGCGCAGGTCGATGCGTACGCCGCCGGGGCAGACGTGCACGTCGCGCGGGCAGGGAAGCAGGTCTCGGAACGGCTCGGGCAGCACACCGCGCAACAGGGTCGCGGACGTCGTGAGCACCTGGTTCAGGAACATTCGGCTCTCCAGCAGACGGGAGCCCGGACGCCGGGCCCGGGATCGAGCGGGCGGCCGCATCGGAGGGTCAGCCGGCGGGGGTCAGGGCGCCTCGCCACCGCCGCGCGAGCGCGCGGAGGCTGTGCCACGTCGGCGGACGGCCGCCGACATCGGTGGCGGGCTGCCGGAGTGCCCGGAAACACCTCACCCCCCCTCCTCGTGAGAGTCGGGGGGAACTCACGAATGGCTTCCGCCTGAACCCATACGAAGGCTCAGGTGCTGGTCATAACGGTCGTGCGACCGTCCTCGGATACTTTTCCTCCATCCGGAGCCCGAGAAACGCGGGAATGCCAGAAACGCGGGAATGCGGGCGTGAGGGGAAAATCCGGATGAGGTGGGCGTGAGGGAAACCCGGGAGCGGGGTGTCCGGTAGCGGCGTGCCCGGGAGCGGGGTGCCCGGGAGCGGGGTGCCCGGGAGCAGGGTGTCCGGGAGCGGGGTGCCCGGGAGCAGGGGTGCCGGGGTCGGGTTTCCGGGGGCCGGTCGTTGGCGCGGGGCGTTGGTGCGGGGGAACGCGCCGCCCGCGATCGGCGTGTGGGGCCCCGGCGGGCCGCGGAGTCACCCGATGGTGAACGCGGGCCAGTCGAGCAGGGTGAGCAGCTTGCGCAGGCTGGGCTTGACGTTGTCGAGCCGGATCGGCCGGCCCAGGGGAGCGTCGGACAGCAGGGCCAGGGCGCGCAGGCCGTAGAGGTCGATGAACTGGAGCTCGGCGACGTCCACGGTTCCCGTGCCCGGCCTCGCCCACCGCCGGTGCAGGGCGTCGGCCATCGCGTCGCCGTTGGTGAGGTCGATCTGTCCGATCAGCCGTACGCCGCCGTCTTCTGAGGAGCGTACGACCAGTTGCTTGTCGAGGTAGAGCAGAGTCTTCTTGCTCAGGGCCGATTCGAGCGACCCATTGACGATCGTCATGTCGGTGCCGCCTTCCATGTAGAGGGGCAGCCACCTCCGAGCATCACCGTCGCCGCTCACCGATGTCAACCCGGCCGCCGTACGGCCGCGCCGTACGGCGGGAAGCCGCTCCGTCGCCGCAGGGCCCGCTGCCTGCGGCGACGCGCTCCCGGCCGTACGGCTGCGGAGTGACGCGACTCACGTTTGTCGCAGGAAGATCGTTTCAGGGCTTGTGCGCGACGCCGCCGACGAACGTGTGATAGGTGATGCCGGGCTCGAAGACCTCACCCGGGTCCGGCCGCCACTCCGGGAGCGGCACCAGGCCGGGTTCGATGAGCGGCAGGTCGCCGAAGTAGGCCAGGATCTCCTCGCGGGTGCGCCACCGGCCCGTGCCCAGGTTCTCGTTGAACAGCTTCTCGGCCGTGGTCGCCTGCGCCGACACATCGGGCATGCTCGGCCCGGGGTTGTGGAAGTGGGACAGCGCCAGATAGCTGCCCGAGGGCAGGGCCTCGCGGAAGCGCGCGGCGATCCCGTGGGGGTCCTCGTGGTCGTTGACGTGATGCAGGATCGCGAACAGCAGCAGGGCCACCGGCTGGTCGAAGTCGATGAGCGCGCGGACCCCGGGGTGCCCCAGGATCGACTCCGGGTCGCGGATGTCGGCCTCGACGACCGTGGTGCTCCCGTTGGTCGCGAGCAGCGCCCGGCCGTGCAGGAGCACGATGGGGTCGTTGTCGACGTAGACGACGCGAGCCTCCGGGGCGACCTTCTGGGCCACCTCGTGCACGTTGCCCTGGGTGGGCAGGCCCGAGCCGATGTCGAGGAACTGCCGGATGCCCGCCTCGGCGGCCAGATGGCGGACGACGCGCCGGAGGAAGGCGCGGTTCGACCGGCCCGCCGCGGGGGCGTCCGGCGCGATCTGCAGCGTCGCCTCGCCCACCTGCCGGTCGATGGCGTAGTTGTCCTTGCCCCCGAGGAAGAAGTCGTAGACCCGGGCGATGCTCGGCTTGCTCGTGTCGATCCTGGCGAACGCCTGGGCGCGTCCGGCAGCGTCGTCGCCCGGGTGCTGGTCGTTGTCGGCCATGATCCGTCCTGTTCCTCGCCGTACCGGTTCAGATCATGATCATGCTATGAGCTTCCGGGGCCGCGGAGAAGGATGTTTGCGCTAAATGGCACGAACCGGTCGGTCAGCGAACAGCATCGGCCGGCGAAGTGTCCGGTCGGAGGGGGAACTGTCCGTTTGGCGGGCGGGGCAGGTCGGCGGGCGGGGAGCCGGTCGTCGTGGGCGGCCGTGGAAAGCGGGCCGCCCACGGGTGCCGGATCAGACGCTGACGCCGACCCCGCCGCGCGTCTGCGCGCCGTACCGCTCCAGTTCCTTCGCGAGGTCGAGCGGCTTGATCTGGGTGCGCCCGTCGAGGACCTCCTGGGTGATCAGGCCGGCGGGCACCAGCCAGGACACCTCGAACTCCAGCCCGTCCGGATCCTTCGCGTAGAGGGCCTTGGTGGTGGAGTGGTCGGACGCGCCGACCAGGGCGTTCATCTCCGTCAGCTTGGTCGCGATCCGGTGCAGCTCGGCGAGCGTGTCGACCTCCCAGGCGAGGTGATAGAGGCCGACCGTCGCGCGCCCGGCGGTCGACGGCCCCGCCTGCGCCCCGATCTGGAACAGCCCGAGGTCGTGGTCGTTCGAGGAGCCCTCGGCCTGCAGGAAGGCCGCCCCGGGGAACGCCTGGACGACGCGGAACCCGAGGGCCTCCTGGTAGAAGGCCACGCTGCGGGAGACGTCCCGCACGTACAGCACGGCGTGGTTGAGTCGCTGGACCGGCATGACGCCCTCCCGAAAACTTGAACGCTCAAGTAATTGTACCTCGGTGGGTTTCCCGGAAACTGTCGGTGCCAGGTCGTACGGTGGCCACCGGGCAGCGCCAGGGGCGCTGCTCGGGAGCGGTCCGGGGATCGGTGCCGGCGAGGGGGCCGGCGGAGGGGGACGACATGATCGTGGACAGGGCGACGCGGGAGCACGAGGACAACCTGGTCCTGTTCCGGGTGGTGCACGAGGTCGCGGTCCGTCACGCCGGCGCGCCATACCACCAGGTGATCTCGGCGCTGACCGCCGACCTGCCCGGCACGCCCCGGCTGGCCGACGACGAACTGCGGCGCATCGCCGAGGAGATCAGCCTCGGCCGCGACCCCTCCGGCCTGTAAGCCGCTGCCTGCGGAGGGGCGCGATGCCTGCCGGTGGCGCGGAGTGGACGGGGAGGTGTCAGTCTTTCTCGTGGACCGGCATGTTCTGTTCCATCGTGCAGGCAGTGGGCTGCGATCCGCAGAAGGCGGCCTGCAGTTTGAGTGAGTGGGTCTTGGTGATCGGTCCTTGCGACCGCCCCATCACGAAGGCGGGGGCGATGGCTCCGTTGAGGCTCTGGTTGAACCGGCCCGTGGCGGACCTGCCCTGGACGGCGTTCGCGCGTCCCCCTTCGATCACCTGACGTCCGCCTCCACCGGACTTGTGGGCGCGGCCGGCCGCGGGCTCCTCGCGTACGGGTGGCGGGGTGACATGCACCGCTGCGGACGGCGGGGTGCCATGTGCCGCTGCCGGCGGTGAGGCGGGACGCGCCGTCGCGGGCGGTGGTGTGACATGCGCCGTCGCGGGTTGTGCGGCGCAGATTCCCGCCGCCGGGATCATGAGCGCTGCCAGGGCCAGCCGCCGGGCCGTGAGGACCACGACGTCAACGGGGGGCCGCGTCCAGTAGCGGGACATATCGCTGTACGCCTTCCTGCTGGACGGCCGACGAAGCGCGTCGGCCGTCCAATTTCCGTGGATCGGCGGCCTCATACCCCGCGGGCGCAGTCCGTGACCTGTGCTGGGCAAGATCGGCACTGGTCCTTACGGCTTCTTGGCACCCGGCTTCTCGGCACCGGGCTTCTCGGCGTCCGGCCGGGGCGCTTGCGTCGCCCTCGCGTCAGGTGTGCAGGAGTGCGGCGGGGTCGGCCATGACCTGCTCGATCACCTGGCCTGCCGCGCCGAGGGCGGCGGCCTCGGCGCCGAGCCGTGACACGACCACGGGCGGCACGGCACCGCGCATCTGGCCGAGGCGGTCCTTCAGCGTGTCGGCGACCATGTGGCCGATCCAGGGGAAGAGCGGCGCGTAGATGCCGCCGAGGACGATCGCGTCGGGATCCACGAGGTTGACCGCCGACGACAGAGCCACGCCGAGCGCCCAGGCGGCCCGCTCACAGGCGGCACGCACGTCCGCGTCACCCTCCTTGAGCCGGGACAGCACCCATGCCACGCCCTGCTGCGCGGGCAGGAGCATCTCGGGTGAAGACGACGGTTCGTCCGTCTTCCCCGACGTGCCCGTCTCCCCTGATGTGTCCGCATCCCTGCGCCGCGGCATCCCGGCCGGCGGGTTCCCGTGCGCCGCAACCGGGGAAACCGCAGCCGGGGAGACCGCAGCCGGGGGCACGGCGGCGGGCCGGATCGAGGCGGCGGCGCGGGCGGCGGTCAGGAGGGCGTCCTGGCCTGCGTACTGTTCGAGGCAGCCCCGCCCGCCGCAGCGGCACGGCGGGCCGTCGGGGGAGACGACGACGTGCCCGAGCTCCCCGGCGAAGCCGTGCGCGCCCCGGAAGAGCCGGCCGCGGACCACGAGGCCCGCCCCGATGCCGATCTCTCCCGACACGTGCAGGAAGTCCGGCAGCCCCGACCCGAACCACAGCTCGCCGAGCGCGGCCAGGTTGGCCTCGTTCTCCACCCGTACGGGGAAGGGGAACCGCAGGAGCGACGCCAGCGGCACGTCGCGCCAGCCGAGGTTCGGCGCGTTGTGGACGACGCCGCTGGTCATGTCCACAGGGCCGGGCACGGCCAGCACCCCGCCGACCACCCGCAGGCCGTTCTCCACAGCTTCGTCCACAACCGCGGAGGCCAAATCCCCAAGTCGCGCGATCACATCCACAGGGGGTGCGGCTCGGTTGTCCACAGCCTGTGTACGGCGCAGCCGTACCGTCCGGGCGAGGTCGACCACGCACACCGCGAGGTAGTCGACGTTGACCTCGAGCCCGAGGGCGGCGACGTGCTGCCCGCTGATCCGGATCTCGACACCGGGCCTGCCGCGCTCGCCGTCCCGGACGGCGCCGGTCTCCACCACGAGCCCGCCCTCGATGAGGTCGCCGACGAGCTTGGACACGGTCGTCTTGGTCAGGCCGGTCATCTCGGCGAGGGCGGCCCGGGTCACCGATTCCCGGGCGCCGACCGCGCCGAGGACGAGCGCCAGGTTGCGGGCGCGCATCGCGTCATGCCGCAGGGCCTGCGTCATCGCACCCTCCACGCCGCCTCATAACGGCCGCGGCTCTCGCGTCCGTGCCGTCCGTAGCTCTTGTGCTCGTACCGTCCGCTGCTCTCGCGCTCCTGCACGCGTGCGGCCCGCCTCACGCCGTTCCCGCCCGCGTCATCGCACCCCTCCACGCGACTGTCGCCGCACGCCCGACGGGCTGTGCAATCACATCTTCCACTGCCGGAGGTTGAGAACCCGGACACACCCCCTTGACCCTGCGGCTCCTCACGTCCGATATTTAGTCCACAACATAGACTAATTCGGAGGCGACCCATGTACACCCCCACTCCCGAGGACCGCTTCACGTTCGGGCTGTGGACCGTCGGCTGGCAGGCGCGCGACCCGTTCGGCGACGCCACCCGGGCCCCGCTGGACCCGGTCGAGAGCGTCCACCGCCTGGCCGAGCTCGGCGCGTACGGTGTGACCTTCCACGACGACGACCTCCTCGCGGTGGAGCCGGACCGGACCAAGGCCATCGAGAGCTTCAAGAAGGCTCTCAGCGAGACCGGCATGAAGGTGCCGATGGCCACGACCAACCTCTTCACCCACCCGATCTTCAAGGACGGCGGGTTCACCAGCAACGACCGCGACGTCCGGCGGTACGCCCTGCGCAAGGTCATGCGCAACATCGACCTCGCCGCCGAGCTGGGCGCGAAGACGTACGTGTGCTGGGGCGGCCGTGAGGGTGCCGAGTCCGAGGCCGCCAAGGACGTGCGGGTCGCGCTCGACCGCTACAAGGAGGGCTTCGACCTCCTGTGTCAGTACGTGATCGACAAGGGCTACGACATCCGGTTCGCCGTCGAGCCCAAGCCGAACGAGCCGCGCGGCGACATCCTGCTGCCGACGATCGGCCACGCCCTGGCGTTCATCAACTCGCTGGAGCACCCCGAGATGGTGGGCCTCAACCCCGAGGTCGGCCACGAGCAGATGGCCGGGATGAACTTCGTGCACGGCATCGCCCAGGCGCTGTGGCACGGCAAGCTGTTCCACCTCGACCTCAACGGCCAGCACGGCCCGAAGTACGACCAGGACCTCATCTTCGGCCACGGCGACGTGAAGAACGCGTTCTTCCTCGTCGACCTGCTGGAGAACGGCGGCTACGACGGCCCGCGTCACTTCGACTACAAGCCGCTGCGCACCGAGGACAAGAACGACGTCTGGGAGTCGGCCGCCGCCAACATGCGGACCTACCTCATCCTCAAGGAGAAGTCGAAGGCCTTCCGCGCCGACCCCGAGGTGCAGGAGGCGCTGGCCGCCAGCAAGCTCACCGAGCTGGCCCAGCCGACCCTGGCCGAGGGCGAGACCTACGACGACATCCTCGCCGAGTCGATCGACGTGGACGAGGTGGCCGCCCGCGGCTTCCACTTCACCCGGCTCAACCAGCTCGCGCTGGAGCACCTCTTCGGCGTGCGCGGCTGACCGGTACGACGAGAGCGGAGGGACGACTGTGACGCTGGTCGCGGGGGTCGACTCGTCGACCCAGAGCTGCAAGGTCGTCATCCGGGACGCGGAGAGCGGGGCCCTCGTGCGCGAGGGCCGCGCCTCCCACCCCGACGGCACCGAGGTCCATCCCGAGCACTGGTGGTCCGCGCTGCAGAGCGCGATCGAGCAGGCGGGAGGGCTCGCGGACGTCGCGGCGGTGAGCGTGGGGGCCCAGCAGCACGGAATGGTCTGCCTCGACGAGGACGGCGAGGTGGTCCGGCCCGCGCTGCTGTGGAACGACACCCGCTCGGCCGGAGCGGCGGCCGACCTGGTCGCCGAGCTCGGCGGCCCCAAGGCGTGGGCGGAGGCCGTCGGCAGCGTCCCGGTGGCGTCCTTCACCGTGACGAAGCTCCGCTGGCTGGCCCGCAACGAGCCGGACAACGCCGCCCGTACGCGGTCGGTGTGCCTGCCGCACGACTGGCTCACCTGGCGGCTCGCCGGGCGGCCGGGCACGATCACGACCGACCGGGGCGACGCCTCCGGCACCGGTTATTGGTCGCCCGCGACCGGTGAATACCGGACCGACCTGCTCGAACTCGCCATGGGCCGGGTGCCGGAGCTGCCCCGCGTGCTCGGTCCCGCCGAGCAGGCGGGCACGGCCGAGCAGGGCGGCGCGCTGCTCGCGCCGGGCACGGGCGACAACATGGCGGCGGCGCTCGGCGTCGGCATGCGGCCCGGTGACGTGGTCGTGTCGATCGGCACCTCCGGGACGGCGTTCGCCGTCGCAGAGGGGCCGTCCGCCGACCCGTCAGGGGCGGTCGCCGGGTTCGCCGACGCCACCGGGCGCTACCTCCCGCTGGTCTGCACGCTGAACGCGGCACGGGTGCTGGACGCGGCGGCCCGGATGCTCCGGGTCACGCCCCAGGAGCTGAGCGACCTGGCGCTGCGGGCCCCCGCGGGTGCGGACGGGCTGGTCCTGGTGCCCTACCTGGAAGGGGAGCGCACCCCGAACCTGCCCGACGCCACCGGTTCGCTGCACGGCCTGCGGCTGGGCAACTCCACGCCGGAGCACCTGGCCCGGGCGGCGGTGGAGGGCATGCTCTGCGGGCTCGCCGACGCGCTCGACGCCCTCGGCCTCGAACCGCGGCGGGTGCTGCTCATCGGCGGCGGTGCGCGGTCGGAGGCGGTGCGCCGCATCGCGCCGACCGTTTTCGGGCGTCCGGTGCTCGTCCCCACCCCCGGGGAGTACGTCGCGGACGGCGCGGCCAAGCAGGCCGCCTGGCTGCTGTCGGGGCAGCCGGAACCGCCGCTGTGGGACACGGGCGCCACCGAGTCCTACGAGGCCGATCCCACGCCGGACCTGCGCGAGCGCTACCACGAGGCCGCACAGCAGTAGTCGTCCGAGGTGGGGCCCGGGCCGCGTCCCCTCACGGCCGCACCCGAAGGTCTGGGCCCGAAAGTTCTGGGCCCGAAGGTCTGGGCCCCACCCTGAGACGACCCTGACCCGTTCTCCGGGGCATCTACGCGTTGTCCCGGATGTTGGGAACGGGCCGTACGCGGGATCCTGACCATATGGTCAAGAGGATCTATCCCCTGCTCGCCGGCGGCGGCATCCTGTTCGCGGTCGTCACCGTGGTGGCGGCGCAGGTGGGCGGGGATTCCTCCTTGGACCCCGTCTCCATGACGATCAGCGAGTACGCCGCCCGCGACGGGGGCGGCGCCATCGAGACGGCCACGGCCGTCCTCGGCCTGGCGTCGCTCGCGCTGCTGGCCGGGATGCGCGCGCTCGGCGCGCCGGTGCACGGCTGGCCCGCCCGCCTGATCGGCCTGTGGAGCGTCTCGCTCGTCGGCGCGGCCGTGATCCCGTCGGGCACGGTCTGGCAGGGGGACGTCCACGGCGCCCTGTCGGTGGCGGCCTTCGTGAGCGTGCCCGCCGCCGCCATCCAGTTGGTGGGCCGCCTGGGACAGGACGAGCGGTGGAAGGCCGTCGCCCGCCCGCTGGAGTGGCTGACGCTCGCCTCCGGCCTCAGCCTGGCGGCCATCACCTACGTCGCGCTGCCCGGCCACGGCGTCATGATCGGCCTGGTGGAGCGGCTGCTGCTGACCGCCGAGGTGGCCGTCCTGGGCGTGCTCGCCGTACGGCTCGCGCAGCTCGCCTGGGTGCCGTCGCTCAGGGCGCGGATCGGCGACCGGCGCGCCGCGCGCGACTTCCTGGTCCACCGCTGAGCAGTGTCCACTTCCGAGCAGTGTCCACTTCCAAGCCGCCGGATCGTGCGGGCGCGGGGGCGCCGCACGATCCGGCCGGGCAGGCGCCCGGCGTAGGGCACCGGTCATGCTCGTCCTCGCGTGTCAGACGTTCGCCAGCATCTTCCGGGTCAGTTCGCCGAGGCGGCGACGGTAGTCCGGGTCGTACGCCTCTTCGGAGGCCCGCGCCTCCTTCTCCCCGTCGAAGTAGCGGCCGGTGATCCCGGCCAGTTCGGGCGCGTCCACCAGACGCCGGGTGGCGGCCACGCCCTTCTCCAGGGTGTCGACCACCTCCATGCCGGATCTCGCCGACATGGCCGTCGGCATGTACGAGGCGGGATGAATGCTGTTCGCCGTGACACCGCTCCCGTCGAGTTCTCCGGCCAGATCGAGGGTGTGGCAGATCAGGGCGAGCTTCGACCGGCAGTAGGCGGCGACGTCGGTGTATCCACGTTCGAGGTGCGGATCGTCGAAGTCGATCGGCTGCTGGCCGATCGAGGCGACGTTGACGACCCGGGAGGGTGCGCCTCGGCGAAGCAGCACGAGCAGCTCCCGGGTGAGCAGCACGGGCGCGAGATAGTTGACCGCCAGGCGCAGCTCATGCCCGTCCGCCGACAGTTGCTGGGATGTCCCGTCGACGTGGAACCCGATCCCGGCGTTGTTGACGAGCACGTCCAGCCGGTCGTGGGTCTCGGCGATCCGTGCGGCGAGCCGCCGGACCTCGGCGAGGGAGGAGAAGTCGGCGGTGAACGTCTCGCCGCCGGTGGCCTCGGCCACCTCGGCGAGCCGCCGGACGTCTCGTCCGTGCAGCAGCAGCCGGTGCCCGGCGGCGGCGAGGTCTTCGGCGAGCGCACGGCCGAGCCCGTCCGATGCGCCGGTGATGAGAATCAGTGCCATGTCTTCCACCCTTCCGGTGGTTACGTGTCATGTCGTGGCCGTACGGAGGTGATCCCGGTTAGGGCGATGAGGACGACGAGGACGAATGCGCCTCCGCCCAGGGCGAAGCACGCCGTGAACCGGCCTTCGGCGGGCAGGGAGGCCGCTCGGGTGGCGAGGTGCCCTGCGGGCTGGACCGTGAGCAGCGTCGCGGCCAAGGCGCTGGCGACGGAGCTGCCCACCGAGCGGGCGACCGAGTTGATCCCGTTGGCGATGCCGGTCCCGTTGGCGGGTACGGCACCGGCCAGGACGGCGGGGAGGGTGGCGAAGCCGAAACTGACGGCGACGCCGACGAGGACGGCCGCCGTGATGACGACAACGGCCGAGCCGCGCGCGGCGGCGAGCACGGTGAAGCCGGCGGCCCCGCATGCGGCGCCCACGGCGAGGGTCGCGTGGGCGCCGATCACCCGGACCATCGCCCCCGCGACCCGGGCGGCGGCCAGGGAGACCACGGCGGGCGGCATGAGGTAGACGACGGACGTCTCCAGCACGGTGGCCCCGAATCCGTACCCGTCGGGCGGGGCCGGGAGCTGGACCAGCGCCGAAACGCCGAGGAACTGCGAGAACATCGCGAAGCCCACCAGGAAGCCCGCCAGGTTGGCGAGCAGCACCGGTCGCAGGGCGAGCATCCGCATGTCGACGAGGGGCTCGGCCGCCCGCCGCTCGCGCCTCGCCCAGACGGCCGCCATCGCCACCGCCGCCGCGAAGCACCCGAGGGTCGGCGCGGACGACCACCCCCACCTGACCCCCTGCGACAGGGGAAGCAGCAGCAGGGTCAACATCACGGCGAGCGCGATCGCCCCCGGCCAGTCGGTGCGTCCGCCGGGCCGTACGCGGGGGCGGGGGACGACGGCGGCGACGGCGGCCAGGGTGAGCGCGGACACTCCGGCCGACAACCAGAACACGGGGTGGAAGTCCGGTGCGGCGCCTCGGGTGAGCAGCCCCGCGCCGACCAGGGCGACCGCGTTGCCGACCGCCAGCGTCCCGCTGAGCAGGGCCGTCGCGCCGGGAAGGCGGTCGCGGGGCAGTTCGTCGCGGATCACCGACTGCGCGAGCGGGAAGATCGCGGTGGAGGCTCCCTGCAACGCGCGTGCAGCGATCAGCCAGGGCAGCGCGTGGGTCGTGGCGCCCAGCGCGGACCCCGCCAGAGTGAGACCGAGCACGCCGATCAGGGTGCGTCTCGCGCCGTGCTGGTCACCGTAGCGGCCGAGCAGAGGCGTGCATACGGCGGCGGAGAGCAGCGTGGCCGTGGTGAGCCAGCTCGCGGCGGTCGTGGTGGTGTGCAGATCTCGCTGGACGACTCCGAGGATCGGCACGGTCAGCGTCTGCATCATCGAGACAACCATGGCGCCGAGGCCGAGGACCGGAACGAGCAGCCGGCCGCTGCGGCGGCCGGCGGACGCCGTGGTGTCGATGCGGGTCATGAGCATGAGAGAGCTCCTCGGCGGCCGGCCCTCTGCGGTCGAGGGCCGGCGCAGGGATCGGCCGAGGATCAGCCCAGGGTCTTGAGCAGTTCGGCGGCCAGCGGAGCGGAGGAGGCGGGGTTCTGCCCGGTGTGGACGTTGCGGTCGACGACCACGACGGGCGCCCAGGGCTCGCCTGCGGAGAACCGCACGCCCAGGGCGACCAGCCGGTCCTCCAGGACCCACGTCACCCGGTCGGCGAGCCCGGCCAGCGTCTCCTCCTCCCTCGTGAATCCGGTGATCCGGTAGCCGGTGAACGGCGAGGTGCCGTCCGGCCCTTCGGTAGCCAGGAGGGCGGCCAGGCCGTGGCAGACGAGGGCCACCGGCGTGCCCGCGGCCATGACGTCGGCCAGCAGGCGAGCCGAGTGCGGGTCGGCCGCCAGATCCTCCATCGGGCCGTGCCCACCGGGGTAGAACACCGCGGCATAGCCGGCCGGATCGACGCTCTCCAGCGCGATCGGGCTGTGCAGCTCCGCGGCGGACCGGAGCGTGGCGGCCATCGCGTCCGCGCCGTCCTGGCCGCCGGTGACCTCGGGGGCGAGGCTCGCCTGGTCGGCCGTCGGCACGACGCCGCCGGGGGTGGCGACGACCACCTCGTGCCCTGCCTCGGTGAACGCCAGGTAGGGAGCCGAGAACTCCTCGGCCCAGAAGCCTGTCGGATGCTCGGTGCCGTCGGCCAGCGTCAGGTGGCGCGCACCGGTCATCACAAAAAGGATCTTCGCCATTACTCGTGCTCTTTCCGGACTCCTCGCGGAAGGCGAGGTGAGGTGAGCTGACGACGCCCTGCGGCCCCGTCAGCGAGGGAACGAGCTGGAGCGTAGGCGGCCCAGGCATCAGGGAACCAATAGCATTTGTTGTATGAGCCATAGGGGTGCCTATGTGTCGGGAGACCGGGCGGCAGGTGGGGCCCTGGATCTGATGCTGCTGCGGACGTTCCTCGCGGTCTATCGCGCCGGTTCCTTCACCGCGGCCGCCGCGCTGCTGGGGCTGTCGCAGCCGACCGTGACGAGTCAGGTGCGCACGCTGGAGGAGCAGCTCGATCGCCAGTTGTTCGAACGGCTGCCGCGAGGAGTGGCCGCCACGTCGGTGGCCGACGAGCTGGCCGCACAGGTCGCGGGCCCGCTGGACGAGCTGGCGGTGGTGGCCGGACGAGGACGCCAGGGCGAGGAGTCCTCCGAGCCGGTGCATCTCGGGGGTCCGGCCGAGATGCTGAGCGTCCGCGTGCTGCCCGCCCTGGCGCCGCTGGTCGAGCAGGGCCTGCGGCTGCGCGTCACGGCCGGGCTGGCCGACGACCTGCTGGAGGGCCTGCGCGCGGGGCGTTTCGACCTGGTCTTCTCGGCGATCCGGCCGCGGGGCCGCACCGTGCTGGCCACACCGCTCATGGACGAGGAGTTCGTGCTGGTGGCCGCACCTGCCTGGGCGGACCGGATCGGCCCGGTCGCCTGCGACGACCCCAGTGCCCTGCACGGTGTCCTGCACGGTGTCCTGCACGACGCTCCGCTGGTCGCCTACGCCGAGGACGTGCCCATCCTCCGCCGGTATTGGCGCCACGTCTTCCATACGCGCCTGACGAGGTCGCCCGCGGTGACCGTGCCCGATCTGCGCGGTGTGATGGCGGCCGTCGTCGCCGGAGCCGGAGTCACCGTGCTGCCGCGCTATCTGTGTGCCGGCGAGCTCGACAGCGGCAAGCTCGTGATGCTCCTCGACCCGGACGACCCGCCCATCAACACCGGCTTCCTCGTGCAACGAGCGGGCGCGCCCGTACGCCGCCAGGTCACCCTCGTCCGAGACCGGCTGTTGCAGGAGGCCCGCCACTGGTGAGAGCCGGAGTGGGCTTCAGGCGGGACGGGCACGCAGGTGGGCGCGTTCGCCCTGCGGGCCGAAGAGGACCAGCAGCTCGACGGGGCGCGTGTCGGCCGACCCCAGCCAGTGGGGGATGTGGGTGTCGAACTCGGCCACCTCGCCGGGCTTGAGCACCAGATCCCGGTGGTCGAGGAGCAGGCGCAGCCGGCCTTCGAGGACGTAGAGCCACTCGTAGCCCTCGTGTGTCTTCAGGTCGGGCTCGCCCGCGTCGCGGTCCGGTGGGATGACGAGTTTGTACGCCTGCATGCCGCCGGCCCGGCGGGTCAGCGGGACGAAGGTCATGCCGAGGCGGTGCACCGGACGCAGATGCACGCGCGGGTCGCCGGTGCGCGGCGCGCCGGCCAGCTCGTCGAGAGGCACGCCGTAGGCGTGGGCCAGTGGGAGCAGCAGCTCGAGGTTCGGCCGGCGGCTGCCGTTCTCCAGCCGCGACAGCGTGCTTTCCGAGATGCCGGTGGTCCGTGACAGGTCGGCCAGCGTGACACCGCGCTGTTTGCGCAGGTCACGCAGCTTCGGCCCGATGGCGGCCAGGACGTCTTTGAGCTGGTCCATGCCGAACAGGTTGCCGAAACGGCATGAGAAATTGCAACGCGGGCGAGGGGCGGGTCACTCTCGACCTGCTCGCGGGCCGGTCAGGCCGCCGCCCCGGGCCTTCATACGCTCCCGCCATCGTGCCCGGTCGTCGCGCCGAGGCGGCCCGGGAGCCTCCCCGAATCCCTTGGAGGAGAGACCGTCGATGCCAGACCTGTTCGAGCCGCTGACCGTCGGCAAGTGGACACTGGACAACCGGATCGTCATGGCGCCCATGACCCGCAACCGGGCCGGTGCCGGAGGCGTGCCGCAGGACATCACCGCGACGTACTACCGGCAGCGGGCGACCGCGGGCCTGATCATCACCGAGGGCGCCCAGCCCAGCGCGGCCGGGCAGGGCTACCTGAACACGCCCGGCCTGCACACACCCCGGCAGATCGACGGTTGGCGCAGGGTCGCCGACGCCGTACACGAGGAAGGCGGCCGCATCGTCGCCCAGATCATGCACACCGGGCGCATCGCCCACCCGGACAACAAGGACGGCCACGAGACCGTCGCGCCCAGCGCCATCGCCGCGCCCGGCGAGATCTTCACCGCCCACGGCCTCAGGCCGCATCCGGTGCCCCGCGCCCTCGAAACGGCGGAGTTGCCGTCCGTGATCGGCGAGTACGTGCACGCGGCACGCTCGGCCGTGGAGGCCGGCCTGGACGGCGTCGAACTGCACTCCGCCAACGGCTACCTGCTCCACCAGTTCCTCGCGCCCTCCACCAACCGGCGCACCGACGCGTACGGCGGCTCCGCCACGGCACGAGCCCGGTTCGTCATCGAGGTCGCCCATGCCGTGGCCGAGGCGATCGGCGGCGAGCGGGTGGGGATCCGCATCTCCCCGGCGGCCAACCTCCACGGCGCCGTCGAGGACGATCCGGCCGAGACGGCCACGACCTACCGGGCGCTTGTCGACGGGATCGCCCCGCTGGGCCTGGCATACCTGCACACCATCGGCGATCCCGCCGGCCCGCTGCTCGCCGGCCTCCGCACGCGGTTCGGCGGCCCGCTCGTCGTCAACGACGGCTGGGTGCCGGTGACGGACGGGAGCACCGCCCGCCGGCGCGTACGGAGTGGCCAGGCGGACCTCGTCGCCGTGGGCCGGGCCTTCATCGCCAATCCCGACCTGGTGTGGCGCTGGCGGAACCACGCCCCGGTCGACGAGGCCGATCCCGCCACGTTCTACGGCGGCGACACGCGGGGCTACACCGATTACCCTGCTCACCCTGCGCCGGCGGACTGACCGGGCCGGCCGGGCGCTACCGCTGGGCCGCCGTCAGCATCTTGAGCGCGTGCTCCACGAGCGTGACGAGCACGACCTTGGCCGAGGCGCGGCGCCGTACGTCGCAGAGCAGGACGGGGACGTCCGGGTCGAGGTCGAGGGCGATCCGCACGTCCTCGGGCTCGTGCTGCTCGGCGCCGTCGAAGCAGTTGACCGCGACGATGAACGGCGTGCCGCGCTGCTCGAAGTAGTCGATCGACGGAAAGCAGTCGGTCAGCCTGCGGGTGTCGGCCAGCACGACGGCCCCGAGCGCGCCGTAGGACAGCTCGTCCCACATGAACCAGAAGCGCTCCTGTCCGGGGGTGCCGAACAGGTAGACCACGAGCCCTTCCCTGATGGTGATGCGGCCGAAGTCCATGGCCACCGTCGTGGTCGTCTTGCCTTCCACGCCGTCGGTGTCGTCGACGCCGACGCCGCGATCGGACAGCACCTCCTCGGTGCGCAGGGGGCGAATCTCGCTGATCGCGCCGACCAGCGTGGTCTTGCCGACGCCGAAGCCGCCGGCCACCAATATCTTGAGGGCGACCGGCTCCTCAGAGGGCGCGAAGGCCATTGATCACTTCCTTGAGAATGCGCTCGCTTGGCAGCGGCGCCACCTTGCCCGGAGCCCGTACGTCGACGAGTCCGAGGTCGTGCAGATCCCCGATGAGGACGCGGACCACGCCCAGCGGCAGGTCGATGTCGGACGCGATGTCCGCCACCGACGCGCCTCTGCGCGCGATATCGAGGATCCGCCGCTGCTCGGGGCCAATGCCGGGGACGTCCCTCGGTGAGCCCTTGGTGGTCACCATGGTGATCAGGTCGAGCTTGGCCCCGGAGTGCCGTGCCCGGCCCCCTGTCAGCGCGTAGGGCCGGACCAACGGCCCGGCCTCCTCGTCCATCCACTGGGGTCCCGTCATGTGGCCACCAATCTCATGGGGAGATCCGCCGCGGGTTGGTGGAGATGTGCTGACCCACCCGCTTGACCAGCATCGCCATCTCGTACGCGATGTGCCCGACGTCGGCGTCGGAGGCGGCCAGTACGGCCAGGCAGGTGCCCTGGCCGGCGGCCGTGACGAACAGGAACGCGGCCTCCATCTCCACGATGGTCTGCCTGACCTCGCCCCCGCCGAAGTGTCGTCCCGCGCCCCGCGCCAGGCTCTGGAACCCGGCGGCGACCGCGGACAGGTGCTCCGCGTCCTCCCGGCTCAGCCCTTGGGAGGCTCCAACGACGAGACCGTCGGTGGAGAGGATCACCGCCTGGCGGACGGCGGCGACCCTGCTGATGAGATCGTCGAGCAGCCAGTTCAGTTCGCCGGTCGACGTCGCTTTGCCGGTCATTCGTCACCCTTCTCGCCGTACATGTTGTGTGCGTGATCACCGGGTGCGGCCCCACCCGGCTGATCGGAGTCCTCCCGGCCCCGCAGCGCGCCGCGCTGGAAAGCGCTGAACATCGCCCTGGCCTCCTCCGGCGACCGCTCCTCCACGGTCGGGGCGGACAGTGGCGGCGTCTGCGGACCGGTCTCCTGGGACTGGGCGCGAAGCTGCGGGGCGATGTTGGCCTGACGGACCCGGCGCGGCAGGCCGGCGTGGGTGCCGTTGGAGGCGGGGCCCCTGGCCCGCTGCCTGCTCGTCCGCTGCGCCAGGCCGTT
The DNA here is from genome assembly GCF_006874475.1 of Microbispora hainanensis. GTDB lineage: Bacteria > Actinomycetota > Actinomycetes > Streptosporangiales > Streptosporangiaceae > Microbispora > Microbispora hainanensis. The sequence continues at coordinate 41,032 of NZ_VIRM01000001.1, forward strand.
CGGGCCCACCCCCGCGGCTGCGGTCGCCGGTTCGGCGGCCGGTGCGGCAGAGGACGACACGGAGGACGACACGGAGGACGACACGGAGGAGGGCACGGAGGAGGGCACGGAGGAGGGCGCGGAGGACGACGCGGGGAGGTCGTCGCGCGCGGCGGAGGGCACCGCGTCGGTCCGCAGGGCGGCCGGAGTGAAGAACGGGGACGGCTCGGACGCGTCCGTGCGCTCCTCCCGGTCCTGCGTCTCCCCGGAAGCCCCCCCTGACGCGGGAACGTCCTTCGCGACCTCCCCGACGAGCGTGCGGACCTCGCGGGGCTCCCCTGCGGAGGCGGGGCCGCGCAGCCCGAGGTCGGCGTGGAGCGTGTCGTTGAGCGAGATGTCGGTGTCGCTGCCGCCGGCGGCCAGCGCGGGCTTCGCGTGAGAGCCGCGGGAGGACGGACCCGCCAGCGCCGCGGGCGAGCCTTCGTCCACCACCAGGGTCCGGGGCATGAGCACGATCGCCGTCGTCCCACCGTACGGCGAGCCGCGCAGGACCACCCCGATCTCGTGCCGGGCGGCGAGCTGGCCGACGACGAAGAGCCCGAGCCGGTCGCTGTCCGCCAGGTCGAACTCCGGCGGGTCGGCCAGGCGGCGGTTGATGTCGTCGTACTCCTCGGGCATCAGGCCGAGACCGCGGTCCTCGATCTCCACCGCGAGCCCGTTGGCGACGACCTCCGCGCGCACCTCCACCCTCGTCTGCGGAGGCGAGAAGATCGTGGCGTTCTCCAGCAGCTCGGCGATCAGGTGCACCACGTCGGCCACGGTCGCACCGGCGATGGCGACCTCCGGCATCGGGGCGGTCGAGATGCGGGTGTAGTCCTCGACCTCGGAGATCGCGGCGCGGACCACGTCGATCAGCGGCACCGGCTTGCGCCACGCACGCCCGGGCGCGGAGCCGGACAGGATGATCAGGCTTTCCGCGTGGCGGCGCATGCGGGTGGTCAGGTGGTCGAGCCGGAAGAGGTCCTCCAGGCTCTCCGGCTCCTCGGCGCGGCGCTGCATCGTGTCGAGAAGCGTGAGCTGGCGGTGCAGCAGGGTCTGGTTGCGGCGGGCCAGGTTGAGGAAGACCTGGCTGACGCCGCGGCGGAGGGCGGCCTGGCCGACGGCGGCCTCCACCGCTGTCCTCTGGACGGAGCTGAACGCGCGCGCGACGTCCTCGACCTCGTTGGAGCCCGTCGCCTTGATCGGGGGCGCCTCGGCCTCGACGTCCACGTCCTCGCCCTGCCGCAGCTTGCCGACGACCTGCGGCAGCCGTACGACGGCGAGTTCGAGCGCGGCGTCGCGCAGGCCGGCGAGGTCGCGGGCGAGCCGGCGGCCGAACCGGACGGAGAAGATGATCGTGGCGATGATCACCACGAGGCCGAGCCCGCCGGCGATCAGGATGCGGAGCATGATCCCGGTGGCGACCGTCGTGGCGGAGACGCTGAGCGCGTCCGAGGCCTTCACCCGGGCCGAGTCGAGCCGGAGGATCAGCTGGTCGATGGTCGGCGACCACTTCTCGGCCTCGGCCGGGAGCGGGCCGCCGGCGCGCACCTGGTTGACGATCTGGTTCTCCAGGGCGGTGAACCGGTCGAACAGCGGCGAGGTGAGCACCTGCTCGTACGGCGCCCGCATCTCACCGGTGAGGACGGGCCGGTTCTTGTTGTAGAGGAACCGCCGGGTGGCGACCCACTCGCTGAAGGCGTTCTGCTCGTCGGCCGTCATCGTGCCGCTGGCGAGCGCGCCGCGCACGAGGGCGTCCTCACGAGTGATCATCTCGTGTGCGTTGCCCATCCCCTGCATGGCGCTGGCCTGCTGGAAGGTGGCCAGGTCGGGCAGCGAGACGAGCCGCTCGTAGAGCGCGAACAGGTCGTCCATGATCGCGTTGTACGCGTTGATCGCGGTCAGCCGGTCGGACCTGCCGAGCGAGACGCCCTCCCGGATCGTGGGCAGGCGTTCGAGGGAGGACAGCAGTGACTTCAGGGGCGCCGCGAGCTCCTCGCTCATGGCGTCGCGGGTCGCCTCGTCGTCGGCGGACTTCTTGAACTTGTCCGCGGCGGCGGTGGTCTTGGCCTGCTGGGCGGTGAGCGCGGCGGACGTCGTCCGGCCGCTGCTGAGGACGCCGGCGGTCAGCGCGCGCTCGGCCTGGATCTGGGTGCCGAGGTCGGTGGAGGTGACACCGATGGTGTCGTACAGCGTCTTGGAGTGCAGGAGGACGAGGCCGTCCCCGACCGTGAGCTTTAGGGCAAACCCCCACATAGCACTCAACATGAGCAATGGCAGGAGCAGCAACAAGAAGATCTTGAACCGAATCGACCGGTTTCTCGAACCCATGGCCACTCCTGCATTGCTGGAGGCTCGCGCCGCATTTATGGGGGAATGCACCTCCGGAAGATCGCACAGAAGGCTAGCACCGATACAGTTCTGGCGCAGTGGGAGGAACTGATGATTACTGTGATCACTGGGGCAGGTGCCGGAATCGGTGCAGCTTCTGCCCTTGATCTCGCCCGGCGAGGTCACCAAATCGTGCTCGTCGGACGCACCCCGGAGAAGCTCCGCGCCGTCGCGGACCGCGCGGAGCAGGCCGGCGGCAGCCGTCCGGACACGCTCGTCGCGGACTTCTCCTCCCTCGATCAGGTGCGCCGGCTCGCCGCGGACCTGCTGGCGCGCTACGAGCGCATCGACGTGCTGATCAACAACGCCGGCGTGATGACGCCCGACCGCCGGACCACCGTGGACGGCAACGAGTGGATGATGCAGGTCAACCACCTGGCGCCGTTCCTGCTGACGAACCTGCTCCACGACCGGCTCGCGGCGTCCTCCGCCAGGGTCGTGACCACCTCGTCGCGGGCCGGGAAGTCGGGCCGCCTCGACCCGGCCGACCTGTCCAGGGAACGGCGGCGCTGGAACGGCTGGCTGCAGTACGGCGACTCCAAGCAGGCCAACGCGCTGTTCACCGTGTCGCTCGCCGAGCGGGGCCTGGCCGCCACGTGCCTCCACCCCGGCGTGCTCAAGACCTCGTTCGCCGAGGGCACGTTCTTCATGAAGCTGGTGTGGCTCCTGCCGGGCATGGGCGAGCCGCCGGAGGCCGGGGCCGAGCGCGTCGTCCATCTCGCCACCCACCCCGACGGGGTCGATCACCCGGGCCGATACTTCGTCAAGAACGCTCCCGCGCGGGTGCCGGAGAGGATGTCGGACCCTGCCCTCGCCGCCGCCCTGTGGGACGCGAGCCTCGCCGCCACCGGCCTGGCCGCCTCATAGAGCGCCCTCCTGGCATCGCAGCGGAACTCGCCGCCTTCGGCGGCCGGAGCCCTCGGCTCGCCGGCGGCTGCCGGGCCGCCTGACCCGCCCGGTTTCCACGGCCCGGAGGCGTGGGCGGGGGAAGAGTTCGGGGACTGTTCGCCGGCGGTTGCGCCGGTGCTCACGGAGGGTGACTAGGGTCCGGGCGCATGACCGTGATCGCCCCCGTCCACTCGGCCGGAAGGTCCGCCGCTCGCGACCCGCTGCTGGACAACGCCAAGTTCCTGGCCATCGTGCTGGTCGTTTCCGGGCATCTCGTCGAGGACCTGCGGGACGTTCCCGTGGCGCATGCGCTCTACTTCTTCGTCTACCTCTTCCACATGCCGCTCTTCATTGTCGTCAGCGGCTATTTGTCCCGAAATTTCACGTTTTCTCCGGGTAAGGCGCGCAAGCTCATCAGTGGCCTCGCGGTGCCGTACGTCATCTTCGAGGTGGCCTATTCGCTGCCCCGCTACGTCCTGTACGGCAAGCTCGAGATCAGCCTGCTCGACCCGTACTACCTGACCTGGTTCCTGATGTCGCTGTTCCTGTGGCGGCTGTCCACGCCGGTCTGGCAGCAGTTGCGTCACCCTCTGGTGATCGCGGTCGGGCTGTGCCTGCTGTCGGGCACCAGCGCCCTGCCCGACGAGCTGTCGATGAACCGCACGTTCGGCCTGCTGCCGTTCTACGTGCTCGGCCTCATGCTCACGCCGGAGCACCTCGATCTTCTGCGCGGGCGCCGGGCGAGGATCGCGGGCGGGGCCGTCCTGGCGGCGGCGCTCGCCGCCGCGTTCGCCGTGCACAGGCTCGTGCCGACGGAGTGGATCCGCTGGCGTCACTCCAACCACCAGATCGGCGTGGACGACCTGTCCGGCACGCTGATCCGGCTCGCGCTGCTCGCGGCCGGCGCCCTGCTGGTGGCGGCGTTCCTGGCGGTCGCCCCGAGCCGCCGCACCTGGTTCACCGGCCTTGGCGCCGTCACCATGTACGCCTACCTGCTGCACGGGTTCGTCGTGAAGGTCGCCGAGCGCTTCCACGACGTCCTCGTCAACCCGCTCGGCGTGACCGCCATGGCGGTCTCTGGGGTCGGGCTCGCGGCCCTGCTCTGCACGCCGCCCGTGCGCAGGGTGTTCCGGTGGGCGGTGGAGCCCGGCGTCTCCTGGGCCTTCACCCGGCTCCGCCGGCCAGGGAGGCGGGAGCCCGCCGCGCCCGTCCGATAGCGATACGCCGCACGGCCCGGCCCCGGCCGCGCACTACGGAACTTCTGGTGGGGGCTCCCCGTTCTGCCAAGTGATGGTGCGAAGCAGGGCGAATTGCGCAGCCGGCGGGCTCGGGAACGGAACTCGGCTCTGTCACGGCGTGGTGATACGGGGTAACCTGCGCATTCGCGGTGCAGCCAGGAGCGGTGAAAACGACGGGGTGACGCGGGTGGTCGGCAGACAGGGCAGGGTCACGGGCAAGATCGGCCCGGGCCTTGTCGGCGAGGTGATGGTGCCTATCCGCGGGGGTGTCGAGGCGTTCTACGCCTATCCGAGCATTCCGGACGAGGAGATCCCGGTGGGGTCCATCGTCGTCGTCGTGGAGTATTCACCCCCGCGCACCGTCTACGTCGCTCGCGCGGTCATCTGACCCGCGCCCTCCTCCACTCCCTTCCCCCCACTACATGGAGGCTCCAATGTCACCGGAGATCCTGGTCGTGGGCGGTGTGGCCATTGTCGCCGTCATCGTCCTCATTCTCCTGTTCAAGGCCATCTGGCGGGTGGCCGAACCCAACGAGGCGCTCATCATCTCGGGCCTCGGCGCCCACACGAAGAACGAGCTGGCCGACAGCCTCGGCTTCAAGATCATAACTGGCAAGGGCACCGCCGTGCTGCCCGGCTTCCAGACCGCCCGGCGGCTGCGGCTCGACAGCCGGGCCACGAATCTGCAGGTCAACTGCGTGACCCAGCAGGGCATCCCGGTCCAGGTGCGCGGTGTGATCATCTACAAGGTGGGCGACGACTTCACCAGCATCGCGAACGCCGCCCGGCGCTTCCTCGACCAGCAGGACTCGATGAACGGCGCCATCCACGAGCTGTTCACCGGTCACCTGCGCTCGATCATCGGCAACCTGACCGTCGAGGATCTCATCCTGAACCGCGAGCGGCTCACCAGCGAGACCCGCAGCTCCGCCGCCGACGAGATGAGCAAGCTCGGCCTGGTGGTCGACTCGCTGCAGATCCAGGAGATCGAGGACGAGACCGGCTACATCACGAACCTCGGCAAGCCGCACGCCGCGAAGATCGCCGCCGCGGCGCGCATCGCCGAGGCACAGCGCGACCAGGAGGCCACCGAGGCCGAGCAGATCGCGGCCGCAAAGAAGGCCGCCGCCGTCCGCGAGTCGCAGATCCAGCAGGCCGGCTATCAGGCGGAGGTGGACCAGGCGGCGGCCAAGGCCAGGCAGGCCGGCCCGCTGTCGGAGGCCACCGCGCGGCAGGAGGTCGTCGTCCAGGAGACCAGGGCCGCGGAGCTGGAGGCCCAGCTCGCCGAGCAGCGGCTCCAGTCGCAGGTCCGCAAGCCCGCCGACGCCAAGGCGTACGAGACCGTCACGCTGTCGCAGGCGGAGCGCGACGCCCGCATCGCCCAGGCCGAGGCCGAGGCCAGGGAGACCGAGCTGCGCGCCACGGCCCAGGCGTCCCAGGTGAAGCAGGCGGCGGCGGCCGACGCCGAGTCGGTGCGGGTGCGTGGTGAGGCCGCCGCGGCGGCGACCAAGGCGACCGGTCTCGGCGAGGCGGAGGCCGCCAAGGCGCGGGGCCTCGCGGAGGCCGAGGCGGCCAGGGCGAAGGGTCTCGCGGAGGCGGAGGCCGCCAAGGCCAAGGGTCTCGCCGAGGCCGACGCGATCAGGGCCCGTTCCGAGGCGCTGCGCGAGAACCAGGAGGCGGTCATCGCCCAGCAGCTCGCCGAGAACTGGCCGCAGATCGTGGAGGCCGGCTCGAAGGCGTTCGGCAACGTCGACCACATGGTGGTGCTCAACGGCGCCCAGGGCATCGAGGAGATGCTGGCCAAGGCGCTCACGCTGGGCGGCACCGGGCTGGGCCTGGCCCGCGCCCTGCTGTCCGGCGGCGCCCCCGGGGCGGTCAACGCCGGCGTCAACGGCGCCGAGCCCCCCACGAAGGACACCATCGACGCCGCCTCCTGACGGCCCGCGTTCGTCCCCGTCCCTCTCCCCGGACGGGGACGAACGCTCAGCCGCGGGTCAGGTCCTGGAGACCGACCACGCGCAGCAGCTCCAGCCGCTCGTGCGACTCGCTGCCCGGGCGGGCGGTGTAGACGATCAGCCGCTGGTCGTGCTCCGGGCTCAGCAGCACCTCGCAGTCCAGCTCCAGCAGACCGACCACCGGATGCAGGAAGCGCTTGACGTCGGAGCGGCGTACGGCGACGTCGTGGGTCTCCCACAGCGCCGCGAACTCCTCGCTGCGGGCCCGGAGCCGGCGTACGAGCGTCGCCAGCCGCACGTCGTCCGGGCGGCGGGCGGCCGTGGCGCGCAGATCCGCCACCCCCGCGCGGGCAGCGTTGTCACGGTCGTCGGGCGGGAACAGCTCCCGCGCTGACGGGTCGGTGAAGTAACGCCAGATGACGTTGCGCTCCGCCTCGGGGCGGGCGGACGCGTCACCGTGCAGCGCCTTGTCCATCGCGTTCTGCGCGAGGACGTCGCCGCGGTCGTTCACCACCTGGGCGGGGGTGTCGACCAGCCGGTCGAGCACGAGCAGCAGGCCGGGGCGGACGTGCTCCGTGGCCGTCCGGTCCCGCGGCGGCTCCTCGCCGGCCAGGTGGAAGAGATGGTCGCGTTCGTCGCCGGTCAGCCGCAGCGCGCGGGCGACGGCGGCGAGCATCTGGCGGGACGGATGCGAGCCCCTGGCCTGCTCCAGCCGTGTGTAGTGGTCGGTGGACATGCCCGCGAGCTGCGCGACCTCCTCGCGGCGCAGTCCGGGCGTACGCCGCCGCGCGCCGTGCGACAGCCCCACGTCGGCGGGGGCGACCCGGGCACGGCAGTGGCGCAGGAAGTCGGCCAGTTCGGTTCTGTCCACACCCTTCACCATGCCCGCGGACGCCGGACGTTGCCAGGGACGGCCTGTCCCGGGATAAGGGCGTCTCTCCCGCCCGCGCCCGCACCGCCGGAGGCTGGGAACCGGCTCGGCGGACCGCGCCGGAGCCCGGACGACCCCGAGATCCTTTGAAAACGGAAGGCATGGTTCGCATGCACTACCGCACGCTCGGCCGCACCGGCATCAAGGTCAGCCCCTATGGGCTCGGCGCATTGATGTTCGCCACGTCCATCGGCAACCCCGATCCCGGCGACTCGGCCCGCATCATCCACAAGGCGCTGGACACGGGGATCAACCTCATCGACACCGCCGACGCGTACGGCGACTCGGAGGAGATCGTGGGCAGGGCGCTCAAGGGGCGGCGGGACGACGTCGTGCTCGCGACCAAGGTGAGCCGCCCCGTCGGCGACGATCCCAACCAGCAGGGCGCCTCACGGCGCTGGATCATGACCGCCGTCGAGAACTCGCTGCGCCGCCTGCGCACCGACCACATCGATCTCTACCAGATCCACCGGCCCGACCCCGCCACGGACGTCGAGGAGACGCTCTCCGCGCTCTCGGACCTGATCCGCAGCGGGAAGGTCCGCGCGATCGGGACGTCCGGCATGCCGCCGTCCGACATCGTCGAGGCCCAGTGGGTCGCCGAACGGCGCGGCCTGGAACGGTTCCGCACCGAGCAGCCCGCATATTCGCTGCTCAACCGCGGCATCGAACGCGAGGTGCTGCCGGCCGCGCAGCGCTACGGAATGGGCACGCTCGTGTGGGGCCCGCTCGGGCAGGGACTGCTCACCGGCCGGGTCCGCAAGGGGCAGCAGAACGAGCTCCGCCGCGCCGGCTTCGTCAGGCACGTCAACGACGAGCACCGCATCGACGTCGTCGAGCGGTTCGTCGCGCTCGCCCAGGAGGCGGGTCTGCCACTGACCCATCTCGCCATGGCCTTCGCCATCGCGCATCCCGGCGTGTCCAGCGCCCTCCTCGGGGCGCGCACGATGAGCCACCTCGACGACCTGCTCGCGGGCGTCGGCGTCACGCTCACCGACGACGTCCTCGACCGGATCGACGAGATCGTCCCGCCCGGCACCGACGTCGGCGCGCTCGACCAGGCGTACGTGCCGCCGGCGCTCCAGCAGACGGGCCTGCGCCGCCGTCCCCTCGCCGAACGCGCCGCCGCCTGACACCTCCGCCGGGGCGGGGCACCGGCCCGGCCCTAGGAGCCGCAGGGGGGTGTGGCGGTCACCGGGCAGGCAATGGGTGACAGCAGCCGCCGGACGTGGCCGGGCGGGCGGCCGAGCTCGGCCCGCATGGTGCGGGTGAGGTGGGCCTGGTCGGCGAAGCCGAGAGCCGCGGCGAGGCCCGCCAGGTCCCGCTCTCCCTCATCGAGGCGGGCGAGGGCGCGGCTGACCCGCACCCGGTTGCGGTAGCGGCTGACCGTCATGCCGACCTGCCTGCGGAAGGTCCGGCTCAGGTGGGAGGGCGAGACCCCGAGCGCCCGGGCCAGCCGTAGGAGATCGGCCGAGTCGGGGTCGTCCGCGAGGATGGCCTCTCGCGCCCGGTCCGCCAGGGCTCCGCCGCGGTCCGGGCTTCGCCGGTCGGCTCGCGGGCGGATCGTCGTGACGAGCGTGTGCACCAGCCGTTCCGCGGGGTCGGCCGAGTCGTGCACGGTGCGCAGGAGAAGCCGGTGTGCGAGCTCGGCCCGGCCGTCGATCGCCAGCGGCGGATGCGGCGGCTCGTCGCCCACCACCGCGTGCCACACCGAGGGCCGCACCACGACGAACGTGCAGACGTCGCCGCCCGCGGGGTGCGCGAACGCGTACTCGCCACCCGGCCACTGCGCATAGCCCGTCGTGGGATCGGCGACCATGCGGTGACCGTCGCCGCGCACCCGGAACATCCCACGGCGCACGAGGACGATGCCGTACGACCCGCCCTCCTCGGGGGTCGACCAGGTGTGATGCCGGGCCGTGCAGGAGACCACGTGGACGGAGAAATCCGGCGTATCGATGACTGTCCTCGATGTCCGCACCGGTCCACTGTACGGATCCCCTGCAAGGCAAAAATGTTCAAGACCCGTGGGCCAGCGATCGCGGAGCCTGAGGGCCATGTCGAGATTGACGAGGGCGCGGCCGTGGGTGGTGCTCACCGTGCTCCTGGCCGGGCAGATGATGGCGTCGATGGACGGCTCGATCGTCACGGTCGCGCTGCCGTCGATACAGCATGATCTGCGGGTCGGTGACGCCGTCCTGCAACTGGTCCCGTCGGCGTACCTGCTCACGCTCGGGGTGCTCAACGTGACCGGCGCCCGTACGGGAGATTTGATCGGCCATCGGCGGGCCTTCCTCGGCGGGCTGGCGGCCTTCACGCTGGCGTCGCTGCTGTGCGGGCTCGCACCGGCGGCCCCGGTGCTGGTGGCGGCCCGGGTGGCCCAGGCCGTGGCGGCCGCGCTGATGGTGCCGCAGATCTTCTCGCTGATCCAGCTTCGCTTCGACGGCTCCGCCCGCAGGCGGGCCATCGGCGTCTACTCGATGGTGCTCGCCCTGGGCGTCGCCCTCGGCCAGGTGATCGGCGGTCTGGTGGTCGGGGCCGACCTGTTCGGGCTGACGTGGCGGCCGGTCTTCCTGGTCAACGTCCCGGTGGGGGCCGTGCTGATGGTCGTAGGGCTGCGCGCGCTCCCGGAGAGCACGCCCGTGGCGCGCAGGCTCGACCTGGGCGGGGTCGCGCTGCTCACCGTGGCGATGTCCGCCGCGATCGTCCCGCTGATCTTCGGCAGGCAGTACGGCTGGCCGGAGTGGGCCTGGGCCTCACTGCTCGCCGGCCTGGTCCTGCTGGTGGTCTTCGTGAGGTTCGAGGGCCGGGTCGTCCGCCGCGGGGGTCTGCCGCTCCTCGACCTCAGCGTGCTGCGGCCTCCGGGGGTGGGAGCCGCGCTCGCCACCTGTGTCGCGGTGATGGGCTGTTACACCGCGTTCCTGTTCGTGCTGACCCTGCATCTCCAGAACGAGCTCGGGTTCGGCCCGCTCGCCGCCGGGCTCGCCTTCGTGCCGTACGCGATCGGGTTCGCCACGCTGAGCCTGACCTGGACCCGACTGCCGGAGGGGGCGCAGCCGGTCCTTCCGATCGCCGGGCCGGCCGTCTTCGCCGCGGGCGCCCTGACAGTGGCCGCGCTCCCCGGTGACGGATGGCCCCCGGCACTCATGATCCCGGTGTTGTTCCTGGCAGGCGCGGGGCACGCGGCCGGTTACAGCCCGCTGGTGGCACGGGTGGCCGCCATCGTGGGCCCGGAGCGCGCATCGGCGTTGTCGGCGTTGAACTCGACCGGGCCCGTGCTGGCCGGCGTCAGCGCCGTCGCCGGGCTCGGCGGCCTCTACCTCGGCGCAGGCCTCGGCTTCGCCTTGGTGGCCGTCGCCGCGCTGCTCACGGCCGGGGCGTTGAGCGCCGCCGCCGCGCGTGCGACCTGGCGGAGCGGTTCCCACGCCCCTGAACGCCCGGCGCGGACACCGGTCGACTAGTCGGCCGCGTGGCGCCGCCGGTGTGTCAGTCGAACGTCAGCTCGGTCGTACGGCGGGGCATGAGCAGCAGCGCGGCGACGCTGAGCACGGCCACGACGACGAGCGCGATGAAGATGTGGTGGACCGCGTCGTACAGCGCGCCCCGGACGAAGGTCGCGGCGGCCGAGTGGGCCGCCGCGCCCTGGGCCTTCAGCACCAGGCTCGTGGCGTCGAGGCTGTCCGGCAGGTGTCCCGCGACGCCGGCGGGCGGGTGGGCGAAGCGGTCCGACAGCGTCGAGTTGGAGATGGCGCCGAGCACGGCGGCCCCGACCGTGCTGCCGAGCGAGCGGCAGAACATGTTGGTCGCGGTGACCACGCCGCGGCGTTCCCAGCCGACGACCGACTGCACGGCGACCATCGTGGGGCTGGCCGACAGGCCGAGGCCGACGCCGACGACGAAGCAGGCGACCGCGACCTGCCAGATCATCGCGTTCGGGCCGAGCAGCGCGCACAGCACGGCGCCGGCCACCACCACGACGATGCCGATCAGCGCGGTGTCGCGAAACCCGATGCGCATGTAGAAGCGGCCCGAGAACGTCGCCGCGAGGGGCCAGCCGACGGTCAGCGCGGCGAGGGCGAAGCCCGCCACCAGCGCGCCCGTGCCCAGCACGCCCTGCGCGTACGTCGGGACGTACGAGGTGAGCCCGATCGTGAGGGCGCCGATGCCGAGGGAGGTCAGGTTGCCGCCGGTCAGCGTGCGGCGGCGGAACACCCACAGGGGCAGCACCGGCTCGGCCGCGCGGCGCTCCACGAGCACGAAGGCGGCGATCAGGAGGAGGCCCGCCGCGAAGATCAGCAGGCTGGGCGCCGAGTTCCACGCCCAGGCGACTCCGCCCTCCAGCAGGCCGAGGATGAGCAGGGAGGAGCCGCCGGTGAGCAGCACGGCACCCGTGTAGTCGATCCGGTGGGAGCCCCGCTTCACCTGCTCCTTGAAGCGCCGGGCGAGCATCCAGGTGGCCACCGCGCCGAGCGGCAGGTTGATGAAGAAGATCCAGCGCCAGGAGACGTACTCGGAGAAGACGCCGCCGAGCGTCGGGCCGACCACCGCCGAGATGCCCCACACGCTGGCGAGGTAGCCCTGGACGCGGGCCCGCTCCTCCACCGTGTAGAGGTCGCCGGCCATCGTCATGCTGATCGGCTGCACCGCCCCGGCACCGATGCCCTGGATCGCGCGGAAGGCGATCAGCGCGGGCATGCTCCAGGCCACCCCGCACAGCACCGACCCGAGCAGGAACGCCCCGATGCCGAAGAACATCACCGGCTTGCGCCCGAACACGTCGGCGAGCTTGCCGTAGATGGGCACGGTCACGGCCTGGGTGAGCAGGTAGATCGAGAACAGCCAGGGGAACTGGGAGAACCCGCCGAGGTCGGTGACGACGGACGGCACCGCGGTGGCGATGATCGTGCTGTCGAGCGCCACCAGTGCGGTGCAGAGCATGATGGCGGCGAGTACGGGACCGCGCTCCGACCGTAGCCCGATGCCTTTCGATGCCGTCGTCGTGGTCGACTTCGTGGTCACGTGGTGGCTCCCCTGTCCCTTCGTGCACGTACACGGGACCCTTCCACTCGAGGGCGGAAGAGTCCCGAAACAGGGCAACTATCGCAAACCGCCCGGCATTCCATGTCGTCGCGGGTCGCGTACGTGGTCTCACGCGGTCAGCCGCGGCGCTGGGTGTCCTCCAGGTAACGCAGGACGGCCGTGACCCTCCGGTCCGCCCGGTCGGTGGGCGCCAGGTCGAGTTTCGCGAAGATGTTGCGGATGTGCTTGTGGACGGCGCCTTCGCTGATGAACAGCCGCTCGGAGATGGCGGTGTTGCCCAGTCCTTCGGCCATCAGGGCGAGCACGTCGCGTTCGCGGGCGGTCAGCCGTTCCAGCCCGCTGTCGGAGCGGGTGCGCGTGAGCAGCTGCGCGACGACCTCGGGGTCGATGGCCGTGCCTCCGGCGGCGACCCGGTGCAGGGCGTCGAGGAACTCGTCCACACGGCCGACCCGCTCCTTGAGCAGATAGCCGAGCCGGTCGGTTCCCCCGGCGAGCAGCTCGGTCGCGAACGCCTGCTCGACGTACGCGGACAGCACGAGCACCGCTAGGCCGGGCAGGCGGCGCCTGGCCTCCACGGCCGCGGCGATGCCCTCGGTGGTGTGGGTCGGCGGCATCCGGACGTCGACGATGGCCACGTCGGGCCGGTGGGCGTCGACGGCCGCCAGAAAGGCGTCCGGGGAGCCGGTCGTGGCCACCACGTCCAGAGACTCCGCGCGCAGCAGCAGCGCGACCCCCTCACGCAGCAGCGGGTCGTCCTCCGCTATCACGATCCGCACGGCAACTCCACATCGATGGTGGTGGGCCCACCGGGTGGGCTGGTCAGGGTGAGACGCCCGTCGTGCGCCTCGATCCGGCTGCGCATGCCGGTGAGCCCGGAGCCCTGCCGTTCGTCCGCGCCGCCGACGCCGTCGTCCTCGATCCGCAGGCGCAACCGGCCGCCCTCACGCCGTACGGTCACGGTGGCGTGCCGGGCCCGGCTGTGCCGGGAGATGTTGGTCAGCGCCTCGGCGCTCACGAAGTAGGCGGTCGCCTCGATGGAGGCGGCGCACCTGCCGGGCGCGTCGAGGTCGACCCGGCAGGGCACCCCGCAGTTGGCCGCGAGCCCGGCGAGCGCGTCGGCGAGCCCCCGGTCGGCCAGCACGGGCGGCAGGATGCCGCGGACGACCGTGCGGAGCTCGGCCAGCGCCTGCTCGGCGGTCTCCTGCGCGCGTTCGAGCAAGTCCTGCGCGCCCGGCCGGTTCTGGGACAGCGCGCGGCGGGCCGCGCCGAGCAGCACGGTGACGGCGACGAGCCGGTTCTGCGTCCCGTCGTGCAGGGAGCGTTCGATCCGGCGCAGCTCCGCGGCGTGGGCGTCGAGCGCCGCCGCGCGGGTGGCCGACAGCTCCGCGATGCGCAGGGAGAGGTCCATGTCGGCGGTGGGCGCCAGGAGCCGGCGTCCCGGCCACGCCTGCAACCGGGCCATTCCGCTCCCGAGTGCCAGGAAGCAGACGGCCAGCCCCACGCCGAGGAGCGCGACCGCCCAGGCGCCGGCGTCGTCGTGCACGTCCCAGAACACCAGCGTCGGGGCGGGGTCCTCCGCGGGCAGCGTCCGCCACCACAGCGGATAGGTGACGTCCTGCACGGCGTCCACCACCAGGGTCAGCGCCGCCAGGCCGAGGAACAGGCCCAGCGTGGCGTGCACGAGGAGCCAGCACAGCTCCCGCCGCACCGCCCGGTCGGCGAGGGCCGCCCGTACGCCGGCCGGTGCGGGCCCCAGTGCGACGATCTCCGGCCCCCACCGGGACAGCCGCCCGCGCTCCCGCTCGGCGACGGACCGTACGACCCGTGGCACGGTGGGCGCCAGGAGCAGGCCCACACCGATCACACAGGTGAGCGCGACCAGGACGAGCCACAGCAGAGCGGCGAACGCCAGCAGCGCGGTGCCGAGACCGCCGACGAGGTGTTCGAAGGCGTCGAAGAGACCGCGGGCGTACGCGGCGACACCCCTCCGGGCGTCTGTCCGCTTGCCTCGCCGGATTTCGGCCGGCTTCCGCTGGCGCGCCGCCATGATCCACCCCCTCGGGCTGACGAGCTTAGGGTCTTCGCGCGGTGGCCGTTCACCGCTGCGGGGCGAGCTCCGGCGCGGGCTCCTCGGCCGGACGGTAGCCGAGGCGTCCCCGGGTCGCGACGAGCACCAGGACCGCCGCCGTGGTGGCCGCGAGCAGGGTGACGTGGCTCGCGTGCTCGGGGGTGCCGAGCGACGGGAACATGTCCGAGTAGACGATCGACATGAAGTTGTTGACGCTGACGTGCAGCACGATGACCAGCGGCAGGCTCTGGCCGGTGCGGTTGAACACCCAGGTGACGACCACGCTGAAGACGGTGGCGAAGGCGACGAACTCGCCGATCCGCATCCAGGTGACGTCCGGCCACCCGCCCCACTCGCTCAGGAACAGCGGCAGGTGCCAGACGCCCCACAGCGGGCCGAGGATGGCGGTGGCGCCCAGCGGGCCGAACCTCCGCTGCATGCGGGGCAGGGCGAAGTCGCGCCAGCCGGGCTCCTCGGCGAGACCGGTGGTGACCATCTGGAGCAGCAGGCCGGGCACGTACGCGACCAGCGCGGCGACGGGCGGCATGTGGATGTTCTCGCCGGAGAGCGCGA
This sequence comes from Microbispora hainanensis, assembly GCF_006874475.1. GTDB lineage: Bacteria > Actinomycetota > Actinomycetes > Streptosporangiales > Streptosporangiaceae > Microbispora > Microbispora hainanensis. The sequence continues at coordinate 56,134 of NZ_VIRM01000001.1, forward strand.
GACCGGTGACGATGATGAGGGCGGGCACACCGAGGGCGGTCCCGAGGTACCAGAGCAGGCCGATCCGCCACTTGGTCATCCGGCTGACCCACCGGCGGACGCCCTCCCTGCCGTCCGCGACCCTCGTCACGACGTACGCGGCGAAGATCGGGCCGAGATAGGCGCCGGGGAGAACGCCGGCGAACTGGGTCGTGCCGAGCACGGCGGGGAAGCCGAAGTCCCAGATCCCCAGGCCGTTGTTCGAGAGCACGTAGGGCGACCAGGCCGCCCAGCTCATGAGGTTGGCCAGGATGAAGAAGGCGACCAGCGGGTGGCGGCGGATGACGCCCTTGAGCCCGGTCTCGTTCGTGTGGTGTCCGGCCCGCGGCCGGCTGTCGACTGCCATTTCACGTCTCCTGCGGGAGTGCCGACTGACAGTGATCAGCACATCAACCGGAGGCCCTCCCGGTCGCTCCCGCGTGCTGCCCAATGGAGGTACAGCCAGGGGTACCAAGCGGAGAACGGCCAGGTCAGAGCGTCGAAGGAGGCCGCCCAGGGCCGCGACGAGCCCTGGACGGCCTCCTCCCACAGGAGCGCCGGGTCAGATGAGGACGTGCGCCTCGGGGTTGCCGGCGAAGCAGAACTGCGCGTTGCGGGTCAGCTTGTAGTCGGCCGCCTGCCAGGTGTGGGCGGTGGCGTCCGAGCCGCGCATGTAGATGAAGTTGTAGCGGTCGGCCGAGTAGATCCGGACGCCCTCCTCCTTGCAGCGCCGCACGAGACGGGTGTCCTCGCCCGCGTTGACCGGCTCGAACGGGAACGCCCGCAGCAGGTCGGCCTTGGCCAGGATCGTCGCCCCCTGGATGAGGTGGGCGTAGCGGTGCTCCAGCCCCGGCAGGCGGAAGATCGTGACGTCCTGGTCGGGGAAGTACGTGTAGTGCGCGCCCTTGCCGACCATCTCGGCGTCGGCGTAGTCGAACGCGCGGACCAGGTCGGACAGGTAGTGCTCGCCGTAGATGTTGTCGTCGTCCATCTTGGAGATCAGCTCGCCCTCGGCGTGGGCGATGCCGTGGTTGAGCACCTCGCCCAGCGTCCAGGACGGGTCGGCGGTCAGCACCTTCACGGCCGGGATGCCCGCCGCGAGGGCCTTGTCGCGCACGACCGCCGGGTCCTCCGACAGGCCGTGCATGACCAGCACGAGCTCCAGGTTGCGGTGCCGCTGCCGCGCCACCTGGCTGATCGCGTGTTCGAGCTGACCGGCCCGGTTGGTCGGCAGCACCACGGAGATCGACCGCGACCGCGAGACGACCGGCAGGCCGAGGTCGGTGAGGATCTGGTCGACGCGGTGGGAGAACAGGTGCTTGTCGAACACCTCGCGCATCGCCAGGTGGCCCTGGCGCGACCGCAGCTCGGGGCTGTTGATCAGGTAGATCGCCCGGTTGTACGCCTCCTCCTGGGAGTGCGCGACCGGGATGAGCGGGCCGAACGTCTCCTCGATGGCCCGCGACCACCCCGACAGCACGGTGGTCGAGCAGGCCGACAGCTCGAAGACCCGGCGCGCGCACATGGTGGGCGAGTCGATCACCGAGTTCACGTTCAGGAAGACCTTGTACATCTTGTACGCGGCCAGCATCTGCTCGTACGGCAGCTCGCCCACGATGTGGGGGCGATACTCCTCCGGCCAGGCGTACTTGTCGGCCACGGAGGCGTTCCTGGCGTAGATGTGCAGGCCGAGCGGGCGTACGGGCGCGAGGATCGTCTCCATCTGCTCGCGCCGCTCGGGGTGCTTGTCGCGGAAGTACATCCCCGCGAAGACCACGTCGTACGGCCGGCCCTGCTTGGTCTGGATCGGGTTGTGGATCCGGGGCTGGGCGGCGAACTGCAGCACACCGACACGGTCATGACCCAGCATCTCGCGATATTTCGGGATCATGTCGCCGTCGCACGTGTACACGTAGTCGAACAGCTTGGCCGTCTCGATGAAGAAGTCGAAGTTGGGCGGGTCCTCCTTGTTCCAGAAGACCGTGGGGATGCCCTCCTCGCGGCACCAGGCGATCAGGTCGCGCAGCTCCTGCTTGGGCGCGTTGGTCCCGGTCATCTGGTAGCGCCAGCGGCCCTGGTTGCCGTGCCAGGCCGACTCGCAGAACAGCATCTCCGGCCGCGTCTCGGCGAAGATCTCCCGCCAGTCCTGCAGGCCGAACTCGATCTGGTCCCACTCGTACTTGAACGCCATGCGGGAGAAGTCGTCGAGGATGACCGCGACGCGCAGGTCCGGCCGTACGACCGGGCCGTCGGGCCACTTGAGGCCCGGGATCTTGACCTCGGGGCCGCGCTTCTCGGCCTCGGCGGCGACCTCGATCGCGGACGGCGGCGCCTGCGGCGGCTTCCTGCCGTCCTTCATCGCCTTGCTGAGGTCGCGCGGCAGCCGGACGATCTTCTTGGGCTTCGCCGCGTTCGTCAGCACCTGCGCGACCCGGTAGGGCTTCTGGGTCTGGGTGGCCTGCAGCCGCCAGAGGGCGTAGTCGGCGCGGGCCTCCTGGTAGGCGAGCCGGTTCTCCAGGTCGCGGATCCGCTGCTCGTACTGCTCGATGTGCTTGCGCTCCTCGGGCAGCCAGTTCACCGGCCCCAGTCGCTGGAAACGGGGCTCTTCAGGAGTCTCTTCGGTCTCAGCCATACCTCTCCCCCTTACGGACAAGCCATCGTAAAGGGCTGCAGAGACCTTTGTGCCGATATAGGGGATTCAGCCGAGCCGGGTCTTCCCCCTGTCCAGAACTGTCCTGAGATCTAGCGCAGGATGCCCTTGGCGGCGGGGGAGAGGTTGTCGCCGCGCAGCCAGGCCTCGATGACGCGGGCGATCCGCGGCCCGGCCGCGCCGTCCCACAGGGGCGGCAGGTCGCCGCTCGGGGTGGCCGCGCCGTCCGCGAGCGCCTTGGACGCCGCGGCGGGCAGCGAGGCGGGCGTGACGAGCCGGTTGGTGCCGTGGGTCACGGTGATCGGCCGCTCGGTGTTGGGCCGGACGGTCAGGCAGGGGACGCCCAGCATGGTCGTCTCCTCCTGTACGCCGCCGGAGTCGGTCACCACCAGGGCGGCGCCGCGCACCAGGGACAGGAAGTCGACGTAGCCGAGCGGGTCGACGATCTTCAGGTTCGGCCGGTTCACGAGCCCGGCGTCCGCCAGCCGCTGCCGGCCGCGGGGGTGCAGGGGCACGACGACCCGCACCTGCTCGGCCACGCCGAGCACGGCGTCGACCAGCTCGCGGGCCGCCTCCGGGTCGTCCACGTTGGCCGGGCGGTGCAGCGTGGCCACCGCGTAGTCGCCGTCGATCCCCAGGCGCTCCCGCACCGGGGCCGGGTCGAGCTTGGGCAGCGCGGCGAACAGGCTGTCGATCATCGGGTTGCCGACGAGGTGCACCTTCGCCGGGTCCACGCCCTCGTTGGCCAGGTGCGACAGCGCCTCGGGCGAGGTGGCGAACAGCAGGTCGGACAGCGCGTCGGTGACGACCCGGTTGACCTCCTCCGGCATCTCCCGGTCGAAGGAGCGCAGGCCCGCCTCGACGTGCGCGGTCGGCACGTGCAGCTTGGCGCAGACGAGGATCGCCGCGAGCGTCGAGTTCACGTCGCCGTACACCACCACGAGCGCCGGGCGGTGTTCGAGCACGACGTCCTCAAGCCCCGTCAGCAGGGCGGCCGTCTGCCGGGCGTGGGTGCCGCTGCCGACGCCGAGGTTGGCGATCGGCTCGGGCAGCCCCAGGTCGGCGAAGAACACGTCCGACATCAGCGCGTCGTAGTGCTGGCCGGTGTGGATGATGCCCTGCCGGACCCCGAGCGTGGCCAGCCCCCTGACGACCGGGGCCGCCTTGACGAAGTTCGGCCGGGCGCCCAGTACGTGCAGGACGAGGGGGTTGTCTCTCATCTGCCTCGCCTTTCGTGTCTGGTCGTGCTCACAAGCCGTGCCCTGCCGCGCGTTTTCGCACTCCCTGGCACAAACGTTGCCTATGGTACGGTCGCGCCGTGGAAACCGAGGCCAACAAGCCCGCAAAGGTCGTGTCCGCCGCGTCCGCGAAGGCCGGCCTCGGCGGCTTCCTCCGGGGGTTCGCGAGGAACCCTGTCCTCGTCTCCCGGATCTTCGTGAGCAAGGTCAAGTCCGACCCGATGCGGGTCGCCCAGGCCGCCGCCGACGCGATCCCTCCCGGCATGCGCCCGGTCGTCGGACGCGTCGCCTGGCCCGCCGCCCGGTTCGTCAAGGTCAGGACCCGCAAGATCCTGCAGCGTGCGGCCAAGGGCCCGCTGCGGGACGCGAAGGCCCACTTCGACGCCGGCCGGCTCACCGAGGCGGTCCAGGTGCTCCGGCCGCAGTCCCGGTGGCCGTTCGTCCGCCGCAGGATGGCCTACTACGAAGGGGAGAAGGCCGCGCTCGGCCCGAACCCGATCCCGCCCAAGCCGAAGATCATCATGGGCGAGCGGGTGGCCGGCCGGGTGCTGCACATGGTCACCAACGCCCTGCCGTACACGCAGGCGGGGTACACCGTGCGCACCCACCGCATCGTCACCGCCCAGAAGGCGGCGGGGCTCGATCCCCACGTGGTGACGAGCTGGGGCTGGCCCATGCTCCAGGGGCACACCGACGCCGAGCCGTTCGAGGAGATCGACGGCATCCCCTACTATCGCCTGCTGCCCAAGGGCGAGGTGCCGTACGAGAGCCAGGGACGGATGATCCGCGGCGCCGCGGACGTCTCCGAGCTGGTCAGGACCCTCCGCCCGCAGGTCCTGCACGCGGCGACCGACCACCGCAACGGCTCCGTCGCGCTCGCCGTGCGCGAGCGGACGAACACGCCCTTCGTGTACGAGGTGCGCGGCTTCCTGGAGGAGACCTGGGTCTCCCGCGACCCGGCCAGGGTCGGCAGCGAGCGGCACACGCTGCAGCGTGAGCGCGAGGCGCAGATCATGCGCGAGGCCGACGCGGTCGTGACGCTCGCCGAGACGATGGCCGCCGAGATCGTGGAGCGCGGCGTGCCCAGGGAGCGCATCTTCCTCGCGCCCAACGCCGTGGACGACGCCCTGCTGACGGCCGACTACGACGGCGAGGCGTTCCGCGACCGGTTCGGGATCGGGCGCGACGAGATCGTCGTGGGCTCGGTGTCGAGCATCGTCGCCTATGAGGGCTTCGCCACACTTCTGAGCGCCGCCGCGCTGCTGCGCGACGCCGGGACGCCGGTGAAGGTCCTGCTGGTCGGGGACGGCGCCGAGCGGCCCGCGCTGCTCGAACAGGTCGAGAAGCTCCGCCTGAAGGACGCGATCCTGCCCGGCCGGGTGGGCCCGGACGAGGCGCTGCAGGCGCAGGCGGCCATCGACATCTTCGTCTGCCCGCGCGAGGACCTGCGGGTGTGCCGTCTCGTCACCCCGCTGAAGCCGGTCGAGGCGATGGCGCTCGGCAAGCCGGTCGTGCTGAGCGACCTGCCCGCGCTGTCGGAGCTCGTCGGCGGCGAGGGCGCCGGACTGCTGGTGCCGCCGGGCGATCCGGCCGCGCTGGCCAAGGCGCTCGCCGCGCTGCGCGACGATCCGGAGCGCCGGAGGATCATGGGCGAGGCGGGCAAGGCGGAGGTCGCCGCGCACCGGACGTGGAGCAGTCTCGCCCGCACGTACCAAGGGATCTACCAGTCCTTGACCGAAAACCGATAAACAGCAGAAAGTCGGATGTGTTGCATCAGGCATGCTTGGTTCCGAGTTGAGATAACCTTTGCCACCATGAAGTGTTGTTTCCGCCCCCAGGTTCCCCCCAAGGCCTCGTCGTGACAGCCTTCGATCTCACGATCATCGGGCTGGGATACGTGGGCATGCCGCTGGCCAAGGAGGCCACGGCGGCGGGCCTGCGGGTGGCTGGTCTGGACGTCGACCCCCGTAAGGTCGACGCCCTGAACGCCGGCCGCTCCTACATCGACGACCTGACCGACGCCGACCTCGACGCCATGCTCTCCGCCGGCTTCACGGCCACGCTGGACGCATCGGTGCTGTCGCGGTCGCGCACCATCGTCATCTGCGTCCCGACGCCGCTGGACGAGGACCACCGTCCGGACCTGTCGGCCGTCGAGGGCGCTACCAAGGCCGTCGCAGAGCACCTCCAGGCGGGCACGCTCGTCGTGCTGGAGTCCACCACGTGGCCCGGCACCACCGACGAGCTGGCGCGGCCGATCCTGGAGCAGTCCGGCCTGGTGGCCGGCAAGGACTTCCACCTGGCGTTCTCGCCGGAGCGGATCGACCCGGGCAACCCCAAGTTCGGCCTGCGCAACACCCCCAAGGTCGTCGGCGGCTACACCTCCGCCTGCAAGGAGCGGGCCGCGGCCTTCTACGCGCAGTTCGTCGAACGGGTCGTGCCGGTCAGCGGCACCCGCGAGGCGGAGATGGCCAAGCTGCTGGAGAACACCTACCGGCACGTCAACATCGCCCTCGTCAACGAGATGGCGATCTTCTGCGACGAGCTCGGCGTGAACCTGTGGGAGGCCATCGAGGCCGCCTCCACCAAGCCGTTCGGCTTCCAGAAGTTCCTGCCGGGCCCCGGCGTCGGCGGGCACTGCATCCCCGTCGACCCGTCGTACCTGTCCTACACGGTGCGCAAGCTCGGCTACCCCTTCCGGTTCGTCGAACTGGCCCAGGAGATCAACGAGCGGATGCCGTCGTACGTGGTGGCCCGCGTGCAGCGGCTGCTCAACCGGGCCCGCAAGCCTGTGAACGGCTCGCGCGTGCTGCTCCTCGGCGTGACGTACAAGCCGGACATCGCCGACGAGCGGGAGACACCGGCCATCCCCGTGGCCGAGGCGCTCCTGGAACTGGGCGCCGATCTGTCCTTCTGTGATCCGTACGTGAAGGAGTGGTCGGTCGAGGGCAGGCGGATCCCCCGCGAGGAGAACCTGGCCGAGGCCGTGGCCGCCGCCGACGTGGTGGTCCTGCTCCAGCAGCACTCGGCCTTCGACCTCGACGTCGTGGAGGAGCGAGCCCCTCTCGTCCTGGACACTCGCGGCGTGCTGGCCACGAGCGAACGCGTCGAGCGGTTGTAGGAAGGGTTTCGCGCGTGCACGTGCTCGTCATGACGGTGGTGCATCACCCCGAGGACGCCCGGATCCTGCACCGGCAGATTCGGGCACTCGTCGACGCCGGTCATGAGGTCACGTACGCCGCGCCGTACACCGCGCGGGGAGTCGTGCCGCGTTCCTGGGTGACGGGTGTGGACCTGCCGAGGGCCGCCGAGCGGCGCCGTGTGACCGCGGTGCGGGCCGCCCGCGAGCTCTTCAAGAGCATGCGGGGCAAGGTCGACCTGGCCCTCATCCACGACCCCGAGCTGCTGCTCGCGGTCGCCGGGGTGCGCGGCCGCCCGCCGGTCGTCTGGGACGTCCACGAGGACACTCCCGCGACGCTGTCGCTCAAGCCGTGGCTGCCGGCGTTCCTGCGCCCGCCGATGCGCTTCCTCGCCCGGCTCCTCGAAACCACCGCCGAGCGCCGGCTGTACCTGCTGCTGGCCGAGGCGGCGTACGCGGGCCGGTTCAAGCAGCAGCACCTCGTGGTGCCGAACGAGACCTGGGTGCCCGACCGGGTCAGCCAGCCCGGCGACGACCGCGTCGTCTATCTCGGCTGGCTGTCGGAGGCCCGGGGCGTCCAGGAGGCCGTCGAGGTGGCCCGCCTGCTCCAGCCGCACCGGGTGGCCGTGGAGCTCATCGGCTACGCCGACCCGCAGAGCCGCCCCCTGCTGAACGAGGCCGTCGCTGAGGGCGTGCTGGAATGGCGCGACTTCATGCCGAACGACGAGGCGCTCAAGCGGCTCGACGGCGCGCTCGCCGGGCTCTCGCTGCTGCACGACGAGCCCAACTATCGCCACTCGATGCCCACGAAGATCGTGGAGTACATGGCGCACGGCATCCCGGTCATCACCACCCCCTCGCCGCGGGCCGTGGAGCTCGTGGAGCGCTACCAGTGCGGACTCGTCGTCCCCTGGCAAGATCCCCAGGCGGTGGCGCGGGCGGTGCTCCAGCTCAGGGACAACCCCTTCGAGCGGATCGGCACCGGTGGACGCGGCTACGCCGCCGCGCGGGCGAACCACCACTGGCCCAACTCCGCACGCCGCTTCGTCACCCAGTTAGAGGCGTGGGCGGGCGTCAAGAGCTGAACGCGTGGTGAACACTCCCGCAGGCGGCCGGTGAGGCAGGCCCGGTAGTGCGCACATCCGGGTAGGCTGGGCGCGGCAAGATCATTTGAACGACGGGCGGTAGTGTCCTGAAAGTGCGCTGGCTCACTCTGATCCTGGGTGTGGCGATCCTCGCCGGCGTCGCATCAGTGGTGATCGTCCTTCGTGACGGAAGCACGGGCTCCGGCACCGCCAGCGCCGGGCAGACCGTCCCCCCGACCCCCGTGGTCGGGTCGCCGACGCACAGCGTGTTCACCGACCCCTGCGGGACGTTCGAGACCGCGGCGACCACGCCGTACGCCGTGAGCGGCTACTGGCTGATCCCGACCTCCGACCCGTGCACCTGGCGCCGGCAGCTTGAGGCCATCCACCGCCTCGGCGGGGACACCGTCGTACGCCTCGGGTTCGGCCTGTCGCCGCGCAAGACCGACGACGAGGGCCAGGTCCTGGAGGCATCGACTCCCGAGGGCAAGGAGCCCAAGCCCGACGCCAGGTACGCCCGCTGCGTCGAGAACGGGCTGCCGTGCATGAAGGCGGCGGAAAAGGAGCTCCAGGCGGCCAATGCGGGCAACCGCATCACGAGGACGTACGTCTACCGCACCGACGAGCGGTTCGGCCCCGGCATCTTCCGCTGCCCCCAGATGGAGCACGAGATCGTGGTGGGGGACGCCGTCTTCTTCCGGCTCATCGCGCCCGAGGACGGCTCGGACGACCCCACCTGCGACTTCGGCCGGGAGGGGCGCGGCTACCACCTGATCCTCGTCTCGGCGGGCACCAGGGACAGCCTCAGCGAACTGCTCGACCTCGGCGACCGGTTCGGCATCAAGGTCTTCCCCGCCCTGCCGCTCGCCCCGCGCGACCCCGAGGAGTCCACCCGGGCCGACCCCCGCCACATCGGCACGCTCACCACGCTGACCCGGCGGGTCCTCCAGGACTACGGCGACCGCTTCAAGGGCCGCGAGTCGCTGGGCGGCGTCTACCAGCCGTTCGAGCTGCAGTTGCGCGACTGGCCCGACCCGAGCAAGGTCGACACGCTCCAGGTGTACGCCGAGCAGCACCTGATCGTCGAACAGGAGCTGCCGGACAAGCCGATCCTCGTGAGCCCCTACATCGACAGCCGCAGGCGGGTGAAGTACACCTCCACGCCCGCCCAGGTGGCGCAGGGCTTCAAGGAACTGGCACGCACCGGCGTCGAGATCATCGCGCCGCAGGACGGCCGGGGCACGGGCAAGGTCGGCCTGTTCTGGCCCAACTGGAAGAACAAGCCGGTGGACGACTCCCTCAAACCGGTCGTCGGGGAGAGCACGTACGCCACGGCCTACTACGGCAGCACCCGGGACTACTACCGCGCGATGTCGCTGGCCCGCCAAGACCTGGTCCAGGAGGGCATCCAGGTGGAGCTGTGGGCCAACGTCGAGGCGTTCGAGCCGTCCGCCTCGGCGGAGCCCTGCGGCCGTCAGGGCACCCGTGGGCGCACGGACAAGCCCCGGCTCGACACGCAGGTGACGCTCGCCGCGCCGTACGTGTCGAAGATCATCTCGTACATGTGGAGCGACTTCTTCACCTGCGGCTCGCCGTCCCTGTCAGAGGAGATCGCGGCGGACTGGGACCGTCCGATCCCGATCGAGGCGCAGCGGCGCGCCCGGCAGATCCAGGACGGCCTGGAGGTCCGCGGCTACCACCTCGGCTCGGCCAAGGTCACGCTGAGCTGGCCGGGCCTGGACACGCCGCGCGTCGTCGACTCGGCCACGGTCGGCTGGCACGACACCACCCCCATCCAGGGGCTGCCCGCGGGCGCGGAGAGGATCTGGATCCCGGTGGACTGGGCCACGGTCCCCGGCGGCGTCTGGATACGGGTGGAGGTCACCTCCGCCGACGGCAGGAAGTCCGCCGAGCCGGTCTACTTCCACAACACCGGCTGACCTCCCTGCTCGCGTGTGGTGAGCAGGATCCGGCAATGTCCGGGCAAGGAACGGGCAATGCCGCGGCGAGGCTCGCGCGCCGCGCGCCCCGCCCGCTGATCTCCTTTGCCTGCGCCGCCGCCAGTGGATCTCCATGTGACGGCGGCGTGATGGCCGGCCCATCCCCGCCGGCGCCGAGGTGCCTCCGCAACAGGGCACCCGACGATCGACAAGGAGACCGCACATGAACCGACTTCGTAACCTCCTGCCCGCAGGTCTCGCGGCGGGCGCGCTGGTGGCCGGGATGGCTCTGGCCGCCCCGGCGGCCACCGCCGCCCCGACCGCGAGCGGGCGTGCGAACGTCGTCACCGCGCTCGACTACAACAGCACCGGCTGGACCTACCGCCAGGTGCCTCCCGCGACCCAGGTGCCGGGCTTCGCCGACCGGGGGTTCGACGACAGCGGCTGGCCGTTGGGACAGGCCGGCTTCGGCACCACCAACGGCACCTGCTCGTGGAACAACCAGAACACCGTCAAGACCCCGTGGACGGTCAACACCGACATCCTCGTGCGCCACTGGCTGCACCTGCCGCGCGACGCGCAGCAGGTGCGCGTCCAGGGCACGGTGGACAACGACGCGGAGGTCTACTTCAACGGCCACCTCGTGCAGAGCGTCAAGAGCGGCAAGTGCGCCGCCGGGGCGATCGACGTCGTGGTGCCCGTGGCCGACCTCGACTGCTGCAACCTGATCGCCGTACGCGGCCATGACGGCGGCGTGGCGACCTACCTGAACCTCCGGGTGACCTACGTCAAGCCCACGAAGGCGCTCTGACGCACCCGGCCGCGCGTGGCCCCGGCATCGGCCGTACGGTGCAGTGCCGTCGTATGGTGCCGTCGTATGGCGCCGTCGTATGGCGCCGTCGTATGGTGCCGGGCCACGCCCGACGGGGGCCGGTCGGCTCACCCAGGACGGCCCGAGCCGAGGCCCGCGTCCTGTAGCGTCATGGGCATGATCCCGCGTATCCCCGTCAGCGTGGATCTGGTCGTGCTCACCGTCAGGTCCCAGCAGCTCAGCGCCCTCGTCTGGCGGCGTGACCGGCCGCCGTACGAGGGCCGGTGGGCGCTTTCCGGCGGGTTCATCAAGCTGGAGGAGGACCTGCCCGCCGCGGCGGCCCGCGTGCTGGCCGAAAGGGCCGGTCTTCCCGGCGCCCCGGTCCACCTGGAACAGCTTCAGACCTACGGCTATCCGGACCGCGATCCGCGCCAGCGGGTCGTCAGCGTGGCCTATCTGGGCCTCGCCCCCGATCTGCCCGCGTCCACCGAGGCCCACATGAGCTGGCAGCCGGTGGCCGAGCTGACCGAGATGGCCTTCGACCACCGCAGGATCATGCTCGACGGGGTGGAGCGGGCCAGGGGCAAGCTCGAATACACCTCGCTCGGCGCCGCCTTCTGCCCGCCCGAGTTCACCGTCGCGGAGCTGCGCCGCGTCTACGAGATCGTCTGGGGACGCCCGCTCGACCCGCGAAACTTTCACCGGAAGGTCACCAAGACCGAGGGGTTCCTCGTGCCCACCGGGCGCACCACTACCCGGGACGGCGGACGTCCCGCCATGCTCTACCGCCGGGGCCCCGCCGTGCTGCTCCACCCGCCCATGCTGCGCACCTGACCGGCCGCACCTGATCGGCGGCAACTGATCGGCCGCGTCTGATCGCTAGGGGCCCGGCGCGAGGGTGGGCGTGCAGGGCGAGGGGCACGGCATGGCGGGCATCTCGGTAGAGCGGGCACTGCCGGTACAGCGGGTGTCAAGGGCCTTGAAAGCGCCCCGGGACACACTGCCGGCAACGACGAGGAAAGGAACCCCAGCCATGACCCTCACCCGCACCCTCGCAGGCATCACGCTCGCGGCCGGCATCCTGGCCCTCGCCCCGCTCGCCACGGCGACGGCGGCCGAGGCCACCGCCGCCAAGTCCTGGGGCCCCTACTACGCCGCCGGGTCGAAGGCCAAGGTCAGCGGCTCGCTGACCGCCGCGGCCAAGAGCGACCGGAGCCGGCCCGCGCCGTACGTCAAGGTCACCGGCAAGGTCACCAGCCTGAACCGCAAGGCGTCCACCTGCGGCTGGGCCCTGTTCCGCGTCAGCTACTTCGACGCCGCCAACAAGCCGCACCTGGCCTACCGCAACTACCGCACCTGCTCTTACGGCGGGAAGAAGACCTTCGCCTTCACGATGAAGAACGTCGGCGAGGTCGAGCTCAAGGTCTGCTCCGAGGGCAAGGCCACCAAGCCGTCCCTCACCTGCCAGTACGCCGGCAGCTGGAAGACGCTCTACGCCTACTACCAGTAAGACCGGGGCAGGAGAGTTATCCACAGGGGCCGTGCGGGGTGCCGCCGGAACAGGCGAATCTCCTATCGTTAGGGCATGCCTCGATTCCGCTCGATCCTCGACACCGTGCCGGCCTACAAGCCGGGCAAGGCCGTGGTCTCACCGGACGGCCGGTCCTACAAGCTGTCCTCCAACGAGAGCCCCTTCGGACCCCTGCCGTCGGTGCTGGAGGCGATCGCGCGGGCGGCCACGGAGATCCACCGTTATCCCGATCCCGGCGCGGTCCGGCTCACCGAGACGCTCGCCGAGCGGCTCGGCGTGCCGTTCGACCACGTCGCGCTGGGCGCCGGATCGGTCGCGGTCGCCCAGCAGATCCTGGAGGCGGTGGGCGAGCCCGGCGCCGACGTGATGTACGCCTGGCGCTCGTTCGAGGCATACCCGCTGCTGGTCGGCCTCGCGGGCGCCAACACGATCGAGGTGCCGCTGCGCGACGAGACGCACGACCTCGACGCCATGGCCGACGCCATCACGCCGGAGACGCGCCTGGTCTTCGTCTGCAACCCCAACAATCCGACCGGCACCGTGAACCGGGCCGACGAGCTCGCGCGGTTCCTCGACCGCGTGCCCGAGAACGTCCTCGTCGTCCTCGACGAGGCCTACCGGGAGTACGTCAGGGACGCGGACGTGCCGGACGGCCTCACGTTCTACCGCGAGCGCCCCAACGTCGCCGTCCTGCGCACGTTCTCGAAGGCGTACGGCCTGGCGGGGCTGCGGGTCGGCTACCTGATCGGGCAGGAGCGCGTGGCCGCCGCGGTTCGCAAGACGCTGCTGCCCTTCGCGGTCAACCACCTCGCCCAGGCGGCCGCGATCGCGTCCCTGAAGGCCGAAGACGAGCTGCAGGAGCGGGTCGAGACCGTGATCAAGGAGCGCACCCGGGTCAGGGAGACGCTGCTGTCGCAGGGCTGGACCGTCCCATCCACCGAGGCCAACTTCGTCTGGCTCCGCCTCGGCGAGCGCACGATGGAGTTCGCCGAGAAGTGCGCGGCCGTCGGGGTCGCCGTGCGCCCGTTCGCCGGTGAGGGCGCCCGGATCTCCATCGGCGACACCGAGGCCAACGACGTCTTCCTCGCCGCCGCCGCGGCGTTCCGTAAGGCTTCCTAGGGGGCCGGGTAGTACTGCCGGACGAGCTCCTCCATGGCCCGCGCCGCGTGGCCGGGATCGGCTCCGCACGCGACCAGCACCCGGGCCGCCACGGTCTCGCGATCGCGGAGGAGCGCGAGCAGGATGTGCTCGGTGCCGATGCGGTCGTGGCCGCGCCGCACGGACTCCTCGTTCGACCCCTGGAGGACCGCGTGGGCGGCCGGGGCGAACGGCAGGTGCTCCGCCGTGGCGGGCCGGCCGTGGCCGACGGTCTCCTTGACCCGGAGGCGCACATCCTCGAGGCTCAGGCCCAGGCTCGTCAGAACCTGGGCCGCCAGGCCACCGCCTTCGCGGAGCAGACCGAGGAGGATGTGCTCGGTGTCGATGGAGTAGTGGCCGAGCGTGCGGGCCTCGTTCTGGGACAGGATGACGACCTGTCGCGCTCGATCGGTGAACTTCTCGAACATTGCGCGGTTCCTCGCAAAGCAGTGTCAGTAAACCCTTCCGGGTCCTGTCACGATCTGTCAGGGGATCTCCGTGTATATCGCAGGCGGTCGCCCACGGAGTCGCCCACCCTGCCCGCCGTGGGTCGCCCTCGCATTTCTCATGCGAATATCGCGGGATAATCGGCGGATCGCAGCGAAATCAGGTGCCCGATTCGCCGGCGGCCTCGAATTACCGATTTCGCTCTCACGCTTCACCGAGCCGGCCCTGTTTCCCGGTCCAGCTCGGTTTCCCGGTCCGGCTCACGCTGATGGTTCGCGGGTCTGCTTTTACGGCTCGGCGGCCGGCCGGGACGCCGTGACGCGTCCGGGGCCCGCGGGGGCCTCCTCTTCCGGCGGTGTCGCGGGCCTGCCACGACGCTCGGTGGAGACCACCAGCGCGACCCCCACGACGATCAGGGCTCCCGCCACGAGCATGGCCGCGGTGACCGGTTCGGCCAGGACCGCCATCCCGAGGATCACCGCCACCACCGGGTTCACGTACGCGTAGGTGGACACGAGCGAGATCGGCGCATGGCCGAGCAGCCAGATGTACGAGGTGAAGCCCACCAGCGAGCCCACCAGCACCAGGTAGGCCAGGGCCGTCCACGACTGCCAGCTCACCGTGGCGAGGTGCAGCCGCTCGCCCTGCACGAGACCCATGACCAGCAGGGCCACGCCGCCCACCGCCATCTCGACCGTGCTGGCCACGAAAGGGTTCTTCGGCATCGGGATCCGGGGGGAGATGAACGAGCCCACCGACCACGACAGCGAGCCCAGCAGCACGATGGTGATGCCCACGCCGCTGCCGGACGTGCCGCCGCCCCGCAGTGAGAGGAAGGCGACCCCGGCGAAGCCCACCAGCACACCGGCCAGCGTCAGCACGTGCGGCCGGTCCCTGAAGACCGTCCTGAGCACGATCAGCCACAGCGGGGTACAGGCGACGAGCAGCGCGGCCAGGCCGCTGGAGATGTGCTGCTCGGCCACGGCCACCATGCCGTTGCCTCCGGCGAGGAGCAGGAGCCCGACGAGCGCGGCGCCCCCGAACTCCTTCCACCGCATGCGGAGTGGCACGGCCCTGACGAGCAGGACCGTGCCGAGAACCAGCGCCGCCGCGACGAAACGGAGTCCACCGCTTGTCATCGGCGGAAGGGTCTGGATGGCGATCGCGATGCCGAGGTACGTCGAGCCCCACACCACGTACACGGCGGCCAGCGCCAGCCACACCCGTGTGTCATGACCGTTTCGTTCCATGGGTCATGACAATAGACCGTCGCTTCCGGACGGCGATTACCGGTTCAGCTTCTCCACGATCAGCCGGTAGAGCTGCCGCGGCCGGCCCGGCTGGGGGGTGCGGTTGGGCGGAAGCGGCCACGCGAGTCCCTCGTCAACCAGCGTGCGCAGCAACCGCCTGGCCGTGCGGGGGGTCACCCCGAGCATGCGCCCGGCGCCCTCCGCGTCGACGACCGTGTCGCCGCCCTCCAGCTTGGCGGCCAGGCGCGCCAGCACCTCGACCCCCTTGGGCTTGACCGGTCCGCCCGGCTGGGGAGGCATCCGGGGCGGCGGCACCAGTGCGCGGCCCTCCCGGTCCACGGCGAAGCCCTGCGGCTGCTTGCCGCCCTGCGTGCGGGCGAGCGCGCCCCTGGCGTGCGTCTCGGCCTCGTGCGTGGTGCGGCCCATCCCCACACCCACCTCGACCGCCAGGCCCAGCTCCTCGCGGATCCGCGCCGCGAACGGCAGCACCCGGAACCCGTCCGTGGCCGTCGAGATCGAGCCCTTCGTCGCCACCACGAGATAGCTGTGGTCGTCGATCGGCCACACGCTCGCGTTGATCCGGTTGGCCTCCTGCACCAGCAGGCGGTGCAGCGACAACCGCAGCTCGTCGCGCCAGTAGCGCGGTGCGGCCCGCCGTACGGGCTCGCGCAGCGTCGGCACCTCGACCAGCACGACGGTGAGCTGCGACTCCTCCAGGCGGTGGCGGGCGCCGAGCAGCGCCGCCGTGTGCAGTGCCGTACGGACGGCCGCGGAGGTCGGCCTGACCGGCACCACCGGCACCCCGGCGGCCGTCAGCCGGTCGGCCACGCCCTGGACGCACGTGAGCGCGCCCGTCGTGGCCCCCTGGCGGAACAGCCGCTCGTGGAAGGCCGTGATAGTGCCCACCGGGCCCGGCTCGTCACGGCTGTGGACCTCACCGGAGGAGAGGTTGAGGTCCGTGTACGCCTCGTCGATGTCCGGCCGTCCGAGCACGTCGAGGCTCACCCGGCGCGGATCGATCCGCTCGTCCAGCGCGGCCCGCGCGATCGCCGCCACGAGCGCGGCCCCGCCGAGCTGCACGTGCGTGGCCGGCATCGTGAGCACGCCGGCCCGCCGGGCGAGCTCGAAAGGCACCGGACTCGCGAACAGGCACGCGTCCACACCCGGACCGAGCCGGGTCACCTTGTCCGCCGCCTCCTGCTCGTCCCGGTACGCGGCGGCGACCAGCCGGCAGGGCACCGGGGCAGCCGAGTGCCCCATGAGCATCACCCGCTCGACCAGATCGTGCGACCCCACCACGCCGATGGTGAGGTCGGGTGTCACCGTGCCCAGACGTGACCCGCGCGGAGTGTCTTCCGTGCGTTCGACCAATGTTCGTCCCATCCCACGTCGCCCTCGTTGTTGTGGCTTCTCTTTGGAACGATCGCTGGTTAAGGCCGTAATGTCACGCCCAGATTTACCGGAATACCATTCTGGGTGGTCTGGGGGGTTCCTTAAATCGGAAGATCTGCGCTGGTCAGGGCATTAGTAAAGGTTTCCGGACTCACCCCTCGTCCGAAGTGGAAATTTCACGCACCACATCTGCGCCGAGAGCCTGCATACGCTGCGCGAGCGCCGCGTGGCCGCGGTCGATCAGATATCCGGACCCGATCGTGGTCTCGCCCTCCGCCGCGAGCCCGGCGAGCACGAGCGCGATGCCCGACCGCAGGTCGTGCGCCGTCACCTCGGTGCCGTGCAGCGGCGTCGGACCGTGCACGACCGCCCGGCTGCCCTCGACCTCGACGTTCGCCCCCATCTTGTTCAGCTCGCCCGCCAGCGCGAAGCGGCCGTCGAAGATGCGCTCGTGGATGTAGCTGGAGCCCTCGGCGAGGCAGGCCACGGTCATCAGCGGCGACTGCAGGTCGGTCGCGAAGCCGGGGTAGGTGTCGGTGATGACGTTGATCGGCCGCAGCGGGCGGTTGCGGCGCACCTGGAGGACCGCGCCGTGGGTCTCGAACTCGACGCCCATCTGCTCCAGCTTCCACCGGACGACGCCGAGGTGCTCCAGGGAGGCGCCGACCAGGCTGACCTCGCCGCCGGTGATCGCCGAGGCCATCGCGAAGACGCCCGCGTCGAGCCGGTCGGGCATGACAGTGTGCTCGACCGCGGTCAGCTCGTCGACGCCCTCGACCGTGATGAAGCCCGTGCCGCCGCCGCGGATGCGCGCGCCCATCCGGGTCAGCATCGTGATGACGTCGAGCACCTCGGGTTCGAGGGCCGCGTTCTCGATGACGGTGGTGCCCCGCGCCAGCGAGGCGGCCATGATCAGGTTCTCGGTGCCGGTGTGCGACGGGGTGTCGAGGTAGAGCGGGGCGCCGATCAGGCCTCCGGCCTTGATGTGGATGACGGCCTCGCCCTCGTCCACCATCGCGCCCAGGCGCTTGTAGCCCAGGTAGTGGAAGTCGAGGTTGCGGCTGCCGAGGTTGCATCCGCCGATGCCCTCGATGATCGCCTCGCCGAGGCGGTGGAGCAGCGCGGGGACGAACAGCACCGACCCCCGGAACCGGCGGGCGATCTCCGCGGGCAGGACCGGGCTGGTCAGGCGGGAGGCGTCGATGACGAGCGTCCGCTCGCTCTCGTGGAACTCCACCTTCGCGCCCACGGCCTGCGCGAGCTCGACCGCCCGGCGCACGTCCTCGATGACGGGCACGTTGCGGAGCACCGTACGGCCTTCGGCCGCGAGCAGCGCCGCCCCGATCATGGGCAGTACGGCGTTCTTCGCGCCCTGGATGAAGGCGGTTCCACGCAGTACGTTGCCACCGCGCACGCGGTAACGGACCATGAATTGCTCCTATTTCGGGGGAAGGATGGGGGACTCCCGTCAGCCGGCACCCGACGCGTCGGCGAGGACGATCGGCCTAGAGTAGCCGCTGTTCCAGGAGTTTCGGGGAGGAACTACCCCCAGAAGGCATGGGGGAACGAGTCACTTGAGACTACTTGTGTGACCTGTGTGATTCAGCCGCGGAAACGCTCGCCGGTCAGCCGCTCGTACGCCTCGACATAACGGCTGCGGGTGCGCTCCACGATCTCGTCGGGCAGCGGCGGGGGCGCCTCGCCGGACGACCTGTCCCAGCCCGACTCGGGGGACAGCAGCCAGTTTCGGACGAACTGCTTGTCGAACGACGGCTGGGAGTGGCCCGGCTCCCACTCGTCCAACGGCCAGAAGCGGGAGGAGTCGGGCGTCAGCACCTCGTCGCCCAGCGTCAGCACGCCGTCGGCGTCCCAGCCCAGCTCGATCTTCGTGTCGGCCAGGATGATGCCGCGTTCCAACGCGATCTCGGCGCCGCGGCTGTAGACGTCGAGGGTGATCCGGCGCAGCTGCTCGGCCACGTTCTCGCCCACCTCGCCCACGACCTCCTCGTACGTCATGGGCTCGTCGTGCTCGCCCATGGGAGCCTTGGTCGACGGGGTGAAGATCGGCTCGGGCAGCCGGGACCCGTCGGTGAGCCCTTCGGGGAGCGGCACGCCGGAGACGACGCCCTCCCTGCGGTAGTCCACCAGCCCGGAGCCGGTGAGATAGCCGCGTGCCACGCACTCCACCGGCACCATTCGCAGCCTGCGGCACAGCACGCCGCGGCCGGCGAACTCCGCCGGGACGTCGGTCGAGACCACGTGGTTGGGGACCACGTCCTTGAGTTGCTCGAACCACCACAGGGACAGCCGGGTGAGGATCTCCCCCTTGTCGGGGATGCCGGGCTCGAGCACGTAGTCGAAGGCCGAGATGCGGTCGGAGGCGACCATCAGCAGCAGCCCGTCGGGGGTCTCGTAGAGGTCGCGTACCTTGCCGGAGTGCAGGTGCTTCACCGTTCCATCTTCCCAGCTCTTCACCGCGCCTTGAGCAGCGGGAGCGTCGGCGGCCGCGCCTCGATGTGATCGCCCGCGAACGCCGGAACGGGCCGGTGCGCCTGCGTCACGCCGTCGCACCGGCCGAGCTCCGCGTCCATGAGCCAGGGACGGTCTCGGGGCCGGCTCAGGAACATCGCCTGGTCCAGCCCGGCCCCACCGGGAACCAGTGCTCAAGCACCGGCTCGCGCCGCCCCGCCGGCGCGAAGCGGCCAGTGCCATAGAAGATCCGTCAGGCGTCAGGAGGACGCGGCGGCCAGGGCGATGTCGGAGCGGTGGTGGGAGCCGCGCATCGTGATCTGCTCCAGCGCCTCGTAGGCCCGGGCCCGGGCCTGGGCGACGTCGGCGCCCGTGCCGACCACGTTGAGCACCCGCCCGCCGTTCGACACGATCCGGTTGTCCTCGTCGAGGGCCGTGCCCGCGTGCAGCACGTACGCGCCCTCGACCGTCACCGGGAGCCCCGCGATCGGGTCGCCCTTCACCGGGTCTGCCGGGTAGTTCTCGGCGGCGAGCACCACGGTCACGGCGGCGCCGTCCCGCCACCGCAGCGGCGGATGCCCGGCGAGCGTGCCGGTCGCGCACGCGAGCAGCAGCCCGCCCAGAGGGGTCTCCAGCCGGTCGAGCACGACCTGGGTCTCCGGGTCGCCGAACCGTGCGTTGAACTCGATCACGCGTGGCCCGGCCGAGGTCAGCGCCAGCCCGGCGTACAGCACTCCCGTGTACGGCGTGCCGCGCCGCGCCATCTCGGCCACGGTCGGGCGCACGATCTCGGCCATCACCCGCTCGGACAGGCCCTCCGGCGCCCACGGCAGCGGGGTGTAGGCCCCCATGCCGCCGGTGTTGGGGCCCTTGTCGCCGTCGTAGGCCCGCTTGAAGTCCTGGGCGGGCTGCAGCGCCACCGCGTCGGTCCCGTCGCACAGCGCGAACAGCGACACCTCTGGGCCGTCGAGGTATTCCTCGATGACGACCCGCCCGCACGCCCCGGCGTGCTCCAGGGCCTCCTCACGGCTGTCGGTCACGACCACGCCCTTGCCCGCGGCCAGCCCGTCGTCCTTCACGACGTACGGCGCGCCGAACGCGTCGAGCGCCGCCGCGGCCTCCTCCGGTGTGGTGCAGGTGTACGCGCGCGCGGTCGGCACCCCGGCGGCCGTCATCACGTCCTTCGCGAACGCCTTGGACCCCTCGATCCGCGCCGCCTCCGCCGACGGGCCGAAGCAGGCGATCCCGGCGGCCCTGACGGCGTCGGCGACCCCGGCGACCAGCGGCGCCTCGGGACCGATCACGACGAGGTCGGCGCCCAGCCGTTCGGCGAGCGCGGTCACGGCCGCCCCGTCGGTGGGCGTGACCTGGTGCAGGGTGGCCACCTCGGCGATGCCGGCGTTGCCGGGGGCGCAGTGGACCTCTACGACGGCGGGGTCGAGCCGCAGGGCCCGGCACAGAGCGTGCTCCCGACCCCCGGAACCGATGACAAGTACGCGCACCCGACCATTGTCGCAGTCTTTGCCCGCCGCACCTCCGGCGCGGCACCGCCCCCCCGCACTGCCCCCCGCATCTCCGGCGCGGCACCGCCCCCGCATCTCCGGCGCGGCACCCGCCCCCCGCGCCCCGGCGGAGCGGTTTGGGCGGGGATACACATCCATGGCCAGTTTGTGCGGGCGGTTTTTGGCAAGAAGTGCATGATCGACGGGACTTGACGCGGGTACTCTGGAACAGGTGTCCAACGGCTGTGTGGTAGGTTAGACAGGCTTCGCGCTGTCTCGTGGCGATTGGAGGTGGTCTGGGATGAATTCTGGTGATCCCGTCAGTACGTGCTCGCGCACGTACGTCGTGCGCATTCCCGACCACTCCGAAACTGAAGCCCGAGGGGCAGCTCACGCCTGTATGAAGGGGTGACATCACGTCGCGCGTAGGGCGTGCCGGCTCGGGCGGGAAGGGACCGCCATGCGCTCCTCTCTGCTCTTTCCCCGCATCAACAGGCACACCCGCGTCATGCCCACGCGTCTCGGCGCGGCGCCCATGAACGACGTGGACCCGATCGTCCGCTGTGTGCCACCGAGCAATTCCCTCGTCGAGTTCGGCGCGTACGTCGGCGGCAAGAAGGTCGACGCCGGCGGCATTCCCGAGGCCGTACGCCTGGTTCGCGAGCACAACGAGGCCAACGAGGTGCCCGACGCGTACGTCTGGGTCGGTCTGCACGAGCCCGCCGCGCCCGAGGTCGAGTGGCTCGCCGACGTGTTCGGCCTGCACCCGCTCGCCGTCGAGGACGCCATCAAGGCCCACCAGCGCCCCAAGGTCGAGCGGTACGGCGACTCGCTGTTCGTGGTGCTCAAGACCGTCGCGTTCCTCGACCACGAGGTGTCGGCGGCGAGCAGCGAGATCATCGGCACCGGCGAGATCATGGTGTTCGTCGGGCCCGACTTCGTGGTGACCGTACGGCACGGGCGGCACTGTCCGCTCGGGGACGTCCGCGAGAAGCTGGAGTCGAAGCCGAAGCTGATCGGCCGCGGTCCCACCGGTGTCCTGCACGCCATCGCCGACCACGTCGTGGACAAGTACCTGCAGGTCGCCGACCTCATGCAGGCCGAGCTCGAAGAGGTCGAGGCGGCCGTCTTCGCGGAGGTCAGCTCCCGCGACATCAACAGGATCTACCAGCTCAAGCGCGAGATGCTGGAGCTCAAGCGCGCGGTCGGACCGCTCCAGACCCCCTTCAACGCCCTTCCCCAGCGGCGCAGCATCCCCTCCGAGATGCGTGAGTACTTCCGCGACGTCGGCGACCACCTGTCCCGCGTGTGCGAGCAGGTCCAGTCGTCCAACGAGCTGTCCGACTCGATCCTCCAGGCCGCCCTGGCGCGCTCCAACGCCCTCGCCAACGAGGACATGCGCAAGATCTCCTCCTGGGTGGCGATCATCTCGGTCCCCACGATGATCGCCGGCATCTACGGCATGAACTTCGAGCACATGCCCGAGATCAGCTCCTTGTACGGCTACCCCGTCGTGATCGGCGTGATGGTCGTCGCCTGCACGCTTCTGCATCGCGCCTTCCGCCGCAACGGCTGGCTCTGACCGCCCTTTTCCCCCGGGACGCCGCCCCACGGGCGTCCCGGCGGGCGTCGACGGGCTTCCGGAGACACGTACGCTTCATGACCGGAATCATGAGCAATCAGTCATTGCGATATGTCAAATGATGTTGTTAGGTGGGGTGAGCGGGCCGCTCGACACATCGACCGTTTCCACTCTCGCAGGAGCGTGTCATGACAGAGGCGACACCCCGGCTGGCGACTTATCCCCTCACTCGGGAACGTGCTTTCGATCCACCGGACGAACTGGCACGCCGCCGCGCCGAGGCGCCGATCCAGCGAATGACGTACGCGGACGGGCACGAGGGCTGGCTGGTGACCGGCTATGCCGAGGCGCGCGCCATCCTGGCCGACAACCGCTTCAGCACACGCCCCGAGCTCTTGCACTCGCCCATCCCCCAGCGCGGGGAGTTCCGCAGTGAGCCGCTGACGCCGGGGTTCTTCATCCGCATGGACGCCCCCGCGCACACCCGCTATCGCCGCCTGCTGACCGGGCAGTTCACGGTGCGGCGGATGAAGCAGCTCGAACCGAGGGTCAAGGAGATCACCGAGAGCCGCCTCGACGCCATGGAACGCGAGGGCGCCCCCGCCGACCTCGTCGAGTCGTTCGCACTCCCCATCCCCTCGCTGGTCATCTGCGAGCTGCTCGGTGTGCCGTACGAGGACCGGGGGAAGTTCCAGCACGACTCGGCGGTGCTGCTGAACCTGAACTCCTCGATCGAGGAGGTCCGGGCCGCGGTGCAGGACCTGTACTCCTACCTGCACGGTCTCGTCACGACGAAGGCCAAGGAGCCCACCGACGACATCCTCAGCGGCCTGGTCGCGGGCGGGGAGCTGACGTACGAGGAGATCGGCGGCGTCGGGCTGCTGCTGCTCATCGCGGGCCACGAGACGACCGCCAACATGCTCGGCCTCGGCACGTTCGCGCTGCTGACGAACCCCGGCCAGCTCGCCACCGTGCGGGACGACCCGGCCGCGGTCGAGAACGCGGTGGAGGAGCTGCTGCGCTACCTCAGCATCGTGCACATCGGACCGACCCGTACGGCCCTGGAGGACGTGGAGGTCGGCGGCTGCCTGATCCGGGCCGGCGAGGCCGTGACGCTGTCGTTGGGGGCGGCGAACCGGGATGCCGAGCGGTTCGAGGGCGGTGACACGCTCGACGTGACCCGGCCTGCGCACGGGCACCTGAGCTTCGGGCACGGCATCCACCAGTGCCTCGGCCAGCAGCTCGCCCGGATCGAGATGCGCATCGCCTTTCCCGCCCTGCTGCGCCGCTTCCCCAACCTGCGCCTGGCCGTGCCCGCGCACGAGGTTCCGATGCGGTCCAATATGGCCATCTATGGTGTGCACCGCCTGCCGGTGCTGTGGTGAGGAAGGTCGCAGGGGGAACGATGAAGATCAAGGCGGACACCGGACGGTGTATCGGTGCGGGGATGTGCGTGCTCACGCTGCCCCGGGTGTTCGACCAGAGCGAGGACGACGGGACGGTCGTGGTGCTCGATGCCGAGCCCCCGGCCGACCTCGAGCCCGGAGTGAAGAGGGCCGTGCAGCTCTGCCCGTCGGGCGCGCTGTCCGTGGAGGAGTGAGGTTCGCACGGGCCGTGACGGCGACACACAGGGGCGGGTGACGCTCGGCTACTTGACGGGCACGGTCCGGTGCGCTTGGCTGTACGTCGGCTGTGAAAGCCATTCTTGTGGGTGACCCTGGAGCCCCGCCTCGGTGGTTGTCGAAACCGCCCACGGGCGGGGCTCTTCCCTTTGCGCTGTGGCGCCTCAAGCCCTTACACGCGGCTCAGGCCCCTG
Organism: Microbispora hainanensis; assembly: GCF_006874475.1. Classification (GTDB taxonomy): domain Bacteria; phylum Actinomycetota; class Actinomycetes; order Streptosporangiales; family Streptosporangiaceae; genus Microbispora; species Microbispora hainanensis. The sequence goes on from NZ_VIRM01000001.1 coordinate 80,141, forward strand.
CGCGCGGTTCAGGCCCCTACCGGCCGCAGTGGGGTCACCGGGCCGGGCAGCGGCAGGCCGCGGGCCTTCCAGAGGCGGCGCATGCGGTCGGGATAGTCGGTGACGATCCCGGCCACTCCCAGGTCGATCAGCCGGGCGGCCTCGTCGGTCTCGTTGACCGTCCACACGACGACCGGCAGGCCCTGCCGGGCCGCCCCCGCCATCAGCGCCTCGTCGACGAGCACGCGGTCGGGGGACAGGGTCGTCGCCCCCACCGCCGCGGCCGCCGCCGCGAGGTCGCCGCCGACCTCGCCGAGACGGATGCCGTTCATCCAGGCGGGGGTCATCGTGTCGTGCTCGACCAGGGCGTACCGCCGCTCGACCATCGGCCGGGCGATCTCCAGGAGGCGCCAGTCGAAGCTGAGCAGGGCCGACCTCGACAGCCGGTCGTGCCGGTGGAGCTCGTGGACGACCTCCTCCACGAACCGGCGCGGGTCGGCGCACAGGTCGGGACGGGTGGGATCGGACTTCAGCTCCACGTTCAGGCGCACGTGGTCGGCGCCGAGGGCGCCGATCAGGCCGAGCACCGCCCCGAGCGTGGGCATCCGGGTGTCCGGCAGCGGCACCTGCGTGAGCGCGAAGCGGTCGTCCGGCCGCTCGGGCAGCCGTACGCCCACATCGAGGGTGCGCAGCTGCGGCAGGGTGAGCGCGATGATCGGCTTGCCGACGTAGGGGAACATCTCGTCGCCGGGGACGGCCATGCCGGTGTCGGCGCTGGTGACCGCGGACACGTGCAGGTCGTGCGTGAGCACGAGCTGTCCGTCCGCGGACATGGCGACGTCGAACTCGAGTGCGTCGACCCCCAGCTCCAGCGCGAACGCCAGGCCGGGCAGGGTGTTCTCGGGCCGCAGGCCCCGCGCTCCACGGTGCCCGTGCAGCTCAACGTATCCATGCACAGCGGCGTACCTTACCGCCTCGCCCGTCCGCGGCCCGGAACCCGCCGGTTCCGGGCGCGTACCCCACGAACCATCAGATGAGAGAACGAATCTGGATGGTCTGCGTGCGGCCCGGACCGACGCCGATGGCGGAGATCGGGGCGCCGCTCATCTCCTCCAGCGCCCTCACGTACGCCTGCGCGTTCGGCGGCAGGTCCTCGAACGTCTTGGCGCCGGTGATGTCCTCCTGCCAGCCGGGCAGCTCCTCGTAGATCGGCGTGGCGTGGTGGAACTCGGTCTGCGTCATGGGGATCTCGTCGTGACGGACGCCGTCCACGTCGTACGCCACGCAGACCGGGATCCGCTCCAGGCCCGACAGCACATCGAGCTTGGTCAGGAAGAAGTCGGTCACGCCGTTGATCCGGGTGGCGTACCGCGCGATGACCGCGTCGAACCAGCCGCAGCGGCGGTTGCGGCCGGTGGTGACGCCATACTCGCCGCCGGTCTGGCGCAGCCAGTCGCCCTGCTCGTCGAGCAGCTCGGTCGGGAACGGCCCGGACCCCACGCGCGTGGTGTACGCCTTGAGGATGCCGATGATCCTGGTCAGGCGGGTGGGCGGGATGCCGGAGCCGGCGCAGGCGCCGCCGGAGGTGGGCGAGCTGGAGGTCACGAAGGGGTAGGTGCCGTGGTCGATGTCGAGCAGCGTGCCCTGCCCGCCCTCCAGCAGCACGACCTTGTCCTGGTCGAGGGCCCGCGACAGCACGAGCGAGGTGTCGGCGATGTGGGGGCGCAGCCGCTCGGCGTAGCCGAGGTACTCCTCCAGCACCTTCGCCGGGTCGAGCCCGCGGCGGTTGTAGATCTTGGTGAGGATCTGGTTCTTCTCGCCCACCGCGGCCTCGATCTTCTTGCCGAGGATGCCGGGGTCGAGCAGGTCCTGCACCCGGATGCCCATGCGGTAGATCTTGTCGCCGTACGCCGGGCCGATGCCGCGGCCGGTCGTGCCGATCTTGGCCTTGCCGAGGAAACGCTCGCTGACCTTGTCGATGGCCTTGTGCTGCGGCATGATCAAATGCGCGTTGGCCGAGATCAGCAGCCGGTCGCAGGAGATGCCCCGCTCGGCCAGCCCGTCGATCTCGCTGAGCAGCACGCCCGGGTCGACCACCACGCCGTTGCCGATCACCGGGACCACGTCGGGGGAGAGCACGCCCGTCGGCAGCAGGTGCAACGCGTACTTCTGGTCGCCGATGACGACGGTGTGGCCCGCGTTGTTGCCACCCTGGTAACGCACGACATAGTCGACGTCACCGCCCAGCAGGTCGGTGGCCTTCCCCTTGCCCTCATCGCCCCACTGGGCGCCAACGAGAACGACAGCCGGCATGGTTCAACTCCCGCACCAAGACGAAAAGCCCCTGACGCAAGCGCGGCAGGGGCCTCTTGCACACAGAGACTACCTGAGGGGCATGCCGACGGTGAACGGAGTCTTAAGTCACAAGACGGATTGATTGTCCCGCTTAATGTCCCGTTCTAGCGGTTCGTCCAGGAGTCATCCAGGCAATTCGTTCAAGAGATCGCTCAGGAGCTGGGTGCCAGCGCCTCCGCGGCCTCCCGGCTGCTGTCACGCAGGAACTGGGCGCAGCGCTCGGCCTCGTCCTTCTCGCCGATCGCCTGGGCCGCCCGGGCCAGGGCGTTCAGGCAGCGCAGGAACCCCTGGTTCGGCTCGTGCTCCCACGGGATCGGCCCGTGCCCCTTCCAGCCCGCCCGGCGCAGCTGGTCAAGACCGCGGTGATAGCCGGTGCGCGCGAACGCGTACGAGGTGACGGCGTGACCCGCGGCGAAGTAGTCGTCGGCGAGAGCGGCCCAGGCCGCCGAGTAGGCGGGGAAACGGGCTGCCACGTCTGCCGCCTTGGCGCCCGACTCGAGCATCCGCCGCGCCTCGGGGTTGTCCGGCAGCAGGGTGGGCGGCGGGCCGGCAAGGAGGTTCTCGTGCGATTCCATGGGGACAGTCTTACCTGTCAAAGAGCCGCACGGGTATGGGCGGCCCGGCGGGAACCGAAGACCGATACAAGAATGGAGCTTCGCGTTTCCCGCCGGCCGCGCCCCGGCTACTTGAGCTTGGTGCCCGCGGAGTTGAGCTGCTGGCACGCCTCGACGACGCGCGCGGCCATGCCGGCCTCGGCCGCCTTGCCGTACGAGCGCGGGTCGTAGGCCTTCTTGTCGCCGACCTCGCCGTCGACCTTCAGCACGCCGTCGTACTTGCGGAACATGTGGTCCGCGATCGGGCGGGTGAAGGCGTACTGCGTGTCGGTGTCGATGTTCATCTTCACCACGCCGTACGAGATCGCCTCGCGGATCTCCTCCAGCGTCGAGCCGGAGCCGCCGTGGAAGACCAGCGAGAACGGCTTCTCCTTGCCGTACTTGGCGCCGACGGCCTCCTGGATCTCCTTGAGCACGCTCGGGCGCAGCTTGACGTGGCCCGGCTTGTACACGCCGTGGACGTTGCCGAACGTGGCGGCCACGATGTAGCGGCCGCGCTCGCCGAGGCCGAGGGTCTCGGCGACGGCCAGGGCGTCCTCCGGCGTCGTGTACAGCTTCTCGTTGATCTCGCCGACGATGCCGTCCTCCTCACCGCCGACCACGCCGATCTCGATCTCGAGGACGACCTTGGCGGCGGCGGTCTTCTCGAGCAGCTCGCTCGCGATCTGGAGGTTCTCGTCCAGCGGCACGGCGGAGCCGTCCCACATGTGCGACTGGAACAGCGGGTCCTGGCCGCGCGCGACGCGCTCGGCGGAGATCTCCAGGAGCGGGCGGACGAAGGAGTCGAGCTTGTCCTTCGGGCAGTGGTCGGTGTGCAGTGCCACCGTCACCGGGTACTTCTCGGCGACCACGCGGGCGAACTCGGCGAACGCCACCGACCCGGTGACCATGTCCTTCACGGTGGTGCCGGAGAGGAACTCCGCGCCACCGGTCGACACCTGGATGATCCCGTCACTTTCCGCCTCCGCGAAGCCGCGCAGCGCGGCGTGCAGGGTCTGCGACGAGGTCACGTTGATCGCCGGGTAAGCGAAACCGCCCTCTTTGGCGCGGTCGAGCATCTCGGCGTAGACCTCTGGAGTCGCGATAGGCATGCGAAGTCATCTCCTTCTGACGGTATGCGGCGTGGCAAGTATCCCGAAGGGCGGGCCGATCGGGAAAGCCGGGTATGCGGGGCACCGGGAAAGCCGCGGTCATTCCGCGATTCACGGTTTTCCACAGCCCTGCCGCTTCTCAGTCTGATCTCACCCGGGACAGGTAGGCTCGCCCCGTGGACGTGCTCTTGGACCTTCTTGACCCGAAGTGGTGGCTGAGCATGCTCGGCGCCTTCGCGACGATCGGCGTTATCGCCATCGTATTCGCAGAGACGGGGCTGCTCGTCGGGTTCTTCCTGCCCGGTGACTCGCTGCTGGTGACCGCTGGAATTTTCAGCACCGTCGCCGCAGCGGAGGGATTCGGGATCGCGCCGTTGTCACTGCCCACGCTGTTGATCGGCGCGCCGCTCGCGGCGATCGCGGGAGCGCAGTTGGGCCACTTCCTGGGGGCGAAGGTCGGGCGGAAGATGTTCGACAAGCCCGACTCCCGGCTGTTCAAGAGGGAGCACGTCGAGAAGGCGGAGTACTACTTCGAGAAGTTCGGTCCTGCGAAGGCCGTGGTCGTCGCGCGGTTCATGCCGATCGTCCGCACCTTCATGAACCCGGTGGCCGGCGTGCTGGAGATGGACGCGCGCCGTTTCTTCGTCTGGAACGCCCTCGGCGGTGTCGTCTGGGTCGAGGCCCTGCTGCTGCTCGGCCGCTTCCTGGGGGACACGGTCAAGGACATCGACAAGTACATCCTTCCCGGAGTCTTCGTCGTCGTCCTCCTGTCGGTGATCCCGATCGTGCGCGAGGTCATGAAGAACCGCAAGGCCGGCGCCGCCGTCCCCAAGGGCCGCCACCACGCCCCCCGGTAACGCCCTCGGAGGGGCGGTGCCGCTGTGGGCCGTCGCCTCCGGGGATCCGGGGATGACCTGCGGGAAGGTGCTACCGCACAAGAAGTGACCGGTCGGTACTGAGATATGCCTCACACCCGCTACTCTCCCGATTGTGGGACGCCACAGGTCTGATCCCCTCGGTATCGCCAGGCTGGCGCTGGTCGGTCTGGCGGCCGTACTGCTGCTCGCCGTCATCGTGGTCGGCGCGAGAGCGCTGCTGTCCACGTTCGGCTCGGAGGGGCCCGCCTCCGACGCGGCCTCCACCTCGCCGGCGCGGCCCACCGCCGAGCCTTCCTCCGAGCCTTCCTCCGAGCCCTCCTCCGAGCCCTCCACGCCTCGCGTGCCCACCGTCCGCGTGATGTGCAAGGCCGACCGGTGTCCCGTGTTCGTCCGGGTGCCCGGCGGCGACGTGCTCATCGACCGTGACCTGGCCCGGGGTGAGGAGGCGTCCTACTTCCAGCCTGAGCTCGACGTCGTCCTCGACGACGCGAGCACGGTCCAGGTCTTCGAGAACGGAACCGCCAGGTCCCCCGGGCCGGCCGGTGAGCGGCAGGCGTTCAGTGTGAAGCGATCGGAGAGCCGGTGAGCGCCAGGTCGGCGAGCGAGTAGGCGGAGCGGTAGGGGATCCCGGTCGCGGCCAGCGCCTCGTCGCCGCCCCGGTGCACGATCGTCGCGATGCCCACGACCTGCGCGCCGGCCTCGCGCAACGCCTCCACGGCGGTGAGCACGGACCCGCCCGTCGTGGTGGTGTCCTCCACCGCGAGCACCCGGCGCCCGGCGACGTCCGGACCCTCGATCCTGCGCTGCAGGCCGTGGGCCTTGCCCGCCTTGCGCACCACGAACGCGTCGAGCGTGCGGCCACGCGCCGCCGCGGCGTGCAGCATCGACGTCGCCACCGGGTCGGCGCCCAGCGTGAGCCCGCCGACCGCCTCGTAGTCCAAATCTTCGGTGAGGTCCAGCATCACGCGGCCCACCAGCGGGGCCGCCACGCCGTCCAGGGTGATGCGGCGCAGATCGACGTACCAGTCGGCCTCCTTGCCGGAGGACAGCACGACCCGCCCGTGCACGATGCCCTTGTTCTTGATCTCGTCCAGCAGTCTCTCGCGGTCACTCATGAGCCTCAGCGTACGGCCGGCCCCGCGGTGCGGGCCGTACGGGCCGGGTGGAGCCCGCGTGGCGTGCGATGACTACTGAGAGTAAAGAGGGTCCAGCGGTTTAGCCAGGACATGGACTGCGGAATGTATGGCCGTGCAACTCATCGTAATCGCGAGGTCGCAATGCGTAGAGAAGTCCGGCATACCGACATGGAACTGCTTGAGGCCGTGCGGGGAGGCGACACGGCGGCCTTCGGGACGCTCTACCGGCGGCACTCGGCCGCCGCGCGGTCCTTGGCGCGGCAGGTCGTGCAAGGCGAGGACGCGGTCGAGGATCTCCTCGTCGAGACCTTCGCGAGGGTTCTCGAAGCGGTGCGGCGGGGCGGCGGGCCCGCCTGCGCGTTCCGGCCCTACCTCCTCGCGTCCGTGCGCCGCTACGCCGCCGCCGGAGTGGCCGACCTGGCCGACGGCGACTCCCTCTATGTGGACCCCGAGCTCACGGGACTGGAGCGCTCGCCGCTCGCCCGCGCATACCGCTCGCTGCCGGAACGCTGGCGCGCGTTGCTGTGGCACGTGGAGATCGAGGGCGGCAGGCCCGCCGACGCGGGCCCGCTGCTCGGCCTGTCGGGCAGGGCCGCGGCCCCTCTGGTCCGGAGGGCCCGCCAGGGCCTGCGGGAGGCGTACCTGCGGCTGCACCTGGAGAACGGCCCGCGCGCCGAGTGCCGGCCGATCCTGTCCATGATCCTGCGCTACGTCGAGAACGGCCTGCCCAAGCAGGAGGCCGGCGAGGTCGACGCCCACGTGGCCGAGTGCATCGACTGCCGGTCGGTCTTCCTCCAGATGGTCGATCTCACCCAGGAGCTGCGGGCCGTCGTCGGTCAGCTCGTCGCGGGGCCGGCCGTGGACGGCTACCTCGCCGACCTCGCCACCGCGACCGTCACGGGAGCACGGTCGTACGGCGGCGGCATGACGGGCGGCACGAGCGGGCGCGGGCCGAACGGCAGGGCGGGCGGCAGGGCGGGCGGCAGGGCGGTGGGCAGGGCGGTGGGCAGGGTGGGCGCCGGCGCACGGGCACGGGCACGGGCGCAACTGGAGGCCGTGCGCCATCACATCGGGGCGTTGGCGAGTCGTGCGGACCGCCGCATGAGAGGTGCCGTCCGGGCCGCCGAGGGCGAGACGGGCACTGCGGGGCCTGCGCGCGGCCGGGCGGACGCGCTGCGCGCGGCCTGCGGCCGTGCGCGGGCGATGACCGGGCGCGTGTACACGAAGGTCGGCCCGACGCTGGGCTCGCGAGCGGGCCTGACTGCGGGCTTGGGTGCGGGCCTGGCTGCGGGCCTGGCTGCGGGCCTGAAGATGGGATCGAGAGTGGGCCCGGCGATCGGCAGGGCGCTGAGGATGGCGTTCTCGCGTGTGCGGGCGGCGCTGGCGCGGCTGTCCGAGCTGGTGCGGAGCGTGCCGACGTCGCATCGGGCGGTGCTGGGAGGCATCGCCGTGGCGGCCCTCGCGACGGCCGCCTTTTTGCTCGTCGCCCAGCCGACGGGCGTGCTCTTCACCGGCGGCTCGAAGGGACAGGACGGGACACGAGCCCTGGACCGCCCGCAGCCCGCGGACAGCGCCTCGCGCTCGCGGGCCGCCACCGGCGACACCAGCGCGGCCGGCATCCCATCCGCGAACGACCCGCAGAGCCCGAGCGCACAGGCGTCCCCAACGGCCGCGAGCGGCCCGACGCCGGAGATCGTGGACGACCCGGCGGCAGTGAGCGGCGCCGACGGGCCGGGCGCGGGCATCGCGCTCGGCATCCCCGAGATCACCGGCAAGGTGACGCCCGGTGCCGATCCGCGAGGACAGGACAGCAGGGCACAGGACAGCAGGGCGCAGGACAGCAGGGCGCAGGGCGCCGGCCAGGGCGGCAGCGGCCAGGGCGGCAGCGGCCAGGGCGGCAGGGGGCAGGACAGTAGCGGCCAGGACGGCAGGGGGCAGGGCAGCAGGGGAGAGATCGGCAGGGGACAAGGCAGCGGGCAGAGCAGCAGCGGGCAGAGCAGCAGCGGGCAAGGCGGCAGAGAGCAGGGCAGCGGGGCGCAGGGCAGCAGGGGGCAGGCGGGCAGGCGTCCGGTGAGCGAGCCGGATACGACCACCGTCCTCGCCGATCGTGAGCGGACTTCCCGCCCCGCGGACGCCGCAAAAGCCTCGGCTCCGGAACGGCAGCAGGTGCGACGTCAGCTCTCCCGGCACCCCTACCAGGACCAGCGCGCCCAGGCCGGGGCGCAGGGCAGTGGCCGAAGCGGTGTCGAAAGCAGTGCCAAGGCTGGGTCGCGGGGCAGTGCACAGGGCGGCCAGGCCCGCTCGAAGGTGGGCGCAGGCAGTGCCGAGGCCCGCGCGAAGGGCGGGGCCAGGCAGACGTCAGAGGGGGCTCGTGAGCGGCGCGAGTCGCAGGCAGGCGGTCCGGCAACGGATCGCGCCCCACAGGTGCGGCCGGGCAGCGCGCAGGGCCCTCGGCAGGCCGGTGAGCGCGGTCGTGAGGCCCGTGAGCACGCCCGGTCGGGCGAGAGCCACACCGGCGCCCAGAAGGCCGCAGGGAGCGGGAGGAAGGCGAAGGAGGCGCTCGTCGCCGCCGTCGATCCGCTCGGTGCCCTGCTGCGCGGCCAGACCGGGCTCGTCGCCGTACGGCTGCGCAACGCGGGCGGTGCGGCCACCGGTGAGATCACCGCGACGGTGACCCTCCCGCCCGGCGTCCGCTACCTGGGTCAGGACGGAGGCCGAAGCCGCGCGGCGGGCGGCGGCACACGACAGGGCCACGAGCCGAAGCCGGGTGTCGCCGGGCAGAACGGCGCGCCCCCCGAGCCGGGCGGCGGCGCGGGTCAGGGGCGTGCGGCGAGCGGGGGCAGTGGGCGCGCGAACGCGGGAAGCGAGGCCGGTCCGGGGCGTACGGAGCGCGCGCGGGGAAGCGGGGCGGGTGGCGGCGCGGGTCAGGGGCGTGCGGCGAGCGGGGCCACGCAGGGTGCGCACTCGGGAAATGGGGCGGGCGACGGCTGGTCGTGCGAGGCGTCGGGCCGCTCGGCGAGGGGCCAGACCGTGCGGTGCGTCCGGGGGCCGCTCGCCGCCGGTGAGGTGACGGCGATCTTCCTGAAGGTGGCCGTGGCGGCGGACGCGCCCACGGGACGGGCCTTCACGGTGCGGATACGGTCGGGGCGGCTGGAGACCACCGCCTCGTCGACCGTGGGGGTGCGCGCCTCGGGCGCGGCCGCGCGCTTCGCCGCGGACGGCCGCCTCCTCGCCCGCGTAGTCGGCAACGCGCTCGTGAGCTCCACCGCACCGGCCGCGCCCTGCGGAGCCGCCACGGGCGGCCGGGGCCGGGGCCGGGACTCGGGGGTGAGCGTGCCGATCGACCTCGACAGGGACCCCTCGACGCGTACGTCCAGTTGCGCCGATCTCGACCTGCCCGCCGGAAGCCGGGTGTTGTGGGCGGGCCTCTACTGGTCCGGCGGCGGCCGGGGGGCGGCCCCCGCGGGCGACATCCGGGTGCGCGCTCCGAAGGCGCCGGGATACGCGACCCTGCACGCCGCCGAGGTCACCCGAAGGGATCTGCCCTCCGGGTCCGGCTATCAGGCGTTCACCGACGTGACCTCTCTCGTCCGTACGGCAGGCGGGGGCCGCTGGTGGGTCGCGGGCGCCCCGGCCCGTACGGGATCGGTCCGGCACGCGGCCTGGGGCCTGGTGGTGATGGCCGAGGACGCGCGGCAGCCGTACACGCGGGCCGTGGTCCTGGACGCCGCGGCGGTCATCGGGAACGAGGAGAAGGCCCTGCGGCTCCCGCTCGACGGGCTGGCCCCCGGTGGCGCGCCCGCGCGCATCGACCTGATGGTGTGGAACGGCGAGGGGGTCAGGGCGGGGGTCGTCCCGATGACTGATCGCACCCGCGGGGACGGGGAGGGCCGGAGCCCGGAGGGCGTCCTCGGCCAGGGAGACGCCGGAGGGGTCGCGGTCGACACCCTTCACGCACTGCTGGGACCCCACCCCGCGCTCCAGCTCGCCACCCGGCGCGACCCCGTCTTCTTCGGCGTCGCGGTCGTGAGCGCGAGAACGTGGTCTTGACAGCGTCCCCTTGCAGCACAGCCCTTGCCGCAGAGGGGATTCCGCGCCGCCGCCGGTCGTTTCAGTGGCCCGTTTTCCATACCAAATTGGTGAGAGGCGATACCCGGACAAACTGGTACGGTCGGCGTAAACGCTTGCGATCCCAGGGTTGTCGGCGTCCGGATCCCCCACCAGGCGGGCGAGGGCTGAATCGCCGGGAATCACCCTCGCGGGAAGACACGCTTGTCTACCCTGAGAGAGCCACGTAGGAAGGGCGGTGTCGCGTGGATCGCTGCGCGCTGTTCGTTGACGCCGGCTACTTGCTGGCAGACGGCGCGATGGCCGTCCACGGGACTCGCCATCGCGAGGCCGTCTCCTGGGACTATCCGGGCCTGCTGCAGCTCCTGACCAACCTGTCAAGAGAGCGCACGGGCCTTCCGCTCCTGCGCTGCTACTGGTATGAGGCGACCGTCGAGGGCCGCCGTACGCCGGAGCACGACGTGCTGGCGGACATCCCCGGGCTCAAGCTCCGCCTCGGCCGGATCCGGCCGGGCCGTCGGGAGGGTGTGGACGCCCAGGTCCACCGCGATCTCATGACCCTGGCGCGCAACAACGCGGTCTGCGACGCGGTCGTGGTGAGCGGCGACGAGGACCTCGCCCAGGTGGTCAGCGACGCGCAGGACCTCGGCATCCGCGTGACCGTCATGCAGATCGCCGCCGACGGCGCGTGGTCGGCGGCCCGCACCCTGCGGCAGGAGTGCGACGACCTCGTCGAGATCGCGAGCGGTCACCTCCGGCCGTACGTCACGATGCTCACCGGGGCGGACCCGGGCCCCGGCCTCGGCAACGGCCAGTCGCACGGCAACGGCCTCGTCCCCCTCGGCAACGGTTCGCTGTCCAACGGGACGCACCTCAACGGCTCTCACCAGAACGGGACACAGCACAACGGCTCCCAGCACAATGGGACACAGCACAACGGGACACAGCAGAGCGGGACACAGCAGAGCGGGACACAGCAGAGCGGGACACAGCAGAGCGGGACACAGCAGAGCGGGACACAGCAGAGCGGCACCCCGTCGCAGGGGAGCCACTCTCCCGGCCTTCCCAGCGGGACGACCCCGGTGGCGGGAGCGCACGGGGCCCTCCCGCAGAGCGCGTCGTACGACCTGGGCGTTTCCGGCGGGGTGTCGAATGTCCCCCAGCCGCAGGCGACGGGAACGCCCGGCACGGGCGCCCACAGCGGCGGCTCACACGGCGCAGGCGTCCCCGGGAGCGGCACCCCCGCGGACAGCACCCACGGAGGCGGCGCCCAGGGAGCGGGTGCACAGAGAAGCGGCGCTCACGGCACGGGCGTCCCCGGCATCGGCGCTCCCGCAATCGGCGCGCACGACTCGGGCGCCCACGGTATGGGCGCCTCCGGCATGGGCGCCTCCGGCATGGGTGTCAACGGGATGGGTGTCAACGGCATGGCCGCTCATGACTCCGGTGCCCACGGTGCCCGCGCCCCCGGCATCGGCGCCAACGGTATGAGTGCCAACGGCATGGGCCCGCACGACTCCGGTGCCCACGGCGCCGGCTCCCAAGGCACGGGCTCTCTCGGCACCGGCTCCCACGGCGCAGGCTCCCCCGGCACGGGTTCTCACAGTGCCGGCTCTCTCGGTGCCGGCTCCCAGGGCACTGGCGCTCACGGCACGGGCTCTCTCGGTGCCGGCTCCGCCGGCACGGGCTCCCCTGGCACGGGGGCGCACAGCGGCGGGCGGTCCTCCGCCGCCCACGCGCGTCCGGCCCTGCCCGCGCAGCCGTCCCCGCCGGTCTACAACGGCTACTCGCCCGAGTCCCAGCAGCAGCCCGCCCAGCCGCCTCAGCAGCAGCGGCAGGCCCAGCCGTCCGCGAGCACCCCGCTGCCGGCTCCGCCTGCGTCCACCCCTCCGCCGCCTCCGTCGCCGCCCGTCCAGACGCCGCCGAGCAGCCCCGTCCAGAGCCAGCCCGTGCAGAGCCAGCCCGTGCAGAGCCAGTACGGCTCCGGCTCCACGGGCTACTCGCCCTCCCAGCTCGGGCCTTACACGGGTCCGCAGCCCGCGCCGGTGCCGGTCCACACGGGAGGCACGACGACGCTCGCCGAGGCGGTGAAGGCGGCGCACAAGGAGGGCCACGACTTCGGCGAGTCGGTCGCCAGGGACGCCCCCGCGCTCTGGCTGGAGGCCGTGCTCGCCCGCAAGCCCCGGATGCCGTCCGACCTGGAGGCCCGTCTGCTGCAGGGGTCCTCGCTGCCGATCGACTTCCTGCTGCACGACGAGGTGCGGCACGCCCTCCGCCGCGGCTTCTGGGACGCCCTGGAGCGCGCCCGCCGCTGACCCGGGCCGTACGCGCTCCCGGCCGCGGGCCTTCTCACATGCCGGATGACCGGCCGCGACCGGCCGTTTCGGGGCCGGCCGCGGTGCGCGGTGTCAGCCGAAGGCGTCGAACCCGGCCCGCAGGTGGGCGACGCGCTCGCCCAGCTCGGTGACGACGCCGTTCAGGGGCGTGTCGCCGGACTTGTCCGCCAGCTCCCGCACCCGCCGCAGCTCGTCCTCGACGGCGGTGACGCGGCTGGACAGCTCGGCCAGTACGGAGGTGTGGTCGCCGCCGCCCGGCAACTCGTTCGACAGGCGTTCGCGCAGCAACGCCGCCTGCTCGGCGAGCCGCCGGTTCATCGCATAGAGCTCCACGAACACGGCGACCTTGGCGCGCAGCACCCAGGGGTCGAACGGCTTGGTGAGGTAGTCGACGGCCCCCGCGGCGTACCCGCGGAAGGCGTAGTCGGGGGCGCTGTCGACCACGGTCAGGAAGATGATCGGGATGTTCCTGGTGCGCTCTCGCCGCTTGATGTGCGCGGCGGTCTCGAAGCCGTCCATGCCCGGCATGCGCACGTCGAGCAGGATCAGGGCGAAGTCGGTGGACAGGAGGGCCTTCAGCGCCTCCTCTCCCGACCGGGCCCGCACGGGCACGACGTCCAGCGAACTGAGGATCGCCTCCAGGGCGATCAGGTTCTCCTCGCGGTCGTCGACCAGCAGGACCCTGGCGCGGTCAGGCATCGATCATGCCTCCTGGGAGTCTCGGGGCTCTGGGGACGGCACGCCCCTCGATCGTTCTGTGCCCCCGCTGCGCCCGCGCATGAGCCATCCGCGCAGCCGTTCGAGGAGCCGGTCGACGTCGACGGGCTTGGGCACGTAGTCGGACGCGCCCGACGCGATGCTCTTCTCGCGGTCTCCCCGCATGACCTTCGCCGTCAGCGCGATGATCGGCAGGTCGGCGAACTGCGGCATGGTGCGGATCGCCGAGGTCGTGGCCCAGCCGTCCATCTCGGGCATCATGATGTCCATCAGCACGAGCGCCACGTCCTCGTTGCGTTCGAGCTGCTCGATGCCCTCGCGGCCGTTCTCGGCGTACACGACGGTCGAGCCGTGCCGCTCCAGCACGCTGGTCAGCGCGAAGACGTTGCGGATGTCGTCGTCCACGATGAGGATCTTTGCCCCGGACAGCGGGTCTTCACCCTGCCAGTCGCTGCCGTCCACAAGCGGGGTGTACTGGGGGACCGGCAGGTCGGTCGGGAGGGGGATCTCCGGGAGGATGTCCTTGATGTGTAGTTCGGGCACCTCGTCCTCGCGAACGTCCGGCTCCGTGGGGGTGGCGATCGCGCCGCCGTCGGGAGCGGCGAGCGGCCCCGAGTAGTCCGAGGGCAGGTACAGCGTGAACGTGCTGCCCTCCCCGGGGACGCTCTGGACGTGGATCTCGCCGCCGAGCAGGCGGGCGATCTCCCGGCAGATCGACAGGCCGAGGCCGGTGCCGCCGTACTTGCGGCTGGTCGTGCCGTCGGCCTGGCGGAACTGCTCGAAGATCACTTCGAGCTTGTCCGGCGCGATGCCGATGCCGGTGTCGACGACCCTGAAGGCCAGCATGCCCTCCGGCGAGCCCTGCAGCTTCTCGTCCACGTAGGTGACGTCGGCGGGCGCGCGGGTCACCTCCAGCCTGACCTCGCCCTCGTGGGTGAACTTCACCGCGTTGGACAGCAGGTTGCGCAGCACCTGCTGCAGCCGCTGCTCGTCGCTGCTCAGGTCGTCGGGGACGGAGGGGTCGACCTGGACCGTGAACGACAGGCCCTTGTCCTGCGCGAGCGGCGCGAAGGTGGCCTCCATGTAGTCGACCAGCGCGGACAGCGACATCGTCTGCGGATGGATGTCCATGCGGCCCGCCTCGACCTTCGTCAGGTCGAGGATGTCGTTGATCAGCTGGAGCAGCGCGGAACCGGCGTCGTGGATGGTCCGGGCGAACTCGACCTGCTGCGGGGTGAGGTTGCCCTCGTCGTTCTCGGTGAGCAGCTTGGCCAGCACGAGCAGGCTGTTGAGCGGGGTGCGCAGCTCGTGGGACATGTTCGCGAGGAACTCGGACTTGTAGCGCGAGGACACCGCGAGCTGCTCGGCCCGCTCCTCCAGCGTCCGCCGGGCCTGCTCGATCTGGAAGTTCTGGATCTCGATGGCGCGGTTCTGCTTGGCCAGCAGCGCCGCCTTGTCCTCCAGCTCGGCGTTGGACCGGCGCAGCTCCTCCTGCTGGCGCTGCAGCTCGTCGGAGCGCTCCTGCAGCTCGATCGCGAGCCGCTGCGACTCGGTGAGCAGGTCTTCGGTGCGGGAGTTGGCCATGATCGTGTTGATCGTGACCCCGATGGTCTCGACGAGCTGGGTGAGGAACGCCAGGTGGACCTCGCTGAACTGGGTGAACGAGGCCATCTCCAGGACGCCGAGCACCTTGTTCTCGAAGAGGATCGGCAGCACGACGATCTGCGCCGGGTTCGACCGGCTGAGCCCGGTCTCGACCGTGATCGAGTCGACCGGCACGCCTTCGAGGATGACCTGCTTGGCCTCCAGCGCGGCCTGGCCGATGATGCCCTCGCCCAGCTCGAAGCTCGGCTTGGGGGCCGAGCCCGGCTGGATGCCGTACCCGGCGATGAGGTTGAGCCGGCCGCCGTCGTACAGGTAGCAGGCGCCGTGGCTGGCGGAGACGAGCGGGGTGAGCTCGCTCATGATCAGGCGGGCGACCTCGATCAGGTCGCGGTGGCCCTGCATCAGGCGGGAGATCCTGGCCAGGTTGGACTTGAGCCAGTCCTGCTCCTGGTTGGTCTTGGTCGTCTCGCGCAGCGTGGCGACCATCGTGTTGATGTTGTCCTTGAGCTGGGCCAGCTCGCCGGGCGCCTCGACGGTGATCGACCGGGTCAGGTCGCCGCGGGCGACCGCGCTGGTCACCTGGGCGATCGCGCGCACCTGGGTGGTGAGGTTGCCGGCCAGCTCGTTGACGCTCTCGGTGAGCCGCTTCCAGGTGCCCTCGACGCCCTCGACCCGGGCCTGGCCGCCGAGCTGGCCCTCCGAGCCCACCTCACGGGCGACGCGGGTGACCTCGGAGGCGAACGAGGAGAGCTGGTCGACCATGGTGTTCATGGTGCTCTTGAGTTCGAGGATCTCGCCCTGGGCGTCGACGTCGATCTTGCGGGTCAGGTCGCCGTTGGCGACGGCGGTGGTCACCTGGGCGATGTTGCGCACCTGATAGGTGAAGTTGCTCGCCATCGAGTTGACGTTGTCGGTGAGGTCCTTCCAGACGCCCGAGACGCCGGGGACGCGCGCCTGGCCGCCCAGCCGTCCCTCGGTGCCGACCTCGCGGGCGACGCGGGTCACCTCGTCGGCGAAGGCCGACAGCTGGTCGACCATCGTGTTCATCGTGTCCTTGAGCTCAAGGATCTCGCCCTGGGCGTCCACGGTGATCTTCTTGGACAGGTTGCCCTGCGCCACCGCGGTGGACACGACGGCGATCTGACGGATCTGCGACGTCAGGTTGTTGGCCATGAAGTTGACGTTGTCGGTGAGGTCCTTCCAGATCCCCGACACGCCGCGCACCTGCGCCTGGCCGCCCAGCCGTCCCTCGGTGCCGACCTCCCGGGCGACGCGGGTCACCTCGGAGGCGAACGAGGAGAGCTGGTCGACCATCGTGTTCATGGTGCTCTTGAGTTCGAGCATCTCGCCCTGGGCGTCGACGTCGATCTTGCGGGTGAAGTCGCCGTTGGCGACGGCGGTGGTGACCTGGGCGATGTTGCGCACCTGATAGGTCAGGTTGTTGGCCATCGAGTTGACGTTGTCGGTGAGGTCCTTCCAGACGCCCGACACGCCCTTCACCTCGGCGCGGCCGCCCAGCTTGCCCTCGGTGCCGACCTCGCGGGCGACGCGGGTCACCTCGTCGGCGAACGCCGAGAGCTGGTCGACCATCGTGTTGAGGGTCTCCTTGAGCTCGAGGATCTCGCCCTGGGCGTCCACGGTGATCTTCTTGGTCAGGTTGCCCTGCGCGACGGCCGTGGAGACGACGGCGATCTGGCGCACCTGGGAGGTCAGGTTGTTGGCCATGAAGTTGACGTTGTCGGTGAGGTCCTTCCAGACCCCCGACACGCCGCGCACCTGCGCCTGGCCGCCCAGCTTGCCCTCGGTGCCGACCTCGCGGGCCACCCGGGTGACCTCCTCGGCGAACGCCGAGAGCTGGTCGACCATCGTGTTGACGGTGTGCTTCAGCTCCAGCATCTCGCCGACGGCGTCGACGGTGACCTTGCGGCTCAGGTCGCCTCGCGCGACCCCGGTCGTCACCTCGGCGATGTCGCGGACCTGCGCGGAGACGCGGTCGGACATCGTGTTGACGGCCTCGGTGAGATCGCGCCAGCTTCCCGACATGCCGCGCAGGTTGGCCCGGCCGCCCAGCTTGCCCTCGGTGCCGAGGTCGCGGGTGACCCGCGTCACCTCGGAGGTGAACAGCGAGAGCTGGTCGACCATGCCGTTGATCGCCTTGCCCAGGCGGCGTACCTCGCCCCGGGCCGCGCGGTCCACGTCGATCCGGCGGGACAGGTCGCCCTTGGCCACCGCGTCGATGACGTCGGCGGCGCCGCTGACCGGCGTCACGATGGCGTCGATGAGCTCGTTGACCGAGCCCACGCTCTCCGCCCACGCGCCGACGCCCGGCCCGGGGCTCAGCCGTTCGGTGAAACGGCCCTCCTTGACGATCTCGCGGCGGACCCGGGCGAGCTCGTTGGCGAGGTGTTCGCGCCGGTCGGCCACCTCGTTGAGCAGCAGCCGGATCTCGCTGAGGACGCCCGGGGGAGCGTGGGAGACGCGACGGCGGAAGTCGCCGTCGCGCCACGTGATGAGCGTTTCCAGGAAGGGCACGAGATCGGATTCGCGGTAGACCCGTTCGGTCCCGGCCAGCTCGGCGTTGGCGGGCGACATTTAGCCTCCTTTACCCCGACGGGGCTGACGCGACCAAGGCGTTGGGCCTCATACGGCCTGTCCAGCCGCGGACTCCATGCCAGTCTGTCACGTTCCGTGGGGTGCGGGGCCCCTTGCTTGACCCGAAGTCAGCAGGAAGTGTGGTAAGCACAATGGTGGTGGCAACTACCCCTCGAGCCGTCCTCGCGGCGTCCTTCACGCCAGGCGAGACGGCCGTACCCGAAGCGAAGCGGTTCACGCGCGAGGTGATGACCGCGTGGGCCGCGATGTCCGTGTATCCCGAAGCCGAACGCCTGGTGGGCGAGCTGGTCGCGGACGCCGTCGGCGCGCCCTTCGAGGTGGTGTGGCTCCACCACGGCGAGTCCGTCCAGGTGGAGGTGCGGGAGAAGACGGACGGCCATGACTTCGGGCCGCCGGCCGAGGCGATCATGTGGGGCGTCACCTTCACCTCGTCGTTGCGCACCCGCTGGGCCCGCCTCGACCTGCCGGGCGGGGAGCCGGTGCAGAGCGACGAGTGGCTGCTCGAGGCCGCGCACGGCCCGGGCTGGCTCGGCTTCCTCGCGGACGCGAGCGACCTGCTCGCGGGCACGCTCAACCCCGACATGGTCCCGGCGATCATCGCGCAGATCGTGGTGCCCCGCCTGGCGAGCTGGTGCGCCGTCTACACCGACCAGGACGGGATGGGGGAGCTGCGGCCCGCCTACCTCTGGCACGCCGACGAGACCCAGATCGACACCATGCGCGACGAGCTGGAGGAGATCGCGCTGCCCGGGGAGGACGACCCCGCCGTGCTGCCGATGAGCGACTGGCAGGCGCTGGCCTACCCGCTGACCGCGCGGGGACGGCGGCTCGGCGTGATGTGCCTCGGCCGGCGCGACCGCTTCCCCGACGAGGCCATGCAGATCGCCGAGGACCTCAGCCGGCGCGCGGCGCTCGCGCTCGACAACGCCCGCCTGTACGCGCAGCAGGCGGCGGCCAACCGGGCGCTGCAGCGCAGCCTCCTGCCGCCCGACGAGCCCACGACCCCCGGGCTCGACTTCCACGTCATCTACGAGCCGGCCGGGGAGAACAACGAGGTCGGCGGGGATTTCTACGACCTGTTCCCGATCGCCGACGGGGTCTGGCGCTTCGCGATCGGCGACGTTTGCGGCACCGGGCCCGAGGCCGCCGCGGTCACCGGTTTGGCCCGCCACACGCTGCGGCTGCTCGCCCGCGAGGGGTACGGCGTGGCCGCCGTCGTGGGCCGCCTCAACCAGGCCATCCTGGAGGAGGGGGAGCGCGCCCGCTTCCTGACGCTGCTGCACGGCCAGATCACGGTCGTGCCCGAGGGCCTCGACATCCGCCTCGTCTCGGCCGGGCATCCGGAGGCCCTGCGGCTGCGGCCGAACGGCGTCGTGGAGGTCGTCGCCTCGCCGCAGTCGCTGCTCGGGGTGTTCCCCGAGGCGAAGTTCCAGGAGGACAACCTGCGGCTCACCCCCGGCGACGTGCTGCTGGGCGTGACCGACGGGGTGACCGAGCGGCGGTCGGGCGACCGGCTGCTCGACGACGACGGCGGCCTCGCCAAGCTGCTGGCGGAGTGCGCCGATCTGTCCGCCCGCGCGGTGGCCGAGCGCATCCGCCGTGCCGTACAGGACTTCGCGCCCGAGCCGAGCGCCGACGACCTGGCCATCCTCGTCCTGCGCGCGCCCTAGCCTAGGAACAGCCCAGGGTGCGGACGGCGAAGTCGATCGACGCGGCCATCCGGTGCACCCGCTCCTCCACCGTCGACGTGCCCGGTCCGGTGCCGTACCGGTAGACCGACGCCTCCCTGCCGTGGTCCGCCAGGGCCCGCACGTAGCGGTCGACCTGCCGCTGCGGGCAGCGCGGGTCGTTCGCACCCGTGAGGATCAGCAGCGGCGCCTCCACCATGTCGGCGTAGGTGATCGGGGAGGACGCGGCGTACCGCTCGGGCACCTCGGCCGGGGAGCCGCCCAGCAGCGCCCGGTGCGCGGCACGCAGGCAGTCGGCCTCGTCCTCGTACGCCGCCGCGTGGTCGGCGATCGGCGCGGCGGCGATCCCCGCCGCCCACGACTTCGGCTGGGTGCCGAGCGCCAGCAGGGTCAGATAGCCGCCCCACGCCCGGCCAGTGAGCACGAGGCGGTCGGGGTCGGCGATGCCGCGCTCCACCGCCCACTCGCGCACCGCCGCGACGTCGGCCAGTTCGATGTGGCCGATCTCGCCGCGCAGGGCGTCACGCCAGGCCGAGCCGTACCCGGCCGAGCCCCGGTGGTTCACCCTGATCACCGCGAAGCCGCTGTCGACCCACGCCGCGACCTGCGGCCGGAACGAGTCGTCGTCCTGGCCGCCCGGGCCGCCGCCGAAGCCCGGCAGCACGCTGCGCAGGAGGAACACCGTCGGATAGGGCGCGGCCACCCGCTCCGGCCGGGAGACGAGGGCGTGGATGCGCCCGCCCGGGCCCTCCACGTCGATGTCCTCCAGCGGCACGGACGGCGGCGGCGTACGCCCGGGGCTGAAGACCACGTGGCCGTTGCTCGACTTGACGACCGGCGGGTGGGCGGCGCTCGACCAGGCGTATTCCACGGTGCCGTCGGAGCGCGGCGCGGCCGCCTCGATCACCCCGTGGGGGCTCTCGATGGGGGTGAGGCCGCCTCCGGCGAGGTCGTAACGGAGCAGTTCCGTGCGTCCCCGCTGGGTGTGGATGATGAGCAGCGCCCGGCCGTCGTCGTACCAGTCGGCGGAGATCTCGCCGCGCACCCGCAGCCAGATCTCCCGCTGCTCGCCGGTGACCGGGTCCCACACGAGCGGTTCGCGGCGGCCCCGGCGCTCGTGCAGGACGAGCAGGCGCCGGTCGCCGGGGACGGGGGCGAACCTGCCGCCGGCCACGCCCCGGCCCGGCCCGTCGTTCAGCTCGGCGACCGTCGAGCCGTTCGCCCTGATCACCCGCAGGGCCGGGTGCATGACGTCGCCGTGCTCGCTGTGGTTGACGGCGATGAGCGAGCCGTCGAGCGACATGTCCGCGACCGCGGCGTACTCGTCGTGGCGATACAGCGTGACCGGCTCGCTTCCCGGCCTGGCCAGCAGGATCTCGAAGCCGTCCCGGGAGGAGCGGCCGACGGCCGCGGCGCCGTCGGAGGCGAGCGCGAGCCCGCAGGGGTGACCGGGCGGCATGGCCAGCGGCACGTCCGGGCCGCCGTGGAACGGCTGGCGCGACCACACGCCGTGCCCGTCGTCGTCCACATCGTTGTCCTGGCCGCCGTGTACGTCGCCGAACCACCAGATCCACTGCCCGGTGGGGTCGATGGCGCCATAGCGGGTGCCGTGGGGGCGGTCGGTGACCTGGCGGGTCTGGCCGCTCGCCCGGTCCCAGGCGTAGATCTCCCAGGAGCCCGAGGCGTTGCCGCGATAGACGGCCCGTTGCGGCGCCTGGCGCGCCCACGTGGGCAGGGTCACCCGGGGTGCCCGGAACCTGGCCTGCCAGCGTTCCTCGGCCTTCATGCCGGCCCTCCCCTGCGCTCCTACGGGGTCGGGTTCAGTATGTCCCGCCAGACGCGACAATGCCTGACAAACAGGTGATGTCGGGCCACAAGTTCGGCGACGCCGCCCGTCAGGACAGGTCCAGGCCGGCGAGCTGGGCGCGGCTCGCCACGTTGAGCTTCGGAAACGCCCGATAGAGGTGGTGGCTGACGGTCTTCGGGCTGAGGAACAACTGCGCGCCGATCTCCCGGTTGGTCATGCCCGTGGCGGCCAGCCGCACGATCTGCAGCTCCTGCGGGGGGACAGCGCGGACAGCGCTTCCGCCCGCACGGCCGGGGAGCTGGTGTCACCGGTGGCGCGCAGCTCGCCGCGGGCGCGCTCGGCCCACGGACGGGCGCCCAGCCGCTCGAAGGTCTCCCACGCCGCCCGCAGATGCGGCCGGGCGCTGCCCTTGTCGCGCTCCCTGCGCAGGCGCTCCCCGAAGGCGAGCCTGGTGCGGGCCGCCTCCCAGGGACGGCCGCTGCCGGCGTGAAGCCGTACGGCGGCGCTGAAGTCCTCGTGCGCCCGCTCCCAGCCGGGTTCGAGCAGGGCGCGGCAGCGGTGCAGGACGGCCAGCGCCCAGTCCTGTCCCGAGGCCGTCGCCCACTCCTCGAACCGGCGCAGCGGCTCGGGCGCGGGCAGCCCGAGCCGTACGGCGGCCTCGATCTGGTCGGGGGCGAAGTAGACGGCCTGGATCTGGTGGCGCGGCCTCGGTCGGTCGGCCCGCCCTGAGCGCGTGGTCCTCGGTGAGCTCGGCGGCCCGTTCGAGTGCGGCGCAGGCGCCGGCGTTGCCGTCGCGCTCCCTGGCCCGCCGCGCGGCCTGCTCCAGCGCCAGCGCGGCCGTCTCGTCGGGGCCGGTGGCGGCGGCGGCCAGGTGCCAGGCCCGCCGGTCGGGCTGATGGGCGAGCAGCCTCGCCAGGATCGCGTGGACCTCCAGCCGCAGGTCGTAGGTGCCGTGCCGGAAGGCCGCCGCGCGCATCAGGGGATGCGTGAAGGCCACCCGCCCGCCGTCGATCCTGACCAGGCCGGACTTCTCGGCCACGCCGAGCGCGGCGGGCGCGATCCCGAGCTCCCGGCCCGCCCGTACGATCACGTCCAGGTCGCCGCCGTCGGTCAGCGCGGTGACCAGCAGCGCCTTCTGGGCGTCCGCGGGAAGTTCGGCGATGCGGGCCTCGTACGCCTGCCGGATGCGGGCGGGCAGCGGCAGCGGGCTCCGGTCGTAGACGGACAGGTCCGTACGCGGGAGTTCGAGCAGGGCGAGCGGGTTGCCGCAGCTCTCCTCGATGAGGCGGTCGCGGGCGCCGGGGGCGAGCCCGGGGGCGGCGCGATCGAGCAGCGCGGCGGTGCTGCCGGCGTCGAGGCCCGGCAGCCGGTGCTCGGGCAGGCCCGAGGCATCGAAGCCGTCGCGCGCGGCGAAGATCATGACGATGCCCTCGGCGTGCAGCCGGTGGGCCGCGAACCGCAGTGCCCGCGCCGACTCCTGGTCGAGCCACTGCGCGTCGTCGACCAGGCACAGCAGCGGCCCGCCCTCGGCCAGCTCGGCCAGCAGCGACAGGACGGCCAGGCCCACCAGGAGCCGGTTGGTCACCGGGGCCAGGCCGAATGCGCCGCGCAGGGCCGCCACCTGCGGCTCGGGCAGCGCGTCCAGCCGGTCGAGCCCGTGTCCGAGCAGCAGATGAAGCGAGGCGAACGGGATCTCGGCCTCGGTCTCGACGCCGACGCCGCGCAGCACGAGGCGGCCCTCGTCGCGGTGGCCGCATCCGCGGCCGGCGCGTTCGTCGGCCCGGCGGCCACCGGGCCGATCCTCGACCGGCTGGCCGTGCTCGGCATGGCGCCGGAGTGGGCGGAGCGGGGCGGCCTGCGGCTGCTGGGCGCGACGCGCGCGCAGGTGCTGCGATATGTCGTCGCGGAGGCGCTGGCGGTCGTGGCGGTCGGGGTGGTGCTGGGGTTCGCGGCCACGGCGCTCGGCCTGCTGGGGCTGGAGGCGGCCCTGCTGCGCCTGGCCGGGCTCTTCGCCTTCGAGGTGCCGTGGCTGCCGGTCGTCTTGGTGATCGCGATCTGCTTCCTCCTGGGGGCGGCCGCGGCGGTCGCCCCCGCGATCCGCACCATCCGCACCCGGGGCGTCGCGATCCCGCGCTCGTGACCCGTGCCGCATCGTTCAGGACGCGGTGGTCAGCGGGGTGATGGGGGTTCAGCGGGTGATGGTCCAGCGGGTGATGCGGAAGGACGCGGTCACCGGCACCGGGCCGGGCAGCGCGCCGATCTTCGCGGCCAGTTCCTCCGGGCGCGTGTGCCAGGCGCTCGGGCCCATCCCGACCACCGCCTCGATCTCCTCATGGGCGAGGGAGAGCGCGATCTCCTCGGTCTCCTCGCTTATCCGGGTGAACCGGCCGCCCAGGGTGTCGTCCAGGCGGCGGTCCTTGTCCTCGTCCACGTTCAGCAGGCCCAGCCGTTCGACGAGCGGGCTCAGGTGGCCGGGGCCGGGCGTGACGACGACCAGCGTGCCGCCCGGCCGCAGCACCCGGGCGAACTCCTCCGCGTTGCGCGGCGCGAAGACATTGAGCAGCACGTCCACGCGGTCGTCGGCGACGGGGATCGGCCGCCACACGTCCGCCACGACGGCGCCGATGCGGGGATGCGCGCGGGCGGCCCGCTTCAGCGCGTGCTTGGACACGTCGAGGGCGATGCCCACCGCGGCGTCGCCGAGCGCCGCGGCCAGGTAGTAGCCGGTGCCCGCGCCGGCGTCGGCGACCACGGCGGCGCCCTCGCACAGCCGGGCGAGGCGGCCGGCCAGCGGGGCGTAGTGGCCCGCCTCCAGGAAGCGCGCCCGCGCGGCCACCATGGCGGGCGTGTCGGCCGTGCCGGCCGGGCGGGTGAGCATGTTCACGTATCCCTGCCGCGCCACGTCGAAGGAGTGGCCCTGCGCGCATCCGACCGATCCCTCGGCCAGGTGGATCGCCGTACGGCAGGCCGGGCAGACGAGATGGTCGATGACGTCGGCGAGCACCCGTCCATCATCCACCCCGAGCGGAGTGCGAACCGGCGGCAAGCCGGCTGCAGGAGTGCGGCACGCCGCCACCCGCTGAACCATGAGAGCGGGCCGGGCGTCCAACAGCCATGAGGTGTCCCGGTCATACGGCCTCACGGACGGGGATCGCGCTGGCCGTCGCGCTCGTGCTCGCCGCGTGCGGCACTGCCGGGGAGGCGCGTCCGTCGTCCGGCATCGTCACCGGCTCCACTCCGGCCTCCGCTCGGACGGGGCCGGTGACGGCCGACGCGGAAGGCGTGCCGTACGGCGCGGGGAGCGCGCTGCCGGACGACGTCAACGGGGACGGCTATGCGGACGCCGTGATCACGGCGGAGGCGTCGCCGCAGGTCCCCGTCCTCGCCGTCCTGTACGGCTCACGCGGCGGTCTGGACGCGGGGCGGCGGACGGTGGTGCGGTTCGGCGGGCGGGAGTTGTTCGACTTCGCGGGACCGCGTCACCGGCGGCCGGACACCGCCGACCTCGACGGCGACGGATACGCCGACATCCCGGTCATACTCCGGGCAGGGCTGCGGATCGTCTGGGGTGGCCCCGAGGGCCCGGCGGGCGGCCTGTCTCCTGTGGTGCCGGTGCCCGACGTGGAGAGGATCGAGTCGGACTGGCCCGCCGCCGGGGACTTCGACGGCGACGGGCACGCCGATCTGGCGCTCGCCGCGCCTTACCTGGAAGTCTCCGACATCGGCGGCTACGCGGTGCTCTACGGGCCGTTCGGCAGGAACGGGCGACCGAGCCGCACGTACTTCTCCGGCCCGGGACCGGTGAACGGCCCCGGACGGCGCGTCGCCTGGATCGTCCCGGACGGGATCAGGCCGGGCGGGCGGACCGGGCTGATCCTCCACGCGGCCGACGACGGCGAGCAGACCGGCGCGACCTATCTGACGCGGGTCCCTTCCGGCCGGGGCCGCCCGCTCGGCCCCGGGAACGCCGTCGCCGTCGGCGACTTCGACGGGGACGGCCGCCGCGACGTCGCGGTGGGCGACGACGGGAGCCGCAACGACGAGCCCGGCGCCGAGACGATCGGGGCGACGTCCGCGATCACCGTCTACGGCGGGCGGGCGCCGCAGGCCCCGATCGTGATCGACGTTCCCGGCATCCACGGCGCGCTGACCGCCGGGGACGTCGACGGGGACGGCCGGGACGACCTTCTGCTCCAGGACGGCGGCCGGGTCGAACTGCTGCGGAACGGCCTGACCGCCCGGCGGGCTCTCGGCCCGTTCTCGTGCCGGGAGGTCGAAGGCGGCCGGCCGGGAGCGCTGCGCGCCGGCGACTACGACCGGGACGGGCGGGCCGAGGTGCTGGTCACCTGCTGGACGGCCGCTTCCGGCCCCGATCCGCACCGGCTGTGGGTGTGGGAGGACGACGGCCGGGTGACCTTCGTGGACATCGCGGGCTTCGCCGGCTGACCCGGTTCTTCTATCGTGATGCGATGCCGCACCATGAGCCGAGAACCGTGTCCGGTGTCGAGATCGTGCCGCTCTGCGACGCCGTGGGGCCGATGAAGGATCCGGTCCGCAAACCGCTGCCCGAGATGTTCGCCGGTGCCGCGTTCGCACCCGACGAGGAGTGGGTGCTCCACTTCCACTGCTACCTGGTGCGGGCGGCGGGCCGTACGGTCCTGGTGGACACCGGGATCGGCGGCGCGGACTCGCCCGCGACCTGGGCGCCGCTGCCCGGCCGCCTGATCGAGGAACTGGCCGCAGCCGGAACCACGCCGGAGGACGTGGACGTCGTGGTGCTGACCCACCTGCACAGCGACCACATGGGGGGCGCGGTGGCGGGTGGCGCGCCCGCCTTCCCGAACGCCCGCCACATCGTGCAGCGAGCGGAGGCCGAGTGGGCCTCCGCCCCGGTGCGCGAGCTGATCCTCGATCCCCTTCGGGACCTGCTCGACGTCGTCGACGGCGACGTGGAACCCGTGCCCGGAGTCCGGGTGCTGCACGCCCCCGGGCACACGCCCGGCCACCAGTGCGTCGAGGCGGGCGACGTCGTCATGAGCGGCGACGTCCTGCACCATCCCGTCCAGCTCGCCGACCCGACGATCCGCTACGTGTACGACGAGGACCCCGGCCTCGCCGTACGGACGCGCACGGACATCCTCGCCCGCGCCGCCGTCCTCGCCCCCGCCCACTTCCCCGACCCCTTCGTGCACCTTAAGTAATCACCCGGTCTCTCATTGCTATGGTCGGGACGGCGGGAGCGCGCGGAGCGGCGCGGCGGCGGGCGCGGGCGCGGGCGCGATAGCGGATCACCTGTACGGCCCCGAGCAGCCAGATCGGATACTGCACGGCGAACGCCCAGCGGAAGTCGTTCTGCAGGTCCATGACGATCCCGACGAGCGCGATCAGGGACATCGAGGCGGCGAAACCGCCGCCGTTGACGATGCCGGTCGCCACGCCGATGCGCTCGGCCGGGTTGAAGGTGCGGGCGTAGTCGAAGCCGACCATCGAGCCGGGGCCGTTCGTGGCGAGTGCCAGCATGAGCAGCCCGAGCGTCCACAGCGGGGCGCGGCCGGGCCACAGGAGGACGAGCGTCCACGCGCCGGCCGTGGCGCCGATGACCGTGAGCACCATCCACGAGCGGCGCAGCGGGAAGCGCCCGGCGAGGTGCCCGAGCAGCGGCCCGCAGCCCATCGCGAGCAGCGTCAGCGTGGTCAGCAGCACGCCGGCCGTCCGCGGAGACAGGCCCTGCCCCTGCACCAGGAAGGGGTAGCCCCACAGGATCGTGAAGGCCGCGGACGAGCACTGGGTGGCGGCGTGGGTCCACATCCCGAGGCGGGTGCCCGGCTCCGCCCAGGCCGCCCGCACGCCGAGCGCCGCAGGCGCGCGGTCCGGCCGCCGGTCGCGCAGGAAGAGACCGACGGCGGCCAGCGCCACCACCCCCAGGCTCGCCGCCCACAGGAAGGTCGGCGTCCAGCCGTACGTGTGCAGCGAGGTGATCAGCGGCACGGCGGACACGACCGCGCCGAACTGGCCGAGGATGCCGGTGAGCTGGACGATCAGCGGGTTGCGGCGGGGCGGGAACCAGACCGTGACCACCCGGATCACGCTGATGAACGTCATCGCGTCGCCGCAGCCGACCAGCACCCTTCCGGCGACGGCCGCCGGGAGGCCGGTGGCGACGGCGAACAGGAGCTGTCCGAGGGCCATGATCGACGCGCCGGCGAGCAGCATGCGCGTGGATCCCAGGCGGTCGACCAGGACGCCGACGGGGATCTGCATGGCCGCGTAGACGAGCAGTTGCAGCATCGCGATCGTGGACAGCGCCGCCGATCCGACCCCGAACCTCGCCGCCGCGTCGATCCCCGTCACGCCGAGCGACTGGCGGTGGAAGACCGCGACCATGTACGCGAGCACACCGGCGGTCCAGTAGATCAGGGGTTTGCGACTGTTCTCACCCGTATGCCCCACATGCACAAATTTTACTGTTATGCGCTTCTTGCCCCATGCGTGACGTCCCTCACGTATGCCGCCGCTCACTCGTCCCGGTGATGGATTTTCCTCCGTGTTTGTCGGTATTTCGATACGCTTGTCCGGAGAGGGGGCTCCGATGTCCGACGTCGTGGACCGCATGCTCGCCGCGATGAACGACCATGACATCGACGCCGTGCTGCGGTGCTTCGCGCCGGACGCGGTGGTGGTCGGGCCGGAACTGGAGGCGGGGAACCCGGATGAGATCGCCTCCTACATCCTGCAGATCTGGGAGGGATTTCCGGACCTGCGGCTCCTGCTCTGGGGGAGGGTCGGCCACGGTGACGCGCTGGCGACCGAGCTGCTGGCCACGGGGACCCATCGGGGGCCCTACCTGATCGCCGACGGCCAGGTCCTGGAGGCGACGGGACGCTTCACCACTCTGCGCGTCTCCTGGTTCTGGCAGATAGCGAACGACCTCGTCGTCAGCCAGCGCTACTACTACGACCAGCTGGAGCTCTACGCGCAGCTCGGGCTGCGCATGCCGCTGACCTTCGACCCGACCGGCTGAGGGGTCTTCTCCCGCACGGACCCCGGCGAGCGTACGGGCGGGTCGTGCCGCCCGGTGCATGCCCCTCATGGCCGGATTCGAGGGATGCGTGTCCCATACGGCGGCGATGGATCGCCCGGCCGGGCGCATTGATGCCAGGTGATTCCTGCACCCGTTCATCAGGAGGACATGGCATGCGTCCTGTCGATTCCCCCGGCGTCTCCCCCGGCGTCGTCGCCGGATCCCCCGCGCCCGCCGGCGCGTCACCCGCCCGGCAGGCCCTCACCGCGCTCGGCCTGGCCGCGGGACCGGTCGTCGCGCTCGGCTTCACCCGCTTCGCCTACGCGCTGCTGCTCCCCGCCATGCACGAGCGGCTGCACTGGTCGTACGCGCAGGCGGGCGGCATGAACACGGCCAACGCGCTGGGCTACATCATCGGCGCGGGCACGGCCGCCTTCTGGGCGCGGCGGTTCGGCAACCGCGCCGCGTTCCTGTGGGGGCTCGTGGTGAGCGCGCTGTCCCTGTGCGCGACGGCGGCCACGGCGGACTTTTCCGCGCTGCTCGCCCTGCGCTTCGTCGGGGGACTCACCACGGCGGTCGCGTTCGTGGTCGGTTCCGCCCTCGCCTCGCGTGTCGCGACCGGCGCCGACCGCGGCCGTGCGGCGCTGCCGGTCGCGATCTACATGGCGGGCGTCGGCGCGGGCGTGGTGATCTCCGGGCTTGTCGTGCCGGCCGCGCTGTCGGCCGGGCAGGACGCCGGCTGGCGCCTCGGCTGGCTGCTGATGGGCCTGGCCTCGGTCGCCGCCCTGCTGCCCGCCTGGCTCGGCGCCCGCGCGGTCGCGGAGCCCACCGGACCGCACGCGGCCATGCTCACCGCCGGTCAGGTGCGTCGCCTCGCCCCCACGCTGGTCTGGTATGTGCTCTTCGGCGCCGGATATGTCAGTTACATGACGTTCGCGGTCGCACTGCTGCGCACCCAGGGACTGGGCTCCTGGATCGTCTCCGTGTTCTTCGTCGTGCTCGGCGCGGCCTCGGCGGTCGCCACGCTGACGGTCTGGGGCCACCTCGCGGGACGGCTGCGCGGCGGGCGCGCCCCCGCCCTCGTCGCCGCGCTGGTCTTCCTCGGCGTGCTGCCCGTGCTGCTCATGACCCCCGGATCGGCCGCCGCGCTGCTGTCGGCCGTCGTCTTCGGCGCGAGCTTCATGGCCGGTCCCACGGCCGCCACCGTGATCGCCCGGCGGATGCTCCCCGCGTACGGCTGGACGGCGGGCATCGCGGTGCTGACCGTGGCCTTCTCGCTCGGCCAGGCCGTCGGCCCCCTGGTGTCGGGGCTGCTGTCCGACGGCCAGGGCGGCATCGCCCGGGGCCTGTGGCTGTCGGCGGTCCTGCTCGTCCTCGCCGCCGTCGCCGCCCTGTTCCAGCGCGAACACTCCCCGTCCTGACCGGCTCTCCGGCGGAGGGCGGCGGTGCGGAAGGGGGTGGCGCAGACTGGACGCATGGGCGTCCGGACGCGGGCGGGTCACTGCGTGGTCGTCGTCGTGTACGACGGCGTCCGGCTGCTGGACGTGACCGGCCCCCTGGAGGTGTTCACCGTCGCCAACGAGCACGGGGCGACGTACCGGCTGCGGACGGCCTCCCCGGGCGGGCGGGACATCAGGACCAGCGGCGGAGTCCGGCTCGGCGCCGACCTGGCGCTGGAGGACCTGGGCGGGGAGTCGCCCGACGTGCTGCTCGTGCCGGGCAGCCCGGACGTCGCGGCCACCGAATGCGACGCGGTCCTGCTCGACCAGATCCGCCGGCTGTCGGAGCGGGCCCAGTGCACGGCGTCGGTGTGCGCCGGGGCGTTCGTCCTCGCGGCGGCCGGGATTCTCGACGGCCGCCGGGCGGCCACCCACTGGGACCTGGCCGACCGGCTGGCGCTCAGCTATCCCCGCGTGACGGTCGACCCGGACGCCATCTTCGTCCGGGACGGCCGCGTGATCACCTCGGCCGGAGTGACGTCCGGGATCGACCTGGCGCTGGGGCTGGTCGAGGAGGACTACGGCCCCGGCCTGGCCCGGACGGTCGCCAAGCACCTGGTGGTGTTCATGCAGCGGCCGGGCGGCCAGTCGCAGTTCAGCGTGCGGCTGCGTTCCGGGGGCACCGGCGGCGGGGCCCTGCGGCAGGTGCTCGACGCGGTGACCGTCGACCCGGCCGCCGACCACGGGCTGACCGCGATGGCCGCCCGGGCGGGGCTGAGCGTCCGCCAGCTCACCCGGCTGTTCAAGGGGGAGACGGGCATGACCCCCGCCCGCTATGTCGAGCTGATCCGGGTCGAGACGGCGCGGGGCCTGCTGGAGGCCGGGAACGATCCGCTCGACGTGGTCGCGCGCCGTGCCGGGTTCGGCTCGCCGGAGACCATGCGGCGGGCGTTCGCCCGGGAGATCGGCGTGCCGCCCGCCGCGTATCGGTCGCGCTTCCGCACCACCAGCGCGTAGCTGGGGAGTGTCCGTGCCAGACACGATCTAGGCTCAGGGCATGAGATCGGAGCTGCGATGATCCCGGCGGACGCCTTCTACGCGGGGCTGTTCAAGGTGGCCGCCGCGGCGGCCGGTTTCCTCACCGACTCCTCCGGGCGGGTCCTGCTCGTGAAGCCGGGCTACCGCGATCACTGGGGCTGGCCGGGCGGCCACATCGACGAGGGCGAGTCGCCAGAGGCGGCCTGCGGCCGGGAGCTGGCCGAGGAGCTGGGCCTCACCCGGCAGGTGGGCCGCCTTCTCGTGGTCCAGTGGGTGCCGCCGCTGGACGACCGGCCGATCCCCCTGGTCCACTTCCTGTTCGACTGCGGCACGTACGACGAGGGAACGGGCGACGGGGGAACGGGCGACGGGGGAACGGGCGAGGACGGAACCGGCGTCGTCCTGCAGGAGGAGGAGCTGGACGACTACGGGTTCTTCACCGCCGAGCAGGCCGCCTCTCTCATGCCGGCCTACCTGGTGGCGCGGCTGAGGGCCGCGCAGCGGGCCCGTGCGACCGGCGAGACCGTCTACCTCCCTGTCACCGCCGTCGAATAGTTTGCCGTCCCCGTGGAATGGGGTGGACGAACATGTCACGGCGAACGCCCGTGACGGGATGGGGCGGTGAGGCATGGACGATCCGGAGCTCAAGAAGGAGCTTGAGGAGTTGGAGGCCCAGATCGAGCGCCTGCGCAGGGAGACCGCGCAGATGCGCGAGGAGATCGGGCAGAGCTGGGACGAGCCCACGGACCCGGCGGAAAGGGCCACCCTGCTGACCAACGTCGAGCAGCAGGAGGCGCTCATCGAGGAACTGGAACTCAGGCGCGAGCAGATCCTGCGGCGGTTGAGGGGCTGAGCCCGCCCCGGGGGCGCGCGAACCGTCGGGCGTACGCCGCGACGAGCGGACGGAACATGGCCTGACCTGCGTTTGTACGCTGGTATGTGCCACGACGTGGTGGTGCGTGCCGGATGACGGGGGCGGCGTGGGCGTCATGACCGCGATGCGAACGAGAGTTGCCAAGGGGGAGCAGGACGGACTGCCCGCGGAGGTGACCAGCTTCGTGGGGCGGCGCCACGAGCTGGCCGAGCTCAAACGCCTTCTGGGGACATCGCACGTGGTCACGCTGATCGGCGTGGGCGGGGTGGGGAAGACCCGCCTCGCGCTGCGGGCGGCCGAGGAGGTCCGCAGGAGCTTTCCCGGCGGTGTGCGGTTCGTCGAGCTGGCCGCGCTCGAAGATCCGGATCTGCTGGCGCAGGCCGTGGCCGAGGCGCTGGCGGTCAACGAGCACTCGACCCGGTCGCCGCTCGACGCGCTGATCGAACGCCTGCGGGGCAGGCAGACCCTGATCGTGCTCGACAACTGCGAGCACGTCCTCGCCGAGTGCGCGGTGCTCGTGGACACGCTGGTCCGTGCGCTTCCCGAGCTTCGGATCCTCGCCACGAGCAGGCAGGCGCTGGGCATCGCCGGCGAGCAGATCGTCGAGCTGGCGCCGCTGTCGACGCCCGCCCCGGGCGGCGAATCGGCGGTGCCGCTCGCCGAGTCGGACGCGGTCCGGCTGTTCGCCGAGCGGGCCGCGTCGGTCGTCCCCGGGTTCGAGGTGACCGAGGAGAACGAGGAGGCGGTGGCCGAGATCTGCCGCCGGCTCGACGGCCTGCCCCTGGCGATCGAGATGGCGGCCGTACGGCTGCGCGCCCTGTCGGTGCGGCAGCTGCTGGAGCGGCTCGACGACCGGTTCCGGCTGCTCACCGGGGGATCGCGGGCCGCGCTGCCCCGGCAGCGTACGCTGCGGGCGCTGTTCGAGTGGAGCTACGAGCTGTGCACCGAGCAGGAGCGGCTGATGTGGCAGCGGGTCTCGGTCTTCGCCGGCTGTCTTGATCTGGAGGCGGCCGAGCAGGTGTGCGCCGGTGACGGGATCGCCCGCGAGGACGTGCTCGAACTCATCGCGGGGCTGGTCGACAAGTCGGTCCTGCTCCGCAGGGAGTCCGACGGCATGGTCCGCTACCACCTGCTCGACACGGTGCGGCAGTTCGGCCGGGAGCTGCTGGCCGCCTCCGGGGAAGAGGCGACGCTGCACCGGCGCCACCGCGACTACTACCGGAAGATCACCTCACGGGCGTGGGCGGAGCTGTTCAGCGCCGCCCAGCAGTCGTGGGTGGAACGGCTCCAGCGCGACCACGCCAACCTGCGCAAGGCCCTGGACTGGTCGCTGCGCGAGCCGGGAGAGGCCGAGACGGGCCTGGCGATGACCGCGGAGCTGCTCTACCACTGGAGTGGCTACCACCTGTCGGAGGGGGCGGGCTGGTTCGACCGGAGCCTGGCCGCCGCGACCGAACCCGGCGAGGTGCGCGCCCACGCCCTGTGGGCGGGCGCCTGGATCTCCCTGCTGAGGGGCGACTGCACCACCACGCTCGCCCGGCTGGAGGAGGCCGCGTCGATCGCCGAGCGGCTCGGGCTGCGGGTGACGCTCGGCTACATCGCGCTCCTGTCCGGCATGGCGGCCGTGTCCGGGGGTGACCTGGAGAGCGGCATGCGGCTGTACGAGGAGGCGGAGGCCATTCACCGCGCCGCCGGCAACCCCATGGGGCTCGCGCTGGCACTCAACCGGCTCGCCCTGGCCAACGCGTTCCTCGGCCGTCCGGCCGCCCGTGATCTCGCCGAGGAGTGCGTGGCCCTGTGCGACCTGTACGGCGAGGGCTGGCACCGGGCGTACGCGCTGCTGGCGCTGGCGATCGACGCCTGGCACCGAGGCGACATGCGCGCGGCCTGCGCGATCAATAACGAGAGCCTGCGCCGCAACGCGGCGATGGGCGACCAGCTCGGCATGGGCATGAACCTGGAGGCCCACGCCTGGTTCGCCGCCGGGGAGCAGAAGTACGAACGGGCGGCCCGGATGCTCGGCGTCGTACAGACCTGCTGGCAGGCCGTCGGCTCGCGGCTGGCGGAGTTCCGCTACATGAGCCGATATCACGACGAGTGCGAGGCGGTCACCCGGGAGGCGCTGGGCGAGCGCGCCTTCCAGGCCGAGGTCTCCAAAGGCGCGGCCCTGACGAGGGAAGAGGCACTGGCGTACGCCCTGCTCGAACGGGCGCCGGCCGCCGCGCGCGCGCCCGCGCCGTTCGAGGGCCGGATCGCACCGCTGACGCGCAGGGAGACGGAGATCGCGCACCTTGTCGCCGAGGGACTGAGCAACAAGGACATCGCAGGGAGACTGGTGATCTCTCAGCGCACCGCGGAGGGCCACATCGAGCACATCCTCGACAAGCTCGGGTTCAAGTCGCGCGCCCAGGTCGCCGCCTGGGTGAAGGAACGGCTGAGCGAGCCCGCGGACGGCCGGGTCGCGGACGGCG
This sequence comes from Microbispora hainanensis, assembly GCF_006874475.1. Lineage (GTDB taxonomy): Bacteria > Actinomycetota > Actinomycetes > Streptosporangiales > Streptosporangiaceae > Microbispora > Microbispora hainanensis. The sequence continues at coordinate 113,871 of NZ_VIRM01000001.1, forward strand.
TGAGCGGCACGAAGAACCGGCCGGTCAGCGGAGGGCGTAAGCCGGCAGCTCGAACCAAGTGATCTTGCCCTGGCGGGTGCGCTCCGCGCCCCAGCAACAGGCCAGCGTGTCGATCAGCCGGAGTCCGCGCCCGTGCTCCTCGCCCGAGGAGGGCGCGGCCATCTCGGGCATCGTGCCGTCGCTGTCCTCCACCTCGCAGCGCAGCAGCCCCTCGACGGCGGACAGCCGTACGACGAGGTCGCCGCAGCAGGTGTGGCAGACCACGTTCGTGACCAGCTCGGTCACGAGGAGCTGGGTCACGTCGGACAGGTTCTCCATGCCCCAGGTGGTGAGGCGCTCGTGGACCAGCCGCCGGGCCAGCCCGGCGGAAGCGGCGTCGGCGGGCAGTCGCCAGGACGCCATCTCCACGTCGGGTTCCTCCACAAGCTGGATCGCGAGGTCGCCGATCCGCTTCCGCAGCGTCTCCCAGCGGTGGCGGATCGCGGAGTGCCGGCGCTGCCGGGCGGCCTGCGTCTCGCCGCTCTGGGCTGACGGTGACACAGATGACAACGAATCGTCCTGAACAGGAATGAGCAGACTCATGCGGCACACCCCAAAGAAGCGCGAGCCGGGATGCTACGGCCGTCCGGCATGAGCTCACCGCTGTCGTCGAAGAGCACAACGCCGTTGCAGAGCAGGCCCCATCCCTGCTCCGGGTGGAAAGCGATCAGACAGGCCGCGTCGCGGTCGGGTGCGTCCGCTGACGGGCACTGCGGGTGGTGCTGGCACATGATCGGTCCCCCTGACTCTCATGCACTCTTTAGGACGTTTTCAGACTGCCTTCTTGCCCCTTGGTGCGAGGAGGGGGAAAACACCCGTATCGATACCTGTTCGAGGCATACGTACGTAGTGGGTGCTGGTCGGGTAGAGGACAGGTAAAGAGCCGCGGGTCCCTCACCCGTCCAGGGAGATCACTTCCTTTGCACGATCAACGGACCGGCTCGGAGGCCCCACGGCCCGGCTCGGGGTCGCCGCCGAGCGCCATCCCGGGCTCGGGACGCTACCCGGCCTTCGCCTCCGGATGGTCACTAAAGTGACGGGCATGAGTGAGCGGAGCGAGCGAATCAATAGGCACAGCGTCTGGCTCATGCCGCTCCGAGCCGGAGGCGAGGAGAGCGCATGAGTGAGCGGAGCGAGCGAATCAAAAGGCACAGCGTCTGGCTCATGCCACTCCGAGCCGGAGGCGAGGAGAGCGCATGAGTGAGCGGAGCGAGCGAATCAATAGGCACAGCGTCTGGCTCATGCCGCTCCGAGCCGGAGGCGAGGAGAGCGCATGAGCCCCAGGATCGCGACCGCAGACAAGGTTTCCCGTGAGGAGTTGCTCGACTTCATCCGTGGTCGCCACCGGGCGATCCTGATCACGACGAGGCGCGACGGCGGCCCCCAGGCGTCCCCGGTGACGTGCGGAGTCGACGCCGAGGGCCGCATCGTCGTGTCCACCTATCCCGAGCGCGCCAAGACCCGCAACGCGCGCCGTGACCCGCGCGCGAGCGTCGTGGTGCTGTCGGACGACTTCGACGGGCCGTGGGTGCAGGTGGACGGCACCGCCGAGGTGCTCGACCTGCCGGAGGCCCTGGAGCCGCTGGTCGAGTATTACCGCTCGATCTCCGGGGAGCACCCCGACTGGGAGGAGTATCGCGCGGCCATGGTCCGCCAGGGCAAGTCGCTGGTGCGGATCACCCCGACGTCCTGGGGACCGGTGGCCACCGGCGGTTTCCCGCCGCGCCTGGCGTGATGGGCCGTTCCCGCACCGGCCCGTGAGCCGCGCGCGCCTGTGGCCCCTGTATGCCGCGGGGTTCACCACCGCCTTCGGCGCGCACGGCATCGCGGCCAATCTCGGCGTGGCCGGCGACGGCGCGGGAGCGTCCCTGCTCCGGCTCGGCCTGCTGCTCGCCCTGTATGACGGCGCCGAGGTCGTGCTCAAACCGGCGTTCGGCACGCTGGCCGACCGGATCGGCCCGCGCCCGGTGCTCGTGGGCGGCCTCGTCGCGTTCGTCCTCGCTTCGGGCGGCTACGTGGTGGCGGCGCGGCTCGATGGTCTTTCGGACACCGGGTGGCTCCTGGCGGCGCGGCTGGGGCAGGGCGCGGCGGCCTCGGCGTTCTCGCCCGCGGCGTCCGCGCTGGTCGCGCGGCTGACACCGGAGACCGCGCGCGGCCGGGCCTTCGGCTCGTACGGCTTCTACAAGAGCATCGGCTACACGCTCGGCCCCTTCCTCGGCGGAGCGGTCGTGGCGGCGGGTGGACTGCGCTCGCTGTTCGCGGTCATGGCCGTGCTGGCCGCCGCGGTGGCCTGCTGGGCGGCCTTCGCGGTGCCCCGGGTGCCGCCGCTGCCGCGCACCAGGCAGACCGTGGGGGACCTCGTCCGGCGTGTCGCCGATCCCGGGTTCCTGAGGCCGGTGACGGCCCTGGCGGCGGGGACGGCGGCGCTGTCGGTGGGGGTCGGCTTCCTGCCGGTGTCCGGCCGGGCGGACGGGCTCGGGCCGATCACGACCGGTGCCGCCGTTTCCGTGCTGGCGGCGTGCGCCGCCGTCGCCCAGCCGCTCGCGGGCTGGGCGCTCGACGCGAGGAGGATCAGCGCGGTCCAGGGCCTGGCCACCGGGCTGCTGCTCTGCGCGGCGGCCTTCGTGATCGCCGCCGTGCCGGGCGTGGTCCCGCTCGTCCTGGCGGCGGCGACGGCGGGCGCGGGGATCGGCCTGGTCACTCCGCTCGGGTTCGCCGTTCTGGCCGAGGCCACGCCTCCCGAGCGCATGGGCCAGACCATGGGAAGCGCCGAGGTGGGCCGGGAGATCGGCGACGCGGGCGGCCCGCTCCTCGTCGGGGCGGTCGCGACCGCGCTGTCCCTGACCTCGGGTTATCTGCTGCTGGCCGGGCTGCTCGCGGGTGCCGCCGCGTATGCGGGCAGGCGCGGGCGCTGGGCGGCGTGAATCAGGCCGCCGCGGCCGCCTGGTAGTTCCCCGGGCTGATGCCGTAACAGCGGACGAACCACCGGGTGAGGTGGCTCTGGTCGGCGAACCCCGCCTCGGCCGCCGCCTCGCTCAGGGAACGGCCCTGCGCGATCAGCCGCCGGGCCGTACGCAACCGGAGCAGACGCTGGTAGTCGCTGGGCGCCATGCCGTACACGGCACGGAAGGCGCGATAGACGGCGAACCTGCTGCGCCCGGTCACGGCGGCGAGGTCGTCGGCGGTGACGTCGGCGAGCGGGGCGTCCTGGAGGTGGCCGCGCACCCGCTCGGCGATGCGGCGGGCGTCCGCGGAGGTGGCCTCCCGCGCCGGCACCGGCCGGCTGGCGGCCCGCCGGACGATCGAGGAGACGACGGCGGTCAGCAACTCGTCCCGGCGGAGGGCGCCGGCGCCGCCGAGCAGGGCCGTGTGCAGTGCCCTGAGCCCGGCCGCGAGCGCCGGGTCGCGTACGACGGGGTGGGGGAACAACGGCGGGCTCGTCTCCCGCCCGGCCACGTCGCCGAGCACGCCGGTGACCAGCTCCGGCGCGATGTGGACGATCCGATAGGTGAACCCGAGGGCGTCGGCGGCGTGCCCGTCGTGCGGGTCGTCCGGGTTGAACGCCATGACCATGCCCGTCACGCTCGTGTGCGCGGCTCCACGGCAGGTGAACGCCTGGTGGCCCTCCTCGGTGACGCCGAAGGAGTAGGTCTCGTGGCTGTGCCGGTGATAGACGTGCTGCGCGAAGTGGGCGTGCATGGCCTCCAGCGACCGGTCGGGAGAGCGCCAGTAGCGGGACCAATCCTGTGCCACCCCACCATTGTGCGGGGGCGCACGAGCGTACAAGACCGCCCGGGTGCGTGCGGGCAGGCTGGAGCGCATGCGTTTCGACACCAAGATCGGGATCGTGGTCCGGGAGGACCTCGCCGTGTGGCAGAAGCTGAACGTGACGGCGTTCCTGGCGAGCGCGGTCGCGGGGGGAGCCCCCGAGGTGATCGGGGAGCGATACGAGGACGGCTCGGGCACCTCCTATCTGCCGATGTTCCGCCAGCCCGTGCTCGTCTACGCCGCGGATCTCGCCGGGCTGGCCCGTGTGCGCGAGCGCGCCGTCGAACGGGGGCTCGCCGTGGCCGTCTACATCGAGGAGATGTTCAAGACCGGCAACGACGTGGACAACCGGGCCGCCGTACGGGCCGTCACGGCCGAGGAGATGCCGCTCGTCGGGCTGGCCGTCTATGGCCCCAAGAACGCGGTGGACAAGACGCTCAAGGGGCTTCCCCTGCATCCGTGATCCCCTCCGTGGCTCCGAACAGGGGGAGGCAGGGTTCGAGGTTGTGGATCTCGAACCCGTCCGGCGTCTTCCACTCCTCGCGTGACAGGCGCACCCGCTGCTGGACGACGGCCTCGCCCCCGCGGTCGAAGACCCCGATCCCGTCCTCCCGATAGCCGAGCTTGCGGGAGACCGCCAGCGAGGCGGCGTTGTCGACGAAGGCGGACGACCGGGCGTACCGCGCGCCGAGCCCGGCGAAGGCGAGGTGCAGGACGGCCGCGCGCATCTCGGTGCCGATGCCCTTGCCGTGGTAGCGCCTGCCGAGCCACGAGCCGGTGGCGACCTCCCGGGTGACGGCGAAGCCGACGGCCCGCATCTCCTGCACGCCGACCACCTGGCCCTCCCACACCGTCACGAACGAGCACGCCCAGTTGCCGGGAGACCAGGTGCCCCACTGCCGGAAGTGCACCTGGACGGTGGCGCGGGCGCGTTCGTGCGGCGGGGCGTCCGTCCACGGCTCGCCGAACGGCATCTCGCCCGAGTCGTGCACCCCCTCGGCGGCCCGGTCGGCGAGCGCGTCCAGGTCGTCGAGGCCGGGCAGGCGCAGCTCCAGCCGGGGGGTCGTCAGTCGCAGTGCCAGGAGCGGCCAGTGTCGCATGGCACGATCGTGGCAAGATCGGCCGCCCGCCGGACAGTGGTTTTTCCCGGAATAATCGGTTTCCGCTGGATCGGGGGTGCGGCTAGCGTCGGGTGCGGCCACGAGCGCCGGAGCCGACGAGCCCGGCGCCGACCAAGAACGCGGACGAAGAACGCGGACAGAGAACGGGGACAAGAAACCGCATGCCCGACCCGCTCACCACGCCGGCCGCCGAGCTTCCCGTACGCCGGCTCGGACCCGGGGACCTGGATCGATGCGTCGCCCTGAGCGAGGACAGGGCCTGGGCCCGGGAGGAGCGCAAGTGGCTGTTCCTCCTGGAGAACGCCGAGGTCTACGCGATCGACGCCCCTTCGGGAGATCTCGCGGGCACGGTCACGCTCACCCGATATGGCACGACCGCGGCGGGCATCGGCATGATGCTCGTCGCCACCCGGTATGGCGGACGCGGGCTGGGCCGCCGGCTGATGACGCACGTGCTCGGCACGGCCGGTGACGCGACCGTCTTCCTTTGGGCCACCGAGTTCGGCAGGCCGCTCTACGAGAAGCTCGGCTTCGAGACCTTGGGCGTGACCGAGGCGCGCGTGGGGCGTCTGCGCGTCGGGGACGATCCCGTCCGGACGAGGCCGGCCGACCTCGACGCCGATCTCGGCGCCCTGCTGGCGCTGGACGGGGAGGTCTTCGGCGCCGACCGGGCCGGGCTGCTGGCGCGGCTGTTCGCCTTCGCCGAGGAGATCAGGGTCACCGAGGACGAGAAGGGGCCGACCGGATACGCCGTGTCGTGGCGCAACGGCGACACCCTGTTCATCGGGCCGGTGGTCGCCGACGACGAGGAGGCCGCCCGCGCGCTCGTGATCGACCTCGCGCGCCGGGCCGAAGGGCTGGTGCGGATCGAGGCCGACCGCGCCCGGCCGAGCCTGCTGGGGTGGCTCGGCGAGCGGGGCCTGTCGCAGGCGTTCTCGACGTCCTTCATGGTGCAGGGCGGCAGGCCGATGCCCGGCGACCGGGCCCGCATGTTCGCCCCGATGATGCTCGCGATGGGCTGAGCTCGGTCGATCCCACCGGGTCGCTCCCACCGCCGTTCCCATTGGGACCGCTCCTGCCGGGCCGCTGGGCCGCTCCTATATCCGGGCCGATCCCGGCGGGGGCTCGCGGGCGCGCGTTCTGACACGGCTCTGATCGGGCTCTGATCCGGCTCTGATCCGGCTCTGATCTGGGCCGCCTACCGTCGCGACAGCCGGTGGGAGACCGGCGCCCGCGCCGCGGCCGGTCGTGTCGTCGCCGCGGGCGGGTGCCTCGCGAGACGAAGGAGCCGGACATGAACGACCCCGTCATCCACGCCACGCACCACGAACGCGCCGTGCCGCACACCCCGCCGCACACCCCGCCAGACACCCCGCCACGCACCACGCCGGACGCCGCGCCGCACACTGCGCTCGAGCCGCACACCGCGCCACACACCGCGCCGCCGGACTCCGGCGGGCCGTACGAGCAGGCCGTGGACGCGTTCCCGCACCTGCTGCTGGAGGCGCTGCGCGGCGCGCCCGGCACCCCCGCGTTCGAGCAGGGCGACAGGATCGTCTCCCGGGGCGAGCTGCTGGAGCTCATCGGGCGCATGGCCGGCGCGATGCGTGAGGCGGGACTCGGCCCCGGCACGGGCGTCGCGATCCGCACCGGGCTGTCGCCGGAGGCGTTCGCCGCCCAGATGGCCGCGCACGTGCTGGGCTGCCGCGTCGTGAGCGTACGGCCCGGGTATACGCCCCGTCAGCTCGCCGACGTCCTCGGCGTGGACGTTGACGCCGTGGTCCTCGACCGGTCGACGGCGACGCCGGACCTGCTCGAGGCCGCCCGACCGGCCACGGTGCTGTCACTTGGGCCCGTTCCCGGCGCAGACGACCTGCTGGCCCATAGTCCCGGCGACGACCGCCTCCCCGACGTGGCGGCACGTCCGGACGACGTGGCCCTGCTGACCTTCACCAGCGGCAGCACGGGCCGGCCGAAGGGCTGCGTGCTCACCTATGGAGCGATGGCGGCGCACTGGTGCAGTTATCGCGGCTGGTCGTCGATCGCGCCCGGCTTCGCGGACTCCTTCGAGCGCTACCTGCTCTTCGGCACCCTGTCGAGCCTGGTGGTGCTGGAGTTCCTGGCGCCGTGCCTGCTCGGCGGCGGCACCGCGGTGATCCCCGAGGAGGACGGCCGTCCCCTGTTCCCGTACGCGATCGAGCGGCACCGGATCACCGGCGCGATCGTGACCGTGCCCCGCGTGTGCCGGATGCTCGACCTGCTTCGCGAGGAGCGGGTCGACGTCGGCAGCCTGCGCGCGCTGACGGTCTCCGGGTCGCCCCTCAGCCCGCATCGGCTGCTGGAGGCGCTCGACCGGCTGGGCCCCGTCCACGTCGCGTACGGCGCGACCGAGGCCGGGATCATCTCCCTGCTCACGCCCGGGGAAGGCCGCGACACGCCCACCTCGGTCGGCCGCCCGCACCCCAGGGTGGAGATCAGCGTGCGCGACGAGGAGGGCCGCCCGGTCGGCACGGGACGCACCGGCGAGATCCACGTGCGCGGTCCCTTCCTGATGGCGGGCTACTGGAACCAGCCGGAGGAGACCGGCGACGTGCTGCGGGACGGCTGGCTGCGCACCCGCGACCTCGGGCACCTCGACGAGACCGGCCTGCTGCACCTGGCCGGCCGTACCAGGGACGTGATCATGGTGAACGCCATCGTCGTCCCCGCAGGTCCCATCGAGCGGACGTTGACCGGTCACCCCGACGTGGCCGAGGCGTACGTGACCGGTGCGCCGGACGAGCGGACCGGGGAGGCCGTCCACGCGTTCGTCGTGCCCGCTCCGGGGCGCACTCCGGACCACGCCGCCCTGACGGAGCTGGTGCGCGCCGAGCTCGGCGCGGACAGCGTGCCCCGGACGATCACGACGGTGTCCTCCGTGCCGGTCGCGCCGAGCGGAAAACCGGACAAGCGTGCCCTGCTGGAACGGCATCTGTCCTCGGTGCTCTGATCCGTCTCTGAGAATCACCCGCCAACACTGGTGAAACTTCAAGCACTCCAGTGAGGGAGGCGTCAGTGCCGGACAACATCCTGGACTACCTGGTGATCGGTGCCGGACCGGCGGGCCTGCAGATGGGCCACTTCCTGCACCGGGCGGGGCGCAGCTACCGGATTCTCGAGGCCGCGCCCGAGCCCGGCGCGTTCTTCCGGACCTTTCCCCGCCATCGCACGCTCATCTCCATCAACAAGAAGTACACCGGATGGGACGACCCGGAGCTCAACCTCCGGATGGACTGGAACTCGCTGCTGTCGGACGACCCCCGTCTCCTGTTCACCCGCTACAGCGACCGTTATTTCCCCGCCGCCGAGGACTTCGTCCGCTATCTGGAGGACTTCGCCGCCTTCCACGGCCTGCACGTCACCTACGACGCGCGGGTCGCGGAGATCGCGCGCCCGGACGCCGCGGGCCCGTTCACGGTGACCGACGAGCGTGGCCGGACCTACCGGGCACGGCAGGTGATCGTCGCGACGGGGGTCACCCGGCCCAACGTCCCGCCCATCCCCGGCATCGAGACGGCCGAGCAGTACAGCACCCACTCGACCGACCCCGCGGACTACACGAACAAGCGGGTGCTCATCATCGGCAAGGCCAACTCGGCCTTCGAGACCGCCGACAACCTCGTCGAGACGGCCGCGGTCATCCACGTGGCCGGGCCGCGCTCGGTGCGCCTGGCCTGGCGGACCCACTTCGTGGGGCACCTGCGCGCCTTCAACGCCAACTTCCTCGACACCTATCAGCTCAAGTTGCAGAACGCCGTGCTGGACGGCGACATCAGGCGCATCGAGCGCCGGGCCGACGGCTCCTACCTGGTCACGGTGGCCTTCGTCCGGGCCGACGAGATCACCAAGGACATCCCGTACGACAAGGTGATCGTCTGCACCGGATTCCGGTTCGACGCCTCCATCTTCTCGCCCGAGTGCCGTCCCGAGCTGACGATCGGGGACAGGTTCCCCGCCCTGACCCCGGCGTACGAGTCGGTCAACGTGCCCGGCCTCCACTTCGCCGGGACGCTCACCCAGTCGCTCGACTTCAAGCGCGGCACCAACGGGTTCATCCACGGTTTCCGCTATGGCGTGCGCGCCCTGCACCGCATGCTGGAGCACAGGCATCACGGCGTCCCCTGGCCGGGCCGCGACCTGCCCGCCGACCCGGACGCGCTCGCGGCGGCCGTGCTCGAACGGGTCAACCGCAGCTCGGCGCTGTGGCAGCAGTTCGGGGTGCTCGCCGACATGATCGTCCCGGACGGGAACGGCGGCATGCGCTACCTGGAGGAGCTGCCGCTCGGCCTGCAGGGCCCGCCGCTCGGCGACGCGGGCCACTACGCGATCACCCTGGAATATGGCCCGCACCACGACCAGATCGACCCCTTCGACATCAGTGTGGGACGGATCAGGCAGAGCGACGCGGAGCGGGCGGACGAGGGCCACTACCTCCACCCGGTCGTACGCCGCTACAGAGGCGGCGTGGTGGAGGCCGTCCACCACGTCACCGAGAACCTGGAGAACGACTGGACCTCCGACGAGGTGCACCTGCGCCCGCTCCGGGACTTCTTCCAGCGCCAGAGCCTCCCGGTGACGGTGTGACGGCCGTGCTGCCGACGATCCGGGACTTCGAGGCGGCGGCCCGCGCCCGGCTCGACCCCGCCCACTACGACTACTTCGCCGGCGGGGCCGGCGACGAGATCACGGTGAAGGCCAACGAGGCGGCGTTCGCGCGGCTCGCGCTGCTGCCGCGGGTCCTGCGCGGCGCGGGGACCCCGAACATCGGGGTCACCCTCCTGGGTGGCCGCGTGGCCATGCCGGTGCTGGTGGCGCCGACCGCGTTCCACCGGCTCGCCGACCCGGAGGGGGAGAAGGCCACGGCCCGCGCGGCGGCCGCCGCCGAAACCGTGATGATCGTGAGCATGGCCGCCACGGTCGCCGTCGAGGACGTCGCGGCCGCGGCGCCGGGCGCCACCCTGTGGTTCCAGCTTTACGTGCAGCCCGACATGGACTTCACCGAGTCGATCGTCCGGCGCGCCGAGAAGGCAGGCTGCGCCGCGCTGGTCGTCACCGCGGACTCGCCCGCCCGGGGACGCCGGGACCAGGACGTGCGCAACGGCTTCGACGACCTGCCCGAGGGCATGTGCTGCGAGAACCTGCGCGACGGCGACGGCGACGGCGACGGTGACGGCGACGGCGACGGTGACGGCGACGGCGACGGCGACCGCGGGCCGGTGCGGCCGATCGTCATGTCACCGGTGATCTCCTGGGAGCACGTCGATCTGCTGCGGCGGATGACCCGGCTGCCGATCGTGCTCAAGGGCGTCACGCACCCCGCCGACGCGCGCCTCGCCCTCGACCACGGCGTCTCGGCGCTGTACGTCTCCAACCACGGCGGACGGCAGCTCGACGGCGTTCCCGCCGCCGTCGACCTGCTGCCGGAGATCGTGGCCGCCGTCGGCGGGGCCATACCGGTGCTGATGGACGGCGGCATCCGGCGCGGCACCGACGTGGTCAAGGCGATGGCGCTGGGCGCGTCCGCCGTCGCGGTCGGCCGTCCGGTGATCTGGGGTCTTGCGGCAGGCGGCGAGCGCGGCGTGGCCCACGTGCTCGAACTGCTGCGCGACGAGGTCGAGCACGCGCTCACGCTGTGCGGCCTCGCCTCGATCCGTGACCTGGAGCCGGGGCTGGTGCGGCGATGCTGACGGCGGTGTGGGTGACGCTGTGGGCGGCCGCGGCCGTCGTCGTGATCAGCCTGCCCCGGTGGCTTCCCGCCCGCGTCGTCGCGCTGCGCGGGTGGGTGTTCACGAGGATCAACGGCGAGGAGAGCATCACGGTGCCCGGCGAGCTCGTCGGCGTGGACCGGTTCAGGGAGGTCTACTCCCATCCGGCGGCCTCCGGCCGGAGCGAGGGCGCCGCCCTGTCGGACCTGTTCTGGTATTGGCTGTCGCCGGGGCCCGAGATGCACCAGGAACACCTGGAGGCCGGGGAGCGGTACGACGCCGTCGCCCTGACCACCCGCCGCATCCTGTCCGTGCCGCGGGCACGGGTGGAGGAGCTCACCCGATCGTGCGTCGTACGGGCACTGGAGGACGGGCACCGGAGCAGGCCCGGGGGCGGACACGGGATCAGGCACGGCGTGGTCCGGCTGCGCGACCTGATGATGCCGGTCTGGGCCGAGTTCTCCTATGAGCTCGTCTTCGGCGAGGCGTGCCCGCCGCACGCACGTGATCTCATCGTCGGCAACGCGGACGACGTCGTGACCGCGCTCAAGTGCTGCGGCCTGCGGCACATGGACCGGCGCGACCGGCTCACCGCCTATCTCGTCGAGTCGCTGCCCCGGGTGAAGCACGAGCTGCCCGCGGGCCTGACCACCCGGGAGCGGGCGCTGTATCTCCAGGGCGCCTTCTTCAACACGGCGGTCGTGCAGATGTCGGAGGCCGCTGCCCACGTGCTGATGGCGCTCGCCCGGCACCCCGGCGTACAGGCCAGGGCGCGCGCCGGAGACGACCGCTACCTCGACCAGGTGATCGCGGAGACGCTGCGGCTCCATCCGCTCTTCGGCATCGCCCACCGCATCACCACGGGCGACATCCCCCTCGGCGAGGGCGTCGTCATCCCGGCCCGCTCTGTGCTGTGCTTCGACTACCCCGCCTTCCACCGCGCGGGCTTCCCCGACCCCGGGCGTTTCGATCCCGGCCGCTTCGCCCCCGGGCACGCCCCGGTCAGGGAGCTCAACCACATCCCGTTCGGCATGCCGGCGAACCGTCCCTGCCCGGCGTGGCGGCTCGCGCCGCTCGCCCTGCGGGTCGCGGTGCGGGAGGTCCTGCGGGCGTACGAGCTCGACTCCACCGCCGCGCACACCCGGTCGCTGCCCAACCGGGGGCCGTGCCTGCTCACCCCGCTTGATCAAGGAGGCTCCGCGGTGGCGCGGCGCGGGCCGGGGCGACGCCTGACGTTGCTGTTCATGCGGCTCAGGGACGGCTGGGAGGACGTCTGGCGCAGCCTGGTCCAGCTCGTCCTCGGCACGTACATGGTGTGGGACGCGCGGCGGCTGCGGCTGTGCGAGCGCCACTTCTCCGGCCACGCCCGCCCCGAGGGCACGTAGACGACCCGCCGATCTCAGGCTCCGACACGAGCCTCGGATTCCGACATGAGTCTCAGGTTCCGGCCACGAGTTTCCGACCACGAGCGGAGGCACTTGCCATGCCCGTTCCGGCCCTTCTCCCCGTTTCCGCCCCTGCTTCTCTGCCCGCCCTCGCCGCCCTTGCCGAGCAGGCCCGAGCGGCCGATCCCAACCTGGAGCTGGCCCTCAGGGTGCTGCCGGCCCTGGCCGTCATCCTGCTGGCCGCCGCGGTGTGCGGCCGGCTGGCCAATCTAGTGATGCAGCCGCGCGTCGTCGGCGAGATGGTCGCCGGCGTCCTGCTCGGGCCCACGCTGCTCGGCGCGGTGTTCCCCGACGCCCAGGAGGCCCTGTTCCCCGACGAGGTCAGGCCGGTCCTGTACGTGCTCAGCACCCTCGGCCTGACGTTGTACATGTTCCTGGTCGGGGCGGGGATCGACCACGACGCCCGGGAGCCGGGCGAGCTGCGCAAGGCGAGCGTGCTCGCGGCGTCGGGCATCCTCTCTCCGCTGGTGCTCGGCGGCGCCGCCGGTCTCGCCCTGTGGGACAGCCTCTCCCGCCCGGACGTCGGCCGGATCGAGTTCGCCCTGTTCCTCGGGGGAGCGCTGTCGCTGACCGCGTTCCCCATGCTCGCCAGGATCCTGTACGAGCGCGGGCTGCAGAACTCCCGCATCGGCCGGGTCGCCCTGCTGGCCGCCTCGATCGACGACGCCGCGGCGTGGTGCCTGCTCGCGGCCCTGTCGGCGGTGCACCTGGGCGGCGGCAGCGGAGACACGCTGCGCACCATCGCCCTGGCGGCGGTGTTCGCGGTGGTGATGCTCGGGGTGGTGGCTCCGCTGCTGCGCCCCCTCGGCCGCCGCGTCGCGCGCACCGGGCACCTCGGCGCCGGCGCCGTGTACGTGATCGTGCTGGTGCCGCTCACGGCCGGATGGATCACCGACGCGATCGGCGTCTACTCGGTCTTCGGCGGATTCGTCGCCGGGTTGTCGATGCCGCGCGATCCGGCGTTCCGGGCCGCCCTGCACGGCCGGATGATGGACGTCATATCGACCCTGCTGCTGCCCGTCTTCTTCGCGTTCTCGGGGCTGAACACCCATCTCGGCGGCATCGCCGGCGGCGCCGCGCTCCTGACGTTCGCGCTGATCCTGGCCCTGGCCTTCTCCGGGAAGTATTTCGGGTGTTCGCTGGCGACGCGGGCGCTGGGATTCGGCTGGCGTGAATCCTGGGCCATGGGCGCGATGATGAACGCCCGCGGACTGATGATCCTCATTTTCATCAACATCGGCCTGGCACAGGGCATGATCACGCAGGAGCTCTTCGCGATGCTCGTCCTCGTGGCGGTGCTCACCACCGCGGGAGCCCTGCCGCTGTACAAGCTCGCGCTGCCCGAGCGCCACGAGCGGGCAGGCGCGGGAACCACGGGGACCGCGACCCCGGTGGGCGCGACCGTCGGCGAAACCGGTTTCAACTAATTTCATGTGTGAATTCGGACATTCGCAGAACAGGGAGGGAGGTTTCGCAGGGAGGCCATTCGAACTCTGGAAATTTCCCAATTGCGGTGCCACGGTGGTCCGGTGGCACGGATATCGGGGACATCCGAACCGCGCTCCATGCGCCTGCTGCTCGTGGAGGACGACCGCGAGCTGGGAGACATGCTGGTCGAGGTGTTCGCCGACCAGGGCTACACGGTCGACCTGGCGCTGGAGGGCCAGCGGGGCCTGCATCTGGCGCTGAGCCGCGGCTACGACGCCATGATCATCGACCGTGGGCTGCCCGTGGTCGACGGGCTCGATCTGCTGCGGCGGCTGCGCAAGCAGGCGGTCACCGCGCCGGTGCTGATGCTCACCGCCTTCGGCGCCCTCGCCGACCGGGTCACCGGACTCGACGCGGGCGCCGAGGACTACCTGGTCAAGCCGTTCGAGATCGAGGAACTGCTGGCCCGGGTGCGCGCCCTGCACCGCAGAAACCTGGACCAGGCCGCGCTGCTGCCGCTCGGCGACGGCTGGCTCGACTCCGCGTCCAGCACCGTACGGCTGCCGTCCGGCGAGCAGGTGACGCTGTCCGGCCGGGAGTGCCGCCTGCTCCACGCGCTGGCCGCCCGGCCCCGGCAGGTGCACACCCGCACCTCGCTGCGGCAACGGATCTTCGACGGCGCCAGGACCGAGGCCATCGTGGACACCTACGTCTACTACCTGCGCGCCAAACTGGGGCCCGGCGTCGTACGGACCGTGCGGGGCGTGGGGTATCGCCTGGGTGAGCTGTGACGGCCATCCGGTCCTACGACCCCGAGCGGCGCCTGCTGACGCGGACCCGCCGGCGGATCACCGCGCAGGTGGCGGCCGTGTTCTCGCTGGCGGTCGCCCTCCTGGGCACGCTGGTCTACTGCGTGGTGGTGGACGAGCAGGACGCCACCGCCAGGCGTGATCTCGCCGTGGCCGCGATGTCGGCCCCGATGGACCACCCGCCGCCCTGCGTATGGCTGTTCGAGCTCCGGGCGGACACCCTGCGGAGCACCCCGCGGGCGCCGGAGAACCTCCCGGTGCGCGAGGAGCTCGACCGGGTCGCCGCCGACGGCCGCACGCGGGTCGAGGTCGCGGAGATCGGCGGCGCCACCTACCTGGTCCGTACGCAGCGGCGCGGCGACGTGCTGCAGCAGGCGGTGATGGACCTGTACTACCCCGTCACGGAGCGGCAGCGGCTGCTGCGCACGCTCTGGGCGGCCGAGATCGCGGCCCTGCTGGCGGCGCTGCTGATCGGCCAGGTCCTCGCCCGCCGGGCGATCGCGCCGCTGGGCGAGGCCCTCGACCGGCAGCGCCGGTTCACCTCCGACGTCAGTCACGAACTGCGCAGCCCGCTTGCCCGGCTGCACGTCCGCGCGCAGCTCGCCGCCCGGCGCCTGCGGCGGGAGCCCGATCCTCATCTCGCCGTGGGCGACGTCGACCGGTTGGTCACCGGCATCGGGCAACTCGGCGAGGTGATCGACGACCTGTTGCTGTCGGCCCAGCTCAGGCAGCGCCGCCGGCCGTTCGGGCCCGTGGACCTGGGCGCGCTGGCCGAGGAGTCGGCCGACGCCGAGGCGGTTCGCGCCGGACAGCGCGGGGTGACGATCGACGTGCGGCGGGATCCGGGTGACCACGTCGTGCGCGGAGCGGCGCCCGCGCTGCGCCGGGTGATCTCCGCGCTCCTCGACAACGCGCTCCGCCACACCTCGGCGGGCGGCCACATCCGGGTGACCGTGTCGTCGGGTGCGCAGACCGTACGGCTCAGCGTCCGGGACGACGGTGTGGGGCTGGACCCGCGTGACGGCGAGCGCCTCTTCGGCAGGCACACCGGCGCGCCCCACGCCGGAGGTCTCGGCATCGGCCTGGCCCTGGTGAGCGAGGTGATGGACGCGCACGGCGGCACGATCGAGGTGGACGGGCGGCCGGGATCCGGGGCCACCTTCACCATCCGTCTCCCCCGGGCGGAGCCGGACCCCGCACCGCGTCCCGCCCGGATCCTCCTGCCCCAGCACGCGGGCGGCGAGACGAACCGAACGCCCGAGGCGACCACCTCCGCCCCCGGCGACGCCTCCCTGTAGCCCGTTGCCTTTTGCAGACCTGTAGTTCTCGGGCATGGGCCGAAACGAACGCGGTCGGCTCCGAGATCCGGCCCGGGATCCGGCCCGAGATCCGGCCCGAGATCCGGCCCGGGATCCGGCCTGTGATCCGGCTCCGAGATCCGGGGCCGGGACGAGTCAGCTGCGGTGACGGGGTCAGCCGCCGGATGGGGCAGACTGGCGGGCGGCCGACAGCAGGGCCAGCGCCGCGGACCGGGCCCGCTCGGCGGGGCCGGTGGCCGTGCCCATGGCGGCGGCGACGATGGCCCCCTCCACCAGCAGCAGGAGCTGGTCGGCGAGCGCGTCCGGGTCGGCGGCGCCGGCCTCCGCCGCGAGCGTGCCCAGCCGTTCCCGCAGCCCGCTCTTGTGCGCCCGCGCCGCCGCGGCCACAGGCGGTGATGTCGGACCGAGCTCGCCGAAGGCGTTGATGAACGAGCAGCCGCGGAAGTCCGCCGTGCCGAACCACTCGGCGAGGAAGCCGAAGACGGCCGTCACCCGGTCGCGGGGTGCGGCGGCGTGGGCGACGTGCTCGTCCAGAGACCGCATCCACCGCCGGTCGCGATGCTCCAGGTATGCCTCCACCAGCGCGTCCTTCGAGGGGTAGCTCTGGTAGAGCCGCTTGAGCGAGACCCCGGCGGCGTCGCGGATCTGGTCCATGCCCACCGCCTGGATGCCCTGGGCGTAGAACAGCCGCTCGGCGGCGTCGAGGATGCGGCGGCGCGCCTCGTCGCCGTCGATCCGCCCGCGCCGAGTGGTGTCCGCGCCGCAGGTGTCCGCGTTGTGGGTGTCGGCGCTGTGGGTGTCCACGGACCCGCGCCGAGTGGTGTCCGCGCTCTGTGTTGCCACCGACCCCTCCTCGCCCGCGAAAACGGTCGTTCTCTAGGATACGAATGGAGAACGATCGTTCTCCGCTTGGGAAGGAGAGCATGATGAGCACACGTCCCCCGCTTCCGCCGTTCACCGAGGAGACCGCCAGGCAGAAGGTGCAGGCCGCCGAGGACGCCTGGAACACCAGAGATCCCGAACGCGTCGCGCTCGCGTACACGGAGGACTCGGTGTGGCGCAACCGCTCGGAGTTCGTGACCGGGCGAGAGGAGATCGTCGCCTTCCTGCGCCGCAAGTGGGAGCGCGAGCGCGACTACGCCCTGCGCAAGGACCTGTGGACCTTCGGCGGCGACCGCATCGCCGTACGGTTCCAGTACGAGTGGCACGACGCCGAGGGCCGGTGGTGGCGCAGCTACGGCAACGAATTGTGGGAGTTCACCGCCGACGGCCTGATGAGCCGCAGGGAGGCGAGCATCAACGACGTGCCGATCGAGGAGAGCGAGCGGCGCATCCACGGCCCGCGCCCCGAATCGGAACGCGGGGCCGGCATCCCGCTCGCTTGACCGGCCGGGAGGCACGGTTCGCCTGAGCGGGGGGCGCGGTCGTCGGATCGGGGCGTTGTCGCGTGATCGGCCAGGGTGGCGCGGTTCTCCTGGCCGAGGCGTGCTCGCCTTGTCGCCGCCGGTTGTCGGCACCGGTTGTCCGCGCCGGTTGTCCGCGCCGGTTGTCCGCGCCGGTTGTCCGCGCCGGTTGTCCGCATCGACCGCTTGGGGCCGTGTCACCCGGCCATGCTGTCGAGGGGCCCTGTGTCGAGGGGCCCTGTGTCGAGAGGTCCGGTGTCGAGAGGTCCGGTGCGGAGCGCGTCCGGCGCGCAGGCCGGGCAGTCCGGCGCAGCCGGATGGCGCGTGTAGACGTGCTGGTCCGGCGCGACGAGGTTGACGCCGGTGACGTAGCTGCCCGAGGTCGCGGGCATCCCGGTCAGGAACGCGATGACGGCCTGGGCGGTCAGGTGACCCGAGACCCCGGCGGAGGGCGCGATGACGTCCGGTCCGCCGAGGTCGAGGGGGATCCCCGGCGCGAGCGGGGCGTCGACGCCCGCCGTCAGGCACTCGTAGCACGGGCCCCCGGGGGTGAACGCCGCCACGCTCACCAGCGGGCCGTTGTAACCGCCGAGCGCCCACGGGATCTTCTCCGCCAGGCAGGCCCGGTTGACCCAGATGCGGATGCCGCCCCGGCCGGCCGGTTCGCCGGCGCACATCGCCACCGCGTCGAACCCGCGTACGAGGTCGAGCATGTCCTCCTCGCACTCGACCGCGCGGGTCTCGCCGGTGACGCGGACGGAGGAGTTGACCTCGGCCAGCCGGGCGACGGCCACGTCCACCTTGGGACTGCCGATGTCGGCCTCCCGATAGAGGGCCTGCCGCGTCAGGTCGGACAGCTCGACCAGATCGCGGTCGACGCAGTGGATCGCCCCGACGCCGCACGCGGCGAGCGCCCAGGCCGTGTGGCTGCCGGTGCCGCCCAGCCCGAGGACGAGCACGCGCGAGCGTTTGAGGCGCACCTGGGCCTCCCAGCCGTGATCGCGAGGCGCGAGGCCGCTGCCGCGGAAGAACGCCGCGTTGCGTGAATAGCGTTCCAGCTCCCGCGGGCTGAGCTCGTCGGGCCGCGAACCGGCGGCGTCCTCCACAAATTCGGAGGTGAGCAGGGGATCGACGACGTCGGCCGCCTCGGTCTCCGTGAGCCGAGGGTACGCGCGGCGCAGCCGGGCGACGATCTCCTGCGGAGTCCTGGTGCCGTCCATCGCGTTCAGGGCCGCCCAGACGTGGCCGTCCGGATCGCTGATCTCCCGGGCGGTGCCGCCGATCCGGATCCGGTCGTTGCCAAACCGGTGGGGGCGGTGCTGGGCTTTCACACGGGGCAACCGCAAGGCGACCTCTCGGCATCGCGACCGGGACAGTAATCGACATGGGGATCTTTCTGGAAGTGTCCATCCATGTCAAGACGATTGCCTGAGCGGCATCACCCCCGCATACGGTGGCGACGAGGGGGATTCGTCCACCCTGAGCAGGTCAGGGCCGGGTGCGGGAGCCGTACTGGAAGGACCCGCCCGGACACTCACGTGACCGCATCGTGCCTGGCAGCGCTGCGAGCGCGGCTAAATGTCGTAGGGCTCGGCTACGTTCCGGATCATGACAGACCGTTCCCCCAACGGCTCCCCCAACGGCGCGTCCGCGTGGGCGCGACACAGCAGGCTGCGGGTGGTGCCGCCGGTCCAGCCACGCAAGCTGGCGAAGGTCCCCTTCGTCGAGCTGGCGGACGGCCGGCTGCAGGGCGTGGTGTCGAGCGGCTCGGACATCGGCCGGGTCTACGTCTCCTCCATCGCCGCCGGCACCCACAACTACAACTGCAGCACCAACAACAACCGCCCCTGCGGCGGCCTGTACGGCTCGCCGTGCAAACACCTGCGGGCCCTGGTCGCCGAGGCCGTCGTGCAGTATGGCGCCGACCGGGTGTCCCGTTATCTGCGGGTCGAGGTCCCCGAGGGCGCGGAACCGGCCGACTGCCTGGGCGGCGTCCACGAGCCCGCCCCCGCCGCGGTCGTGTTCAGCAGGTTCCTGCGCCACCTGGCCTATCTGGAGGTGCCCGACACGACCCTGCCGATCCCGGAGCTGCACTGGTTCCCGGCCACGGGGACGGTGGGCTGATGCTCGCCGTACAGCTCGCCGCCCTGCTCGGCGGCGAATCGGGAAACGCCGGTGCGGGTGCGGAGGAGGCGCTCGCGCTGCTCGACGGCTTCGACGACGCCCTGGTGCACGGCCTCGCCAGGCTCGCCGACGAGCGCGCCGACGCGGTGGCCGCGCTGGCCGCGGCGTTCGCCGCCACGCCTCTCGGTGACCGGCTGGCGGAGGCCGCCGACGCGGTCGTGTCCGGTTCGATCACGCAGGAGCATCTGACGGCGCTGGCGGGCGGCCGGGTCGCGTTGTCCGGCGCGGTGCACGACGCCCTGCTCGAAGGCCTGGACACGGCGCTCGGGCGGGAGCGAGCGGAATGGCCGCCGACGCCCGGCGACCCGCAGACGGCGGGCGGCACCGGTGCCCACCCGGCCGCTCAACCGGCCGCTCAACCGGCCGCTCAACCGGCCGCCCAATTGGACGGTCAGCCGGTCGCCCAGCCGTCCACTCAGCCGTCCACTCAGCCGCCCGCTCAGCCGGCCGGGAACGTGCTCGGCGGCGTCCGCTCCTGGCTGCGCGAGCTGGCCATCACCGGCTGGCGCGGCGTCGACCACGACCTCGTCTCCGCGGCGGACCAGGTGATCGAGGCACTGCTCGCCGTGCCGGAGCTGCGCAGGCTCGCGGTGTTACTCGACGGCTTCGCCGCCGAGCTGCGCGCCTCCTGCCCGATCGGCTCCGTGGAGCACCTGCCGGTGCGACGCTGGGCGGATCTGTGGACCCGCGCCCTGCTGCTGTCGCAGGACGGCGTGCTGACCGGAGATCCGACCGGCGAGCCCCGGCCCGCCGCCATGGTGTCGGGACGGCTGCTGGTGCTCGGCGTCGACGTGCACGAGCACGGCACCGCCGTACAGTTCCAGATGCACGCCGTCCTGGAACCCGCCGACGGCGGCACGTCCCGGCTGGTCCGCACCTCGGTCACGGTCGCGAAGGTCGACACCATCGTCGGGACGGCGCTGTGGAAGCTGCCGCAGCGCCACAAGGTGCTGCTGGCCGCGCTGGCCGACCGCCGCAGCATCGAGATCGCGGACGTGCCCCTGCTCGACAGCGGCGACCTCGTCTGGCACGACGATCGCGCCTTCGTGAGCAAGCCCGCCGACCCGTTGGCGACCGCCCGGCTGTGCCTGCCCGGCGCGCTCGCCCCGGCGGTGCCACCTCTCGATCGCGCTCCGGTGCGGATCGCCGAACCCGTGCTGGTGGAGGGCTACAAGGTCACCAAGGACGGCTCCTTCGACCTGGGGGGCACCCTGCTCGCCGTGGATACGGAACGGCTGCCCGACTGCGGTCCGCTCACGCCCAAGCTGGTGGCGGCCTCTTCGGCGTGCGTGGGACTCATGCGGTGGGACGGCGGCCGATGGACGCTGCAGCCGCTCGCCGTACAGGCCAAGGTCAAGCGCGAGGCGGTCGTGGTCGCCACCGGCGACTGGGCGCTCGGCCCCACCGACCCCAAGGCGGCCAAGGCCGAGGCCAGGGCCGCCGACGCGGTCGCCGTGCTGCAGGAACGAGCCGGACGGTTGCTGCGACGATGAGCGACGACATCCCTGCGACCGGCATCCCTGCGACCGGCATCCCTGCGACCGGTGTCCCTGCGACCGGTGTCCCTGCGACCGGTGTCCCTGCGACCGGTGTCCCTGCGACCGGTGTCCCTGCGACCGGTGAAGATGCTCCGACGAGCGCCGGCCTCCTCGCGGCCGGTTCAGATGAGCTGACGGGCGCCGATCGCAACCGGCGTCAGGTGCTCTACTGGCGGCTGCTCGCCCGGCTGTTCGACCACGAGGAGCAGCCCGCGCTCGAGACCGCCGGTGTCGCGGTCGTCGGCGATCTGGGCCTGCCCGCCGGGTTGCTCGACCCGGCCGTTTCGGTCGACTCGCTGGTGCAGCGCTTCCCCGAACTGGCCGCCGAGTTCGAGACCCTGCTCACGTCCGGCGAGCACATGCCGGGCGGCGAGGTGCGCCGGGCGGCGCTCGTCTCGAAGCTGCTGCTCAACGTCTTCGCCACCGGTTCGGGTGACGTCAGCGCCACCCAGCTCGCGACCTGGCAGCGGGACGCCGCCTGGCTCAAGCAGGCCCTGTGCGCGGGGCAGGCACCCGGATCGGGATCAAGCGCCGGACCGGGCGCCGGCGGCGAATCGGGAGCGGAGGCCGAGACCGGTCCGGGGGCCGAGCCCAAGGCAGGGCACGGGCCGGGCGCCGGGTTCCGGATCGGTGACGACGACCTGGCCAAGGCGCTGGCCGGCATCGAGGCCGAACTGGTCGGCCGCATGCGGCTGCGCGAGGTCCTGGCCGATCCGGCCCTTGCACGGCAGCTCACGCCCAGCATGTCGCTGGTCGAGCAGCTGCTGCGTGACAAGGCCAACCTGTCGGGGGTGGCGCTGGCCAACGCCAAGGCGCTGATCCGCAGGTTCGTCGACGAGGTCGCCGAAGTGCTGCGCACCCAGGTCGAGAAGGCCAGCGTGGGCGCGATCGACCGGTCGGTGCCGCCGAAGCGGGTGTTCCGCAACCTGGACCTCGACCGCACGATCTGGAAGAACCTCACCAACTACAGCCCCGAAGACCAGCGGCTCTACGTCGACCGGCTCTACTACCGGCGCACCGCGAGGCGTACGACGCCGGCCAGGATGATCGTGGTCGTCGACCAGTCGGGTTCGATGGTCGACGCGATGGTCAACTGCACCATCCTGGCGTCCATCTTCGCCGGGCTGCCCAAGGTCGACGTGCACCTGGTCGCGTACGACACCCGCGCGCTCGACCTGACCCCGTGGGTGCACGATCCGTTCGAGGTGCTGCTGCGCACCCAGCTCGGCGGCGGCACCGACGGCACCGCCGCCCTGGCCCTCGCCCAGCCGAAGGTCGCCGACCCCCGCAACACGGTGGTCGTGTGGATCTCCGACTTCTACGAATGGAACAGTCCCGCCGTCTTCGCCGGGATGGAGGCGCTGCACCGGTCCGGCGTACGGCTCATCCCGGTGGGCTCGGTGGACAGCGGCGGCCAGCAGAGCGTCAACCCGTGGTTCCGGCAGAAGCTCAAGGACATGGGCACGCCGGTGATCTCGGGCCACATCCGCAAGCTCGTGTTCGAACTCAAGAACTTCCTCGCCTAGGAGACCCCCTCACATGACCAACGAGATGCTCCGCGCGCCCGCCGAGGCGAAGTACGCCGAGGAGCTCGACTGGCTGGAGTCGATCGACGACGGCCCCAAGCCGTTCTCCTGGCGGCTCAGCCCCCGGATGGTCCGGCTGTTCGTGCTCGGCAGCGAGCGGTCCGACGGCCTGGACCGCGAGATCCCGCAGAAGTGGTTCGGCGACCGGAGCTTCGTCGAGCGCAGCATCGTGACGCTCGCCTCCGACCGCGGCCTGCTGCTGATCGGCGACCCGGGCACCGGCAAGAGCTGGCTGGCCGAGCTGCTGTCCGCCGCCATCTGCCGCGACTCCACCCTGGTCGTGCAGGGAACGGCGGGCACCACCGAAGACCACATCAAGTATTCGTGGAACGTCTCGATGGTGATCGCCAAGGGCCAGTCCCGCGAGTCGATGATCCCGTCGCCGATCATGACGGCCATGGAGCAGGGCATGATCGGCCGGTTCGAGGAGCTGACCCGCGCCACCAGCGACGTGCAGGACGCCCTGATCTCGATCCTGTCGGAGAAGTACGTCTCGATCCCCGAGCTGGACACGGACAACACGGTGTTCGCCAGGCCCGGATTCTCGATCATCGCCACCGCCAACAGCCGCGACCGTGGCGTCAACGACCTGTCCTCGGCGCTGAAACGGCGGTTCAACTTCGTCCGCATCCCGGTGGTGACGAGCAAGGCCAGCGAGGCGGAGATCGTCCGCTTCCGCACCACCGAACTGCTGCGCCGGCACCGCATCGAGCTCGACGTGCCGCCCGCGCTCCTGGACATCCTGCTGCAGAGCTTCGCCGACCTGCGGGCCGCGGCGGCGTCGGCCACGAGCGAGGACGAGAAGCTGGAGTCGGCCCTGTCGACCGCCGAGCAGATCGGTGTGCTGGAGGACGCCATCCTGCACAGCCACTTCTTCGGCGACCGCACGCTGCGCGCCGAGACGCTGGGCGGCGCCCTGGTGGGCTCGCTGGCCAGGCGCGCCCCGGAGGACCTGGCCATCCTCAACAAGTATTGGCACGGCGTGGTCGAACCCCGCAGCAAGAACGACGGAGGCGAGTGGACGCGGTTCCTCGACGGCGGCCGCCAGGCGATCTCGACGCTGTCATGAGGACCTTCGACGCTCTGCGCGAGCAGCTTCTCGACGCCGCGGCGGCGTTCTCCGGCGGCGGGGACGGGCCGCCTGCCCGGACGCTGGCCGGCATCCTGTCCGGCATGGTCGACGACGTCGACCGCATGCTGCGCGAGGAGCTGGAGATCTTCCCGGTGTGCCACCACTCACCGGCCTCCGCCCTGGCCATGACCCGCCGGCTGCGCGACAAGCGGCCCAAGGTCGTCTACCTGGAGCTGTGCGAAGACCTGCGCCCGCTCCTCGACGAGCTGCGCAACTGCCGGCTGCCGGTGGCGCTGCAGGCGTTCGCCACCGATCTCGACGGGTTCCCGCCCGGCTCGGGGCCGCTCAGCGTGATCGCGCCGGTCACCGAGGCGTCGGCGGAGTATCAGGCCATCGCGTACGCGCTCGACACCCCCGGCGTCGAGATCGTGCTGGTCGACCGCTCGGTGGACCACGTCTTCCAGTGGCTGCCCGAAGAGACCGGCGGTTCGGCCCCGCAGCAGGAGGCCGGCGCGGCCGAAGACGGGCAGGGCGACGAGGCGGCGCTGCACGGTGACGCCGTGGGCGTCGAGATCGGCGACCTGCGGCCGCGCTTCGCCGAGCTGGAAAGGCACCTGCTGCACCACGGCAAGGTGCGGCACTGGTCGGAGTGGTGGGACCAGTACGTCGAGCAGCCGCTGACCGGGGCCGACTACGCCACCTACCGCCAGGCGATGGCGCTGGTCGGCAGCCTGTTCCGGCGGCTGCGCCGCGACGGGGACGAGCGCCTGGCCGTCGACGAGGAACGCGAGCGCTACATGTGGACGCGGATCCGCGAGCACCTCGCCGCGTCGGGCGCCGACCCCGCCGACTGCCTGTACGTGTGCGGGGCCTTCCACGCCGTCAGCGACGTCGCCGAGTTCGGCCTGCGCTCCGAGGCGCCGCCGTACGAGATCGGTCCGCGCACGGGCACGCGCTGGCTCTACGGGCTGATCCCCTCCAGCCACTCCGCGATCGAGGCGCAGTTCGGCCTGGCCCAGGGCTCGGTGTCCATCGCCGCCGCCACCTGGGCCAAGGCGGTCAAGCGCGGAGGTCTCTCGCCCCACCGGCTGGCGGGGCAGCAGGACGGACCGGGGAAACGGGCCGCCAAAGCCACCAAGGCCGCCAAAGCCGGTGCCGGAGCCGGCAAAGCGGGTGCCGGGGCCGCTGCCACACCGGCCGTCGCCGAGCCGGCGGCCGACCGGCTGTCGGGGTTCCTCGCCGGCCCGCCCGCACTCGATGGCCTGGACGAGGACGAGCTGCGCGGATGGTGCGTCGACATCGTGCGGCTGGCCCGCCGCAACGGCTATCTGGCCAGCACGGCCGACGCCATCGCCGTGTTCGAGACGTCGATCCTGCTGGCGGGGGTGCGCGGGCGGGCCAGGCCCACGCCGTACGACTTCGCGGACGCGGCCGTCACCTGCATCGAGAAGGACGTCGTGCCGGGCCGCCGGGACGTCCGCCGCCTGTGCGAGATCCTCCTGGGCGGCGACAAGATCGGGATGGTCGGCTACGACGCGCTGCCCCCGCTGGTCCGCGACGTGTACGACCGGCTGGAGCCACTCGGGCTCGACCTGACCAGGCGCACCCAGCAGCGGGTGCTGCTCGACCTCAAGGCGGATCCCGAGCTGGAGCCGTGCTCCGATCTGCTGTGGACACTGCGTTACCTGCTGCCCGAGGGCACGGTGCGGCCGATCATGGGGGCACGCCGCCTCGGTGAGCGGCCGATCCAGGAGAGCTGGGACGTGGCGCTCGGCCGGCACCAGCGGGAGATCATCGAGCTGGGCTACGAGGGCGTCACGGTCGAACAGGTGCTGGAGCAGCGGCTCCGCCGCACGGCATGGGACCCGCAGGCCACGGCGGGGGTGGCGCTCGCGGCCGTCGAGGACGCCATCCTCTATCTGGGCGGCCGACGCCTCGCGGCCGAGCTCGGCGCCCGCGCCGTCGAGCTGCTGGCCGCCGAGCGCACGGTGGACGACGCACCCGAGGTGCTGCGCCGGATCAGGCGGCTGCTGACCTACTACCGGTCGAGCGAACCGGAGCTGCCGGCCTGGTGCGAGCACTTCGTCACGGCCGGATACGCCCACTATTGCACGCTGCTGCCCACCGCCTTCGCCGATGACGACACGGGCGTGCGCCAGGTCGGGGCGATGCTCGGCTTCCTGTTCACGCTGGAGAGCCTCGCGCTGTCGCTCGGCTGCGACCGCGCCCAGCTCGAACTCGCCGTACGGCAGTCGCACCCGCGGGCCCCGGCCAAGGTCGCGCTGCTGTGGGCGGCACAGACCCAGCTCGGCCTGCTCACCAGGGAGGAGCTGCGCGCCCGCTGCGACGAACTGCTGGCCAACCCGCTCGTCGTCCCGGCCTACCCGCTCTATGTGAGCGGGTTCGTCCAGGCGCTCGAACCCGTCCCCGGCCTCGCGCCGTTCGTGGTCGAGGCGCTCTCGAAGGCGTTCGCGCGGCTGCCCGACCCCGTCCTGCTGCCCTGGCTGCCGAAGCTGATCACCACGTTGCGCCGGCACGCACCGGAGCTGGTCCCCGTGCTCGCCCGCGAGGCCGGGCGGACCTTCCCCGGCACGCTGGCCGAGCTGGACGCCTGGACACCGCCCTGGGAACGGCCGGCCACGCCGGCCCGGAGGACCCGGACGGCGCCCGCGCCGAGGGGTCCGGTGTCCGCGCTGCTCACCCGGCATCCGCAGGCGTGCGACGCCATGGCCGCGCTGCTCGGCTGTACGGCGGAGTGGGGGAGCGCCGGGCCGGATCAGGGGCCGGGGCAGGGTCCGGAGCACGGCGAGGTGCGGGCCCTGCTCGCCCGGCACCCCGCGACGACCGGCGCGGTCGCGGCCCTGCTCCGCCGGTGACGCCCGGGATCACCCGGTGGTGGCGTCGGCGAGCAGGGCGGGGACGAGCGAGGCGAGGACGGCCTGGTCCTCCTCACGGCGGGGGGCATACTCGGTGATCCCCAAACCGGCCAGGGGAAAGTGGGCCGTCAGCGCGCGTACGGCGTCTCGCAACGTCGCGACGGACAGGCCGCCGGCCTCGGGGTAGCTGAGCGACCCGAACTCCTCGGGATCGAGCACGTCGAGGTCGATGTGGATATAGACGGCGGTGCCCCCGGCGGCGGCGACGGCCGGGACCAGGACGCCGGGGTCGGCCGTCAGCTCGGGCACGGTGCGCCGGGCGAGGCCCGCGTCGGTGGCGTAGGCCAGCTCCGCCGGATCCAGTGCGCGGACTCCGGCGAGGATCACCTGCCGGGGGCGCAGCGCACGCGGCGGGACCAGATCGGGGTGCCCGTCGCCCAGCAGGGTGCGCAGGACCATGCCGTGGAAGGCGTGCGACGGTGAGGAGCCGGGTGTGTTGAGATCGCCGTGGGCGTCGAACCAGACGACGACGAGACCGTCGCCGTGCCGCGCCAGGGCGGCCGACACCGGCTCCACCTCCACCCCGCAGTCGCCGCCGACCGTGACGACCGTGGCCGCGCCGCACTCGGCGAGCGCGGCACGCGTCCGGGCGGCGACGGCGGTGAGGACGTCCAGGGCGCGGACGCCGTCCCGTTCGGCCCCCGCGGTGTCCGGAACGGGCACCCGCATGGCCCTGACGGACGGCTGGGCGGGTGGCCCTGTATGTGACTCGGGGGACGGCTCGGCGGATGTCAGCAGTGAGG
This sequence comes from Microbispora hainanensis, assembly GCF_006874475.1. GTDB lineage: Bacteria > Actinomycetota > Actinomycetes > Streptosporangiales > Streptosporangiaceae > Microbispora > Microbispora hainanensis. Next base: position 141,006 of record NZ_VIRM01000001.1, read on the forward strand.
CCAGCCGTTCGGCGCCGAGGGACAGGAGCCGGGCGTCCGCGACGCTCGATCCCTGCCATTGGGGCACTTGCAGAACCGCGGTCGGAAGCACGCTCCGATCATTCCACGGCAATGTCCGGCCGGGCAGAGCGCACATATCCGTCGTGCCCGGGCCTGGAGGTGCGGGGTGTGGTCCTCAGCCCGTGGTTCTGGGGCGCCGGCGCCACCGGCAGGGCGACGGCGTACGCCGATCTTCCAGTGCCTCCAGTGCCTCCAGCACCGCGTCGATCCGCTGCCGGCAGTCGTACGGCTTCGTGTGCCGCAGGCGCCCGTCCCGCCTGCTCCGATTCGCGTCGGCCGGTGCGTCGGTCATCAGGCCCCACTGCCAATACCACTTCTGCACGCCGTGTAACACGCACACATAGAGGGTGCCGATCTCGCCCGAGCGCTGCGCGGCGTACGTCGCGATCTGGTGCCAGTCCGCGACGAGCGGTGTGGTGGTGGTGGATCCTCCGGCGCGGACGTGCGTCACAACGTACAGGCGGGTGTGCTGGTCGAACTCGGCTTCGACGATGTCGCTGAGCAGGCGTGGCTGCCGCAGGATCAGGCGGGTTCGGGGTGGGGGCCAGGACGAGAACGCGAGCAGGCCGAGCAGCGCCACCTCGATGCACCAGTCCAGAGTCATCGGAGGGGTTCCCTTCGTCGGAGGCCGCACCGGCATTCGTCCCCGGGCGAAGCCCGACCGCGGACACCGTCACGCTTCTGTGGTGTCGCGGGATGTCGGAATCGGGACGCGGGTGCGGTCCAGAGGTGAGACGAAACAAGGAGAGCGGCTGCGACGATGCCGGTCGCAGCCGCTCTCTCGCGGCGCGTTTCCATCCGCGGCCCTGCCCCAGGTAGCGGGGCGCGAATGGAAACGATCATCCGGTGCTCCGGATGGCAACTCCGCCGCGAACCGGACGAGGGACGTCCACTAGTAACCCCCACGTCCCTCGTCTTTCTCGGCGGTGGCGCGCACTCGCCGAGAGCATTTCGGTGCTGTCGTCGCCGGCGCGGCGGGATGTCCGTTCACCGCGCCGGCTGACAACCAGGGCCAGCGGTTAGTGCCGCTGCCCGTTGCCGTGGCTCCAGCTACCGGCCCCCGTGCCGTGGCTGGAAGGGCCGGAGCCGCCCTGGTTGCCGTTGCCCCAGCTACCGCCGGAGCCGCCGTGGTTGCCGTTGCCCCAGCCGCCGCGGGGACCACCCTGGTTCGAGCCGCCGTGGTTCGAGCCGCCGGGACCACCGTGGTTGCCCCAGCCACCGCGGGGACCGCCGTGGTTGCCGTTGCCCCAGCCGCCCCAGGTGCCGCGGCCCCAGTGGCCACCCCAGTGGTTGCCGCCCCAGTTGTGGCCCGGGTTCCAGTAGCCGCGGCCGGGCAGGCCGTACCAGCGGCCGGGCAGGCCGAGGGTCGCGTCGCAGCCCCAGCTGCCGGGCAGCGGGACGTAGCGGCCGTCGACGACGTAGACCGGCGTGGTCAGCCCGGCCCCGCAGGACGGCGAGACGTAGATCCCGCCGTTGACCACGGACTGGCAGCTGGGGAGCACGTAGGTCTGGCTGCCCACGACGTACTCGTGGACGCCGGTGCCGAGCTCGTAGCCGGGGAGACCGTACCAGCGGCCGGGCAGGCCGGTGACGATCTGGTCGCGCCAGGTGCCCGGCAGGACGTAGGTGCGGCCGGACACGACGTACACCGGCCGGGTCAGCCCGGCCCCGCAGGACGGCGAGACGAGGATCCCGCCGTTGACGACGTACTGGCAGCTGGGGAGGATGTACGTCTTGCCCTTGAGGATGAACTGGTGGACGCGGATGTCCGAGCGCGGAGCCGGAACGTGCCTGGCGGTGTCGACCGGACGGACAACGCTGCTTGAGGCCTGCGACGCGGTGCTCGCCGCGCTCGCGGCTTCGGCGGCCACCACCATGGGAGTGACCAGGGCAGCGGTGGTGAGTGCCCCCGTGAGGAGGGCCTTCTTCATCGTCAAGAGACGATCCTTTCCTGAGGTGTGCTGCTGTCGGATCGAACGCGCATCCCGCAAGCCGGCGGTGCGGCGACGGCGAGGTGGGATGCGCAGGACCGCAGTCGAGGCGGTTCCGGCCGGACTCGCCGCGAGAGTCTCCGCCGGGATCGGGAGTGATCCCGGGCCGGAAACGCAAGACGCCATTAGGCGCCCTCGCTTGTGTCAGCAGATTTTGACGACACGGAGGGCCGGAACAGGTCGAGAGTCCGCACCCCCGCCGCTGCCGCGATGGCGTCCGCCGTGGTGCGGCGGCATGTGCCTCGCTTGAGCAGACCGTCGATGCACTGCCTGGTAAGGGCTGCCCGGCGAGCGAAATCGGCCACGCTCTCACTGCGACCGACCATCAAGGCGCGCAAGAGCGCCACGCTCCGAAGGTGCATCTGCGGCTTTCCCGCCATTGCGAACCTCTCCGATGGAAACTTCATCATCAGATTCTGCTGACGTCCCGACTGCAGGTCGCACTCTAATCCGGCCGACTGCGGCTGCACGTGAAAACGCAAGGTTTCCGCGAATAAATCTTGTGGGGGCCGGCCTTTTGTGACGCATCTTGTTGACACAACTGGTCCCCGTCTTCGTCGGGGTTTGCTCCCTGTCGTCAGGATCTAGCGGGCATGATGGGGGTGATCGCGGCCAGAAAGAGTCGAGGAGCTGACAACCGAATGCCGTCGCAGCGCGTGACACCCCAGCCCCCCACCCCCCTGAGCGACTGCATCCGCGACTACGTGGCGGACAAGGGGATGAGCATCCGCACGCTCGCTCTGAGGTCGGTGAGCGAAAGCACAGGTCAGAGCCTCACTGCTCAGTGGATTACCGACGTGCTGAGCGGACGGGTGTCGCGGATGCCTGATTTGTGGCGTCTGGAGGCTCTCGCGGCCGGGCTCGAAATGGATCCGGACAGTGTCAAGGCGCTGGCCATCAGTCAGTGGATCGGATGGGACATCGCGGATGTCCGGACCGGTCCCGGAGAACGCCTGATCTTCCGCGTGCCGGCGGGTTATACAACTGAACAGTGCGCACGCCTCGCCGACGAACTCATGCAGGTGATCAATAGCGCGGCTGAGACGGAAAGGGAGGAAAGGTGATTTTCCGGATGCACGGTCGCGTTCGAGGGTGCTGATGCGTCAAACTTTCCTGGCATCGAGCAGCGAAACGATCGGGGACGTGATTGCACAGAAAGGATATGGTGGATGATTCGTGTCATCACCGTCGCAACCATCAGTGGAATTTCGTCGCACCCACTTGCTGCATAGCTCCCCGGTGGTAATCCACCACGCACTTGGCGATAACAGGATCATCGCCTTCGTCGACGAGAGCCAGTTCGCTCCCGAGCTGATCGCCCCCATGGACGAGGTCGGCACGGCGACGCTGAAGCTGCTTCAGCCCGTCGAGGACGCACGCCCGATGCCGGCGCTGCGCGTCCGCATCAGAAGAAGTGGAGACCTCGGCCACGAGCTCGTCGTGGCCGAGTACGCGACAGAGGAACTCACGGTCGCTGTCGAAAAGACCCTCATCACCGAGGAACTGGCCGCCGTCCTGGGGTATGCGGGCACCACGGTCACCCGCGCCTTCGTCCGGCGGACGACGTGAATGTCGTTCTGGAACGTGCCAGAACGACGCGCCGCCGGACGGCGCGGGGATCGCGGGCGGCGTCAGGGAGGGGCGCGGCCCTGCGAGCGGGCCGGGGGATCGATCGGCGGGAGGGGCGGCGGAGGTCAGGGCTCGCGTGGGAGGAGGGTGGCCTCGGTCTGCGGCGCCCATGGTCAGGAGCCGTGCGAGGGGCTTCCGTGCGCGGCCGCTCGCCGCGCCCATGGTCAGGAGTCGTGCGGGGGGGGCGGACCGCCTGTATGCGCGGCCGCTCGCGCTCACGGTCAGGAGCCGTCCGGGGGCTTCCGAGCGCGGCCGCTCGCCGCGCCCATGGTCAGGAGTCGTGCGGGCGGGGGCGGACTGCGGGAGGCCGGGTGCGCTGTGACGGGTGAGCGGGGCCGTGGTGCCGACGGGCCCCGGTCGGCAGGCCCTTCTCGCCACGCTTCGAGCGGGCGCGGTGCTCGGACGGCGATCGCTCGGGCCTCGACGGAGCGGTGCCGGGCTGGACCGTGATGTCAGGGGTCGTGGTGCCGGGAGCCGTCGTGGCCACGGTGCCGGCAGGTGGGTGCGGGCCCGGCATCGGACCGGAGGCGCCGACGCTCGCCCAGATGCCCACCGCGGTCAGGGCCGCGGCCCCGGTCAGGATCGCGGCACGGATCAGCTTCGGCCGCGTCAGGGAGCGATGGCGTCCGGCCTTCGCTATCGGGGAGGGCTCGGGTTCCGGCTCGGATCGGCCCTGAGGCCGGCCGCCGGGGGTGTCGCGCCGCCCGGGGACGGACGCGTACGGCGGCTGCGTGGGCCGCGCCGCACGGGCGGGGGCGTACGGGGCTCGCCCGGTGCGCCGGGGAGAGCGAGGTCTGTCGTGGCCGTTCATGACGCACTCCGGATCGAAGGGTTGTCGTGCCATCACCAAGGGAGAGGGAATGGCTACGAACGGTATCCGAAGATCTGGGGGCTGCGGCCGGCTTTGGCCCCAGGTTGTCAGCAAAATCTGCTGACAACCTGGGGTTTTTAAATCCCTCGTCGAGTCCGTGCTCGATCGAGGGCGGCGCGTCCGATCCTCAGGCGGGATCTCTCATGAGATCCCCGATCGCCGTGGGTCAGCCGCAGGAAGTGGCGGCGACGTTGGCGGCGGCGTCGTCGGCGGCACCGCAGTCGCTGGCGAGACTGCTGTCCACCAGGACCACCGGCGCGGTGACCACCGGCGTGGTGACCACGGGCGTGGTCCAGTAGCCGAGCGGGCGGCTCCAGTAGCCCAGGGGACGGTTCCAGTAGCCGAGGGGGCTGCCCCAGTAGCCACCGTGCCAGGGACGACCCGAGTGGTGACCCCACCCGCCGTTACCCCACCCGTTACCCCACCCGTCGGCCTGTGCGGTTGCGGCCGCCTGCCGCGGGGCCGCCGTCTCCGCCGAGGCGGCGATCGGCGCCATGACGACGATCCCGGCGGCGCAGGCAGCGCCGGCCAGGAGCAGTCGACGGATCATGCGTAACCTCCTGTTTACCTGAAGTCACTGACTGTGACCGCTGTCACGCTACAACTCCTCTGATCACACGGGTGGACGGCGACACTCCAAGGGATGGCAATGTCGCGGGCAGCGCCGCCGCACCGATAAAGCTGCCGCACCAATGAAGCTGCCGCACCAATGAAGCTGCCGCACCAATAGAGCTGGCGCACTGATACGACGGGCGCCGGCCCGGTCTCCGGCCCTTCCGGGCCGTGAACACCACCGCCGGCGCCCGATCCCGCGCGGGATCTACCTCTTCGCCGAGAGGTGCCGAGAGGAGAGGTGCCCGGCGGGCGTCACCAGTCGCCGTCCCCGCCCTCGTCCTCGTCGCCCTCGAAGATCTCTTCGATGATCTCGCCCGCCACCAGGCCGCCGACGACCCCGGCCGCGCCCGCCGCGGCCACCGCACCCCAGCCGGGGCCGTCGTGGTGCCCGTGGTGGCCGCCGTGCCCATAGCCGTGCCCATAGCCGTGGCCGAAGCCGGGGCCGGAGCCCGGCCCGAAGCCGGGGCCGGAGCCCGGCCCGAAACCCTGGTCATGCCCATAGCCGTGGCCGTGGTCTCCGTGGCCATACCCGTGCTCGTAGCCGCCGTACTGGACGAGCCCGCTCAGCCAGCGGTCGATCTCCCAGGGCCAGTCCATGTGCGCCGCGTCCTCGTGGCCGACGCGGAAGCGTCCGATGGCGTCGCCGGAGTAACGGCCGGCTCGCTTGTCGGCCTCCAGGATCACCTCCAGACCCGCGGGGTCGGCCACGAAGGTGAGCTCGACCTCCCCCACCACACCGGCGTGCCGCGGCGGCGGGTAGAACTCGATCTCCTGGTAGAACGGCAGCTCCTGGCGTACGCCGTACAGGTGGCCGGCCTCCAGGTCGGCCGACTTGAAGGCGAAACCGAGCTGGAGGAACGCCTCCAGGATGCGCATCTGCGAGGGAAGCGGCTCGACGGAGATCGGGTCGAGGTCGCCCTTGTCGACGGCCTTCGCGATGGCCACCTCGGTGCGTACGCCGAGTGCCATGCCGGTCAGGCGCTGCCCGTTGATCTCGCTGATCGGGGTCTCCCACGGCACCGGGATCTGGAAGGGGATGCTCCGGTTCTCGCCCTCACGCAGGGTGAACGGACCGGACACCCGGGTGCGGGAGAGCTCGCCGAGCCCCGCGCTCTCGCCGTCGCCGTGCTCGATCTCCACCCCGGCGACCAGGCCGAGCGTGATGTCCTCGATCTCGGCGTCGAAGTCGCCTCCGGACAGTCTCACCTCGCCCGTGAGCACGCCGCCCGGCCGGACTCGCGGGGTGGTCAGTACGGTGTCAACCGAGGGGGCGCCCACCCCGAGAGCGCCCAGCATCCGCTTGAAGACCACGTGTTTCTCCCTGTCGACGGTCGTTGAGGTGTCAGCCGCCCACCTGAACGATCAAGTGGTGTGGCCGGGTTCCGGCCGTCGGTAAAGATCCCCCTGAGATGATCAGGCGCTTGTACGGAGGCTCCGCGAGGGATAAGAGGCCACGCTGCCGCGAATTTGCCGCTCGTTTGCCCAAACCGGCGGTTTGGGATTGTTCTCCCTTTGGCTCACCAACGGACGAGAGGAGGCGGCGAACCGGCGTGGAAACCATCGATACAGAGGTGGCGACCGGCCGCGCGTCCCTGAGCAGGGTCGTCATGTCGATGGTCTCCCTGGCGCTGGCGGCCGTGCTCATCTCGTTTCTCCCGCACCTCACCGGAGTCACGTGGGGGCAGCTCGACGAGCGCCTGGTGCGGGTCGGCTGGGGCGCGATGGCGGTGCTCACGGGGGTGTGGCTGGCCGGGCTGGTGGCGTACTCGAACGTCGTGAGCGAGTCCCTGCCCGGGTTGAGCAGGCGCCGGGCGCTGCTGGTCAACTGCGTCGGCAGCGGCGCCAGCAACGTGCTGCCGTTCGGCGGGGCCGTGGGCGTGGCCATGACCGTCGCCATGATGACCAGGTGGGGCTTCGGACGGCGGCCGGTGGCGGCCTCCGCGGTCGTGACCGGCGTGTGGAACCTGCTGTCCCGCTTCCTGCTCCCCGCCGTCGGACTCGTCTGCCTGCTCGGCGCGGGGTACATGCCGGACCGCCGGCTCGCGGCGGCCGCCGGGGTCGGCGGCGCGCTGCTCATCGGCGTGGTCGTCGCCATGTCTGCCGCTCTCCGCCGGGAGGCGGTGGCCGACCTGCTGGGGCGGGGCCTGGATCGGCTGGCCCGGTTCCTGCCGCTCAGGCGGGAGCCGTGCCTGCGCGACTTCCTGCTCGACCTGCGTCACTCCACCATCGAGATCACTCGTACGCGCTGGCCCCGGCTCACGCTCGGCATGGCCGGCTACATGGCGCTGCAGTGCGTTCTGTTCGTCGGGTGCCTGCACGTGACCGGTGCCGAGGTCGCCGTCCCCGAGGCGGTCGCGGCCTTCGCGATCAACCGGGTGCTGACCACCGCGGTCATCACGCCCGGCGGGTCGGGGATCAGCGAGTCGGCGACCGCGCTGGCGTTGGTCGGTTTCGGCGTCGCACCCGGGGCGGCCGCGGCGGCGGTGCTGCTGTTCTGGTTCTTCGCCCACCTGATCGAGATCCCCGTCGGCTGGTTCGCCTGGGGCATCTGGTCGCTGACCACGCGCGCACGGCCGTGAGCGGGCCACCTCACCGCAGCGCTGCCTATCTCTTCACAGGACGGCCCGCTCTCTTCACAGGGCGGCCCGCATACTCCACGACCGGCGTACGCGGCCGGGTCAGCCGGCGGACACCCAGGACGGCGGCGGCCAGCACGACCAGGCCGCCCGCGACCAGCAGACCGATCCGCCCGGCGATCCGCTCCACCAGCTCGTACGAGCTTCCCGCGGCGTAGCCGAGCCCCACGGTGCCCGCTCCCCAGACCAGCCCGCCGGGCACCGCGTAGGCGAGGAACCGCCCGTGCGGCAGGCGTCCCATGCCGGCCAGCATGGGCACCAGGGCGCGCAACAGGCCGATCCAGCGGCCGACGAGGATGGCAGGCCCGCCGCGCCGCCGCAGGTAGTCCTCGGTGCGGTCCCAGCGCTCCGCGCTCACCCGGCGGCCCAGCCGGCTGTCCCGCACGCGAGGGCCGAGCCGCCTGCCGATCCGGTAGCTGATCACGTCACCGGCGACCGCGCCCACGCCGGCCGCGACCATCGTGAGAGGCAGGCTCACCTGCCCGGTGAAGGCCAGGAAGCCCGCCAGCAGCAGGGTGAGCTCACCCGGCACCACGAGCCCGATGAGCGCCGCCGTCTCCGCGCAGGCCATCAGCCCGACCACCAGATAGGCCCACGGGCCCGTCACCGCCATGAACTGGTGCAGCCCGTGCGTCATCGGATGCCCCCCGCCCCCCCGCGATGGCTGTCCCCCCACCATGCACGTCACAGGGGAAACGCCAATAGCCGGTGGCGGGAAAACCTCGGCAAGCGTCAGAGGGAAACGTCAGATGGCGCCGGAGAACGTGTCGCACCGGGCGGGGGAGCCCGTCTCGTATCCCGTGGTGAACCACTTCACGCGCTGCCGGGAACTCCCGTGCGTCCATCCCTCGGGGTCCACCCTGCCCCGGGTGCGCTCCTGGATTCTGTCGTCGCCCACCGCCGCCGCGGCGTCCAGGGCCTCCTGGATGTCCGCCGCCGTGAACGGGCTCGCGTAGAACCCCGTGTCGACCGCGTTCTTCGCCCACACTCCCGCGTAGCAGTCGGCCTGAAGCTCCAGCCGTACGGAGGCGCTGTCGGCGCCCTGGCTGCCGCCGCCGACCCGCCGTGTGGTGCCGAGGAGGTTCTGCACGTGGTGGCCGTACTCGTGCCCGATCACGTACGCCTGCGCGAACGGCCCGCCCTTGGCGCCGAACTGGCTCTCCAACTCGCCGAAGAAGCCGAGGTCGAGATAGACCTTGCCGTCGGCGGGGCAGTAGAAGGGGCCGACGGCGGAGCTGGCCTGGCCGCAGCCGGTGCTCACGGCGTTGGTGAACAGGACGGTGCGGGCGGTGCGGTACGGCTCCTTGCCCCGCTCGGCGAAGGCGTCCCGCCAGTATTTCTGGACGCTGTTGACCACACCCACGACGCGGCACTTCTCCGACTGGTCCGCGTCGCTGCCCTTCTTGCACTGGGCGGTGAGATCCGACGCCGGGCGCGCGCCCGTCGATCCGCCGGACGAGGAACCTCCACCGCTCAGAAGATCGGCCGGGTTGACGCCCAGGAGCAGGGCGACGACCAGGGCGACGACACCGATGGCGCCCCCGCCGATCGCGAGCCCGCCGCCCGGGAACCCGCCGCCGCCCTCCTCCACCTGAGACGCGTCGAGGTCGACGTCGTCGCGGAAGTCCATAAGCTCGCCTTCCTGCCCCGGGATCTGCCACGTCCTATGATCCCCGACGGCCGCATTCCAGAGGAGCCGCAGATGATGAACGAACGATCCCTCCACGAGACCCGGGAGTTCTTCGCCGCGAAGGCGGCCACCTGGGAGGAGAAGTATCCCGACGACGGCCCGGTCTTCGCCGCCGCGATCGCCGAGATGGCCCTGCCGTCCGGGGGCCTGGTCCTCGACGCCGGATGCGGCACCGGCCGCGCGTTCCCTCTGCTGCGCGACGCCGTCGGGCCCGCCGGGCGGGTGGTGGGCGTGGACGTCACCCCCGAGATGATCCGGTCGGCCCGCGATCGGGGGCGCGCCGACTTCGGCCTGCTGCTGATCGCCGATGCCGGGCGGCTTCCGCTCCGCGACGGCGTGGCCGACGGCGTGCTGGCCTCCGGGCTGATCTCCCACGTTCCGCGGCCGGCGGCCGTACTGGCCGAGCTGGCCCGGGTGACCCGCCCCGGCGGGCGGCTGGCACTGTTCCACCCCGTGGGCCGTGCGGTGCTCGCGGCCCGGCGCGGCCGCACCCTGACCCCCGACGACCTTCGGGCCGAGCGCAACCTCCGTCCCCTGCTGGACGCCGCCGGCTGGACTCTGCTCGCCTTCCACGACACCGACGAGCGTTATCTGGCTCTGGCTCGCAGATGAGATATGAGAAAAGGAAACGGCAGGGTTTCTGCGATCGGGTAGGCGTCAAACAGCACGCAACTGCGGCGTAGGGTGGTGCCCGTGACGACGTTCCGGATCAGCGAAGCGGCCGCGGTGCTCGGCGTCAGCGCCGACACCGTACGGCGTCTCGTCGACGGGGGCCGGCTCGCCGCGCACCGCGACGAGAACGGCCACCGCCTGATCGCCGGCACCGACCTCGCGGCGTACGCGCGGGCGCAGACCGAGGCGGACGAGCGCACCGGCGTCTCCTCGGCGCGCAACCGCTTACGCGGGATCGTGACCGAGGTGATCAGGGACGCGGTGATGGCCCAGGTGGAGATCGCTGCCGGGCCGTTCCGCGTGGTCTCGCTGATGAGCCGCCAGGCGGCCGACGAGCTCGGCCTGGAGCCGGGGGTGATGGCGGTGGCCGTCGTCAAGTCCACCAACGTCGTCGTCGAGATCCCCGGCCACGCGCGCGTCGCGAGTCAGTAGAAGGAGCCGTGATGCTCAGACGTCTCCGCCTGGCCGCCGTCCTCGCCTCGGTGCTGAGCCTGGCGGCGTGCGGCTCGTCCTCATCGGACACCGCCGCTCCCGCCTCCTCCGGCGGTGCCGGGAAAACGCTCACGGTGTTCGCCGCGGCGTCCCTGACCGAGACGTTCACCGAGCTGGGCAGGCGGTTCGAAAGCGCCCACTCCGGCACGAAGGTCACCTTCAACTTCGGGTCCAGCGCGACCCTGGCGCAGCAGATCACGCAGGGGGCCCCCGCCGACGTCTTCGCCGCCGCGAGCCCGGCCACCATGAAGACGGTCACCGACGCCGGGCTGGCCTCGGCGCCCACCGTGTTCGTCAGGAACACGCTCCAGATCGCCGTCCCCGAGGACAACCCGGCCAAGGTCGGGTCGCTCAAGGACCTGACCGACCCGAAGGTCAAGGTCGCCCTGTGCGCCGAGCAGGTGCCCTGCGGCGCGGCGGCGGTCAAGGCGCTGGACGCGGCCGGCCTCAAGGTCACCCCCGTCACCCTGGAGCAGGACGTCAAGGCGACGCTCACCAAGGTGCGGCTCGGCGAGGTCGACGCGGCGCTCGTCTACCGCACCGACGTGATCGCCTCCGGCGGGAGGGTCAGGGGCATCGACTTCCCCGAAGCCGCCCAGGCCGTCAACGACTATCCGATCGCGGCGCTCGCCGAGGCGCCCGCACCCGATCTGGCCGAGCAGTTCGTCGATCTCGTGCTGTCGCAGCAGGGCAGGGACGTGCTGACCAAGGCCGGTTTCCAGGCGCCGTGACCAGGCCCGTACGAGCGAGGGCCCCGCGGGCGCGCATGCCGTGGCCGCTGCTGGTGCCCGCGCTCGCGGGGCTGGCCTTCCTCGTCCTTCCGCTGGCCGGGCTGCTGGTCCGCGCCCCGTGGGCGACTCTGCCGGGGCGGCTGGCCGAGCCGCGGGTGCTGGAGGCCCTGCGGCTCTCCCTGGTGACCGCGACCATCGCGACCGCCGTCTGCCTGCTGCTCGGCGTGCCGCTCGCCTGGCTGCTGGCCCGTACGACGCTGCCGGGGAGGCGGGTGCTGCGCGCGCTGGTCACCGTGCCGCTCGTGCTGCCGCCGGTCGTCGGCGGCGTCGCGCTGCTGCTGGTGCTCGGCCGCCGCGGGCTCATCGGCCAGTGGTTGTACGACGCCTTCGGCGTCTCCCTGCCCTTCACCACCACCGGAGTCGTCGTCGCGGAGGCGTTCGTCGCCATGCCGTTCCTCGTCATCGCCGTGGAGGGGGCGCTGCGCGCGGCCGACCAGCGCTACGAGGAGGCCGCCGCGACGCTGGGGGCCTCCCGCTGGACCGTCTTCCGCCGGGTCACCCTGCCCATGGTCGCCCCCGGCGTGCTGGCGGGCGCCGTCCTGTGCTGGGCCCGCGCGCTCGGCGAGTTCGGGGCGACCATCACCTTCGCCGGGAACTTCCCGGGCCGCACGCAGACCATGCCGCTGGCCGTCTATCTGGCGCTGGAGACCGATCCGGACGCCGCAATCGTGCTCAGCCTGGTGCTGCTCGCGGTCTCGGTGATCGTGCTGGCCGGCCTGCGCGACCGCTGGGTGGGCGCCGCATGAACATGAAGGCCCATCTGGTCGTCGAACGCCCCGCTTTTCGCCTGGACGTCCGGATCAGCGCGGCAGCCGGTGAGGTGGTGGCGCTGCTCGGTCCCAACGGCGCGGGCAAGACGACCGCGCTGCGCGGCCTCGCCGGGCTCACCGCCCTGAACGGCGGGCGCGTCGAGCTGGACGGCGCCGAGGTCCACCACCTGCCGCCCGAACGCCGCGGGATCGGCGTGGTCTTCCAGGACTACCTGCTGTTCCCGCACCTGTCCGCTCTCGACAACGTCGCCTTCGGGCCACGCTGCAAGGGGCTCGGCAAGGCCGCGGCCCGCCGGGCCGCCGCCGAGCTGCTCGACCGCGTCGGACTCGCCGGCCACGCCCACGTCCGTCCCGGGCGTCTGTCCGGAGGCCAGGCGCAGCGCGTCGCCCTCGCCCGCGCCCTCGCCGTACGGCCCCGCCTGCTGCTGCTGGACGAGCCGCTGGCCGCCCTCGACGCGCACACCCGGCTGGAGATCCGCGCCGAGCTGCGCCGCCACCTGGCCGACTTCGACGGCGCGACCATCCTGGTCACCCACGACGCGCTCGACGCGATGGTCCTGGCCCACCGGCTCGTCGTGATCGAGAACGGCGCCGTCGTGCAGACCGGCACGCCGGGCGAGATCGCCCGCCATCCGCGTACGGACTACGTCGCCCGACTCGTCGGCCTCAACCTCTATCGGGGCGAGGCCGACGGCGAGCACGTCGTCGTGGGCGAGGTGCGCTTCAGCAGCGCAGAACGCCTGACCGGGCCCGCCTTCGTCGCCTTCCCGCCGTCGGCCGTCGCCCTCTATAGGAGCCGCCCCGACGGCAGCCCGCGCAACCTGTGGCAGGTCGTCATCGACGGCATCGAACGCCACGGCGACCACGTTCGCGTGCACCTGCGCGGGCCGATCCCGCTGCTCGCCGACGTCACCCCGGCGGCCGCCGCCGACCTCGACCTCACCCCGGGCCAGGACGTCTGGGCCGCCGTCAAGGCCACCGAGACGCACGCCTACCCGGCCTGAACCGGCGACCGTGGGGCGAAACGGTAGATTGCCCGCATGTCCTCCACCCCGGGGGACAAGCGGAACATGATCGTCGCGGTGCCCGGGACGGTGACCATCGCGCTGGTCCTCCTGCAGCTCGTGGCGGCGGTCGTGGCGGCGTGGGTCGCCTGGCCCGCGTTCGCCGCCGTACCGGTGACCGTGCTGGCCGCGGTCACCGTGGTGCTCGAACTGCCCCGCTGGCGGTGGCTCGCCTCCCGGTGAGGCGTGCCGCCCCGGGGCCGGTCACGCGTACGCGCGGTCGCGTCGCAGGAAGACCGCGGCGAGCAGGACGCCCAGCAGGACGAGTACGGCGTTGACGATGACGGCGGTCGTGACGCCGTGCAGGATCGCCCCGGCGGACGCCACACCCCCGGCCGTGGCGGTGGCGATCGCCGACATGATCGGGGTGCCCATGGTGATGCCGACCTGCTGGGACATCGACGCCAGACCGGTGGCAAGGCCCTGCTCGTGGTCGGGGAGGCCGGTGGTGGCGGTGACCATGAAGCCGACGATGACGAGCATGTTGCCCACGCCGCCCAGGAAGGTGGCGGGCAGCAGCAGCCCCATCGAGGCCGGTGTGTCGCCGAGGAAGATCAGGACGGCGGTGAAGACGGCCTGGAGCAGCCCGCCGCCGACCAGGACGGCCGTCGTGGACGTACGGGCGATCGCCTTCGGGGCGAGCACGCCGCCGGTCACGGTCCCGGCTCCCAGGACGCCGAAGGAGAGCCCGGCGGCGAGCGCCGAGAAGCCCAGGGTCTTCTGCATATAGAGGGTGAGCAGATAGACCAGGGACGTCTCGGTGACGAAGGCGAGCAGCCCGAGCACGTTGCCCCAGGCCACCGTGCGCTTGCGCAGTACGCGCACCGGGACCAGGGGCTGGGCGGCCCGGCGCTCGACGAGGTAGAAGACGACCAGCAGGACGGCCCCGGTCAGCAGGCCCGTCAGGGCGAAGGGCTCGGTCCAGCCGTGTTCGCCCGCCCGCGTCAGGCCGTAGACGACGCCGAGCAGTCCGAGGGTGACCGACAGCGCGCCGGGCAGATCGACCGCGGGGCGGGCGGCGGGACGCGACTCGGCGATGACGGCGGGGGCGACGAGCAGCACGGCCACGGCGACGGGGACGTTGACGAAGAAGGCCCAGCGCCACGACAGCAGGTCGGTGAGCACGCCGCCGAGCACCGCACCGGCGGTGAACCCGGCGGACATGAGCGCGCCGTTCAGGCCCAGGGCCTTCTGCCGCAGCGGGCCTTCGGGGAACGACGTGGTGAGCAGGGCGAGCCCGGCCGGGGTGGCGGCGGCGGTGGCGAGCCCCTGGGCGACGCGGGCGACGATGAGCACCCCGGGGCCGGGGGCGAGCCCACCGGCGAGCGAGGCCGCGCCCAGGAGCGCGAGGCTGCCGAGGAAGATGCGCTTGCGGCCGATCAGGTCGCCGATGCGGCCGAAGAAGAGAGTGAAACCGGCCGCGCACAGGGCGAAGGCCGTGGCGACCCACTGCAGATCGGCCAGCGAGAACCCGAGGTCGTCGCCGATCGCGGGCAGCGCCACGTTCAGGATCGAGAAATCGACGGCCAGCATGAACTGGGCGACCAGCAGCACCGCGAGGACGACCTTCAAGCGGCCGGCCAGGCGTGACGCCTCGTGAGCGGCGGCCGGCGGCGATTTCGTGGTGGACATGACGGGGACCCCCTTCAGGGAGGCGACTTAACGGGTCTACCGTCCCATTAGACTGAGGGGGACACTAGCACCACGCGTCGCCTTAAGGGAACGGCGGTCCCGATAGTGACCCTTGGGAAGGAGCCGTCATGGCAGCAACTCCACCGCCCGGTGCCGTCCGCCCAGGTGGACGCACGGCCCGCGTCCGCGAGGCCGTCCTCGAAGCCGCCGCCGACACCCTGGCCGAGAAGGGCTTCGACGGTCTCGACCTCAGTGAGATCGCCCGTATCGCGGGGGTCGGGAAGACGACCCTCTATCGCCGCTGGGGCACGCCCGCCGCGCTCGCCGCCGACCTCCTCCAGGACATGGCCGAGCGGTCCCTGCCCCGCTCGCGCAACGGCGACATCGACCGGGATCTGCGCGACAACGCCCACCTGGTGCTCAAAACCCTCACCGATCCCCGCCAGGGACGGCTGTTCAAGGCGCTGATCGCCGCCTCGCTCTGCAACGACCAGGCCGCGCAGGCGTTGCGCCGCTTCTACGCCGTACGCATCGACGAATGGGCCGGCTGCGTCACCGACGCGATCGAACGCGGCGAGCTGCCCCCCGGCACCGACCCCCGCCGGGTGATCGCCGCCGTCTCCGCGCCTCTCTACTACGCCCTGCTCAACACCGGGGAACCCCTGGACGAGGCGGCGGCCGATCGGGCCGCGGCGGCCGCCCTGGCAGCGGCCCGCGCCGGCGCCCTCACCTGAACAGCACAGGTGGGCACCCGAACTGCCCACCTGTCGGTGCGTACTTTTTTCAGCAGGGCGAGAACGGCCTCAGACGGAGCCCCCGTACAGGCGCCGCATTTGCGCTTCATACTGCGAGAACGGCTCCAGGCCCATTGCGGCGCGGCGGTCGTCCAGGCGATCCGCGTCCTCTATCGGGTGTGGCCTGAAACCGCTGTCGTCCCTGAAGAATTGCGTTCCATAGAGCTGGGGACGGCCGGAACCCACGCGAATTCGATCTTCGAGGTAGGCGAGATGCGCGGGCTTCGCCTCGTTCCGGGAAACGGCGTCGGAAAGCGCTCGGTGGAATTCGCGCTGAACCTCGGGTGAGGCGTCGGCGTGCTGGGCGAGCAGCCATGCCGCCAGCGCCGCTTCCTCTCCTACCTGCGACAACAGCGGCCAGCCGCGCGCGCCGACCACCGATCGCAGCCATGCCGTGTTGTCCCGATCGATGCTCCTCCACTGGGCCATGCGCTCCTGGCTCGGAGGCTCATCGGCCGGCTCGCGGATATCCTGATCGACCTTCATGCGCTTCAGCAGTTCCGCCCGCAGTTCGTCGTCGGTCACGTTCCGAATTTACGCCGCGGGCGACGTCCGGTCACCTTCTCGACGTTGCCCAATCGATTTCGGATGCACGTGATCCGGCCCCGCTTTCGCACGCATTCTCCAGGTCGCCGAAACCGGTCCGTCCGCTGCCGAGCGAACGGCGGCCGAGGCGGGATCGGCCGTACGAGCGGTTGCGCGCACCGCGGATCACAGGCCATCATCAAGGCATGATCTCCAACCGGAAGGGCGGCGACGCCCACGCGCGGTGACCGCGCTCACGCGGCGCTATGCCGCCGCCGAACCTGTGGCCGACGTACGGAGCAAGAGCGCTCACGACCGGTGGCAGGAAGCAGTCAAGATCCGACAGGAGTGGCTGGACCACGGTCTGTCCACACAGCCGGCCGACCGGCGGGCCGTCGAACACAGCCTCACCGTCATCTACGCGAGGATCTCTCGCCCGAAGCCCCGGTTCGAATGGGTCGACTCACCGGCGCAGGCGATCCCGCTCGTCGCCGGTCTGCCCACTCTCGACCGGCTCTACGGGTGGATCCGGGATCCTCATCCGCAGGGGACACCGCCATTGGCCAGTGATCTGGCCATGCTCGAGTCCCAGTTGCGCGGCGCGCTCAGCGCCGGTGTCTCCCACGCCGACCCTGAGCTCTCCCCGACACGAAGGGGCAAACGGGGCGACCCCTGGCCCGAACTGCCACCGCTGAAGGCGCTCGACACCGGCGTTCCCCTAGGTGTCGTGCTGCATCAGGGCATCCGCACCGCACTGCACCGGAGCCTCGCACACGGATATCGCATCCCGATTCGCACCGCCCTGACCGGCGGCGGGCCCTTACCCACCTGCTGGTACGGCCAGCAGGACGCCGCATGGGTCGGCTACTACGACGCCCTGCACCGGCTCGGACTGGCCTCCTACAGGCCGGACGAACTCGAGCACCTCGGCCACTGGGCCGCGCTGGTGCGCTCCGGCGGCTGGTGGTGGCCGGGCGAGGAGGTGTGCGTCGTCGTGGACCGGCCCGAAATGGTCCGCGTCGAACCCGTGCCGGGAACCTGGCACGACGAGGTCCGGTTGCGACGCGGCGGCGTCCGCTACCGCGACGGCTGGCACCCACTGCTCGCCTGACCCACGGGCGGGCCGGGACGACAGGTCGTCCCGGCCCGCCCCGGTCCGCTCCGGCGGCGGCGCAGGATCGCTCCGTCGGCTCGTGCCCGGCTGCCGCCGGTCAGGGCGGTGAGGCGGTGCTCCCGCGTACGACCAGGTGGGTGGCGAGCTCGATGCGGTGCTGTTCGGACGCGTCGCCGGCGCTGACGGCCATGACGAGTTCCCCGGCGGCGGCGCCCATCTTGGCGAGCGGCTGATGGACCGTGGTCATCGGCGGGTCCGTCCACTGGGCGAGCGGCAGGTCGTCGAAGCCGACGACACTGAGGTCGTCGGGCACGCGCAACCCCGCCCGCAGGGCTGCCTGATAGACCCCGAGTGCCTGCAGATCGTTGCCGGCGAAGACGGCGGTGGGCCGGTCGGGGAGGGCCAGCAGCGCCTGCGCTTCGGTGCGGCCGGTCTCCACGTAGAGCGGGCCGGTCCGCAGGAACCGATGGTCGACGGGCACCCCCGCGGTTTCCATGGCCGCGCGGTAGCCGTCGAGCCGGGCACGGCAGCACATCAGGGTCGCCGGACCGTTGATCATGGCGATCCTGCGGTGCCCGAGCTCCAGCAGGTGGCGGGTGGCCGACAGGCCGCCGTTCCAGTTCGTCGCCCCGACAGAGGGGACCCGGTGGCTCGGCTCGCCGTACGGGTCCAGTGCGACGAGCGGGATGGACCTGCTCGCGAGCTGCGCGTGCTCGTGGTCGCTCAGCTCGGCGGAGACGGCGATCACACCGGAGGGGCGCCGGGCCAGGACCTCCTCGATCCACCCGTGATGCGGAGAGTTGCGTCCATGCATGTCGGTGACGGCCACGGTCAGGCCGTAGGACTGGGCGACCTCGTTGACGCCGCGGATGAGCTCCAGCGCCCACAGACTGTCGAGGGCCTGGAAGAGGACCTCGATGACGGCCGCCGACTCGGTCCTCTCCGGCCGGCGCCGCCAACCGTGCTCACGGATCAGCTCCTCGATCCGGCGCCGGGTGGCGACCGACACACCAGGGCGTCCGTTGATCACCTTGGACACGGTCGGCGGGGACACCCCGGCCAGCCTGGCGATCTGCGCGACCGTGATCTCCTGGCGGCGCCGCGGTCCTAGCTCAGCGGGAAGGCTTGTGCCGGTCACCCACGGAAGTTTAGAGAACTCGCGACACCATTCGTGAAAAATTCAGAATCATTCGTCGATCCGGTCCGTTGACCTGCGGCAGCGAAATGCGTTCGGCTCGGGAGTGTCCTCCTGCCACCTCGCGCCTCCATGATGCGGTCACGAAACATAAAGGCCGGAGGTGTTAATCATGAAGAAGCCAGGATGGACGCGTCGCCCCCGGGCGGCGCTGTCCCTGGCGCTTGCCGTCGGCGCGGCGTCGTTCGCCGTCGTGACCGCGACGAGCCCGGTGCACGCCGTCACGCGGCCGCCGCTCGGGCAGAACATCAAGGTCAACCAGGTCGCCTACGCGCCGGGCATGGCCAAGCAGGCGACTGTCGTGAGCTCCTCCACCTCGCCGCTGACGTGGAGTCTGCTCAATGACGCCGACCAGGTGGTGGCGACCGGAACCACGACCGTCTTCGGGCAGGACGCGCCCTCGGGCGACGCCGTTCACAAAATCGACTTCTCGTCGTACACGGGAACGGGTACGAATTTCGTGCTCACCGTGGGCAACGAGTCCAGCCGGCCCTTCGATGTCAGTGTGGGCGCCTGGAAGAAGCTCCCGTACGACGCGCTCGCGTTCTTCTACCACCAGCGGAGCGGAATCGCGATCGAGGGTCAGTACGCGGGCAGCCAGTACGCCCGGCCCGCCGGGCACGTGAACGTCTCGCCCAATCAGGGCGACAACGCCGTGCCCTGCCGCACGAGCTGCGGCTACACCCTGGACGTCCGCGGCGGCTGGTACGACGCCGGCGACCACGGCAAGTACGTGGTCAACGGCGGCATGTCGGCCTGGCAGCTCGTCAACATCTACGAGCGGGCCAAGAACGTCCCCGGCGCCGACCCCGCGGCCTTCGGCGACGGCACCATGGCCATCCCTGAGCGGGGCAACGGCGTGCCCGACATCCTCGACGAGGCCCGCTGGGAGATCGACTTCATGCTGAAGATGCAGGTCCCGGACGGGAGGCCGCTGGCGGGCATGGCACATGCCAAGATCCACGACCAGGCGTGGACCGGCCTGCCGCTGCGGCCCGACCAGGATCCCCAGCCCCGGCTGCTGTCGGCGCCCACCACCGCCGCCACGCTGAACCTCGCCGCGTCGGCCGCGCAGTGCGCCCGCGTGTGGGCCTCCATCGACGCGGCCTTCTCCAGCCGCTGCCTCACCGCCGCCGAGAAGGCGTACGCGGCGGCCAAGGCGAACCCGTCCGTCATCGCCCCGAGCAGCGACGACCAGGGCGGCGGCTCCTACGTCGACACCAAGGTGACCGACGAGTTCTACTGGGCGGCCGCCGAACTGTACGTCACCACGGGCAAGCAGACCTACCGCGACGACCTCACCGGCTCGTCCCTCTACTACGGCAGGAGCTTCACCAACGAAGGCGCCCAGTGGTCGGAGGTCGGCTCACTCGGCGACATCACGCTCGCGCTCGTGCCGAACGGCCTGACCTCCACCATCGGGACGCAGCTGCGGAACCGTTTCGTGAGCAACGGCGACACCTTGCTTACCGCGATGCGCGGCCAGGGCTACCCCGTGCCGTTCGCGCCGCCCGGCGGAGGCTACATCTGGGGCTCGAACAACCTGATCCTCAACAACGCCGCGCTGCTCGCGCTCGCCTACGACTTCAGTGGGCAGGAACGCTTCCGCACCGGGGTGTTCGAGACGATGGCGTACGAATTCGGCCGCAATCCGATGGGCCAGTCGTACGTGACCGGATACGGTGACCAGCCCTCGCGCAACGTCCACCACAGGTTCTGGGCTCACCAGCTCGACTCGTCACTGCCGATCGCGCCGCCCGGGGCGCTGGCCGGCGGCCCGAACAGCGGGCTGCAGGACCCGGTCGCCCAGGAGAGGCTCGGCGGGTGCAGGCCGCAGAAGTGCTACCTGGACGACATCAACGCCTGGTCGGTCAACGAGGTCGCGATCAACTGGAACGCGGTGCTGGCGTGGGTGAGCGCGTGGACCGCGGAGAACGCCGGCACATCCGTGAGCCCGTCGCCCTCACCGTCGGCTTCGCCCAGTCCCAGCCCGTCGCCGTCGCCCTCGCCCTCACCGTCGGCTTCGCCCAGTCCCAGCCCGTCGCCGTCCCCGTCCCCGTCGCCGTCCCCGTCGCCGTCCCCGTCCCCGTCCCCGTCGCGGTCTCCGTCGCCTTCGCCTTCGCCGAGCACGGGTAAGGCCTGCACCGCGACGTACGCCGTGACCAGCCAGTGGCCCGGCGGCTTCGGGGCGACCATCGACGTGAAGAACACCGGGACCGGCACCATCAACGGATGGACGATCGCCTGGACCTTCCCCAACGGCCAGACGATCACCCAGCTCTGGAGCGCCTCATACACGGTGAACGGATCCAACGTTAACGCGACGAACATGTCCTGGAACGGCACGCTCGGCGCCGGCGCGTCCACCTCGTTCGGCTTCAACGGCTCGTGGAACGGCACCAACTCGGCTCCGTCCCAGCTGACCTGCACCCCTGCCTGACACACACGTGGCCCCCGCGCGCGAACCCCGCGCGGGGCCACGTTCGTCCACCCAGGCGGGATCAGGCGTCCAGCACGGCCTGCAGGAAGTCGCGGGTGCGCTGCTGCGCCGGCTCGGTGAAGATCTGCTCGGGCGGCCCCTCCTCGACGATCTGCCCTTGGTCGAACATGAGGACCCGGTGGGAGATGTCTCTGGCGAAGTTCATTTCGTGGGTGACGCACAACAGCGTCAGGTTGCCCTGGTGTGCGATGTCGCGCAGGAGGTTCTGCACGCCGGAGACGAGTTCGGGGTCGAGTGCCGAGGTGACCTCGTCGAGCAGCAGCACCTCGGGTTCCATCGCGAGGGCCCGCGCGATCGCGACCCGCTGCTGCTGCCCGCCGGACAGTTGCGACGGGTGTGCGTGTGCCTTGTCGGCCAGGCCGACCATCTTCAGCAGCTCGTGCGCCTTATCCTCCGCCTGCTCGCGTGGGACGCCGAGGGCGCGGACCGGCGCTTCGGTGATGTTGCGCAGGACGTTCATGTTCGGGAACAGGTTGAACTGCTGGAACACCATGCCGATCTTCTTGCGGACCTGGCGCAGGTGGCGCTCGTCCGCGGGCACCTGCCGGTCGCCGCGCCGCATGTGGGAAAGGCACTGACCGTCGACGTGGATGGTGCCGGAGGTGACCCGTTCGAGGGTCATCAGCAGGCGCAGGATCGTGGTCTTGCCCGACCCGCTCGGGCCGATCAGCGTGACGCGCTCGCCGCGTCCGACGTGGAAGTCCAGCTCGCGCAGGACCGACACGTCACCGAAGCGCTTGCCGACCTTGTCGAACCGGATCATCAAGGGCTCCTCGGCCCCGGCGGGCTGGGTTTCAGGTGTCAAAGCGGCGCTCCATACGGCGGATGAGGATCGACGCGGGGATCGCGATGAGGAGGAAGAACAGGCCGGCGATGGTCATCGGCTCCAGGTAGCGGAAGCGTTCGGAGCCGAGCTCGCGGGCGAGTCCGATGACGTCGACGACGGTGATGATGGACAGCTGCGGCGATTCTTTGAATATCGCGACGAGGTAGTTGCCCAGGGCGGGCAGCGACCGGCGTACGGCCTGGGGGAGGATGACGCTGATCCAGGTCCAGTGGCGCGGCAGATTGAGGGCGATCGCCGCCTCCCACTGACCCTTCGGCACCCCGTCGATGCCCGCCCGGTAGACCTCCGAGGTGTAGGAGGCGTAGTGCACGCCGAGCCCGATGATCCCGGTCGTCAGCGCGGTCATTCTGACCCCGAAGTCCGGCATCACGTAGTAGAGGACGAAAAGCTGCACCAGCAGCGGCGTACTCCGGATGAACTCGCTGATCGCCCCCACCGGGCGGCTGATGTACGACCGGCGCGAGCGGCGCAGCAGCGCCACGAAGAGCCCCAGGACGAAGGCGAGCACCGCCCCGCCGAGCGTCGCCTGGAGGGTGACGAGCAGGCCCTGGGTGAGGAGATCCGGGAGGATCTCCATCGTCCAGTCCCAGTCCCAGATCATCGGGCCGCCTCCACTGTCCGCGCGGCCCGGCGCCGCGGTCTCTCACGGCCCACCACCCGGGCGGCCCGCCTCTCGACGAACCTCATCAGCAACGTGATCAGATAGGAGAGCAGGAAGTAGATCACCAGCAACAGCGCGAAGACGATCAGCTGGTCACTGCCGGAGTTGACGAGCAGCCTGCCCTCGTAGGCCAAGTCGGCCACGGTGATGGCGGACAGCAGCGACGTCGCCTTGAGCAGCTCGATGAGCAGGTTGTTCATCGGGGGGACCATCTCGACGAACGCCTGCGGCAGGACGACGTACCGCATGCGCTGGAACGGCGAGAAGTTGAGCGCGACGGCGGCCTCACGCTGGCCGCGCGGCACGGCGCGCACCGCGCCCCGCACGACCTCCGAACCGTACGCGCCGAGGTTGAGCCCGAGCGCGAGGACGCCGGCGAAGATCTTGTCCAGCTGGAAGCCGGTGAGGAGCGGCATCGCGTAGAACAACCAGAACAGCTGCACCAGCACCGACGTGCCACGGAAGAACTCCATGTAGACACGGGCGACGGCCCGCGCGCGCCGGTGGCGCGAGGTCGCCATCAGCCCCACGGGCAGGGCGATGGCGATGGCGATCACGGAGCCACCGATGGCGCTCTGCAGCGTGATCACGGTCCCGTCGCACAGGAAGGGCATCGTCTCGCCGAGGGCGCCGGGCAACTCCGCGCTGCACGGATTGATAGTGATCATTTTCGTGTCAGGAACCCGCGCACAGTTGTTGTGCGGTGAGCGTGGCGGCGTTGTCGACCTCGGTCTGGGTGAAGCCGAACTTCTCGATGATCGGCAGCACGCCCTTTGCGTCCTGCAGCTTCTTCAGCTCGGCGTTGAACGCCTGCAGCAGCGCGGTGTCGTTCTTGCGGAAGCCGTACCCGCCGGCGCCGACCTGCTCCTTGCCGTCGACAACCGGGACGAACGACTCGGTCACCTCCAGCGGCTCGTCCGCGTACTGCTGCTGGAGGGTCCAGCGCAGCGAGACGGCGGTCAGTGCGATGGCGTCCACCCGGCCGGCGAGAATGCCCTTGAACGCGGCGTTCTGGTTGGGGAAGACCTTGATCTGGTCGCCCTTGACGCCGCCGCTCTCCGCGTACCCCTTCTCCACGGCGCCTTCGAGCACGCCGACCTTGGTGTCGCCCTTGGCGATGTCCTCGAAGCTCGTGATGTTCTTGGGGTTGCCCTTGGCCACCAGGAACGCGTTGGCGGCGGCGTAGTCGGGGTTGGAGAAGGCGATCTGCGCGCACCGCTCGGGGGTGATGAACATGCCGGCGGCGATGAAGTCGTACTGCCCGGACTGCAGCCCGGGAATCAGGGAGCCGAAGGAGTCGACGATCTGCGCCTCCAGCTTGTCCACGCCGAGCGCCTTGAAGATCACGCGGGCCACTTCAGGGGCCTCGCCGGTCAGGTTGCCGTCCTTGTCGCGGTAGCCGTACGGCTGCTCGTTGGCGATGCCGACCTTGATGGTGCCGGCCTGTTTGAACTTGGCCAGCGGGTCGGTCTCGGCGCTGGCACCCGTACTGCCGCCGTTGTCGACGCGGCTACAGCCGGAGATCAGGGCGGGGGCGCCGGCGAGCGCCGCCACGGTCAGCCCAGAGGTCTTGAAGAAATCCCGACGTGTCGAGCGGTGGGCCGTCACGTTTCGCTCCCGTTCGTCCCGTTGTCGTCACCATGCTTGTCCGAGCGGATCTTCAGCAACGGGCGGACCTTGCCGTTCCGCGCGTTCATCGGACCGGCGATGTGTTTCGCCAACATGGCCCCCGAACGTAGCGGACTGCCTTGTACGCCCCTTCTGCGTGATTCGAGGGCGAAGTGTTTGACAGCGTGGGCGACCGGGTAGGGCCGCAGGTTTTCCGCTTCTCGAGCCGTCGGAGCGCCGTTCGCTCCTGTCATCGTTCAGGCCACTAACCTTTGACCAGTGCAAACGTCCTCACTGCACGCATGTGGTCGCCGTGCGGAACGGCTTGCGGGGTCGTCACGGAACGGTCGCGATCCGGGCACGGCGCGCTTCCACCTGCGAACAATCTTGTGATTTTGCTCGCGGGACATTGATGTCAACCTGTGACCTGGGCAAACCCCGAGATTCTGGTCTGCCACGCCGCAGGGAAGGCCATAACCAGGGAGTCAGTGATCACCCCGGAGCCGTTCTGCCACGTGGCCGTGGCCAGGTGCGGTCTCCGCACCGTGCGGCCGGTGCGGTGGAGTCGCATCGGCGCCGTCGGGGTGTTGGCGTGACCGGGAAGTCGGCCTGAAATTTACAGCGGTGCCCATGGCGGACCAGCGGTTCGAGCGCGTCGTCTCCCTTTCTGTTGACGCACTCCCGCCTCCTCTCTAGCGTGAGGCCTCTGTGGTGATGTTATCGCTAACAGTGTGCGCAGGTGAAAGTTCGGCCCAGCAATTCGGATCTCGTGATGGGACATTTCATGGCACTGAGTATGGCGTCTGATGATTACTCATCAGTGCGGACCATCCGATCGTTGCGCCGATTGCTGATCGCTCTTGTGGTGACCGTGCTCGCCGCAGTGGCAGCCCTCGTCCCCGCGCCGTCGGCCAATGCCGCCACCAGCCAATTCCGAGGCATGAACTGGGCCGTGCTGGGTGACAACTTCAGCACCGGCACGCTCGTCCTGCAGGGCCTGAGCCAGTCCGACAGCAACGCGACAGTACGAGCCAAGGCCAACGCGCTCTACGACTACATGGAATACACCATGGGGGTCAACACTGTCCGGTTGCCTATCAACACTCACACTGTGGCCAACACGAACTGGTGGAATTCCTATCGCGGCGCCATCGACGCCGCCACCGACCGTGGATTCAAGGTCATCCTGGCCTATTGGGAGGACGGCGCGGCCTCCGGCGGAAGGATCACGAACCTCGCCGCGTGGAACTCGATGTGGTCCACCGTGACCAACACGTACGGCTCCAACAGCAACGTCTACTTCGAGCCCATGAACGAGCCGCACGGCTACTCGTCGGCGGACTGGCGCAACGTGGCAGCGAACTGGCTCAGCACTCACACCTCGGCGGTGCCCGGCCGGGTGCTCATCGGCGGCACCGGATTCAGCCAGGACCTCCGGGACATCTGCAACGACAGCCGCTTCAACTCGACGCTGCTGTCCTTCCACTACTACGCCTTCTTCTACAGCGCGATGACCTACGACGCTTTCCGGAGTCACATCCAGACGCTTCTGGGCAACTGCGCCTCCCGTGCGATCGCGACGGAATTCGGCGCGCCGATGTCCACCGGCCTCAACTACGCCGACGCGAACAGCACCGACAACTTCGTGCGCTACCTCCGCGCCGTCGCGCAGGTCATGCGTGACAACCAGATGGGCGGCACCTACTGGCCCGCCCTCGGCGGCAAGCCGGGCGACATCGGCTACGACTGGTACTCGATGTACGCCCTCGGCGGCAGTGGCACCAATCTCACCTTGAGCATCCGCAACCAATCCGGCGCCGACCGGATCCGCTACGCCTGGGGTGACACCATCGGCGGCTCCACCCCCTCACCTTCACCCTCGTCTTCGTCTTCGCCGCAGACCGAACCCTTCTACCGGATCGACGTACGCCACAGCGGCAAGACCATGGACGTCCTGCAAGCGAGCACCGCCAACGGCGCGCGCGTCGGCCAGTACCCCTACGGCGGCAACCCGTGGCAGCAATGGCGGTTCCAGGACGCCGGCAGTGGCTACTGGCGCATCGTCAGCCGCCACAGCGGAAAGTGCCTCGACGTGACGGGCGCTTCAACCGCCGACGGTGCCGAGCTCATCCAGTACACCTGTGGCACCGGCACCAATCAGCAGTTCCAGATGGTCGCCGACGGTGGCTACTTCCAGCTCCGCGCACGACACAGCGGCAAATGCGTGGACGTACCGTCCGCCTCCACCGCGGACGGCGTGATCCTCAAGCAGTACTCGTGCAACACCGGCGCCAATCAGCAGTGGTCGCGCACGGCCGTCTAACGGTCGTCTCGACGTGACCGCGGGTCCGCGGTACGTCCCCCTCCCCGGTGCCGATCTCGTGCTGTGCGCTCGGTGCCGGGATCCGGACAGCGGCATCCTGCGGTCCCCTCGACGAACAGCGCTGTGAGCAGGTCGGACAACGCCTGGATCCGCACCTAACCGAGTGCCGGCGGGTGCTCGGCTGGACCGGCGTCCCCAGGCCGAGATCAGCGGCGCGAGTGTCAGGCCGAGTTCGCCCGCGTGGATGGCGGCCACGTGCGCGTCGATCTCGGCGTCGTCGGAGATCCTGGCCCGCCGGGCCGTACGGGCCGCCGTGACCCGTGGGCCAAACCGGATCAGGAACCCCGTCGGATCACGGCAGGGGAGGCGGGGCGCTCAGCCCGGCCAGGGTGACGGCGACCAGGCGATGGATCGCGTCATGGCTGTCGGCCGCGCCGGCCGCGGTGAGGGCGTGCAGGCAGTAGTCGGCCAGTTCCCCGGCCGCCACGTCGTCACGGAGATCCCCGTCCTGCGCGGCCTCGGTGATCAGGTTCGCCACGAACTCCCGTAGCCGATGCCGCGCACGCCCGACGTGCTCACCGCGATGCAGCAGCGCGGCGAGCTCACCGCCGTGATGACGCGCCGAGTGGTACTGGATCTCGGCGAAGGTTCGCAGCGCGGCCCGCAGGCGTACGATGGCCGGCTCGGCCGGGTCGGCCGCGGTGGTGAGCCGGTCGAGATGTTCGGTGATTTGGCGTTCGTGCCACGCGGTGAGGACGGCCTGGGCGTCGGGAAAGTACTTGTACAGCGTCGCGCGCCCGACACCGGCGCGTTCGGCTATCTGCGACATCGTCAGCGCGACCAGTCCGCGCTCGGCCACCAGCGCCGCCATGGCGTTCAGGGCGGCATCCCGAACCGCCGCGCGATGCGCGTCGATCGTCTCGGTCCACAGCTTGGGCACGCCCAGATCATACAGACCGTCCCCTTGCGCGACATTGCGTCATTGCCCTAGACACTATGTATCGATAAATTCGATCGCCCCGGACAACCGCCGGCGGCTGCCCCCAAGGAACGGACACCTCTGTCCACGTCGTCAACGACGAACAGGATCGCGTCGCCTGATTCCCGCCGTCGCGACCGCCGCCGAATCCCTCCACCAGAGACGAGTCCCCGATGCCGATCCTGAACGCTCGCTTCCAGACCGAACGGGCCGGGCGCTACCTCGCCCAGTTCTGCAAGCACGCGGCCGCCATGGGCGGCGGCGGCCACACCGCCCGGCTCCACCCGCACGGACCGGCCGCCCGCCGCGAGGTGCGGGTGACCGCCGAGTGGTCGGACACCAGCGGAACCGTCACCTTCACCCCTTGGGGTGAATGCACGCTGACCGCCGACACCGGCGTCCTCGTGGTTCGAATCGACGCACCGGACGAGGAGGGCCTGGACCGGATACGCGACATCGTCACCCGCGACTTCGAGCGGTTCAGCCGTCGCGAGTCGCTGACCGTGGCCTGGCAGCGCCAGGAACCCCCAGACGCCTCCGTCAGCGGTGCGACCCCGGCCACGCCACGGCGGAGGTTTCCCCGGCCGCGCCTGCGGACCGTCCTCCTGGCGCCGGCCCTCCTCCTCGTCATCGGCCTGCACGTCCGCCTGGCAGGCACGGTCATAGCGGAATCACACTGGACCGCCGCTGCCGCCGACATCGTCATCGTGCTCGTCGTGGTGAAGATCGCACTGATCACGTGGGCCCGCTTCCGCAAGCGCAGGTCACCGCACCGGTCGCATACCTAGGGACGCCGCCCGACACGTGCCTACCGGCTCAGCACGAGGCGCGCAGTCCCACCTTCTTGATCAGCGGGTAGAGGCCGCGGTCGAACGTACCGTAGGCGAACCAGCGCTGCCGGTCACGGTGGTTGGGCAGGTTCTTGACGAACTTGGTGCTGTCGCCGGGGACCGGGTCGTCGTTGAAGACGGATCCGAGCACGGCCCCGTCGCGATCCTTGAGCGTCAGCCACATGAGCCAGGCGTCGTGGTCGTCACCGCTGGTGACCACACCCTCGAATCTGGCCTTTCCATCCGAGGTCAGAACCAGCTTGGTCTGCTGGAACAGCGTGCAGTCGCCCCGGCGGATGTCGTGGTCCCAGACGAACGTCTTGGACGCGCTCGCGGACGCGCTGGCCGCTCCAGCGGCCGGCAGTGTCACACCCACGGCCAGGGTGGCGAGAACCGAGACCGCGCCCATCGTCCGGCGAATCCTGTTCATGGAAATCTCGTCCTTCCTTTTCTTTTTCCGGTGATTCCGGTGATTCCTTCCGACGTTTAAAAAGATAAGGACGGACGGGTTTGCGGGTCGATGATGGCAGCTTGAGGATCATGGGGGTGCCAGCACCCCTCCACGTTCCGGGATATCGCCGTTGCGCCACCGGCACGGCCTGCGCTCCCGGCGAAACTAATGCCTTGGTGAAGCGGCTACCATTCCTGCGCCCAGTGAGGGGAGGGCGCCGGGGCCGGGGTGAGGTCGCGCAGGTCCTGGGACCAGAGCGCCGTCCACGAGCCCGCTTGCCGATCGATGATCGTCACGAGGCCGTCGCGGGTGGCCATGAGCAGCCGTCCCTCGCTGTCCCAATCGGCCCAGACGGCCTCGGGCAGCGGCGTGAAAGTACCGTCGGCCTCCTTTCGCAGATAACTCACCTGAACGCCCTCGATGCCGTGCCGCTGAAAGTCGGTGCCGGTGTGGGCCAATACCAGGGCGTGGTCGTCGCCCGGGCGGATGCGCTCGATGAGCACGGCTTGGCGTAATTCCAGGGGCAGCCGCTTGACTGCTTCCTGGGACAGGGGCCGCCAGCCGCGATTTAACTCGTTCTGCAGGTCCCGGCGCACCCAGTCGCGGTCGAGATCCCGCACCGTCACACGATAGGGATAGCTGCCGTGGAAGGGCTTCTTGTTCATCGAAGCGGAGATCGTCAGGCTGTTGTCCGGAGCGAATTCGCAGCCGCCGGTCCACGTGCCGTACGTGTGCCAAGCCGTGAGCGCGGTCAGCCACGGCGTTTTGGACACCGCGAAATAGGTGTTCCACGGCGACTGCCCGTGCCCGAGCGCGAAGTAACCGAGAAGCGTGCCGTCGGGCGAAACAGCACACCGACGTGGATAAAGAGTTCCCCGGAGCCAGGCGCCGGGCGTCACCTCGCAACGGAGGAGATCCCATTTCATCAGGTGCCACCAGTCGGCCGGACCTCGGCGCATGATCAGCGCGACGGGTGCGGCGGTGGCGGGAAGCACGTAGAGACGGGAGGGCGGCGCAGGGACGGTCATCGGCGGCTCCACGTGGAGGTGGATCTCGACGTTAGCCCGCCGACACCCCGAACGCGAGAGGTTCTGTTCGCCCCAGCGCGCCCGGCGTCGCGCGGCGGACACGGCACCGTGGAAGGTGCCATGCCCGCCCGCATGCCCTGGTTGTGCTCGTGAGTAACCTCGTCGGCGGCACGCCACGCGCACCATGTCCCGACATCGTCGTCAAGCTCCTCGCGCGGCGAAACCCGCAGCTGGCGATGCTGCTCCCTGAGCTGGGCCGCACAAGGCTCGTCGATAGCAGACAGAAAGGCCCGCACCCCCGTGCGAGAGCGGAAGGCGTTCGTCGTGGCAGATCTTCAGCATTGGGGAGGTCGTGGTGGCGATGGCGACGTCGGGGGATAGATCCGGGCCTAGGGGAACCCGCAAAGTCACCGATTTGCCCGCACGAATGGGCTGTCCGCGGAGTCCGGCACGCTAGTTACCGAATGGGTTGTCCCCCTGCGGCTGATCGGTCGGCAGGTCCGTGGGCGGTTCCTGCGAGGGGCCGCTGGAGACGGTCAGCATGATTGTGTCGTCCGTCTCGAGCTTGGCCCCCGGCTGCGGAAACTGGTCGATCACGCTGCCCTGCGGGACGACGTCGCTCGACTGCATGGTAGACCTGACCTTGAAACCAGCGGCCAGTAGCCTATCCCGCGCGTTCGCCAGCGTGAGACCCATCACGGAAGGCACTTCCACAGTAGGCCTGGGTGTGTTCTTCGTCCTTGGGGGGGTCTGTCGTGGCGATGACGACGGCGGCCGCGATGATGAAGGCGACTGCGAGGGCGACCGCGATGATGACGGCGACTGCGAGGGCGACCGCGATGACGACGGCGACGGCGCCGACGACAAGCTTGGGCCCAGGGACACTCGCAATGTCACCGAGTCGCCTGTGTAAATGAGCTGTCCGCTGGCGGGGTCCGTGTCGATAACGATGCCGGCGGGGATCGTATCGCTGTTCTCCTCGACCAGTATCGGGGTCACATCGAGACGGGTCAGCTGACTGATCGCGGCCTTCTTGGCCAATCCGCTTAGTGAGGGTACTAGGGCCGCGGGCGGATCGTGTCGGGCCAAGTTGGTCGCGAGTAGGTAGCCCACCACCACTGCGGTGATCGCGCCCGCAACCGCGATGATTCCTAGCACGCTTTTACGTCGGCCGGATGTCTTCTTACGAGGCCGAATTGGAGGCATCGGGAGCACAGGCGGCGCGGCCGCGGTTGGCTTAGGCTCCGTCAACTCGTGCCTCGTCGACGCGGGTGCTGTCGACAGGGGCGCCGCTGGAGGAACGGGTGTATTGGCCACCAGCCGGAAAGGCCGGGTTCCCTTGGCTGACTCATCTTCGGCGTCGTCTTGTCCGGAGTCTGTACTGACGGAAGCTGCGGGTTGCGCGTTGGGTGCCCATCGGGGGTTACGAGCAATGATCAGCTCGCCTCGCACTGTGCTGATCTTTTCGGGGGTTTGGTGCGGTGTGATCTGACGAACGTGATCGAATAGGTAGTCGTACAATTCGTCCACCGACACGATGCCGTCGTTGTCGACATCGGCCTTGCCCGTGCGAAGCCCTTCGACCAGCACTCCTGTGAACACGGATGGTCGCCCGGCGCCGCTCAGGAGTCTAGTGTCGGATTCATACGCATATTCCAGGGCGGTGGACGCGCTAATCACCACGCGGCCGCGTCCCTGAAACCGATCCAGACCCATACGGTCGGACGACCGGGGGGTGAGGTTCTGAGGGAACGCTCCACTGTAACAACAATCCAACAGCAGGACTATTTTATGGGACCTGCTGCGGTCGATCTGCTCGTTCACGAACGCCGCGGAAAGACCGGTGGCTGCCAGCCGGTCAAGCCGGGTCGATGACATGGCGAAGTAGAGGCGGCCCGACTCATCCTTAACACCGTGACAGGAAAGGTGCATCACAAGAAGATCGTCGGGCCGGCGGTCGGCGAAGAACCCCTCGATCTCCTCCGCCACCTCATAGGCGGGCCGGTTGAATAGTTGGCGGGTGGAGAAGCCGCCGATTCTTGGATCCGACAGGACGTCGGACAGTTCGCGACCGTCGTGCGTCGGAGATCTCAACTGTCCCAGCGCCTTATCGGCGTAGGTATCCGCCCCCACAATAAGCGCGTAAGAACCAGGCTCAGGACTTGGCATGACGCTCGATCCAATGATCGATCAGCCTACGCTGGTCCTCCCGGGAGACGCCGGTGACCTCCAGGACGTCCTTGCCAAGCTGGACCTTCACCGAACGCCCCTGGCCTCGGCCTGCCCACGCCCGGATCATGTCGATCACGCCCGTCACTCCGGCGGGCTCGATAAGGCTGACGAGCATCACGCCAATGGCGCCGACGTCAACACCTTTCGCGCCTTCGGGTGGAGCGCTCGGAACCGCGTCTACCGAAATAATATCGAGCTGCAGAAGGTCTCGACGCAGGAGGATGGCGGCTTGGGCGACCTCTTCCGGTAACCCCCATGGCCCTAGACCGATCTCAATCCGAATCGAGACAGACCCGTTGGATCGAGCCCTACGTTCTTCCACGGTGCAAGACTCCTCAACGGGGTGCCTGAAAGGCTATTAAGGAAGTTTGTCTCCGAGCATAACTAGTGGCATGCTCGAGCGCCAGATGGTGACAAGTTATGTCGGCTTTTACCACTTGGCCGAGTAGAGGGGGTTGGGTGCGTTCGCGGCGTGAGATGGCCTGGTGAGCTGCTGGGTTGGGGACATTCAGCGACTTGGTGACGGTATGTGAAATCGGCAGGTCGGTTGGCGGGTGTGTCCGTGGCCATGTAACAGTAGCCGCAGGTGGCGAGTTTTAGTCCCACTCCTGTTCTGCGCGTCCGCGTCTCATGGGGAGGGTGTGCCCCTGAACGATGATCGTGACGATGTCAGCCATTCACAAGATCACCGCTCAGGGAGTCTGCCCGGCCATGAAATCTTCGCCGGCAAGATTTCGGCCAAGCGGCTGCTGCCGCTGGCTCAGGCCGGGGGTGCGGGGTCGGCGCGGAACTTCCGCCGCATGGTCGCCCAGATTAAGAGGGACTTGCGGCGTGACAACTACCGGGGGTGGCGTTCGTGGACGACGGCCATTCGGCGGACGACGCGGTCGCTGACTATGTCTGTGGAGAGGTCGAGTAGGAGGCCAGGGCCAAACGGACCTTCGGACCCAACGCACGGCTTAGTCGCTCAGCAATGCGGAAGGCCGGTTCCGATCTTCGGAACCGGCCTCTCAGCTGGTACTACATGGTCGGGGTGGCGGGATTTGAACCCACGGCCTCTTCGTCCCGAACGAAGCGCGCTGCCAAGCTGCGCTACACCCCGGTCGCTTGGACTTTTCGTCCTGCGCCTCGGCAAGTCTAGCGGACTTTGCGGCTGCTTGTGTCATCCGGCGCGACGGGACGGCGGGGGACGAGCGTCAGCAGGGTCGCCTCGGGCGGGCAGGCGAATCGCGCGGGCGCGTACGGCGAGGTGCCGAGCCCGGCAGAGACGTGCAGCCAGGAGCTCTCGTGCCTGCTCAGCCCCTTGACGCGGGCGCGGTCGATGCCGCAGTTGGTCACCAGCGCGCCGTAGAAGGGGATGCAGAGCTGTCCGCCGTGGGTGTGCCCGGCCAGCAGCAACTGATATCCGTCCTGGGCGAACCGCGACATGTTGCGCGGCTCGGGCGAGTGCATGACGCCGAGCCGCAGGTCGGCGTCCACCGGGGCCTGGCCCGCGATCTCGTCGTACCGGTCCCTGTCGATGTGGGAGTCGTGGATGCCGCCCACGTGGACGTCGAGGTCGGCCACCTTGAGGCGGGCCGTCGTGTTGTTCATGTCCAGCCAGCCGGCCTCCCGCATCGCGGCGCCCAGCTCGGCCCACGGCAGGTTCGGCACGTGCTGCCGGGAGTCTCCCTTAGACGTACGCCACAGGTAGCGGGCGGGGTTCTTCGGCCGGGGGGCGTAGAGGTCGTTGGAGCCGTAGACGAACAGGCCCGGCCGGTCGAGCAGGGGCTCCACGGCGTACATGTACGACTCGACCGCGTCGGGGTGTGCCAGCGTGTCGCCGGTGTTGACGACGAGGTCGGGGTTGAGCGAGGCCAGCGAACGCACCCACGAGATCAGCCGGTGGCGCCGGGGCGTGAGGTGCAGGTCGGAGATCTGCAGGATCCGGACCGGCCGCTGGCCCGGAGCCAGGACGGGGACGTCGAACCGGCGCAGCCGGAACCAGTTTCGTTCGATCACCGAGGCGTAGCCGACTCCGGCAATGCCGAGGCCGAGCACGGACAGGGGAATCGCGGCTGCTTTCCTCACACAGCCATGATGCCCGACGTACGGCCCGCCTCCCGCATAACCTGGCGAAGACGGGAGCCCGAGCACGGCAAGATGGACGCATGAGTGCGTTGAAGGACAAGCTGAAGGCCGACCTCGCGGCCTCGATGAAGGCCCGTAACGAGGTTCGGGTCCGGACCATCCGGATGGCTCTGGCCGCCGTCAACGTCGAGGAGGTCGCCGGCAAGGAGGCCCGCGAGCTCTCCGACGACGAGGTGATCAAGGTGCTGACCCGCGAGGCCAAGAAGCGCCGGGAGGCCTCGGAGGCGTTCGCGGGCGCCGGGCGGGCCGAGCAGGCCCAGGCGGAGCTGGACGAGCAGGCGGTGCTGGAGGAGTACCTTCCCGCCCAGCTCGGCGACGACGAGCTGAACGCGCTCGTCGACGCGGCGATCGCCGAGAGCGGCGCGGAGGGCCCCAAGGCCATGGGTCAGGTCATGAAGATCCTGAACCCGAAGGTCGCGGGCCGCGCCGAGGGCGGCCGGGTCGCCCAGGCCGTACGCGCCCGCCTGTCCGCCTGAAGGCCCGAGATCAGTCCGAGGGCGTCCGAGAACAGCCTGAGGGCCTGAGAACTTCGCCCGAGCGCCGAGGCGAGGACTTCGCCTCTCGGCCGAGGCTGAAGCGCCGATGGGCCGCTCCCCGGTGAGAGGAGCGGCCCATCAGGGGAAGATCACCCGAACGGGTTGAAGGGCGCGTCGCCGCCACCCGGACCGCGGCCACCGCCGGGCCCGCCACCGTGCCCACCGCCACGACCGTTGCCGAAGCCGTCGCCGCCGCGTCCGCCTCCGCGACCGTCACCGGGTCCGTCGCCATCGCCCCGCTCGGACTTCGGCTTCGGCGGGGGAGCGCACTGGTGGGCGCAGCCGCCGAACCTCCCCATGTCCGGCTTGACGAACGACGAGGGTTCGACGCCCTTGAGCGCCGTCAGGAAGGTCTCCTTCCAGATCGGGCCGGGGATGCTGGCCCCGAAGACCGAGCCGTACGACCGGCCGCCGATGACGCGGTTGCTCAGCGGGTAGCGGACCGGGCCGCGCGGGTCGCCGAGGCTGACCGCGCCCGCCAGGTCGGGGGTGAATCCGGCGAACCAGACGGTGCGGGAGACGTCGCCCGTACCGGTCTTGCCGGCCGCGTCCCTGCCGATGCCGCCGACGCCGGACATGGTGCCCTTGGTGAACACACCCGACAGGATGTTCGTGGCCGCGTCGGCGACCTCGGCCTCGACGACCTGCTTGCACTTGGGCTTGAACGAGGTCACCTTGTTGAAGCGGTCGGTGATCTCGGTGATGGCCATCGGCGCGCAGTACTTGCCGCGGGCGCCGAGCGTCGCGTACGCCGTGGCGACGGTGACCGGGTCCATCTCGTTGAAGCCGAGCGTGAACGGCTCGAACTCCTGGAGCTTGCCGCCGTCGGCGCGCTTGATGCCGAAGTCCTTGGCGGTCTTGACGACGTCGCAGAGGCCGACCTTCTGCTCAAGGGTGAGGAAGAAGGTGTTGACCGAGCCCCACGTGCCGGTCTGCAGGGTCAGGAACCCGCCGTGGCCCTCCGCGTTGTGCAGCGGGGTCTTGATGTCGCCGACGTTGTTGCCCTTGCAGTCCTTGAACGCCGAGTAACTGGGCGCCGTGTAGGTGCTGCCGACGTTGAAGCCGTCTTTGAACTTGTAGCCTTCCTTCAGCGCCGTGACCAGCGTGAACATCTTGAACGTCGATCCGGCCTGGAAGCCCGTGCCGCCGCCGTGCGCGGCGTCCGCGACGACGTTGATCGACATCTCGTTCTTCTTCTTGCTGGTGCCGAACTTCCGGCTGGAGGCCATCGCCTTGACGGCTCCGGTGCCGGGCTCGACGAGCGCCTCGGAGGCGACCGGCTTGTCGCTCGGGAAGACGTACTTCTTGATGGCCTTCTCCGCGGCCTTCTGCATCTTCGGGTCGAGCGTGGTCCTGATCGTCAGGCCGCCGCGGGCCAGGAAGTCCTGCCGGGCCTTCTGCGTCTTGCCGAACTGCGAATCGTTGAGGATCTCGTTGCGCACGTACAGGCAGAAGTACGGGTATTCGCTCTCCTCGCAGCCGCCGGGGATCTCCTTGTC
The DNA here is from genome assembly GCF_006874475.1 of Microbispora hainanensis. Taxonomy (GTDB): domain Bacteria; phylum Actinomycetota; class Actinomycetes; order Streptosporangiales; family Streptosporangiaceae; genus Microbispora; species Microbispora hainanensis. The sequence goes on from NZ_VIRM01000001.1 coordinate 177,171, forward strand.
CTTCCACCCCAGCTTCTTCTTCTTGGCCGCGTCGCGCTCGGCCTGGGTGATGATGTGCAGCTCTTCCATGCGGTCGAGCACGACGTTGCGCCGGGCCAGCAGCCGGTCGCGGAACTCCTTGCCCCGGTTGGGGTCGGTGGCGTTCGGGTCCTGTACGGCTCCCGCCAGCGTGGCGGCCTCGGCCAGGTTCAGCTCAGAGGCGTGCTTGCCGAAGAAGCGCTTGGACGCCGCCTCGATGCCGTACGCGCTGGCGCCGAAGTAGGCGATGTTGAGATAGCGGTTGAGGATCTCGTCCTTGCTGTACTTCTGCTCGATCCCCATCGCGTAGCGGATCTCGTTGAGCTTGCGGCCGACGGTCGGCGCGACGGCGGCGGCCTTCTGCTCGTCGGTCTCCGCCTTGTTGTACAGCACCTGCTTCACGTACTGCTGGGTGATGGACGAGCCGCCCTGCGTGACCCCGCCCGTGGTGATGTTCCTGACCAGGGCGCGGGTGGTGCCCTCGACGTCGAGCGGGCCGTGTTCGTAGAAGCGGAAGTCCTCGATCGCCACGATCGCTTTCCGCATGATCGGCGCGATACGGTCCATCGGGACCGATTCCCGGTTCTCGAAGTAGAACTGGGCGATCTGCTTGCCGTGCGCGTCGAGCAGGACCGTCTTCTCGGGAAGCGGCGGTTCGTCGAGCTTCGCCGGCTTGAGGCTCAGCGTCTCGATGCTCGATTTGACCGTGACGCCGGCCCCGCCCACGGCGGGTAGCGCAATCGCCGCCGCCAGCACTCCCGCGACGCCCGCGGCGCCGACGAGGCGCAGGGCAGCACCTGTCCGGGATGCCAGAGATTTGCCGTGAGCTTGCACGGATCCAAGGGTACGTCCGTTTGGTGACTCTCCCGGCATCGACTTCACAGGTCCGCATTACCCTTCGGCGGGGAGGACTAGTCATTCCCGGCCACATGGCCTGACATGACCATGCAGGAATTTGGTCCCCCCGGGGTATGTCGGTTCGATCGTTTCGTTGCGTACTTTCTCCTCTGCGGCTACTGCAACCAGGAGGCCCGACGCCCGCGCCCGTCGGCCGAAACGACGACTGACCACCTAAGGGGAGTGGGGTCGAACATGTGGATCACGGATTGGACCTCCCGTGCCGCCTGCCGAGGTGCGGATCCTGACGCACTCTTCGTGCAAGGCGCCGCCCAGAACCGGGCAAAGCTCATCTGCCGTGGATGCCCCGTCCGTACCGAATGCCTCGCCGATGCGCTGGACAACCGCATCGAGTTCGGGGTGTGGGGCGGGATGACGGAGCGGGAACGGCGTGCGCTGCTCAGGCGCAGGCCGGATGTGGAGTCCTGGCGGGACCTGCTGGAGTCCGCCAAGGAAGAGTACGAGCGCACCAACGAGCTGATCGCCGGCTGAGCCCGGCGCGGCGTCCCGCGGCGAAGCGGGACGCCGGACGTCGCGTCCTCAGGACGGATGTCCCGTCCGCAAAGGACGTCGCGTCTTCAGAAGACGTCGCGTCTTCGCAGGCGGACATCACGTCTTCAGGACGCGAGGAGTTGCCCGATCTGGCGAAGTCCCGCCAGATCGTGCACGTCCTCGGGCATCGCGGGCACCTGCGTGATGGGCACCGTCGGGTGCGCCGAGGTGAAGTGCTCCTGCTGACGCTGCTCCCGTGAGGCGAGCTGCATCCTTCCGGCGTGCAACCGCAGCACGGCCGCGGTGAGATCGTGCTCGCCCCTGGCGGCCAGGTCCTCGGCGGCGGCGGAGCTGCGCGCCGCCGACAGCGACGGCGCCAGTGGCCGGTGTACGCGGTTGACGACCAGCCCGGCCAGCGGCATGCGCTCGTCGGCCAGCCGCTCCACGAAGTAGGACGCCTCGCGCATCGCGTCGCGTTCCGGCGCGGCGACGACGAGGAACGCCGTACCCGGCGCCTGGAGCAGCCGGTAGGTCTGCTCGGCGCGCTGGCGGAAACCGCCGAACACCGCGTCGAGCGCGGTCACGAACATCTGGATGTCCCGCAGCACCTGGGCCCCGATGACCTTGGTCAGGATGCCCGCGACCATGCCGAAACCGGCGTTGAGCAGCTTGAACGCGCTGCGCCCGCCTGCCTTGGCCGGCGCCGTGAGGATGCGGATCAGCCTGCCGTCCAGGAACCGGCCGAGGCGCTCGGGGGCGTCGAGGAAGTCGAGCGCCGACCGCGACGGCGGGGTGTCCACCACGATCAGGTCCCACTCGTTCGAGCGGCGCAGCTGGCCCAGCTTCTCCATGGCCATGTATTCCTGCGTGCCGGAGAAGCTGGACGACAACGACTGATAGAAGGGGTTCGTCAGGATCTGCTGGGCGCGCTCGGGATCGGCGTGGGCCTCGATGATCTCGTCGAAGGTCCGCTTCATGTCGAGCATCATGGCGTGCAGCTCGCCGCCGGCCTCTTCGGCGCCGTCCACGCCGTCGACGCGCCTGGGCGTGTTGTCGAGCTCGGTCAGGCCCATGGCCTGGGCCAGCCGCCTGGCGGGGTCCACGGTCAGGACGACCACCGAGCGGCCCCGCTCGGCGGCGCGCAGCCCGAGGGCGGCGGCCGTCGTGGTCTTGCCGACACCGCCCGAGCCGCAGCACACGATGATCCGGGTGTCCGGATCATCCAAGATCGCGTCGATGTCCAGCGCGGGCGCCGTCCTGGTCACAGCTCAGCCTTTCGCTCACTGATGCACTCATCTGATGCATTCGGTCGGAAGGTCACGCGGCGCCCTGGGCGCGCAGGGCGTCGGCCAGCTCGTAGAGCCCGGCCAGGTCGGCGCCGTCGGGCAGCAGCGGCAGGTCATACCGCGGCACGCCGGCCTCCTCCAGCGCGACGCGCTCGCGCTTTTCCAGCTCGGTCCGCAGGGCGTGCTCGGTCACCTCGCGGGCGAGCGCCTCGGCGACCGCGGGGGCCTGGGCCGTGGCGTCCGTCAGCCCGGCCGCCTTGAGGCCGAGTGCGAGCTCGGCGGAGTCGAACCGTCCCTGGGCGGCCGCCTCCAGCACGCCCTCGGGCAGCCCGGCGGGGCGCACCATGTTGACGAACACGCCGCCCACCGGCAGGCCGGTCGTACGCAGCTCCTCGATGCCGTCGAGCGTCTCCTGGACGGGCATCTCCTCCAGGAGCGTCACGAAGTGAACCGCCGTCTCGGGGGAGGCGAGGACGCCCCGCACCAGGTCGGCGTGGTTCTTGATGGGCCCGACCCGGGCCAGCCCGGCGACCTCCTGCGTCACGTTCAGGAATCGGGCGATCCGGCCGGTCGGGGGCGCGTCCATGACGATCGCGTCGTACACCCTGTGGCCCTGTTTGTCGCGGCGCCGTACGGCCTCGCTGGTCTTGCCGGTGACCAGGACGTCCCGCAGGCCGGGGGCGATGGTCGTGGCGAAGTCGACCACGCCCATGCGGGTCAGCGCCTTGCCCACGCGCTTGATGCCGTAGAACATCTCGAGATATTCGAGCATGGCCTCTTCGGGGTCGACGGCCAGCGCGTACACGTCCCCGCCGCCGGGGGCCACGGCGATCTTGCGCTCCTCGTACGGGAGCGGCGGCAGGTCGAACGCCTGGGCGATGCCCTGCCGTCCCTCGACCTCGACGAGCAGCACCTTGCGCCCGCCCGCGGCCAGGGCGAGCGCGAGCGCGGCGGCGACCGTCGTCTTCCCGGTGCCGCCCTTGCCGCTCACTATGTGCAGGCGCACGCCGTCCCAGTCGGTGTCACGGGCCTCCCCGTTGCTCCCGCCGCGACTGCCGGTCGGCTGACTCACCGTGCCTCCTCCGGACGGCCGGCGAGATCGCGTCCGCGGATCGTCGCGCGGTGGTTCCCGTCGGCGTGCCTGCTCCACTCGCCCACGTGAGGAAGGCTACCCAAGGGTCACCTGCCGATTCGCGGGGGTCGTCCACAGCCTGAACCCGATGTACGGCTTGCGCGTGGATCGGGTAATAGTTCGTCAATGGGCGCTTGCCCGGCTGGGCCGGCGAAGGAGATGCCGGCCGTGGAGCCGGTGCTGTTGGCGCTGCTCGTCGTCCTGGGTTTCGCGTTCCTGAGCGTCCCCGGCGTGCCGCGCATCGATAGCCTTTGCCCATGACCAAGTGGGAATACGTCACCGTGCCGTTGCTCACGCACGCCACGAAGCAGATTCTGGACAACTGGGGCGAAGACGGGTGGGAGCTCGTCTCGGTCATTCCGGGGCCCAACCCCGAGCAGCTCGTCGCCTACATGAAGCGGCCGAAGTGATGGCCACCCCGGAGGAGCGGCTCGCCGAGCTCGGGCTCACGCTGCCCGAGGTCGTGCCCCCGCTGGCCGCGTACGTGCCCGCCGTACGGACGGGCGACCTCGTCTACACCTCGGGCCAGCTTCCGCTCGTGAAGGGCGAGCTGGGCGTCACCGGCAAGGTCGGCGCGGAGGTCTCGGCCGAGGAGGCCAAGGAGCAGGCGCGCATCTGCGCGGTCAACGCCCTGGCGGCCATCAAGGCGCTGGTGGGTGACCTGTCGCAGGTCGTGCGGATCGTGAAGGTGGTCGGGTTCGTCGCGAGCGCTCCCGGTTTCACCGGGCAGCCGCAGGTCGTCAACGGTGCCAGCGAACTGGTCGGCGAGGTGTTCGGCGAGGCGGGCAAGCACGCGAGGAGCGCGGTCGGCGTCGCGGTCCTCCCGCTCGACGCACCGGTCGAGGTGGAGGTCATCGCGGAGGTCCGCTGACCGTACGGCCGGCCGGAACCGGGGTTTGCGGTTCCGCGAACGCGTGGGAGAGCATGGGGGCCGGTCGACCGATTGTTGTTCTGGAGGGCCTCATGGGGTTTCCGCTGCCCGGCGAGGTCGGCGAGCGGGCGCGGGAGATCCTCGCCGGCCGCCTGGCCCCCGTCCCCGCCAGGGACGCGGCCACCGTGGTGCTGCTGCGTGACGACCCCCTGGAGGTGTACCTCCTCAGGCGCAAGGTCACGATGGCCTTCGCCGCCGGCGCCTATGTGTTCCCCGGTGGATCGGTCGACCCCCGGGACGCCGACCACACCGTGGCCTGGGCGGGCCCGTCGCCCGCCGAGTGGGGCGAGGTCTTCCGGGCCGGCGAGAGCACGGCCCGGGGCCTCGTCTGCGCCGCCGTACGCGAGACGTTCGAGGAGTCGGGCGTGCTCCTGGCCGGACCCGGCCGGGACACGGTGGTCACGGACACGACGGGCCCGGACTGGGAGGCCGACCGCCTCGCGCTGATCGCGCGCACGCTGTCGTTCGCCGAGTTCCTCGACCGGCGGGGTCTCGTGCTCAGGTCCGACCTGCTCAAGGCGTGGGCGCACTGGATCACGCCCATCGTGGAGCCCCGGCGCTTCGACACCCGCTTCTTCGTGGCGGCCCTGCCCCCCGGGCAGCGTACGCGTGACGTGGGCGGGGAGGCGTCGGACGTGGCCTGGATGCGGCCGGGTGACGCGCTGGCCGCCGTGAGGGCGGGGACGGCGCACATGCTGCCGCCCACCTTCCGGACGCTGGCCGAGATGGCGGCGTTCGAGTCGGCCGGTGACGTGCTCGCCTGTCCCCGGTCGATCACCACCGTCCTGCCGGAGGCCGCCGAGGTGGGCGGGCGGATGGTGCTGATGATCCCCGAGACGATTCCGGAGTCGATCTCCGAGTCGATCTCCGAGTCGAATCCCGACGCAGGAAGGACGGGCGAGTGAGCGGGCTGCGCATCCCCGGACCGGACACCTCCGGCGGTCTCGACGGCGCGGGCACGGCGAGCGCCGTGAACGTGCTGGCGCCCAACCCGTCGCCGATGACCCTCGACGGCACCAACACGTGGATCGTCGGCGGGGCGGACGCCGTACTGGTGGTGGATCCCGGCCCGGACGACGAGGCGCACCTGCGGCGGGTCGCCGAGCGGGTGGACGGCCGCCGGGTGACCGCCGTCCTGCTCACGCACGGCCACCCCGACCACAGCGAGGGCGCGGCGACGCTCGCGCGGATGCTCGGCGCGCCGGTGCGGGCGCTCGACCCACGCCTCCGCCTGGGCGAGGAGGGGCTGGCCGACGGCGACGTGGTGACGGCGGGCGACGTGGAGGTCCGGGTCGTCGGCACGCCCGGGCACTCGTTCGACTCGCTGTGCTTCTGGCTGCCCGGAGACCGGGCGATCCTGACCGGCGACACGATCCTCGGCCGGGGGACGACCGTCATCGCAGCCGACGGGGACCTCGGCGACTACCTGCGCAGCCTCGACAGGCTCAGGCAGGGCGCCGAGATGCTGGAGGCCACGGTGCTGCTGCCCGGACACGGGCCCGTCCTGCCCGATCCGTCCGCAGTGCTCGACGCGTACATCGCCCACCGGCGCGAGCGGCTCGAGCAGATCCGCGAGGCGATCCGCAGGGGCGCGAGAGACGCACGCGAGATCGTCGAGATGGTCTACGCCGACGTGGACCGGTCACTGTGGCAGGCCGCCGAGATGTCGGTGGCGGCCCAGCTCAACTACCTCAAGACGCTCTAGCGGGAGCGGTTGAAGAGCCGCTCCCTGTCCATGATCACCACGGCCTTGGCCTCGATGCGCAGCCAGCCGCGCTGGGCGAAGTCGGCCAGGGCCTTGTTGACCGTCTCCCGCGAGGCGCCCACGAGCTGGGCGAGCTCCTCCTGGGTGAGGTCGTGGTGCACCCGGATGCCGTCGTCGGTCTTCTGCCCGAAGCGGTCGGCCAGGTCGAGGAGCTGCTTGGCGACACGGCCGGGGACGTCGGTGAAGACCAGGTCCGCGAGCACGTCGTTGGTGCGGCGCAGCCGCTGGGCCAGGGCGCGCAGCAGGTGGAGGGCGACCTCGGGCCGGCCGGTCAGCCACGGCCTCAGGTCGTCGTGGCCGAGCCCGGCCAGGCGCACATCGGTCAGCGCGATGGCCGAGGCCGTACGCGGGCGGGGGTCGAACAGCGACAGCTCGCCGAACATCTCGCCGGGGCCGAGCACGCTCAGCAGGTTCTCCCGGCCGTCCGGAGCGGTGCGCGCCAGCTTGATCTTGCCTTCGAGCACCACGTAGAGCCGGTCGCCCGTCTCGTTCTCACTGAAGAGGGTGCGGCCCTTGGGCAGCTCCACCTCGGTGATGCTCGTACGCAGAGCCGCGGCGCTCTCGCGGTCGAGCGCGGAGAACAGCGGCGCCTTGCTCAGTACTTCCTCGGTGCTCACGGTGCCTCCTTGCTGCGGGCGCGCTCGGTCGCCGGCTCCGTGCTAGCCATTGTGACCCACGCCTTCCACGACGTATTGCGGGGTGTCCCGTTACGTCGCATGGGCGTGGCTCCCGGCTCACACTCGTGTGCGTCGTGCCTGGCGAAACAACACAATCTTGGCGGAAACCTATCCTTACGCCCATTGCGCGCTCGACCGGCTCGGGCGGCCGGTCGTCCCCCTACCGGCACAGTGTATTGCGCAGCGTAGGGACAAATTGGCAAATACAGGCTGGATATGTGGCATGTGTGGCAAGCCATGACCAGGGAGCGGACCGGGGACGCGAGGCCCTACGCTTGCGGCATGGCGACGAACACGGCCGCTCCCCGACGGCGTCAGCGCCAGGCCGAGACCCGCCTGGGGCTCGTGCGGCGGGCGCGGCGGATGAACCGGATCCTGGCCGAGACCTACCCCGACGCCCATTGCGAGCTCGACTTCGGCAACCCGTTGGAGCTGCTGGTCGCCACGATCCTCTCGGCGCAGTGCACCGACAAGAGGGTCAACATGGTCACTCCGGTGCTCTTCGCGAAGTACCGCACCGCGGCCGACTACGCCGGGGCCGACCGCGCCGAACTCGAAGAGATCATCAAGTCCACCGGGTTCTTCCGGGCGAAGGCCAACAGCATCATCGGCATGGCGCAGGCCCTCTGCGAACGCCACAACGGGGAGGTTCCGGGCAAGCTGGAAGACCTCGTCAAGCTCCCCGGCGTCGGCCGCAAGACCGCGAACGTCGTGCTCGGCAACGCCTTCGGCGTCCCCGGCATCACCGTCGACACGCACTTCCAGCGGCTGACGAGGCGCTTCGGCTGGACGACCGAGACCGATCCCGTGAAGATCGAGCACGAGGTCGGCGAGCTGATCCCCAAGTCCGAGTGGACGATGCTGTCGCATCGGCTGATCTGGCACGGACGGCGCATCTGCCACGCCAGGAAGCCCGCCTGCGGGGTGTGCCCCCTCGCGGCGCTCTGCCCGTCGTACGGCACCGGCCCGACCGATCCGGACGAGGCGCGCAAGCTGGTGCGACCGGGGCCTTTCTCGTGAGTGCGCGTTAATCGGGAAGTTCGGGCGCTCTCGCGTGGTTGTACGGCACGCCTGGGTCCGCGCATGCCCCGTGTGACGATGCTGGGTGGCGACGCTGCGTGACGACGCGGTGTGATGACGCGGTGTGACGATGTGGAGGTGGTCGTGGCTCCCCCTTGGCTGACGGAGCTGGCCGCGAAGGCCGCGCACAGCCCTGTCCCCACTGCTTTGCGGCCTCCCGCGAACGGCGCCGGCCGATCGGCCGCGGTGCTGTTGCTGTTCGGCGAGGGGCCCGAGGGGCCCGACATCCTTCTCATCCAGCGCAGTTCGAAGGGCCGCACGCACGCCGGCCAGCCCGCGTTCCCCGGCGGCGGCGTCGATCCCGATGATGACGGCCCGATCGCCGCGGCCCTGCGCGAGGCCCAGGAGGAGACCGGGCTCGACCCCTCGGGCGTCGAGGTCGTCGGCACCATGCCCGAGCTCTACGTCTGGCGCAGCGACAACCGGGTGACCCCCGTGCTCGCCTGGTGGCACACGCCCTGCGCCGTACACGCCGCGTCCCCCGACGAGGTCGAGGTCGTCGAGCGCGTCCCGGTCGCGGAGCTGGTGGACCCGGCCAACCGGCTGCGGCTGCGCCACCCGCGCGGCGTCGGCCCCTCCGTGGCGTTCCGCGTACGCGGCCTGCTCGTGTGGGGGTTCACCGCCGGGGTGCTGGACGGCGTGCTGACCGCCGCCGGCTTCGAGCGTCCCTGGGACCGCTCACGGATCGAGGATCTTCCCCCCGAGGTCGTCGACCTGGCCGCGCGGGGCTGAGCCGGCGGACGCTCGTACGCCGCGTGTGCGGGGTGCTCGTGCGCCGCGTGTGCGGGGTGCTCGTGCGCCGCGTGTGCGGGGTGCGCGTACGCGGCATATGTGCGCTGCTCGTACGCCGCGTATGGCGACGAGACCCTGCAGACGCCCGCACACGACGACTGGCGTGCCTATACCGTGGAAACTGTGCGCGGCGATCTTCTCGATCTCATCCTGATCGGCCTGGTGGTGGCCTTCGCGGTATCCGGTTACCGGCAGGGCTTCATCATCGGGGCCTTCAGCTTCATCGGATTCGTCGGCGGCGCCATCCTGGGCCTGTTCATCGCACCGCCCCTGGCCGGAGCGATCGTCAGCGGTGACATCGAGAGGGCCCTGTTAGCCATCGTCATCGTCTTCCTGGCCGCGACGATCGGGCAGTTCGCGTTCTCGACCATCGGCGCGGTGGCCCGCAGCCACGTCACGTGGGAGCCGGCCAAGGCGGTCGACGCCTTCGGCGGCTCGGTCGCCAGCGGTCTGTCGGTCCTGGCCATCGCCTGGCTGATCGGCTCTCTGATGGTCTCGATGAGCTTCGGCCAGCCGCTGATCAAGGATCAGATCAACGGATCCGTCGTGTGGCAGACGGTCGACGACGCCATCCCTGACGGTGTGGGGGCGCTGCAGAAGCAGTTCAGGGACCTCGTCAACACCTCGGAGTGGCCACAGGTCATCTCCTCCATCGGCGGACAGAACGTGGCCCCGCCGGACGAGAGCCTCATCAACAGCAGCCCCGCCCTCGTCCGCGCCCGCAGGGCGATCGTCAAGGTGCAGGGCACGGCCCCGAGCTGCCGCAAGCGCATCGAGGGCACCGGGTTCGTCTACGCGCGCCAGCGGATCATGACCAACGCGCACGTCGTGGCCGGAGTCACCGAGGGGCTGCGGGTGACCGACTACGAGGGCAACCGGTACGACGCCCAGGTCGTCCTGTACAACCCCGAGCGCGACATCGCCGTGCTGTTCGTCCCCGGCCTCCCGATCAACGCGCTGCGCTTCGACACGGAAGCCGACAAGGGCGACAGCGCGATCATCGCGGGGTATCCGAAGGGACACCCCTTCACGCCGCTCGCCGCGCGCATCAGGATCAAGCAGCGCGCCGAGTCGTACGACATCTACAACCAGCGCAAGGTCGAGCGCGAGGTCTACGCCATCCGGGGCAAGGTCCAGCCGGGCAACTCGGGCGGGCCGCTGCTGAGCCCGGACGGCCGGGTGTTCGGAGTGATCTTCGCGGCCGCGACGGACCAGCCCGAGACGGGCTACGCCCTCACGGCGGAGGAGGTCATGCCCGACGCCAAGGACGGCAGCGGCGCCGTCGTCCGCGTGGGCACCCTCGACTGCGACTAGGTCCTGCGGCGTCGTTACGCGGGGGTCAGGCGGGTCAGGATGGCGGTGATGGCGGAGCCGGCGTCGGCGTTCCCCTCGTCGATGGCGGTCGTGACCGCGTCGGCCTCCACGGCCAGGGCCCTCAGGTCCAGGCGGTAGGGCCGGGTCGAGCCGTACGCGCCGAGCCGGGCGGACCCACGGGTCAGCAGGGCTGCGGCGCCGGAGAGGTTGCCACGCTGGATGTGCGTCAGACCGACGCATATCTGCGCGAGACCCTGCCACAACTCGCGTTCCTCGGCAGGGCCGCTCTTCCAGCGGGCCTCCAGCACCTCGTGGGCGTGGAACGGCCGGCCCGCCGCGAGCAGCTTCCTGGCCTCCTCCAGCGCCTCCTCGGCGGCGGGGGCGTAGTCGTCCGGCACCCGGGGCACTCCCTCTGTGCCTTTGGGAAGCGGCCTGCCGTACTCGTCGCGAGGGCGTGCATTGCGGGGGCGACCCGCTTCGTCACGGTCACGCATGGTCTCTCCGCAGGGCGCGTGGGCGGTTCCAAGCGGCCGAAGCTCCCGGCGACTCCCGGATCACCCGGAGATCAACCAGGAAGTTGAGCCACTTCAGGGCACATTTCTACTATCTTCTACAAGATCACGGGTAGCGATCCGGCAGCCGGGGCAGCCGCCCGGGAGCGGTCGCGGTGTGGCATGCCGGTGCGCGGGACCGGCGACAGCGGACCCTGCCGGGCGCCGAACGGCACGTCAGAGGCCCGATTTCGGCGGCGGGGCGACGGCGAGCCGGTCTCAGCGGCGAGTCTTGGAGGCGGGGCTCAGCGGCCGGGTTCAGGGGCCGGGTGCTGCGGCAGGGCTGAGCGGCAGGGCTGAGCGGCAGGGTTGAGGGGCAGGGGTTCAGTGGCAGAGGTTCAGCGGTCGGGCTCGGGGTCGGAGAGCCAGGAGATGAGCTCGGTGTTGAACTGCTCCGGGCGCTCCTCGTGCGGGAAATGCCCGGCGCCCTCGATCAGCCGCCAGCGGTACGGCGCGGCCACGAACCTGCTGGAGCCCTGGGCGGTCCGCGGCAGGACGCACGGGTCGAGCGCGCCGTGCAACTGCAGCGTCGGCGCCTCGATCTCCGCGCGCATCTGCCGGGCGTAGCGGAAGCCGTCGGCGCGGAGCTGGGACCGGGCGAACCAGCGGTAGTACTCCAGCGCGCAGTGCGCCACCGCCGGGAGCCGCATCGCCTCCCGGTATGCCCGCGTGACGCCGTCGCCGGGCCACTGCGGTCCGGCCCACCTCTCGACGAGTTTGCCCACCGCGGCGCCGCCCTTGCGGGTCAGCTTCCGCTCCGGCAGGAAGGGGAGCTGGAACCCCAGGGCGTAGCGACTGGCCTTGAGCTGCCCGAGCGGGTCGGTGAACAGCGCGGAGCGCATGCGCAGCGGATGCGGCGCCGAGACGGGCACCAGCCGCCGCACCACCTTCGGGTCGAGGACGCTCATCGTCCAGCCCAGCAGCCCGCCCCAGTCATGGCCCACCACGATCGCGCTCGTCTCGCCGAGCGCGCGCACCAGGCCCGCCGCGTCGACGGCCAGCGTGGGCAGGTCGTAGCCGCGCGGCGGCTTGTCGCTGGTGCCGTACCCGCGCAGGTCGACGGCGACGGCCCGGTAGCCGGCCTCCGCCAGCGCCGGAAGCTGGTGCCGCCAGGTCCACCAGAACTGGGGGAACCCGTGCAGCAGCAGGACCAGCGGCCCTACACCGGCCTCGGCCACGTGGAACCGCACACCACCCGCGTGCACCGCACGGTGTGTCCAGGGGCCGTCGACCTCGATCAGCGTCTCGTCAACCGGCATCGCTCACGGACTCCCGGTGGGCGCCCACCTGCCCGGCGGTCGGGCCCGTGTACGGCGGGGGCGCCGGGGCCGCGGGCCGTGCCGAGGGGGCCGGAACCCTCTCCGGCAGCTCCTCCTCCGCCTCCTCCGGCCCGGCCAGGCCGCGCAGGCTCCGCCTGGTGCGCTTCATGCCGGTCAGCCCCTTGAGCCGTCGGTAGCCGACGAGGACCAGCAACCCGGCCACCACGAGGTAGAACACCGTGACGATCGTGAACGCGAGCCAGGTGGCCAGCCCCACGGCCACGAGGGCGTACGCGATCGCGAACGAGGCCAGGATCAGGCACAGGTGCCCCATGAAGGCCGCGGCGCCGAACAGCCCGGCGGCCACGCCGACCCGCTTCGCGTCGAACTTGAGCTCGGCCTTCGCCAGCTCGATCTCCGACCGTACGAGGGTCGAGATGTGATGGCTCGCCTGGGCGACCAGCGCACCGAGCGATTCGTCCTCGGGCATGAGCGATCTCCTATCTGCGACTATCAAACATCATCTCGTGCCCGTCCGCGCACGTGTACGTCAAGCCCCCTGCCTGGGGATAACCCGGTTGCCTGGGGATAACCCGGTTCGAAGGACGCGGCACGCGGAGACCTGCCCGCGCACGGCCGGAATATGACGGCTCAAACGATCCGTGCGCGCCTCGCCCTACCGCGCCGGGCCCGTGACCGGTCAGGGATCCGGTGCGGAGATGCGGAAGGCGTGGACGTCGTGCGTCCACGCCTTCCTTCACGCGATCAGGCGGCTCGCGATCAGTCCTCGCTCTTGGCGCTGGGCAGCTTCGCCGCGATCAGGTTCATGACGGAGTCGTCGGTCAGCGTGGTGACGTCGCCGAGCGAACGGTTCTCCGCCACGTCGCGCAGCAGGCGGCGCATGATCTTGCCGGAGCGGGTCTTCGGCAGCTCGGGCACGACCAGGATCTGCCGCGGCTTGGCGATCGGGCCGAGCGTCTTGGACACGTGGGCGCGCAGCTCGGCCGCGATGTCGTCGCTCTCCTCCGCGGTGCCGCGCAGGATCACGAAGGCCACGATGGCCTGGGTGGTCACCGGGTCGGTGGCGCCCACAACGGCCGCCTCGGCCACCTTCGGGTGGCTGACCAGCGCGCTCTCGACCTCGGTCGTGGAGATGTTGTGCCCCGAGACGAGCATGACGTCGTCCACGCGGCCGAGCAGCCACAGGTCGCCGTCCTCGTCGCGCTTGGCGCCGTCGCCGGGGAAGTACATCCCGTCGAACCGCGACCAGTAGGTGTCGACGTAGCGCTTGTCGTCGCCCCAGATGGTCCGGAGCATGGACGGCCACGGCTCGCGGACCACGAGGAAGCCGCCGCCGCCGTTCGGCACCGAGTTGCCCTGGTCGTCGACCACGTCGGCCGCGATGCCGGGCAGCGGCTGCATGGCGGCGCCGGGCTTGGCGGCCGTGACGCCCGGGAGCGGGCTGATCATGATGCCGCCGGTCTCCGTCTGCCACCACGTGTCCACGACCGGGCAGCGGTTGGCGCCGATGTGCTCGCGATACCAGACGTACGCCTCGGGGTTGATGGGCTCGCCGACCGACCCGAGCACCCGCAGGGACGACATGTCGTACTTCGCGGGGATGTCGTCGCCCCACTTCATGAAGGTACGGATCGCGGTGGGCGCGGTGTAGAGGATCGTGACCTTGTACTTCTGCACGATCTCCCAGAAACGGCCGCGGTGCGGGGTGTCGGGGGTGCCCTCGTAGATCACGCTGGTCGCGCCGTTGGCGAGCGGGCCGTACACGATGTACGAGTGCCCGGTCACCCAGCCGATGTCGGCGGTGCACCAGTAGATGTCGTTGTCGGGCTTGAGGTCGAAGACCGCGTGGTGGGTCCAGGCGACCTGGGTGAGGTAGCCGCCGGTGGTGTGCAGGATGCCCTTCGGCTTCCCGGTCGTGCCGCTGGTGTAGAGGATGTACAGCGGGTCTTCGGCGTCGTGCGGCACCGGCTCGTGCTCGGCGGGCTGGCGGTCCACGAGGTCGTGCCACCAGACGTCCCGCTCGGTGACCGCGACGTCCTGACCGGTCCTGCGTACGACGAGGACGTGCTCGACGCCGGGGCACTCGGCGACCGCCTCGTCGACCGTCGGCTTGAGGGCGCTGGGCGCGCCGCGGCGGAAGCCGCCGTCGGCCGTGACGACGACCTTCGCGTCCGCGTCGTGGATGCGGCTCTTGAGGGCGGCGGCGGAGAAGCCGCCGAAGACCACCGAGTGGATCGCCCCGATCCTGGCGCAGGCCAGCAGGGTGATCGGCAGCTCGGGGATCATCGGCATGTAGACCGCGACCCTGTCGCCCTTGCGTACCCCCAGCTCCTGCAGGGCGTTGGCGGCCTTCGCGACCTCCTTCTGCAAGTCGGCGTAGGTGATCGTGCGGCTGTCGCCCTCGGGCTCGCCCTCCCAGTAGTAGGCGACCTTGTCGCCGCGGCCGGCCTCCACGTGCCGGTCGACGCAGTTGTAGGCGACGTTCAGCTTGCCGCCGATGAACCACTTGGCGAAGGGCGGCTTCCACTCAAGGGTGGTGTCCCAGCGCTCCGCCCACGTCAGCCGCTCCGCGGCGCGCTCCCAGAAGGCGAGCCGGTCCTGCGCGGCCTCCTCGTAGGCGTCCGCTGTGACGTTCGCGGCCGACGCCAGGTCCGCCGGGGGCTCGAACCGGCGCGTCTCGCTCAGCAGGTTCGACAGCGTCTCCTGGGCTTCCTGACCGGGGGTCTCGGTGGCCACTCCGTACTCCTTCGTAGCTTCTTAAAAGTTGTCTCTCGTTCGGCCGCCTCGGCCAAGCTGGGGTATGTCGTGTCCCACTTCACCAGGCGAGCGGTGTCAAGTACAAGTAATCGGGGTGGGGGCGTTTTGTCCGGTTACCGCCTATAACCTGCCAACTTATCGATAGGCGACAAACCGGCCGAGACCGGCGTCGCCTTCGTGCGCTGAACGGCCGCACCTCTTCGGCGAACGACCTCCTACTGGCGGGTATGGTCGGGGGCTGTGAGCGATCCCCTGACCGCCATCGCCGGGCTTCCCGGCGTGCCCGAGGCCGTACAGGAGGCCCGAGAGGCCGTCGACCGGCTCTACCGGCACCGCGTGCTACGCCGGCGCAGTCCTGAAGTGTCGGCCGAGTCGGCCCTGCGCGGCGCCCGCGCGTCCGCCGCCATCGAGGGCGTCGACGTGCCGCTGGAGCCGCTGCGCACGGGCGAGGTGACCGATCCCGTCGTGCAGGGTGCGCTGCGCGCCTCGGCCGAGCTCGGCCGGCTGGCCCCGACGTGGCGTTCGGCGCCACGGCAGGTCCTCGCCCGGCTGCACGCGCTGGCGGCGGCCGGGCTGACCGCCGACCCCGGCAGGCCCAGGACCGAGCCCACGACCGCCGACCCGCTCGGGCTCGGCCCGGCGCCGGGGCCGGAGGAGACGGCGGCCCGCATGTCGGCGCTCGCCGGGCTGGTCGCGAATTCCACCGCGCCCGCTCTCGTGCTCGCCGCGATCGTGCACGCGGAGCTCGCGGTGCTGCGCCCGTTCGGCGTGGCCGACGGCCTGGTCGCCCGCGCCGCCGAGCGGCTCACGCTGGTCGACCTCGGACTGGATCCCAAGTCGCTCGCCGCCGTGGAGGTGGGCCACGCCGACCTCGGCGACGCGTACGCCGAGGGCCTCAGGGCGTATCTCACGGGCACGGGGGAGGGCGTCGGCACCTGGGTGAGGCACTGCGCCTCCGCGGTCGTCTACGGCGTCCGCGAGACGACCGCGATCTGCGAGGCCATGTCCCGCTGATCCGCCCATGCCTGGCCGTATGCGCCTCTCCTGCACGGGCGCATGCGGGGTTCGGCGGCGGGCGGCCGCCGGACGGCGGTGCAACGAGGCCGCTTGGAGTGCGGTGGGCGCTCGCGGCGGTGCGGCGGGCGGCCGCTGGACGGCGGTGCAACGAGGCCGCTTGGAGTGCGGTGGGCGGCTGTCGGGCCGGGCCCCCACCTGGTGTGCCGGGGTCGTGGTGTGCGCCGGTGCAGACAAAGCGGACGGCGTCCCTGGTATGGAACGCCGTCGCCGGTACGTGTCACCGGGCTACCAAGCGTGCACCTGATCTGTCGGAGCGGGTCAAGCCCGTCTCGACACGCCTCCCGCGGCTGGTCGCGCGTGGGTACCCGATGTCGTACACGAACCCGCAGGTCCGTAATCCCTTTTTACGTCCGTTTCCCCGAGAAGGAAACCCCTAGGTCCAAGAGCTTTACGAGCCACCTTGGTCATTCCTGTACCTCTGTCCACATTCATACCGTTTGTCGCATACCAGGGGATGGACGGTGACTCCTTGTGGCCGGCCCTCGCACGCGTTGCGACCGCACATGTCGACCTGCCGTGCTGACTCTGGGAAAAATTTTTACTCAGACCCGAGAGGACCTCGACGTACCTCTCGTGATCAGGCAGCATACGGTGTGTCTCCGTACGGAATGACGTGGCTTGAGGGGGTTCGGACCCTTGCCATGTCTTGGTTACTTGTTTAAAGCTTTCTTGTAATACGGGACCGGCTCTACCCCCCCAGAGCCGGACCGCAAGGCGACCCCCGCTCTCCCCCCCGGCGGGGGTCGCCCTTTTTTCTTGATCCGTCCGTGGTCAATAGTGGACGACCCGAACTGCCCTCCCGGCCTTGTCCACAGGCCGGGCTTCGTCCACAGAACGGCGTTCGCTCGCCCGTGCCGGTCGCGGCCTCTCGCATCGTGGTCCTCCCAACCGCCGAGTCGTCCCGGACGACAGGGAGACACCGATGCCACGCCCACTGGCCATAACCGACGATCAGGAACTCCTCGACGATCTGCTCCGCATCGCCGCCGCCGCGGGCGTCGAACTCGACGTCGCCCACGCGGCCGCCCAGGCCCGGCCACACTGGATGAGGGCGCCGCTGGTCGTGGTCGGCGGCGACCTGGCCGACGATCTCGCCGCCACGGGTCCGCCGCCCCGGCAGAACGTCGTCGTCGTGACGCGGACGGCCGACGACCCCGACATGTGGCGCAGGTGCGTCGCGGTCGGGGCGCACACCGTGCTGGAGCTGCCCGAGGCCGAGCGGCTCCTCGTGGAGGAGTTCGGCGACGCCGCCGAGCCCGTGACCAGGGCCGGCACGGTCCTGTGCGTCACGGGAGGGAAGGGCGGAGCCGGTGCCACCGTCCTCGCGGCCTCCCTGGCGCTGACGGCGTCCCGCGGCGGGCTGCGGACGCTCCTCGTCGACGCCGACCCGCTCGGCGGCGGCGTCGACGTGCTGCTCGGTCAGGAGGAGGCCCAGGGCGCCCGCTGGCCCGACGTCGTCGGGAGAGAAGGCAGGGTGAGCTTCACCGCCCTTCAGGAGGCGCTGCCCACCTTCGGGGAGCTCACCGTGTTGTCGGCGCATCGCGGCGAGCCGGTGCGCATACCCCGGGAGGCGATGCGCGTCGTGCTCGACGCCGCGCAGCGTGGCTGCGACCTGATCGTGGTCGATGTGCCCCGCCATCTCGGCGAAGGCGAGGCCGAGGCGCTCGCCAGGGCCGCCGCGACGCTCGTCGTCGTTCCGGCGGACCTGCGAGGAGCGCTCGCGGCGGCTCAGACGGTCACGCTGCTCCGGCCGGGGACCGGCGACCTGCGCCTGGTGATGCGCGCCGGGACGCTCGATCCCAAGGTGGTCGCGGCCTCTTTGTCGGTCCCGTGCGCCGGTGTGCTCCCGGAGGTGCGCGGACTCGTGGAGACGCTCGATCGGGGCGACCCGCCGCCGCTGCGCCGCTCCCCGTTGGGCCGCTTCTGCGCTGAGCTGCTCGACTCCCTCCTCGCCGGGTCCTCCCCACCCGACCTCGCCGACAGGGCCGACAGGGCCGACAGGGCCGACAGGATCGACCTGGTCCGCCGGAGCCACCGGACTGACCGGAGCGACAGGAGCGACCGATCCGACGGGACCGGCCGGCGGTTCACCGGGGCGGGCGGCTCATGACCCGCGAAGGCCCCGTGACCGCTCCCGGAGTCGCCGCCGATCTCGTCGAGGCGGTGCGTGTACGGCTGTCGCAGACCGGTGCCGCCCCCACCGCGGCCCAGGTGGCGGCGGCCCTGCGCGCGGAGCGGGCCGTGCTCGGCGACGCCGAGGTCCTCGCCGTCGCCCGAACGCTGCGCGCCCATCTCATCGGCGCCGGCCCGCTCGAAGCCCTGCTGGCCGAGCCGGGTGTGACGGACATCCTGGTCAACGGGCCTCGCGAGGTGTGGGTGGACGACGGGGACGGCCTGCGCAGGACGAGCGTGACGTTTCCGGGAGACGACGAGGTCCGCAGGCTCGCCCAGCGCCTGGCCGCGGCGGCCGGGCGCCGTCTCGACGACGCCTGCCCCTACGCGGACGCCCGGCTCGCGGGCGGCGTCCGCCTGCACGCGGTGCTCCCGCCGATCGCGGCCGAGGGAACCTGCCTGTCCCTGCGGCTGCCGTCACGGCGGGCGTTCACCGTGGAGGAGCTCGCCGCGGAGGGTGGAGCCGCCGTGCTCCGCGCGATCATGGCGGCGCGGCTGGCGTTCCTGGTCACCGGAGGAACGGGAACAGGAAAAACGACGATGTTGAGTGCCATGCTCTCCCTCGCGGGTCCGGCCGAGCGTCTGCTGCTGGTCGAAGACTCCGCCGAGTTGCAGCCCGTGCACCCGCACGTCGTACGGCTGGAGGCACGGCCGCCGAACCTGGAGGGCGCGGGCGGGGTCGGGCTGCGCGATCTCGTACGGCAGGCCCTCCGGATGCGGCCCGACCGCCTCGTCGTGGGCGAGGTGCGGGGAGCGGAAGTTGTCGATCTCCTGGCGGCGCTCAACACCGGCCACGAGGGCGGCTGCGGCACGCTGCACGCCAACAACGCCGCCGACGTGCCCGCGCGACTGGAGGCTCTGGCCTGCGCGGCGGGGCTGTCGCGGGAGGCGGTGCACAGCCAGATCTCCGCCGCGCTCGATCTCGTCATCCACCTCGTGCGGGAGGCCGGCGGAGGCCGCCGCCGCGTCGCGGAGATCTGCGTGCTCCAACGCGGCCCGTCCGGCCTGGTGACCGCGGCCCCGGCCCTGACCTTCGATCCGGACGGCCGGGCGCGCCGGGGCCCGTCCTTCGAGACGTTGCGAGCACGCTGCCCGGCCTCGTGGCCGTCATGACGCCGCCGGGCGGGCTGGTCCCGGAACTGGTCGCGATGCTTGCCGCCGCGCTCGCCGCCTGGGAGTGGACCGGGCCGGATGCCGGGACGACACGGCTGACGTCGCTCACCCGGAGGCGGCGGCCAAGGGACATGCGCAGGTTCTGGGCCGCGCTCACCCGCCGTCCACGGCCGGGGGCGACGGCGGCGGCCTGGCGTGCGGCGTCCATCGAGCTGTGCCAGAGCCTGGCGGCCGAGCTGTCGGCGGGCAGGACTCCGGGAGACGCCCTCGCGCGGGCGGTCTCCTCGGTCGACCTGCCCGACCCGGCGGCGCTCGCCCCGGTGGTCGCCGCCGCCAGGGACGGCGGCGATGTCGCCGCGGCACTGCTGAACGCCGCCCCCGCCCGCGGCGGTGAGGGACTGGCCCGGCTGGCCGCGTGCTGGCGGGTCAGCGTGGCCGTGGGCGGGGGCCTCACCGCACTGGTGGAACGGGTGTGTGCGTCTCTGCGGGAGGCACAGGCCCATCGGGAAGAGGTCGCCGCCCAGCTTTCCGGCCCCAGGGCGACCGCCCGGATGCTGGCGGGCCTGCCCGTGCTCGGCCTGCTGATGGCCGCCGGGCTCGGCATGGATCCGCTGGCGTTCCTGTTCGGCGGCCCGGCGGGGTTCGTCTGCCTGGCCGTCGGGCTCGCCCTCGACACCGCCGGCGTCTGGTGGACCCGCAGGCTCGTCACCCGCGCGGAGGAGCTGACGCTGCCATGAACGGACGGCCCCGGCATTGACATGCGGGGACGGTGCGGGTGATCGGAGGCACGGTCGGCCAGTGCGGCGGCCGATCGGGGGTGCGGGCGGCGGCCGTGCGAGAGGTGTGGCGAGCGGCAGGTGTCACATGTGCCGAAGAGTAAGGCCGTCGTCGTGAGAGACGACGCCGGTTGTTGTGCTGGAGACGCTTGTCCTGCTGGAGAGGGAGCGAGACATGATCGCCATGCTGGCCGGGCTCCTGACCACGCTCGCCATGCTGGCGTGGCCGGTCGCCCGTTCGCCGGCCGTGCGGCTCAACGCCATCGCGTCGTCGGCGGCGTCGGAGACGCAGGCAAGGGGGTCACCAGACCCTGGGTCGATGAGCGCGAGCGCGGCAGGCCGGGGGATGGCGGTCGCGGCACCCGTGGGGGTCGCGCTGTTCCTGTTTCTCGGCGGCCTGATGGGGGCGTGCGCGGGGACGGTGGCGGCCATCGGTCTATTCGCCGCCGTCCGCAGGCGGGAACCGGCCGAGGTCAGGCGCCGCCGGGAGCGTATGGGGGCCGACCTTCCGTTCGCCGTCGATTTGATCGTGGCCTCTCTCCGGGCAGGACAACCGATGAGCGGGGCCGTCGAGACGACCGCCGCCGCGATCGCCGGCCCGGTGGGCGAGCGCCTCTCATGGGCGGGTGCCCGCATGCGCCTGGGCGCGCCTCCCGAGGAGGCCTGGACCGCACTGTCCGATGAACCGGCGCTCGCTCCTCTGGCCAGAACGATGATCCGGGCCGCCCAGAGCGGCGCGCCGGTCGCCGACGTCCTCACCCGGCTCGCCGACGACGCCCGGCGTACGGCTCAGGCCAGGGCGTCGGCCGCGGCGCGGAGGGTGGGCGTCCACGCCGTCGCACCGCTCGGGCTCTGCTTCCTGCCGGCCTTCGTCTTCCTGGGGATCGTCCCCATGGTCGCGGGCCTGGCGGGTCAGATCCTCCTGCCGTGAGCAACAGGCCGGCTCCTCCTGATGACCAAGGGGCAGACCTCCTGCATGAACAGTCTGTGGACAACCTCATCCACACCTGTGGACAGCGGGCGGAGCAAATGACCCAAGAGCTCATGATTGGCCGGTCGTATCTCCACACATGAAGGCGCTGTCGCTGTGGACAACTGCGGCTGCAGCGCTCTTGTCCACAGAACCGTGCTCGGCCCGGATTCGGCCATCCGTGATCCCGCAGTCTGGCCCCAGCGCGGGCGGAGTGGCCGCCCCGAGCGGGACCAGGAGGACCGATGAGCAAGCACGCCGCGACCGGCCGGAGGAACCAGACGGGCACGACCCTCCGGCGGCGAGACGCCAGCGCTGTGGGCCGTCACAGGGCGCGACCGGCACGATGGGCGGCGCTCCTGCGCTCCGCACGAAGGGCACTGCTCGGCCGCTCCGGGCGTGCGTCCCTGTTCACACGCTTCGGCCGTTGGGCGGGAGTCGGCCGGCTACGGAACGCC
This sequence comes from Microbispora hainanensis, assembly GCF_006874475.1. Classification (GTDB taxonomy): domain Bacteria; phylum Actinomycetota; class Actinomycetes; order Streptosporangiales; family Streptosporangiaceae; genus Microbispora; species Microbispora hainanensis. Next base: position 198,709 of record NZ_VIRM01000001.1, read on the forward strand.
GTGCAGGCGGTGGGCGGCGTCTCGCGGAGGTCGTGCGCCGCACTGCGGCGATCGGTCGGCACAGCCTCGCGCCGTGCTCGGGAGCTGTCCGTTCAGTGGGCGGTGCAGGCCGGGACGAGGGCCGACGCGGGCATGTCCACCGCGGAGTACGCCGTCGGCACCATAGCCGCCTGCGGGTTCGCCGCGCTGCTCTGGAAGGTGGTCACCAGTGCCGAAGTGAGGTCCATGCTCGCCGCGCTCATCCAGAAGGCGCTGAAGCTGGCCGCCTGAGGCTTCCGGCGATGCGCTGCTGTGCGTGGATGCCGCGACGCCGGGTGGCGGACCTGCGGCTTCGGCAGGATCGGGGATCGGTGACGGCGGAGACCGCTGTCGCGCTTCCGGCCCTCGTGCTGGTGCTGACCGCCGCACTGTGGGCGGTGACGATCGTGGGCGCGCAACTGCGATGCGTCGATGCGGCCGGGGCCGGTGCACGGGCGGCGGCGCGCGGCGAGGTGGCCGAGGAGGTGCGCGAGGCGGTCCTGCGGCTGGCTCCGGAGGGGGCCACGGTGACGATTCGCGTGGGGGCGGACACCACCCGGGTCGAGGTCGTCGCGACGGTCCGGCCGCCTTTCAGGACGCCGCTTCCGCCGGCTCGCCTCCGGGCCGCCGCCGTCTCCAGCACCGAACCCGGCGTTTTTGCGCCGCTGTCAGCGCCTGCCGAGGCGACCCGGTCTCCGGGCTTCCGGGAAGACCTGGGCGCTCCGAGATCAGGCGTACGCGGCCGACCAGGCATACGCGGCTGACGAGGCGAGCGGGCCATGTGGATGAGGAGAGCGCAGGCATGCAGGGGCGCAGCGCGCTCCGGGCGGGAACGCGGCTCGGCGACCATCTGGACGATCGCCCTCATGACCGCCGTCTGGGCGGTGGCGATGGTCGTCGTCCAGGTGGGCGTCGCTCGCGTCGCGCGACATCGAGCGCAGAGCGCCGCCGACCTCGGCGCGCTCGAGGCCGCTCGCGTGGCGCTGGCCGCCCCGACCGAGGCGTGTCATCGAGCGAAGGCGATCACGGTCGCCAACGGCGCGGCGCTGCGGTCGTGCTCGCTGTCGGGCGATGTCGCCGAGGTCGTGGTGACCGTGCGGTTCGTGGTCCCCCTCATCGGTTCCGCGACGGCCACCGCCTCCGCATCGGCCGGTCCGGTCGGTGCCCCGGCATGAGAAGGCCGGCCCGGTGGGCGGATCAGCGCGCGGCAAAGAACAAGACTGCTCTTTTCCCGAGGGCCGCCCTAGGTTCGGCAGTCGTGGCGGGCGAAGGGAGCGCACGGTGACGGAGCTCTGGGAGATGGCGGCGAGCGACCTGGCCGAGCTTGTCAGGGGCGAGGAGGTGTCGTGCCGTGAGGTGATCGAGGCCCATCTACGACGCATCGAGGCGGTGAACCCACGGGTGAACGCCGTGACGGTGACGCTGGCGGAGGACGCGCTGGAAACGGCGGACGCGGCCGACGCGGCGCTGCGGCGGGGCGTTCCGCCCGGACCATTGTGCGGAGTGCCGATGACGGTCAAGGAGAACATCGACGTGGCGGGGTCGGCGACGACTCTCGGGATCGTCCCGTTGCGGGATGCGGTCGCGGCAGAGGACGCGCCGCACATCGCCGAATTGCGTGCGGCGGGGGCGATTCCGCTGGGCCGCACCAACATGCCGGAGTTCGGCATGCGGTGGCACACCGACAACGCGCTGCGGGGCGCGACGCGTAACCCATGGTCGGCAGGGCACACGGCGGGTGGTTCGAGTGGCGGCGACGCGGTCGCCGTGGCCGCGGGGATGGCCCCGCTCGGCATGGGAAACGACGGCGCCGGCTCCCTGCGCTGGCCGGCGCAGTGCTGTGGGGTCGCGGCGCTGAAACCCTCGCTCGGCCGGGTGGCTCAGGCAGGCGCCGGGGGCGCCCGGCGGCCAACTCCGTTCGCGTTCCAGTTGCTGGGTGTGCACGGCCCCATCGCCCGGCACGTACGCGACCTGCGACTGGCGTTCCGGCACATGTGCGGACAGCCGGGAGGAGACCCGTGGTACGCCCCGGTCCCTCTGGAAGGGCCGCGGATGGCCGCCCCGATTCGTGTGTCGGTCGTCGCCCGCCCCGGGGGAGCCCCTGTGCACCCCGATGTGGCCGGGGCCGTCCGCGCGGCCGCCGGGATCCTGTCCGACGTCGGATATCTGGTCGAGGAGAGTGAGGCCCCGGCACTCGAAAGAGCAGCAGAGATCTACACGCAGATCATGTCGAGGTTCGGGCGCGTGCATGACGAACAGCCACCGGTGCACGAGCTGGCCTCCGAGGCGTTCGTCCGCTTCTGGGCCGTCTACGAGCCCATCTGGACGGAGGCGGCGGGTGCGCCCACGTTCGATCCGATGATGGAGAGAGCCACGATCGCGCGGCACTGGGCCGAGTGGATGCGCCGGACCCCCTTGATCCTCGCACCGATCTGTACGAGACCGGCGTTCGCCGTGGGGGCCGACCTCGATCCGGCCTGGCTGGCGGACTGGCCCGCGTCGATGCGAATGAGCGTGGCGGCGAACCTGCTGGGGCTCCCTGCGGTGGCGGTGCCGATCGCCGAACGCGGCGGGCCTCCGCAGGCGGTGCAGATCATCGGTCCCCGATTCCGCGAGGATCTCTGCCTCGCGGCGGCGGCCGCCGTCGAAGCCGCGATCCCGCCGCTGACACCCGTCGATCCGCGATGAGGCCTTATCGGCCGGTCAGGTGCGACCTGGCACAGAGCGCATTTGGATCCTCCGCATTTGAGGCTACTTCTGTCGCAAAAGAATCACGACTTCTTAGACATAAGGTCCAAGAGTGGACGGCTGGCGTAAAGTGCCGCGTACTCTCCGTCGCCGTGCGTGTTCGGCCGAGACAGCCGGGGCGGGCGGTTCTGTATGAAGGGATGCGTCGTGACCAGGGTTCGTAGGCTGGGCACAACGGCGTTGATCGTTCTGGCGGCTCTGACGTGCACGCCGATGGTCGGTGCCGCACCCGCGAACGCGGCCGACGCCGAGATCCTCTCCCCCGCGGACGGGGAGGTCGTCAAATCGTCCGGCGCGGTGGCCGTGTCCGCGAAGACGGACTGGTACCAGATCAGCATGGCCCTGTACGTCGAGGGACCGTCCGCATCCCGGCAGAAGATCGCTTCGGGTGGCGCGAACCAGACCATCAGCGGAGCCTTCGACCCTGGCAACGCCCCCAACGGCACGTTCACGGTCAGCCTGTTCGGCGAGGTCACGCACAAGACCTACGCCACCTCGACCTTTGTGCTCAGCCGCCCGCCGGAGGCTCCCTCCGGGGTCGGGGCGCAGCTCAAGAATCCCTCGACAGTCCTGGTCCGCTGGGCGAAGGGCGCCGAGCCGGATCTCCAGTCGTACGAGATCACCTCGGTCAAGGCCCGTAAGTCCGGCTCCGTTTCCGCCGACTCCGCCTGCTCCGGTTCGACCTGTCAGACGAGCCTGGCGCTTCCGGCCGGTATGGGCGGGCAGAAGGTGGACGTCTCCGTCCGCGCGTTCCGTTCGGACGGCACAGGCGGCACCGTCGCCTCTCAGCGCTCCGCCGCCGCGTACGTGATCGTTCCCAAGCCGAAGGCGTCCCCGAGCCCCTCACCGAAGCCGTCGAAGAAGCCGGGCCAGTCGGCGGCCAAGCCGCCCGCCCAGACTCCGAAGACGCACCGGTCCGCCGCCGTGCCGAACCCGGAACCGGCACTGCCCAAGGACACCACGCGGCCGAAGGACACCGAGCTCACGCTGCCGGAGGCGAACGGCGGCAGTGACCAGACCGAGCCGGTGGTCGTCCCTGAGAAGGCCGACGATCCGAAGATGACGGCTCAGTCGTCTTTCCTGCCGCTCGGCGGGCTGAGCTTCGGCGTGTACGTCGCCCTCGCCGTCGTCCTGCTGCTCACGGGCGCGAACCTGGGCGCCTGGCTGCGGCGCAAGGGCCTGACAAGTGACAGCGCGGGCGGGGGACGATCCGGTGGCCCGGAGCCGCGGCCGATGACGGGACAGACGGGCGTCTCGCCTGAGGCCGCCATGGTGGCGAGTGGCGCGACCGCGTCCGGCGGCGCCGCCACGGCGAAGGCACGCGGGAAGGCGCCTCTGCGACGTCCCTCCGTCATCCTGGCCAGGCCGAAGGCCCCCGAGAGTCTCCCGGAGACGGAGGCCGACACCGAGATCCACTTGGACGCCGTCTCCTCGACGACCGAGGGCACCGGCACCATCCCAGCCGCAGGTGTCGGCGAGGACACGATCCCCGGCGCAAGCGTCGGTGCGGACACCATCCCCGGCGCAGGTGTGGGGACGGGTTCCTTCCCGGACTCTGGCTCGGATGTCGGAATGGGCACTCACCCCGGCCCTGGCGCAGGCGTCGGCGCGGATGTCGACCCTGGCGTGGGCATGGACACGGACACGGACATGGACACGGAGACCACGGTGTCCGGTCACGAGCCGGCCACCCCCATCGACCGGCCGGACCAGCAGGAGCCGCAGCCGGTGATACCGGCGCCGGTGGTGTCCGCGGGTGCGGCGACCAACGGCCAGATGCTGGAAGGACCTCTCCGCCAGCCCGAGCCGGACGTCTGGACGGAGGACGACGACAGCCTCTACTCCGGCCGCCGGCGCGATCTCTGACGGTCGCACAGCTCCGGCACCTCCGCCGCTGATCGCCGGCGGCCGCGCTGGGAGCGCCCACACGCCTGCCGGGGGGCGGGCCGCCCCGCGCCCCCGGAGGGCCGGTGCGTGTGCCGAAGGGGCGGCCTGTCTGTGGGGCGGGGCGGTCCGTGGTCTGCCGTGTTTCTGCGCGCCGGAATCAGGTGGCCAGGAGGATGTCGAGGAGGCGGATCGCTCCGGCCTTGTCGAGCGGCTCGTTGCCGTTGCCGCACTTGGGAGACTGGATGCAGGACGGGCAGCCCCGCTCGCATTCGCATGAGGCGATCGCCTCCCGCGTCGCCGTGAGCCAGTCGGACGCCCGGGCGTACCCACGCTCGGCGAAGCCCGCGCCTCCGTCGTGGCCGTCGTAGACGAAGACGGTGAGCAGGCCGGTGTCGGGGTGGAGCTCGGTGGACACGCCGCCGATGTCCCAGCGGTCGCAGGTCGCGAAGAGGGGCAGCAGGCCGATCGAGGCGTGCTCGGCCGCGTGCGCCGCCCCGCCGAGATCCACCGCCTGTCCGGGCTTGACGAGGTCGGCGAGCGCGGGCGTGGGCAGGGTCCACCAGACGGCGCGGGTGCAGAGCGTGCGCGGCGGCAGGTCGAGCGGCTCCTCGCCGAGAACTTCTCCGGTCTGGGTGCGCCGCTTGAGATACGAGACGACCTGGCGGGTGACCTCCACCGAGCCGAAGTGCAGGGTGCCGGGCCCGAAGGGCCGCGAACGCAGCGACTCCATCACCCGGATGTCGGTGACGTCCCGCGCGAAGGTCGTGTAGTCCGGGTCGGCGGAGGTGACCAGGGCGACCCCCGCGTCCAGATCGAGCACGTCGACCACGAACGTCTCGCTCTGATGGAGGTAGACGGCTCCGGCATGGACCATGGTGTGCGCCGACGGCTCGTCGACCGTGCCCAGCAGGCGGCCGGTGGACGCCTCCACGACCTGCACGGGAGCGCCGCCCGAGCCGCGGATGTCCGCCAGATCGGCGGCGTGATCCCGGCTCGTCCAGAACCACCCCGTGGGGCGCCTGCGCAGCAGTCCCTGCTCCACGAGGTCGTCGAGCACGCCCCGCGCCGCCGGGCCGAAGGTCGTCAGGTCGTCCTCCGTGAGCGGGATCTCCGCGGCGGCCGCGCACAGGTGAGGCGCCAGCACGTACGGATTGTCGGGATCGAGGACGATGGCCTCCACAGGCTGTCCGAACACCGCCTCGGGGTGATGGACGATGTAGGTGTCGAGCGGGTCGTCACGCGCGATCAGTACGGCCAGGGCGTCCTGGCCCGCACGACCGGCCCGGCCCGCCTGCTGCCACAAGGATGCGCGGGTGCCGGGCCATCCGGCGATGAGGACCGCGTCGAGCCCTGAGACGTCGACGCCGAGTTCGAGCGCGTTGGTGGTGGCCAGGCCGGTCAGCTCGCCCGAGCGCAGGGCTTTTTCGAGCACGCGCCGGTCGTCGGCCAGGTAGCCCGCCCGGTAGGCCGCCACCCGGTCGGCCAGCCGCCCTCTGTGGTCCGTCCCGCGCCCCACGCCGGTCTCATCCGCTTCTTCGGTCCCGGCGAGCTGGGAGATCGTGGTGGCGTGGGAGGTCTCGGCGGCCCCGCCCGCGTCGCGCATCGCCCCGCCCGCGCCTGGAGCGTCGCCGAAGGGCCCGCCTGCGTCGCCTACCTCTCCCGGCAGGCCCTCCCCGTACTCCCCGTACGGCGCGGGCTCGGCGTCGAGGAGGGCCTCGACCTCCTCGAGCGTCCGGCGGGCGGTGAGGGCCACGGCCTCGGCGGCGCGGCGGGAGCGGACGAACGCGAGGGTGCGGACGTCCTCGATCACGAGGTCCGCCAGGAGATCGGCCGCCTCGGCCGTGGCCGTACGGCGGACGGGGGCGCCGCTTTCCCCGCGTAAATCGGTCAGAGGCGGCTCCCACAGGGCGAAGGTGGTCGAACCCCGGGGAGAGGCGTCCGTGGTCACCTCGGCCATCTCAAGCCCGGTGAGGCGCATTCCCGCGGCGGCGGGGTCGCTCGCGGTGGCCGACGCCAGCAGGAACACGGGGGAGGAGCCGTATCTGCCGGCGACCCGGCGCAGCCGGCGCAGGATCTGGGCGACGTGGGAGCCGAAGACGCCCCGATAGCCGTGGCACTCGTCCACGACCACCAGCCGTAGCCGCCGCCAGAACGACGACCAGGACGAGTGCCTGGGCAGAATCGACCTGTGCAGCATGTCCGGGTTGGTCAGCACGTAGTTGGCGTTCTGGCGGACCCACCGGCGTTCCTCGGGCGGCGTGTCGCCGTCGTACGTCGCCGCGCGCACCTGCGTCAGCCGCAGCTTGCGCAGGGCCCTGAGCTGGTCGGCGGCGAGCGCCTTGGTCGGGGTGAGATAAAGCACGGTGCCACCGGCGAAGATCTCCGCGACGGCCGGCACCAGGTAGGCCAGCGATTTTCCGGACGCGGTTCCTGTGGCAATGATCACGTTTTGGCCACGTTTAACCAGCTCGGCGGCTATAAGCTGGTGCTCCCACAAGCCAGAGACACCTTGCAGGCGAAGGCGCGAGACCAGCAGCTCAGGAGCCCATTCCGGCCATCTCGCCTCACCTGCCTGACGTGCTGGAACATGCTCCACATGAGTCACGCGTCCCCGGCGTGCGGGAACCGCGAGCAGACGGGTGAGAAGGTCGCCTGTTCGGGCAGAGGACGAAGAAGTCGGAGTCACTGGTTTCCAGTTTGGCATCTGCGGGGAGAGTCGCCCGGAGTCGTGATTTCGTATAGACACGGAGTCGTAGCGTGGTTGAATGCCGCGCATCGGGTCGTGCCTCTGGACTACCAGGATGCATGACCTGTCACGAGACCTACGCAAGTAAGGCGCTGGAGGATCTGTGGATCTGAAGTTGGACCACCATTCCGAGGACAATCTCACCATCGTCGATGTCGAGGGTGAGATCGACGTCTACACCGCGCCCAGACTGCGTGAGCTGCTGATCGACCTGGTCAACAAGGGCAACTTCCACCTGCTCGTGAACATGGAGAAGGTGGACTTCCTCGACTCGACTGGTCTTGGCGTGCTGGTCGGCGGCCTCAAGCGGGTGCGGGCGCACGACGGCTCCCTGGAGCTCGTCTGCACGCAGGAGCGCATCCTGAAGATCTTCCGCATCACCGGCTTGACGAAGGTCTTCGGGATCTACGCCTCGGTCGAGGAGGCCAAGGAAGCCCACGGCCGGGACAAGTGACGGCCGAGGACTCAGCAACATGGCCACCGTCGAGCTGACGTTCAGCGCTCTGCCCGCCCACGTGCGTACGGCCCGTTTGGTCGCCACGGCCATCGCCCGGCGCACCGGAGTGGCCGAGGCGATCCTGGACGAGGTGCGGCTCGCCGTCGGAGAGGCGTGCTCGCGGGCTGTGGAGGCACACCGCCTCCACTGCCCGGGGGAGCCGGTACGCATCGAGTTACGCGATGACGCGGGGCGCTTCGAGGTGACGGTCACGGACGCCGCCCCCAGCGAGGACGTGACGCCCCAGGTGCTGGAGGCGAACGGGAGCCTCATGCCCGAGATCGACAATCTGGGCATCGCGGTCATCGCGGGACTGGCCGACGACGTCGAGGTGCTCCCCGGGCCGAAGGGCATGCGCATCCGCATGAGCTGGCCCGCGTCGTCCCCCGGCATCGCCGCCCTCTGACCGGCGAAAGCCTGCGACGACCGGCGAAACCGCCAACCCTCCGAGGGCATCCGAGGATGGCTCTCACGCACCTCGAAGACCCGCTGAGACGGGCCTTCGAGGCGAAAGCCTTCGAGCAGATCGAGTGTCGCCCCCCGGCGTGACACTCGATCTTTTGCTATGTCCGGCCCTGTTTCGGACGGACCGAAACCATGCGCAAGGGAGTGCCGTAACCAAGGCGACCATCGCCGCCGCATCCCTGACTCCGCTGGTCAAAGCCCCTTCATAGCGGTGCAAATGTTCGGGCATTACTGGACGCCGTTTCGATTACGAGGCGCGAGGGCCTTCATATCCGTGGCATCGCTGCGTAGACTCCCGGCACCGGCCAAGGTATTGCGGATGCAACCGGAAGCGGCACTTGCCAACCCGCCCGGAAGCGCCGCACGGCCAGTGGGTTCGTTCAGCGTCGCCCGGGCAGGAGGACCGAAACCCCGTCTGGCCGAGGAGGACGGATGTTTGCCTTGCACGCCGCTGGCGAAGGCGCAGCGGTAGCCCTGAACGGTTCCCATCTCACTCTTGTCATAATCGTCGCCGTCGTGGCGTTGCTGGCATTGGCGGTCGCGGGCGGTCTCGTCCGCGAGGTGCTCGCCGCCGGGCAGGGCACCGAGCGAATGCAGAACATCGCGCGTGCCGTGCAGCAGGGCGCCGCCGCGTATCTCGCGCGGCAGTTCCGGACGCTGGCCATATTCGTCGTCATCATTCCGTTCCTGCTTCTGCTGCTCCCCGCGGGCTCGACCGGCGAGCGCATCGGCCGGTCCGTTTTCTTCGTCGTCGGCGCGGTGTTCTCCGCGCTGACCGGTTTCATCGGAATGTGGCTCGCCGTACGCGGAAACGTCCGCGTGGCGTCCGCCGCCCGCGAGTCGGGCGAGAAGACCGCGATGCGCATCGCGTTCCGTACGGGTGGCGTGGCCGGCATGTTCACGGTCGGCCTCGGCCTGCTGGGCGCCGCGATCGTCGTGCTGGTCTACAAGGGCGACGCGCCGAACGTCCTCGAGGGGTTCGGCTTCGGCGCCGCGCTGCTCGCGATGTTCATGCGTGTCGGCGGCGGCATCTTCACCAAGGCCGCCGACGTCGGCGCCGACCTGGTCGGCAAGGTCGAGCAGGGCATCCCCGAGGACGACCCGCGCAACGCCGCCACCATCGCCGACAACGTCGGTGACAACGTCGGCGACTGCGCCGGCATGGCCGCCGACCTGTTCGAGTCGTACGCCGTCACCCTGGTCGCGAGCCTGATCCTGGGCAAGGCCGCGTTCGGCACCGAGGGCCTGGTCTTCCCGCTGATCGTCCCGATGATCGGTGTGATCACCGCGGTCATCGGCATCTTCACCACGGCTCCCCGCTCGCGCGACCGTTCCGGCATGGCCGCCATCAACCGCGGCTTCTTCATCTCCGCCGCCATCTCGGCCGTGCTGGTGGCCGTCGCCGCGTTCGCGTACCTCCCGTCGAGCTTCGCCGAGCTGTCCGGCGCCGCCGCGGACGTCGCCGCGCTCTCCGCCGACCCGCGCCTGATCGCCATCGGCGCGGTGCTCGTGGGCCTGGTCCTGGCCAGCGCTATCCAGGTCCTCACCGGCTACTTCACCGAGACCAACCGGCGCCCGGTGCGGGAGATCGGCGAGAGCTCGCTCACCGGCCCCGCCACCGTCATCTTGTCCGGCATCTCGGTCGGTCTGGAGTCCGCGGTCTACTCCGCGCTGCTGATCGGCGGCGCGGTCTACGGCGCCTTCCTGCTCGGCTTCGGCAACGTGACCGTGGCGCTGTTCGCCGTGGCCCTCGCGGGCACCGGCCTGCTGACCACGGTCGGCGTGATCGTGTCGATGGACACCTTCGGCCCGGTCTCCGACAACGCCCAGGGCATCGCCGAGATGTCGGGCGACGTCGAGGGCGAGGGCGCGCGCGTGCTCACCTCCCTGGACGCGGTCGGCAACACCACCAAGGCCATCACCAAGGGCATCGCGATCGCGACCGCCGTGCTCGCGGCGACCGCGTTGTTCGGCTCGTTCCGGACGGCGGTCGAGGGCGAGCTGGCCAAGGCGACACAGGGTGTGAAGGACGCGCTCGGGTCGTTCGCGGACTTCAGCCTGTCGGTGGACGCCCCGAACGCCCTGGTCGGCCTCATCGTCGGCGCGGCCGTGGTGTTCCTGTTCTCCGGCCTCGCGATCAGCGCCGTCGGCCGCGCCGCCGGCCGGGTCGTGTACGAGGTGCGCGAGCAGTTCCGCACCAAACCGGGGATCATGGACGGCAGCGAGCTGCCGGACTACGGCCGCGTGGTGGACATCTGCACCCGCGACTCGCTGCGCGAGCTCGCGACCCCCGGCCTGCTCGCCGTGCTGACTCCGATCGCGGTCGGCTTCGCGCTCGGGTACGCGCCGCTCGGCGCCTACCTGGCCGGTGCCATCGCGGCCGGAACGCTGATGGCGGTGTTCCTCGCCAACTCCGGCGGCGCCTGGGACAACGCCAAGAAGCTGGTCGAGGACGGCCACCACGGCGGCAAGGGCTCGGAGGCGCATGCCGCCACCGTCATCGGTGACACCGTCGGCGACCCGTTCAAGGACACCGCGGGCCCGGCCATCAACCCGCTGATCAAGGTGATGAACCTGGTCGCGCTGCTGATCGCCCCGGCCGTCGTCACGTACGCCGACAACGTCGCGGTCCGCGTCACCGCGACGGTCGTCGCGGTGGCGGTCGTGGTCGGCGCCGTGGTGGTCTCCAAGCGCCGCGCCACGGGCATCGCCCCGTCCGGCGAGGCCGACCAGGCGTCCCGCGCCACGGAGCCCGTCGCCCACTGACGCGGCATCCATCCGGCTCGAAGGTCCCTCGCTCCTGGAGCGGGGGACCTTCTCCATACACTGAGCACTTATGGACAAGCCGAACGGGGGCAGGACGCTGGCGCTGATCCTGCTGACCATGGCCGTGATGATGGCCGTGATCGTGGGCCTCGCCGTGTGGGCCATGCCGTGAGCGCCCGGACGCTCGTCGTGGTCAGGCACGCCAACGCGGGCCAGGTGCCCGGCCTCCTGGACACCGAACGTCCGCTCACCCCGGGCGGTGAGCGCGACGCCCGCGCGGCCGGGGAGGAGATCAGGCGCCTCGCTCCGGAGCTCGTCCTGTGCTCGCCGTCGGTGCGCACCCGCAGGACCGCCGAACTGCTCGGCCTCGACGCTCCCGTCGAGATCGAACGCGACATCTACGAGGCGTACCCCGACGACCTCCTCGGCGTGCTGCGCCGTACGGACGACGAGATCGCGTCGGTCGTGCTCGTCGGTCACAACCCGGGCGTGCACGAGCTCGTCGTCGCGCTGACCGACGCACGGCTCGACGGCTTCCCGCCCTGCGCGTACGCCGTGATCGAGCTGGACGTGCCGTCATGGGAGGAGCTCGCCCCCGGCAGCGGACGGCTGGAGCAGATGAGCCGCCCCTGATTGCCGCGCGGCACGGCGGGTAGAAACACCCGCCTGCCGCTCAGGAACGTTGTGCTCGCCAGGGCGCCGAGGCTGGAGGATCCACGCCTCGCGCTCGGCTTCGGCCTGACCGGGGCCGCCTGCCTGGTGATCCCGCTGCTGGCCGGCATGCTCGTCGGGCACCCCGCGGGCGGCGCGACGGTCGGCCTCGGCGCATGGCTGGTCGCGGGGCGGGCCATCGTGGACCCCGCGGGTGTGCGCACGCCCTACCTGCTCGGCGTCGTGCTGTCGGTCGGCGTGGGGACGTCGCTGGGGATCCTGCTGTCGGGCAGCAGCTGGGCCATGGTCCTGGTCGCCTCGGCCCTGGCCGGGCTGGGCGGCCTGGTGCGCCCGATCGGCGTCACCCCGGCGCTCACGCTGCTGCTGACCGCCGCCAACCCGCTGCCGCTCGATCCCGCGCCGCACACCGGCCTGCAACTGCTCGGCGGCCTGCTGGCGGCCGTCCTGCTCACCCTGCCCTGGCCGTGGCGGCGCACCCGTCCGGTCGTCACCATGCTGAGCGAGGCGGCCGACACCCTGGCCGCGCTGGCCGAGGCCGTGGCCGACCCCGCGGTCGGTCAGGACGAGTGGGACGAGCGCCGCAGGAAGGCCGCCGCCGCGATCGCAGAGGTCCGCGTGGCCCGGGCCCGCCGCCTGCGGGGGGAGCGGTCGCGGGCGGCCGAGGAGGTCGCGCTCGCGTTGCGCCGGGTGTTCCACGAGATCATCGCGTTGCGCGGGCTGTGCGGCACGCTGGCCCGGCGCGCGCCCGGCGCGGCGGACGAGGCGGGGATCTGCGACCTCGTGGATTCGCTGTCCGCGGCCCTGCGCGGCTATCTGGCCGAGTGCCCGCCCGAGCACGTGCCGATCGTGGACTTCGGCGACCGGGTCGACCGGCTGCGCGACCGGGCCGCGGGCGGCAGGCGCGAGATGGTCGTGCTCGTCCTCCTCCGGCAGATCGCGCACAGCGCCGGGCGGATCCGGGAGGCGCTCGACGGCTCCGTGGAGGCGGCCCGCCGCCTGTGCGCGCCCGGCCTCGATCTGGCCACGCTGGCGGTCTCCCCGTCGCTCGCCTTCGACGACCCGCGGGTGCGGCACGCCCTGCGGGTCGTGCTCGGCACCGCCTTCGCCTCGATCGTCATCGTGCTGTTCAAGCCCGCGTACCCGCACTGGCTGGTGATCGCGGTGCTGGTCACCATCCAGCCGACGTACGGCGAGACGCGGGCCAAGGTGTGGGCGCGGGTGGGCGGCAGCACGGCCGGCGGCCTGGTCTCGGCCGGCATCCTCCACATCGCGCCGGGCCACTGGACGCTCGTCGCGCTGATCGGGGTGTCGGCCGCGCTGGCGTTCGGCCTGGCCCCGACGCACCAGGCCTACTGGGCGACGTTCATGACGATGTGCGTGCTGCTGCTGCTCGACTTCCAGAGGCCGCAGACCGCGGGGATCGCCGAGTCGCGGGTCGTCCTGACCATCCTCGGCGGTGTCATCGCCATCGCGTGCACGCGGCTGCTGTGGCCGCGAGGGGAGACTGAACGGCTGGCCGAGCGGGTCGGCCGGATGCTCGACTCGCACGCGGCGGCCGCCCGGGCGCTGGCGCAGATGGCCAGGGGCAAGGCGGGCGTCGAGCGGGCCGACGAGCGGATCAGGAAGGCCGCGGTGGACGCCGACATGGTCACGGGAGCGCTCGGCTACATCGCCAAGGAGCCCGGCGGCACGGCCCCCGAGGCGGTCGAGGAGGCCCTGGAGGCCGCCCAGCGGGTGCGCGACGACCTGCTGACGCTGATCTCGGTGCTCCGCGACGAGCCCACCGGCGCCGGGCCGGTGCCCGACGTCCTGGACGCCGTGGCCGTCCACCTGCGGGGCGCCGCGCAGGCCGTGTGCGGGCGGGAGCCGTACGAGCCGGCCGGGGAGGTGAGCCGGGGGCTCGCGGACGACGCCGTGTGGGTCGGCGCCCAGGCCGAGCGCCGGCTCACCGAACTGGAGGCGGACGACGCCGAGCCCGGCTCGGGGCGGGCGCTGCTGCGCACCGCCGCCGTCGACCAGGCGCTGCGTTCGCTGGGCGCCGACGCCGTACGGCTCTGTGCGGCGGTGTCCGGCGCGTTCGCGACCAGGCCCTGAGCCTGAGACTGAGACAACGATATGAGCGGTGGAGTTGCGGTCCGGTGATCGGCGTGCCCGGCTGAGTAGGTGTCCGGTTGGGGATCTGCTGATGGACGTCAACTACGCCGACAAGAGCAAGGACTTGGGGAGCTGATCCCCAAGCGCCGGGCCATGACCCAGCCCTGAGCTGAACTCCGGGTGCCATGGCACTCGGTGGCTTTGCTCGTTGCAATAGGACCTACAGGGGTCGGCCGACGGCTCGGTATCGGAGGGCGACTTGGGATCATGGTTCATCGGGTCGCCCGTCGGGTCGACCAGTTCCAGGCGATCGGGAGGATGAGGGCGGCTACGGCAGCTCCGCACAGGGCGAGGGAGCCGTAGCCACCCATGTCCATGACGGGCCCTGAGATGACTCCACCTCCAGCGGCGGCTATGCCCATGCCGACCTCCCCATAGCCCTCGAGTCGTGGGCGCTGCCGGCTGGGGACGCCGTTGGTGAGCAGGGCGCTTCCGGCGATCAGGGCGAGGTTCCATCCCACCCCCAGCAGCAGCATGGCTACGGCCAGGACGGCTGGGGACCGTGCGGCGGCTGCGGCCAGCCCCGCCACACTGAGGCGGCCGAGCACGACGCGAGCGGCAGGGGCATCGTCGGGGGCACGGATGCCCCCGACAGCGGAGTCTGGAGTGCGCAACCCGATCGCGAGCGTGCTCGTTGCCGCCGCGAAGCCGATCGCCGCGACCAGGTAGGACCCGCCCAGCGGGGGAAGCCCGAACCAGGCGGCCAGGTTGCTTGCCGGCGCGAGCAGGTTCGATCCGGCGACTGCCCCAGCAGTGGTCGTGACCAGCACGGACGCCATAGCCTGCCCCCGCCCGGTCGGGGAGGCAAGGTCTGCGGCGGCGTACCGGCCCAGCATCACTGTGGTGTTGCCCGCCCCGAGCAGCAGGCTGCCCGCCAGGACCAGTGGCAGGCTTGCGTACACGGCTGCGATGGTCACCACGACGCATCCGGCGAGCGCGACGGCCGCGCCGGTGCTCAGCGCGGCGCGGCGACCGCGATGGCTCGCCAATCCGGACAGCGCCAGGGCCGCGAGGGCGGAGCCGGCGACAAGCAGCGTCTGCGGCAGACCCGCAACCGCGTCGGAGCCGGCGATCTCGCCGGCGAGCAGGGACCCGGCTGTGCCGGCGAGTGACTGCGCGAGCCCGCCCAACACGCTGGCCGCCCACAGCACGTGCAGGGCCCGGGCCGGTGTGGCGTTGCGGTGTGGTCGCTGGCCGGCCGCCTCCGGCTGCCGGTTGGTGCCGGGAGTGGTGCTCGTCATGATGACGGGCCCGGCTGAGCTGGGGGCGTGGGCTGGAGGTATGGGCCGAGCAGTAGCGTCAACTGGTCGCGGACTTGCTCGGCTGGACTGCCACCGCCGGCCAGGCCCCAGGTGAGGAGCGCTCCGTTGTATGCGGCGTGAATCGCCCGCGGTAGTCGGCCGAGATCACCTGAGATGAGCTCACCCGCGGCTTGGCTGGCAGCCAGGACGTCCGCGATGGCGCGTTCGACGGCCGCGGTGTAGTCGCCGCTGATCCGCTGGAACTGTGGGTCAGCCAGATCCAGCAACAGGAACGCCAGGTGGTTGGCGAACTCCTCCGAGCTGCGGATGCCACCGGCGATGCCGGCGAGAACGTCGATCAGAGCCACGGTGGGAGCGCTCGCGTCCTGAGCTGCGGCCACCTGGAGGGGCAAGGTATCGGCCCCGTGACGGGCCACCGCCAGCAGAACTCCGCGTTTGGACCCGAAGCGCTGCACTACGGTAGCCGCAGACAATCCGACCTCACGGCCGACCTCCGCCAGCGTCAACCGTGCGGGACCCATACGCGCGATCACCCGCGCAGCCCCCGCCAGGATCTGCTCGTCGCTCACCGTTCGTGGCCGTCCAATCGTCATGAGGACATAGTAAACGAATAATCATTTACTATGTCGTCTGATCCAAGACAGAGGAGATGACCATGACGACCGTGACGCCCAACACCGTCTATGCGGCCCCTGCGGACGAGGCCGCCGTCGCGGCTGCGGCGGCAGGCCTGCAAGCGCGCGGTTACCATGTCCGCCGCGTGTCCGACGCGTGTCCGACGCGGCCGCGGCACGGCAAGCGGCGCTGGACCTGCTGCCCGACGGCGCTGAGGTGTTCACCGCGTCTTCGGTGACTGCCGACGCGATCGGCCTGATCCAGGAGATCGACAGCTCCGGCCGCTACACCGCGACCCGACCAAAGTTGATGGCGATGGACCCCGCGACCCAGATGAGCGAGATGCGCCGCCTCGGTGCCGCTCCGCAGTGGGTGGTTGGCAGCGTCCACGCGCTGACCCACGACGGAGACCTCATCATCGCCTCCGCAAGCGGCAGCCAGCTGGCCTCAATGGCCTACGGCGCCCAGAATGTGCTGCTCATCATCGGCGCCCAAAAGATCGTCCCTGACCTTGGCACCGCCATGCGGCGCGTCCACGAATACAGCCTGCCGTTGGAGGACGCCCGGGCCCGCTCGGCCTACGGCATGGGCAGCACCGTCCACAAGGTCCTGACCTTGCACGGCGACATCGAAGACGGCCGCGTCCGCGTGGTGCTCGTCGACGAGCCACTCGGCTTTTGACCCACCCGATCCGCGAAGGAAGACACCACCCATGACGCCACCCCTTATCGGACGGGTCGCCCTCGTCGCCGGCGCCACCCGCGGTGCCGGGCGCGGCATCGCCGTAGAGCTCGGCACCGCCGGCGCCACCGTCTACGTCACCGGCCGATCCACGCGCACCGCCCGATCCGACCTCGACCGCCCCGAGACGATCGAGGACACCGCCGAACTGGTCACCAAGGCCGGTGGCACCGGCATCGCGATCCGCTGCGACCACACACGCCCCGACGACGTCGCTGCCGTCATCGAGCGGGTGCGCACCGATCACGGTCGCCTGAACCTGCTGGTCAACGATGTGTGGGGCGGCGACCCGCTCACCGAGTGGGGAACCCCGTTCTGGCAGCTCGACCTGGCCAAGGTCCAGGCCCTGTGGGAACGCGCCGTTCTCACGCACCTGATCACCAGCCAGCATGCGGTACCACTCATGCTGGAACACCCCGGCGGCCTCATCGTCGAGGTGACCGACGGCGACGGCGCCCACTACCGCGGGAACCTCGCCTACGACCTGGTCAAGACCGCCGTCAATCGCCTGGCACTGGCCCAGGCGGAGGAACTGCGCGCGCACGGCATCACCACCCTCGCCGTCACCCCCGGATTCCTGCGCTCAGAAGCCATGCTCGACGGGTTCGGCGTCTCCGAGGCCAACTGGCGCGACGCCGGCGAGCGCGACCCGCACTTCCTAGCCTCAGAAACTCCCCGCTATATCGGCCGCGTCATCACCGCCCTGGCCACCGACTCTCACGTCGAACGCAAAAGCGGACAGGTGTTGACATCCTGGGATCTCGCCGAGGAATACAACGTGTACGACCTCGACGGCACCCGCCCGCACTGGGGCCGCCACTTCACCAACAACATCCTCAACGCATCCGCCTGACCACCGATCGCCCACAGCCTGCGGAGGTGCGCCAGAACATCGGCACCGCCGGGCGCACCTCCGCACGATGAACCTGTTGGATCAGCTACAGACCAACGCGCCCCGATTACCCGCTACCGCCGGCTGGTGCGGATCTACGAACGCAGGCCCGAGCACCACGAAGCCCTGATCCGGTGGGCCACGGTGCACCAGATGACCCGCCGCCTGACCCGCGAACTGGCAGGCCAGCCACCCCCGGGCCGCTGGGCCGACCCGCCGCCGCTTCCGGACCTGTCAAGGCCCGACCGGCGTGGCAAGGTCCTGGAACTTCTGGCCGGCCAGGTGGCAGGACCTAGATACGGGTGAGCCGGGAGAGCCGCTATGCTCCCGTGGCCCCATCGATGCGCTCTCGGATCAGGTCGGCGTGCCCGGTGTGCTGCGCGTACTCCTCCAGGAGGTGGATGTAGATCCAGCGGAGGCTGACCTTGCCGGTCGGCGCCCGGGGGTCGTCGGCCAGCTCCTCGAGGTCGATGTCCGCAACCGCGGCATCGCAGGCAGCCGTCTCCGCGAGGAAGGCGGCGTAGTCGGCCTCGGCGTCGGCGTCGGCCACCAGGTCGAAGTCGCCGTCTTCGTACTCCTCCGTGATGTGCAGCTCGGGCAAGTTTTCGTGCAGGAACTTCTCCCGGAACCACCAGCGCTCGACTTCCGTCATGTGTCGCAGGAGGCCGAGCAGCGTGAGGTTGGACGGCTCCACGGAGGCGGTCTTCAGTTGCTCGGAGGTGAGGCCGGCGCATTTGCGCAGCAGGAACAGCCGGCGGAGCTTCAACCAGTTATCCAGCATCTCGCGTTCGCCACAGGCCATGTCCGTCCGAGGTCCCCGCTCTACGTCGGGTGCTGTCCACGTCATGTCATCATCATGACGACCTGCGCAACTGATTTTGCGGGGCACGCGCGTATCTTGCCCGCCGCCGGGCGTATCGCTCGACGATGGGGCTCGACCAGGGCATCCCTGTCCCGGCCTCAGCGACCAAATCCTTTGTCAGCAGGCTCTGATACTGAGAAGTGAGTCTGAGGTCTCAGTTCATGGTGGGCGGCATGCCGTCCTCGGCGTCGGCCGCCTCGACCTCCTCGCGGGAGATGCCGAGCAGATAGAGGATCGAGTCGAGGTAGGGCACGTTGACCGCGGTGTCGGCGGCCTGCCGCACTATGGGCTTGGCGTTGAACGCGATGCCGAGCCCGGCGGCGGCGAACATGTCGAGGTCGTTCGCGCCGTCGCCGATCGCGACGGTCTGGCTCAGCGGGATGCCCGCCTCGGCGGCGAAGCGCTCCAGCGCCCGGGCCTTGCCCGGCCGGTCGACGATCTCGCCGACGACCCGCCCGGTGAGCCGGCCGTTCACGACCTCAAGGGTGTTGGCGGCCGAGTAGTCGATGCCGAGGTCGGCCACGAGGGAGTCGGTGATCTGGGTGAAGCCGCCGCTCACGATGGCGAAGCGGTAGTCGAGCCGCTTGAGGGTCCGCACCAGCGTGCGCGCGCCGGGGGTGAGGACGACCTCCTTGACGACCTTCTCGAAGACCTCCTCCGACAGCCCTTCGAGCAGCGCGACCCGCCTGACCAGCGACTCGACGAAGTCGAGCTCGCCGCGCATGGCCTCGTCGGTGACCCGGGCGACCTCGTCCAGGCACCCGGCGTGCCGGGCCAGCAGCTCGATGACCTCGTTCTGGATCAACGTCGAGTCGACGTCCATCACGATCAGGCGCTTGGCGCGGCGGTGCAGGCCGCTGCGCTGCACGGCCACGTCCACCTGCTGCGCCGCCGCCTCCGCGGCCAGCTCCGCCCGCAGCGCCTGGGGATCGGCGCCGGACACGGCGAGCTCGATGCACGTCACCGGATAGCTCGACAGCCGTTCGATCCTGTCGATGTTGGCGCCGCTCGCCGCGATCCGGCCGGCGATCCCGGCCATGGCGGCGGGCAGCAGTGGCGCGCCGAGGACGGTGACGTGCAGCCGCCCGCGTCGTCGCTTCTCCTTGGAAGTCGTGCCGGTCGCGATCTCCAGGTCCATGTCGAGGTCGGCGGCGACCTGCTCGACGGCCGTCCACAGACCGCCGATCGTGCCTCCGGTGCCGGTGGGCGGCCCCCCGGCGTACGCGACGAGAACGCCCAGAGTGAGGCGGCCTCGGATGACGACCTGCTCCACATCGGCCACGACGACCGGGAACCCGGACAGTACGGAGAACAGCCTCGAGGTGACGCCCGGGCGATCCGGGCCGGTCAGCGTGATCAGGAGCGTGCGCTGGTTCACGTTGTTTGAGGTTACTGCGCCGCTTGTCATGTGCGCGCACGAGGTTCACGATGCGGACGCCTTCATGCCCCCGCCCTGAGGCTCCGCTGTCATTTCCGCATGTCGTCATGGTGGTGGGCCGCGGAACGGGCCGGGAGAGACGGGACGCCTCACCGCGGCCGGCACCCCCCGAGGAAGGACGCGACACGCATGACGATCTCGCTGCAGCCCCAGCACTCCCTTGATTCCGGCCGCTACACCGTCGGGCTCGCCGAGAGCGCCGCGGATCTGCGTGCCGCCCAGCGCCTGCGTCACGAGGTGTTCGCCGGGGAGATGGGCGCCCGGCTCGACTCCCCGCTGAACGGGCTCGACGTCGAACCGCTCGACGCCTACTGCGACCACCTCCTCGTCCGCGAGGGCGACACGGTGGTCGGCACCTACCGCCTGCTGCCGCCCCGCCGCTCCGACCGGCTCTACTCCGACGCGGAGTTCGACCTCGGCGCGCTGGAGGGCCTGCGTGGTGACCTGGTCGAGGCCGGGCGCACGTGTGTGCACCCCGGCCACCGCGGCGGCGCGGTCGTCGCGCTGATGTGGGCCGGCATCGCGCGATACATGGCCGACCGCGGGCACGCCTGGCTGGCGGGCTGCTGCTCGGTGCCTCTGGACGACGGCGGCATGGCCGCCGCCGGTGTCGCCGACCGGGTCGCGCTGGGGCCGCAGGAGTATCGCGTCACGCCGCACACGCCCTGGCGCGCCGCCGGGGTCCCCCGCCCCGGCCGGTTCACGGTGCCGCCGCTGCTACGCGGCTATCTACGACTCGGCGCGTGGATCTGCGGCGCGCCCGCCCATGATCCGGACTTCGGCACCGCGGACTTCTTCGTGCTGCTCCGCGTGGCCGACGCCGACCCCCGATATCTGCGGCACTTCCTCGGGCAGTCGCGATGAGCGCCGTCACGCACGTGCCCGCGGCCTCCTCCGCCTGGCTGCCGGCGTCCCCCTGCGCACCGGACGTCTGCGTGCGGGCGCAGGCCCGTACGGCGGGGCCGCTGCGGCGGGCCGCCCGCCTGCTGGGCGCGCTCGTGGTGCTGCTCGCCGGTCTGCCGATCGCGCTCGCGCTGGGCCGTACGGCCTGGCGGGGGGTGGTCACGACGCGCTGGTCACGGCTGCTGCTGCGGGCCCTCGGCGTCAGGATCGTGACGTGCCGCGGGTTCTCCTGCATCGGGGGCTCGGCGCGGGCGCGAGCCGTGCCGGAGGGAGACGGGCCCGCCCTGCTCGTCGGCAACCATGTCTCGTGGCTCGACCCCCTGGTCATCACGGCGACCTTCGCCTGCCGCCCGCTGGCCAAGGCCGAGGTGGGCAGGTGGCCGGTCGTCCGCACGCTCGCCGCCGGGGGCGGCGCGCTGTTCGTCGACAGGGGCCGGCCGTCCACCCTGCCGGGGGTCGTCGCGGACATGACCGCCGCGCTGCGGCGCGGTGAGAGCGTGGCCGCATTCCCCGAGGGCACGACGTGGTGTGGACGCGAGATGGGGCGATTCCGGCCCGCGGTGTTCCAGGCGGCGATCGACGCGGGGGTGCCCGTGCGGCCGGTGGCGCTGCGGTTCCTGGAGCTCCCCGAGGGCGCTGGAAAGGGCGTGTCCACCCGGCCGTCGTACGTCGGGGACGACACGCTGCTCGCGTCCGTCCTGCGGATCGTCGCCGCCAGGGACCTCGTCGCGGAGGTGACGGTCTTCCCCGCCGTACGGCTGGACCGCCCGGCCGTGTACGGCGGCCGGGCCCACCGGAGGGAGGCGCGGGTGGAGCTCGCGCGGATCGCCGAGGCCCAGGTCAGGACGGGGCTGGTGGAACCCGGGGAGAGGACTGCGGCGGCCTGACGAGCTGCCGGGACGGTCGGCGGCGCCCGCCCGGAGACCCTGGCGGGCGCCGTGGAGGATGGACGGACTCAGCGGGTGATCGTGCTCTTCGACTTCACCCAGCCGATGCTGTCGCCGAACTCCGAGAGCAGTTGCCTGGGGTCGGTGTTCGTCGAGGTGTCGATGACCGCGCCGCCGAAGTAGCCGTAGAGCTTGCCGCGGGCCGACCCGCTCACCTGGGCCTTCGCATAGAACGTGTAGCTCTTGCCCTTCTTGAGACCGGGCAGCACGCACAGCGCGCGGGTCCGCTCCCGCGTGCAGTGCTCGTGATAGCGGGAGCCGTGCGGCACGTAGATCCGGGTCTTGGTGACGTTCTTGGGGAACTTGACCGCGAGGAAGATCTCGTCGGTCTTGGTCTTGAGCCTGTTGACGAGCTTGACCTTGAACGACACCACGCGTCCGGCACGGACGCTGTAGGGGAAACTGACCTGGATGCGGACGGGCGCCGAGGCCGCCGTGGTCGCGGCGGACGAGGTGGAGGTGGCCGCCGTGGACGAGGTGGTCGCGGCCGACGACGCGGCGGAGGCGGGCGCGCCGGACGCGACCAGCGCGCCCGCGGCCAGTGGCAGGGCCAGCAGCGCGGTCGGCTTGCCGATGAGGGTACGCATGCGGGTCAGCCTTGACGATCGAGATCACGGTTCGATCACGCGTCACAGGATGAGATGACTGTCGCCGAACTCGTGCCAGAGGTAGCCCTCCTCCAGCGCCGCCTCGTAAGCGCGGGTCAGCACGCGGGTCCCGGTGATCGCCGACAGCATCATCAGGTGGGTGGAGCGGGGCTCGTGCAGGCCCGTGACGAGGCCGTCCACCGCGCGTACGCCTCCCTCGGGCGTGACGACGTGCGAGGTCCAGCCCGACGCCGCCCGCACCGTGTCCGGGGCGGAGGCGTCGCGGGCGGCGGTCTCCAGAGCCCGCACGACGGTCGTGCCTACGGCGATCACCCGGCCCCCGTGCTCACGGGTGATGTTCACCAGCCGTGCCGTCCGCTCGGAGACCGAGAACCACTCGGGATAGGGCGGCTCGTCCTTCTCCGGAGACGCGACCCCGGTGTGCAGCGTGATCGGCGCGACGCCGATCCCCCGGCTGACCAGGGCGGTGACGAGCTCCGGAGTGAACGGCCGGCCCGCGCTCGGCATCTCCGCGCTGCCCGGCTCGACCCCGAAGACCGTCTGATAGTCGGCGAGCGGCCAGTCGCGCCCCACGTATCCATAGCGGATGGGCACGCCGTGCGCGGCGAGGTAGGAGAGCACGTCGCGGTCGAGGCGGGCCCGCCACAGGCGCGGCGTCTCGGGCGCCAGCAGGCGCAGCGTGGCCCCTCCCGGCAGCGGCAGCCATTCGCCGGGCGCGGCGCCCGAGTAGGGCTCCGTCGCCCTCCCCGTACGGCGGCGCAGCTCGACCAGCCACTCGCCGGACGCGAGACGGCCGGAGAAGTGGACGGCCAGCCGGTCGAGCCGCACCGCCGCGGGCAGGGTGGCGGAGTCGTTGACCACCAGCAGGTCGCCGGGGGACAGCAGCGACGGCAGGTCGGCGAAGACGTGATGGGTGATCTCGCCGGTGTCGCGGCGCGACACCAGCAGCCTGACCTCGTCGCGGCGCAGCCCGCGCGCCTCCGGCGGTTCGTGCGCCTCCAGTGGCGCCGCAAGCGCGAACTCGAACGACCCTCCCGCCCCATAGGGCCGGATCGCCGGATCGGGGGCCGTCATTCCAGCGCTCCCCGGGTGAAGCGGCCGGGGGCGGGGCGGGAGCCGACGAGGCGCAGCAGCGCCGGCACCACGCTCTCGGGCGGCGGCGCCGCCCCGGCCTCCTCCGGGCCGACGGCGTCCGCCAGCATGCGGGTGCGCATCTCGCCCGGATCCACCCACCAGACCGCCACGTCGGGCTCCTCGGCGGCCAGGACGTTCGACACCTGGTCGAGGGCGGCCTTGGTCGCACCGTAGCCGCCCCAGCCCTCGTACGCCTCGACGGCGGCGTCGGAGGAGATGTTGAGGATGGCGCCCCGCCGCTTGCGCAGCGCGGGCAGCGTCGCCTGGACCAGCGCCAGCGGTGCGATCACGTTCGTCTCGAACAGCGCGCGCAGCGCGTCGAGCGGATAGCCGGCGAGCCGGGGCAGCGGGGTGGGGCCGAGCCCGCTCGCGTTGTTGACCAGGAGGTCGAGCTCGGGCACGGAATCGGCGAGCCTGGCCACGTGCGCCGGGTCGGCGACGTCTCCGGGAAGGGCCCGGGCGCCGAGGTCGAAGGCGGCCGACATGAGGTCCTCCTCGCCCCGCGCGGTGAGGAGGAGCGACCAGCCGTCCTCGGCGAGCGCCCTGGCGAGCGCGAGTCCCAGCCCTCGGGAGGCACCGGTGATGAGTGCGTGCTTCATGCGCTTCACGCTAGAAATCGGCACGTCACGAGCGCATCGGACCGAGGCCCGGCCGTCGCTCGGCAGTTGGGTCTAGGTCCTGTGGCCGACGCGGCCCGCCCGCCGCGGGACCTAGTCTGTGTTGCGTGCCCGAGCCCGCCGACCCCGCCGCCGCCTGCGAGCGGGACCGTGACGCCGTGCTGCACGCGGTCAGCTCGGCCGTGCTCGCCGTCACCCGTCACCTGTCGGTCCGCGAGGTCCTCCAGGTGATCGTGCGGTCCGCGGCGCGGCTGCTCGACGCGAAATACGCCGCGCTCGGCGTGCCGGACGACGACGGCGCGTTCGCCGAGTTCGTGGCCGAGGGCATCTCCGACGAGCAGTGGGCGGCCATCGGGCCGACCCCGCGCCAGCACGGCATGCTGGGCGCGATGCTCCGCGAGGGGACGCCGGTGCGGCTGCCCGACATCCGCAGGGACCCCAGGTTCGAGTGGTGGCCGAAGGCCCATCCCATCCTCAAGGACTTCCTCGGTGTGCCGATCACCGACGGCGCCACCGTGCTCGGGATCATCTTTCTGTCCAACAAGCGGACGCCGGGCGGGTTCGACGAGGCCGACGAGGAGCTGCTGACGCTGTTCGCGGCGCACGCCGCCATCGCGATCACCAACGCCCGGCTGTACGAGCGGGGGCGCGAGCTCACGGTCATCGAGGAACGCACCCGGATGGCCCGCGAGCTGCACGACGCCGTCAGCCAGAAGCTGTTCTCGCTGCGGCTGACCGCGCGGGCCGCCGCCGCGCTCGCGCGTACGGATCCCGAGCGGGCGGCCGAGGCGATCGAGCGGGTGGAGCGGATGGCGGGAGAGGCGCTGACCGAGCTGCGCGCGGTGATCGTGGAGCTGCGCCCGGCCGAGCTCGACCGGCACGGGCTGGTGGAGAGCGTGCGCAAGCTGGCGGCCCTCCTCGACCGCCTGCATCCCATGACGGTCGCGTTCTCGGCGGAGGGCGAGCCGCCGGACGACCGCGACCTGGCGCCCGAGATCGAGGTCGCCGTGCTCCGGGTCGCCCAGGAGGCGCTGCACAACGCCGTACGGCACGCCAGGGCCGCCCGCATCGACGTACGGCTCTCGCACCGGGAGGCCACCCTGGTGCTGGAGGTGACCGACGACGGCGTCGGCTTCGATGAGGCGGGTGTGCACGGCCTGGGACTGCCGTCGATGAGCGACCGGGCCCAGGCCGTCGGCGGCACGCTGACGGTCTCCTCCGCGCCCGGCCGCGGCACGACCGTAAGACTGGAGGTGCCCGCGTGATCCGCGTGCTCATCGCCGACGACCACCCCGTCGTGCGGCAGGGCCTGCGTACGTTCCTGGAGATCCAGGAGGACATCAGCGTCGTGGGGGAGGCGGCGGACGGCGCCGAGGCGGTCGAGATGACCGGCGCGCTCACCCCCGACGTGCTGCTGCTCGACCTGAAGATGCCGGTGCTCGACGGCCTCGGCGCGCTCGCGGAGCTGTCCCGCCGCGACGTGCGGGTGATCGTCCTCACCTCGGTCAGCGACCGGGGCGACGTGGCCCCGGCCATGCGGGCGGGCGCCGCGGGCTTCCTCTACAAGGACGTGGACCCCGCCGCCCTCGTCCAGGCGATCCGGGCCGTGCACGGCGGGCAGGTCCTCCTCGCGCCCGAGGCCGCCGAGGCGATGCTGGCCGCACCGGCGGACCGAGAGCAGGCCGGCGCGGGGTCGGCGCTGACCGACCGCGAACGCGAGGTGCTGCGGCTGCTCGCCGCCGGCCGGTCGAACCGCGAGATCGCCCGCGAGCTCGTGGTGGCGGAGAAGACCGTGAAGACGCACGTCTCCAACGTGCTCATGAAGCTCGGCGTGCAGGACCGCACCCAGGCCGCGCTCTACGCCGTACGCCACGGCCTGGCCTGACGGAATGGTAGTTCGAGGCGGTCGCGAAGGGGTGAGTCCGGGCCGTCGGACCTTGGGTCAGACCTGGGACTCCACGATGGCGTTGTGCGCGGCCACCCTGGCCCGCCGTACGGCGCGGTCGAGGTCGCGAAGGGCCTGCACGCGCGCGGCGACCTGCCCGGAGGTGAGGCCCCGCTCGTCGGCGAGACGGAGCGCCACCGACAACCGCGAGGCGAGGGCGCCGACCCGGTGCGCCCTGCCGGGGTAGCCGGGGGCCAGGGCCTCGCCCGCGCGGTCGAGCGCGTCCGGCGCCGGAAATCCCTGCGCCGGGCCGCCTACGCCGAGCAGCGCCTCGGTGGCGGCCATCATGGTGGTCCGCAGCGCCTGCTCCGCCTCGGCCAGCGACGGCACGTCGGGCGGGACGGCCGACGCCTCGGCCACGGTCCAGCGGATTCCGGAGTACGAGGAGCCGCGCCGGTCGGCGGACGGCACGAGACCGAGGCACCGGTCGGACAGCACGGCCACGGCGGCCTGGCCCGCGTCGATCGCGGCGCCGTTGAAGGCGGGCGGGCCGGTGAGCCCGAGCGGGTCGCCGGGCACCGGCAGGGCCAGCCGGAACGCGCCGAGCCCCTCGATCCGCCGGTCGACGAGGTAGGCGAGCAGGGGGGTCTCGACGTCATCCGCCGCCACCACCTGAGGCCCGGCCTCGCGCTCGACGCGGTCGAGGGCGTGCTCCAGGCTCACGTGTCCGCCGAGCCACGCGTTGCCCCAGGCGACGAGCGTGGCGGAGATCGGTGAATCGATGTGCACCCGATCCACGATATGTGTTCGGACTGCCATAGTTTTATCTCAGCGAACCACGGGAGGGGGCCACATGGGCGGTCAGGTGCTTCAGCTTCAGGACGTGGCCGTCCGCAGGGACGGCGCCGCCCTGCTGCGCGGCATCGACTGGAGCGTCAGGGAGGACGAGCGCTGGGTGGTGATCGGGCCGAACGGCGCGGGGAAGACGACGCTGCTCCAGGTGGCCGCATCGCTGCTGTTCCCGTCCGAGGGCTCGGTGGAGATCCTCGGCGAGCGGCTCGGCCAGACGGACGTGTTCGACCTGCGGCCCCGGATCGGCCTGGCCAGCGCGGCCCTGTCGGAGCGCATCCCTCCGGACGAGAAGGTCATCGACCTCGTGCTGACCGCGTCGTACGCGATCCTCGGCCGGTGGACGGAGGAGTACGACTCCCACGACGTCACCCGGGCCGTCGAGCTCATCGACCAGCTCGGCTGCGCCCACCTGATCAGGCGGCGCTTCGGCACGCTGTCGGAGGGCGAGCGCAAGCGGGTGCAGATCGCCCGGGCGCTCATGCCGGACCCCGAGCTGCTGCTGCTCGACGAGCCCGCCGCCGGGCTCGACGTCGCGGGCCGCGAGGACCTCGTACGCCGTCTCGGCGCGCTGGCCCGCGACCCGAAGTCGCCCACGATGGTGCTGGTCACCCACCACGTCGAGGAGATCCCGGCGGGGTTCACCCACGTGCTGCTGCTGCGGCACGGCTCGGTCGTCGACCAGGGGCCGATCGACGCGGTGATGACGCCGGAGAACCTGTCGGCGACCTTCGGCGTGCCGCTGCACCTCGACCGCGGCCAGGAGGGCCGCTGGTACGCCCGTCCCCTCTGACGTCCGGGCGTAGACCGCCGCCTACCCTTGGCGGATAGCCGTACGAGGGAGAGGTGCGAGTGACGCCGTGGGAGGCGGCCGCGGTCTTCGCGGCCGGAGTCGGTGCCGGGGCGATCAACGCGGTCGTGGGGTCGGGTTCGCTCATCACGTTCCCGACGATGCTGGCCGCCGGCTTTCCGCCGATCGTCGCGAACGTGTCCAACAACGTCGGGCTGGTCCCCGGCGGCGTGACCGGGGTGCTCGGCTACCGCGCCGAGCTCAAGGGCCAGCGTGAGCGGCTGCTCCGGCTCGGCGTCGCGTCCGTGATCGGCTCGCTCGCCGGCGGAGTGCTGCTCCTGGTCCTGCCCGCCGAGGCGTTCAAGGTCATCGTCCCGGTGCTCATCGCGGTCGCCTGTCTCCTCGTGGTGTTCCAGCCGAGGATCAACGAGTGGCTGGCCGTACGGCGCAGGCCGCACCCCCACGGAGGGCCCTGGCTGTGGCTGGGCGTGCTGGGCGCGGGCATGTACGGCGGCTACTTCGGCGCCGCCCAGGGCATCGTGCTGATCGGCCTGCTGGGCAGCTTCCTCGACGAGGACCTGCAACGGGTGAACGCGGCGAAGAACCTGCTGTCGCTGCTGGTCAACGCCACGGCCGCGGTGCTGTTCACGTTCATCGCGCCGGTGGACTGGATCGCCGTGCTGCTGGTCGCGCTCGGCTCGGCCGCCGGCGGCTTCCTCGGCGCCCGCGTGGGCCGCCGCCTGCCCGCACCCTTGCTGCGGGGATTCATTGTTGTCGTTGGAATCGTGGCGATAGTGAAGCTCGTGTCCTAAAAGGGTATGTCTGCCCTTGTGAAGGGCGACCGGGTGGAGATCGTCATCGATGCGGGGGGCACCCCGCGCACCTACGAGGTGGTCGCGACCAGGGCGGGCCGCCGGATCGAGATCACGACGGGCCGGGGAGTGGTCGAGGTCACCGAGGTCACGCGGGCGGGCACGCCCGTCCGCACCGCGAGGTTCATGTCCAACCGGGTGCTCGCGCTGGTCGAGCATCCCGCCGACGACCGCGGCCCGGACACCGGCTGACCCGGGTCCGGGCAAGGAACGCGCCGCCGTGTGGGGGGTTCACTCCGCGGGACGCACCTGGACGACGCCGTCCTGCCGCAGGCGGGTCTGGAAGGCCGGCTGGCGCGACGTGGCGGGGCCGTGCATGACCCGGCCGTCGGAGATGCGGAAGGCGCTGCCGTGCCACGGGCAGACGATGCAGGCTTCGCCCTCCTCCATGGCCACCCGGCCCTGGTGGAGCGGGCCGGCGAGATGGGAGCAGTTGTCCGCGAGCACGCTCACGTCGTCGCCGAGACGCAGGACGAAGAGATCGATGTAGCCGAGCCGCCGCCGGACCGGCCGCCCGTTGGGCAGGTCCTTGAGCGCGCACAGGTCGTGCCAGCCGAGCGGCATGAGGTGGCCGACCGACTCCGCATGGTTGGCCCCGGCCGCCTGGCGATAGGACATGTGGCTGCCGAGGTGCGCGCCCGCGGAGGCCGCCGCGAGTCCCGCGTACCCCAGCATGCGCCCGGCGCGTTCGCGTCCCGTCATTCGTAAGAAGAGAGAGCCCGTGTAGCAGAGCGCCGCGGCGGCGTTGGTCATGGCGTGCACCAGGCCCACGCGCTGCTGTTCGCGATGGAGGGTGGACCAGTCGGTGAGGCCGGCCGCCACCGTGGGAACGGCGCTGCCCAGCCCCGCCAGGATGAGCGTCCGCGCCGCACGCGGGCCCGTCTTGGTCATGTCCACCACGCTCGCCGACAACCAGCAGCCGAAGGTCGTCACCGCGAGCGCCGGGTGCAGCGGGTGGCCCATGGGCACGCCGTGCAGGACGTCCCTGAGCTTGCCCGGGCCGAGTCTGCGGCGGACCTTCTTGGATATGACGGTGATCGGCCGGTCGAGCGCGGTGGCCCGCTCGAGCCCGTCGAGGAGCTCTGCCGAGGGGACCCTCCGTGTCGTCCGGCCCGCACGCGGCCTGGTCGTCTCTTCCATGTTTCGCCCCCTAACACGGGCTCACGTACCCCCGCGTCACAGGTGTGAACATGGACAGGCATGGGACGGTATGTACGAGTTTCGGGCTGACGCCATCGAGGTCAGGGCGCCAGATGACCCCGGGCGACCGAGCCGGCGACCAGCTCCGCGGCGTACTCGCCGAGCGTGGGCGAGCCCTCCTCGATGAGCCGCACCTTCTCCATGACCTGGGCGGCCGTCACCTTGTAGAGCGGCCAGGTGCCGCCCTCGTTGTGGTGGTTGGCGATGATCGGCGCCAACCGGTCGAGCGCCCGGGCGAACCTCGCCTCCGATGTCCGCCGCTCCTCGAACTCGTCCCACAGGGTGCGCAGCCGCGCCCCCTGGTCGTCCGGCAGCAGTCCGAAGATGCGGTCGGCCGCCGCGCGTTCGAGGGCGGCCTGCGCCTCGACCGCGACGGGGTCGTAGATGAAGGTGTCACCGGCGTCGATCTCCACGAGGTCGTGGACGAGCAGCATCGCGACCACCTTGGACATGTCGGTGCCCGGGGGCGCGTGCTCGGCCAGCGTCATCGCCATCATGGCCAGATGCCAGGAGTGCTCGGCGTCGTTCTCCCGGCGCGAGCCGTCGATCAGCGAGTTGCGGCGGATGACGCGCTTCAGCTTGTCGATCTCCATGTGGAAGGCGAGCTGGGACTGCAGCCGTTCGTGGATGAGCGCGGTCGTCACCCGCGCAAGCCTAACCGGTCACGATCAGTTCGTCCCCGATCCGGCGCCGCGCGCCGTCAGGCTGGTGCACGCCCTTCTCCCGTCCGCCTCCCGTCTGACGACGCGTCCTCCGGCCTGGCGGTGCGGGGCCGGTACGGAGCGTCGGCGGGCGTCAGACGGTGAAGAGGCGGCCGACCTCCTCCAGCTCGCGCACAAGGTCGAAGCGGGGGTCGCGGTAGTGGCGGGCGCCGAAGCCGGTGCGGCTCACGGTCCATTTCAGTTCACGCGCCCACCTGTCCTGATCGGCGCACAGCGCCAAATCCGCCATCGTCATCCGGCTTTTGATCAGTGATAACCAGGCGGCACCGGGATTCACCAAGGGACTCCTTCCGGAGGGGTGCCAAGTAGAGATCTCGTCGTCCTCAATTCGTCGTAGGGAGAGCGCGTCCCACCATCGGAACGGCCCATTCGTGTTCGCTGCTCGCTGTTTCCGCATGGCGAGCGCCGGCGACGCCGGTCGAATTTCGAAATCCCGCTGGCCCGGATGCCTCCCCGTCGTCACACGCATCCGGAGCCGACGGCGCCCCTCGCCGGGCGCGTGCCGCGGATGGGGAATCGGGCCTCGGAGTATTTCGCCGGCGACCGCCGGCGCCCCCACACGCCGGAAGACCCTTCCCGTATCGATCGTGACTCAGGACGCAATGCGCTGCAATACTTGACGAAAAGAAATCCGCAAGAATCTTGTGTCGATACGCTGCAAATTACGGTGCAAGTTGCACGAGCGGGCGCGGTAATCTCAGGACAGGGCGCCCCTCACCCGCGCGCCCGATCCGCCAGGGCGCGCCCACCATCCGTGCGTCCACCGCAACCACCGGATTCACCGGATGAAGGAGGTCGGCAGGGGTGCCCGAGCACGGCAGTCCCACCGTCCGCCGCCGTCGGCTGGGGCAGGAACTGCGCCGCTTACGCGAGCGCGCCGATCTGACGGGCGACCAGGTGGCCGCCCGGCTCGGCTGGTCGGCGGCGAAGATCAGCAGAATCGAGACGGCGCGCACCTCGCCTCGCACAAGCGATGTTGAGGCACTTCTGGTGATCTACATGGTAGATTCCCGCCAACGCCAAGAGCTGCTCGCCCTGCACCGGGACGCGACCCGGAAGGGCTGGTGGGAGGATTACCGCGACTCCCTGCCCAAGGAATACACGACGTTCCTGGGCCTGGAGGCCGAAGCCACGGCGGCACGCGACTGGGAACCCCAGGTAGTGCCGGGTCTGTTCCAGACAGAGGCATACGTCCGGGCCATGATGGAGAGCGGACAACGGAGCACCCTTGAGCTGCCGGGCGGCGTCCGCAGCCGGATCGAGGTCCGGATGGCGCGCCAGCAGGCGGTTCTCAGGGCGGAGAGCCCGCTGGACATCTCGGCCGTTCTGGAGGAGTCGGTCCTGCTGCGCCGGTTCGGCGACCACGAGGTGATGCGGGAACAGCTCAGACGGTTGATCGAGGTGTCGGAGCTGCCGAACGTCGAGTTGCGGATCCTGCCGCTCGACGCGGACCACCCGATCAACACCGGGGCGTTCAGTCACCTCAAGGTGCCCGACTTCCATGACGTCGTGTACCTGGAGGCGCTCCTGGGCGGCCGTCTGGTCGAGGACGAGGCGATCGTCTACCGGTACGAGGTGGCATTCGACTACCTGGAGACGAAGGCGCTCGACGTGGACGACTCCCGCCGGTTCTTGGAGAAAACTGTCCGTCACTGGCGTTAGCCAGCTCTAGACCGCCCCGGGAACCCGCGCGACATGATTTCCGGGGGGAGAGAACATTGTCCATGAACTCGATTGACCTGTCCGGCGCCGTCTGGTGGAAGAGCAGCCGGAGTGCCAACAACTGCGCCTGTGTGGAAGTGGCCGTACTGCCCGGCGGGCATGTGGGCGTGCGCGACAGCAAGAACCAGGACGGCCCCGCCCTCGTGTTCACCTCGGCGGAATGGGACGCGTTCATCGGCGGCGTGAAGGACGGCGAGTTCGACCTTTAAACGAGCCCGGCCTTTCGGCGGCTTCGGCTTCTCGGCGGCTTCGGCCTTTCAGTGACGTCGGCCATTCAGTGACGTCGGCCTTTCAGTGACGTCGGCTTTTCCAACGACGCCGGCCGGTCGCGGACGCGCGTACGGCCCGCGCCCGGTAAGGGGCGCGAGCCGTACGTGAGGGGAAGGGGGTCAGGCGACGCCGAGCCCCTGCGCGACGCGCTGGCCGAGGTCCTTGTGGACGTTGGCCCAGTAGCCGGCCACGCGCTTCTTCATGTCGGCGGTGACCTCGGGAGCCGAGGCGTGGCCGAGGATGTTGCTCACCATGTGGTCGCGGTCGACGTCCGAGAGCACGTTCTCCCACAGCGCGCGGGGCTGGACGAAGTCGTCGTCCTCGCGGTGCCTGACGTGGGCGCTCCGGATGATCTCACCGGCGACCCGGTAGTTCTCGCCCTCGTAGAGCGACGGGTCGGCGGCGGGGCCGTTGACGCTGTTCGGCGCGTAGACCGGGTCGCCCGGGTTGCGGTAGCGCATGTGACCGTCGCGGTTGTAGCTGTGCACGGGCACCTTCGGCGCGTTGACCGGAAGCTGCAGGTAGTTCGGCCCGATGCGGTAGCGGTGGGCGTCCGGGTAGGAGAACAGCCGGCCCTGGAGCATCCTGTCCGGGGAGGGACCGATGCCCGGCACCAGGTTCGCCGGCTCGAAGCCCGCCTGCTCGACCTCGGCGAAGTAGTTCTCCGGGTTGCGGTTCAGCACGAACCGCCCGATGGTGATCTCCGGGTAGTCGGAGTGCGGCCAGACCTTGGTGAGGTCGAACGGGTTGAACCGGTAGTCCGCGGCGTCCTCGAACGGCATGATCTGGACGTTGACCGTCCACGCGGGGTGGTCGCCGTTCCTGATGGCGGTGTGCAGGTCGCGGAGGTGGAAGTCCGGGTCCTCCGCCACCAGCGCCCTGGCCTCGGCGTCGGTGAGGTTCTCGATGCCCTGCTCGGTCTTGAAGTGATACTTCACCCAGAACTTCTCGCCGACGGCGTTGTACCAGAGGAAGGTGTGCGACCCGAAGCCGTGCATGTGCCGCCAGCTGAGTGGCGTGCCGCGGTCGGTCATGAGGAACGACACCTGGTGGGCCGATTCGGGGGACAGCGTCCAGAAGTCCCACTGCATGTTGTTGTCGCGCGTGTGGGTGTCGGCGCGGCGCTTCTGCGAGTGGATGAAGTCGGAGAACTTCGAGGGGTCGCGGATGAAGAAGATCGGCGTGTTGTTGCCGACGATGTCGTAGTTGCCGTCCTCCGTGTAGAACTTGATCGCGAAGCCGCGGGGGTCGCGCACGGTGTCGGCGCTGCCCAGCTCGCCGGCGACGGTCGAGAAGCGCAGGAAGAGCTCGGTTTCCTTGCCCTTCTGAAACAGCGAGGCCTTGGTGTACTGGCTGACGTCCTCCGTGATCCGCAGCACGCCGTACGCGCCGCCACCCTTGGCGTGCACCACGCGCTCGGGGACCCGCTCCCGGTTGAAGTGGGCCATCTTCTGGATCAGGTAGTGGTCCTGCAGCAGCAGCGGGCCGTTGGGACCGACGGACAGCGAGAACTCGTCGCTGGGAGCGGGGATCCCGGCGTCGGTGGTGGTGATGGGCCTGTCGGTCATGTGGCTGTCCTCCGGGGTCACTCCATGGATCTACGTGCGAAAAGCGACGGAAAGCGGGTGCGCGGCGCTCGCTTCCAGGTGCTCGGGTGCTCGGGTGGTGCTCGGGTGCTCAGTCCCGGGCGGGGCAGGGCGGGGCGCTGCCGGTCTCGGCCCGGCACCGGGGGCACAGGCCCCAGTAGATGACGTCCGCCTCGTCCACCAGGTATCCGGCGTCCGACGCCGGATCCAGGCAGGGCGCGTGCCCCACCGCGCAGTCGACGTCCGTGATTCGTCCGCAGGTGCGGCAGACGAGATGGTGGTGGTTGTCTCCCACCCGCGTCTCGTACCGCGTCGGGCTGCCCGCGGGCTCGATGCGGCGCAGCAGTCCGCCGCAGTGCAACGCGTTCAGCGAGTCGTAGACGGCCTGCAGGGACACCTGGCCGACCCGATCGCACACCCCGCGGTGGATGGCTTCCACGTCGAGGTGGTCGCCCCCGCTCACGGTCTGCAGGATCGCCAGCCGGGCCGCGGTCACCCGAAGTCCGGCTTGGCGAAGGCGCCCGGCGTCGTCCACAGCTCCCACGTTATCAGCACACTTGAATGATTCAAGTAAAGGAACTCTCCCAGTTATTTGCCCGTGGATCTCCCACAGGCTCCCGGATGACGGTGGGAGATGGCATGCTCGGGTGCCGTGAGACGTCAGCCCCTCGCCCTGCCCCTGTTCGCCCTCCTCGCGGTCCCCCTCCTCGTCGCGGGGTGCAGCCCGGCCGAGAGCGAGCCCGTCCCCGGCGCGTCACCACTGGAGGTCAAGACGGCGACGCCGCCGCCTCCCAAGCCGCAGCGGCGCCCCTTCACGATCTCCTTCGCCGGTGACGTGCACTTCGAGGGCGTCCTGCGCAACCGGCTCGACGCCGACCCGCGTACGGCGCTCGGCCCGATCGCCGCCGTCCTGCGCAAATCCAACCTCACCGCGCTCAACCTCGAGACGGCCATCACCACGGCCGGCACGCCCGCGCCGGGCAAGCAGTTCACCTTCCGTGCCCCGGCCACGGCGTTCACGGCGCTCAAGGCCGCCGGGGTGGACGTCGTCACGATGGCCAACAACCACGGCATGGACTACATGGAGAGCGGCCTGCGGGACACCCTCGCCGCGATCAGGTCCTCGAAGTTCCCCGTCATCGGCATCGGCGCGAACGAGACCGCGGCATACCGGCCCTATCGCAGGACGGTCAACGGCAACCGGGTGTCGATCATCGGCGCGACCCAGGTGCTCGACGCGCAGTTCATCCAGTCGTGGACCGCCTCCGGCGACAAGGCCGGGCTCGCGTCCGCGAAGAACGAGCCCCGCCTGCTGCGTGCCGTACGGCAGGCCCGCAAGAACTCCGACACCGTCATCGTGTTCCTGCACTGGGGCACCGAGCTGGTCAAGTGCCCGACGCCGGTGCAGCGCGGCCTGGCGGACAAGCTGGTGGCCGCGGGCGCCGACGTGATCGTCGGCAGCCACGCGCACATCCTGCTGGGCGGCGGTTACTCCGGTCAGTCGTACGTCCATTACGGCCTGGGCAACTTCGCCTTCTACAACTGGGGCCCGGAGACCGGGACGACCGGGGTGCTCACTTTGACGATCAACGGCAGGAAGGTGCTCAAGGACCAGTGGACCCCCGCCCGGATCAACGGCGGCGTGCCGATTCCCGTCACGGGCGGGGCCAGGCAGCAGGCGCTCGGCGCGTACCGGGCACTGCGCGGCTGCACCGGCCTGTCGGCCGCACCCGCGGACTCCTGACGACGCGGCTACAGGATTCTTGCCGCAATTCAGACGACTGGTCGGTAAGCGCTGACCACGGCGCGTGAAACAGGCAAGATGGGTGAGTGTCCAGCCGGTACGTGAGGGAAGCAGGCGGTCCCGCCTTGGCCGTCGAGCAGTGTGCTGCCGTTGAGACCTGTGGTGCCGCCGAGAAACGGGGCCGTGGGAGTGGTGAGGGGATGTCGCCGCGCGCGTCGCATCCCGGTGAGCCGCTGCGGCGGCGTCCTTCGCAGCGCCGCAGCGCCCGCCGAGTCGAGCGGATGCTCGACGCCTGCGCCGAGCTGCTCGACGAAGGCGGGTATGACGCGCTGACGACCACCCGGGTGGCCGAGCGGGCCGGAGTGGCGATCGGCTCGGTCTACCAGTTCTTCCCCGACAAGCGGGCGCTCAGCCAGGCCCTGACGCGGCGCAACGTCGAGCTGTTCGTCGCGCGGGTCGGGCGTCGCTTCATGATGGAGGACTACACCGGCTGGTGGGACGCCGTCGACGCCATCATCGACGAGTACGTCGAGATGCACCGCAGCGTGCCCGGGTTCCGCTCGCTGCACTTCGGCGAGGTCTTCGACCTCGACCTCCTCGACTCCGTGTCCGACAACAACACCGTGATCGCCGGACGGCTGCGCGCGTTGCTGTTCGCCGAATTCGGACTGGCAGACAGTGAGGATTTGGATCGTGCCATTCTCGTCGCCGTCGAGGCCGGGGACGCGGTGCTGAAGCTCGCCTTCCGGCACCAACCGCACGGCGACCCCGGAATCGTGGCCGAGGCCAAGCAACTCGTCCGCGGGTATCTGTCCCGCCAGCTCGCCTCCGCCGTCTCGCGGCAGGTGTGACGACGCGCGTCCTCGCGCCGCGGGGCGTCTCACTCGTGGGGGCGGTGCGGATCCTCCGGCGCGTGGGGGCCGGGTATGGCGTGGGGGACGCCGATCGTGGGCCACAGCCCCGGCGCGGTGCCCGGGACGTAGGCGGTGTTCTGCCACGACCTGGTTCGGGTGCGCGGCGGTATCGTCAGCTGCCGCGTGTCGTCCTCGTCCGTCAGGCGCGGTTGCTTCTTCCCGGCCGCGTCGTCGCGGCATCGCAGGCTCGCCGCCGGCTCGACCCTCAGCTCCATCATCTGCAGCTTCGCCTGCAGCCGGGCCAGTTCGGCGCGGGCCTGGTCGAGGGCCTCGTATTGGGCCGTGACGAAGCCGGCGAAACCCGGAACCAGGGCGGCGAGCACCGTTGTGGAGGCGAGAGTCAATATCACCCGCTTGGACATGCTGTAACGCTCCTCGCCGAGCTTCGATTGGCACAGGCATGGAGCGATATGCCCGACTATCTGCCAGGAAAAGCGGATAGTAGTCAAACGTGTACTAATCGTTGCTTCGGCAATGCCTGGTGTTGTCCTGCGAAAGCAGGCCGGGATCGGTAGCCTCGGCTCTGTGGCACATGTGACAAATGAGCAGGTGGACCGACTGCTCGAACAGGCTCTGCTGCTCGATGACCACGGTGCCCTCGCCCGCCGCCTCGACGCGCTGGCCCAGGGGTACGAGTCGGGAGAGATGTCCAGGGCGGCGATCCTTGTGCTCGCCGCGGAGGAGTGGCGCTCGGCCGGTCAGCCCGCGACCGCTCTCGACCGTTACCAGAGCGCTGCGGAGGACGGCGGGGAGGTGCCGGTGGACCCGCGGGCGGGAATCGCCGACACGTTGTTCGAGCTCGACCGGCCCGCGGAGGCCAGGGCGGTGATCGCCGCGGTCAGGTCGGGGGACTGGAACCCGGCCACCGCGCTGACCATCGCCGAGACGCTCATGGCGTACGGCGATCTCGACGCGGCGCACGAGTGGGCCACCGACGGCATCCGCGCGTGCGGCACGACGGGGTCGGGCATCCGCGACTCGCTGCTGCGCACCCGCTATCGCATCCGGGTCGATCTCGGCCTGCCCGAGGACGACCTCGACGCCCTTCTCGACGTCTCCCGCTGAGCCCTCTCGCTCCCCAGCTCCCGGCCCCCAGCTCCCGGCCCCCAGCTCCCGGCCCTGAGCTCCCGGCCTCCGGCTCCGGGGCAGGTGAATCCGGGCATGTGAAAAGGGGCCGTGCGTCACGGCCCCTTGGTCACGGCGTCTGCGGTCGCAGCGTCTTCGTTTCGGTGTCTTTTTCGGTGTCTTCGGTTTCAGCGTCCGCGCTTGCGCGGTCTTGGGTCGCGCGGTCTTGGGTCCTTCGGCCGAGCGGTCGTGGGGTGCGCGGTGTCTTGGGTTGCGCAGTCCTCGCCGCACGACCGCCGTCCTTGCGCGTCGTACGGCGAGGGCTACGGCAGGAGCTTCTTGCCCGTGGTGGCGGCGAAATCGGTCACCGCGCGCGTGCCCGTCACCTTGGTGAGGGCGGCCGGGGCGGTGATGTCACGGTTCGGCTGGTGCGAGGCCGCCCGGGGGTACTCGCGCGGCCGCAGCCGCGGCACGTGCCGGCCGTCCGCGATGTCGGGCTCCACGCCCACGGCGGTCCCCCGCCCGCGCGCGGCGTCGTTCCGCTGACGCTTGTCCTTGGCCCCCTTCACGCGCTCGCCCTCGGCCAGGGCGGTGTTGCGCGTGCCGGGCATGGGCCGCCCGGCCTGACCCGCCTGGTTGGCGGCCTGGGCGGGAGCGGCGGCGCCGGGCTGCTTGCGGGGGTGGTGCGCCTTGCGGTGGCGGCGGTCCTTCACCGGGAAGGTCTTGGTGCTCTGCTCCTGGCTCGAGGCGCCGCTCTGCGAGCTGGTGCTGTGGGACACGCCCTGGGGTGCGAGACCGCCCTGTGAGCCCTGCGCGCCCTGGTCGCGCCCCTCCGGCCCCTGGCCCGGCTTCTGGGTCCCGGGCTTCTGCGCTCCGGGCTTCTGGGTCCCCGGCTGCTGTGTTCCCGGCTGCTGTGTTCCCGGCTGCTGTGTTCTCGGCTGCTGGGGCGCCGAGCCGCGGGAGGCGGCGCCCGCCGGCTGGTCCTGCGGCTTGGGATTGCGGTGGCCCTTCTTCGGATGTCCCTGCGCGACGGGGTGCTCCCGCTCCCGGGCGGCCGGCGCGGTCCGCAGCGCCTGCCGCGCGCAGCCGTTCGCCGCGCTGGGCTTGGCGGGGGCGGCGGCGAGGAGGGGCACGGCGCTCCTGGCCGGGAACAGGGTCTTGGCGTCGGCCGCAGGCACGGCGGCGGTGCGGCGGTCGGCGACGGCCGAGGCGCCGGCCACGGCGCCGTGCACCGGTGCGGTGACCGCCTTCGCGGGCGCCGAGAGGGTGGTGGCGTCGGTGGGAAGCGTCTTCGCGGCACTCGCCGGTGCGGGCAGTGCCGACGTGGCGCCGGACGCCGTGCCCGGCAGCGAACGGGGGCCGGGCACAGCCGGCAGCGCCGCGGGCGCCGGGAGGGTCTTGGCAACCGTGGCGGAGCCGGTGGGGAGCGCGTTGTGCCCCTGCCCGGCCGCCGCCCCGGCCGCGTCGGCGATGCTCAGCACGCCCGCCGCCGGAAGGGTGGTCAGTCCGCCCGTGAGGTCGGGGCCGGTGACGTCATGGCCGGTGACGCCGCCTGCCGTGATGTTGTGGCTCTGGGCCCGGCAGGCGTCGGCGAGCGCGCCGTCCTTCGCCATCGCCGGGCCCCCGGCGAACCAGCTCACTCCGGCAGTGACCGCCGCAAGCGCGACGCACCGCCCTCGAATACTTCGTGATGTCCTGGACATCCACGTCCCCCTGATCGCGTACGGTAGTCCGACGAACGCCGAACGTAGCAGCGAGGGGATAGGGCGGGGCGCGCTTGCCTCAATGGTGGGAAAGACCTTACCGAGAGGGCCGGATCGTCAACGTGTCCCCTGCCTCGTCAAAGTCGACGATTACCTCGTCGCCGTCCCGGATGGACCCCGACAGCAGCTCCTTGGCGAGCTTGTCGCCGATGGCCGTCTGGATCAGGCGGCGCAGCGGGCGCGCGCCGTACAGCGGGTCGTAGCCGGTCAGCGCGAGCCAGTCGCGGGCGGCGGGGGTGACGGTCAGCGTCAGCCGCCGGTCGGACAGGCGCCGGGCGAGCCGGGCGACCTGCAGGTCCACGATCTGCGACAGCTCCTCGGTGCCCAGCGCGTCGAACACGATGATGTCGTCGAGCCGGTTGAGGAACTCGGGCTTGAACGACGCCCGCACCGTGTTCATGACCGCCTCGCGCTTGGCCGCGCTCTCCATCGTGGGGTCCACGAGGAACTGCGAGCCGATGTTCGAGGTGAGGATCAGGATCGTGTTGCGGAAGTCGACCGTGCGGCCCTGCCCGTCGGTGAGCCGGCCGTCGTCGAGCACCTGCAGCAGGATGTCGAAGACCTCGGGATGGGCCTTCTCGATCTCGTCGAGCAGCACCACCGTGTAGGGCCTGCGGCGTACGGCCTCGGTGAGCTGGCCGCCCTCCTCGTAGCCGACATATCCGGGCGGCGCGCCGACGAGCCGGGCCACGCTGTGCTTCTCGCTGTACTCGCTCATGTCGATTCGGGTCATGGCCCGCTCGTCGTCGAACAGGAACTCGGCGAGCGCCTTGGCCAGCTCGGTCTTGCCGACACCGGTGGGACCGAGGAAGAGGAACGAGCCGGTCGGACGGTCGGGGTCGGAGATGCCGGCCCGAGCCCGCCGTACGGCGTCGGAGACGGCCTGGACGGCCTGCTGCTGGCCGATCAGGCGCCTGCCCAGCTCGTCTTCCATGCGCAGCAGCTTGGCGGTCTCGCCCTCCAGCAGCCGGCCCGCCGGGATGCCTGTCCAGGAGGAGATGACCTCGGCGATGTCGTCGGGCCCGACCTCCTCCTTCACCATCGGCTCGGCCTCGGCCTCCACCTTCTCGGCCGCCTTGGTGGCCTCGGCGAGCTCCTTCTCCAGCCGCGGCACGTCGCCGTACATGAGCCGCGAGGCCGCCTCGAAGTCACCGTCGCGCTGGGCCCGCTCGGCCGCGCTGCGCGCCTCGTCGAGCTGCTTCTTCAGCTCGCCGACCTTGTTGAGCCCGGCCTTCTCGTGCTCCCAGCGGCTGATCAGGGCGTTGAGGTCCTCCTGGCGGTTGGCCAGCTCCTCGCGGAGCTTCTCCAGGCGCTGCCGGCTGGCCTCGTCGGTCTCCTTGGCGAGCGCGAGCTCCTCCATCTTCAGCCGGTCCACGATCCGCTGCAGCTGGTCGATCTCCACCGGCCGCGAGTCGATCTCCATGCGGAGCCGCGACATCGACTCGTCGACCAGGTCGATGGCCTTGTCGGGCAGGAACCGCGCGGTGATGTAGCGGTCGGACAGCGTCGCGGCGGCGACCAGGGCGCTGTCGGAGATCTGCACCTGGTGGTGCGCCTCGTAGCGGCCCTTGAGCCCGCGCAGGATCGCGATCGTGTCCTCGACCGTCGGCTCGCCGACGTAGACCTGCTGGAACCGCCGCTCCAGGGCCGGGTCCTTCTCGATGCGCTCGCGATACTCGTCGAGCGTGGTGGCGCCGATCATGCGCAGTTCGCCGCGGGCCAGCATGGGCTTGAGCATGTTGCCGGCGTCCATCGCGCCCTCGGCGGCGCCCGCGCCGACCATCGTGTGCAGCTCGTCGATGAACGTGACGATCTGGCCGTTGCTCTCCTTGATCTCGTTGAGCACGGCCTTGAGGCGTTCCTCGAACTCGCCGCGATATTTCGCGCCGGCGACCATCGCGCCGAGGTCGAGCGCGACCAGGCGCTTGTTGCGCAGGCTCTCCGGCACGTCGCCCGCGACGATCCGCTGGGCGAGGCCCTCGACCACGGCGGTCTTGCCGACGCCGGGCTCGCCGATCAGCACGGGGTTGTTCTTGGTGCGGCGCGACAGCACCTGGACGACCCGGCGGATCTCGCTGTCGCGGCCGATCACGGGGTCGAGCTTGCCGGCACGCGCCCGCTCGGTGAGGTCGACGCCGTACTTCTCCAGCGCCTGGTAGGTGTCCTCCGGGGTCTCGCTGGTCACCCGCGCGTGCCCGCGGACCTTCTCGAACGCCTCCAGCAGCGCGTTGGGCGTGGCGCCCGCGGCCTTCAGCAGGTCGGCGACCTGCCCGCCGTCGGTGGCGAGCCCGACGAGCAGGTGCTCGGTCGAGACGTACTCGTCTTCGAGCTGCTTGGCCCGCTGCGCCGCGGTGTTGAGCACGGTCAGCAGCTGACGAGAGCTGGACGGCGCGCTCACCGTGGAGCCCTGCGCCTTCGGCAGCCGGTCGAGCAGGTCCTCGGCCTGGGCGCGCAGATGCCGCGGGTCCGCGCCGACCGCCTGCAGCAGCGACCCGGCGATGCCGCCGTTCTGCGCGAGCAGGGTCGTCAGCAGGTGGGCGGGCGCGACCTCGGGGTTGCCGTCGGCCGCGGCCCGCCGGACGGCCGCGGACAGGGCCTCCTGGCTCTTCTGGGTGAACTTGTAGTCCATATGTGAATGCCTCGTTTCGCCGGT
The DNA here is from genome assembly GCF_006874475.1 of Microbispora hainanensis. GTDB lineage: Bacteria > Actinomycetota > Actinomycetes > Streptosporangiales > Streptosporangiaceae > Microbispora > Microbispora hainanensis. The sequence continues at coordinate 240,715 of NZ_VIRM01000001.1, forward strand.
CAGGCCGGTGGCAGTTCGTAGCGGACCAGTGCCCGCAGCATGGTGAGCTCACCCCTGAGCCGGGTGACCTCCTCGCGCAGGTGCATGTTCTCGGTTTCGAGTTCGAGGATGCGTTTGATGCCGGCGAGGTTGATGCCGTGCTCCTGGGAGAGCCGCTGGACCTCGCGCAGAAGCACGATGTCCCGTGTGGAATACAGCCGTCCCCGCCCCGCCGTACGGCCGGGGCTCACGAGCCCGAGCCGGTCGTACTGGCGGAGCGTCTGGGGGTGCAGCCCCGACAGCTGGGCGGCTACGGAGATCACGTAGACGGGGGTGTCATCGGAGATGTCGAAAAACCTGGCATCCATCGGCTCACTCGCTTCTGGCCTGCTTGATCAGCTCTTCGCGAAGGTCCTGGCCCTCTGTGGCGTTCCTGAACTCCTCAAGGGCCGCGCGGGCCTTGTCGTCGAGGTGCTGGGGCACCGTGACCTGGACGGTGACCAGCAGGTCGCCCTTCGTGCCGTCCTTGCGGGGGGCGCCACGGCCACGCACCCGGAACGTGCGCCCGTTGGGCGTTCCCTCCGGGATGCGCAGGGTCACCGGCATCCCCCGGAGCGTCGGCACCTTGATCTCGGCGCCGAGCGCGGCCTCGGGGAAGGTGACGGGGACCGTGACGGTCAGGTTCTCGCCGCTGCGCCCGAACACGGGGTGCGGTTTGACGTGGACCAGCACGTAGAGATCCCCGGCCGGGCCGCCGTTCTCACCGGGCGCGCCCTTGCCCTTGATCCTGATGCGCTGGCCGTCGCCGACCCCGGCCGGGATGCGGGCCTGGATCGTACGTGTGCTCTTGCCGCGCCCGCTGCCCTCGCAGACGGGGCAGGGGTCGTCGACCACCAGGCCCCGGCCGCGGCAGTCGCGGCACGGCTCGGAGAAGGCGAAGTTGCCGAGGTTGCGGCTGGCCGCCCCGGTTCCCTCGCAGGTCGGGCACACCCGTGGCGTGGTGCCCGCCTTCGCCCCCGTGCCGCCGCAGGCGGTGCAGGCGGCCGAACTGGTGAGCCGGAGAGACACGGTGCTGCCGTCGACCGCCTCGCCGAAGGACAGCGTCACCTCCGACTCGACGTCCTGGCCGCGCCGTGGCCGGGCAGTGGTCGTGCGCGTGCCCGGTCCGCCCCGGTTGAACAGCCCTCCGAACAGGTCCCCGATCCGGTCGCCCGACCCCGAGCCGCCGAACAGGTCGCCGAGGTCGAAGTTGAAACCGCCGCCGGCGCCGCGCGGGCCCCCGGCTCCCGCGAAGCCGCCGACGCCCGACCCGAACAGCGTGCGCGCCTCGTCGTACTCCTTGCGCCGCTTGACGTCGGAGAGCACGTCGTAGGCCTCGGAGACCTCCTTGAACTTCTCCTCGGTCTCCTTGTTCCCCGGGTTCGCGTCGGGGTGGTACTTGCGGGCGAGCTTGCGATACGCCTTCTTGATCTCGTCGGCGCTCGCGGTCTTGGGCACACCAAGGACGGCGTAGTAGTCCTTTTCCAAGTAGTCCTTGGTGCTCATCTATCGCTTCCTTCGCACGAAAGGGGAGTGGATCGGTGTTTCCGCGCAGGCCCCGCGGCTGTCGTCACGGGCGCCCTCGCGGGTCTCTCCCGATCTTCGCTGATCGGGAGAGACTCCGCGGTCTCAGTTCTCGTCCGGTTCGCCGGACTCGCCGGAGTCTGCCGCCGTCTCCTCCGGCGCCGCGGCCTCCTCGCTCGGCTCCGCGACGGCCACGCGGGCGGCGCGCAGGATCCGGTCGTTGATCCGGTAGCCCGGCTGGAGGATCTCGACGCACGTCGGCTCGGTCACCTCCGCCGAGTAGCTGTGCAGCAGGGCCTCGTGCACGGTCGGATCGAAGGGGTCGCCCTTCACGCCGTACGCGGCCAGGCCCAGCTTGGCGACGGCCGCCTCCAGCGACTCGCTCACCTTCGCGAACCCACCGGTCAGCTCGCCGTGGTCGCGGGCGCGTCCGATGTCGTCGAGCACCGGCAGCAGCTCGGTGAGCACGCTCGCGACGGCCTGTTCCCTGACGGCGATCCGGTCGCGTTCGACCCGCTTGCGGTAGTTGCTGAACTCCGCCTGGAGCCGCTGCAGGTCGGCGGTGCGCTCGGCGAGCAGGTCCCTCGCGGACCCCTCGGCGGGCGCCGCCGCCTGCGTGCCCTGGTCCGCGGGGGCGGCCTCGGGGGCCTCCCCGGCGGACTCGCGGGCCTTTCCGGTCTCCGGGTCGATCTTGCGGTTGTCGCGGATCACCGGCTCCTCCTCGGAACCGTTCTCACGCGGGCTCACTTGCGGCCGCCCTCCCGCTCGTCGTCGACGATCTCGGCCTCGACCACGTCTTCGTCGGCCTTCGCCTGGGCGCCCTCGGCGTCCGCGCCGGGCGCGGCGCCCTCGGCGCCGGCCTGCGACTGGGCGTAGATGGCCGAGCCCATCTTCTGGCTGACCGTGGCGAGCTTCTCGGCGGCGGTGCGGATGGCCGGGATGTCGGTGCCCTCCAGCGCCTTCTTCAGCTCGGCGAGCGAGTCGTTGACCTCGGTCTTGACGTCGGCCGGGACCTTCTCGTCGTTCTCGCGGAGGAACTTCTCCGTCTGGTAGGCCAGCGCGTCCGCGTTGTTGCGGACCTCGGCCTCCTCGCGGCGCCGCTTGTCCTCCTCGGCGTAGGACTCCGCCTCGCGCATCATGCGCTCGATGTCGTCCTTGCCCAGGGCCGAGCCGCCGGTGATGGTCATCGACTGCTCCTTGCCCGTGCCGAGGTCCTTCGCCGACACGTTCACGATGCCGTTGGCGTCGATGTCGAAGGTGACCTCGATCTGCGGGATGCCGCGCGGGGCCGGGGCGATGCCGGTCAGCTCGAAGGTGGCCAGCTTCTTGTTGTAGGCCGCGATCTCACGCTCGCCCTGGTAGACCTGGATCTGCACCGACGGCTGGTTGTCCTCGGCCGTGGTGAAGACCTCCGAGCGCTTGGTCGGGATCGTCGTGTTGCGCTCGATGATCTTGGTGAAGATCCCGCCCTTGGTCTCGATGCCCAGGCTGAGCGGGGTGACGTCGAGCAGCAGGACGTCCTTGACTTCGCCCTTGAGGACACCGGCCTGGAGCGCGGCGCCGATGGCGACGACCTCGTCCGGGTTCACGCCCTTGTTGGGCTCCTTGCCGCCCGTCAGCTCCTTGACCAGCTCGGACACGGCCGGCATGCGGGTGGAGCCGCCGACCATGACCACGTGGGCGATGTCGGAGATCTTGATCCCCGCGTCCTTGATGACCTGGTGGAACGGGCCCTTGCAGCGCTCGAGCAGGTCGGCGGTGATCCGCTGGAACTCCGCCCGGGTCAGCTTCTCCTCCAGGTGCAGCGGACCCTCGGAGGAGGCGGTGATGTAGGGCAGGTTGATCGTGGTCTCGGTCTGGGCCGACAGCTCGATCTTGGCCTTCTCGGCCGCCTCGCGCAGACGCTGGAGGGCCATCTTGTCCTTGGCCAGGTCGACGCCGTGCGCGTTCTTGAAACGGGTCACCAGCTCGTCGACGACCCGCTGGTCCCAGTCGTCGCCGCCGAGGTGGTTGTCACCGCTGGTGGCCTTGACCTCGACGAACCCGTGCCCGTCCTCCTGGCCGACGTCGAGCAGGGACACGTCGAAGGTGCCGCCGCCGAGGTCGAAGACCAGGATGGTCTGGTCCTTCTCCTTGTCGAGGCCGTAGGCCAGGGCCGCGGAGGTGGGCTCGTTGATGATGCGCAGCACGTTGAGGCCCGCGATCTGACCGGCCTCCTTGGTGGCCTGCCGCTGGGCGTCGTTGAAGTACGCCGGAACGGTGATCACCGCATCGGTGATCTTCTCGCCCAGGTACGCCTCGGCGTCCTGCTTGAGCTTCTGCAGGACGAACGCGCTGATCTGCTGGGGCGTGAACTTCTTGCCGTCGATCTCGATCGACCAGTTCGTGCCCATGTGGCGCTTGACCGAGCGGATGGTCCTGTCGACGTTGGTCACCGCCTGCCGCTTGGCGACCTCGCCGACGAGAACCTCCCCGTTCTTCGCGAACGCGACCACGGACGGCGTGGTCCGCGAGCCCTGAGCGTTCGCGATGACCGTGGGCTCGCCGCCCTCGAGGATCGAGACGACGGAGTTGGTCGTCCCCAGGTCGATACCTACCGCACGTGCCATGAGTACGTCCTTGTAGTCAAAGTTGAGTCGGTCAGACTCAGATCCTAGCCCCGCCGATGGGGCTGTCAACCGTCTTGAGTCTATGGGGCTCAACCCTGGAGCGCGCGGATTTCATCCCCTCGCCGGGAACTTGTGTGATCTGCCCTCTCTGTGCCGCTTTGGGTGGTGACGCCGGGGCGCCGGGCGTGTGCCGCCACGCCCCTCGCGCCCCGCCTCTCCCGCCCTGCCGCCCGGGCCTGGCGGTTCTACTTCGCGCCGTCCACGACCTTCCGGCCGTCGAGCGGGGCCTTGAGGTGCACCTTCGTGGTCTTCAGGATCGCGATCGCGATGCAGGCGGCGTCGGGCGAGCGCCGGTCCTGTCCCTCGTACAGGGTGACGGTGACCTCGCGGGCGGTCTCGGTCACCTCGACGTGGTCGAGCACATTGCAGGGCTCCACTCCGGACCACCACACGATGTCGAGGACCATGCCGTCGTCGGTGGGGGTGGCGCTCTCCCACGGCACCTTGCGGGGGTTCAGCGTGGGCCCGGCCGGGGTCACGGGAGACGGGGTGCCGCTCGGGGCGCCGGACGGGTCGGCCGGCGCCGCCGGCGCGCTGACGGCCGCGTCCGGAGACCGGGCCGGCGGACGCGAGGGGTGATCGGCCCCGGCGCCGGAGGGAGAGCCGTCCGGCTGCTCGGGTGAGGCCGAGGTGGAGGAGGTCCCTCCGCAGGCGACCGCCAGGAACAGGAGGGCCACGAGCCAGAGCTTTCTCATGCCCCTTACACGGCTGTGAAGAGCGACGGGTTCACCGTGCGGCTTGGCGGCGCCTCAGCACGTGAGTCACGCCTCCGTCGTCCTCGGTCACGTCCCGTACGTGCTCGAAGCCGATCCCGTTCAGCACGGCCAGCGAGGCGGTGTTCGGCGCCGCCACGGTGGCGTACACCTCCGCGAGCCCCAGGACGTCGAAGCCGTAGGCGACGATCGCTCCGGCCAGTTCTCTCCCCAGGCCCGATCCCCACATGCCGGGGGCCAGGGCGTAGATGATCTCGTAGCCGTCCGCCACCTTCGCCGGCTTGATCTCGGCGTGCCCGGCGAAGCGGCCGTCCCGGCGCACGGCCCAGACGTCGAACAGCTCCTGGGCGTAGACCTTGGTGAAGATCCGCCCGAACAGGGCGCGATAGTCCGCCTCGGGGGCGGGACCGTCGCCCATCCACCGCGACACCCGCCCGTCCAGGAACAGCGTGACGAAGTCGTCCTCGTCTTCGGGGGCGTACGGCTCCAGCAGCAGGCGCTCGGTCCGCAGAGTCGGGGTCATGGGGCGTGAAGTTACCCATGCGGCGCTCCCCCGGACAAATCACTTTTCGCGGCGGCCTGCGCGCCGATCGAGATGTGCGGCGGGCCCGGCACACACCTCGATCGGCGCATTGACGGGCCCCTGCCGCGGGTCTAATTTCATCACATGATGAATTTATCGGATCCCGCGATCGCCGTACGGGATCTGCGGGTGGCCAGGGGCGGGGCCGAGGTCCTGCACGGCCTGACCTTCGAGGTGCCGCGCGGGCAGGTCACCGGCCTGCTCGGGCCGAGCGGCTGCGGCAAGACGACGCTCATGCGGGCGATCGTGGGCGTCCAGATCGTGTCCGGCGGCGAGGTGAGCGTGCTCGGCGAGCCGGCCGGGAGCACGGGCCTGCGCCGCAGGATCGGCTACTCGACGCAGAGCCCGGCGGTCTACCGGGACCTGACCGTGCTGGAGAACCTGCGCTACTTCGCCGCCGTGCTCGGCGCGCCGAAGGACGACCCCGAGCGGGTGCTCGCGGAGGTGGGGCTCACCGGGGCCGCCTACCAGCTCGCGTCCACGCTCTCGGGCGGTCAGCTGGGCCGCGCCGGGCTCGCCGTGGCCCTGCTCGGCCGTCCGGAGCTGCTCGTGCTGGACGAGCCGACGGTGGGGCTCGACCCCGTGCTGCGGCAGGAGCTGTGGACGCTCTTCCACCGCCTGGCGGAGGGCGGCACCACGATCCTGGTCTCCAGCCACGTCATGGACGAGGCCGCGCGGTGCGAGCGGCTGATCGTGCTGCGCGAGGGGGAGATCCTCGCGGACGACACCCCCGGCGCCCTGCGCGAGCACACGCGTACGACCGACCTGGAGGAGGCGTTCCTGCGCCTGATCGAGGAGAGGGCGGCGGCATGAGCCTCGCGATCACCCTCGCCACCGCCAGGCGGATCATGACCCAGCTCCGCCACGACCGGCGGACGGTCGCGCTCATGGTCCTGGTGCCGACGCTGGTGATGATCCTGCTCTACTACGTGATGGACGACGAGCGCGCGTTCGGCCACTGGTCGCCGATCCTGCTGTGCGTCTTCCCCTTCCTGGTGATGTTCCTCATCACCTCGATCGGGACGCTGCGCGAGCGCACGTCGGGCACGCTTGAGCGGCTCATGGCGATGCCGCTCGGACGGCTCGACCTCCTCCTCGGCTACGGCCTCGCGTTCGGGCTGGCGGCGTGTGTCCAGGTGGCGCTGGCGCTGGCCGTCTCCCTCACCTGGCTGGGCCTCGACCTGCCCGGCCCGTTGTGGCCGCTGGTGCTCGTGGCCCTGCTCAACGCCCTGCTCGGCACCGCGCTCGGCCTGCTGTGCAGCGCGTTCGCCCGCACGGAGTTCCAGGCCGTGCAGTTCATGCCGATCGTGATGATCCCCCAGATCCTGCTCGGCGGGATCCTCGTGCCGCGCGGGCAGATGGCGACCGTGCTGGACTGGATCTCGAACGTCCTCCCCATGTCGTACGCGATCGAGGCGATGGCGCACGCGGTCGCGGACACCGACCCCGGCGGCGAGTTCTGGCGCGACGTCGTCGTGGTGGCGGGGTCGGCCGTGCTGGCGCTGCTGCTCGGCGCCGCCACGCTGCGCCGCCGGACCTCCTGACCATCCCCGCGCTTCGCCCTACGCCTTGGGAAGCGGGCTCAGCGCGTCCGGCGGCGCCAGGCCCGCGACGCCAGCACGAGCACGAGGTCGAGCAGCCGGTGGAGGACGGCGTCCTGGCCGGGTTCGTCGCGGGCGACCTCGGCGGCGAGCAGGTCCAGGGCGGCCTGGGTGCGCGGCCCGGCCGGCACGACCGCCAGCGGCGGCAGCATGCCCAGCAGCCGGACGCCGGCCTCGCCGCGCAGTTCGCAGGCGCCCCTGAGCATGATCGTGGCCCCGGGCAGGCCGTCGCCGTACGTGCGCGGGCCGAGACTCCGCTGCGCCCCGGCCGCCGCCTCACCGTCGCCGACGACGTGTTTCCTGCTCCCGTGGATCACTGCCTGCGGTCGGGTGGACGGATCGTCGGCGATCGTGTGCGGGTGGGCGCCGCCGATGAGGGCGATGACGCGGGCCTGGACCGCCGGGCGCGCGTCCCCGCCCTCGTCGCCGAGGCGGTGGCCTCAGGCGCGCGGCGGCTGGTGCTGCTGTCCGCCCACGGCGTGGGCGAGGCCGGAGACGACCACCCCCTGAAGTCCGCGGAGCGGGCCGTACGCGACTCGGGCGTCGGCTGGACCATCCTGCGGCCCGACTGGTTCTCGCAGAACTTCAGCGAGGCCTTCTGGCGGCAGGGGATCCTGGCCGGCGCTCTGGCCCTGCCGACCGGCGACGGGCGCACCCCGTTCGTCGACGCGGAGGACATCGCCGAGGTCGCCGCGGCGGCGGTTCGAGGACTATGTCGCCGCGACCGCCGCCGCGGGCCACTGGAACTGACCCGCCCGGCCGTTCGGCGGCGCAGCGCGTTCGGCTCCGTACGGCGGGGTCGGTAAGCTGCGGGGAGATCCCGGCGAGGCCCAGAAGAGGTGCAGGAATGATCGCGATTCTCGGGACAGGAAAGATGGGCGAGGCCCTGCTCTCCGGGCTCGTACGCGCAGGTCTGCGGCCGGACGAGATCGTGGCGACGGCCCGGAGGCCCGAGCGGGCCGAGGCGCTGCGCGAGCGATACGGCGTGCGGGTCGCGGGCAACGCCGAGGCCGCCAAGCTGGCCGACACGCTCATCCTCGCGGTCAAGCCGCAGGACATGAACGCGCTGCTGACCGAGATCTCCCCGCACGTGGCGGCCGACCGGCTGGTGATCTCGGTGGCCGCCGGCATCACGACCGCCTTCGTGGAGGAGAGGCTCGCGGACGGCGTGGCCGTCGTCCGCGTCATGTCCAACACGCCCGTCCTGGTGGACGAGGCCATGAGCGTCATCTCGGCCGGGGCGCACGCCTCGGAGGAGCACCTGAAGCGCACCGAGGAGCTTCTCAGCCCGGTGGGCAAGGTGCTGCGCATCCCCGAGTCGCAGCAGGACGCCGCCACAGCCCTGTCCGGCAGCGGCCCGGCGTACTTCTTCTACCTGGTCGAGGCCATGGTCGACGCCGGGATCCTGCTGGGCATGCCGCGTGCCGCGGCCCTCGACATGGTCACCCAGTCGATCGTCGGCGCCGCGATCATGCTGCGCGACTCCGGGGAGCACCCGGTGATCCTGCGCGAGGCCGTGACCTCGCCCGGAGGCACCACGATCTCCGCCATCGCCGAGCTGGAGCGTCACAAGGTGCGGGCCGCGTTCCTCGACGCGATCGAGGCGGCCTGCGAGCGCAGCCGCCGTCTCGCCGCCGGCTGACCCGCAGCGCTTCCTCCGGTTCGCGGGCGGCCGCCCCGGTTGCCCCGGTTGTCACAGTTGGCACAGTTCGCCCGGTGACGACCGGCGTTCCCGGGACGGCGGATGACCATCGCTTTACGATTGGCGGGTGACGTGTCGTCGCGTGGTCGTCCCGCTCATCGCCGTCCTGCTCGCCGCCGGGTGCACGTCGTCCGAACCGCAGAAGGCCGCCGTGGCCGTGGTCACGAGAACCACCGTCAGCGAGGTCGTCGAGGCCCCGGCGACCGTGGGCGCCCGTGCGACGGCCACCCTGACCGCGCCCGCCTCCGGCACGATCGCCCGCCTGTACGTCCAGGACGGCGACACGGTGAAGAAGGGCCAGATCCTCGCCAGGATCAGCTCTCCCCAGGCCAGGCAGCAGCTTTCGGCCGCGCGTGAGGCCGACCGGCAGGCCGCCAAGCCCGTCTCCTTCGGCGGCGGCGCTCCGGTGAGCGTGCGGCTGCCGAGCCTGCGGCTGCCGAGCTCGCTCGACACGCACGTCGCCCGGTCGTTCGCCCAGGCCAGGAAGGCGGCCAGGTCGATCGGCGACCGCACGGCCAGGGCCCGGCTGCTGGCCGCCATCGACACCGCCGAGAAGCGCCAGCGGGCCCAGCGGCGGGCGCTCGGCGAGGTGCTCGACGGGCTCACCCGGGCCATCGGCCAGAGCCTGTCGCAGGTGAGCGGCCAGATGAGCGCGGGGATCAGCGGGCTGAGCGCGTCGATGGCGTCGCTGCGGGCCGCGTCGAGGTCGCAGACCAAAGCGGCCGTGCGCGCGGCCGAGCAGACCGTGGACGCCCTGGCCGTCAGGGCGCCGTTCGGCGGCGTGGTCACGCTCGGCGGCGCGTCCTCCGCCTCGGGCGGGGCCGGCCTCGGCGCGCTGGTCTCGCAGCTGCCCGCCGGTCTGACGGGCCAGGCGGGTGCCGCGGCGGCCGCCCCCGCGGGCCGTTCCGGCGGGACGATCGCCACCGGCGTCCCGGTGGCCGCCGGAGACCCGATCGTCACCGTGACCGACGTGTCGGTGCTCACGTTGTCGGCCGACGTGGACGAGACCGACGTACTGCTGGTGCACAAGGGCACGCCTGCCGACGTCGAGTTCGACGCGGTGACGGGCGCGACCTACACCGCCACCGTGACGGGCGTGGGAGTCATCCCCAAGGAGGGCGCGACCGGCGGGGTCGGCTATCCCGTACGGCTGCGCCTGGGCCGGGGCGCCTACGACGACGGCGGCGCGGCCCCCGCGCCCAAGCCGGGGATGAGCGCCGTGGTGCGGCTGGCCGTACGCCGCTCGGAGAACGTCACGGCCGTGCCCGCGTCGGCGATCGTGACGAGCGGCCGGGAGTCGATCGTGTGGGTGGTGCGCGACGGCAGAGCCGAGCGGCGGGTCGTCCGGCTGGGCGCGCAGGGCGACGCGGTCGTGGAGATCCTCAGCGGGGTGTCCCCCGGTGAGCGGGTGGTGGTAAAGGGCGCCGACGCCGTACGCCCCGGCCAGTCGCTGTCGTGAGCCACGACGAGCGCGCCGGCCGGCGTGACGACGAGCGCGCCGAAGCGTCGGCGGAGCCAGGGGCGGCCGGCGCGCCGGCGTTCGAGGCGATCGGCCTCACCCGCTCCTACCGCCTGGACGGCGGCGTGCAGGTCGACGCGCTGCGCGGGGCCGACCTGCGCATCGGGCAGGGGGAGTTCGCGGCGATCGTGGGCCCGTCGGGCTCGGGCAAGTCCACGCTCATGCACCTGCTCGGCTGCCTCGACCGGCCGACCTCCGGCACGCTGCTGGTGAACGGCGTGGACGTCGCGACGCTCGACGACGCCCGGCTGGCCGATCTGCGCAACCGCACGATCGGCTTCGTTTTCCAGTCGTTCCACCTGCTGCCCCGCACGTCCGCGCTCGACAACGTGGCGCTGCCGCTGGTCTACCGGGGCGCGCCCCGCGCCGTACGCAGAGAGCGGGCCAGGGCGGCGCTGGAGGCGGTCGGGCTCGGTCACCGGCTCACACACCGGCCGTCGCAGATGTCCGGCGGCGAGCAGCAGCGGGTGGCGATCGCCCGGGCGCTCGTGGGCGACCCCCGGGTGCTGCTGGCCGACGAGCCCACGGGCAACCTCGACAGCCGCAACGGCGAGGAGGTGATGGGCCTGCTCGAACGGCTCAACGAGGGCGGCGTCGCCGTCGTCCTCGTCACCCACGACGCCGACGTCGCGGCCCGCGCCCGCCGCCAGATCCGCGTACGCGACGGCCGGATCGAGCGCGACACATGAGGGCGGCGTCATGAGGACGGCCGAGGCGCTGCGGATGGCGGTGGAGGCGCTGCGGGTCAACCGGCTGCGCAGCATGCTGACCATGCTCGGCGTGATCATCGGCGTGCTGTCGGTCGTGATCCTCGTCGCCATCGGCACCGGGGCCAAGAACGCCGTCGAGAAGGAGATCGCGGGGCTCGGCAGCAACATCATCCTCGTGGTCCCCGGGCAGGTGGGGCTGGGCGCGGCCCCCACCCAGAGCCGCCTCGACCTGTCGGACGTCGCGTACGTGCGCCGCGTGGTCGGCGACCCCTCGAAGGTGACGGTCGCGGTGAACTCCGGCGAGCCGGTGCGGGTGGGCCGCGTGGAGGTGTTCGCCACGCTCACCGGCACCGACGAGAACATGCCGCACGTCTTCGACCGGCCGCTGCGCCGGGGCCGCTATCTGACCGGGACCGACGTGGACACCCGGCGGCGCGTGGTGATCCTCGGCTCGGAGGTCGCGGCCAAGCTGTTCGGGGACGTCGATCCGATCGGCCGCCAGGTCACGATCGCCGGGGTGCGGTTCCGGGTGATCGGCGTCTACGAGACCGTCGGATCCACGTTCGGGGTGGCGCGGGACCAGGAGGTGCATCTGCCCGTCACGACCGCCCAGCGGCTGATCGGGCTGCCGAGGATCAACGGCATCGCCGTCGGCGCCTCCGGCCCGGACGAGATCGAACCGCTGCGGCAGCGGGTCGTGGCCGCCCTCGCCGCCCGCTATCCGGACGAGACATTCTCGGCCGTCACGCAGACCCAGCTCCTCGGCACGATCGGCACGGTCCTCGGCATGCTGACCGGCGTGCTGGCCGCCATCGCGGGGATCTCCCTGCTGGTCGGCGGCGTCGGGGTGTCCAACATCATGCTGGTGAGCGTCAGGGAGCGCACCAAGGAGATCGGCCTGCGCAAGGCGCTCGGCGCCCGGGGCCGCGACATCCTCGGCCAGTTCCTGATCGAGGCCGTGCTGCTGACCACGATCGGCGGGGTGATCGGCATCCTGACCGGGGTCGGCGGCGCGCTGCTGATCCAGGCGGTCTCGCCGGTGCCCGCGTCGATCACCTGGTGGTCGATCGTGCTCGCCTTCGGGGTCTCCGCGGCCGTCGGCGTCTTCTTCGGCGTCGCCCCCGCCCGGCGGGCCGCCCGGCTCGATCCCGTCGTCGCCCTGCGTACGGACTGAACGGGCCGCACGGGCTGCACGGACTCGATGGGCCGGACGGGCGCGTGACGCCCGCGTGAACGCCGGTGACGGCATGTGCGGTAGCGTCGCGGCATGAGTCAGGCGGTGCGGGTCGTCTGGGACGACGCTCTGGTTTCTTACGACTTCGGGCCCGGCCATCCGCTCGCGCCCGTACGCGTCGAGCTCGCCATGGCGCTCGCCCGCGACCTGGGCGTGCTCGACGGCACCGAGACGACCGGCTGCGTCCCCGCCACCGAGGACGAGATCGCGCTGGTGCACAACCGCGACTACATCGAGGCGGTCAAGAACGTCTCGAAGGACGGCCGCCCCGACATGCGCTACGGGATCGGCAGCGAGGACAACCCCGCCTTCGCGGGCGTTCACGAGGCGGCCGCCCTGGTCACCGGCGCGTCGCTGGCCGCCGCGAGGGCGGTGTGGACCGGCGAGGCCGAGCACGCGGTCAACATCGCGGGCGGGCTGCACCACGCCATGCCCGGCGCCGCCAGCGGCTTCTGCGTCTACAACGACCCGGCCGTCGCCATCGCGTGGCTGCTGTCACAGGGCGCGACGAGGATCGCGTACGTGGATGTGGACGTGCACCACGGCGACGGCGTGCAGGCGGCGTTCTACGACGATCCGCGGGTGCTCACGATCAGCCTGCACGAGAGCCCGCGCACGCTGTTTCCCGGCACCGGCTTCCCCCAGGAAACCGGCGCGGACGGCACCGCGGTCAACGTGGCGCTGCCGGCCGGCTGCGGCGACGCCGGATGGCTGCGCGCCTTCCACGCGGTGGTCCCGCCGCTGCTGCACGCCTTCGCGCCGCAGATCCTCGTCACCCAGCAGGGCTGCGACAGTCACGCCCTCGACCCGCTGGCCCATCTCATGCTGAGCCTGGACGGGCAGCGCATGGCGTACGCCGCGCTGCACCGGCTGGCGCACGAGACCGCGGGCGGCCGCTGGATCGCGGTGGGCGGCGGGGGATACGAACTGGTCCAGGTCGTGCCGCGGGCGTGGACGCACCTGATGGCCGAGGCGCTGGGGCGGCCCGTCGAGCCGTCGACCGCCACACCGGAGACCTGGCGGACGTACGCGCGGGAGCGTACCGGGGAGATGGCTCCTCTGACCATGACAGACGGGCGTCACCCGCAATGGCGCGACATTTCGGAAGGGTACGATCCAGCCGACGCCATCGACCGGGCCGTCATCGCCACCAGGAAGGCCGTGTTCCCCTTCCACGGCCTGGACCCCATGCCCTGAGAAGTACGGAATCATGCCGAGCCGAGGAGCGCTGTACCTGTTGTGACCGCACCACCCTCCCGAGCCCCCTCCCGGGCCGAACTGCGCGAACACCTCGTCCGGACCGCCATCGCGGGCGACGTGGCGACCAGCCGCGAGAACAACCTCGACCACTATCGGTCGCTCGCGCTGCGCGACCCGCACTATTTGTTCGGGCTCACCTTCGAGGGCGAGTGGTCCTACCACGAGGTGCTGGCGCTCATGTCCGAAAAGGTGGGAGTGACCGCCGACCCCGGCCATCGCGAGGGCCCCGACACCATCGACCCCGAGCGCACCATCGACGCCGTGGAGGAGATGGGCGAGCGGATCGCCAAGGTGCTGCGGCGCGGCGCGCCCCGGGTCGTGGTCGCCACCGGGCACCCGACCGGCCTGCTCACCGTCCACCTCGCGGTGGCGCGGTTCCTCGCGGAGCACGGAGCGACCCTGCTCACCCCGGCCGAGGGGTGGGCGTACGTCAGCGGCCTCGGCCGGCGCAGGCAGATCCGCTACCTCGACAGCGTGGCGATGCTGGAGGACCGGGGCACGTTCGTGCACACCCACGAGGCTGCGCCGATGGAGGCGATGCTCGCCGAGGAGCGGCCCGACTTCGTGATCGCCGATCACGGCTGGGCCGGGGCCGCGGGCGAGGCCGGGGTCGAGACCGTGGGCTTCGCCGACAGCAACGACCCCGCGCTGTTCGTGGGCGAGGCCGAGGGCAAGATCGCCGTCACCGTTCCTCTCGATGACAATGTGCTGCCGCGCTACTACGCTCCGCTGACGGCGTACCTGCTCGATCGGGTCGCCCGCAGCCTCTGACACCCCTTCCGGACCTCCCAAACCGGGCATTTCGCGCCCGTTTTTGCGCCTCCGTGTCGACGGTTTGCCAACTTTTTCGTGTGTCTGGGCGACTCTAATGTGAGAGAAGTTGGTCCGTTCCAAGATTGAGGCGAGGGGCACGGCCCGGCTGCTGCCAGCGACTTTCCCGATTTTGACGGCACATGGCTCCGTGGACTGATGGAACGAGGGGTTTGCCTACTCGGAGTCCGGACTTACGCTGACGGCAGTACACGTGCGTGAGCAATGGCACCAGTGGGGATAACCCGGAAACACGTGCGGAAGAGGCGTCCGATGGGTGCAGGCGAAAGACCTCTCAGCGAGGTGAAGTTCTTGACGGTGGCCGAGGTGGCGACCGTCATGCGGGTGTCCAAGATGACCGTGTATCGGCTCGTGCACTCGGGAGAGTTACCGGCCATCCGTGTCGGCCGGTCCTTCAGGGTTCCCGAGCAGGCGGTCCACGACTACTTGCGGGACGCGTTCATCGAAGCAGGGTGAACGGCACAGGCGACCACGCTTGAGGGCGGCGTGGCCGACTCCCGGTCGACGCGGGGTCCCCCGGGGGAGCGATCTACCACGGATCGCCGGTAGTCTGTTGAGCCGGTGTGCGCTCGCGCGCCGGTTGGACAGTCACACCTTCACCTGGGGGTCCCGTGGGCTCTGTGATCAAGAAGCGCCGCAAGCGTATGGCCAAGAAGAAGCACCGCAAGCTGCTCAAGAAGACCCGCATCCAGCGGCGTAACAAGAAGTAGCCGAGACGGAGCGCGCACCGGTCCTCACGGACCGGGCGACCGTGAACACGCACACCCCCGGCGAGGCGTCGATGACTCGTACTGTGCTGGTCACCGGTGTCTCCGGTCACATCGGCGCTCGTGTTGCGCTCGCGCTCGCGGCCGACCCGGAGATCGACCGGGTCATCGGCGTGGACACTGCGCCGCCGCCATCCCCTGCCGGGGAGGACGGCGCGGTGCTCGGCCGCACCGAGTTCGTCCGGGTCGCGTTGCGCAGTCCCGACCTGGTCAAGGTCATCAGGGACGCCGACGTCGACACCGTCGTGCACCTCAGCCTGGTCAGCGGCCCCGGTGGCAGCGGCCGGGCGGGCGGCTCGGGCGGCGGCCGCCCGGCCATGAAGGAGCACAACGTCATCGGGACGATGCAGCTGCTCGCGGCGTGTCAGCGCTCCGCCACCGTGCGCCGGGTGGTCGTGCGGTCCACCACCGCCGTGTACGGCTCCTCGCCGCACGCTCCCGCCGTGTTCACGGAGGACACCGAGCCCGTCGAGGGGTCGCACTCCGGGTTCGCCAGGGACGCCACCGAGCTCGAGACGTACGTGCGGGGCTTCGCCCGGCGCAGGCCCGACGTGACGACGACGACGCTGCGCTTCGCCACGCTCATGGGGCCGAGCGTCGAATCACCGCTGACGAGCTATTTCTCGCAGCCGGTGCTGCCCACCGTGCTCGGCTTCGATCCCCGCCTGCAGTTCGTGCACGAGGACGACGCCGTCGAGGTGCTGTGCCGTACGGCAAGGGCCGATCATCCGGGCGTGTTCAACGTCGCGGGCGACGGCGTCCTGCTGCTGTCGCAGTGCGCGCGGCGCACGGGCCGGCCGGTGATCCCCATGCCGTCCCCCGCCTTCCGCTTCGTCAGCGGGCTCGCCCGTGGCGCGCGGCTGGTGGACTTCTCACCCGAGCAGCTCGCGCTCATGAGCCACGGCCGGGCCGTGGACACCACCAGGCTCGCCGCCGAGCTCGGCTGGCGGCCGAAATACAGCACGGCCGCGGCGTTCGACGACTTCCTCAGGTCGCGCGGCGGCCCCGGCGACCTGCCGCGTGCCCTGGTCGACTGGCTGGCCGACGTCGTCCGGCCGATTTCGTGACGAGGCGTTGATGGACGACTTCCAGGGCCGGCGTACGGACGAGAACGCGGGTGAACGCACGGCCGACGAGCGGCTCGCCGAGCTGTTCGCGTTCCTGCGGCGCAGGGTCACCGGCGAATACGAGGTCGACGAGTTCGGCTTCGATCCCGATCTCAACGAGAACGTGCTGCTGGAGGCGCTGCGCCCGCTCTATCGGCACTGGTTCAGGGTCGAGGCCCTCGGGCTCGGCAACGTGCCGGCCGACACGGGCGCGCTGATCGTGGCCAACCACTCCGGCACGCTGCCCGTGGACGCGCTGATGCTGCAGGTCGCGGTGCACGACGAGCTGAACAGGCCGCTGCGCCTGCTCGGGGCGCACCTGGTCTATCAGCTTCCGGTGCTCGGGCACCTGGCCCGCAAGTCCGGGCACACGCTCGCCTGCCCCGAGGACGCCGACCGGCTGCTGCGCAAGGGCGAGGTCGTCGGGGTCTTCCCGGAGGGCTTCAAAGGCATCGGCAAGCCGTTCTCCGAGCGTTATCGGCTCCAGCGGTTCGGCCGGGGCGGGTTCGTCGCGTCGGCGATCAGGGCGGGCGTGCCGATCGTCCCGTGCGCCATCGTGGGGGCGGAGGAGATCTACCCCAAGATCGGCGACATTCCCGCGCTCGCCCGGCTGCTCGGCCTGCCCTACCTGCCGATCACGCCGCTGTTCCCCTGGCTCGGGCCGCTGGGCCTGCTTCCGCTGCCGTCCAAGTGGCTGATCGAGTTCGGCGAGCCGATCCGGACCGACGAGTACGCCCCGGAGGAGGCCGACGACCCCATGCTGGTCTTCGACCTGACCGACCACGTCAGGGAGACCGTGCAACGACGGCTCGACGCGCTGCGGCTGCGCCGGGGGCCGGCGTTTTCCCCGATCGTGATGTGACAACGCCCTTCCGGAGGCGTGTTGGGCACGGGGGTCTTACAAACACGGGGGTCTTACAAACACGGGGGTCTAACAAACACGGGGGTCTAACAAAAGGGACCTACCGGTCGGTATGGTGTGCTCACCCTCATCCCCGGAGGAGCACCATGAGCAAGGGGCGGAACGCCGCCCTCGCCGGGCTCACCCTCGGCCTGGCGATCGGCAGGGCGATCAGCGTCGCGCGGCGCGTCCAGACCAGGCGGGCGAAGACCGCGTCGGCTCGCGGCGGCGCGTCCGGCCGCCGGACGACGGTCACGACCGACGACGGGGTCCGCCTGGCCGTGGAGATCGACGACCATCCCGATCCCCGCTGCGCCGTGGTCTTCGCGCACGGCTGGCTGATGAACCGGAACTGCTGGCAGCCCCAGCGCGAGGCCCTGGCGAGCCTCGGCACGCTCGTCTTCTACGACCAGCGCGGGCACGGCGACTCCTCGGCCGGGCCGCTGGAGACGTACACGATCGACCGGCTGGGCGACGACCTCGCGGCCGTCATCGAGGCCGCCGTGCCGGAGGGGCTGCCCGTCGTCCTCGCCGGCCACTCGATGGGCGGCATGACGATCATGGCGCTCGCGGACCGGCACCCCGCCCTGGTCGAGTCGCGGGTGGCGGGCGCCGCGCTGCTCAGCACGTCGTCCGGCGGGCTCGCCGCCACCACCTTCGGCCTTCCCGGGCCGCTCGGGCGGATGGCTCCCCGCGTCACGACCTCGGTGTTCGAGAGCATGCTGGCCCGCGCCGAGGTCATCGACGCGCGGCCCCGCGTGAAGGGCTGGACCAACCTGCCGGTGACCCGCTACGTCGCCTTCGGCAAGGGCGCGAGGCGGCGGCACGTCCGGCTGGTGAACGCGATGGCCGCGGCGACGCCGACGGAGGCCATGGCCGGGTTCTTCCGCGCCTTCGGGGTGCACGACAAGCACGCGGCCCTGGAGACGCTCAAGCGTGTTCAGACGCTCGTCATGGTGGGGGAGCGGGACCGGCTCACCCCGCTCGCCCACGGCCGCCGGATCGCCGAGGCACTGCCCGACGCCCGGTTCGTACGGATCCCCGGCGCCGGGCACATGATCGGCTACGAACGATCCGAACTGGTGAACCGGGAGCTGGCCGGCCTGATCGTGCGGGCCGTGGCGGACCACACCATCGGCCGGTCCGCCGCCTGACGACGTTCGGGCGCGTGCCTCTCGCGGAGCCCACGGGCCACCGGCAGCGTGGTCAGATCAGAGGACGGAGCGGTAGTGGCGGCGCAGGGCGATGCCCGCGGCGACGCCGCCCGCGATGGCCCCGGCGGTCGCGGCGATCGGCAGGCCGATCATCGTCGCCTTCCTGCCGGTGCGGAAGTCGCGGACCTCCCAGCCGTTCTCCTTGGCGTGCTCGCGCAGCTCGCTGTCGGGGTTGATGGCGTGCGGGTGGCCGACGAGGGAGAGCATCGGCAGGTCGTTGGCCGAGTCGCTGTAGGCCGAGCAGCGGGACAGGTCGAGGCCCTCGCGGCGGGCCAGCGCCCGGATGGCCTCGGCCTTGGCCGGGCCGTGCAGCAGGTCGCCGACGAGCCGCCCGGTGTAGGCGCCGTCGGCGGTCTCGGCGACCGTGCCGAGCGCGCCGGTGAGCCCGAGCCGCTGCGCGATGACCCGGGCCAGCTCGACCGGCGTGGCGGTGACCAGCCACACCCGCTGCCCGGCGTCCAGGTGCGCCTGGGCCAGCGCGCGGGTGCCCTGCCACACGCGGTCGGCCATCACGTCGTCGTAGATCTCCTCGCCCAGCCGGACGACCTCGTCCACCTTCAGCCCGGCGACGAAGGCGAGGGCCATCTCCTTGGCCTTGGCGATGTGTTCGGGGTTCTCGTTGCCCCGCACGCGAAACCACGCCTGCCCGGCCGCGAACTTCATGAGGTCACGGCTGGTGAACAGGCCGCGCGCCGCGAGTCCCCGGGCGAAGTGGTAGATCGAGGCACCGCGCATCATGGTGTTGTCGACGTCGAAGAACGCCGCCGCCGAGAGGTCGGGGACGACCTCGGGAACGGACACCGCCGCGGCGGCCGCCACCTCGCCGGCGATCTCCGCCTCTTCCCGCCGTCGCAATAGCCGCCTCATGACTCATCAGCTTAACCGCCGGAGGGTGTACGGAACGGGAGCGGGACATGACGTGTCAACGTCCGGAACCGGTGAACGATTCGATATAAATCAGGTATTCGTTGGCCTTGTCGCGGTTTTCCCCGTCGAGCTTCGGCAGCAGCGGCTCCACGAGATTGCGCTGCTCACGGGCGAACTTGCGGGCCTCGCCGTCGGCGTGTCCCTTCCGGGCCACCCGGCTCAGCGCGGCCCTGGTGGTCGTCTCCATGTCGTCGAGCGTCTGCCCGATGAGCCGGCGGCGCTCCGGCGTCGCCGCGTTCACCAGCGACGCGGTCTCGGCGGCCCGCTGCCGCGCCGCGACCATCTGCCGCTGTGTCAGCTCGTCCTCGTCGTGCGCGAGGCGGAGCACCGTCGACTCCGCCATCCTCTTCAGCGGATACAGCGCCTCGCCGGGCACCGCGTGGTAGGTGCGCACACCGGTGCCGAACATCGCCGCCAGCAGCACGCAGAACACCAGCACGGGGCGCACCCGTACGAGCAGGGACCGGCGGGGCCGCGGCGACGTGGCGGGGGGCTCCGCGTGCTTTCCGGCCGCGTGCCTGCCCGCCGCGCGCTCGTCGGCGTGGGCCCGCATCAGGTCGGCCCGCAGCCTCTCACGGAACTCAGGTCTCGGGGCGCCGCCCAGCAAGGAGCGAAGGCCGGCCACGCGCGCGACGACCCCGCGGGTGCCGGCCCGCGGGCGGACGCGCAGCAGGAAGCGGTGACCGGGGCGCCTGCGGGAACGGGCCGACGACCGGCCGCCCGCGCGGCGCGAGGGTCGCCACCAGCCCATCACCGTTCCCGCCATCCCCCGCTTGACGCGCAGCGGAGATCCGCTCGCGGGGCTGGGAGGCGTCCGTCACCTCCCGGCGTGCCCGCGAAATCCGCCTGAAGATCCGACCTGCCACATGCCCAACGATGGGGTATGGGTAATGGTTACGGGGGCATCAGCCGAGATCGTCGGGGAGTGTCCGGGCGAGCGCCCTGATCGCCCGGAACTGGAGCGCCTTGATCGCCCCGGACTTCTTGCCCATGATCATCGCCGTCTCCGCCAGCGACATCCCGTGCAGGAAGCGCAGGATCACGCATTCCTGCTGCTCCGCGCCCAGTTGCTTGATCGCCTGCATCACGCGCTCGTTGACCATGTTCGTGACGACCGCGTTCTCGGGGATGTGCGGGCCGTCCAGAGGCGTGTCGAGTATCTCCGCCGTGGTCACCTCAAGGCGGTTGCGGCCCGACTTGTAGTGGTCGGTGACGAGGTTGCGGGCGATCGTGACGAGCCAGGCGCCGAAGTCGCGGCCCTGCCAGGTGAACTCGGCGATGCCCCGCAGCGCCCGCAGGAACGTCTCGCTCGTCAGGTCTTCGGCCAGCGCGTGGCTGCCGACCCGGAAGTAGACATACCGGTAAACCAGCTCCAGGTAGTGGTCATAGAGCGCGCCGAACGCCTCGCTGTCGCCGGTCTTGGCGCGCAGCACGAGGCTTCGCATCTCGTCGTGCTCGTGCTCGCGATCGGTGAGATCGGCGGAGCGCGCGGGTTGCGCTGCTCCTGCTGCTACCGGAGGGGAAAGCCCGGCCAACGGCCACGTGTTCGGCATCCGTTATCCCATGGGGGAAGGGGAGTCGGCGTGCTCGAACACTCTAGAAATCAACGGGAGATTACACAATCCGTTCGGGTGGAGGAATCCGCTTCAGATGTGCGTACGCGGGGGGGTGACATTCCCGGACAGGGCGACCGGCTACCGGTGAGAAGCAGATGTCCGGCAGCATGGGTCCCACCATGGAAGTCCTCGTCGCTCTCCTCGCGTTCGCCGGCGCCCTGCTCGCCGGCATCACCACCGGCGTCCTCGCCGGGCGTCTCCGTGACGAGCCGGCCGGTTGGCTGATCGCGTGGAGCGTCGCCACGGGCGCGCTGGCGCTGTCGCTCGGCGCCGTCGCCGTCGGACACCTCACCGGGTTCGGGCCCGTGACGTTCCGGGCCTACCAGATCACCGGCTCGCTGCTGGCCCCGCTATGGCTGGCGATCGGCGTCATCCAGCTCCTCGCGGAGAAGGGCGGAGCCCGCTTCGCCGGCTGGCTCCTCGGCGCCGCGCTGACGGTCGTGGGCACGGTGATCATGGTGCTCGACCCCGTCGTCACATCGGGCTTCGACAAGTCGCTGCCCGACGGGCCGGCCCACTGGGACCTCTGGCCCGAGTGGCTGCTGCGGGGCGTCCACGGCCTGGTGGTCTTCATCCTCCTGCTCGGCCTCGCCATGGCGGTGATGGCCTGGCGGGACGGAGACGAGTACGACGTCGACAACATGAACGCGACCGTCGTGCTCGCCCCGGCGGGGATGGCGATCTCGGGCGTGCTCGAATTCGGGCTCCCCGGGCTGGTCGTCGTCGCCGTGCTCGCCGCCTCCGCCGGAGGCGTCTGGTACGTCGTGGCCCGGCCGCTCGCGCCGTACGACGACGAGGGCGAGGACGACGAGGCCCCGGAGGAGGAGTGGCAGGGGCGGCGCGGCGGCCGGGCCGACAGCGCCCTGCGGGCCGAGACCCGCGTGCCCTCCGCGCCCTCGGGGCCGCCCGAGCCGCCGCGCGGGGCTCCCGGAGGCCGCCCGGGCGGGCCCGGTGCGGTTCCGCCCGGGATGCCGGTGGCCGGGACACCGGGAGCCGGCGGGCCGGGAGCGCCGCGCCGTTCGGGCCTCGGCGACCTGGTGGCCGAATATCGAGCGGGGGAGCAGAGCGAGGTCGACTACGCCGCCCGCATGCGGCCCTCCGACGGTCCGCTGTCGCCCGACGACTTCGGCGGGCCCATGACCGGCCAGCTTCTCGCCGCGGACCAGTACGGCCAGCCCCGCAGGCCCGAATACGGCATGCCCGCGGCCCCGGCCGAGCCCGACCGGGCGATGCCCGCCACGGGGGCCCTCTATCCCGGGGCGGAGGTCCCCGACCCGGCCGACCTCGCCGCGAGCTTCGGCGTCGGATTCGGCGGCAGGTCCCGTCCCGCCATGAGCCAGCCGGGCGGCGGGCAGGGGCCCCAGCAGGCGGGCCGGCCCGCGGGTCAGGGCGGCTCGGTGAAGCCCGCCCCCGGCATCTACGGCCTGCTGACCGTCTTCACGCTGCTCGACGGCTCGGGCGAGGCGTTCGACAAGCTGGCGGAGGAGACCGTCGAGGCGGTGCAGCGCAACGAGCCCGACACGCTGCTGTTCGTCTGCCACGCGGTCAAGTCGGCCCCGCTCCAGCGCATCGTCTACGAGCTCTACCGGGACGAGGTCGGCTACGGCGAGCACCAGCGGCAGCCGCACATGGAGCGCTTCGCGACCGAGCGGGTGAAGTATGTGCTGGCGGCCAACGTCATCGAACTCAGCGTCAACGCCGCCAAGGTGGTCCCCCTCCCCACCCGCCGGGTCCTCTAGGAACGGCTCGGGCCGGGCCGGGAGGAGCGGCTCGGGCAGCGGCTCGGGCCGGGCGCATGAACCCCGGCCGCGCCGCCTCCGGCCGTACCGGCCCCGGGCGCATCCGTCCCGGCCTCGGCCTCAGCGCTGCAGGGCCTCGCGGAGCCGGTTCTCGTTGACCCGCCAGTAGTCGTGCTGCACGCCGTCGATCAGGACGACCGGGATCATCTCCCAATATTCGGCCTGGTCCTCCGGCGAGGCCGTGATGTCGCGTTCCTCCCAGGGGACGCCCAGCTCGGCGGCCACGCGCTCGACCACCGCGCGGGCGTCGTCGCACAGGTGGCAGCCGGGCTTGCCGAGCAGCGTGATCCGGTGGTCTCGAGGAGCCATGCCTTCGATTATCGCGATCCCTCCGGCCCGGAATGGAGACCGCCGCCCCCTCCTGGGACCCTTGAGACGAGGGAAGCCTCGCACGATCGACTTTGTGCATAGCTTCACAAAGGCACTAACCTGGTACTCATCCGTCGCATCCGCTATGCGGCCGGGGGCGCAACCGGCCGTCCGTCCCCCTGGAGCCCCGGCAAGTGATCCGCCGAATCCCGCAGCCTCGAGACCGCGGCATCCCCGACGCCACGGTGGCGAGGTTGCCGCTCTATCTGCGCGCACTCAACGGGATGGCCGAACGGGGCACGGCGACGGTGAGCTCGGAGGATCTCGCGGTCGCCGCCGGCGTGAACTCCGCCAAGCTCCGCAAGGACCTGTCCCACCTCGGGTCGTACGGCACCAGAGGCGTGGGCTACGACGTGCAGTACCTCATCTACCAAATCTCGCGTGAGCTTGGTCTCACTCAGGACTGGGCCGTGGCCATCGTCGGCGTGGGAAACCTCGGCCGGGCGCTGGCCAATTACGGCGGGTTCGCCTCGCGCGGGTTCCGGATCGCGGGCCTGCTGGACGCCGATCCGCACGTCGTGGGCGATCGCATCGCAGGTCTCGTCGTCGAGCACGCCGACGAGCTGGAGTCCGTGATCAAGAAGCGCGGAGTCTCGATCGTGGTGCTCGCCACCCCCGCCACGGCGGCGCAGCAGGTCTGCGACCGTGTCATCGCGGCCGGCGTCACCAGTATTTTGAACTTCGCCCCCGTCGTCTTGGCTGTGCCTGACGGCGTGGATGTCCGTAAAGTCGATTTATCCATCGAACTGCAGATACTTGCGTTCCACGAGCAGCGCAAGGCTAATGGAGGGCCCATCATGGCCGAGGAGTGGCCGGACGGGGTGGTCATGTGAGTGAGCCATCGAACGGAGCGAGCTCATGAGTGTCCTCGTCGTCGGCCTGAGCCACCGGACAACGCCGGTCGCGCTGCTCGAACGGGTCACGGTCAGCGGGGACGCGCTCGTCAAGCTGCTGCACGACGTGCAGTCCGACGAGTACGTCTCCGAGGCGCTGGTCGTCTCGACGTGCAACCGCGTCGAGGTCTACGCCGTGGTCGACCGGTTCCACGGCGGCGTCACCGCGGTGACGAACATGCTCGCCACGCATTCGGGCCTGCCGCAGGAGACGCTCGCGCGGCACCTGTACGTGCACTATGAGGACCGGGCGGTCCAGCACCTGTTCACCGTCGCCTGCGGGCTCGACTCCATGGTGATCGGCGAGGGGCAGATCCTCGGCCAGATCCGCACCGCGCTGCGCCTGGCGCAGGAGGAGGGCACGGCCGGGACCACGCTCAACGAGCTGGCCCAGCACGCGCTGCGCGTGGGCAAGCGCGCCCACGCCGACACGGGCATCGACCGGGCCGGCGCGTCGCTGGTCGGAGTGGGGCTGACCCTCGCCGAGCGGGTGCTCGGCGACATCACCGGCCTGCGCGCCCTGGTCGTGGGCGCCGGCTCGATGAGCTCGCTGTCCGCCGCGACGCTGTCCCGTGCGGGCGTGACCGACATCGTCATCGCCAACCGCACCCGCGAGCGGGCCGAACGGCTCGCCGAGACGGTCGGCGGCCGGGCCGCCGACCTGGCCGACGTCCCCGCCGAGCTGGCGGAGGCCGACCTGGTCATCTCCTGCGTCGGCGCGGGAACCCGCACGATCACCGCGGAGACGATCGGCGACCGCGACAGGCCGCTGTTCGTCCTCGACCTCGCGCTGCCCCACGACGTGGACCCCGGCGTACGGGACCTGCCCGGCGTGACGCTGGTCGACCTGAAGTCGATGCAGCAGGACGGCGTGGGCTCCGACGTCTCCGACGGCGGCAGGGCCGAGGCGATCTGCGAGGTCAGGCGCATCGTGACCGAGGAGGTCGCCGCCTATCTCGACGCCGCGCGCGCCGCGCTCGTCACCCCCACCGTCGTGGCCCTGCGCAGCAAGGCCGCCGGGGTGGTCGAGTCGGAGATGGGCCGCCTGCTGTCCCGCCTGCCAGACATCGACGGGCGGATGCGCGACGAGATCAACCAGACCGTGCGGCGGGTCGTCGACAAGCTGCTCCACGAGCCGACCGTACGGGTCAAGCGGCTGGCCGCGTCCCCGGGCGGCGACCAGTACGCCGAGGCGCTGCGCGAGCTGTTCGGCCTCGACCCGAAGACACCCGACGCCGTTTCGAGCCTGGAGGTGGATCAGTGACCGCCCCCCTGCGGCTCGGCACCCGCAAGAGCCTGATGGCGACGTCGCAGTCGCAGATCGTCGCCGACCGGCTGACCGCCCTGACCGGCCGGGCGGTGGAGCTCGTCGGCGTCACCACCTTCGGCGACGTGTCCCGGGCCCACCTGACCCAGCTCGGCGGCACGGGCGTGTTCGTCAACGACCTGCGCGGCCGGTTGCTGGCCGGCGAGGTCGACTTCGCGGTCCACTCGCTGAAGGACCTGCCGACCAAGCCGGACGAGCGGCTCGCGATGGCCGCGATCCCGCGGCGGGACGACCCGCGTGACGCGCTCGTCGGCCCGGTGAAGCTGCACGACCTGCCCGCCGGCGCCCGCGTCGGCACCGGCTCACCGCGCCGGGTGGCCCAGCTGCGCCTGCTCCGGCCGGATCTCGACTACGTCCCCATCAGGGGAAACGCGGACACCCGCATCGGCAAGGTGACGTCGGGCGAGCTCGACGCCGTCGTGCTGGCCGCCGCAGGGCTGGCCAGGATCCGCCGTGACGGGGAGATCGCCCAGGTGTTCGAGGTCGACGAGATGCTGCCCGCTCCCGGGCAGGGCGCCCTCGCCGTCGAGTGCCTGGCCGACCGTGACGATCTCATCGAGCTGCTGCGCGCCGTCGACGACCCGCCGACGCGGGCCGCGGTGGACGCCGAGCGCTCGGTGCTCGCCGCCCTCGAGGCCGGTTGCGCGGCCCCGGTAGGTGCTTTCGCCTCCGGTGACGGGCACATTCTCAATCTGACCGCCACCGTCGTCGCCGTCGACGGCACACGGTCGGTGCGCAAGTCCACCTCCGGACCCTCTACGACGGCCGTGGAGATGGGCCGCGAACTCGCGGCAGCCATGATCGCCGAGGGGGCCGACACGTTGATGGGGGAGCAGGCCCGTTGAGCCCCGCGAATAACAGCACGCAGACCCGGTCCGGGTTCGTCGCCTTCGTCGGCGCCGGCCCCGGTGACGAGAACCTGCTCACGTTGCGCGGCGCCGACCTGCTGGGCAGGGCCGACGTCGTCGTGCTCGACCGGCAGGCGTACGGCTCGCTGCTGCGCCACAGCCGCGAGGACGTCGAGGTCGTCGACATCTCCGCCGACGCGGCGGAGAACTCGGTGTCGCTGAAGACCATCCAGGCCGCCAAGGCGGGCCGCACGGTCGTGCGGCTCTGCTCGGGCGACCCGTCCTTCTTCTCCTCCGTCACCGACGAGGTGGCCGCCTGCGCCAAGGCGGACGTGGACTTCGAGATCGTGCCCGGCGTGCCGCCGGCCACGGCGGTGCTGACCTACGCCGGCATCCCGCCGGCGGCGTCGGCGCCGGAGTTCCGCATCGTGGACGCGGCGCAGACCGACGACTGGGGCAAACACGCCGCGTGCGAGGGCACGCTGGTGATCTACAACGGCGTCGCGGACGCGGTCCCGATCAGCAAGGCGCTGATCGCGGGCGGCAAGGCCGACTCGACCCCGGTGGCGGTGACCAGCGACGGCACGACCACCGAGCAATACACGGTGGTCTCCAGCCTCGGGCGGCTCGGCCCCGACCTCAAGCACGCCGGGATGACCGAGCCCGCGCTGATCGTGGTGGGCGACGCCGTCGGCATGCGCGACCGCCTGTCCTGGTTCGAGACCAAGCCGCTGTTCGGCTGGCGGGTGCTCGTGCCGCGCACCAAGGAGCAGTCCAAGGGGCTGTCGGAGCAGCTCCGCTCGTACGGCGCGGTGCCCGAGGAGGTGCCGACGATCTCCGTCGAGCCGCCGCGCACGCCCCAGCAGATGGACCGCGCGATCAAGGGCCTGGTGACCGGTCGCTACGAGTGGGTCGCCTTCACCAGCGCCAACGCGGTCAAGGCGGTGCGCGAGAAGTTCGAGGAGTACGGCCTGGATGCCCGGGCGTTCGCCGGGCTCAAGGTCGCCGCCGTGGGCGAGGCCACCTCCCGGGCGCTCGTGGAGTTCGGCGTGAAGCCCGACCTCATGCCGACGGGCGAGCAGTCGTCCGAGGGCCTGCTGGCCGAGTGGCCGCCGTACGACTCGATGCTCGACCCGATCAACCGGGTGCTGCTGCCGCGGGCCGACATCGCGACCGAGACGCTGGTGGCGGGGCTGACCCAGCTCGGCTGGGAGTGCGACGACGTGACGGCCTACCGCACCGTGCGCGCCGCGCCGCCGCCCGCCCCGATCCGCGAGGCGATCAAGGGCGGCGGGTTCGACGCCGTGCTGTTCACCTCGTCCTCGACCGTGCGCAACCTCGTCGGCATCGCCGGAAAGCCGCACAACGTGACGGTGATCGCGGTCATCGGGCCGCAGACCGCCAAGACGGCCGAGGAGTTCGGCCTGCGGGTCGACGTGATGGCCGACAAACCGTCCGCTTCGGCTCTCGCCGCGGCGCTGGCGGATTATGGTGCCAAGATGCGGCACGCCGCCGTGTCGGCGGGCGAGGTGCCCCGCCGTCCGTCCCAGATGCGCAGGGGCGCGCGGCGACGCGTGAAGTGAACCGGCTCGTGTGCGGCCCGCCGGGACGGCCTCCCGGCGGGCCGACGCGATCAAGAGCGGGGAGACCATTGTGAACGCCCAATACCCGGTGGCGCGGCCCCGGCGGCTGCGCCGCACCGCCGCGATGCGCCGGATGGTCGCGGGGACGCGGCTGCACCCGGCCGAGCTCATCCTGCCGATGTTCGTCAAGGAGGGCATCGCCGAGCCGCAGCCGGTGGGCTCCATGCCCGGGGTCGTCCAGCACACGCGCGAGTCGCTGCGCAAGGCGGCCCACGAGGCGGCCGACGCCGGTGTGGGCGGGATCATCCTGTTCGGGATCCCCGCGCACAAGGACGCCCGGGGCTCGGGCGCCGACGACCCGGACGGCATCGTCCAGGTGGCGCTGCGCGACCTCGCCTCCGACCTGGGCGACGCGCTGGTGCTGATGACCGACACCTGCCTCGACGAGTACACCGACCACGGCCACTGCGGCCTGCTGACGGCCGACGGCGAGGTGGACAACGACGCGACGCTGGAGCGCTACGCGTCGGCGGCGGTCGCGCAGGCGGCGGCCGGCTCCCGGATGATCGCGCCGAGCGGCATGATGGACGGCCAGGTCGGCGCCATCCGGGCCGCCCTCGACGCCAACGGCTTCGCCGGGATCCCGATCCTGGCGTACGCCGCGAAATACGCCTCCGGCTTCTACGGGCCGTTCCGCGACGCCGCCGAGTGCGCGCCGCAGTTCGGCGACCGCAGCGCCTACCAGCAGGACCCGGCCGGTCCGATCGGCGAGGCGCTGCGCGAGGTGCGCCTCGACCTGGCCGAGGGCGCGGACGCCGTCATGGTCAAGCCCGCCCTGGCCTACCTCGACATCCTGCGGCAGGTCCGCGACACCGTCGACGTGCCGGTCGCGGCCTACCAGGTCAGCGGCGAGTACGCGATGGTCGAGGCGGCGGCGGCCAACGGCTGGATCGACCGGGAGCGGGTGATCATGGAATCGCTGATCGCGATCCGCCGCGCCGGTGCCGACATGATCCTCACTTACTGGGCCACCGAGGTCGCCCGCGGACTATCCTGACCCCTCATCAGGGGGGTCCTGCCGCGCCGCGATCGGCCAGAAGGCATTATCAGGTACATGTACCGCGAGCATCTTGCGTAACGCAGGAGGGCGGCGGGTGTGACGCTTGTGGGGAGGAGCGCCATGGTGGGGGTACCGCTGGCCCGACGTGCGAAACGGCGTGGGCATCACGCGCCGCGGAAGATGACGTCGGTGTTGGAGTACGCACAGCTGGGCTGGGCGAGCTGTATGGGCGCCCACCCGCTGAGCGAGGGAGGCAGGGCGTGCTCCTGCGACCGGGTCGGCTGTCCCGATCCCGGCATGCACCCGCTGTCGCCGGCGTGGCAGATGCAGGCCACGACGGACACGGCGCTGCTCACGCGGTGGTGGAAGCAGGATCCGGACATGAACGTGATCCTGCCCACCGGCAGGGTGTTCGACGTGTTCGACGTACCGGCCGCGGCGGGCCGTCCCGCCTTGGCCGCCATGGACGCAGCAGGCTTCGACACGGGCCCGGTCGCCGAGAACGGCGACCGGGTTCTTTTTTTCGTGGCGACGCGCGGTGCGCCCGAGGACGAGGACGAGTGGTGGTCCTGCAGCCTCGACGCGGGACCCGAGACGATCGACGAGACGCCGGGCCTGCGCTGGCACTGCCGGGACAGCTACGTGCTCGCGCCGCCGTCCACCACGCCCTCGGGCGGGGTCGTGAGCTGGATCAGGCCCCCCGACGGGCGTCCGCTGCCCGATCCGCTGCGTGTGCTCGACCTGCTCGCCGACTTCTGCGAGTGATTCCCGGTACGGGCACCGGACGGGTGGGCCCGTAATCTGGAGGGCGTGACTCGCACGCAGACCTCCGAGGACCTGTTCGACCGCGCCCGCCGGATCGTTCCCGGCGGCGTCAACTCGCCGGTGCGCGCCTTCGGCGCCGTGGGCGGCGCTCCCCGCTTCATGGCCTCCGGCGAGGGGCCGTACATCACCGACGTGGACGGCAATCGCTACGTCGACCTGGTGTGCTCCTGGGGCCCGATGATCCTCGGCCACCGCCACCCCGCCGTCGTGGAGGCCCTGGAGGAGGCCGTCGCGCGCGGCTTCTCGTTCGGCACCGCGACCGAGGGCGAGGTCCTGCTCGCCGAGGAGATCGTCTCCCGGGTCGCCCCCGTCGAGAAGGTCCGCCTGGTCAGCTCCGGCACCGAGGCCACCATGTCCGCCGTACGGCTGGCCCGCGGCTTCACCGGGCGGGCGAAGGTCGTGAAGTTCGCCGGCTGCTACCACGGGCACGTGGACGCTCTGCTGGCCTCGGCCGGGTCCGGGGTCGTCACCTTCGGCCTGCCCGACACACCCGGCGTCACCGGGGCCTCCGCGGCCGACACGATCGTGCTGCCGTACAACTCGGTCGAGGCGGTCGAGGAGGCGTTCCGCA
The DNA here is from genome assembly GCF_006874475.1 of Microbispora hainanensis. GTDB lineage: Bacteria > Actinomycetota > Actinomycetes > Streptosporangiales > Streptosporangiaceae > Microbispora > Microbispora hainanensis. The sequence continues at coordinate 270,885 of NZ_VIRM01000001.1, forward strand.
CGTTCGAGGTCGCCTGCGTGATCACCGAGGCGTGCCCGGCGAACATGGGCGTCGTGCCGCCCTCGGAGGGCTTCAACCGGCGCCTGCGCGAGCTGTGCACCGAGCACGGCGCGCTGCTGATCATCGACGAGGTGCTGACCGGGTTCCGCGTGTCCGCCTCCGGCTGGTATGGCATCGACCCGGTCGAGGCCGACCTGATGACGTTCGGCAAGGTCATGGGCGGCGGGCTGCCCGCCGCGGCGTTCGGCGGACGGGCGGAGGTCATGGCCGCCCTCGCCCCCGAGGGGCCCGTCTACCAGGCCGGCACGCTGTCGGGCAACCCGCTCGCCTGCGCGGCCGGGCTGGCCACGCTGCGCGCCTGCGACGACGACGTGTACGACAGGGTCGACGCGTCCGCGCTGGTCATCGGCAGGGCCGCCTCCGACGCGCTGGCCGCCGCCGGGGTACCGCACCGCCTCCAGCGGGCCGGGAACCTCTTCTCGATCTTCTTCACCGACACCCCGGTCACCGACTTCGACTCGGCCCGCACGCAGAACACCGACGCCTACCGCGCGTTCTTCCACAGCATGCTCGACCAGGGCGTCTACCTGCCGCCGTCGGCGTACGAGGCGTGGTTCCTGTCGGCCGCCCACGACGACGCGGCGCTCACGCAGGTCGCCGAGGCCCTGCCCCTGGCCGCCAAGGCCGCCGCCCAAGCCGCCGCCGTCTGATTCACTTCACCAGCCGGTCGAGATCCACCTCGAACGCGACGGGCACCTGCACCGCCAGGTGCCCGTGGTGGATTCCGGTCGGCGTGTACGCGCCCGTGGCGGGGTCCCGTTCGTACACGTAAACGACGGGACGCCCGTCGCTCTCCTCCACCCGCCAGAAGTGCGGGATGCCCGCCTCGGCGTACCTCAGCGGCTTGAGCTTGCGGTCGCGCTCCACCGACTCGGGAGAGACGATCTCGATCACGAGATGGACCTCTCGCGCTTCGTAAAAAGTACGTGCATTGTCCGCGGCGGCACCGGCGTCGATGACCATCACATCCGGGCAGGGTCTCGTCCGTTCCCCCAGCTTGACGTCCATCTGCTGCACAGCTGCCAGGTACGTGGGGGCCTCCGCGTCGAGCCGTTCTGATAGGCCGCGGATGAGCCGCTCGTGGAACCGCCGCTGGGGGGACATGAAGACGAGTGCTCCATCGATCAGTTCGACGTGTTTGAAGAAGTCGGGCTCGCCATTCGGGCCCTCATAGGGCAGATGATCGAGGTCGTCCGCGGTCCACCCCCAGGGAGGCGGCGCCGGCCAGTACTCGAGTGCGCTGCTCACGTCGTGCACTTTAGTGTCATCCTCGTCACTCACGGTAGCCGTTCCACTCAATCTCGTGACCCTTACCCCATTGTCTCCCGCCTGGCACGCGAGGACGAGGGGTCAGCGGGGGACGGGCACTGGGGGGCTCGTGAGGGCCGTACGGGGGCGTGAGTTGGCGAACAGGAGGCCGGCGAGGATCAGGGCGCCCGCGGCGACCGTGAGGAGGGAGATCGGCTCGCCGGTGAACAGCGCGGCGGAGGCGATGCCGAAGACCGGCACGAGCAGGCTGTACGGCGCGACCACCGAGGCGTCGTAGCGGGCCAGCAGCCATCCCCAGATGGCGAACCCGCCGAGGGTGGACAGGAACGCGGTGTAGAGCACGGCGCCCACGCCCTCGGCCGTGAACGACGTCAGCGACGACGGTCCTTCGGTCGCCAGGGCCAGCGCCAGCAGGGGCGGCGCCGAGACCGCGCTCACCCACACCATGAACCGCAGGGAGTCGGGCGGCGCGGCCTTGCGGGTGGCGACGTTGCCGAGCCCCCACCCGGCCGCCGCGCCGACGCACAGCAGGAACGCGCCGAAGGGGATCGCCCCCGACCTCGCGGCCACGTCGGCCGCGATCAGGCCCAGGCCGCAGAAGGCCACCGCCGTGCCGGCGATCCTGCGCCGCCCGAGGCGCTCGCCCAGGAGCGCGGTCGCGAACAGCGCGGTGAAGACGGCCTGCACCTGAATGACCAGGGAGGTCAGCCCGGCGGGCATGCCGGCGCGCATGCCGAGCAGCAGCAGGCCGTACTGGGCGACGCCGAGTGACGCGCCGGTGGCCAGCACCCACCGCCAGGGCACGCGTGGCCCTCCGGCGACGAGTACGGCGGGGAAGGCGGCCAGCAGGAACCGGAGGGCGGCGTACGTCAGCGGCGGATAGTGCTTCAGTCCCGTCTGCATGACGACGAAGTTGAAGCCCCAGATGGCGGCGAGCGCGACGGCGAGAGCCAGGTGGCGGGGGCGCATGGATCAGGGGATCAGCGCGAGGAGGGGCGACGGTCGCGGGTCTGTCGTGCCTGCCGCGCCAGGGTCTCCAGATAGGAGGTCTGCTCGGATCGGACGGGCTTAGTGAAGAGTCTGTTGAAGATTCGCATGGCTATATCGTCGCATCGCTAAACAGTTGAGCGCAAACAAGTTTTTCTAAGGAGAACGGTTTAGACTGGCTACATGTTGGACCTGAACCGGTTGAAGGCTCTCCACGCCGTCGCGGTCTACGGCTCCGTAGGCGCTGCGGCCGAGGCGCTGATGGTCACCCCTTCGGCGATCTCCCAGCAGCTCGCGAAGCTCGAACGGGAGACCGGGGCCGTCCTGATCGAACGCAACGGGCGCGGGGTGAAACTGACCGACGCCGCCGGGCTGCTCGCCGAGCACGCCGAGCGGATCCTCGCGCTCGTGGAGACGGCGGAGGCCGACTTCGAGGCGCTGCGCGGGGCGGTGGTCGGCAAGCTGACCATGGCCGCCTTCCCCACCGCGGCCCGGGGCATCGTGCCGCGCGCCCTGACCATGCTCAAGAGGCAGCATCCCGATCTCGACCTGCTGCTCTACGAGAGGGAGCCGGAGCGGCAGATCCGCGAGCTGGCGCGCGGCGACCTCGACCTCGCCGTCCTGCAGGACTGGCTCAACCGGCCGATGGCGCTGCCCGAGGGTCTGTCGCGCACGGCGCTGTTCGACGACGTGGCCGACGTCGTCGTGCCGGCCGACCATCCCCTGGTGAAGGCCGACCATGTGCGGCTGAGCGACCTCGCCGGCGACAACTGGATCAGCTCGGCCCCCGGCACCGTCTGCCACGACTTCCTGGTGTTCCTGCTGCGCTCCGAGGAGCGGGAGCCGCGGATCGTCTGCATGGCCGACGAATACCCCACCCAGCTCGCGCTGGTCGCCGAGGGCCACGGCTGCGCGCTCATCCCCCGGCTGGGCCGTGGACCGCTGCCCGAGGGCGTCGCCGTCCTGGCCGTCCAGCCGCCGCCGGTGCGGCGCATCTACGCGGTCTGGCGGGCCGACGCCGCCCGCCGCCCCGCGATCCGCGCCGCCGTCGACGCGCTGCGCTGCTCCGTCGACGCGCTGAACAGCCCTGTCACCGACGCGCCGCGCCCTGCGCCTGCGGAGCTGCCCGGCGGGTAGGCTGTCCAGGTCATGACAGAGATGACCATCGTTCACCTGCTCCGGCACGGTGAGGTTCACAATCCCCGTGGAGTCCTGTACGGCAGGCTGCCGGGCTACCACCTGTCCGAGACCGGCCGCAGGATGGCCGAGGTGGTCGCCAAGGCCGTCGAGGGCAGGGACATCGTCGCGCTGTGGAGCTCGCCCATGGAGCGCGCCCAGGAGACCGCGGCGCCGGCCGCCCGGGCCCTGGGCCTCGAGGTGGCGCTCGACGAGCGGATGACCGAGGCGGGCAACGTCTTCGAGGGCCTGCGGATGGCCGGGAGCGACAACGTCTTCCGCGACCCTCGCTCCTACCGCCACTTCAGGAACCCGTTCCGTCCGTCGTGGGGCGAGCCGTACACCGAGGTCGTGGCGCGCATGAAGGCGGTCGTTGACGACGCGCGGGCGGCGGCACGCGGCCACGAGGCACTGCTCGTCAGCCACCAGCTGCCCATCTGGATCATCCGGCTGGCGGCCGAGGGCAGGCGCCTGTGGCACGACCCCCGCCGCCGTCAGTGCGCGCTCGCCAGCCTCACCAGCCTGACCTTCGAGGGCGACCGGCTCATGAGCGTCGGCTACAGCGAACCCGCCGGGGCGCTGCTCAGGGCCGGCACGCCGCCGCAGGGCGAGGCCGCGCTGTTCGACAAGGCCGACGAGGCGCTTCCGGAGGCCCTTCAGGCGGGCTCGGAGGACGAGGAGACCCCCGGACCGCGATCCGTCCCCGGCGTGTGACCCCGCGAACGGGGCACCCGCGTCGCTCGGTAGGCTTACAGCTCTACCGGTTGTAGTACAAGGAGATCCTCCTCCCGTGTCCGCCAAGCGCCTGCCAGCCAACAGCGTGACCGCCGGCCGCGCCACCGCCAAGCGCCTGACGGCGCTCGTCGCCGCGGCCGTGGCCGCGACGGCCCTCGCCGGATGCGCGGGCGGCCAGGCGGCCCAGCCCCGCTCCGGCGACACGCGCTTCGTCCCTGGGGACGGCCGCGTCGAGTTCTTCGACGCCGCGCAGCGTCACAAGGCGCCCGTGATCGAGGGGCAGACCCTCGACGGCGGTGCCGCCGCGCTGACCGCGGGCAAGGTCCACGTGCTGAACTTCTGGGCCTCCTGGTGCGCGCCCTGCCGGGCCGAGGCGCCCGTGCTCAAGGACATCGCCGCTACCACCAAGTCCAAGGGCGTGGAGTTCCTCGGCGTCAACTTCAAGGACCTCAAGGCGTCCGCCCAGGCGTACGACCGCTCGATCGTGCCCGGCTATCCGAGCATCTACGACCAGAGCGGCAAGGTGCTGCTGCAGTTCCAGGGCACGGTGCCGCCCGCCGCGATCCCCTCCACGTTGATCATCGACGCCCAGGGCCGCATCGCCGCCCGCGCGCTCGGCGCGGTCAAATACAACGACCTGCTCTCGGCCGTCACCAAGGTGACCGATGAGTGACATCGGCAGCACGGTCGCGACCGGGTCGCTGCTGCTGGCCGCGCCGATCGCGGCGGCGGCCGGGCTCGTGTCGTTCGTCTCGCCGTGCGTGCTGCCGCTGGTGCCCGGCTACCTGTCGTACGTCACGGGCATGAGCGGCGACCCGAAGCGGAGCCGGATGGTGCTCGGCAGCGCGCTCTTCGTGCTCGGGTTCGCGGCCGTGTTCGTGCTCGGAGGCGCGCTGTTCGGCAGCCTCGGCGCGGCGCTGCACGGCAACGCCGACGTGATCACCAGGGTCCTCGGCGTGGTGACGATCGTCCTCGGGCTGGCCTTCGTGGGGATCGTTCCCGGCCTCCAGCGTGACGTGCGCATCCATCGGCTCCCCGCGGCCGGGATCGCGACGGCCCCGCTGCTCGGGGTCGTCTTCGGCCTCGGCTGGACGCCGTGCATCGGCCCGACGCTGGCGGTGGTGATGACGCTCTCGGTGAACCAGGGCAGCGCGCTGCGCGGCGCCGCCCTCGCCTTCGCGTACGCGCTGGGCCTCGGCCTGCCGTTCGTGGTGGCGGGGCTGGCCTACCGCAAGGCGCTCCACACGTTCAAGGCGGTCCGCCGCCACACCCCGCTGATCACCAAGGTGGGCGGTGCGATGCTCGTCGCCGTCGGCGTGCTGCTCGTGACCGGGCAGTGGTCGGAGATCATCGCCCACCTGCAGGTCTGGGTCGGCGGCTTCAGGCCGGTGATCTGATGAGCGCCCCCGACGACCTCGCCTCGGCCGAACGCGACGAGGCCGTACGCGACGAGGCCGTACGCGACGAGGCCGCGGCGATCGAGGATGCCCGGCAGGAGGGGACGCAGGAGCGGGCGAGGCCCGTCGGCCTGGGCCCTGCCGGCTGGATGCGCTGGACCTGGCGCACGCTCACCTCGATGCGCACGGCCCTGATCCTGCTGTTCCTGTTCGCGCTCGGCTCGGTGCCCGGGTCCATCTATCCGCAGCGCGGCGTCGATCCGAGCAGGGTCGCGCAGTATTTCAAGGACAACCCGGCCCAGGCCAAGTGGCTCGACCGGTTCTGGCTGTTCGACGTCTTCAGCTCGCCCTGGTTCGCCGCGATCTACCTGCTGCTGTTCATCTCGCTGGCCGGCTGCGTGTTCCCGCGCGCGCTGACGCATCTCAAGGAGATCCGGCGCCGTCCGCCCGCCGCGCCGCGCAACCTCCTGCGCCTGCCGCACAGCGAGGCGTTCGAGGGCGGGCTCACCCTTGCGCAGGCCGCCGCCGCGCTCCGGCGCAGGCGCTTCCGGGTGGTCACCGGCGACGGCTGGGTGTCGGCGGAGAAGGGCTACCTCCGCGAGACCGGCAACCTCCTGTTCCACATCGCGCTGCTCGCGCTGCTGTTCGCCATCGGCGCCGGAGGCCTGTTCGGCTACCGCGGCAACGTGCTGGTCGTGGAGGGCGACGGATTCTCCAACGCCGTCGCGGCCTACGACCGCTTCATGCCCGGCAGCCGGGTCACCGCCGAGTCGCTCGAACCGTTCTCCTTCACCCTCAAGGACTTCCAGGCGAGCTATGTGGCCGCCGGGGAGAAGCAGGGCCAGCCGCTCGACTATCTCGCCAAGCTGAGCGTGCAGGACTCGCCGACCGCCGCGCCACGCGACGTGGACCTCAAGGTCAACGACCCGATGGACGTGAACGGCACGCTCACCTACCTGATCGGGCACGGCTACGCCCCCACGTTCCGGGTGACCGACGGCAAGGGCCAGGTGGCCTACGACGGCCCGGTGCCGTGCCTGGCCGACGACCAGGCCACGTACACGTCCGAGTGCGTGATCAAGGTGCCGGACGCCCAGCCGACCCAGCTCGGGTTCCTGGTGCGCTTCCTGCCCACGACCGTGCCGAACGGCAACGCCTGGGTGTCGGTCTTCCCCGGCGCCGCGAACCCCACCGTGCAGGTCTTCCCGTTCGGCGGGGACCTCGGCCTGAAGTCGGGGCAGCCGCAGTCGGTGTATCAGCTCGACACCACGAACCTGAAGCCGCTCGGCACGATGTCGGCCCAGCCGACCCCGCTCAACGTGGGCGAGACCAAGGAGCTCGCCGACGGCGCCGGGAAGATCCAGTTCACCGGCGTCAAGGAGTGGATCAGCCTCCAGATCACCTACGACCCGGGCCGGGAGCCCGCCCTGCTCGCGGCCGCCGCCGCGGTGATCGGGCTCGTGCTGTCCCTCACGATCCGCCGCCGCCGCGTCTGGGTGCGGGTGAAGGACGGGAAGGTCACGGTGGGAGGATTGACCCGCACCGAAGGCGGCGGCGCGGCCTTCGCCGAGGAGTTCGCCCAGATCGTCACCGCCCTGCGCGGCGAGCCGCCTACCGGCGATTCGGCCGGTGCCGACCAGGGCGGCGGCGAGCCGGACGGACCCGCACGCGCCGGGCACGTCGCGCCGGACGCGCCCACAGGAAACGCTGCGCCGGGCGCCCGCCCGGACGAGGAGTGAGTGATGCCCGCCGAGGTCAATGAGAGTCTCGCCACGCTGAGCGACCAGCTCATCCTGGTCACCGTCCTGCTGTATCTCGGCGCGATGATCTGCTTCGCGCTGGATCTCGCCTTCGGCCGGGCCCGTACGGTCGTGGCCGAACGCCGGCGGCAGCTCGTCGGCGCGGGCGGCCCCGCCCTGCCCGAGGAGACCGCGGAGGATGCAGGCCCGCAGCCGGCCGCGTGGGCGGTCCGCGCGGGATCGTTCGCCGTGGTCCTCACCTGGATCGCCTGGGCCGGCAACCTCGCCGGCATCCTCACCCGCGGCATCGCCGTCGACCGCTGGCCGTGGGCCAACATGTACGAGTTCGTGGTGGCCATCTGCTTCGCCGCCGTCACCGCGTTCCTCGCGCTGCTGATCCGCCAGCCGATCCGCTTCCTCGGCGCGTTCGTGACCGTGACCGCGGCGCTCGGGCTGGGCTTCGCCGTGCTGTTCCTGCACGTCCAGGCGGGCCCGGTGATGCCCGCGCTGCACTCCTACTGGATCGCGATCCACGTCACGGCGGCGATCGTGGCCAGCGGGCTGTTCATCCTGGCGGGCGTCTGCGCGATCCTCTACCTGATCCGCAGGGACGGGCGGCCGTCGGTGCTGCCGAGCAGGGAGAGCCTGGAGCGCGTCGCCCACCGCGCGATCGTCATCTCGTTCCCGATCTGGACCTTCGCCGTCATCGCCGGCGCCCTGTGGGCCGACCGCGCCTGGGGCCGCTACTGGGGCTGGGACCCCAAGGAGGTGTGGGCGTTCGTCACGTGGGTCGTCTACGCCGCCTATCTCCACGCCCGGGCGACGGCCGGGTGGCGCGGCAAGGCCGCGATGATCGTCTCGCTGGTCGCCTTCGGCTGCCTGCTGTTCAACCTCGTCGGCGTGAACATCTTCTTCTCGGGTCTGCACTCCTACGCCGACGTGCCCAACTGAAACGGGCGGCGCCCCGGGGGAGGCGCGGCGTCCGGGGGAGGGGATGGCGTCTGGGGGAGGGGGACTCAGTCCTCGTCGCGCAGGCGCCGCTCAAGGTTGCGCAGGAACTCGGGGTCGTCGTCGGGGCCGCGGGGCGCCTCGCCGCTCCGGGGCTGCCCCCACTGGCCGCCGCCCGCCGCGTACATGGCGTATCGGGCACGGGGGCGACCCACGAGGAGCCAGGTCAGCGCGCCCACGTCCGCCAGGAAGACCACGATGAGGACCCACATGAACTTGGGGAGGTTGCGGACGTCCTCCTCGGGGGTCGTGATCACGTCGAACAGGCAGTAAAGCCAGAGGGCAAGCAGCGCCAGGCCGATAATCACGCTAGGCATGCCCACACGGTAAGCCATACCGGCGACTGATCGTGTCGGCCTTCGGGGTGACGGGGACAGCCCGGCATCGTACGGTGGACCGGTACACGGCATGCCGGGAACGCGGAGCCTGACAGAGGGGTGCGATGGCGGAGCCGGGCGACAGGGGCCGCCACCGGCGGGGGTCGCGGTGGTGGCAGCGGGGGCCCTACTGGTCCTCCCACCGCCGTGGTGACCTCCCGGAACGCCCCGCCGACCGGGTCTCCGACCGAGCCGCCGACCGTACGGCGGAGTGGACCCAGGACCGGCCCCCGGAAAAACGGCCCCCGGAAAAACGGCCCTCAGAAAAACGGCCCCCCGAACGGCCTCAGGCCCGCCGCGCGCCGTGGGAGGCCCCGTGGGAGGCCCCGTGGGAGGCGCCGTGGGAGGCCCAGCGAGACACCCCGTGGGGCGCCGACTGGCCCGGCTGGCCCCCGGAGCGGCCGGTCGACCGGGTCAGCACGGTGACGGCGCCCGTGGCGGACGACCGGCCCCACTACGTCTGGCAGGACTTCGAGCTCGACGACCTCCCGACGCGGGCCGCGCCCCACCCGCCCGACGCGCCCGACCTGCGCGACGGCAGGCGGCACTGCGGGCCGCTTGAGCGCATCCTGCACCGCGAGTGGGACGCCGCCGAAGGACCGCCCTCGGCCGACGCCGTACGGGCCGTGGACAGCCTCGCGAGGCTGCCCGAGCAGCTCAAGACCAAGCTCGCCATCGGGCTCGAAGGCATCTACGTCGGGCGCGGCGGGGTGCCCGACCTGGACGACATGGGCTACCTGCGCGGCGCGCCGCTGCCGTCGGGACGGGCCACCTGGGACATCTGCGCCGGCGCGTACGGCGACCGCAAGATCGTGGTGGGGGACCGGCCGTCGCCCACGCCCGATGTGATGATGCACGAAGTCGGACATGCGCTGGACGACGTGGACTCCGGTCCGGGAGAGTGGGTGTCGGACTCTCCCGAGTTCGCGGCGCTCTACGAGGAGTGCCTGCCGCTGTTCGCGTCGTCGTTCCATCGGCAGCCCGGCGGCCTGGGGCGCAAGGAGTTCTTCGCCGACGCGTTCGCGGCGATCGCGTCCCGGCAGCGTCCGGCCCTTGTCGACATGCTGGGGGGCGACACGAGGACCGCCCTCAACGTCATGCTCTTCTTCAACCGGCGTTTACGGAATCTAGGTGATTCGGATGTACGTGATCCGGCTCGGCGACGGCACGCTGCGCGTGCCCAGGTCACTCACCACCGATGACGGGCGCCTCATCGGCAACGCGTACGTCGAGGTCGCGCCGGGAGAGCCGGACTACGAACGCTGGCTGGCGGAGTCGATCACCGAGGAGGAGGACGCCGAGCGGCGACGCCGCTGGCGTGAGGGTGACGACGCGCTTGAGCAGGCGTTCCTGGCCTTCAAGGCGGAGCAGGACTGACGTTCCCGGCAAGGGAGCAGGACAGGCCGGGACGCAGACTCGACATGGGGCTGACTCCGGTGACCCTGCGGCGTCCGGGTAGCGCGCAGGATCACCTGGTGCTGGTACTGCGTCAGACTCGCGGGGAGTCGCCGTTCGGCCGTTCGGCCGTGAGGACGTCCTCACCACGAAGGAGGGCGTGCACTTCCGATTCACGGAACCGCCTGTGCCCCCCGGGGGTACGGATGCTGCTGATGCGCCCGGCCGCGGCCCAACGGGTCACGGTCTTCGGGTCGACCCTGAAGAGAGCGGCAACCTCTCCAGGAGTCAGCAGTCGCTCGCTGCTACTCTCCACAATCTCTCCCCCTCGCGTCCCGCGTCCTGCAGCGGGCGGACAGGTAACCAGTGTGCCGAGCGAAGCCTGATTTATCCGTGGTTTTCGGAGAAGATCACGGGTTGTTACCGGCTCAGTGCCCGATTGTTATATGATAGAGCCTCTTTGGGGCGCTCATGGGTGTTTCTTTACAAAAGCGCCTTGTTGTGAACACTAGCAGTGCCCGCAGCAGATGCGAAGAGAGACCGGCGCGTCGTGAGAGTGACGTAACCTCGACGCTGTGCATCCGGTTGTCGTTTACACCCTTTCGCGCCTCGGCCTGTTCGCCGTGGCCCTCGGCGTCCTGTATCTCGTCGGCCTGCGGTCGTTCCCTCTGCTCCTGCTCGCGGTCCTGGTCAGCGGCCTGGCCAGCTACGTGCTGCTGACCAAACAGCGCGACGCGGTGAGCGAGCGCATCGCCGCGAAACGGCGGGAGACGGGGAAGAACTAGGTCGCCGGGAACATGCCGACGCGGGCATGGTACTCATGCCCGAGCTCCGTCGTGTCGCTTCCCACCAAAAGACCTGTCTTTACGGTCAGGAAGGCCTTTACCCCGATTCCCCTTTCCCGCGTGGGGTTCCAGCGCAGCGCCTTGCCCGTGACGGGGTGGATCGCCCCGATGCCGGGCCTGCTGACCGCCCCCGAGCCCGCCGAGTCGGCGCCCTTCGGGTTGTCCAGCCAGCGCTGGTGTCCGCCCACATAGACGGCGGATCCCGTGACCGCGACCGAGTAGAGGGAGTCCCCTCCGGTCAGGTTCACCCAGGTCGGACGGATCGCCTCACCCTTCGCGTACGTCTCGAACCTCGCGGCGGAGTCGCACAGCTTCGAAGTGCCGCGCGCCGGCCCGCCCGTGGTGACGACCACGAAGTAGCGCCCGTCCGGAGACAGGTCGAGCCCCCGCACGTACGACGGGAAGTTCGCCTTGCACGCCGGGGCGTACGCCTCGGTGCGCCAGTCGGCCACCCGTCCGGTCGTGAGATCGATCACGCCGAGCTGCGGGCGGCGCAGGCCGTCGAGCGTGGAGAACTTGCCGTCCACCACTAAGCGGTCGCGGACGGCCGCCATCGCGTAGATCCGGGGATCGCCGCGGCGCCCGTCGCCGGGTGTGACCGTGAACCCGGGGTCCACCTCGCCGGTCTCGGCGTTCACGCGGGCCAGCGCGGTGCGCGGGCTGCGGCCGATCCTGCTGAAGTCGCCGCCGACGTAGAGCGCGTCGCCCAGCCGTACGAGGCTGGAGACCTTCCCGCCGTACGCGGGGGCGGCGAAATCCTCGACGGGTTCGCCGTCCGCCACGTGGAGGCGGACCAGGGCCCGATCGGGAGCGCCGAACCCGCCGCCCACGTAGACCGTGTTGCCGGTGCCGGCGGCCAGCGCGGCCACCGGCCCGTCGAGGTCCGGCGCGAAGCCGCGCAGGACGCGCCCCGTGTAGAGGTCGAAGGCGAAGATGTTGGCTCGCGGCAGGTCCTCCCCGCCCTTGGCCTCGCGGACCGTGGTGAACTCGCCGCCGACGATGACGGTGCGGCCGACCAGCGCGAACGCGTTGACGATGCCGTCCAGCACGTGCGGGGTGGTGTTGACCGGGTTCTCCGAGACCACGCGGGGCTGCGGCATCCCCGCGGACGCCGGGACGGTGGGGAAGACCGCGGCGCAGGTGACGAGCGATGCGACTGGGAGCAGTGCGGTGGTGACGCGCATTCCCCAATTTCTAGCAGACTCAGCGTAATCGATGAACTACGTTCCGCTCATCCGGTGGCGGCGGTGAGGGGTCACGCCCTTCGCGGCCTAGGCTTTGCAGCATGACGCGCGCATCGCTGGACAAGCAGCCGCACGAGGTCGCCGCGATGTTCGATCGCACGGCCCGGCGCTACGACCTGGTCAATGACGTCCTCTCGCTCGGCCAGGACCGCCTGTGGCGGAAAGCCACCGCGGCGGCGATCGACGCCGGGCCCGGTGAGCTGGTCCTCGACCTCGCCGCGGGCACCGGCACCTCGACCGACGCGTTCACCGCGCTCGGGGCGCGGGCGATCGCGTGCGACTTCTCGCTCGGCATGCTCCGCACGGGCGTCGAGCGGCGCGGCGGCTCCGGCCTGTACGGCGGGGGCGTGCGCGGTGTGACGTTCGTGGCGGGCGACGCGCTGCGCCTGCCGTTCCGCGACGAGACGTTCGACGCGGTGACGATCTCCTTCGGCCTGCGCAACGTGGCCGACACCGCGCAGGCGCTGCGCGAGATGCTGCGGGTGACCCGCTCGGGCGGCAGGCTGGTGATCTGCGAGTTCTCCCGGCCGACGCCGAAGTCGTTCGACCTGGTCTACTCGCAGTATCTGATGAAGCTGCTGCCGCCGGTGGCCCGCATGGTCAGCTCGAACCCCGAGTCCTACGAGTACCTCGCGGAGTCGATCCGGGCCTGGCCCGACCAGGAGGCGCTGGCGGCGATCATCCAGGAGGCGGGCTGGCGGAAGGTGGCCTGGCGCAACCTCACGCTCGGCATCGTGGCCCTGCATCGGGCGGTCAAACCGTAATGAGACGGGCTTGGCCATACCCCTCTGACGCTGTGCGCCGGGAAGGGGTTAGACTGCGGCGCGACAGTTTGTGAAGTTGTTCACAAAGGCACGAAGGTCTAAACCAATTCGAGGCCTTCCTTCCCTGGAACGGACAGGTCCCCCGTGAGTGAGCAAGCCCGCGTGACGCGGAGAGATGTCGACGCCGACGTCATCGTCGTCGGTGCGGGTCCCGCGGGTGCGACGACGGCCTTTCATCTCGCCCGCGCCGGTCTCGACGTGCTGCTTCTCGAAAAGACGCGTTTCCCGCGCGAGAAGGTCTGCGGTGACGGGCTGACCCCGCGCGCGGTCAAGGAGCTCGTCGCCATGGGCGTCGACATCGACGCGCCCGGCTGGGTCAGGAACAAGGGGCTGCGCGTCTACGGCGGCGGCGTGCGTCTCGAACTCGACTGGCCCGAGCTGTCGAGCTACCCCGACTTCGGCCTCGTCCGCACCCGCGCGGACTTCGACCAGATCCTCGCCAGGCACGCCGAGGCCGCCGGCGTACGGCTGCGCGAGGGCGTGAACGTTTCAGGCCCGCTGCTCGACGAGCGCAGCGGCCACGTCGTGGGTGTGACGGCCAAGGCGGACGGCGAGGAGGTGTCCTACCGCTCGCGGCTCGTGGTGGCGGCCGACGGCAACTCGACCCGGCTGTCGCTCGCGATGGGTCTGCACAAGCGCGAGGACCGCCCGATGGGCGTGGCGGTGCGCACCTATTACAAGAGCCCCCGCCACGACGACGACTATCTGGAGACGTGGCTCGAACTGTGGGACGGCGACCGGCTGCTCCCCGGTTACGGCTGGATCTTCCCCGTCGGCGACGGCACCTCGAACGTCGGTCTCGGCCTGCTGAACACCAGCGGGGCGTTCAAGAACATCGACTACCGCGACCTGCTGCGGCGCTGGATGAAGAACACTCCCGAGGACTGGGGCTTCACCGAGGAGAACATGACGGGCCCGATCAGGGGCGCGGCGCTGCCGATGGGCTTCAACCGGCAGCCGCACTACACCCGCGGGCTGGTGCTGGTGGGCGACGCCGGCGGGTCGATCAACCCGTTCAACGGCGAGGGCATCGCGTACGCCATGGAGACCGGCAGGACCGCCGCCGAGATGATCGTCCAGGCGCTGTCCCGGCCGACGCCCGCCCAGCGTGAGCGCGTGTTACTCGCCTACCCGCGTATCCTCAAAGACGCCCATGGGGGATACTTCACCCTCGGCCGCCTGTTCGTCGAGGCGATCGGGAGGCCGGGAGTGATGAGCTTCGCAGCCCGGCACGGGATGCCCCACCCCACCCTGATGAGATTCGCCTTCAAGTTGCTCGCTAATCTCACAGACCGGCGGGGCGACGTCTCCGACCGGATAATCAACGCCCTGTCGAAGGTGGCTCCGCCATCATGACCGAAGCCAGCATGACGCGAACCCGCATGACCGAAACCGACGAGACGACGCGCACATCGCCGCCGGCCCCGAAGACGGCCGTGCGGCCGGCCGCGCTCTCCGGCATTGTCGTGATCGCCAATATTCACCGAGTAAGCGAGGACATGTAGCCATGGAGCTGTATGTGCCGATCGTGGTGCTCGCGGTCCTCGCGGCGGGATTCGCCGTGTTCTCCGTGAGCATCGCGCCCTTCACCGGGCCGAAGCGCTGGAACCGCGCGAAACTGGATGCCTACGAGTGCGGCATCGAGCCCACTCCGCAGCCGGTCGGCGGCGGCCGCTTCCCGTTGAAGTACATGATCACCGCGATGCTGTTCATCGTGTTCGACATCGAGATCATCTTCCTCTATCCGTGGGCGGTGGCCTTCGACAAACTCGGCGTGTTCGGGCTCGTCGAGATGGTGCTGTTCATCGTCACCGTTCTCGTGGCGTACGCCTATGTGTGGCGGCGTCGCGGCCTCGATTGGGATTAGCCATGGGTCTTGAAGAGAAACTCCCGAGCGGGTTCGTCCTCACCACCGTCGAGCAGGTGGCCGGGTGGGCCCGGAAGAACTCCGTCTGGCCTGCGACCTTCGGCCTCGCCTGCTGCGCCATCGAGCTGATGGCCACCGGCGGCCCGAAGCACGACCTGGCCCGTTTCGGCATGGAGCGCGCCTCCGCGTCGCCCCGGCAGGCGGACCTGATGATCGTGGCCGGCCGGCTGTCGCAGAAGATGGCGCCGGTCCTCCGCCAGATCTACGACCAGATGGCCGAGCCCAAGTGGGTCATCGCGATGGGCGTGTGCGCCTCCAGCGGCGGCATGTTCAACAACTACGCCATCGTGCAGGGCGTGGACCACGTGGTGCCGGTCGACATCTACCTGCCCGGCTGCCCGCCGCGCCCGGAGATGCTGATCGACGCCATCGTGAAGCTGCACGACAAGATTCAGAACATGAAGTTCGGCGCGCACCGCGAGAAGCAGATCGAGGAGCTGGAGCTCCAGGCGCTGCGCACGCTGCCGCTGATCGACCAGGGGGCCGGGAAGTGACCACCGAGAACCTGCCCGGGCTGCCCGAGGAGCCCGTCGCCCGCAAGGGCATGTTCGGCGTCAAGGACAGCGGCGACACCTCCGGCTACAACCGCCTCGTCGTCCGCCGTCCGCCGAAGCTGTCCAGCAGCCGGCCGTACGGGTCGTACTTCGACGACGTGGCCGACGCGCTGGAGCCGGCGTTCGCCGACGCCGTCGAGCGCGTGGTCGTCGACCGCGGCGAGATCACCTTCCACGTGCGGCGCGAGCGCCTGACCGAGGTGATGCGGCACCTGCGCGACGACGCCGCGCTGCGGTTCGAGCTGTCGCTGGGCGTCTCGGGCGTGCACTACCCCGAGGAGACCGGCGCGGAGCTGCACGCCGTCTACCACCTGTGCTCCATCACGCACAACCGGCGCATCCGGGTGGAGGTCTCCTGCCCCGACGCCGACCCGCACATCCCCTCCACGGTTCAGGTCTACCCCACGCACGACTGGCACGAGCGTGAGACGTACGACTTCTTCGGAATCGTCTTCGATGGCCACCCGGCGCTGACCCGGATCGAGATGCCGGACGACTGGGAGGGGCACCCCCAGCGCAAGGACTACCCGCTCGGCGGAATCCCGGTCGAATACCGCGGCGCCGAGGTCCCCGCGCCGGACCGGAGGAGGTCGTACTCGTGAGCATCCGCGGCGACCTGCACGAGTGGACGAGGGCAGCGAGGAGAGCGTCGTGAGCACCACCGAGACCGCCACCGAGACTCAGGGCCGGATCTACGACGTCGCCGGTCAGGACTGGGACGAGCTGGTCAAGACCGTCAGCGAGTCGGCCGACGAGCGCCTGGTCGTCAACATGGGCCCGCAGCACCCGTCGACCCACGGCGTGCTCCGGCTCGTGCTGACCCTCGACGGCGAGACCGTGACCGAGGCCCGCACGGTGATCGGCTACCTGCACACCGGCATCGAGAAGAACATGGAGTTCCGGACGTGGACCCAGGGGGTCACGTTCGTCACCCGCATGGACTATCTCGCGCCGATCTTCAACGAGACCGCCTACTGCATGGGCGTCGAGAAGCTTCTGGGGATCACCGACAGGATCCCGGACCGGGCGCAGGCCATCCGGGTCCTGACGATGGAGCTCACCCGGATCTCCTCGCACCTGGTCGCGATCGCGACGTTCGGCATGGAGCTGGGCGCGACCACGCCGATGCTGTTCGGCTTCCGCGAGCGCGAGATGGTGCTCGACCTGATGGAGTACATCACCGGCCTGCGGATGAACATGGCGTACGTCCGGCCGGGCGGCGTCAGCGTCGACCTGCCGGCCGGCGCGGTCGACAAGATCGGTGAGTTCCTCAAGATCATGCCGGGGCGGATCAAGGAGATGCGCAAGCTCCTCGACGCGAACCCCGTCTACACCCGGCGCACCAAGGACGTGGCCTACCTCGACCTGACCGGCTGCATGGCGCTCGGCATCACCGGGCCCATGCTCCGCGCCGCCGGCCTGCCCTGGGACCTGCGCAAGTCGCAGCCCTACTGCGGCTACGAGACGTACGAGTTCGACGTGCCGACGCAGAACACCTGCGACGTGTACGGCCGCTACCTCGTTCGCATGGCCGAGATGGAGGAGTCCCTCAAGATCATCGAGCAGGCGCTCGACCGGCTGTCCGGCCCGCTCAAGGGCGGCCCGGTGATGATCGAGGACAAGAAGATCGGCTGGCCGTCGCAGCTCGCGCTCGGCCCCGACGGCCTCGGCAACTCGCCCGACCACATCGCCCACATCATGGGCAGCTCGATGGAGGCCCTGATCCACCACTTCAAGCTGGTGACCGAGGGCTTCCGGGTGCCGGCCGGGCAGACGTACGCCTCGGTCGAGTCGCCGCGCGGTGAGCTCGGCGCGCACGTGGTCAGCGACGGCGGCACCCGGCCCTACCGGGTCCACTTCCGCGACCCGTCGTTCACGAACCTGCAGGCGGTGCCCGCGACGTGCGAGGGCGGCATGGTCGCCGACGTCATCTCCGCGGTCGCCTCGATCGACCCGGTCATGGGAGGTGTGGACCGATGAGCGGCGAGCCGACGAGTGAGCGGACGGTCCGGGCCGCCCGCGTAGCGAATGAGGAGGGGAGCGCGACCATGAGCACGGGTTACGCGCCCGAGGTCCGCGAGCGTCTGGAGACGGACGCCAAGGAGATCATCGGCCGCTACCCCCGGCCGCGTTCGGCGCTGCTGCCGCTGCTGCACCTGGTGCAGTCGGTGGACGGCTACATCTCCGACGACGGCCAGGAGTTCTGCGCCGAGATGCTGGGCCTGTCCAAGGCCGAGGTCGTCGGCGTGGCGACCTTCTACACCATGTACAAGCGCAAGCCGGCCGGTGAGTACAACGTCGGCGTCTGCATCAACACGCTGTGCGCGGTCATGGGCGGCGACCAGATCTGGGAAGAGCTCAGCCGGCACGTGGGCGTCGGCCACGACGAGACCACCGCCGACGGCAAGATCACGCTGGAGCGGCTGGAGTGCAACGCCGCCTGCGACTTCGCGCCGGTCATGATGGTCAACTGGGAGTTCTTCGACAACCAGACCCCGGAGTCGGCCAAGCAGCTCGTCGACGACCTGCGCGCGGGCAAGGAGGTCGCGCCCACGCGCGGCCCGAGCCGGCTGTGCACGTTCAAGGAGGCGTCCCGGGTCCTCGCCGGGCTGCCCGACGGCCAGGCCGGTGACGGCCCGTCGGCCGCCGGCCCGTCGCTGGAGGGCCTGAAGATCGCCAAGGCCAACGGCTGGGAGGCCCCCAAGGCCGAGGGGAGCACGGAATGATCACGCGGAGAGAACCCGACGCAGTGAGCGGAGCGGTCCGCGAGGCACGAGCGGCCCGCGCAGCGAACGAGGAGCGGTGAGCGACCGATGACAACGCTGACGCCGGTCCTGACCCGGAACTGGGACCAGGCGAACTCGTTCACCCTCGACGGGTACGGCGAGTACGCGGCCGCCAGGAAGGCCCTGGGCATGGACCCCGACGCCGTCATCCAGACGGTGAAGGACTCCGGCCTGCGCGGCCGTGGCGGCGCGGGCTTCCCGACCGGCATGAAGTGGGGCTTCATCCCGCAGGGCGACGGCAAGCCGCACTACCTCGTGGTCAACGCCGACGAGTCCGAGCCGGGGACCTGCAAGGACATCCCGCTCATGATGGCCAACCCGCACTCGCTGGTCGAGGGCGTGATCATCGCGTCCTACGCCATCCGGGCCAACTACGCGTTCATCTACATCCGCGGCGAGGTGCTCCACGTCATCCGCCGGGTGCAGGCCGCGGTCCGGGAGGCGTACGAGAAGGGCTATCTCGGGGCCGACATCTTCGGCTCGGGCTACGACCTCGAACTCGTCGTGCACAGCGGCGCCGGGGCGTACATCTGCGGCGAGGAGACCGCGCTGCTCGACTCGCTGGAGGGCTACCGCGGCCAGCCCCGGCTGAAGCCGCCGTTCCCGGCGGTCGCCGGTCTGTACGCCTCGCCGACCGTGGTCAACAACGTCGAGTCGATCGCGAGCGTGCCGAGCATCATCGCCAACGGCGCCGACTGGTTCGCCGGGATGGGCACCGAGAAGTCCAAGGGCTTCGGCATCTTCTCGCTGTCGGGCCACGTGACCCGGCCGGGCCAGTACGAGGCCCCGCTGGGCATCACGCTGCGCGAGCTGCTCGACATGGCGGGCGGCATCCGCGAGGGTCACGAGCTGAAGTTCTGGACGCCGGGAGGCTCCTCGACGCCGATCTTCACGGCCGAGCACCTCGACGTGCCGCTCGACTTCGAGTCGGTCGGGGCCAAGGGCTCGATGCTGGGCACCCGCGCCCTGCAGATCTTCGACGAGACGACCTGCGTGGTCCGGGCCGTCCTGCGCTGGACCGAGTTCTACGCGCACGAGTCCTGCGGCAAGTGCACGCCGTGCCGTGAGGGCACCTACTGGCTCAAGCAGGTGCTCAAGCGGCTGGAGAAGGGCCAGGGCTCCGAGGAGGACCTGACCACGATCACCGACATCGCCGACAACATCCTCGGCCGTTCGTTCTGCGCCCTCGGCGACGGCGCGACGAGCCCGATCCACTCGTCGGTGAAGCAGTTCCGCGACGAATACCTCAAGCACTTCGAGATCGGCGGCTGCCCGTTCGATCCCGCCGCTTCCACGGTGTGGGGGTCCAAGTGACAGTTCAGACGACGCAGCCGGAGCAGCCGGTCGTGGACATGGTCACCCTGACCATCGACGGCTTCCAGATCAGCGTGCCGAAGGGCACGCTGATCATCCGGGCCGCGGAGCTGCTGGGGATCCAGATCCCCCGGTTCTGCGACCATCCGCTGCTCTCGCCGGCGGCCAACTGCCGCCAGTGCCTGGTCGACATCCCCGACGCGGGCAACGGCCGCGGCTTCCCCAAGCCCCAGCCGTCCTGTGCGATCGAGGTCGCCGAGGGCATGGTGGTCAAGACGCAGCTCACCTCTCCGGTGGCCGAGAAGGCCCAGCGCGGCGTGATGGAGATGCTGCTGCTGAACCACCCGCTCGACTGCCCGGTCTGCGACAAGGGCGGCGAGTGCCCCCTGCAGAACCAGGCCATGTCGAACGGCCAGGGCGAGAGCCGGTTCGTCGAGCAGAAGCGCACGTTCGAGAAGCCGGTCCCGCTGTCGACCGAGGTGCTGCTCGACCGCGAGCGCTGCATCCAGTGCGCGCGCTGCATCCGCTTCTCCGAGCAGATCGCCGGTGACCCGCTCATCGACTTCTTCGAGCGCGGGGCCAAGGAGCAGGTGGGCGTCGCCGACGGCGAGCCGTTCCAGTCCTACTTCTCGGGCAACACCATCCAGATCTGCCCGGTGGGCGCGCTGACCGGCGCGGCCTACCGGTTCCGCTCCCGCCCGTTCGACCTGGTCTCCACGCCGAGCGCGTGCGAGCACTGCGCGTCGGGCTGCTCGCTGCGCACCGACCACCGCCGCGGCAAGGTCACCCGCCGCCTGGCGGGGGACGACCCGCAGGTCAACGAGGAGTGGAACTGCGACAAGGGCCGCTGGGCCTTCACCTACGCCACCGCGCCCGACCGCCTGCGGTCGCCGCTGGTCCGCGACGAGAGCGGCAAGCTCGTCCCGACCTCCTGGCCGGACGCGCTGGCCGTCGCCGCCGAGGGCCTGCTGCGGGCCCGGGGCAAGGCCGGCGTGCTGGTCGGCGGGCGGCTCACGGTCGAGGACGCCTACGCCTACAGCAAGTTCGCCAGGATCGCCCTCGGCACCAACGACATCGACTTCCGGGCCCGCCCGCACTCGGAGGAGGAGACGCGGTTCCTCGCCCACGCCGTGGCCGGCAAGGGCATCGAGGTCTCCTACGCCGACCTGGAGACGGCCCCGGCCGTGCTCCTGGCCGGGTTCGAGCCCGAGGAGGAGTCGCCGATCGTCTTCCTGCGCCTGCGCAAGGCGGCGCGCAAGCGGGGCCTGAAGGTCTACGCGCTCGCGCCGTTCGCCACGCCGGGCCTGGCCAAGATGAAGGGCACGCTGATCCGCACGCGGCCCGGCGGCGAGGCCGAGGCGCTCGGCGACCTCATCGGCGGCGACCTGCTGCCCGAGGGCGCGATCATCCTGGCCGGCGAGCGGCTCGCCACCGCCCCCGGCGCCCTGTCCGCGCTCGTACGGCTCACGCAGGCCACCGGCGCCAGGCTCGCCTGGGTGCCGCGCCGGGCCGGCGAGCGTGGCGCGCTGGAGGCGGGCGCCCTGCCGGGGCTGCTGCCGATCGGCCGCCCGGCCGACGACGAGAGTGCCCGCGCCGAGGTCGCCAGGGTGTGGGGCGTCGCCTCGCTGCCCGACGCGCCCGGCCGCGACACGGCCGGCATCATCGAGGCCGCGCTGAACGAGGAACTGGACGCGCTGGTCGTCGCGGGTGTGGACCCCTACGACCTGCCCGACCCGGCCAAGGCGCTGGCGGCGCTGGAGAACACGCCGTTCATCGTCAGCCTGGAGATCCGCGCCAGCGCGGTCACCGACCGGGCCGACGTGGTCCTGCCGGTCGCCGCGGTGGCCGAGAAGTCCGGCACGTTCGTCGACTGGGAGGGCAGGGGCCGCTCGTTCGGCGTGGCCACGGCCGTCCCCGGGCTGATGAGCGACCTGCGCGCCATCGCCTCGATCGCCGACCAGATGGACGTCCACCTGGGCCTGCCCGACCCCGCGGCCGCCCGCCGCGAGATGGCCGCGCTCGGCGCGTGGAAGGGCACCCGCCCGGTCGCGCCGATGGTCACCGGCCGCCCGGTCGGGGAGCCGCAGGCGGGCGAGGCCGTGCTGGCGACCTGGCACCTGCTGCTCGACGACGGCCGCATGCAGGACGGCGAGCCCTACCTCGCGGGGACCGCCCGCACGGTGGCGGCGCTGCTGTCGGAGGCCACCGCCGCGGAGATCGGCGCGGTGGACGGCGGGAAGATCACCATCGGTGACGACGTGGTCGTCCCGGTGCGGATCGCGGACCTGCCCGACCGGGTCGTGTGGCTGCCGTCCAACTCCGCCGGCCTGTCGGTCACGCGCGACCTGCGCGCGGTCGCCGGAGACGTCGTAACGATCGGGAGCGTCTCGTGAACAACCCCGGACCCACGCTGAGCGACTTCGGCCACGATCCGCTGTGGATCAGCATCATCAAGGCCGTCGCGATCTTCGTGTTCCTGATGCTGGGCGTGCTGATGGGCGTGTGGACCGAGCGCAAGCTCATCTCGCGCATGCAGCACCGCTACGGCCCCAACCGCGCAGGCAAGTTCGGCCTGCTGCAGACGGTGGCCGACGGCCTGAAGATGGGCCTCAAGGAAGACATCATGCCCCGCACCGTCGACAAGGTGATCTACTTCCTTGCCCCGGTCATCATCGCCGTCCCGGCCTTCCTGGCCTTCTCCGTCGTGCCGTTCGGGCCGATGGTGTGGATGTTCGGCCACAAGACGCCGCTGCAGCTCACCGACCTGCCGGTCGCGGTGCTGCTGGTCCTCGCCACCGCCTCGATCGGCGTCTACGGCGTCGTGCTCGCCGGGTGGGGCTCCCGCTCGCCGTACGCGATCCTCGGCGGCCTGCGCTCCAGCGCCCAGGTCGTGTCGTACGAGATCGCGATGGGCCTGTCGTTCGTCGCGGTGTTCCTCCAGGCGGGCACGCTGTCCACCTCGGAGATCGTGGCGAAGCAGGCGAGCGGCGGCACCTGGGACATCCTCGGGCTGTCGATCCCGGCGCCGTCCTGGTATGTGGTCTCGCTGATCCCGTCCTTCCTGATCTACGCGATCACGATGCTGGGCGAGACGAACCGCGTGCCCTTCGACCTCCCCGAGGGCGAGGGCGAGCTGGTCGGCGGCTTCCACACCGAGTACGCCTCCTCGCTGAAGTTCGCGATGTTCATGCTCGCCGAGTATGTGAACGTCTTCACGGTCTCGGCGATGGCGATCACGCTGTTCTTCGGCGGCTGGCGGGCCCCGTGGCCGATCTCCCTGTGGGACGGCGCGAACACCGGCTGGTGGCCGATGCTGTGGTTCTTCGTCAAGCTGGTCATCGCGTTCGGCTTCTTCGTCTGGGTCCGCGCCTCGCTGCCGCGGGTCCGGTACGACCAGCTCATGGCCTTCGGGTGGAAGGTGCTGATCCCGGTCAACCTGGCCTGGATCCTGCTCGCCGCCACCTTCAAGGCGCTGCGGATGCCCGAGGCCGACCGGGCGATCATCCTGACCATCGGCGCGGTCGTCATCATCGGGGCCTTCGCGATCTGGCTGCGGTTCGACACCGTCAACCAGCGCCGCAGGGAGGCCAGGGCCGCCGCGATCGAGGAGGAGTTCGAGCAGCTTCGCGAGGAGCCCGTCGCGGGCGGGTTCCCGGTGCCGCCGCTCGACGCCCCGCACTACCACGGAGTCGTGCCCGCCGCGCGTCTCAATTCCGACGCCGCCAAGGAGGTGACCAGTGGGAGCAACTGATTGGCTGAACCCGATCAAGGGATTCGGCGTCACCTTCCACCACATGTTCAAGAAGCCGGTAACCGTTCAATATCCGGAGGAGAAGCGGCCCACCGCGCCGCGCTTCCACGGACGGCACCAGCTGAACCGGTGGCCCGACGGACTGGAGAAGTGCGTCGGCTGTGAGCTGTGCGCCTGGGCCTGCCCGGCGGACGCCATCTACGTCGAGGGCGGCGACAACACCGACGAGGAGCGTTTCTCGCCGGGTGAGAGGTACGGCCGCGTCTACCAGATCAACTACCTGCGCTGCATCCTCTGCGGGTTGTGCATCGAGGCGTGCCCCACCCGGGCGCTCACGATGACCAACGAGTACGAGCTCGCCGACTCCAGCCGCGAGTCGTTGATCTACACCAAGGAGATGCTCCTCGCGCCGCTCGGACCGGGCATGGAGCAGCCGCCTCACCCGATGCGCCTCGGCGAGACCGAAGAGGACTACTACCGGTTGGGTCGAAGCAATGGGTGAGTCCATCACGTTCTGGGTGCTCGCGGTCATCTCCGTGATCGCCGCGCTCGGACTCGTCTTCAGCCGCAGGGCCGTCTACTCGGCCCTGATGCTCGGCGTCGTCATGCTCTCGCTTGCGGTGCTGTACGCGGTCCAGGACGCTCCGTTCCTGGCGGCGGTGCAGATCATCGTCTACACCGGCGCGGTCATGATGCTGTTCCTGTTCGTGCTCATGCTCGTGGGCGTGGACTCGTCCGACTCGCTCGTGGAGACGATCAGGGGCCAGCGCTTCTGGGCCATCGTGGGCGGGCTCGGCTTCGCCGTCCTGCTCGCCGCCGGCATCGGCAACGCGGTCGTCGGCTCCGCCAAGGGGCTGGCCGCCGCCACGCAGGCGGGCAACGTGCCCTCCCTGGCCGAGCTGATCTTCACGCGCCACGTGTTCGCCTTCGAGGTCACCTCGGCGCTGCTGATCACCGCGGCGCTCGGCGCGATGGTGCTCGCGCACCGCGAGCGCGCCGAGGCCAAGCCGACCCAGAAGGACCTGTCCCGGCAGCGCTTCGTCGCCTTCGGCAAGACGGGCAAGAACCCGGCGCCGCTGCCCGGCCCCGGCACCTATGCCCGGCACAACGCCATCGACATGCCGGCGCTGCTGCCCGACGGGACGGTCGCGCCGCTGTCGGTCAACCGCTACATCGCCCGCTATGAGGAGTCCCAGGGCATCCTGTCCCCTGAGGTCGCCCGGGTGCTGGAGCAGGAGGAGGCCGCGCTGCACGCGAACGGCCACAGCACGCCGACCGTGGCCGACGAGGCCAGGGACGGCGGCCCCGACACCGAGCCGTTGGAAGAAGAGGGTGTCGTGGCGGGCCGGGTCGTCCGCCCGCGCGGTGAGTCCGTGACGGAGTCCCTGAGCGAGGAGGACGGCAAGTGACCACGCACTACCTGGTGCTCTCCGCGCTGCTGTTCGCCATCGGCGGCGTCGGCGTGCTCGTACGGCGCAACGCCATCGTGGTGTTCATGTGCGTCGAGCTCATGCTCAACGCCTGCAACCTGGCGTTCGTCACCTTCGCCCGGCAGAACGGCAACCTCGACGGCCAGCTCATCGCGTTCTTCGTGATGATCGTGGCCGCCGCCGAGGTGGTCATCGGCCTGGCCATCATCGTGACGATCTTCCGAACCCGCAGGTCCGCGTCGGTCGACGACGTCAGCCTGCTGAAGTACTAAGAGGTGGCCGTGGAACCCGCTGAGATCATCCAGCACTCCGGCGGAGCGATCGGAGCAGCCTGGCTCATGATCGCTCTGCCCCTGGTGGGAGCGGCGGTCCTCCTGCTTGGCGGCCGGAGGACCGACAAGTTCGGCCACCTGCTGGGCGTGCTCATGGCCGTCGCGTCCTTCGTGGTGGCGGCGCTGTCGTTCATGCAGTTGCTCGGCTTCGCCCCGGGCGAGCGCCGCCGCGGGATCGAGCTGTACGACTTCATCCCGGGCCTCGCCAAGGTGGGCCTGCTGGTCGACCCGCTGTCGATCTCGTTCTGCCTGCTGATCACCTTCGTGGGCTCGCTGATCCACATCTACTCGATCGGCTACATGGCGCACGACCCGAACAGGCGGCGGTTCTTCGCCTATCTCAACCTGTTCGTCGCGGCCATGCTCCTGCTGGTGCTGGCCGACAACTACGTCGCCCTGTTCGTCGGCTGGGAGGGCGTCGGTCTCGCGTCCTACCTGCTGATCGGGTTCTGGCAGCACAAGCCCTCGGCGGCGACCGCGGCCAAGAAGGCGTTCATCGTCAACCGCGTCGGCGACTTCGGCCTGCTGATCGGCATCTTCACGATCTTCGCGACGTTCCACACGCTGGCCTTCAGCGACGTCCTCGGGAACGCCTCGAAGGCGTCGTCGGGCACGCTCACCGCGATCGGCCTGCTGCTGCTGGTCGGCGCCTGCGGCAAGTCGGCGCAGCTCCCGCTGCAGTCCTGGCTCCTCGACGCGATGGAGGGCCCGACCCCGGTCTCGGCCCTCATCCACGCGGCGACCATGGTCACCGCCGGCGTCTACCTGATCGTCCGGTCCGGCCCGATCTTCGAGGGCGCCGGGACCGCGCAGCTCGTGGTGACGATCGTCGGCGTCGCGACGCTGCTCGCCGGTGCGATCATCGGTACCGCCAAGGACGACATCAAGAAGGCGCTGGCCGGTTCGACGATGTCGCAGATCGGCTACATGGTGCTCGCCGCGGGCATCGGCCCGGTGGGCTACGCCTTCGCGATCGCCCACCTGATCACGCACGGCTTCTTCAAGGCCGACATGTTCCTCGGCGCCGGCTCGGTCATGCACGCCATGAACGACGAGGTCGACATGCGCAAGTACGGCGCGCTGCGCAAGGTCATGCCGGTCACGTTCGTGACGTTCCTCATCGGCTACCTGGCGATCATCGGGTTCCCGCTGCTGTCCGGCTACTTCACCAAGGACGGCATCATCGAGACCGCGATGGAGCACAACGCGATCCTCGGCTGGCTGGCCGTGCTCGGCGCGGGCATCACCGGCTTCTACATGTCGCGCCTGGTGTTCATGACGTTCTTCGGCGCCAAGCGCTGGGAGCCCACGGCCCACCCGCACGAGTCGCCCGCCGTCATGACCTGGCCGCTGATCATCCTGTCGATCGGCGCGATCGGGCTCGGCGCGTTCCTGGTGCTGGGCAACCGGTTCATGACCTTCCTCGCGCCGGCCGTCGGCGCGCCGGAGGAGATGCCGTCGTTCCACCCGGTCAGCCCCACCGGTCTGGCCACGCTCGCGCTCGTCGCGATCGGCGCGGCCTTCGCCTGGTTCAAGTACGGCAGGGCCGAGGTGCCCGCGGTGGCCCCGCGCGCCTCGTTCCTCACCACCTTCGCCCGTCGTGACCTGTACGGCGACGCCCTGAACGAGGCGCTGTTCATGCGCCCCGGCCAGTGGCTGACCCGTCTGGCCGTGTTCTTCGACAACCGCGGCGTCGACGGCCTCGTGAACGGCCTGGCCGCCGGCATCGGCGGCACGTCCGGGCGCCTGCGCAGGGTCCAGACCGGGTTCGTCCGCTCGTACGCGCTGTCGATATTCCTGGGCGCCGCCGTCCTGGCCGGTGCCTGGCTCGTCGTAGGGAACCTGTGATGCCCTGGCTTTCAACCCTG
Organism: Microbispora hainanensis; assembly: GCF_006874475.1. Taxonomy (GTDB): domain Bacteria; phylum Actinomycetota; class Actinomycetes; order Streptosporangiales; family Streptosporangiaceae; genus Microbispora; species Microbispora hainanensis. Next base: position 297,903 of record NZ_VIRM01000001.1, read on the forward strand.
ATGGGCGTGTCCGTACTCGGCGCGCTGGGCGTGACCCTTGTCCGCAACGACAAGCTCGCCAAGCAGTTCACCCTCGTGGTGTCGCTGATCGTGCTGGCGCTGACCGTCGCCATGGCGGTCCAGTTCAGCCCGAACGGCGACAAGTTCCAGTTCGCCGAGACGTACGACTGGATCCCCCAGTTCGGGGTCCACTACGGCGTCGCCGTGGACGGCATCGCCCTGGTGCTGATCCTGCTGTCGGTGATCCTCGTGCCGATCGTGGTGCTCGCCTCCTGGCACGACGCCGAGGCCGGCAAGCGCTCGGTCCGCACGTACTTCTCGCTGCTGCTCGTGCTCGAGGCCATGATGATCGGCGTCTTCGCGGCGACCGACGTCTTCCTCTTCTACGTCTTCTTCGAAGCCATGCTGATCCCGATGTACTTCATGATCGGGTCGTACGGCGGGGCGCAGCGGTCGTACGCGGCCGTGAAGTTCCTGCTGTACTCGCTGTTCGGCGGGCTCCTGATGCTCGTGGCGGTGATCGCGCTCTACACGATCGCCGGCAAGGGCACGTTCATGTTCTCCGACCTGGTCGGGACCATCCAGGACGTGACGACGCAGAAGTGGCTGTTCCTCGGCTTCTTCATCGCCTTCGCGATCAAGGCGCCGCTGTGGCCGTTCCACACGTGGCTGCCGGACGCCGCCGCCCAGGCCCCGGCCGGCGCGGCCGTTCTGCTCGTCGGCGTGCTGGACAAGGTCGGCACGTACGGCATGCTGCGCTTCTGCCTTGAGCTCTTCCCGGACGCCGCGAAGTTCTTCACGCCGCTGGTCATCACGCTGTCGGTCATCGGCATCGTGTACGGCGCGATCGTGGCCATCGGGCAGACCGACATGAAGCGGCTCATCGCGTACACCTCGGTGTCGCACTTCGGCTTCATCGCGATGGGCGTGTTCGCGATGACCACCAGCGCGGGCTCGGGCGCGACGCTCTACATGGTCAACCACGGCTTCTCGACCGGCGCGCTGTTCCTGATCGCGGGCTTCCTCATCTACCGCAGGGGCTCGCAGTTCATCGCCGACTACGGGGGCGTGCAGAAGGTGGCCCCGATCCTCGCCGGGACGTTCCTGGTGGCGGGTCTGTCCAGCCTCTCGCTGCCCGGTCTCAGCACGTTCGTCAGCGAGTTCATGGTGCTGACCGGCACCTACCAGCGGTACGTCGTCCCGGCCGTGATCGCCACGGTCGGCGTCATCCTCGCCGCGATCTACATCCTGTGGATGTACCAGCGGACGATGAACGGCCCGACGGCCGAGTCGGTCAAGTCGCTGCCCGACCTCAACGCCAGGGAGAAGTGGGTGGTGGCGCCGCTCGTCGCGCTGCTGCTGGTGTTCGGCTTCTATCCCAAGCCGCTGCTCGACGTGATCAATCCCGCCGTGAAGGACACGCTGTCGAGCGTCTCCGTCACGGACCCGAAGCCGGCCGTACCCGTTGCTCAGGAGGGCCAGTAGTGAACGGCACCATTCAGGCGCCGAGTATCGAGTACGCCCTTCTGGCGCCTCTGCTCGTCGTCTTCGGCGCGGCGATCGTCGGCGTGCTGGTGGAGGCATTCGCCCCGCGCTACCTGCGCTCGGCGATCCACCTGCCGCTCACGTTGCTGTCGCTGGCCGGCGCGTTCGCGCTGGCCGTCTGGCAGGCGATCAAGGGCGTGCCCACCAAGCCCGCCGCGATGGGCGCGGTGGCGGTGGACGGCCCGGCCCTGTTCATCTGGGGCACGATCCTCATCCTCGCCTTCGTGAGCGTGCTGCTCATCAAGGACGAGGAGCACTTCGTCGGCTCCGCGGCGGCGGTGCCCGGCTCGGCCGAGGAGGAGCAGTCGCTCGTCGAGCGGGCCGCGCACACCGAGGTCTACCCGCTGCTGCTGTTCGCGGTCGGCGGCATGCTGCTGTTCCCGGCGGCCAACGACCTGCTCGTGGCGTTCGTCGCCCTTGAGGTCATGTCGCTGCCGCTCTACCTGCTGTGCGGCCTGGCCCGGCGCCGCCGCCTGCTGTCGCAGGAGGCCGCGGTCAAGTACTTCCTGCTCGGCGCGTTCTCCTCGGCCTTCTTCCTGTACGGCACGGCCCTGCTGTACGGCTACGCCGGCTCGGTCGACCTCGCGAAGATCAACCAGGCGCTGGGGACGGTCGGCGGCCAGGACACGCTGCTCTACATCGGCGCGGCCATGCTCGGCGTCGGCCTGCTGTTCAAGATCGGCGCCGCGCCGTTCCAGGCGTGGAAGCCGGACGTCTACCAGGGCTCGCCCACGCCCATCACCGCGCTGATGGCCTCCGGCACCCTGGTGGCCGCCTTCGGCGCGCTGCTGCGAGTGTTCTGGGTCGGTCTGGGTGGACTCGACTGGGACTGGCGGCCGGTGTTCTACGGTGTGGCGATTCTCACGATGGTGGTCGGCGCGATCCTCGCGATCACGCAGACCGACATCAAGCGGATGCTCGCCTACTCGTCCATCGCGCACGGCGGTTTCCTGCTCATCGGCGTGATCGCCACCGGCCACACCCCGGCGGAGAACACCTCGGCCCTGTCCGGCCTGCTGTTCTACCTGGTGGCGTATGGTTTCACCACCGTGGGCGCGTTCGCCGTCGTCACGATGGTGCGCGACGCGGGCGGCGAGGCGTGGCACCTGTCCCGCTGGGCCGGGCTCGGCAAGCGCTCGCCGCTGCTGGCCGGGACGTTCGCGTTCTTCCTGCTGGCCTTCGCCGGCATCCCGCTGACCAGCGGGTTCTTCGGGAAGTACGCGGTCTTCCAGGCCGCCGTCGCCAACGGCGCCACGCCGCTGGTCATCGTCGGTGTGGTGGCCTCGGCCATCGCCGCCTTCTTCTACGTGCGCGTGATCGTGCTGATGTTCTTCAGCGACCCGGCCGCCGACGGCCCGTCGGTCGTGCTGCCCTCCAGGGGGACCGCGGCCGTCGTCGGCATCGCGGCATTGGCTACGGTAGTTCTCGGGGTCTATCCCCAGCCCGTGCTGGACCTCGCGCACACGGCAGCACAATCCCTGTTCGTCCGTTAGGAGATCTCCGTATGGCCGCGCCGCCCGTTGTGGACCTTCCTCTTGTCGACGAGCGGCTGGCCGACGATCTCGCTGGCGGGCTCGCGGCGGTGGAGAAGCTGCTGCGCTCGTCGGTCGAGAGTGAGGACGCCTTCGTCACCCAGACGTCCAGGCACCTCATCGAGGCGGGCGGCAAGCGGTTCCGGGCGATGCTCGTGCTGCTGGCCGCCCAGTTCGGAAACCCGGACGCCCCCGGTGTCGTGCCCGGGGCCGTCGTCATCGAGCTGACCCACCTGGCCACGCTCTACCACGACGACGTGATGGACGAGGCCCCGGTGCGCCGGGGCTCCCAGTCGGCCAACGCCCGGTGGGACAACACCGTGGCCATCCTCACCGGCGACTACCTGTTCGCCCAGGCGTCGGAGATCCTCGCCGACCTCGGCCCCGAGCTGATCCGGATCCAGGCGCGTACGTTCTCCCGCCTGGTGCGCGGGCAGATCCGCGAGACGATCGGCCCCGCCGAGGGCCGCGACGCGATCGCCCACTACATCAGCGTGCTGGCCGACAAGACCGGCTCTCTCATCGCCACCTCGGGCCGCTTCGGGGCCATGCTGGCCGGCGCCCCCGCCGACGTGGTCGAGCGCCTGACCGACGCCTGCGAGGCGATCGGCGTGGCCTGGCAGCTCAGCGACGACCTGATCGACGTGGCCGCGCCGACGGACGACTCGGGCAAGACCCCCGGCACCGACCTGCGTGAGGGCATCCACACGCTCCCCGTGCTGTACGCCCTGACCTCCGAGGACCCCGCCGACGCCCGGCTTCGCGCCCTGCTGTCGGGGCCCGTGGCCGAGGAGGACGTCGAGGAGGCGCTGACGCTGCTGCGCGCCCACCGGGCCATGGACCAGGCCCGTGAGGAGCTCGCCCGCTGGATCGACCGGGCCAAGGCCGCCCTCGCCGGTCTGCCCGAAATCCCCGCGCGTACGGCCCTGATCGCCCTGTGCGACTACGTCGTCGAGCGCACCGGCTGACCATCCTGTAAGGGATCATTGGCCGGGTGAAGATCACCCGGTGCGCCGCCCTGTTCCTCACGCTGTGCCTCGCCGTCGTGACGGCCTGCGGCAGCACGCCACGCGCGGGCACGCCCCCCACCCCGGCGCCGGGGAGCCCTGCGCCCGCCGGCGCCGTCATCGTGGACAAGGACCAGGCGCTCACGTCCAGGGAATACTCGGCGCAAGCCCTGTTCGACGCCATAGCCGCGCAGGGTTCGCCCAAGCCGGGTTCGCCTGGGCCGGATCAGGAAGGACCCGACCCCGCGTCTTCGGAGTCTTCGCAGTCTTCGCAGTCGGAGGAGCCGGGCCTGATGGGCTGGGTGCTGAAAGAAGGCGAGCCCATCCCGGTGCCCAACCCCGGCACGGGAGGTGCGAACCCGCGTCTGCTGTCGGCGCTGCTCACCGACTTCGGCCCGGCGCACGAGTCGGATGTGACTCCGGGGGCGGTGGTCGGCCTCCCGGCCCCCACGGGCGCCGCGTCGCTGTTCATCGGGCTCCGGGTGATGGGCAGCCCCCTGCGCGGGCCGTCCTTGTGCGAGAAGTGGACCTCGGGGACGTGGCTCACCGCGCTGCGGAACTTCGACCAGCGGGGCGTGTGGATCGCGGCGACGCAGCTGAAGGCGCGTCAGCGCGCCGATCCGCTGGTGTTCGGCGAGTCCGTCATCACCGGGCCTGCCGAGATGCTGGACCACCTGGCGGACACCAGCGGTGTGGAGTCGTGCCGGAAGCTGAAGGGAGGCCGGGCCGGCACCGGAGCGGTGGAGCTGTTCGCCGTGCCGCCGCTGGGCACCAGGTCCTTCGCCTTCCGCATCACCGGCAACCGGAAAGCCCCCGTGTGGAACTGGGTCGAGGTGGTGCGGACGCCGCGTTACGTGCTGGAGGTGCGGATTCCGAACCAGTTCCCCGCGCCGCGCACCGACCCCGCCGTACTGCTGCCGCGCATCGCCGAGGCCGCGTACGCCAGGGCCGAGGCGGCGCTGGGCTGACGCCTTCCAGGCCTTGCCGAGGCCCGTGCCCGTGCGTCGTTCGCCTACGCTGTGGCTGGTGTTGCACAACAGTGATGAAGAGACCGCGCGAGAGGCGGCGGGGGGCACCGGCCTGCTCGGCCGGCCGGGCAGCCATCCGCGCGTGATCGTGCGCCGGATCACGGCGCAGGACGAGGACGAGTTCATCGAACTGGTGCATGCAAGCATTGACCTCCACCATCCGTGGATGTCCCTGCCCACCACGAGCGAGGAGTTCAGGGCCTACCTGGCCCGATTCGACGATCCCCGGTCCGCCGAGGGCCTGCTGGTCTGCGTACGGCAGACCGGTGAGATCGCGGGGAACATCAACATCAACAGCATCATCCGGGGACGCTTCCAATGCGGCTCCCTCGGATACGCGGCGTTCGCGCCCTCCGCCGGCCAGGGGTACATGTCCGAAGGTCTCGGCCTGGTGCTGCGTCACGCCTTCGAGGAGTTGCGGCTCCACCGGCTGGAGGCCAACGTCCAGCCGGGCAACCACGCCTCCCGAAGGCTGCTCGAACGGCACGGTTTCCGCCGTGAGGGGTATTCGCCGGAGATGCTGTTCATCGACGGCGCCTGGCGGGACCACGAACGGTGGGCCGTCACCTCCACGATGATGGGCATCGTCCCGGAGAGCCCGCACCCGACGCTGCCCGCTCGCTGACCGCAGGCCGGCGATAGGTGCTAGTGCTGGGCCGCGAGCCACTCGTCGAAGGTGGTCGGCGCGATGCGGGCGCCTTCACCGGGCAGCAGCACGTCGCCGGCCATCGCCGGGCCGAAGAGACCCGACCAGGTCGGCACGAGCTTGACCGTACGGCCGCGTGCCGCGTGGGTGCGCCGGGCCATGTCGACGAGGTCCTGCGGCTCGGGGCCGGCCACATCGGTGTAGCGGCCCTGCGGGTCGCCCACCGCGATCTCGGCGAGCACCTCGGCCACGTCGGCGGGCGCGATCGGCTGGACCAGCAGCGGCGCGATCGTGGCGACGCCGTCCTGCTCCATCCATCCCGCCACCATCTCGGCGAAGTCGTGGAACTGCGCGGCCGGCACGATCGTCCACGGCACGGAACCGGCGGACACCAGGCGCTCCTGCTCCCGCTTGCCGGAGTAGTGAGCGTTGCCCTCCACCTTGTGGATGCCGATGATCGAGAGCAGCACGTGGTGGCGGACGCCCGCCCGCTCCTCGGCGGCCAGCAGGTTCCTGGTGGTCGTGCCGAAGTACGCTACAGACTCGTCCCGGTCGGTCGCGTTCGAACTGATCGCGTCCACGACCGCCTCGACGCCGTCGAGGGCCTTGTCGAGCCCCTCGCCCGTCATCAGGTCCACGCCGAGTGAGCGGCTGATCCGTACGACGTCGTGCCCGTCCCGTTCGAGGGCGGCGACGGTGAGCCTGCCGATGTTCCCGGTGGCCCCGGCGACTGCGATACGCATGGTGTTCTCCTTCGCTAGACGCCCCGGATGCTATCTCGGACAAAATAGATCCGCAATCTCTCCAATACACTGGAGGGCATGAAGCTGCCTGCGAGCACCGAGTGGGTGTTGCACTGCGCCGCCACGCTGGCGCAGCTGGAGCCGGGAGCGACCGCGTCGGCGGCGCAGCTCGCGGACTACTTCGACGTTCCGGCGCCCTACCTGGCCAAGCAGTTGCAGGCGCTCGTCAAAGCCGGTGTGCTGGCCGCGATGACAGGCCCGCGGGGCGGCTTCCGGCTGGCGCGGGCGGCTTCCGACATCACGTTGCTGCAGATCGTCGAGGCGGTCGACGGCGCCTCCTCGCCGTACGAGTGCCGCGAGATCCGCCAGCAGGGGCGGGGGGCTCTGCCGCCCGAGGACTGCCAGAGCGTCTGCATCATCGCCGAGAAGATGGCCGAGGCGCACCGGGCGTGGCGCACCAGCCTCGCGGCGGTCACGCTCGCCGACATCCTCGACGGGCTGCCCGAATGGGCGCCCGCCCGCACCCGGTCACGCCTGTCGGCCACACGCTGACCCGGCGGGAAATCGCCTCGTGCTGTCTCACCCGGACGCGCGTTCGGGCCGTTCCGGGCGGTGGTGCCGCGACCCGGGCGGAGTATCGTGGCAAGAGGTCCGGCGCCGCCACGGTGCAGTCGGGTGCCGAACGGCGTGCGGGCGCAGGGGGGCGTCATGACCACCGCCACGCCATCCGTCACGCGCAGGTCCATCGCCAGCGTGAATCCGTACAACGACGAGGTCCTCGCCGAGTTTCCCGCGATGACCGACGAGGAGGCCGGCCGGGCCGTCGCGGCGGCTCACCAGGCCTTCCAGGAGTGGAGGTCACTCGCCCCGGCAGAACGGGCCGCCGTGGTCGGCCAGGCGGCCTCTCTCATGCGCGAACGCCGGGAGGAACTCGCCCGCACGGTGACGCTGGAGATGGGCAAGCTCATCGGCGAGAGCCGCGGAGAGGTGGACCTGTCGGCAGACATCCTGAGCTACTACGCCAAGCACGGGCCCGCTTTCCTCGCCGACCGCCCGCTTCCCGTCGAGGAAGGGAATGCCGTGGTGGCCAACCGGCCGCTCGGCGCGCTCTTCGGGATCATGCCGTGGAACTACCCGCTCTATCAGGTCGCCCGCTTCGCGGCGCCGAACCTGGTCGCCGGCAACACGATCCTGCTCAAGCACGCGAGCAACTGCCCGCAGTCGGCGCTCGCGTTGGAGCGGCTGTTCCAGGAGGCCGGCGCGCCGCCCGGCGTCTACGTCAACCTGTTCCTGCCGTCGGCGCGAGTGGGCACTGTGATCGACAATCCCCTGGTCCAGGGGGTCTCCCTCACCGGCAGTGATCGTGCGGGCGCCAGCGCGGCCGAAAGGGCGGGACGCAACATCGAGAAGACCGTGCTCGAACTCGGGGGGAGCGATCCGTTCATCGTGCTCGACGCCGAGGACTTCGACCGGACCGTGGAGGCCGCGGCGGTCGGCCGGCTGTCCAACATGGGGCAGAGTTGTGTGAGCGCCAAGCGGATGATCCTCCTGCCGCACGTCTACCGCCGCTTTGTCGAGGAACTGCGCCGCAGGTTCGAGGCGCTCGTCCCGGGTGACCCGCTGGACCCGGACACCACGCTGGGCCCGCTGTCCTCAGAGCAGGCCGCCGCAAACCTCGTGAGCCAGGTACGCGACACGGTGGCGCAGGGGGCGACCCTGGTGACCGGCGGCGACCGGATCGGCCGGCCCGGCGCCTTCGTCCAGCCGACGATCCTGACGGACGTCAGGCCGGGCATGCGGGCGTACCGCGAGGAACTGTTCGGGCCGGTGGCGGTGATCTACCAGGTGGCCGACGAGAACGAGGCCGTGGCGCTGGCGAACGACACACCGTACGGCCTCGGCGGCGCGGTCTTCTGCAGGGACCTCGACCGGGCGCGGCGGGTGGCGGAGCGGCTCGACGCGGGAATGGTCTGGATCAACCATCCAACCTCCTCCCACCCCGCCCTGCCGTTCGGCGGTATCAAATGCTCGGGATATGGGAGAGAACTGGCGGATCTCGGCATCGAGGAGTTCGTCAACAAGAAGCTGATCCGAACCTTCCCGACGACCGTACCGATCGGCTTCGCCACGGGATGAGCCGTCAGCTGCCGGCGAGGAGCTCGACCACGGGGGCGAGGGCGTCGGCGAAGAAGCCGCTGACGGTGATGTAGGACAGGCCCAGCTCGTCGCGGCGGCGCAGCAGCGTGTCGGCCATCTCGCGGGGCGAGCCGCGGAGGATGGCGGCGGCCTCCGCCGACGGGGTCCTGAGCCCCTCGGGCACCCACGGGGGCGGCTCGTCGCCGATCTGGAGCAGGTTCATGCTCAGCTCGATGTCGTCGAACCTCGCCCCGGCCGCCTCCCGCAGCGTGCCGACGGGCCCGCGCAGGCCCTCTTCCGTCGTGTCGGCCTGTACGGCGAGCGCCACGATGTCGGCCTCCTCCGCGGCCAGGGCCAGCATGCGGGGACGGGCTCCCGCGATCATGATCGGCGGCCCCTGGCGCTGCACGGTGTTCCTGCTGCCGGCGAAGGCAGTCCGCACTTCGCCGATCACCGTACGGACCAGCGCGACGCGTTCGGCCGCCGTGCCGTACGGCATGCCGAGCGCCCGGGCGTCCTCCTCGGCGGCGGGCCGCCCGGCCCCCACGCCGACCTCAAGACGTCCGCCGGACAGGAAGTCGAGCCCGGCGAGCTCGTGCGCGAGCTGCGGCGGGTTGCGGTAGGGCGCGGCCAGGACGAACGTGCCCACGCGCAGCGTCGTCGTGACGGTGGCCGCGGCGGTCATCGCGAGCAGCGGCGGCAGCGTCCCCAGCGTGTCGGGGACGAGCAGGGTCGAGTAGCCGAGGTCCTCGGCATGGCGGGCCGTCGCCGTCCACGCGGCGGCGTCGGGGGCCATGCCTGCGACGACCCCGAAACGGAATTCCTTGCTCATGCCGCCGATCCTCGCCGTTCAGGACGGTGCCGTCGTCCTCCCATCGGAGGCGGGTTCCGTACTCCGGGAGGCGTATCAGACGGTCTCGAGCGCGGCCGCGCGCTCCAGCCGTGCCGTACGGGCGGAGCGCACGCTGTCCCAGGTGAACACGCTCAACGCGAGCCAGACGACCACGAACCCGGCCCACCGGCTGACGGGCATGGTCTCGTGGACGATCAGCACCCCGCACAGGAACTGCAGCACCGGGGCGATGTACTGGAGCAGGCCGATGACGGTGAGCGGAACCCGCAGCGCGGAGGCCGTGAAGAGCATCAGCGGCACCGCGGTGATGAGACCGGACAGCGCCAGCAGCAGCGCGTGGCCGAGACCGTGGTCGCCGAAGGTCCCGGTGCCGTTCGTCTGGAGGACGATCAGGTAGCCCAGGGCCGGCACCAGCAGCACGAGCGTCTCGATGGTCAGGCTCTCCGCGCTGCCCACCCCCGCCGCCTTCTTGATCAGGCCGTACGTGCCGAAGCTGACAGCGAGCACGAGGGCGATCCACGGGAGGCGCCCGTAGTCGAGCGTCAGGATGAGGACCGCGACGGTGCCCAGCCCGACGGCGATCCACTGCCACCGGCGCAGCCGCTCCCGGAAGATCAGCACTCCGAACAGCACGCTGACCAGGGGATTGATGAAGTAGCCGAGTGCGCTTTCCACCACATGGCCGGTGTTGACGGCGTAGATGTAGACGCCCCAGTTGACCGAGACCGTGACGGCCGCGAGCGCGAGGAGGATCAGCTGGCGGCGCGTGATGGCGCGGATCCACGACCAGTGGCGGCGTACGGCGAGGACCGCGACCACCACGACCAGCGACCACACCATCCGGTGGGCGAGGATCTCCACGGCGCCGGAGGGCTTGAGCAGAGGCCAGTAGAGAGGGAACAGGCCCCACATCGTGTAGGCGGCGACGCCATACAGGACACCACGGCGCGTATCAGGCATGAAGCCCATCTTTGCCGCTTACCTGGATTCAGCACAAATAAGGGTCTCTACGTGTGAGATTTAGAGACGCTTACGTGGGGAACAAGGTCGCCCGCTGTCTGGTTGGGGATGGCAGAACGGAAGGAAGGGTACGAGATGGGCTGGCTCTTCGGCACAGACAAGACGACGATGGTGGACCCCGCGGAGGCGCTGCCGGGCCGGGCCGAGGTCATGCCGGTGGCCACCCGCCACCAGGTCCTCGGCGCGCCGCTGGCTCCGCCGTACCCCGAGGGCACGGAGATCGCCGAGTTCGGGCTGGGCTGCTTCTGGGGCGCCGAGCGCAAGTTCTGGCAGACCCCCGGAGTCGTCTCGACCGCCGTGGGCTATGCGGGCGGCTACACGCCGAACCCGACGTACGAGGAGGTCTGCACGGGCCGGACCGGGCACGCCGAGGTCGTCCGGGTGGTCTTCGACCCGGCGGAGGTGTCGTACGAGGAACTCCTGAAGGTGTTCTGGGAGGCCCACGACCCCACGCAGGGCATGCGCCAGGGCAACGACGTCGGCACGCAGTATCGGTCGGCCATCTACACCCACGGCCCCGAGCAGGCCAAGGCGGCCGTGACGTCCCGGGACGCGTACCAGGAGGTGCTCACCAAGGCCGGGTACGGCGAGATCACCACCGAGATCGCCCCCGCCGGCGAGTTCTACTTCGCCGAGGATTATCACCAGCAATATCTCTTTAAGGTGCCGAACGGCTACTGCGGCATCGGCGGCACCGGCGTGACCTGCCCCGTCGGCTTGACCACCGGCGAGGTGTGACCTTTTGGAACACAGCTGGCCCGGAGCCCGAGCTGCCCCGGGCCGGCACAGTCGCTCTCAGCGGGTTGCGATCAGTTGCCGCGCCACGCGGCTGTCCGGGGCGGTTCCGCTGATTACACTCGATACATGAGCGTGATGCGCGAGGAACTCCACCACCTGGTTGATCGGCTGCCAGAGGAGAAGGTGGCTCCTCTGCTCAGGCTCGTCCGCGATCAGCTCGAAGAGCCGCCTGTGGTGCGCGACCTGCCGTTCATCGGCATGCTCGAAGCCGAGCCGGATTTCGCGGAACGCTCGGAGGAGATTCTCCGCGCGGAGGACAATCACTCTTTGTGATCATCATCGACTCGGGTCCGTTGGTTGCGGCCGTGAACGTCCGGGACCGCCATCATCAGGCCTGTGCCCGACTTCTGCGGACTCATCCGGGGCCCTTGCTCGTCCCCGCGACCGTGGCTACCGAGGTATGCCAGCTCGTCGAGAAACGGCAGGGCAGCAAAGCGGACGCGGCGTTTCTACGCTCTTTCGGAGCAGGTCTGACCTTGGTGGATCTCACAGAACGTGATCTGCAGCGTATGGGCGACCTGGTGGAGACGTACGCGAGTCTCCCACTCGGGGCGGTTGATGCCTCTGTGATCGCGATCGCTGAGCGACTCGGTGTCACGGAAGTGGCAACGCTCGACCGCCGCCACTTCACCGTTGTCCGTCCCCAGCACACCGGTGCACTCATGCTGCTGCCGGAGCGGCTCCGAGCGCTGTCCCGTCCTGCGGCCCTGAGCGGTGTGATTCCGCGGCCGAAGCGGCACTGGCGCGAGCTTGCGATTTGTTGCCTGAAGCGGAGCACTACCACCAGCAATACCTTTTTAAGGTGCCGAACGGCTACTGCGGCATCGGCGGCACGGGCGTGAGCTGCCCCGTCGGCCTGACCACCGGCGAGAGCTGATCAGTCGCCCGGCAGGATGGTGAGTCGTTGCCCCTTGGGAAGGTGACGAGGGGCAACGACGAGATAGTCCCGCTGATCCAGCGTGGCGACTTCGCGAAGGTCGAAGCATTCGGCCAGGGCTATCAAGCAGGCGTCGACGGCCTGAAGCCGGAGCGAAGCGTAGGCCGAGAGCAGTTCGGACATCCGCCGGTAGTCGTGAGGAGTCACCTCGATCACGCGAAGTTCGTCGTCGGCGATGGCGTGCGAGGACGGCGGGCCGGAGTGCGGCGATGCGAGTCGACCTCGACACCGGGAGCAGCCGCCCGGGAACTGGGCGACAGGTCGCTCGCCGAAGCGTGCACCGCGGTCAACCGCTGGCCGGGACGGGACGTTGATCGGACGCTCTCGCGGCCCCTAGGATTGCGGCCGTGACGTTCACGTTCTTCTTCCACCTCCGCTAGCCGCCGTCGGCGAAGCGAGGACCTGCCCGTCGCCGACGAGGCGGGACGGCGGTGTGCCGTCCCGGGCCGACGCGGAAGAAGAACGGTCACGATGCGCGTACGCGCTGTCGCTCTCACCGCTCCGCGTCCCAGCGCTCTCGCCGTCCCATGACGGCGGCGAGCCTGGTGGCGCGGTGCGTCCACGGGCTTGAGCCGACGGTCGCCGCAGAGGTACTGCGGCGCGGGCTCGGCGTCATTACTCACATCGGGCATCGCGAGGTGCACTTCCGGGTGGCGCGGTCGCCCGCGCCGCCCGGCCTCATAGGGGACCTGCGCACGGCGGACGACGTGTTCCTGCTGGCCGCGCAGGGTTCCGACGTCGGCGTGTCGCGGAAGGGAGCCGCCGCGCTCGCGGGCCTCGCGGGGGTCGCCGACCTCGCCGTCCTGGCACGGCTGCGCCGCCACTACGGCGGCCTGGGCGCGATCACCGGCGTTGAGGTGTCAGCGTCGTTCCTCGGCAGGCGCAACTTCACGAGGTACGACGTGGAGGACGCGGTCGGGCACGCCCTGGCTGCCCGCCTGGGGGTCGGTTACCACTCACGGCGCGGCGGCGCGCCGCCCCCGGGTCACAGCGGCTGGCGTGTCACCCTCGACGGTGAGCGGGCCACGCTGCTGCTGCGGATCGCCGAGCGCCCCCTGCATCGGCGGGCGTACAAGCGGCGGTCCGTCCCGGGGACCCTGCACCCCCCGCTCGCCGCCGCCATGGTGGCCATGGCAGGCATTGAACCCGGCGACACGGTCCTGGATCCCTGCTGCGGCGCTGGGACGCTGCTGATCGAAGCTGTGCGGCAGCGGCCGGGCATCCGCGCCCACGGGTTCGACCTGGCCTGGCAGGCGGTGGCGGCCGCGCGGGAGAACGCCGCGGGGCTGCCCGTCGCCGTCACCTTGGCCGACGCCGGCCGCCTGCCGGTGCCGGACGGCGTCGCCGACCGCGTGCTGGCCAACCCGCCCTGGGGCGGACAGGTCGCCCCGGGCGGTCTGCTGGCGGCGTCCGCCGGACGCTGGTGGGCGGAGCTGCGCCGGGTGCTCGCGCCCGGCGGGACCGCAGTGGTCCTGCTTCCCGGCGTCGGCGAGCTGCCGCTCGGCATCAGTCAGGGCCTCACGCCCGTGCACCTGCAACGCGTACGGGTCGCCGGGGCGGAGTCGTTCCTCGTCCGGTGGACGGCGCCCCGGCTGGGGTGAGCGGGGCTTTCCGCCGGGAGTGGATGCTTGTCTACTCCCGGCGGAGGGGCGGGCGGCGGGCCCACCCATGCCCGGGGTGGTGACGATGAGGCCGTCCTCACGGAGTTTGGCGGTCACCGTGCGTATGGTCACGCGGGCGACGCCGAACTCGCTTTTCATCTGGACCTCGGAGATGAGGTAGGAGGGCGGATACTCCCAGGACCTTGGCTCGCGATGCCTGAGGTCACAAGCGGAGGCCGCGTCCGGTACGCCGTCGACGACGGGATGCGCACTGTGTGGGTGATCTAGGTTTCGCCTCGCTATCCGAAAGACACGGACGCATGATCAAGCTGACGCGCTGCGCTCGAAGGTTCTGCGGTGTGGGCGGCACCGGTGTGAGCTGCCGCGTCGGCCTGACCACCGGCGAGAGCTGATCAGTCGCCCGGCAGGATGGTGAGTCGTTGCCCCTTGGGAAGGTGACGAGCACCGGATCGGAGAGCAGGTGACAGATCTCTGTCACCGCGAGCGACGGTACGACGAGTCTGGTCCAGTTTTACGCGAGAAAACGGACGCAGCGAGCGTGGTCCTTGTCGGCCCTGTTGAATGCCGCGACGAGAGCCCGTGTCGCAGAGGATCACGCGGTGATCGCTCCGTCGGACTCCTCGTGGTGACGATAGGTGAGGTACCGGTCATGGTGGACGCCGAGGTCTGCCGGCCCTTGTAGCGCGCCGACCAGCGCGGCGAGATGCCGAGGAAGCGCAGGCGCGTCGAGGGGCTCCTCGATGTAGGCCCAGCCTTCGTTGTCCAAGTCCATGCTGCGAAGTGTAGGGGCCGACCTGCTCGCAGCCAGTGAGATGTCACAGAGGTGGTGAGGGACTTATTGCCTGAGATGAATCGCTACCACCAGCAATACCTTTTTAAGGTGCGGAACGGCTACTGCGGCATCGGCGGCACGGGAGTCGCCTGTCCGATCGGCCTGACCACCGGTGAGGCCTGACCTGCGGTAACTGATTGATCCTGGCCCTAGGGCGTGTATTTGGTTGTGATCAAGGGGTGGCCTGGGTGAGGTCTTTAATCCAGATCATCGCGGCGCGGAGGTGGAGGCCGGCGAGGTAGCTCGCAGGGGTTTTGTCGTAGCGGGTGGCGATGCCTCGCCAGGCCTTCAGCTTGTTGATCAGGCGCTCGACGGTGTTGCGTTCCTTGTACAGGTCGGCGTCGTGGCGGACGGGCCGGCCGCCT
>NZ_VIRM01000010.1 GCF_006874475.1 Microbispora hainanensis
GCTAAGAGCCACGACGCTTGTGGCTTGTGGCTAGTGGCTTGGCCTAGAGATCCAGCAGGCGCATGCGAAATTTTATGTTGAGTCATAAAATCGCAGTCAATGCAATGTCGTCGCATTCTCACCATCTGAGAACCCTCAGCTCAGCCCCCTATTCACTGGGACCGCGATCACGGGCGGAGCCGTCAGTTCGTCCGATTTGCCCCGATAATCGGAGAGACGTCCGACAGGGTGCGGCGAGGAGGATGTCGCGACCAAGATGCGGCCCCCAGGACATCACTTGACGTATCGTCAGCGGCGAGCGCGGCGCGGCCGGCGGCAGATAACAGATCACCAGCCGGTCTTTGACCGGCGAATCCAGGTCAATACCCGTCGACTTCGTTGACCCGCTACGCTGACCCGGACCCCAGGTCGAAAGGGCCAATTCTCGAACGCCCCGATGTCGACATCCTGGGGCGAGCGCTACGGAGGATTGCGGTGCACGAGGCAGCGGAATGGAAGCCGGGGCAAGATACTCAAATGGTCGCCACGGCGCGACTGCTGGGCCAGGATCCCGACAAGATCCACTGTCCGGCCTGGGGACTCATCGGCAACCTGGGCGACAGCATCTGCTACGCGGGCGTCCCCGCGAAGGTCGAGGCGATCCAGGATGAACTACGTCGCCGCGTGGTTGACGCCGATCTCCCGGTGCGGGTGATCGCACCCAACTTCTCGGGCGGGATCTCCGACGGACAGCGCAATGGCACACCCCAGATGCGCTACTCGTTGATCGGCCGGGAAACCACCAACGACGGTGTGTGTCTCCACCTCGAGGGGAGCGACGTCCAGGGCGTGATAGCCGTCGTTGCCTGCGACAAGCCTCCGGTAGGGACCCTCGCCGCGATCCTGGAGCGCAACGTCCCCGCGGTGATCATGTCCGACGGCTCGATCCGCCCCGGCATCGACTCCCGCACCGGTAAGCCGATCGACATCATCTACTGCTACCAGGCGGGGGCCGCGCCGCCGGCCGAACGGCGGCGGGTGGCATTGGAGGCCTCGCCGGGCCACGGCAGTTGCGGCGGCATGTTCACGTACAACACCATGCAGTCGTTCATCGCCACGTGCGGCATGGAACCGCTGCACATGGTGAGCCCAGCCTCCGAGGATCCACGCCGCATCAAGGAGTTCCCCGGCGAACTGCTCGACGTGCTCCAGCTGCTCACCGAGCGCGGCATCAGACCGCGTGACATCGTCACCCCCGCGGCCCTGCGCAACGCCACCCTGGTCGCCATCGCCATGGGCGGCTCCACCAACGTCGTGCTGCACGCGCCCGAGCTGGCGCGTGCCGCGGGTATCGACTACTGGTGCGATGTGATCACCCAGGAGGAGTTCAACCGGATGGCACGCAAGCTGCCCGTGCTGGTGAACGCCTGGCCTTTCGGGCGCTATTCGATGGTCGACATCGACGCCAAGGGCGGCCTGCCGGTGATCGTGAACGAGTTGCTCGCCGCGGGCGTGCTCGACGGCTCCTGCCTGACCTGTACCGGTGAAACGCTCGCCGAGCAGGTCGCGCGCCTCAGCCCGGTCGCACCCGACGGGGATGTGATCCGTCCGGTTTCGGCGCCGTTCAAGCCGACCGGCGGACTCAGGCTGCTCCGCGGCAATCTCGCGCCCGAGGGCGGTGCCGTCATCAAGCTCGCGGGTGTCGAGCGCGGAATGGAGGACGGCCGGTTCGTCGGCCGTGCTCGCGTGTTCGACAGCGAGAAGGCGCTCCTGGAGTCACTGACCACGGAGCCGGAAGGATTTCAGGACCGCGACATCGCCGTGATCCGGTACGAGGGGCCGCGCGGAGCACCGGGCATGCCTGAGATGCTCGATCCCACCTCGCGGATCACGGCACTCTGCAGGCAACGCGACATCACCGTCGCGCTGATGACCGATGCCCGCTTCTCGGGCGGCTCGGTCGGCCTGGTGATCGGTCACGTATCGCCCGAGGCGGCGCAGGGCGGGCCGATCGCCCTTGTCGAGGACGGCGATACGATCGTCGTGGACGTCAACGAGGACACGCTGGACTGCATCGAGCTCAACGATCCGGCGACCGAGGCCGAGCGCCGTTCACGTTGGCAGGCCGAGACGGACCGCAACGAAGGGACCCACCCGAAGGTCAGGCCGGTCACCGCCCGGCTGCTCCGGCGGATGCGCGGCAGTGCCCTTCCGCCGCTCCAGGGCGGCGGGATGTCGGACGGCCTGGTCCCCCGCTAGCGGCTGCTTCGCATGAGCAGTCAGGCGTCCATCCCGTGATCGTCATATCCGCTGAGAGCGCCACTGTGGCCGCTGTCCTCCGCGATCTCACGATCCGGGAGGGCTGTTGTCACATATGGACGGCCTGTTTACGGTAAGCCCCGATCGACTCTCGCAGATCAGCGAATGGGGAACTTTGGCATGGAGTTCTCATGATGTCTGCGCAATCTCCTGAAGCGATCATCCAAGCCCACTGGTGTGACGTGCTGGGCGTGGAGGAGGCCCTGCCCGAGGACGGGTTCTTCGAGCTGGGAGGGCATTCGCTGCTGGCGATCGAACTGCTTGAGCGGATCGAGTCGGAGCTGGGCATCGAGATCCCGGCCGATGTTCTGTTCGTCGAAGGAACGCTGTCAGCGGTCCTCAACGCCGCCGGGAAGGCGATGGCGCAGTGAGGCCGCGCGTCGGGGTGCTCTTCTCGCCCCGAGGCGCCGCCTCCGCCCGCGATGTACTGGTTGCAGCGGGCGAAGACATCGAGATCGTGCCACTGCTGCGGGTCGGCTCTGGGAAGCGATGGCCCGGGCTCACCCCGCTGATCCTGGTCCCGGCCACCGCTCTCTTGAGCCGGTCCGGGAGCGCGGCATAGGCGCGGCCCATGTCGATGAAGTACGTTATCGGGGTCCGGGTCGCCGTCGAACAGAGCGGTGTCGGTCGCGAGCAGATGTGCCGCCGTGTAGGTGGAGGGGAGGGGCGTCCGCTCGAGTGCCGCGGGCGGCGCGTCCGCGATGACGGCTTCGGCCAGGGGATCCATGGGTTATTCCTCTCTGTCCACGGGCAGGTCCTCGGGATGCGAAAGGACGGCTCGCCGGATGGTCGACATGACCTCGTGATGCCGATCTCGCAGGTAGAAGTGTCCGCCGGGGAAGAGCCGCAGCCCGGGCTCGCGGCGGCTGTGTGCGCGCCACCCGTCGAGTTCGCCGGAGAGCGAGTCGTCGGCGCCCCCGAGCAGGGTCATCGGCACGTCCAGCGGCTCGGCGGGCTCGTAGCGGTAGCGGGCGACCATCGTGAGGTCGGCCCGGTAGGCGGGCGCCACCAGCTTGACCAGCTCGGGGTCCTCGCGTACGGCCGCGGGCACGGTCCCGTACGCCACGTCCACGTAGGCGAGGAGCTCCGCGTCCGGCAACCTGCCCACGTCCGGCCGGGCGAATTCCAGCTGGGGCGCGGGCATCGCCGACAGCAGCAGATGCGCCGGCGCCCGCCCGCCTCGCGCGACCAGCAGTCGCGCCGCCTCGAAAGCGAGCAGTGCGCCCAGGCTGTGCCCGAAGAAGGCGAACGGCGCCACCGGCTCCACGGCGCGGACGAAGGCCCGGACGGCCTCACGCACCTCCAGGTGCGGGGCCTCGGCCAGCCGGCCGCCTCGCCCGGGCAGCTGCACGCCCCATATCTCGGCCTCGGGCAGGTCGTCGGCCCAGCACAGATACTCGGCGGGCGAGCCGCCGCTGTGCGGGAAGCAGTAGATCCGTATCCGCGCGTCGGGGTTGCGCCGACGGCACAGCAGCCAGGGGGAGGCAGGAGAGGCCCCCTGGGCCGACGGGCGCTCGGTGATCACCAGGCGTGGCCGTCCATCACGGTGACCCGGAACGAGACCGCGGGCTCGGGAGTGGTGGTGTGCAGCGCCCGGTGGATCAGGGAGCGGTTGTCCCAGATCAGCAGGTCGCCTTCGTCGAAGGTCTGCAGATGGATGTTCTCGTGGGTGAACGTCATGTCCCGCTGCCCGGTGGCCTCCAGGAGCTCCGTCAGCACGGAACCGTCCAACGGGGTGCCGTCCTCGTGCAGCAGCTCGTGGGCCAGAGCGTCGCTCACGTAGAGGATCTCCTCGCCGGTCACCGGGTGGACGACAACGGTCGGGTGGAAGACGTCGGGGGTCTCCCGCTCGATCTCGGCGAGCACCTCCCCGATCGGCCGGAAGACGTCCGTGGGCTGAACACGACCCTGCTGGAAACCGACCACGACCTGCTGGATCGAGTTCTCACGCCGTACAAGGAGCACTGCCGCTATCTGAGGACCGCCATGGTCGAGCGGAGTCCGGTGGACGGGGCCCTGAGCCTGCACTGCACCTTCGAGATACCCGAGTCCTGTTACATCACCGATACCGGGCACTTCAACTCGGTGGAATTCAACATCTGTTACAACCAGATGGCGTATTTCCTCATCGCCAAGGCCGTCAAGGAGTCGCTCGTGGAGCCCTTCGACGCCTGGACACTCGACGACTACTGGGAGCGCCAGCTTCCGAACATCCTCATCACCGACTTCCAGAGCCGGTTCCGTCGCCCCATCGACGCCGCCTCTTTCTCCGGCGTCTTCGAACTCCGCCGGGTCACCGTCCGCAACAGCGCCCGCCCGCTGATCGTCCTCGGCACCGCCTGCCGCTTCGAGGACGCCGCCGGTGGTCTCTCCGAGGGCACCGTGAAACTCGCCATCACCGACCCACCGTTGCCCCTGCACCAGTTGCCCACCCTCGCGCGCGCCGACCGGGAACGGCTCCTGGAACGGGTCGTGCTTCAGGAGTTCCGCAACCATATGTTCATGGAGGAGTCCGAGGAACTGGACACCACCAAGACCTACTTCGACCTCGGGCTCACCTCGCTGCAGCTCACCGAGGTGAAGGAGGCCCTGGAGCGGCGCCTCGACTGCGAGGTCGACACCACCCGCCTGTTCAACAACCCCACCATCGCGCATCTCCTGGAGCACCTCGATGACGTCGTCACCCGATCCGCGGGAATCACCGATGCCTAGGACGTACGAGAACGCGCCCATCGCGATCGTCGGCATGGGGATCCGCTTCCCGGGCGGCAACGACGAACCCGCCGGATTCCAGCGGTTCCTGCGGGAGGGCCGCTCGGCTATCGGCCCGCTGCCCGAGGGGCGGCTGCCAGGACTCCCCGAGGATGTCACGGCGGCGGGCGGCTACCTGGATTCCATCGAGGGCTTCGACGCCGGGTTCTTCAACATCTCGCCGAAGGAGGCCGCCTGGGTCGACCCGCAGCACCGGCTGACCCTTGAGACCGCCTGGGAGGCGCTGGAGGACGCCGGCATCGACCCCACATCCCTGCGCCACGGCGACACCGGTGTGTATGTCGCCGTCACCGGCATGGACTACGCCATGGAGATCGCCAGGCTTCCGGTCGACCAGGTCGAACTGTACGCGGGCACCGGCATGTTCCACTGCGGAGCCTCGGGCCGCATCTCGTACTTCCTCGGCCTGCGCGGGCCGAGCATGAGCGTCGACGGCGCCGCCGTGATCGCGCTCAAGCGGCTCGCCGACGCCCGCAGGGACGGCGATCGGGTCCTCGCGGTCATCCGAGGCTCCGCCGTGCGTCAGGACGGCGAGAGCGCCGCGCTGATGGCACCGAACGGCGAGGCTCAGGCCCTGCTGATGCGGGCTGCGCTCGACGATGCGGGGCTCGACGCGGCCGACATCCAGTACGTGGAGGCGCACGGGACCGGCACGGCGCTCGGGGACCCCATCGAGATGAGCGGGATCGCCGAGGTGTTCTCCGCCTCCCATACCAAGGACAATCCCGTCCTGGTCGGGTCGGTGAAGACCAACTTCGGTCATCTCGAGTCCACGGCGGGCCTCGCAGGGCTTGTCAAGACCGTGCTTCAGCTGCGCGACCGCACGGTCTATCCGCACATCAACTTCACGACACCGTCCCGCAAGATCCCCTGGGAGCGCATCCCGGTGCGGGTGCCGGTGACCGCGACGCCGTGGGAGGCCGCCGGCGCCCGCCTCGCCCTCGTCAACTCCTACGGGGCCACCGGTACGATCGCCTCCGTCGTCCTCGAAGAGGCGGACGAGCGGGAACCGGCGCCCGAGGCACGGGATCGGGAGTCCGGTCCCGTCCCCGGCATCTTCACCCTGTCCGCGAAGAGCGCCCGGTCCCTGCAGCTCCAACTCGACGCCTACGCGGCCTTCATGGCGGACCGAACCGACGATGAGGTCGCGGACATCTGCCGCACCACGAACGTCGGCCGCGCACACCACCTCTGGCGGGTATCCGCACCCGTGACGACCGCGGCGGAGCTGGTCGACTTCATCGACCGACGGCGCGCCCGGCCCGCGGGGCCACGCCCGTCGGCGGGCCGCAAGAACATCGCCCTGATGTTCGCCGGCGGCGGCTCGCAGTACGCGGGCATGGGGCTCTCGCTGTACCGGAGGTTCCCGGTCTTCCGGGAGCACCTCGATCGCTGCGACGAGCTGTTCGCTCCGCTGGTGGACTCGGTGCGGGACGACATCCTGACGGACGGACCCCCGGACCGCGAACAGGTGGAGAGCGCCACCGTCCTGACGGCGCGCCTGTTCTCGCTGGAATACGCGCTGGCCCGGCTGTGGCTGTCGCTGGGCGTACGGCCCGGGGTCCTGCTCGGGCACAGCCTCGGCGAGATCGTCGCCGCCGCGGTGTCCGGCGTCCTCACCTTGGAGGACGCCGTCCGGCTGGTGTCCGCACGCGGCACACTCCTGGACCGGACCTCCGCCGGGTCCATGGCCGCGGTGGATGCCTCCCGGGAGGAGGTGCTGCCCTTCCTCGCCGGCCGCCCAGACGCCTCCCTCGGCGCCGTCAACGGCCCCACCCAGTGCGTGATCTCGGGTGCCGGCAGATCCGTCGCGGAGGTCGCGTCGCTCCTGGAGGCACGCGGCGTCAAGGTGAAGTTACTGCGGGTGCCGTGCGCCTCGCACTCCCCGCTGATGGACGAGATCGCCGAGGAGTACCGCGCGGTGCTCGACGGGATCCGGTTCGGCGAGCCGGAGTTCCCCATCGCCTCCGCCGTGCTCGGCCGGATGGCTGCCAACGGCGAGATGAGCACACCGGAGTTCTGGCTGCGCCATCTGCGCTCCACCGTGAACTTCGCGGATGCGGTGCGCGCCGTCGAGGAGCGCGGGCGGCACATCTTCCTGGAGGTCGGCCCCGGGGCGGAACTCCTCGGCATGGGCCGCGAGTGCGTGACCGACGACGGCCATCTGTGGCTCGGCAGCCTGCACCGGGGCGATTTGAGCGGGGAGACGATGCGGCTCACCGTGTCCCGCCTCTACAACGCCGGGGTGCCGATCTCCTGGACGGCCTGGCACGAGGGCACGGCCGGCGCCCGCGTCTCGCTCCCGAAGTACGCCTTCGACCGCAAGCCGTACTGGCTTCCAGCCCCCGCGGACACGGGGGCCTCGCCGGATCCGGCGGAGTACCACCCGCTGCTGGGCCGCGAGGCGCCCCCCACGCCATCCCCGGCCGGCACAGAGGCCGTCTTCGTGTCCCGGATCAACGCCTCCCGGCCGTCGTACCTCGCCGAGCACGATCTGAACGGCACCTCCGTCTTCCCCGGCACCGGCTTCGTCGAGATGCTGTTCGCCGTCCAGGACGCGCTGTTCGGGGAGACGATCCGGCCGGTCGAGGATCTCGCCTTCCACGAACCGCTCTTCCTCTCGGCCGAGTTCGTGTCCGTGCGCACCCGTGTACGCGCCGAGCCCGACGGCACCCGGCAGGTCGAGATCAGCAGCCTGCTGGGCCCGGCGGAGGCCTCCGTGGAACGAGTACATGTCACCGCACGTATCGGCCACGCTGCGGACCTGGCCGTCGTACGCCCGGACATCCCTGCCGGGGAAGCCGGCCTGACCCTGTCCCGGGACGAGTTGAGCGCCTACTACCGCGATCACGGGGCGAGGTACGGGCCGACATTCCAGACCCTGGAGCGGGCCGTCCGGTACGGCGAGGATGGCGACGGGACAACAGTGGTGGGCCAGATCCACGGACGCCGACCCGCGTCGTCCGACTTCCTGCACCCCGCCCTGCTCGCCGGAGCCCTGCAGAGCGCGGCGGCCCTGTTCGCGGACCGGCGGACGGAGGGCTTCGCGTACGTACTCGTCAGCGCGGAGCGCGCCCGGCTGCTGCGCAAACCACGGGGCACGTCCCTGCGGAGCGTGCTGCGTGTGATCGCCCGCGAGGAACAGCGGGTCGGGGCCGATCTCACGCTCCTCGACGAGGAGGGAGCCGTGGTCTTCGCCATGAGCGGCCTGTCCTTCCGGCGTGTGTCCGTCGCCGGCCCCCGTCCGGTTGGTGCCGGTGGGCCGATCGACACCAACCGGACGACCGGCGCCACGCCCGCGATCGACGCAGCCGCCTGGAACGAGCTGGACGAGCCGCGGCGCACGGAGATCGCCCGCGCCTTCCTGCTCTCCCGCGTCGCTGAGCTCCTCTGCTTCGATGACCCGGGTGACATCCCCGAGAACGCGTCGTTCTTCGAACTGGGCATGGACTCGCTCATCGCCGTCAAGCTCAAGAGCGCCGCGGAGACGGCGTTCCGCGTCCCCCTGGAGGCGCGGACCCTGTTCGAGAACGCCACGGTCGAAGCCCTGGCCACCGCCCTCGCGGCGAAGGCGCCCTCCGCCCCGTCCACGGAACGAGTCTGAGATGCCCACCACCCTTGCCGCATCGATCCGGCGCAATGCCCGGATGTTCCCGGACCGCACGGCGCTGCGGTGCGAGGACCACTCCTTGAGCTATGCCGAGCTCGACCACGAGAGCGACCGCACCGCGGCCGCGCTGCACGCCGCCGGGTTGGGCGCCGGATCCCGTGTCGCCTATCTGGGCAAGGAGCCCACGCACTACTACGACGTGCTGTTCGGCTGCGCGAAGACCGGCGCGGTCCTCGTTCCGATCAACTGGCGTCTCACCGCGGCGGAGATCCGGCACATCCTGGCCGACTCCACCGCCCGGCTCCTGTTCGTGGAGAAGGAGTTCCTGGCCGCCGTCGAGGAGCTCGCCCCCGCGCTGCCCGACCTCGGCCGGCTCGTCGTCCTGGAGGACCTCGAGACCTGGAAGTCCGCCGCCCCGATCTCCATGCCGCAGACCGCACCCCTCGGCCCCGACACCCCGGTCGCCCAGATCTACACCAGCGGCACCACAGGGCTGCCCAAGGGCGTCGTCCTGGCCCAC
Organism: Microbispora hainanensis; assembly: GCF_006874475.1. Lineage (GTDB taxonomy): Bacteria > Actinomycetota > Actinomycetes > Streptosporangiales > Streptosporangiaceae > Microbispora > Microbispora hainanensis. The sequence goes on from NZ_VIRM01000010.1 coordinate 9,201, forward strand.
CGCACCTTCTTCGCCGTACGGGAGATGCTGGACCGCGCCGGACTGGACTGGATCGACTGGCGGGACGGTGACCGGAGCCTGATCGGGTTGCCCGGCTTCCACATCGGCGGTCTGTGGTGGGCGGTGCAGGGACTGAACGCCGGGGTCACCAACATCGCGCTGCGTTCGTTCGTCAGCGGCGAGGTCCTCCGGCTGATCCGGGACGAGGGCGTGACCACCACCTGCATGGTCCCGGCCATGCTCCACATGCTGACCACCGAACGCAACGCCACACCGGCCCACTTCGCCACGCTCCGCAAGGTGGTCTACGGCGGTTCGCCGATCTCGGAGGCCCTGCTGGGGCGTTGCCTCGCCCTCATGGGCTGCGACTTCGCCCAGATCTACGGTCTGACGGAGACCGGCAACACGGCCGTCTGTCTCCCCCCGGAGGCCCACACCCGGGGCGGAGCACTCCTCAAGGCCGCGGGCCGTCCGTACCCGGGCGTCGACGTCGTGGTGACCGACCGACACGGCGAGCCGCTGCCCATGGGGTCGATCGGGGAGATCCGCATCCGCACCCCGGCGCGCATGACGGAGTACTGGAACCTCCCCCAGGCGACCGAGGAGACCGTCGACGACGGCTGGATCCGCACCGGCGACGCCGGCTACCTGGACGCGGAAGGGCACGTCTATATCTGCGACCGCATCAAGGATGTCGTCATCGTCGCCGGCGAGAAAGCCTACCCGGCCGAGATCGAAAAGGCCCTCGAAGGACTTCCCGCCGTCGCCGAGGCGGCGGTCGTCGGCATCCCCGACGACCGCTGGGGCGAACGGCTCCACGCGGTCGTCGTCCTGGCCCCCGGCGCGACGGCGACCCCTCGCACCCTGACCCTCGGCCTGCGCACCGCCCTTGCCGCCTACAAGATCCCCACAAGCTGGGCGTTTGCCGACTCGATCCCCCGGAACCCGAGCGGCAAGATCCTCCGCCGCCTCCTGCGGGAACCGTTCTGGGCCGACCGCGACCGAAACGTCGGCTGAGCCGGGGCGCGCGCCACGGGGACGACGAGGGCCCACAGGGCGTTGACTTTGTCGCAAGTTATGACGCACCATGCTGCTACAAAGCTTGCGACAAAGGGGGCGTTATGACCCGTGAACCGTTACCGGACGCCGGCCCGCCGGCGCGTGCGGCCGATCTGCAACTGGCGGGCACGTGGCTGGCCCGGCACGACTTGGCCGGCGCCCGCCCGACCCCGCTGCTGGCCAGCCGGCTGGCGGTCCGGAGACGCGCCCGCCGCGCCGCTCACGTCATCCTGGCCGTGCTGATCCTCGCGAGCGCGCTCGCCGCGGCCTACGACCGGCTCGCCAGTTCCGCCTTCGGCGGCTTCCAGCCGCATCGACCGCTGCCGCTGCTGGCCCTGACCGCGCTGGTGGCCGGGCTGCTGCCGGCACAGTCGCTGACCGCCGACGTCATCATGCGCGTCGAGGACGCCCGCGACCTCACCACGCCGAACGTGCAGTGGTCGCTGCCCATGGTGCTGCTGTTCGGCACCGCGCCCGGCTGGTGGAGCGCTGCTTCGGTCGCCTACCTGATCCTGGGCCTGGTCGCGTGCGTCGCGCTCCATACCAGGACGCCGTCGAGCGCGACGGTGGCCCGGCGGGCCATGAGCGTCCGATGATCGTCATCGATGCGGCCTCGCCGGTGCCGCCGTTCGAGCAGCTGCGGGCCCAACTCGCCCGGCAGATCCAGGACCGCACGCTGGCCGTGGGCACCCGGCTGCCGACCATCCGCCACCTCGCGGCCGACCTCGGCCTGGCCGTCAACACGGTCGGCCGGGCCTACCGGGAGCTGGAGGAGGCGGGGCTGATCGAGACGCGCGGGCGGGCGGGCTCGTTCGTGTCGGCCGCCGGCGAGGAGGGCCGGGAGCGAGCCCGCCGGGCCGCCGCCGACTACGCGGCCGTGATCGCCAGCGTCGGCATCGACGCAGGCGAGGCGATCCGCATCGTACAGGCGGCTCTGACGTCCGGCGCGGCAGCACCGGCCTCGTCATGACCGCGACCCGGCCGCGGGGTCATGACGCCGGGCGCACGACGCGGGCGTAGCGGCCGATCAGGCGGCGTCCGAGCCGCTTCAGGTTCCAGGTGCGGTGCCGACAGCACCAACCACCGCCAGGAGTGCCTGGTTTTCTGAACAACCGAGCGCCTTTACAGCGTAGATCACGGAAGGAATTCGCTCAGCAGACGGGTGACCTCGGCGGGGCGCTCCAGGCTCGGCAGGTGACCCGCCCAGTCGAGTTCGAGCAGCGTGGCGTCCGGCAGCTCCTCCGCCAGGTGACGTCCGCTCTCCCGGAAGTACGGCAGGTCGTGCCCACCCGTGACCACCAGCGTGGGCGCGGTGACCACCGTCAGGTCGATCGGATCCCTGCGCCGCTCAGGCTCGGGCTCGGCGGCCAGCTGCACCTCGAACGCGTGCCGCTGCATCGCCGCCACCCGCGCCCTGACCGGTTCGTCCGCCTCGGGGCCCAGCCACGTGCGGACGTTGAGGTCCACCGCTCCCCCGACGTCGCCCGCCTCGATCAGCCGGTCCTCCTCCGTCCCGAACGCTTCGAGGTCGGGAGTGGGCGGCAGGCCGCAGCCCGCGTTCAGCAGCACGAGCCGCGAGACGAGGCCGGGATGCCCGGTCGCGAGCTCCAGCGCGACCCGCCCGCCGTACGACGATCCGACGAGCCTGACCTGGCGCAGCCCGAGGGCGGCGAGCAGGTCCGCGACGTCGCCGGCGTCCGTGTAGGGCCCGTCGGCGACGCACGGCGTGCGCCCGTGCCCCCGGAAGTCGAGCCGGATGACGCGGAACCGCTCGCCCAGCGGCTTCCACTGGGGGTCCCACATGCCCGAGTCGGCGACGCTGGAGTGCAGCAGGACGACGGGCTCGCCGGAGCCGGTTTCCTCATGCCAGACGGTCATCGGGCCTCCAAAGCGACGCGGACGCCGAGGGCGACCAGGACCGTCCCCGACACCTGTTCCAAACGGCGGCGGACCGCGGGCCTGCCGAGCACGGCACCGGCCCGGCCGATCAGCCAGATCACCCCGACGTACCAGACGACGTCCACGACCACCCAGACCACCGCGAGCATGGTCAGGGTCAGCGGCACATGGGCGCCCTGGGGCACGAACTGCGGCAGGAACGACATCGCGAACACGGCGGCCATCGCCCACAGGAAGATGCCCGTCTCGTTGCCGAGGAGCGCCGCCACACCGGACGAGCGCCCGGACCTGAGCGTCTGTCTCAGGATCACCGCGGTGCTGACACCCGGGATCATCGCGAGCAGGAAACACGAACCGACAAAAGCGATCCAAATCACGCGCACATCGTTTCGGCGGGGCCCGAACGCCGCAACCGCTTTACCAGCCGGTGCACCGCCGGCAGGTGGCTGTGCCTCCGCAGCGCGAAAAGGAGAAAAGGGGACTATCCTTCCCCTCCATCTTCAACGTATAGCGCCCAGGGGGGCTTGCGGCAAGACCCCTGCCATGCTCCACAATCGTCGGCCGGAAGCAGCGCCTGCGGAAAACGGGGGACGCGACGTGCGCGTTGCCGTCGACGCACGGGCCGCGCGGGGACTTCGTCACGCCGGTTCGGGCGCCGTGGTGCGTTGAACGGTCGCTAGCGACCCAGATCGGAGCTGATGACGTGAACCCGCTGCCCACCAGCGCGTTCGACCTTCCCGGCCGCCTCTCTCACAAGGCCGATCCGAGGTTGGTCGCCGCCGACGAGCGGCACTTCGCGGCCATCGCGGAGAGCCTCGAACAGTCGATCGCCGACCTGGCCGGTCGCCTCGACGCCGAGCTCAAGGCGCCCGGCGGCAAGGGCCGGCAGGCGATGGACCGGGACCTGGAGGTCCATCGGCTGACCGCCCGCCTGCGCGTGCTGCGTCGTTTCGGCCTCGACCTGTGCCTCGGGCACATGGTCGGCGAGGACGATCCCGAGCCCGTGTACATCGGACGGCTCGGCCTCACCGACAGCGCCGGTCGCCGGCTGCTGGTCGACTGGCGCTCCCCCGCGGCCGAGCCGTTCTTCGGCGCCACCCACGCCAACCCGATGGGGCTCGCCAGCCGCCGCAGGTATCGCTGGACCCGGGGCCGGATCAGCGACTACTGGGACGAGGTGTTCACCCCGGACGGGTTCGAAGGGCACGCCGCGCTCGACGACCAGTCCGCTTTCATCGCCAGCCTGGGCGGCAGCCGGTCACCGCGGATGCGCGACGTGCTCGGCACCATCCAGGCCGACCAGGACGCCGTCATCCGCGCGGGGTCACAGGGCGCCCTCGTCGTCGACGGCGGTCCGGGCACGGGGAAGACCGTCGTCGCCCTGCACCGCTCCGCCTATCTCCTCTACTCCGACCCTCGCCTCGGTCACCGCCGGGGCGGCGTACTGTTCGTCGGCCCGCACCAGCCCTACCTGGCGTACGTCGCCGACGTCCTGCCCAGCCTCGGTGAGGAGGGCGTGCAGACCTGCACCCTGCGGGACCTCGTCCCCGAGGGAGCGGCCGCGACGGTGGAGACCGACCCGGACGTGGCCCGCCTGAAGTCGTCCGCGGATCTGGTGAAGGCGATCGAGCCTGCCGTCAGGTTCTACGAGAATCCGCCCACCACGCCGATGACGGTCACGACCCCCTGGTCCGGCATCCCGCTCAGTGCCGACGACTGGGCCGAGGCGTTCGACGCACCGGACCCGGGCACTCCCCACAACGAGGCGCGTGACCAGATCTGGGCGGAACTGCTCACCATCCTGGTGGACAAGCACGACGGCGACGCGCCGGCCGACCTGGTCCGCACGTCGCTGCTGCGCGACAGGGACCTGCTCACGACCTTCAACCGCGCCTGGCCGCTGATCGAGCCGGCCGACCTCGTCGGAGACCTGTGGTCGGTGCCCGCCTACCTGCGGTTGTGCGCACCGTGGCTCAGCCCCGAGGAGGTGCGGAAGCTGCAGCGCGCGGACGCCCAGGCCTGGACGGTCTCCGACCTGCCGCTCCTTGACGCGGCGCGGCAGCGGCTCGGCGACCCGGAGGCGTCGCGGCACAGGCGACGCAGGGAGGCCGCGCTCGCCGCCCAGCGCGAGCACATGGCGCAGGTCGTCGAGAACCTGATCGAAGCCGACGACGACGGCGAGGGCCTGGTGACGCAGCTGCGCCGGGAGGACCTCCAGCGCAATCTGGTCGACGAGTCCGAGCTGCCCACGCTCGATCCGGACCGGCTCGCCGGCCCGTTCGCGCACGTCGTCGTGGACGAGGCGCAGGAGCTCACCGACGCGGAATGGCAGATGCTGCTGCTCCGCTGCCCGTCCCGGAGCTTCACGATCGTCGGAGATCGCGCCCAGGCCAGGCACGGGTTCACCGAGTCGTGGCAGGAACGGCTCAAGCGGATCGGGCTCGACCGGATCGAACTCGCCTCCCTGAGCATCAACTACCGGACGCCGGAAGAGGTCATGGCGGAGGCCGAGCCGGTCATCCGGGCCGTGCTCCCGGACGCCAACGTGCCGGCCTCCGTCCGCGGCAGCGGCGTCCCCGTCGTACACGGCTCGGTTTCGGAACTGCGCTCGATCCTCGACAGCTGGCTCGCCGCCAACGCCGAGGGGATCGCCTGCGTCATCGGCCATCCCGCGTTCCAGGGCAGCGCGCGCGTCCGTTCGCTGTCCCCGGAGCTGTCGAAGGGGCTCGAGTTCGACCTGGTCGTCCTCGTCGACCCGGAGAAGTTCGGCGAAGGCATCGAAGGAGCGGTCGACCGCTATGTCGCCATGACCAGGGCGACCCAGCGGCTCGTCATCCTCACGAGCTGACGTCTCGCCCGCGTACGGCGTGGATGCCGCGACGCCCGGGCCGCTCCTCTCGCGGGGCTCAGAACCGGTAGCGGAGAATGCGTGCCCCTTGCCGGGACAAGGCCGTGCTGCGGGCCATGAGACGGGTCAGCGCGCGCAGGGGTTGCGGGAACAGGGCGGTTTCCGGCGCGCGGGTGATGAACTGCTCCTCGACCAGTTCGAGGCCGGCGTGCCAGGACTCCGGTTCGTGCGGGTCGTCGAAGCCCTGGGCGGCTTTGACGCCGAGTGCCTTGATGGTCGGGTGATACTTCATGGTCCAGGCGGCGAAGCGGGTGTAGCCGTTGAGCGCGAGCTCGCCCGAAGGGAAACGGCCGGTCAGCGCGCGGGTCAGCGCCTGGAAGGAGTCGCCGGTCATGAAGGGGAACAGCCCCTCGGCGACGATCATCGCCGGACGGTCGCCGGGGATGGCTGTGATCCATTCGGAGCCGGTGAGGTCGGCTCCGACCAGGTGGGAACGGCCGGGCAGGCATTCGGCCCGCAGCTCCACCACTTCCGGGAAGTCGATGTCGTACCAGTCGACGCCGGGCGGAGGATCACAGCGGAACACCCTGGTGTCCAGGCCGCAGCCGAGGTCGAGCACCACGCATCCGGGATGAGCGGCCACGTACGCGCGGACGACGTCGTCGAGCTTCTTGGTGCGCAGTGCCGTGCTGACGACGAGGCTCGGCTTGACCTTCAGCTTGCCGAAGTCGTAGTCGATGGTGCCGGCCAGGTCGGCGGCGAGCGTGTCGCCGAGGATCGGGCTGGGCCGCCCGGCGTCCAGGGCCTTGGCGTGGAGAGTGAGCAGCAGCGTTTCCTGGATCAGCCCGAGTCGGGGGCGCACGCGGTGCATGGGGATTCCTTAACGGTGTAACGGATGACGGGCCGCGAGGTCCTGCAGCCACGTCAGGGAGTCGTGGGCGGCCTTGATCCGCTCGGTGCGGCGCCCCTCGCCGCCCACGATGTCGAGCCCTTCGTCGGCGATCTCGCCGAACGCGCTCAGGCTTTCGAGCTTGCGCTGGATGACCTTCTGCCAGGCGTCGTCTTCGATGCGGTAGTAGGAGACGCGATCGCCGGGCTTTCTCACCTTCTTGACCAGGCCGATGGCCGTGAGGAAGCGCATGTTCGAGGTGAGCGAGGCCCGGCTGGCCTGGATGACTTCCGCGATCCGGCCGGCGGACTGCTCGGCGGGATCGCAGATCATGAGCCAGCCGAGGATGCGTCCGGTGATGGGCGGCAGCCCCCACTCCTCGACGCAGAAGGCCGCCACCCGCTCCACCCAGCGGAGCAGCCGGTCCTGCTGTGCCTCAGTGCTCATCGTCGCGTCCTCCTCGGCCGATCGTGTGCCGGTTCACATGGCGTGCTCCATGCTTGATTGCTAGTTGTTTCAACTCTGACTGAAATGTCTATCACTGTCAATCCGCTTGGAACGGCGCGGTTTGGAGCATTGTTCCAAGGTGGAGTACGGTTCCACGATTGGAGCGATGCTCCAAAAGCTGCCTCCTGGGGGTTTCCGCCGGGTGGCCCTGGTCGAAGGAGCCTCAAGGTGTACGACGTCGTGATCGTGGGTGCCGGTCCGGTGGGCCTGTTCCTCGCCGGTGAGCTGGCGCTTGCCGACTGCTCGGTCCTCGTGCTGGAGCGGGACGAGGAGCGGTCTTCGCCGTGGAAGACGCTCCCGCTGGGGATGCGGGGCCTGAACGCCGGATCGGTGGAGACGTTCTACCGCCGCGGGATGCTGGAAGAACTGCTGACAGCCTCAGGCGCCGACGGGTCGCAGGTCGGCGCGGACCCCGGCGCGCAGGAGGCGCCGGCTCCTCGTGTCGTGAGCCATTTCGCGGGCATGCCGCTCGACCCGGCCGGCATCGACGCCGCCGCCCTCGCGTTCCGGCTGCCCGGCCCGGCGATGGAGGGCGTCATGACCAGCCTCGACGCGGTCTGCACGGTGCTGGCCGAGCGGGCGGCCCGGCTCGGCGTACAGGTGATGCGGGGTGTTGCCGTCGAAGCCGTGGCCCAGGACGGCGACACCGTCGTCGCACGAGCCGGCGGGCGCGACCACCGGGCGCGCTGGCTCGTGGGATGCGACGGCGGGCGCAGCACGGTGCGCGAGCTCGCGGGCTTCCGCTTCGCCGGCACCCCGCCGCTGTTCACCGGCTACGTCGCCCACGTCACCTTCGCCGATCCGCACACGCTGCGCCTGGGCTTCACCCTGACGCCGACCGGCATGTACCTCCGAACGCCCTTCGAGGGACACCTGGGCATGATGGATTTCGACGGCGGCGCCTTCGACCGTTCGCAGCCGCTGACGCGCGAACACCTCCAGACGGTCCTGCGCCGGGTCTCCGGCACCGGCGCGACCATCACCGAGGTGCACCTCGCCTCCAGCTTCACCGACCGCGCGATGCAGGCCACGACCTACCGGCACGGCCGCGTCCTGCTCGCCGGCGACGCCGCCCACATCCACTCCCCGCTCGGCGGCCAGGGCCTCAACCTCGGCATCGGCGACGCCGTCAACCTCGGCTGGAAACTCGCCGCCACCGTCCGCGGCACCGCGCCGGACGACCTGCTCGACACCTACACCGCCGAACGCCACCCCGTCGGCGCGGCGATCCTCGACTGGTCACGCGCCCAGGTCGCGACCATGAACCCCGGCCCCAACGCCCCGGCCCTGCGACGCCTCGTCCACGATCTGCTCGCCACCCGCGACGGCACCACGCACGTGTTCCGCAGCACCTCCGGGCTGTTCCACCGCTACGACCTGGGCGGCGAGCACCCGCTCGTCGGCCGGACCGCCCCGGACTTCCGCCTCGCCGACGGCACCCGCCTCGGCGACCTGCTGTGCGAAGGACACGGCGTCGCGCTCGACTTCACCACCGGCCAGTGCCTGCACGACGCGGCGACGAGCTGGAAGGGCCGGATCCGCTACGCGGCCGGGCCGGTGCGCGACGACCTCGGATTCGGCGCCCTGCTGATCCGGCCCGACGGCATCGTCGCCTGGACCGGCGGACCCGACCCCGATCCCGAGGCGTTCCGGCGCGCCGCGGCCCGCTGGTTCGGCGACCCGACCCCCTGAGAGGAGACCTCCGTGCCGAACGCGAACCCCACGCGGCCCGAGCTGAACAAGGAAGTGGTCCGCCGCTTCTACGAAGCCGTTCTCCGGCCCGGTGGCCCGGACTTCGCGACGATCGACGAGCTGACCGACGAGCAGGAGGTCGAGCTCAACTGGGGCCACCCCGACAGCGGCGTCCACAGGGAAGCCGCCATCGGGCCGGCGCGGCACCGGATGCACGAGCTGACCGGGCTGGACCTCTCGGCTATCAGCGTCGACGAGCTCATCGCCGACGGCCCCACCCGCGTCGTGGTGGTGGCCACGAACAGTGGCACCGACATCCACGGCACCCCGTGGAGGATGACCGTTCTCGAGCTGGTCGACGTGACGAACGGAAAGATCACCAAGAAGCGGTCGTTCTACCAGGACACCGCGCTCCTCCGGGATATCTCACTCGAACGCGAGGCGGCGCTGCCCCAGCGGGCCCGAGAAACCTGATCATCCAGCCGGCCCGCTTGCGTCACCACTGCAGAAGGCCGGCGTCCGGCGGTCACCACCCGACGGGGCCGAGGCGGTCGGTGAAGATTCCGCTCGGCCCGTCGGGACCGATCATGGCGAGTCCGACGATCGAGTCGGTGCCCTCGGTGACCGTCAGCTGACCGGTGTGGTTGTTCATGTCGGTGGCGGCGAACGTGTGGTTCGCGACTTCCCCGGGAGTGGTGGCGTTGAACTTGATCTCCGGGAGTGCCTGGGCGTACCGGACGGTGATCATGTTCAGTGCCGCCTTCGACGAGGTGTAGGCGAGTTCGTGCATCTTCGAAACGGGCTGCTCCGGATCGGTCACGACCGCGAAGGACCCGGCGGCGCTCGACACCATCACCACCCGGGGGCTGTGCGCCGCCCGCAGGAGGGGAAGGAACGCGTTCGTGACCCTGATCGGTCCGTAGACGTTGACGTCGTAGACGGAATGGATCTCGTCCGCCGTCGTCTCCGCGGGCGGGGTGACCCTTCCCGGCGCGCCCGCGTTGTTGATCAGCACGTCCAGGTGGTCGGTGCGCTCACGGACGAGCCGTACGGCGCGGGCCACCGACGCGTCCGATGTCACGTCCAGCGGGACCACGACCACCTCGACGCCGTCCGCGGCCAGCTTGCCGGCGGCCGCCCGTCCCCGGCTCTCGTCGCGCGAGCCGAGGAATACCGTCCATCCCTCCGTCCCGAGCCGGCGGGCCGCTTCGAGACCGAGACCCTTGTTGCCTCCGGTGACCAGCACGAAGGTCTGCTCCGAATTCGTCATCCGTCCTCACTTCTGTGGAGTCGCGTGCCGCTCGGATCGTCCGTGCGGCGTCCTGACGAACACGAGATGCCGGGGCACCGCAGCCTGTGACGGCGCGGTTGTGTGACGTACGCCACCTGTCACCGTGGTCACAGAATGCCGAGTGCAGGCATCTTGTGCGTGTGGCACAGTCGGGAGCGATCGGGCAGGAGCCGGCGATGGGCGAGGGACAGGTGGGCGCGGCCGGGCCGCTCGCTCATGGGGAGTCGGTGGACCGGGCCACCGAGGCGTTCGTCGCCCATCGCAAGCTGCTGTTCACCGTGGCCTACGAGATGCTCGGCTCGGCCGCCGACGCCGAGGACGTGCTGCAGGAGACCTGGCTGCGCTGGGCGGGCGTCGATCTCGATACGGTGCGGGATCAGCGTGCCTATCTGGTGCGGATCACCACCCGGCAGGCGTTGATGCGGCTGCGCGCGCTCGGCCGGCGCAGGGAGTCCTACGTCGGGCCGTGGCTGCCGGAGCCGTTGCTGACCGCGCCGGATGTGGCCGAGGACGTCGAGCTGGCCGAGAGCGTGTCGATGGCGATGCTGCTGGTGCTGGAGACGCTGTCGCCGACCGAGCGGGCGGTGTTCGTGCTGCGCGAGGTGTTCGACCTGGACTACGGCGAGATCGCCGACGCCGTCGGCAAGAGCCAGGCCGCCGTCCGCCAGATCGCCCACCGCGCCCGCTCCCACGTCGCCGCCCGCCGCCCCCGCGACGCCGTCACCCCGGACGAGACCCGCGACGCGCTGGACGCCTTCCGGCGTGCCGTCGAGACCGGTGACCTGCAACGTCTGCTCGACATCCTCGCCCCCGACGTCGTCCTCCTGAGCGACGGCGGCGGGATCAAGAAGGCGCTGGCCCACCCCGTCGTGGGGGCCGGCAAGGTGGCTCGTCTCCTCGCCGCCGGCCTGGACAGGTTCGGCGCCCGGGTGCGGATCGAGCCGGTGCAGGTCAACGGCTGTCCGGGCCTCGTCATGCGGATCGACGGGGAGATCGACGGCGTGGTGGCGTTGCAGATCGAGGACGGCCTCGTCACCGGGGTCTACTTCGTGCGCAATCCCGCCAAGCTGACGCATGTGGAACGCCAGACCGCGCTGAGCCGCTGACGCGCCGTCCGCGCCGGGTCCCTGCCGCACTGGGTCCCTGCCGCACTGGGTCCCTGCCCACGGGGTCCCTGCCGCATCGGGGACGGGTGCCGTCCGCTTCAGGGTCGCTTCAGGGACCGCCTCAGGGAGCATCCGCGGCGGCGGACTCGTCCTCCGTGCCGTACAGGCGGGACAGGTCCGCGACGGCCTCGGCCATCAGCGCGCGCAGCTCGGGCGGCTCCAGCACCTCGACGAGCACGCCCATGCGCAGGAACAGCCACCGGGCGTGTGTGAGGGACTCGATCGGCAGCGTCAGCCTGGTCCAGCCGCCGGGCTCCGCCCGTCCGTCGGCAAGCGCCTTGTCGACGACGTCCTGCCCGACGGTGTATCGGAGCAGGCCCTCCGCGCCCGGCGCGAGCCGCACCACCGCCTCGGCCGTGTACATGCGCGAGGCGAAATCCGCGGCGAAACCGCGCCAGAACTCGGCGAGGTCGAAGTCCGGCGGCCGTTCGAAGCGCTCCGGCAGCACCTCGGCCTCGATGATGCGGCCCACCCGGTAGGTCCGCACGGTGCCCGAGCAGGCGGCGGCGAGATACCAGGAACCCCCCTTGAGAACCAGTCCGTAGGGATGCACCAGCCGTTCCACCTCGGTCGGCCCCCATCGGCGGTAGCGCAGCCGGAGCACCCGCTCATCCCACACCGCCTCCGCGACCTCCGTGAGGAACGGCGCCTCGTCGGCGCTGCGATACCAGCCCGGCACGTCGAGGTGGAACCTCTCCCGCATCCTGGCCGCATGAGAGCGCGGCTCGGGCGGCAGCGCGGCCAGCAGCTTCAGCTCCGCCGCCGCGGCGAAGTCGGCGAGCCCGAGCTCGGCGGCGGGGCCGGGCAGCCCCGCCAGGAACAGCGACGACGCCTCCTCCACTGTCAGCCCGTTAAGCCGGGTACGGTAGCCGTCGAGCAGCCGATATCCGCCGAGCGGCCCGCGGTCGGCGTAGACGGGCACACCGGCGGCCGAGAGGGCCTCGACGTCCCTGTAGACGGTGCGGACCGACACCTCCAGCTCTTCGGCGATCTCCGTGGCGGTCATCCTGCCGCGTGTCTGCAGAAGGAGCAGCAGGGACAGCAACCGGCTCGCGCGCATGCGACCAGTCTGCCACCTTTACAAAGTAGATTTATTTGCTTTCGCACATGGACTGTGTTCGAATGCACGCATGGAAGGTGCCGATCGGATCCGGGCCATCATGAACGCGCTGCGTACGTCCGACAGCGTCTCCGTGGCCGAACTCGCGCTGGCGTACGGCGTCTCGGAGATGACCATCCGGCGTGACCTGGACGAGCTCGCCCAGCAAGGCGTGGTGCGGCGCGTCCGCGGCGGCGCCCTGAGCCTGCTGCTGCGCGGCGAGGAGCCGCCGTTCGGCGTGCGCGAGCGGGAGGCGATCGACGCCAAGCGCCGCATCGCCGCGGAGGTCGCCGGCCTGCTGGCCGACGGCGAGGCCGTGCTGCTCGACGGCGGCACGACCGCGCTCGAAGTCGCCCGAGCCGTGCGCGAACGCCGGCTGACCATCCTGCCGCTGGCACTGCAGGCGGCACAGGAGCTGGCGGGCGCGCCCCGCATCCGCCTCGTCCTGCCCGGCGGGGAGGTGCGGCACGGGGAGATGAACTTCGTGGGGCCGCTCACGGAGACGTCGATCAAGGCCCTCCGGTTCGACACCGCGGTGATCGGCTGCTGCGGCCTGTCGGCCGAACACGGCCTGACCGCGCACGATCTGCCCGAGGTGGCCATCAAGCAGGCCGCGATCGCCTCGGCCCGCCGCGTCGTCGTCGCGTGCGACTCGGGCAAGTTCACCCGTACGGCCTTCGGCGCCGTCTGCGGGCTCGACCGGCTCGACGTGGTCGTGACCGACGAGAACATCCCCCGAGATCAGCACGACGCCCTCACCGCCGCGGGCGTCACCGTACGCACCGTCCCCGCCTCCGTTCCGGTCGGCTGACCATCGCCTCCGCTCCCCGGGAAACCGGCGTCACCGGTGTCGCGGCCCGCCGACGTCCAGGTATCGCCCCAGGCCGCACCTGCACCCGACCCCGGAGGCACCCGCGCCGGATTCCGCGCTATCGGCAGCCCCACGGGCGGCGTCCGCCGTCGCCTCGGCTCCAGGCCATGCCCGGGCCCCCGGGCGCGCCGGGAGGCGCGAACACCTCCCGTGATCGTTCGCACAGATCGCCGGCAGATCCGGCTTCGCGACCCCACCCTGCATTCCACCCTGCAATTCCACCCTGCAATTTCACCCGTGATCCCACTGGCGACGACACCCGCGACGACACCCGCGACGACACCCGTTACGACACGGACGAACCTTCCGGCATGAACCTCCCAGCCGCCCCGAGGAGCACCACATGGTCGTGTCCGCCCCCGCCCGCCCGGCGCTTCTGCGCGCTCGCGTGGCCGTCTACGGGCTGTTCCTGCTGTCCGGCATGGCCATGGGCACGTGGACCAGCCGGATCCCCGCCATCAAGGCGGCCCTCGGGCTGAGCGACGGCGCGCTCAGCCTGGGACTGCTCGGCATCGCGGCCGGGGCCATCACCGGCATGCAGGTCGTCGGCAGGCTGGTGGACCGCTACGGCAGCTACCGGACCATGCTGCCGGTGGCCATGGCCCAGGGCCTCGTCCTCGTGTTGCCCGCCTACATGCCGAACCTGCCCGCGCTCGCGCTCTCCCTTTTCGTGTTCGGCGCGGTCTGCGGCACGCTCGACGTCGCGATGAACGCCAACGCCGTGGTCGTGGAACGGGCGTCCGGAAAGTCGATCATGTCGTCCTTCCACGCCGTGTTCAGCGTCGGAGGGTTCGTGGGGGCGTCCGCCGGCGGCATGTTCGCCCACGCCGGGATGAGCCCCGGCGTCACCTTCGCGGCGATGGGCGCGGTCATCCTGCTCATCGCCCTGCTGAGCGCCCGCTGGGCGACGCGCGACGCCCCGGCGCGGGAGACGGCGAAGGCGGGCTCCCCCGAAGCGCGGCCCGCACGCCGGCGCGTCGGCGCCACCGTGCTGCTCCTCGGCGTCCTCGCGTTCTGCTGCATGATCGGCGAAGGCGCGGCGGCCGACTGGAGCTCGGTCTACCTGCGGGACAACCTGGGCTCCTCCCCCGGCTTCGCCGCCGCCGCGTACGCGGCGTTCTCGATCATGATGACGGCGGGCCGGTTCGCCGGGGACCGCCTCGCCGCCTGGCTGGGCCAGGTCACGCTGGTGCGCTGCTGCGGAGGGCTCGCCGGGGCGGGTCTCGCGGCCGGGATCCTCATCGACGAGCCGGTCGCCGGGGTCGCCGGATTCGGCCTGTTCGGCGCGGGTCTTTCGTGCATCATCCCGCAGGTGTTCTCGGCCGCCGGGCACCGCGACCCGGCCCAGTCGGGGCGCGCGCTCGCCGCCGTGGCGAGCCTCGGCTACACCGGTTTCCTGGCCGGTCCCGTTCTCATCGGCGGGCTGGCCGAGGCCGTCACCCTGCCCTACGCGCTGCTGGTGCCCGCCGTGCTCGCGTTGTTCGTGGCCCTCACCGCTCCGGCGCTGCGCTCGCCCCGTCCCGCGCCCGATCGCCGCGCCGAGCCCGCCCGCGACTGAGGCGTACGGCGCCCGATGGTTGGATCGCGCGGGGCCGGGCAGTGGAGGGGCGTGGTCGTCAGCAACGATCCCGGGGACCCGGTCCCCGCGCACCGGCGGCTCGCGGCGATGCTCCGGGAGGAGATCGTCCACGGCCGGATCGAGCCCGATCGCCCGCTGCCGTCGGAGG
Organism: Microbispora hainanensis; assembly: GCF_006874475.1. GTDB lineage: Bacteria > Actinomycetota > Actinomycetes > Streptosporangiales > Streptosporangiaceae > Microbispora > Microbispora hainanensis. Next base: position 24,249 of record NZ_VIRM01000010.1, read on the forward strand.
AGTTCCTCGTGCGCGAGTACGGGTTCGCCCCCGACGACGTACGCCGCGCCGTCGAGACGCTCAGCGGCGAGGGGCTCGTTTACACGGTGGAGGGACAGGGGGCGTACGTGTCCACCCGGGCCGAGGAGACGGGCGGCGGCTGACAGGCCGGCCGCCGCCCGCCCCCACACCTACGACTGCGCGCCCTGTGCCGGCGAGCGGGGCTCGCGCCACATGGGGTACATGACCGGGCCGCCGGGCAGCCGCACCAGCTCGGGCATGTCGGCGTAGCCGTGGCGGAGGTAGAGCCGCCGGCTCGCCTCGCTGCTCGCCTCCAGGTAGGCGGGGATCCCTTCCGCGTCGAGCCTGCGGTGATGCTCCTGCAGCAGCCGGGTGCCGAGGCCGCGGCCGATCCTCGCCCTCTCCAGCGCGAGGAACGCCAGGTAGTGATGCGGGTCCTGGGGGTGGATCTTCTCTGTCACCTCCCCGAAGAGGCGGTAGCGCTCGGCGTTGTCGCCCGCGAAGGACGCGATCGCCTCCTGCTCCCCCGGGATCTCGGGGAACGGCGCGGCGAACCAGACCGCCACACCGGCCAGCTCGCCCGACTCGTGGATGCCGTAGACGTCGCCGTGCTCAAGTGCGTGCGCGGACCACATGGTGAAGAACCGCCGCTGGATCGGCAGCCGGTCTTCCGCCTGCGGGATGAGCCACCGGGTGATCTCGTCGGTGTGGAAGGTCTCGGCGATGAGCCCGCCGGCCGCCGCGGCGTCCGTCATCCGGGTGATCTCGATCGTCACTTGGCGCCCCCGCCGACGGCCTGGGCGCCCAGGCCGATGTTGGCGTACACCTCGGGCCTGGTCGACTTCAGCACCCGGCCCCAGATGAGGCCGAAGACGATCGCGACGACGAAGATGCCGGGCAGGATCCAGCGGAGGATCGAGTCGGGCTCGACCCCGAGAACCGTGTCGAAGTTGACCAGGGTGAGCGCGATGATCACGCACAGCGCCACGATCGCCAGAGCCGGGGCGATGCGGGTGCGCCAGATCGTCTCCCCCCGCGCGTCGCGCGAGAAGAACACGATCACCGAGATCGAGGTGACGGTGAGCAGGGTCAGCAGCCCGAGGCCGCCGAAGGTGCCGAAAATGAAGAACATCTTGGTGACCGGGTCGAGGCCGGAGACCGCGTAGACGACGATCACGATCAGGCCGAGCACGGTCTGCAGCAACGACCCGGAGATCGGGGCGGCGGTGCGGGCCGAGGTGCGGCCGAAGATCGAGGGCAGGACGTTCTCCCGGCCGAGGGCGAAGATGTAGCGGGCCGTGGTGTTGTGGAAGGCGATCATGCAGGCGATGCTGCTGGTCACGAACAGCACCGAGCCGATCGTCGAGACGGCGCCGCCCAGATGGAGGGCGGCCTGGTTGAAGATGAGCTCGGTCCCCTGCTCCGAGGCGGCCTTGACGATGCCGTCCGGCCCGGTCGGCACGGTCTGGGCCCAGGCGGAGAACGCGTACAGCAGGGCGATGATCGCGATGCCCAGGTAGGTGGCGATCGGCACGGTCCGGTGACGGTCCTTGGACTCCTCGGCGAAGACCACCGACGACTCGATGCCGGCGAACCCCGCGACGACGGTGGCGAGCGCGGCGCCCACGCCGGGCACGAACAGGGCGCCGGGGGTGAAGCCCTCGAAGCTGAGGCCGGCCGGGGCGGCGTGGGCCACGTCGCCGAGGTCGAACAGCAGCACGATGGCGATCTCACTGACGAGCAGGACGGACAGGATCTTTCCGTTGACGTCCACCCGCAGCAGGCCGAGCACGCCGGTCAGCGCCCACGCCACGAGCGCGATCACCCACCACGGCGGCGAGCCGCCGAACCAGTCGACCAGCAGCGGCTCGGCCGCCGAACCGATGATTCCGTAGAGGCCGAGTTGCAGCGCGTTGTACGCCAGCAGCGCCACCCAGGCGGTCGCGACTCCCTGGGTGCGGCCGAGCCCCTGTGCGGCATAGGCATAAAAGGCGCCCGCGTTCACGACGTGCCGCGCCATCGTCACATATCCGACGGCGAACAGTGCGAAAACCGCGCCCAGCATCAGGAATGCGAATGGGACACCGATGACGCCGGTCACCGTGTACGCCGTGGGAACCGAACCCGCGACGACCATCAGCGGCGCCGCCGCGGAGATGACGAAGAACACAATGGACGGCACGCCGAGCCGGTCCTCGGCCAGTGCGGCGGTGACGGCACTCGGCCGTTGTTGTGTGAGGGACACCTGAAAACTCCGTGTGAGGGGGGTGGAGGTCACCGGCGGCTGATGACGGCCTGGCCGACGGCGACCTTGGTCTGGGCGATGAGCCTCCGCAGCGGCATGGGGAGCATGGCGGTCGCGGCGGCCTCGAAGCGGGGATCGTGCTCGGACAGGACCCGCTGGGCGCAGCCTGCCGCGGCCAGGAGCCCCAGGAGGACGCAGTCGCGGTCCACCGGCGGCTTGCGCCGCTGGATGGCGAGATTCAGGCGGGCGAGCGGCCACGCGGCGGTGTTCATGTCCGCGGGGGCCGCAGGCTGCTGCTTCAGCAGGTGCCTGACCGGCGGCTTGAGCAGCTTCGCGGCGATCATCCTGGCGGTGACGTCGGCGTAGATCGTCCGGGCGAAGAAGAGGAGCCACGTGCCGATCGGGTGGTGCGGTTCGGCGATGACGTGCCCGAGCACCGCACTGGTGAGCGGGTCGCCGGTGGCCTTCTGGACCGTGACGTAGAGGCGTTCGGGGTCCGCCGCGAAGTCGAGCGCCACGTGCTCGGCGAGCATCAGTTCACCGAGGATCCCACCGGCGAGCGCCAGCCCCGTGAGCCGGGGATGAAGCAACGGATGCCCCGTCACATTGTCGTGCAGGACAAAGTACAGGTCATCGACAAGGGACGGGCTCGAAAGATCGCTTTCAGCCACGGTCGGCGATGATATAGGCGAAATGTTCCATCTGTCATCGCGCAAATTCACGTTCTTGCGATCTCTGACGGAATAGGAGAATTGTGCCAACCGGAACGTAGTTTTCGGTTAATGCGCTTACGGTCCGCCTCCATCAGGGTCACGACGGGCGACGGAACCCGCCCGGAGACCGGCGCGGCCCAAGACCGGCGATCGGACCGGGACGATGAAGGCGGCCCGCCGCCCGCGATGAGCGTGCCGGGCCTCTCATCGGATCAGGGCGTTGGCCAGGATCGTGAGCACGATCGACGCCACGATCGAGATGATGATCATCAGGAGACAGCCCACCGCTCCCCCGAGTGGCCGAATCTTGATATTTCCGGGCATGGCGTCCTCCCCCGCGGTCGTTCCTGCGCCAACCCGGATACACCTGACCCGGAATACGCCCGCGCCCGATGTATCCGAGAGAGGCGCGTCCGCCCCCCCAGATGCGCCTACCCCTGGCGCTCCTGCCGAACCAAGCCCGGTTTGTCTGTTTTGCCGCCGGGCATCGACGGCCTATGACCATCCAGGACGACAGGGGCGCGGCGGCCCTGGCCCGCGCCCAGGGGCTTTTCAACGTCGCGGGCGGGCTGTGGCCGCTGCTGCACCTGCAGAGCTTCGAGAAGGTGTTCGGCGCGAAGACCGACCGGTGGCTGGAGCGCACCGTCGCCGGGCTGCTCGTGGGGATCGGATGGACGCAGATCAGGGCCGCGTCCACGCCCGCCGGCGCCGACCACGCGCGCCGTCTCGGCGTCGCGACGGCGGCGACGCTGCTCGCCGCCGACCTGATCTACGTGCCCGCGGGCCGCATCCCGCCCACGTATCTGCTCGACGCGGCGGCCGAGGCCATGTGGCTGCGCGCCTGGCGGGCCCGCGCCGTACGGCCGGAGCCTCCGTCCACCCGCGCCGGTGCGGCGTTCGCCGCGGCGGCGGCGCTGGCCGCCGGGTGCGTCGCGGGCGGTGTGCTGGCCGCGCGGCTGCTGCGGCGGCGACGGGCGGAGCCGGACGAGTCCGAGCTCACCCGGGCCCGGTACATACGTCACCCCGCGGCGCGATGAACGGCGCGATGAACGGCGCGATGAACGGCGCGATGAGCACAGGGGACGCAGAGCGAGCACGCCGTCATCCGGGCAGGGTCTCGCCGCCGATCGGGGCGAGGATCTCACCGGTGTAGTACGACGACAGCCGGTTGGCGGCGAAGAACACGTACGAGGGGGCGATCTCGTCCGGGTCGGCCGGCCGTCCCATCGGCACCTGCTCGCCGAACTTCTCCACCTTCTCCTCGGGGAACGTGGACGGGATGAGCGGCGTCCAGACCGGGCCGGGTGCCACGGCGTTGATCCTGATCCCCCGCTCGACCAGCGCCTGCGCCATGGAGTAGGTGAACGCGTTGATCGCGCCCTTGGTGGCGGAGTAGTCGATCAGGGTCTTGTTCCCGCGCAACCCGTTGATCGACGAGGTGTTGACGATCGAGCCGCCCTCGGGCATGTGCCGCAGCGCGGCCTTGGTCACCCGGAAGTAGCTGTGGATGTTGACCGCGAAGGTGCGCTCCCACTGCTCGTCCGGCAGCTCCTCCAGTGACCGCACCGGCGTCTGCGTGGCCACGTTGTTCACGAGCACGTCGATGCCGCCGAACTCGCGGACGGTGCGTTCCACGACCTCCTCGCAGTGACGGGGATCGGCGAGGTCGCCCGGGATGGTCAGGCAGCGGCGGCCCTCCTGCTCGACCAGCTTCCTCGTGTGCTCGGCGTCGTCGTGCTCGGTCAGGTAGGCGATCGCGACGTCCGCGCCCTCCTTGGCGAACGCCACGGCGACGGCCCGCCCGATGCCGGAGTCGCCGCCGGTGACGAGGGCGCGCTTGCCCGCCAGCAGGTCGCGCCCGATGTAGTCGCGCATCTCGTCCCTCGGCTCGGGCGTCATCTCGCCCGTCCGGCCGGGGTACGGCTGCGTCTGCGGTGGCGGTGTGGATTTCGGCTGCTCGGACATGCAGGTCGGCTACCCCCGCCTGTCCGCGGCAAACGGCCGGCCCGCCGAGCGGCCGTGTGGATGCGCTCGCCCGATGGATACACACTGTTACCTATCCATCACGCTTTACCGTAACTAGAAGGGACATCGGGTATGACGTTGCCATGACTTCCCGGTCGCGGTTCGCTCCGCTCGACGTGGTCTGGAGAACGTGCGACGCCGCGCCCGAGTGCCTGGGCGTCGTCCACGAGCCGTACGGGAGATGCCTGGCGCACCTCACCCCGGCCGAGGCGGCGGCGTTCCTGCGCGGCCTGACGCCCGGCCAGGCCCTCGACCTGCGCGGCACCCTCCTGCCCGAGGAGATGGTCACGCGGGTCCTCGACGGCGTGGAGCGCCGTGTCGGCAGGGCGAGGTTCGACCGCGCGGTCTTCATGGGCCCGGCCCGCTTCGGCGACGTCGTCTTCGCCGCCGACGCGACCTTCGACCACGCCAGGTTCGACCGCCTCGCCTCGTTCTACGGCGCCCGGTTCCTCTGCAACGTCTCCTTCCGCGAGGCCCGGTTCCAGCGCGAGTTGTCCCTGCACGACGCGCGGGTGCGCGGCCATGCGGCGTTCGACCACGTCACGGTGCGCGGCGACGCCCTGTTCGGCGCGGCGCGGTTCGGCGCGGCACTGTTCGGTGCGGCGGGGTTCGGCGGCCCGGGGAACACCCGGTTTCAGCGGGCCTCGTTCCAGAAAGCGCAGTTTCACGGATTCGCCGTGTTCGACGCGGCCGTCTTCCACGGGGACGCGGCCTTCCGCGGCGCCCGGTTCCACCGGGCCGTCTCCTTCCGGGACGCGGACTGCGGGGCGAGCGCCGAGTTCCAGGGCGCTCACTTCGAGGGGGCGGCCTACCTCGGCCCGATGCGGATCGCGCGGCGCCTGTCACTCGCGGGCGTACGGGCCTGCGCGCGGTTGCACGTCGACACAGGCGGGTGCCGTGTGGTGCTTCGCTCGGCGGCCGTCCTGGGGCGGCTCGCCGCACGGCTGTCCGACGCCGAGCTCGACCTGGACGGCGCGAGGGTCGCCGGGCTGTCCGAGGTGACCCGGCGCTCCGGCCGGCTGCGGGTGACCTCGCTCGACGGCCTCGACGCGGACGCGCTCACGCTGACCGGGGCGGACCTGCGGACGTGCGGGTTCGGCGGGCTGCACCGCCCCGAGGGCCTGCGCCTGCGGGAGTGCGTGTTCGCCGCGCCCCCGGGCGGGCTCGGGCTGCGCCTGGGCTGGCCGCCCGTACGGTGGTGGGGCCGCCGCCGGGTCATCGCCGACGAGCGCCTGTGGCGGGGCTGGGGAGCGCAGGGTCCGGACGAGCCCGCGCCCGACCCGGCGCGCCTGGCGGTGCTGTACGAGCGGCTGGGGCCGGGCGTCGACGACGCGCGGGTCGCGGCCGATTTCGCGTTCGGCGCCATGGAGATGCGGCGGCTGGGCAGCCCGCGCGGCCGGATGCGGCTGCTGCTGTCGCTCTACTGGCTCGCCTGCGGGTACGGCCTGCGCGCGGGGCGGGCCCTCGGATGGGTCGTGCTGGTGGCGGCCGTCGCCGTGGGCGCGGTGTGCTGGGCCGCCGGGGTGCGCCCGCCGGACAAGCCCGCCGTCCAGCGTGTCCGGGTCGGTGTCGTACGGCCCGTGGCGTCCTTCTCCCACCCGGCGCGCGGGCTCGGGGGCTGAGGACCGGCCAGGGAGCATCGAAGACTTCGATGCTGAGGACCACAAGCGTTCACGATTGTTACGGCCGTTACCTCCTGTCGCCAGCATAAGCTCAATCGTTCGCAAAACAGGAGGTTCCATGACAAAGCGCCTATATGTGGCCATAGTCGGCGCGCTGGTCGTGTCGGCGCTCGCCGGCGGCTGCGGGCGTTCGTCGTCTGGAGCCGCCGCGGGCGACAACGCGGCGGCGACGACGGGCAAGACCGCGAAGGACCTGGTGCCCGAGGACGTGCGCGAGACGGGCACCCTGCGGGTCGCGACGTCCGAGGGCTACCCGCCGATGGAGATGTACAAGAAGGGCACCCAGGAGCTCACCGGCGTCGACCCCGACCTCGGCGCCGCCATCGCGGCCAGGCTCGGGCTGAAGTTCTCGATCACCAACGCGGCCTTCGACGGGCTCATCCCCGGCCTCCAGGGCGGGCGCTGGGACATTGTGATGTCCTCGATGAGCGACACCGAGGAGCGGCGCGCGGCGGTCGACTTCGTCGACTACTTCAACGCCGGCGGCGCCATCATGGTGAAGAAGGGCAACCCGGACGGCATCAAGAACCTCGACGATCTGTGCGGCCGCACGGTGGTGCTGGCCAAGGGCAGCTCCAACCTCGCCATCGGCGAGAAGCAGAACGAGAAGTGCGCCACCAAGATGAAGATCATGCAGAGTGAGGACGCGCCCACCGGCCTGCTGTCGATCGACTCCGGGCGCGCGGTGGCCACGATCGTCGACTACCCCGTCGCCGTCATGTACGCCAAGGACACCGGCAAGTACGACGTGCTGCCCGAGCAGTACGACGCCGGCCCGTGGGGCATCGCCGTCGACAAGCGCAAGACGGCGCTGCGCGACGCGGTCGCCAAGGCGATGGAGGAGCTGCAGGCCGACGGCGGCTACAAGGCCGTGCTCGACAAGTACGGCGTGACCGCCAACGCCGTCGACGGCGTGCTGGTCAACACCCAGCCGTGGAAGTGACGCCGGAGAGGGCGGCCGGCGTCGAGCTGCCGATCGAGGCCGTGCGCCCCGTGCGGCCCGGCCGGTGGCTGGGGGCCGCCGTCGCCCTCCTCTTCCTCGTCTGGCTGGCCTACACGATCATCGTCAACGAGAACCTGCACTGGGACGTCATCGTCGCCTACCTGGCCGACGGCAGGATCCTCGGCGGCCTGTGGGTCACGATCCAGCTCACCGTGCTGTCCATGGCCATCGGCCTGGCCCTGGGCGTGCTCGCCGCCGTCATGCAGCTGTCGGACAACCCCGTGCTGCGCGGCACCTCCGCCCTCTACACGTGGTTCTTCCGCGGCACGCCGCTGCTGGTGCAGCTCATCTTCTGGTTCAACATCGGGCTGGTCTTCCCCACCTTCGCCGTCGGCCTGCCGTTCGGCGGGCCCAAGCTGATCGAGTGGCAGGCGAACGCGGTCATCACGCCGTTCACCGCCGCGCTGCTCGGCCTGGCCATCAACGAGGGCGCGTACATGGCGGAGATCGTCCGCGCGGGCATCCGCTCGGTCGACCCGGGCCAGCGGGAGGCGGCCGAGTCGCTCGGCATGTCGCACCGGCAGGTGCTGCGCCGCGTGGTGCTGCCGCAGGCCATGCGGGTGATCATCCCGCCGACCGGCAACCAGTTCATCTCGATGCTGAAGACCACGTCGATGGTCTCGGTGATCGCCGGGGCCGAGCTGCTCACCGTGGCGCAGCGCATCTACCTCGGCAACTTCGAGGTCATCGCGATGCTCATGGTCGCGTCGATCTGGTATCTCGTCCTCACCACGATCGCCAGCGTCGGCCAGCACTTCGTCGAGAAGCGGTTCGAACGCGGCCACGTGCGGCTGTCCTCCCGGGTCCGCCGCAACCTGTCGCCCCTGCCCGCCAAAGAGCCGCCGCCGTCGAAGGAGCCGTCATGAGCGCCCCTGACCAGCCCATGGTGCGCATCCGCTCCGTCCGCAAGCGCTTCGGGTCGCTGGAGGTGCTCAAGGGCATCGACCTCGACGTCCCCGCCGGGGAGGTGGTGTGCGTCGTGGGCCCGTCGGGGTCGGGCAAGTCGACCCTGCTGCGCTGCGTCAACCGCCTGGAGAGCATCGACTCGGGGCGGATCTGGGTGAACGGCGAGCTGATGGGCTACGCCGAGCGCGGCGGCCGGCTGCACGCGCTGCGCCCCCACGAGCTGTCGCGGCAGCGGCGCGGCATCGGCATGGTGTTCCAGCGCTTCCATCTGTTCCCGCACCGCACGGCGATCGAGAACGTCATGGAGGGGCCGGTCACCGTGCTGGGCACGCCCGCCGCCCAGGCCAGGCGGCAGGCGGAGGAGCTGCTGGAGCGGGTCGGCCTGGCCGACCGGGCCCACCACTACCCGTCACAGCTGTCCGGCGGCCAGCAGCAGCGGGTGGCCATCGCCCGCAGCCTCGCCATGCGGCCCAGCCTGATGCTGTTCGACGAGCCGACCAGCGCGCTCGACCCCGAGCTCGTGCAGGAGGTGCTGGCCGTCATGCGGGACCTCGCGGCGACCGGCATGACCATGATGGTCGTCACCCACGAGATGAACTTCGCCCGCGAGGTCGGCGACCAGCTCGTGTTCATGGACGACGGCGTCGTCGTCGAGCGCGGCGACCCGCGCGAGGTGCTCGCCGCCCCCCGCCACGAGCGGCTGCGCGCCTTCCTCGGGCAGGTCCAGTGAGCGCCCTCGACCTGCTCGTGCGGGGCGGCCTGCTGGTGGACGGCACCGGCCGCCCCGGCAGGCCCGCCGACGTCGGGGTCGCCGCCGGAAAGGTGACCGTGCTCGCTCCGGGCGAGGCCGCGGCCGCAGGCGCGGCCGAGGTCGTCGACGCGCGCGGGCACGTGGTCTCCCCCGGCTTCGTCGACGTGCACACGCACTCCGACGGCGTCACGCTGCTCGGCGCGACCGGCGGCGGCTCGGCGCTGGTGCGGGCCTCGGTGCTGCAGGGCGTGACCACCGAGATCTGCGGCAACTGCGGGTCCGGCCTCTTCCCCGCTCTGCCGGAGCGGCTGCCCGCCATGCGGGCCGAGACGCGGATCACGTTCGGCGGCGACGTCGGCGCGTACGCCGACTTCTCGAGTTTCGCCGCCGCCCACGCCGGGGTGCCCCGGGCCAACCATCTGGCCTCGCTCGTCGGCCACGGCACGCTCCGTGCGGGCGTGCTCGGGCCCGTCGACCGGCCCGCCCGTGCCGACGAGCTGCGCACGATGTGCGCGTTGCTCGACGCCTGCCTGACGCAGGGCGCGGCCGGGCTGTCCACCGGCCTGATCTACACCCCCGGCTCGTACGCGGGCACCGACGAGGTGGTGGCGCTGGCGGCGGTGGCCGCCCGGCACGGCAAGCCGTACGTCACCCACCTGCGCGACGAGATGTCACGGGTGGAGGAGGCGCTGGAGGAGGCGGTCGAGATTTCCCAGCGGAGCGGCGCGGCGCTGCACGTCTCGCATCACAAGACCGCGGGCCGTTACGCCTGGGGCCGCACCGAGCGCACGCTGCCGCGCATCGCCGCGCTGCGCGCCGAGGGCATGGACGTGACCTGCGACGTCTACCCCTACACGGCGGGCAGCACGGCGCTGTCGGCCATGCTGCCGCCGTGGGCGAACGACGGCGGCCTGGGGGCGCTCACGGCGCGGCTCGGCGACCCCGCGCAGCGCGACCGGATGCGCCGGGCCATCGCCGAGGGCGTGCCCGGCTGGGAGAACACGGTCGGCAACGGGGGCTGGGACCGGATCTCGGTGGCGTGCGCGCCCCGCCACCCGCAGACCGAGGGCAGGACCATCGCCGACCTCGCGGCCTCGGCGGGCGCCGACCCTCTCGACGTGGCCGCCGACCTGCTGGTGGCCGAGGCGGGCGAGGTGACGATCATCAGTCACTCGATGGTCGAGGAGGACGTGCGGCGGGTGCTGGCGGCGCCGTACGCGATGATCGGCTCGGACGGTGTGCCGAAGCCGGGCGGGCGTCCGCACCCGCGCTGGGCCGGGACGTTCCCCCGGGTGCTGGGGCGCTATGTCCGGGAGCTGGGGCTGCTGCGGCTGGAGGAGGCGGTGCACAAGATGACCGGGATGGCCGCGGCGCGCTTCGGGCTGGCCGGTCGCGGCGTCATCCGCGACGGCGCGCACGCCGACCTGGTGGTCTTCAACCCCGCGACGGTGGCCGATCGGGCGACGTTCGCCGACCCGCTGCTGCCGCCCGCCGGGATCGGCGCGGTCGTCGTCGGCGGTGCGGTCGTGGTGCGCGGCGGCGAGGAGACCGGCGCCCGGCCGGGAAAGGTGCTGGCCCTGTGACGGACGAGGTGACGGACGAGGTGACGAACGAGGTGACGAACGAGGTGACGAACGGCACCGGGCCCGGCCCGCTGGAGCGGGCGGCGGCCGCCTGTCCGGGCACGCTGGCCGTCTGCGTCCCCGGGGTGCTCGCCCTGAACGACGACGTGGTGCTGCCGCTGGCCAGCACCGGCAAGGTGCTGCTGCTCGCGGCGCTCGCGCAGGACGTGGCGGCGGGCGTCGTGGACCCCGGCGAGCGCGTGACGCTGCTCGACGAGGACTACGCGGGCGGGTCGGGCCTGCTGACCGGCCTGTCGGCCCGCGACTGGACGGCCGGAGACCTCGCGCTGCTCACCGCCGCCGTCAGCGACAACACCGCGACCAACGCGCTGCTGCGGCGGCTCGGGCTCGGCCGGGTGGACGCGGCCGCCGCCGCGCTCGGGCTGACCGTGACCCGGATCCACGACAAGATCCGCGAGCCCCGGCTCCCGGAGCATCCGCCCTCCTTCGCCACGGGGACGGCGCGCGAGCTGGCGGGCCTGATGCGGTCGCTGGCGTACGGGCGCGAGCCGTGGCGGCGGCTGCTGCTCGGCTGGATGGCGCACAACACCGACCGCGCGCTGGTGCCCGCGCTGCTCCCGCACGAGCCCGAGGACCGCGACCCGCCGGCGGTCCTGCCGTACGCCGCGGGGGTCTGGGTGGCGAACAAGACCGGCACGGACGCCGGGACGCGGGCCGACGTGGGCGTCATGGCCGGGGCGCGGTGGGAGGGCTACGCCGTGCTCGCGCACGGGCCGGCGGGCCGCGAGCACGGTCTGGTCGAGGCGATCCGGCAGGCGGGTCTGGCCATTGCGGGCACCGTCCTCCCTGCCGGATGAACCGCGTATGACCAGGTCTGACACCGGGTCGCCGATACTGTCTCACCGATACTGTGTCACGATACTGGGGGAATGCTCAGCAGCCACCGCCTCAAGGTGCTCCTGGAGGTCTTCAGGACCGGGAGCATCGCCGGAGCCGCCAAGTCCCTGCGGCTGTCGCCCTCCGCCGTCTCCCACCAGCTCGCCCGGCTGGAGGAGGAGGCGGGGGTCGGGCTGGTGGAGCGGGCCGCGCACAGCCTGCGGCTGACCGCGGCGGGCCGTCGCCTCGCCGGGCGGGCCCAGGAGGTGCTCGACCTCATCGAATGCGCCGAGAAGGACCTGCTCGCGCAGGCGCGGGCGGACGCCGGGCAGCTGCGCATCGGGTTCTTCGCCTCCGCCGGCTATCGCCTGCTGCCGATGGCGTTGTCGTCCTTCACCGCGCGCCACCCGGGCGTCGAGCTCGATCTGGTGCTCGGGCAGCCGCACGAGCTGCTGCCCGACGTGGAACGCGGCGAGCTCGACGTGCTGGTCGTGTTCGAGCACGCGCTCGATCCGTGGAAGGCGCCGAAGGGCGTGGAGGTCGTCCACCTGTTCGACGAGCCGCAGCTCCTCGTCCTGCCGCTCGGCCATCCGGCGGGGCACCGGCCCCGGGTGCGGCTGACCGACCTGGCCGACGAGCCGTGGATCACGACGTTCGGCACCGAGACCCCGGTGTCGGTGCTGGAGCGGGCCGGCGCGCTGGAGGGGATGACGCCCACCATCCGCTGCCGCAGCGACCACTACGAGGTGACGCTCGGCCTGGTGCGGGCCGGGCTCGGCGTGGCCCTCGTGCCGAGCCTCGGCGTGCAGGGCGCGGCGGGCATCCAGGTGTGCCAGGTGGACGGGCCCAAGCTCTACCGGCGGGTGGGCGCCGCGCTGCGCCCCACCAATCCCAATCCCGCGCTGCGCGCGTTCGTCGACTACCTGAGGGACGCCTCGGCCCGCCTCAGCGTGACCCTCCGGTAGACATGCGGCGCCCGGCCCACCGTGCGGTGGGCCGGGCGCCGGTCCGTCACCAGTTGCCGAGCCTGCGCGAGCCGTGCTCGCCACGCTCGTGCCGGCGGTACGCCTGCGCCATCGCGAGTGTGGCGGCTCCCAGCGCCACGGTCACGATGCCGATCGCGACGTTGTTCCAAATCGTCGTCGTGGTGGCCTCACGTCCCCCGCGCACCACAAACGGCGAGACGATCGCCCACACGCCGAGCAGCGGGAGAAGCCAGCCCATGCCGTAGGTGCGCCCGAAGGCGGACGCGAGCCCCAGAGCGAGGGCGCTGATCACGAGGCCGGTGATCAGGTTGTTGACGGTCATGCCCCGGAATCCGAAGAACCCGACGATCCATGGCGATAGGGCCAGATACAGGCCGGCCAGGAAGGCTAGCCCCTCCAGCACCTGGGCGGGGGCCGTCGAGCCCGCCCGATCGTACGTCTGGCGTAGCTCGCTCACGTCGGAATGACGTTCGAGGCCGGTGGGTCCAACCATGTCTGGTTCCGCCTTTCCTGCTGCGTACGTTTGCGCAAACGGCCATACCCCGCTAAATCTCGGCATTCTCGATTTCAATTAATATTCCCGTATTTATTCGGCAATCGCCGGACAAATACGGTTGGGAGCGTTCAAGGCGACATGCGGCGGGAATGGCCGGGCAGGGTAGCGGTGGGGCCTCGACGAGAGGCGCCGCAACGAGAGCCCGAGACGGGGCGCTGGGGGTCATGATCGCTGTAGTCCTGGCGTTGCTCGCCGCGGCGGCCAACGCCGTCGCGTCCGTACTGCAGCGCCGGGCCGCCCGCAACGCCCCGGCCGACGAGGCGTTCCGGATCGGCCTGATGTGGGACCTCATGCGGCGGCCCACCTGGCTGGGCGGCATCGGCGCGCTCATCGCGGGCTTCCTGCTGCAGGCGGCCGCCCTGACCTCCGGGGGGCTCGCGCTCGTCCAGCCCCTGCTGGTCGCGGAACTGCCGATCACGATGCTCGTGGGGGGCTGGATGTTCCAGGTTCGGGTCACCCCCCAGACGTGGCTGGCCGTCGGTGCGCTGACGGTGGGACTCGCCGGGTTCCTCGTGTCGGCGTCGCCCACCCCCGGTGATCGGCTTCCCGGCCCCCTGACCTGGGTCGTCTCGGCGGGGGTGACCGCCGGGCTGCTCGCCTGCTGCGTGGCCGCCGCGATCGTCTGCGGCGGGCCCGCCCGCGCCGTGCTGCTCGGGGTCGCCGCCGGGCTCGGCTTCGCCTACACCGCCGTGCTCATGAAGCGCACGGTGGAGGAGTTGCCGGCGGACCCGCGGACGCTCGCCGGCTCCTGGTCGCTGTGGGCCATGGTGGCGGCCGGTTTGTGCAGCCTGTTCCTGCTGCAGAACGCCCTGCACAGCGGTCCGCTCGTCGCCGTGCAGCCCGCGCTGACCGTGACCGACCCCGTGGCGAGCACGGCGTACGGCGTGGCCATGTTCGGCGAGGACATCCGCACCGGCCCGTGGGTGGTGCCCGAGCTGACCGGCATGGCCCTCATCGCCTACGGCAGCGTGCTGCTGTCGAGGTACGCCCCGCTCAGGGAGCAGGCTCACATGGCCGGGGCTCATCCCGGAGCGGGAGGTCAGGGAGAAGAAGGGACTCGGCCGGCGCCGTGGTGAACAGGGCGGCCGCTCGCGCGGTGAGCGCGGCCCGCCCGGGCAGGCCGGGTTCGAGCCGGTCGAGCGCCCGCAGCAGGTCGGCGCGGCGGCGCGCGTGGACGCCGACCCCGGCGTGTGCCATCGCGAGCACGCCGTCCCTGCCGTGGCCCGCGATCGGCCGGTGGGTGACGACCGGCACTCCCGCCGCGAACGCCTCCCGGCAGGTCAGCCCGCCCGCGTTGTCCACCAGCGCGTACGCGCAGGCGAGCAGGTCCGCCAGGTCGTCCCGCCAGCCGAGGGCGACCCCCGTTCCGGCACGGCCGAGCAGCCGCCCGAGGCGGCGGCGCAGGCGCTCGTTGCGCCCGCACAGCACGACGGGCGCGTAGCGGCCCGAGCGGGCCACGAGCCGGGCGGTCGCCGCGACCCTGCCGACCCCCCAGGAGCCCGCGCAGACGAGCACGATCCGGTCGGCGTCGCGCAGGCCGATGCGGGCCCGCACGTCCGCCGCCGCACCTGCGCCGGTCCCGGGCGCGCCGGAAACAGGCACGGCGAACTCGGGGCGGACGATCGGGGCGCAGCGGAAGGCCGGGCGGCCGAGGGCGGCCGTCACCGCGAGGGCCGTGGACGTGTCCGGGCACAGGTAGCGGTCGTTGCCGGGGTGCAGCCAGAGGCGGTGCACGGCGAAGTCGGTCAGCACGACCACGCTCGGCACGGCCAGCCGTCCCCGCTCGCGCAGATGCCCGGCGGCCTGCGCGGCCACGTGGAAGACCGGCACCACCAGGGAGGGCCGCACGCGGCGCACCGCACGGGCCAGCCCGGCCGCGGCCAGGGCCGTCAGCGGCGAGGTGGAGGGGGCCCGGCGGGAGACGAAGAAGACGCGGTAGACCAGCGCGTACAGCCACGGCGACCGCAGCATCACGCCGCGATACCACCACCGCAGGAGCGCGCCCAGCCGCAGCGGCAGCAGGGCGAGCACGTCCACGACCTCCGCACGCGTGCCGGCGGCGGCCAGGCGGCGGGCCAGCTCGGCGGCCACCGCGTCGTGGCCCGCGCCCATCGAGGCGCTGACGATCAAAGCCCTGTCCCTCATGCTCACGACCCTCCTTCCGGGGCGGGGGGAGGCGTGACGGACACTGGAACGCGATGAGACCTCACGCGCTGGTCGTCGCCGGGCTGGCCCTGGTCCACGCCGGGCCGGGAGCCGCCTGGCTGCCCGCGGTCCGCCGCCTGCTGCCGTCGCTCGCGGGCGAGGGCGATCCCGGGCACGTGGCGCTCACCTTCGACGACGGGCCCGACCCGCGATCGACCCCGCTGTTCCTCGACGAGCTTGACCGGCTCGGATGCCGGGCGACCTTCTTCCTCCTCGGCGAGATGCTCGACCGCCGTCCGGAGCTCGGGCGGAGCATCGCGAGGGCCGGGCACGAGGTGGCCGTGCACGGCTGGCGGCACGACAACGCCCTGGTCACCCGGCCGGGCCGGGTCGCGGCCGAGATGGGCAGGGCCGCACGCCTCGTCGCCGCCGTCACCGGCACACGCCCCTCGTGGTATCGCCCGCCGTACGGCGTGCTGAGCGCGGAGGCGCTGGTCGCGGCCCGGTGGCACGGCCTGCGCCCGGTGCTGTGGACGGCCTGGGGCGAGGACTGGACGCGCCGGGCCACGCCCGGCTCGGTGCTGCGCACCCTGGAGCCCGGCCTGCGCGGCGGGGCGACGCTGCTGCTGCACGACTGCGACCACACCTCCGCCCCGGGTTCGTGGCGCTCGGCGCTGGGCGCGCTCGCCGGCGTGGTCGCGCGCTGCCGCGCCGCCGGACTGCGTGTCGGACCGCTCGGCGCCCACGGCGTGGGTGTACCCGGCGGCGGCGCACGGCCCCACCGGCTCCCGGCATCGGCAAGCTTTTACCTGCGGACGGAAGCCTAAAAGCCCGGAAAAAGGAACGCTCGTCATCAGCATCCTTTTCAGCTACACTTTTGCGCTTTTTTCCGAATATCGTCCGGCGCAGTACGCCGCTTTTCCCGCCGGGTTGCCCACGTAAAAGCGCCCGCCCGGCCTGTCGGGGTTTGTGGTGAATTGCGGTGGAGATTCTTCAGGCATGTCCGCAGCGGACGTACGCGACGCCGCGCACCGGGAGAACTTCCCGGTGGCCTCCCGCCTGCTTCCGCGCGCGTACCGCCGCGACCTGATGGCGGTGTACGGCTTCGCCCGCTATGTGGACGACGTCGGCGACGAGGGGGACCCCGCCGGGCGGTCCGCCCTGCTCGACGAGGTGGAGGCCGACCTCGGCCGCCTGTACGCCGGAGGGAGCCCGCGGCTGCCCGCCGTGCGGGCGCTGGGGCCGCTGGTCGCCGGGCGGGGCGTGCCGCGGACGCCCTTCCTCCATCTCGTGGAGGCCAACCGGCGCGACCAGGCGGTGCGGCGCTACGACACCTTCGCGCAGTTGCTGGCCTACTGCGAGCTGTCCGCCAACCCCGTCGGGCGGATCGTCCTGCACGTCTTCGGCGTGGCCACCCCGGAGCGGGCGCGGCTGTCGGACCGCATCTGCTCGGCGCTGCAGGTGATCGAGCACTGCCAGGACGTGGGCGAGGACCACGCCCGCGGCCGCGTCTACCTCCCCGGCGAGGACCTGCGCAGGTTCGGCTGCCGCGAGGCAGACCTGGACGCGCCGCGCACCTCCCCGCGACTGCGCCGGGCCGTGGCGCTGCAGGCCCGCCGCGCCGCCACCCTGCTGGACGAGGGCATGCCGCTGCTGGAGACGCTGAGCGGGTTCGCGCGCACCGCGGTCGCCGGCTATGTCGCGGGCGGCCGGGCGGCGCTCGCGGCGCTGGAGCGGGGCCGGCACGACGTCCTCGGCGGGGCGGTCCGCGCGCGCCGCCGCGCGGTGCTGAGCGAGTGGGTGCGCGTGCTGAAGGAGGTGAACGGTGACGGTTCCCGGCGCGATTCCTGATCCCGTTCCCGATCGCCCGCCCGGCCCCGCCCCGCATCGCGCGGGGGACGACCCGCCCGGTCCCGCGCTGCGCCCCCTCACGCCCATTCCCGTGCCGATGCCGGTAGCGGTGCCCGTTCCCGTGGCCTACCGGTATTGCGAGCGCGTCGTCCGCACCCGCGCGCGCAACTTCGCCTACGGCATCCGCCTGCTCGCCCCGCCCAAGCGCCGCGCGCTCAGCGCGCTCTACGCCTTCGCCCGCCGGATCGACGACATCGGCGACGCGGCCGGGCCGGTGGACGCCCGGCTGTCGGCCCTGGAGCAGGCCCGCGCGGGACTGCGGGCCACCCTGCCGGACCTCGCCGACCCCGTCCTGGTGGCGCTGCGCGACACCGCCGCGCGCTTCCCCGTCCCTCTGGAGGCGTTCGAGGAGCTGATCGACGGATGCGCCGACGACGTCGCGGGCGCGTGCTACCAGTCGTACGAGGACCTGGTCGGCTACTGCCGGGAGGTCGCCGGGTCGATCGGACGGCTGTCCCTCGGCGTGTTCGGCCTCGCCGGCGGGGCGGCGGCCGAGCAGCGGGCCCTGCGGCGGGCGGCGCGGCTCGCCGACTCCCTGGGGGTGGCGCTCCAGCTCACCAACGTGCTCAGGGACCTGCGCGAGGACCGGTGCGCGGGCCGGGTCTACCTGCCCGCCGACGACCTGCGCAGGTTCGGCTGCACCCTCGACCTGGACGCGTCGGGGGCGTTCGCCGATCCGCCCGAGCGGCTGGCTCGGCTCATCCGCTATGAGGCGGGCAGGGCGCTCGGCTGGTACGCCGAGGGGATGCGCCTGATCCCGCTGCTCGACCGGCGCAGCGCGGCCTGCACCGCGGCGATGGCGGGCATCTACCGGCGGCTGCTCGCGCGCATCGCCGCCGACCCCGGCCAGGCGCTGGCCGGGCGCGTGTCGCTCACCCCGTGGGCGAAGGCGATGGTCGCGGCGCGGGCGATCACGGGAGCGTCCCGATGAACGGCCGGATGAGCAGCCCGAGGGACGTTGCGCCCGTCGCCGTGGTGGGCGGCGGCCTCGCCGGCATCACCGCGGCCCTCGCGCTCGCGGAGGCCGGATGGCCGGTGACGCTCTACGAGGCGAGGCCCCGGCTCGGGGGGGCCACCCACTCCTTCGCCCGGGGCGGCCTGACGGCCGACAACGGGCAGCACGTCTTCCTGCGCTGCTGCACGGCCTACCGTGGGCTGCTCGACCGGCTGGGCGGCACCGGGCGGGTGCGCCTGCAGGAACGCTTCGACGTGTGCGTGCTCACCCCCCACGGCGGGCGGGGCCGGCTGCGCCGGGCCGCGCTGCCCGGGCCGTTCCACCTGCTGCCCGCGCTCGCGGGCTACCGCCTGCTGTCCCCCGCCGACCGGCTGCGCGCGATGCGCGGCGCGCTCGCGCTGCGCGGGCTCGACCCGGCGGAGCCCGCCCTCGACCGGGCCGCGCTCGGCGGCTGGCTGGCCGACAACGGCCAGCGGGAGGCCGCGCGGCGGGCGCTGTGGGACCTGTTCGCGGTGGCGGCGCTCAACATCCCGTCCGACGAGGCGGCGCTGGGACCGGCGGCGATGGTCTTCAGGACGGCCCTGCTCGGCCGCGCCGACGCCGCCGACATCGGGGTGCCGTCCGTCCCGCTCGGCGAGCTGCACGGCGGCGCCGCGCTGTCCGCGATCACCCGGCTGGGCGGTGAGGTGCGGCCGGCGGCGAAGGTCGACAGGGTCCTGCCGGGGCCGGCGATCCGCGTGGGCGGCGCGCGCGTCGACGCGTCGGCCGTCGTGGTCGCCACCCCGCACGGCCAGGCCGCGCGGCTCGTGCCGGCGGAGGCCGCGCCGGACCGGGACGCCTGGGCGGGCCTCGGGGCGAGCCCCATCGTCAACGTGCACGTCGTCTATGACCGGCCCGTCATGCGGCTGCCGTTCGCCGCCGTGGTCGGCTCGCCGGTGCAGTGGATCTTCGACAGGACCGCCTCGGGCGGCCTCACGCGGGGCCAGTATCTGACGGTCTCGGTGTCGGCGGCGCGGCACTGGATCGAGGTGCCCACGGCCGTGATGCGCGAGGTGTTCCTGCCCGAGCTGGAGCGGCTGCTCCCCGCCGCGCGTGCGGCCAGGGTCGTGGACCTGTTCATCACCAGGGAGCGGCGGGCGACCTTCCGGCAGGTCCCGGGCAGCGGGGGGCTGCGCCCGGGCACGGCCACCCGGTGGCCCGGGCTGTTCCTCGCCGGCGCGTGGACCGACACGGGCTGGCCCGACACGATGGAGGGAGCCGTGCGCAGCGGTCTCCAGGCGGCCCGCCTCGCCAGGCGGCATCTCGAAAAGGAGCACGCCCTGTGACCGGCGTCACCACCGGCGTCACCACCGGGGCCGCCGCTGCGGCCGCCGCCGGCGTCACCGCTGGGGTCGCCACCAGCGCCGCCCGCGCCGCGACCGCCCTGAAGGCGGCGCGCGACCACCTGCTGGGCCTGCAGTCGCCCGAGGGCTGGTGGAAGGGCGAGCTGCAGACCAACGTGACCATGGACGCCGAAGACCTCCTGCTGCGCGAGTTCCTGGGCGTGCGGACCGCGGAGGAGACCGCCGAGGCCGCCCGGTGGATCAGGTCGCAGCAGCGCGCGGACGGCACGCTTTCCGGCACCTGGGCGAACTTCCACGAGGGTCCCGCCGACCTGTCCACCACCATCGAGGCGTACGTCGCGCTGCGGCTCGCGGGCGACCCGCCCTCGGCCCCGCACATGCGCGCCGCGGCGGCGTACGTGCGCGGGGCGGGCGGCATCGAGTCGGCCCGGGTCTTCACCCGGATCTGGCTCGCCATGTTCGGGCAGTGGCGGTGGGAGGACCTGCCGGTCATCCCACCGGAGATCATGTTCCTGCCGCCGTGGTGCCCGCTGAACGTGTACGACTGGGCGTGCTGGGCCCGGCAGACCATCGTCCCGCTCACGATCGTGACCGCGCACCGGCCGGTCCGGCCGCTGCCGTTCGGGCTGCCGGAGCTGCGTACGGGACGGCCCGCGCCACGGCCCCCGCGGACCGGCTGGGACGCGGCGTTCGCGGCCCTCGACCGCGCCCTGCACCGCTACGAACGGCATCCGGTCGCCGGGCTCCGCCGCGCCGCGCTGCGGCGGGCCGTCGAGTGGGTGGTCGCCCGGCAGGAGGCGGACGGCTCGTGGGGCGGCATCCAGCCCCCCTGGGTCTACTCGCTGATCGCGCTGCACCTGAGCGGGTACGGCATCGGCCACCCCGTCATGCGCGCCGGCCTGGCCGGGCTGGACAGGTTCACCATCAGAGAGGACGGCACGCGCCGGCTGGAGGCGTGCCAGTCGCCGGTCTGGGACACCGCGCTCGCGATGACCGCCCTCCTCGACGCGGGCCTGCCCCCCGACCACGCCGCGCTGAGCCGGGCGGGCGAGTGGCTGCTGCGCGAGGAGATCCGTGGGCCGGGCGACTGGGCGGTGCGGCGCCCCGGTCTCGCGCCGGGCGGCTGGGCCTTCGAGTTCGACAACGACGGCTATCCCGACGTCGACGACACGGCCGAGGTGATCCTCGCGCTGCGCCGCTTGGGCCGGCCCGACGCCCGGCCGGCCCTGGAGCGGGGGCTGCGCTGGACGGCCGGGATGGCCTGCCGCGACGGCGGGTTCGCCGCTTTCGACGCCGACAACACCCGCGAGCTGTGCCTGCGGCTGCCGTTCTGCGACTTCGGCGCGGTCATCGACCCGCCGTCGGCCGACGTGACCGCGCACGTGGTCGAGGCGCTCGCGGCCGAGGGGATGGCCCGCTCCCCCGTCGTACGGCGGGCGGTGGTGTGGCTGCTGCGGGCGCAGGAGCCCGACGGCTCGTGGTTCGGCCGGTGGGGGGCCAACCACGTGTACGGCACGGGGGCGGTGCTGCCCGCCCTCGCCGCGGCCGGGGTGCGGCCGGAGGCCCCCTGCGTGCGGCGCGCCGTGGCGTGGCTGGAGGCGCACCAGCACCCCTGCGGCGGCTGGGGCGAGGACCTGCGCTCCTACCGCGACCCCGCCTGGATCGGGCGGGGCGAGCCGACCGCCTCGCAGACGGCCTGGGCCCTCATCGGCCTGCTCGCGGCCGGGGAACGGGGCCCGTCCGTGGACCGGGGCGTCGCCTGGCTCGCCGACAGCCAGCGCCCCGACGGCACCTGGGACGAGCCCTACTACACCGGGACGGGCTTCCCCGGCGACTTCGCCATCAACTACCACCTCTACCGCCTCGTCTTCCCGGTCAGCGCGCTCGGCCGCTACCTGCGCCTGCACGAGACGGCCGGACCGGAGGCGACGCCATGTCCGATCTGACCGATCTGATCGTGTGCACCGCGCTGGGGATGGAGGCCCGGGCCGTCGCCCGCGGCCTGCGCTCCCGGCCGGACCCCGGCGGCGGCCACCCGCTGGTCCGGGTCGTCCGGATGGGCATGGGGCCCGAACGGGCCGCGCGCGCGGCGGCCCTGCTCCCGCCCGCCGCCGCCCTCGCCGTCACCGGCTTCGGCGGGGCGCTCCACGACGGACTGCGCCCCGGGGACGTGCTCGTCGCCACCGAGGTCCGCTCCGGCGACCGGGTCTGGCCGTGCCCGTCGGCTCCGCTGCTCGCCGGAGAGCTCGTGCGCGCCGGGCTGCCCGCCCGCACCGGCCCGCTCGTCACCTCTCCGCGCATCGTGACCGGCCGTGGCCGCCGGGCGCTGGCCCGCGAGGGCGCGTACGCCGTCGACATGGAGAGCGCCCCGATGGCGGCCGCCGCGGGGGCCCGGCCGTTCGCGGCCGTGCGGGTCATCGTGGACACCCCCGACGCCCCGCTGCTGAACCTCGCCACGATGGGCGGCGCGGTCGCCGCGCGGCGCACGCTCGCCCGGATCGGCCCGGTGCTGGCCCGGTGGGCGGCGGCGACCGGCCCGCGGCGGGTCCTGCTGGCCTCGCCCCGCTCGTTCTGCGCCGGGGTCGAACGGGCCATCGAGATCGTGGAGCGCGCGCTCGACCGGTTCGGCGCGCCCGTGTACGTGCGCAAGCAGATCGTGCACAACATTCACGTCGTACGCGACCTGGAGCGGCGCGGCGCGGTGTTCGTCGACGACCTGGCCGAGGTGCCGGAGGGCGCGGTCACGGTCTTCTCCGCGCACGGGGTCGCGCCCGCCGTACGCGAGGAGGCGGGGCGGCGCGGGCTGCGCGTCGTCGACGCGACGTGCCCGCTGGTGGCGAAGGTGCACGCGGAGGCCCGCAGGTTCGCCGCGCGGGGCGACCTCGTCATGCTCATCGGCCACGCCGGGCACGAGGAGGTCGAGGGCGTGCTCGGGGAGGTGCCCGGCGCGGGCGTGCTGGTCGAGGACGAAGCGGGAGTGGCGGACGCGGTGGCGGCCGTGCCGCCGGGGCGCGGGGTCGCCTACCTCACCCAGACCACGCTGGCGGCCGACGAGGCGGGGCGGGTCGCCGCGGCGGTGCGGCGGCGCTTCCCCGACGCCGAGGGGCCGCGCGGCGACGACATCTGCTACGCGACGACCAACCGGCAGCACGCGGTGCGGGCCGTCGCCGAGGAGGCCGACCTGGTGCTGGTCGTCGGCTCGGCCAACTCCTCCAACGCGCTGCGCCTCACCGAGGTCGCCGCGCGCTCCGGTCACGGCGGGGCTCCGCTCGCCCGCCTGGTCGACGGCCCCGGCGACATCGCGCTCGACTGGCTGCGCGGCGCGCGGACGGTCGGGGTGACCGCCGGGGCGTCCACGCCCGGCGCGATGGTGGACGCCATCGTGGCCGCCCTCGGCGGGCTCGGCCCGCTGGAGACGGAGGAACGGAGGGTGACCGAGGAGAACGTCGAGTTCACGTTGCCGAAGGAGGTGCGGCCCTGATGCCGATGCCCGTACGCCAGAGTCTGCGCGTCGGGGCCTACATCCTGGCCCAGCGGCTGCGCCGGCGGGAGAGGTTCCCGCTGCTGGTCGAGCTTGAGCCGTTGTTCGCGTGCAACCTGAAGTGCGCGGGCTGCGGGAAGATCCAGCACCCGGCCGGCGTGCTGAAGCAGCGCATGCCGGTCGAGCAGGCGGTGGCCGCCGTCGAGGAGTGCGGCGCCCCGATGGTGTCGATCGCGGGCGGGGAACCGCTCATGCACCCCCAGATCGGGGAGATGGTCGAGGAACTGGTGGCGCGCAGGAAGTACGTCTTCCTGTGCACCAACGCGCTGCTGATCCCGCGCAAGATCGACCGGTTCACGCCCTCGCCCTACTTCGCGTGGGCGGTCCACATCGACGGCCTGCGCGAGCGGCACGACGCGTCGGTGTGCAAGGAGGGCGTGTTCGACGAGGCGGTCGCGGCGGTGCGCGAGTGCCGGCGGCGCGGCTTCCGCGTCACCACCAACACCACGTTCTTCGCCGGCGACAGCCCGCGCACCGTGATCGAGGTGCTCAACTTCCTCAACGACGACCTGTGCGTCGACCAGATGATGATCTCGCCCGGGTACGCGTACGAGAAGGCGCCCGACCAGGACTGCTTCCTGGGGGTGCGGCAGACGCGGGAGCTGTTCCGCGCCGCGTTCGCGGGCGGCAACCGCAGGCGCTGGCGGTTCAACCACTCGCCGCTGTTCCTGGACTTCCTGGAGGGGAAGGCCGACTTCCCGTGCACGGCCTGGGCGATCCCGTCCTATTCGGTGTTCGGCTGGCAGCGGCCCTGCTACCTGATGGCGGACGGGTATGCGCAGAGCTACCGGGAGCTGGCCGAGGAGACCGACTGGGACGCCTACGGCCGGGGGCGCGACCCGCGCTGCGCCAACTGCATGGCCCACTGCGGCTACGAGCCGACGGCGGTCTTCGCCACCCTCGGCTCGCTGCGCGAGTCCCTGCGCGCTCTGCGCGGGACGTAGGTAACTCTCAGGGACGGCCGAAGCGGCGGGCCAGCACGCGGAACACGCCGGGCGCGGCCCCGTGCAGGCGGGCGGGCACCCGCAGCCAGGCGGGGACGTACACCTCGGCGCGGTCGCGCTCGACGGCCGTCGCGATGGCGCGGGCCACCCGCTCGGGCGGGACGGGCTCGGGCCTGCGGCGGGTGTAGGGCCTGCCGCGCCGGGCGAAGAACGGCGTGTCGACGACCCCCGGCACCACGGCCGTCACGCCGACGCCCTTCCCGTCGACGCCGGCCCCGTCGACGGGGGGAAGCTCGTAGCGCAGGCTCTCGGCGAAGACCAGCAGGCCCGCCTTGGTCGCGGCGTACACCGCCTCCTCCCGCACGCCCACCACACCGGCGATCGAGGCGACGTAGACGAGGTGGCCCCGGCCGCGCTCCAGCATCCCGGGCAGCAGCAGCCGGGTGAGCTGCACGTGGGCCGTCAGGTTGACCGCGATCATGCGCTCGGCCGTGCCGCCCGACATCCGCGTGAGCGGCCCGCTCCAGCCCTCGCCCGCGCACGCCACCAGAACGTCCACCCGCCCGGCGCGTACGGCGAGGTCGGCCGAGGGGTCGGACAGGTCCGCGGGCAGCATCTCGCCGCCGGTCCGTGCGGCGACGCCCGCGAGCGCGTCCTGGTCGCGCCCGGACAGCACCAGCCGCGCGCCGCGCGCCGACAGCTCCAGCGCCGTGGCGGCGCCGATGCCCGACGACGCCCCCGTGACGAGCACCCGTGCCCCCGCCAGCCGCATCCGCGCCCACCCCCTCGTCGCCTGCTCGTCACCCCGCTCGTCACCCCGCTCGCCCAAGGGTGTACCCCTGTGGTTTCCGCGAACCGGTGGACCGCCGGTGGTATGACTGGGTAACCTGCCGAGTATGACCAAGAAGATTACGATCTCTTTGCCGGACGAACTGGCCGACGAGGCGCAGGCGTCCGGCAACGCCTCGGCCTACATCGCCGCGGCGCTGCGGGAGCGGCGGCGCATCCAGGGCGACCTGGCCATCATGGCCGATTTATGGGGGCCGGGCTGGCAGGACGGCATCACCGATGACGACAGCGCCCGCGCGGCGCGCCTGATGAACGGCGACGCCAAGGCGGACGCCGCGTGACCGACCCCGTCCCACCGGCCGGCGTCCTGTCCGGCCACGTGCTGGACCTCGACGCCGTCGTCCACCTGATCGAGGGCAAGAGCATGTACGGCAGGGCCGTCGTGCGGCAGTCCTCGGCGCACGGCGTCACCCTCCTCGTCCCCGCGCTCGCCGTCCAGGTGTTGTCGCTCGGTCCCATCCAGCCCCGGCTCGAACGCTTCCTGCGGATGTCGATGGTGGTCAGCGGCGCGCTCTCCCCCGGCGACGCCGTCGAAGGCGGGCCGTACGCGCAGGCCATCATGACGAGCCTGCGGCGTCACCGGCCGGCCGCCGCCGACGCGCTCCTGCCCGACGTCCTGGTCGCCGCCCACGCGGCCGTCCACGCCACCCGCCGCAACTGGCGGATCATCACCGCGACCCCCTACCTGTACGAGGGCCTCGACGTCCGCCTGGAGATCCTCCCCTAGCCCCTGCGACCAGGTCCTGCGACCAGGTCCTGCGACCAGGTCCTGATCCGGCCCGGTCAACGGCGAAGGGACTGCACGCGGTCGAGGATCGAGTCGAGCGCGGCCTGCAAGGGGGCGATGTCGCGGCGTGGCCTCCTACCTCACGGGCGCCACCATCCCCGTCGACGGCGGACGAACGATCGCCTAGCGGAAGCCGCCCACCCCGTCCCTAGATGAGCCCTCGCTCCATGGCGACGACGACGGCCGCGGCCCTGCTGTCGACACCGAGCTTGGCGAAGACGTGCTTGAGATGCGTCTTCACCGTCGTCTCGCTGATCAGCAGGGCCCGGGCGATCTCCTTGTTCGCCGAGCCCCGCGCCACCAGGCGCAGCACCTCCAGCTCGCGCGGGCTCGGCTCCTGGGCCGCGGGCCTGCCCATCAGTGCGGACGCGACCGACGGCGCCAGGACCGCGCCGCCGGCGGCGGCCGTGCGGACCGCTCTGTGCAGCTCCTCGCGCGGGGCGTCCTTCAGCAGGTAGCCCGCCACCCCGGCGGCCATGGCCCGGGCCACGTCGGCGTCCGTGTCGTAGGTGGTGAGCACGACCACCTTGATCTCCGGGTGGTCGGCCCGGAGCCGCTGGATCGCCCCGACGCCGTCCAGGCCGGGCATGCGAAGGTCCATCAGCACCACATGCGGCCGGGCCTGCCTGGCCATGGCCAGCGCCTCGAACCCGTCGGACGCCTCCGCCACCACCTCGATGTCCGCCACGTGGTCGAACATCCCGCGCAGCCCGTCGCGGACCACCGGATGGTCGTCGACGATCATCAGTTTGAGGGGATCCGCAGGCACAGCGCCGTTCCCTCTCCCGGTGCGGACTCCACGGTCAGCGTCCCCCCGACGCCGCCGGCCCGCTCCCGCATGGCCGCCAGGCCGTACCCCGCGCCGGGCGCGTCCGGGTCGAATCCCGCCCCGTCGTCGAACACGTCGAGCGTCACCTCGTCGTCCATGTACGTCAGCGTGATCGCGACCCTGCCCGCCCGGGCGTGCCTGGCCGCGTTCGACAGTCCCTCCTGCGCCGCCCGCAGCAGCGTCGTCTGCACCTCACCGGGCAGTGGCCGGGGCGTCCCCTCCACCGACACGGTCGCCGCCACCCCCGACGTCCGCGACCACCGGGCGGCCACCTCCGCGAGCGCCGCCTCGGGGCCCGCGCCGGAGAGAGGGCCCGGCCGCAGCGCGTCGACCGAGCGCCGCGCCTCCCGCAGGTTGTCGCGTGCCAGCTCCTTGGCCAGCGCGATCCTCTTCTGTACGGCGCCCAGGTCGGGCATCGCCTGCTCGGCCGCCTCCAGCTGGGTGATGATCCCGCTCAACCCCTGCGCGAGGGTGTCGTGGATCTCCCTGGCCAGCCTCGCCCGCTCCTCCAGCACCCCGACCGTCCGGTTCTGCGCGCTCTGCCGGGACACGTAGTCGACGAACAGCCCGATCGCCACGACGAGGCCGGAGCTCCCGGCCAGCCGCCACACGGCGCCGGGGTCGTCCAGATAGCCCCTGGCGGCGAACGTGCTGAGGACCGTCGCCACCGCCCCCACGTACGACCAGGGGCTCGGCAGCATCAGGTAGGGCTGGGGCATCAGCCCGAAGACGACCACGTCGAACGACCGGTCCAGCGACACCAGCGCGATGTAGAGCGCGCAGACGACCGCCAGGTGGAACGCCATCGGGTTGAGCCGCCCGAGTAGACGAGACCGGCGTGCGACGAAGAAACCGTGCCAGCCGGCCATGAGCGCGACGATTCCGAGTGTCAGCGGGCCTGGGACCCCGCTCTCACCGGTGCCCTCGCCGGACGAGAGGACCAGCCCGAGCGCCAGGCAGGCGTAGTACAGCAGGTGGAAGGCGCGCAGCCAGCGCGCCTCCCAGACGTTCACGTCCCTCACTCCCATCGGAACAGCGCGGCGCCGGCGGCCGTGGCCGCCACGATTATCCCGGCCAGGATCAGCAGGGGGAAGACCGCGGCGGTGCCGGACCAGGCGTTCCCCAGGGCCTCCACGGCCGGGGTCAGGGGCAGGACGTCGCCGATCTGACGCAGCGAGCCGGGCAGGGCCTTCCTGGGCACGGCCGCGCCCGACAGGAAGATCATGGGGAACATGACCAGCATGCCGATCAGGCTCGCGCCCCTGGTGTTGCGCACGACCGCGGCGATCACGAAGCCCAGGGCGCAGACCATCACCGAGCAGAGCAGGAAGGCGGCGGCCAGCAGGACGACGTTCCCGGGGGGCTCGGCGCCGAACACCGTGATCGTGACGACCACCAGCAGCACGGAGCCCGCCAGTCCTGCGGCGATCTGGGCCACGAGCTGGGCGCCGAGCAGCAGAACCGGGGAGATCGGCGTGGTGGCCAGCCGCTTGAGCACCTTGCGCTCCCGGTAGGAGGCCAGCAGGCCGGGCAGCGCGCCCATCCCGCCGATAGCGGCGATCATCGCGAGATAGCCGGGCACCGCCCCGCTGTCGCCGCGCTTGAGCACCAGCAGCATGAGGGGGAAGGCCACCATGAAGAACAGCGAGGCGGGATCGCGCGCCAGCAGCCTGAGCTCGGCCGCCGCCAGAGCCGTGAACGCCCTCATCGGTCCGCTCCTTCCAGCGCGAGGTAGGCCTCTTCCAGCGAGGCGGTTCCGGTGCGGGCGACGAGCTCGCCCGCGGTGCCCGTCGCCACCACCCGACCGCGGGCGAGGACGGCGACCCGGTCGCAGAGCGCCTCTATCTCGTCGAAGTAGTGGCTGACCAGCACCACCGTGGTGCCCGCCGCCTTCAGGTCGCCGATCAGCCGCCACGTCTCGCGGCGCGCGATCGGGTCCAGGCCCGTGGTCAGCTCGTCGAGCACGACGACCTCGGGGTCGCCGACCAGGGCGAGCGCGAGCATCAGCCGCTGCTTCTGCCCGCCGGACAGGTCGCCGAATGCCTTCCTCGCCAGCGGCCGCAGGCCCCAGCGTTCCATCACCCGCCGCCAGTCGGCCGCGTCGCTGTAGAAGGCGCCGAACATGCGCAGCGCCTCGGCCACCTTTATCCGCTCGGGCAGGGAGCTGTCCTGCAGCTGCACGCCGAGGCGGTGGGCCAGGGCGCGCCGCCTGCGCGCCGGATCCTCGCCGAGCACCCGGACGCTGCCCGCGTCGGCCCGCCTGAGCCCGATCAGGCACTCGACGGTCGTGGTCTTGCCGGCGCCGTTGTGGCCGATGATCCCGAACGTCTCACCGGCGCGGACCGTGAACGTCACCCCGTCCACGGCGAGGGTGTCCCCGTACGATTTGCGGAGGTCTGTCACCTCGATGGCTTCCATGCGTCAAGGGTCGCGGCGGCGCCGATCATGCGGCATCACCCGTCACGTCGCCCTCCATCCCCCTTTTGGAGGATGGGGCATCTGCCGCCCCAGGTCAGGGGTACTGCGGGGCAGGCCGGGGTACCAGCAGGGCATGGCCGCCCTTCCGGCGTACGCGCCGATGTTGGCCCAGCTCGGGCCGCTGCCCGAGCCCGACAGCGACTACGCGCACGAGATGAAGTGGGACGGCGTCCGCGCCCTCGGCTACGTCGAGGACGGCAGGCTGCGGCTGGTCTCCCGCAACGGGAAGGACGTCACCGTCGCCTATCCCGAGCTCGCCGGCCTGGCCGGCGCCACGGGCGGGCACGCGGCGGTGCTCGACGGGGAGATCGTCGCGTTCGACCAGCAGGGCAGGCCGTCGTTCACGGCGCTGCAGCCGCGCATGCACCAGCGCAACCCGTTCAAGATCAGGCAGCTCCTGGTGACCACGCCCGTGACGTACCTGCTGTTCGACGTGCTGCACGTCGACACCGCGACCACGATCGCGCTGCCCTACACCGAACGGCGGCGCCGCCTGGAGGACCTCGTCCACGCCGGGCACCACTGGGCCGTCCCGCCCTACTTCACCCATGGCGGCGAGCACACGCTGGCCGACTCCCGGCGGCTGGGGCTGGAAGGCGTCGTGGCCAAGCGGCTCACCTCGCCCTACCGCCCCGGCCGCCGCTCATCCGACTGGGTGAAGGTGAAGAACGTCCGTACGCAGGAGGTCGTCATCGGCGGGTGGCGGCCCGGGGAGGGCCGCCGGGCGAACACCATCGGATCGCTGCTCCTGGGCGTCAACGACGAAAGCGGGCGCCTGCGGTACGTCGGCAGCGTCGGCACCGGCTTCACCGACGAGGCGCTGCGGTGGCTCGGCGAGCGCCTGGCCCCGCTGGAGCGGGACACGCCCCCGTTCGAGGGCATCACCCGGGAGGAGGCCAAGGGCTGCCACTGGGTGGAGCCGGTCCTGGTCGGCGAGGTGCAGTTCACCGAATGGACGAGCGAGGGGCGGCTGCGCCACCCCTCGTGGCGGGGCCTGCGCGATGACAAGGAGCCCAGCGAGGTCGTCCGAGAGGAGGGCTGAACCGCACCGCCTCACGCACCGTGTCATGCGGCGCCGCGCCGCCAGGACGCCGAGCGGCACCGCGCCCGCGGGTCACGCGTCCTCATCGCGCCTCCACGCGGCGGCGAGGACGACGGCGCCGACGACCGCGACGAGCAGGTTGGCGTAGATCTCGTAGCCGGTGAGGAAGCCCAGGCGCGGGATGACCTGGCGGTTGAAGACGTTCAGTATCGCGCCCCAGAACGGCTGCACGGCCAGGTGGTCGATGGTCCCGCTGATGCCCGCGGCGACCAGGAACGCCCCGGCGAGCCGGATGACTTCACGCATGCCGCCGACGTTAGGGACCGGCCCGCCCGGCGGGGATCGGGCGTCGGCATGCTTTCGTCCGGCGAAGGTCGCCGGTGCACGGCGTGCCCGCCGACCGAAGCCGGCTTCGGCCCGACTTCGGTATGGTCCTCGCGCTCGGCCGTTCGCGGGCCTCGCGCCGGGCCGTACGCTGCGGGGGATATGGATTCCCCCGCCGCCCCCCGGCACCGGCGCAGCCGGCGCGACTGGTTCGTGGACACGGCGATGTTCGTCCTCGCCGTCGCCTTCGGCTTCTACACGTCGGTGGAGCGCCTGCACATCTCGCCCCTGCCACCGGCCTGGCTGTTCACCCTCGACCAGGCCGTGAGCATGCTCGGCTGCGCGGCGTTGTGGCTGCGCCGCAGATGGCCGGTCGGGCTCGCGGTGACGCTCGTCGCGTTGTCGGCCGTCTTCGAGATGATCGCGGGCCCGATGCTGGCCGCGCTCTTCTCCGTCGCGGTCCACCGCCGCCCGCGGACCTCGGGAACGGTGTTCGCGCTCAGCGTCGTCGCCGCGGTCGTCTTCACCTATCTGCGCCCCGACCCGGACATGCCGCCGCTCGCGCTGCTGACACTGGGCCTGGCCCTTCAGGGCGCGGCGGTCGGCTGGGGGCTCTTCGTTCACCACCGGCGCCGCCTCGTGCTGGCGCAGCGCGACCGCGCGGCCCGGATGGAGACCGAGGCGAGGCTGCGGGCCGAGCAGGCGCAGCACCAGGTCCGCGAGGCCATCGCCCGCAAGATCCACGATGTGCTCGGCCACCGGCTGTCGCTGCTGAGCGTGCACGCGGGGGCGCTGGAGTTCAACCCCGGAGCCGACCCGGCCGACGTCGCCCGGGCGGCGCGGGTGATCAGGGAGAGCGCCCACCAGGCCCTGCAGGACCTGCGCGAGGTGATCGGCGTGCTGCGCGCACCGACCGCCGAGTCGTCCGAGCCGTCCGCGCCCACCCGGCCCGGTCTGCCCGCCCTTGCCGACCTTGACGCGCTCGTCGCGGAGTCGGGCCGGGCCGGCATGCGGGTCGAGTTGTGCGACGACCTCGGCGTGCGCGAGGCCGCCGTCCCGGACCGGACGGGCCGCACCGCCTACCGCGTCGTGCAGGAGGCCCTCACCAACGCCCGCAAGCACGCGCCGGGCGCCGCGGTCCGCGTACGGGTGACGGGGGCGCCCGGCGAGGGCCTGACGGTCGAGGTGGTCAACGACGCTCCCGCCGCCGCGCCGGAGGCCGCCGGTGGGGGCCATGGCCTGGCCGGCCTCGCCGAGCGCGTCACGCTGACGGGGGGACGGCTGGAGCACGGGCCGGCAGGCCCGGGTGACGGCGGCCCGGATAACGGCGGCCCGGGTGACGGCGGCCCGGGTGGCTGGCGCGTGCGGGCCTGGCTACCGTGGCCGGCATGACCGTGCCGCGTGCCGTGCCCGACGCCCCTATCGGTGTGCTCATCGCCGACGACGACCCCCTGGTGCGGGCCGGGCTGGAGATGATGCTCGGCGGCGCCCCCGACATCCGGGTCCTCGCCCAGGCCGGGGACGGCGCCGAGGTGCTGCCCCTGGCCGGCCGGCACCGCCCGGACGTGGTGCTGATGGACATCCGGATGCCGGTGATGGACGGCCTGGCCGCCACCGAGGCGCTGCGCGCCCGCGACGGCGCGCCCGAGGTGATCGTGCTGACCACCTTCGACGCCGACGAGCACGTGCTGCGCGCCCTGCGCGCGGGGGCCGCCGGGTTCCTGCTCAAGGACACCCCGCCGCGCGAGATCGTGGACGCCATCCGCCGGGTGGCCGCCGGCCATCCGGTCCTTTCCCCGGCGGTGACCCGGCGGCTCATCGCCCGGGTCGCCGAGGACGGCCGGGACCGGCGCCGGGCCCGCGCCCGGGAGCGCCTGGCACTGCTCAACGACCGGGAGCGTGAGGTCGCGGTGGCGGTCGGCCAGGGCAGGCCGAACGCCGAGATCGGCGCCCTGCTGCACCTCAGCGTCCCCACCGTCAAAACGCACGTGTCGAGCGTCCTGGCCAAGCTCGGCCTCAACAACCGCGTCCAGATCGCGCTGCTCGTCCACGACGCCGGTCTGCTCGACGACCCGTTCCACACATACGACTGAAAAGGCCGCCGGCTCACGTCCCTTCGCCGCATCTCGGTTAGCTGAAATCGCGTTATTTCGGCTTTGATTCGGCTTGTGCGACATCCGCCCGCAGTGGGAGCCGCCCATCACCCAAATCTCCGGAAATGCGCGGAGCGATTCGGCAATATGGTGGAGCACCGCTCTGCGGCGGCTGGTCACCCGGCGGGGTGTCACCTACCGGGTGCGGGGACACGGATCCCGGGACCCGATCGCCACGAACGAGAACGCCGAAGGCCGCCGGGTCAACCGGCGGGTGACCGTCCAGTTCGCCAAGCCGAAGCCGCGGCCGCCGCACCGCCGCCGCCCGCCTCCCCCGCCCCGGCGACCACCGGCGAACTCCCGGTCCTGGAAACCGCGCCCAGCGGCACTCCCCCGTGGATCGAATCCGAATACTGGCCCGCCAGGGCCGATGTCCGCGTCAACGAGCTCAGGCGGGACCGCAACGGTTACGTCTCTCCCTGGTCTCGACCGTCCGCAACGACGACGACCAGCCCCTGAACGTCTGGACGTCGTCCCACGACTACAGCCGCGTCTACGCCGAGGCCAGCACCAGTGCGGCGGCCATCGTCTCGGGGCGGTACCGCTACCGGCCGCTACGGGATTCGGTGCACAACGTGACGCTGGGCCCTTACCTGTTCGTCACGAGCCAGGACGAGTACGTGGTCGCGGATGACCGCACGGCCTACGCGACGCGGTAGAGCTCGGCCACGGCGGCGCGCAGCGTCAGGCCGTGGCCCGGCGCGTCCGGCGGGAGTACGGCGCCGCCCGCGGGGTCGGCCGCGCCGTCGAACAGGTCGCCCTCGATGCGCACGTGGTCGTGGAACCACTCCATGTGGCGCAGGTTGGGGGTCGCCGCGGCGACCGGCGCGTGCAGGTTGGGCGCGCAGTGCGCCGACACCTCAAGCCCGTGCCCGGCGG
This sequence comes from Microbispora hainanensis, assembly GCF_006874475.1. GTDB lineage: Bacteria > Actinomycetota > Actinomycetes > Streptosporangiales > Streptosporangiaceae > Microbispora > Microbispora hainanensis. The sequence goes on from NZ_VIRM01000010.1 coordinate 57,755, forward strand.
CGATGGCCGCCGCGCCGGACCAGCCCGTGTAGCCGCCGCAGCGGGTCGCGTCGATCTGCAGGCAGTCGACCGCGCCCGCCGCGCACATGCGGGTGAAGTAGACGAGGTCGCCGCCGTACTCCCCGGCCGCGACGTCGGCGTCGGACCGCTCGCGCACCAGGCGCAGCCCGGCCAGGTCGTCGGAGGACACCGGCTCCTCGAACCACCGCACGTCGTGGTCGCGCATCCGGCGTTCCAGCCGTACGGCCTGTTTCGCGCCGTAGCCGCCGTTGGCGTCCACGTACAGCTCGGCGGCGTCCCCGATGACGCAGCGGGCGAGCGCGACGCGGTGCAGGTCGCGGGCGGGCATGGCGCCCGCGGACTCCCCGATCTTGATCTTGACGCGGGGGATGCCCTGCTCGTGCACCCAGTGCGCGAGCTGCGCCGTCGTGACGTCGTCGTCGTACGTGGTGAACCCGCCCGAGCCGTAGACGGGCACGGACGGCCAGGCCAGGCCGAACAGTCGGGCGAGAGGCACGCCGAGCAGCCGGGCCTTGAGGTCCCAGAGCGCCACGTCGACCGCGGAGATCGCATACCCGGCGACGCCCGTGCGGCCCGCGTTGCGCACCCGGCGGACCATCCCGGTCCACAGGCCCGGCACGTCCATCGGATCGCCGCCGCACACGACCGGCGCGAGCAGGTCGGTGACGACCCGCGCGGCGGCGGCGGGCGCGTAGGTCCAGCCGAGCCCGGCCGCCTCGCCCGCGTCCGCGTGGACCACCACCATCGTGGTCGCGTCCCAGCTCAGGGTGCCGTCGGCCTCCGGGCGGTCGGTCGGCACGCGGTACGCCGACACGTGAAGGTCCCTGATCACGAGGTCCCCGATCACACGCGTCTCCCTACCCGGGCGTGACCCCGGGACTCCGGATCGGAGGAAAGATTTTCCCTGGGGCGAGTGTTCGGCTTCCCATTCCAAGGGCAGCGCGCCACATATGACGGAAATCGCCTCAGAAATACTCATCACGCGGCTCGCCGACTGGGGTGTCGACACCGTCTTCGGGCTTCCCGGTGACGGCATCAACGGCATCATGGAAGGGCTGCGCCGCCACTCCGACCGTGTCCGGTTCGTGCTGGTGCATCACGAGGAGGCGGCCGCCTTCATGGCGGCGGCGCACGCGAAGGCCACCGGTCGCATCGGGGTGTGCCTGGCCACCTCGGGCCCCGGCGGGATCCACCTGCTCAACGGCCTGTACGACGCCAAGCTCGACCACCAGCCGGTGCTGGCCATCACGGGCATGCAGGAGACCAGCGTGCTGGGCACCGGCTATCAGCAGGAGGTCCACCTCGACCGGCTGTACGAGGACGTGGCCGAGTACAACCTCGTGGTGGACAACCCGGCCCAGCTGCCTGGCGTGGTGGACATCGCCATCCGCACGGCGTACGCGCGCCGCGGGGTGGCCCACCTGTGCCTGCCCAACGACGTCCAGGTGGCCCCCGCCGACGCCGACCCCTACCAGCACGTCGCCCCCGCACGGCCGCCCGCGACCGCCCCCGTCTACCTGCCCCCGCCCGGCGTGCCGCGCCAGGAGGACCTCCGGGCCGCCGCCGAGGTGCTCAACGCGGCCCGGCGACCCGCGATCCTGGCCGGCGCCGGCGCCCTGCACGCCCGCGAGGAGGTGCTGGCCGCCGCCGAGACGCTGGGCGCCCCCGTGATCAAGACGCTTCCCGGCAAGGCGGTCATCCCCGACGACTCGCCGTACGCGGTGGGCGGGATCGGCCTGCTCGGCACGAAGCCGGGCGAGGAGCTGGTCGAGGACTGCGACACCCTGCTGATGGTCGGCACCAACTTCCCCTACACCAAGCACCTGCCCGAGCCCGGCAGGGTCCGCGTCGTGCAGATCGACGCCGATCCCGCCCGCGCGGGCGTGCGCATGCCGACCGAGGTGCCGATGATCGGGGACGCCAAGGAGGGGCTCGCCGCGCTGCTGCCGCTGCTGCACCGCAACGACGACCGGGCGCACCTGGACAAGCACCGGAAGGCCATGGCCGCATGGCGGGAGGACATGGCCGCCCTGGAGAACCCGCAGCGCACCCCGATCGCCCCGCAGTATCTGATCGGCTGCGTGGACCGGGCCGCCTCCGACGACGCCATCCTCACCTGCGACTCCGGCACGATCGCCACCTGGGCGGCCCGGCACTGGACGATCCGCGGCGACCGGGAGTTCTACCTGTCGGGCAACCTCGCCACGATGGCCCCCGGCCTGCCGTACGCGATCGCGGCGCAGCTCGCCCACCCCGGCCGGCAGGTGATCGCGTTCATCGGCGACGGCGGCTTCGCGATGCTCATGGCCGAGTTCCTCACCGCGGCCCGGCTCGGCCTGCCGATCACCGTGGTCGTGAACAACAACGACTCGCTCGGCCAGATCCTGTGGGAGCAGATGGTGCTGGGATATCCCGAGCACGGGGTCAGGTTCGGCGCGCCGTCCTCCGACTTCTCCGCCTGGGCCCGCTCCTGCGGCGGCTACGGCCGCAAGGTCACCGACCCCGCGGAGGTGGACGAGGCCGTACGGCAGGCCCTCGCCCATCCGGGGCCGGCGCTGGTGGACGTGGCCGTCGACCCGAACGAGCCGCCGATGCCGGGCAAGGTCGCCCGCGACCAGGCGGTCAGGTTCGCCGAGGCGTTCCTGAAGGGGCAGCCGCACAAGGCGGCCATCGCGACGACGCTGTTCAAGGACAAGATCTCTCAACTGGGGCGGTGACGCCATGTCGGACGAGGTGCTCGTTCCTCCGCCCGTGACGATCCGGCCGCGGCGCCCGTACGTGCGGGTGCGCGACCTGGAGCGGGACCTCGCCGCCCGGGTGGACGGCGAGGTCAGGTTCGACCCGGGCAGCCGGGGCGCCTACTCCACCGACGGGTCGAACTACCGGCAGGTGCCGCTCGGGGTGGTGGCGCCGCGCACGGTGGACGCGGCGGCCGAGGCGATCGCGGTCTGCCGGGAGCACGACGCGCCCGTCACGTCGCGGGGCGGGGGGACGAGCCTGGCCGGTCAGACCTGCAACACCGCCGTGATCATCGACTGGTCGAAGTACTGCCACCGGCTGGTGTCGGTGGACGCCGCGGCGCGCACCTGCGTGGTCGAGCCCGGCATCGTGCTCGACGTGCTGAACCGGCTGCTGGCCGATACCGGCCTGATGTTCGGGCCGCGCCCGTCCACCCACTCCCAGTGCACGCTCGGCGGCATGATCGGCAACAACTCCTGCGGCTCGACCGCCCAGGCGTACGGCAAGACCGCCGAAAACGTCGCACGACTGGAGATCCTCACCTACAACGGCCAGCGCATGTGGGTGGGGCCGACCACGGACGAGGAGTTCGACCGGATCGTCGCCCAGGGCGGGCCTCGGGCGCGGATCTACCGGGAGCTGCGCGCGATCGCCGACGAGCACGCCGACGAGATCCGCCGCCGCTTCCCCGACATCCCCCGCCGGGTGTCGGGCTACAACCTCGACCAGCTCCTGCCCGAGGCCGGGTTCGACCTGGCCAGGGCGCTGGTCGGATCGGAGGGCACCCTGGTCACCGTGCTGCGGGCCGAGCTGCGCCTGGTGCCCGTACCCGAGGCCGAGTGCCTCGTCCTGCTCGGCTACCACGACATCGGCGTGGCCGCCGAGGCGGTGCCGCGCATCGCCCGCTACGGCCCGCTCCAGCTCGAAGGGGTGGACGACAAGCTCGTGGACTTCGAGCGGCGCAAGCACATGCACCCCGACGCCCTCAGGCGACTGCCGGAGGGCGGCGGCTGGCTCATGGTCTCCTTCGGCGGCCGCTCCCAGAAGGAGGCGGACGACAAGGCCCGTGACCTGCTGAACGAGCTGAAGGGCAGCGAGCACGCGCCGCACGTCTGCTTCATCGACGAGGCGAAGATCGAAAAGGAGCTGTGGGAGGTCCGCGAGTCCGGGCTCGGCGCCACCGCCCGCGTGCCCGGCATGCGCGAGACGTGGGAGGGGTTCGAGGACTCGGCCGTCCCGCCCGACCGGCTCGGCGCCTACCTGCGCGACCTGCGCCGCCTGCTGGAGGAGTTCGACTACGCCGACGCCTCCCTGTACGGGCACTTCGGGCAGGGCTGCGTGCACACCCGCATCCCGTTCGACCTGGTGACGGCCGACGGGGTGGCGGCCTTCCGGGCCTTCCTCGAACGCGCCGCCGACCTCGTCGTCTCCTACGGCGGCTCGCTGTCCGGCGAGCACGGCGACGGGCAGGCCAGGGGCGAGCTGCTGCCGAAGATGTTCGGGCCTGCGATCATGACCGCCTTCGAGCAGGTCAAGGCCGTCTTCGACCCCGGCGACCGGATGAATCCCGGCAAGGTCGTCGCACCGTACCGGCTGGACGAGAACCTGCGGCTCGGCCCCGGGTGGACGCCCGCCGACCCGCCCGTCCACTTCGACTACCCGGACGACGAGGGCAGCTTCCAGCGGGCGGTGATGCGGTGCGTGGGCGTCGGCCAATGCCGCCGGCACACCGGCGGGGTGATGTGCCCGTCCTACCGGGCCACAGGCGAGGAGGAGCACTCCACCCGCGGGCGCGCACGGCTGCTGTTCGAGATGCTGAACGGCCACGCCGACTCCGTGGTCAAGGACGGCTGGCGTTCCACCGCCGTACGCGATGCGCTCGACCTGTGCCTGGCCTGCAAGGGCTGCCGGCACGACTGCCCGATGCAGGTCGACATGGCGACGTACAAGGCCGAGTTCCTCGCCCACCACTACGCCCGCAGAATCAGGCCGATGGACCACTACGCCATGGGGTGGCTGCCGGTGTGGGCCCGCGTGGCCGCGCTCGCCCCGGGTGTGGTGAACGCGCTGGCGCACGCGCCCCTGCTGTCGGGCCTGGCCAAGGGCCTGGCGGGGATCGAACCGGCCCGGCCGGCGCCGGACTTCGCCCGGCTGCGCTTCAGCGACTGGTATCGGCACCGCGGGCCGCGCGGCGGGGGCGAGCGAGGGCCCGTGCTGCTGTGGCCCGACACGTTCACCGACAACTTCCACCCGTACATCGGCCGCGCCGCCGTCTGGGTGCTGGAGTCGGCGGGCTATCGGGTGCTGATCCCGCCGCGCACGCTGTGCTGCGGCCTGACGTGGATATCGACCGGTCAGCTCAGCGTGGCGCGGCAGGTGCTGCGCCGCACCCTGCGCACCCTCGCTCCGGCGCTGCGCCGCGGCATTCCGATCGTCGGGCTGGAGCCGAGCTGCACGGCGGTGTTCCGGACCGACGCGCCCGAGCTGTTCGCCCACGACCGGGACTTCGCCCGGCTGCGCGAGCAGACCAGGACCCTCGCCGAGCTGCTGAGCGCGACCGACGGGTGGGAGCCGCCCCGCATCGACCGGGACGCCGTCGCTCAGCCGCACTGCCACCACCACGCGGTGCTCGGCTTCGACACCGACCGGGCGCTGCTGTCCCGTGCCGGGGTGCGGGTGGAGGCGGCAGGCGGCTGCTGCGGCCTCGCCGGGAACTTCGGCTTCACCGCCGGGCACCTGGAGGTGTCGACGACCTGCGCGGAGCACGAGATCCTGCCGGCCGTCCGCGCCGCCGACGCCCGCGCGGTCGTCCTCGCCGACGGCTTCAGCTGCCGTACGCAGATCGAGCAGGCGGGGGTGGGACGCCGGGCGGTGCACCTGGCGGAGCTGCTGGCGGCCGGGTTGCGCGGCACCCCGCTGAACGAACGTCCCGAGTGCCGCATCGCGCGCAGGCCCGGCCCGGCGCGGGTGCTGGGAACGCGTTAGCGGTCGCGGTCGGCGGCCAGGCGGGCCAGGGCTTCAAGACCCGCCGCCGGTCCGGGCGCCAGCTCCGCCGACCGCAGCGCCTCCATCGCCTCGGACAGCAGGTCGTCCACCCTGGCCAGGCACCACGCCCGGCCGCCCGCCTCGTCGACCAGGCGCGCGGCCCGCGCGAGGTCGGTCTGGGCGAGCGGGCGGCGATACATCGCGGCGAGCGCGCCGCCGGCCGCCGTGCCCGACGTCAGCGCGGCGACGACCGGCAGGGACTTCTTCCGGTTGCGCAGGTCGGAGTGGACCGGTTTGCCGGTGACGGCCGGGTCGCCCCAGATGCCCAGCAGGTCGTCCACGATCTGGAACGCCAGCCCCACACGCTCGCCGAACACCCGCAGGAAGGACACCTGCTCGGTGGTGGCGCCCCCCGGGAGCCCGGCGGCCTGCAGTGCGCCGAGGGCGCAGGCGCAGCCGAACAGCGCGCCCGTCTTCCCCTCCGCCATGCGCACGCACTCCCCCAGGCTCACGTCCCCCCGTTTCTCGAAGCCGAGGTCGGCGCTCTGGCCGTCCAGCAGCGACTGGACGCACCGGGCCAGCGTGCGCACGCTCGCGCCGGCGGAGCGGCCGCTCCCCGCGAGCACGGCGAAGGCCAGCGTCAGCAGGGAGTCTCCGGCCAGGATCGCCTCGGAGCGCCCGAAGACGTTCCACACCGTGGGGCGGTGGCGGCGGACCGCGTCGCCGTCCATCACGTCGTCGTGGACGAGGGAGAAGTTGTGCACCAGCTCGATCGCCACGGCGGCCGGCAGCGCCGCGTCCACGTGACCGCCGACGCCCTCGGCCGCCAGGAGCGTGAACGCGGGACGCAGCGCCTTGCCGCCGTCCGCCTGCAGCGGCCGCTCCCGCGCGTCCCACCATCCGAAGTGGTATCCCGCCATCCGGCGCGTCGGCGCGGGCAGGGTGTCGACCGCATGGCGCAGGGCGGGCTCCATCAGGTCGCGCGTCCGGGCGAGCACATCCGCCGCGGTGCGCACTCCCTCTGCAACCGGTTCCGTCACGCTCCCACCACCTCGGGCTCGAGTGGACAAACAGGCCGGCTGGACTTGTCGGCATACCCCGGCCACCTCCGCGCCACACGTGCCTCCCGATCCACCTAACGTGGTGCGCATGCGGAAGTGGGTGCAGGAGATGGGTCTCGGGCTCGCCGCGATCGGGCGGCCCGCGTACATCACGCTGGGCAGGGACGAGGACCTCGGCGGTGAGCGCGACGTGGCGGCGATGCGGGCGCGCACGTGGGAGGTGCTGGACGCCGCCCGGGCGGCGGGCGTGCGGTACGTCGACGTGGCCCGGTCCTACGGCCTGGCGGAGGAGTTCCTGGCGGGCTGGCTGGCCGACCGGGGCATCCGGCCCGGGGAGATCGAGGTCGGGTCGAAGTGGGGATACGAGTACGTCGGCGGCTGGCGCATGGACGCCGGCCTCCACGAGGAGAAGGACCTGTCGGCCGCCCGGCTGCGCCGCCAGCTGGGCGAGACCCGGGAGCTGCTCGGCGACCACCTGTCGCTCTACCAGATCCACTCCGCCACCGTGGAGAGCGGGGTGCTCGACGACGAGGAGGTGCTCGGCGAGCTGCGCGCCCTGCGTGCCGGGGGCGTCGGCGTGGGCCTGTCGACCACCGGCCCCCGCCAGGCCGCGACGATCGGCAAGGCGGTCGCGACCGGGCTCTTCGACACGGTGCAGTCGACCTGGAACCTGCTGGAGCGCTCGGCGGGCGAGGCCCTGGCCCGGGCGCACGCCGCCGGGCTCACCGTGATCGTCAAGGAGGGCGTGGCCAACGGCAGGCTGACCTCCCGGGGTGCGCCGCCTGCGCTGGTGGACGCCGCACGCGAGCGCGGCGTCACCCCCGACGCGCTGGCGCTCGCCGCCGTGCTCGCCCGCCCATGGGCGGGGATCGTGCTGAGCGGCGCGGCCACGACCGCCCAGCTCGCCGAGAACCTGGCGGCGTCCGCCGTGACCTGGGACGACGAGACCGAGAAGGCGCTCGCCGGGCTGGCGGAGGACGCCGAGACCTACTGGGCCCGCCGCGCCGCCCTCCCCTGGGCCTGAGTCTCCCCCCTCCCCTATCCTGGGCCCTCCCCCGGGTCCGGCCTCAGGGGAGGAACTCGCCGTCCTTGAGCTCCAGCACGCGGTCGGCGAGACCGACGAGGCCCTCGTCGTGCGTGGCCACCAGCACCGTGACGCCCTCGCCCCGGACGAGCACCCGGAGCAGCTCCATGATCTGGCGGGCGGTCTGGGAGTCGAGCTGACCGGTCGGCTCGTCGGCCAGCAGCAGGCGGGGCCGGTTGGCCAGGGCCCTGGCGATGGCGACGCGCTGCTGCTGGCCGCCCGACAGCTCGTAGGGCCGCTGCTCGGCCTGGCCGGACAGCCCGACCAGCGACAGCAGCACCTTGACCCGCTCCTCCCGGTCCTTGGCGGGCACCCGGGCCAGCCGCAGCGGCACGCCCACGTTCTCGGCGGCCGACAGCACCGGGATCAGCCGGAACGACTGGAAGACGAACCCGACGACGTCGCGCCGCAGCCGCAACAGGCCCTCCTCGGGCAGCTCGGGCACGGACTGCCCCGCCACCCGCACCTGGCCCTCGTCGGGCCGGTCGAGGCCGCCGACCAGGTTGAGCAGCGTCGTCTTGCCCGCGCCGGAACGCCCGCGGATCGCGACCAGCTCGCCGGGGTGCGCCTCGAAGGAGACCCCTCTGAGGGCGCGCACGCCCTTGGGATAGGTCTTGCGCAGCCCCTCGACGACGACCAGCGGCTCACTCATGCGTCTCTTCCTCCGCGTCGTCCCCGGTGACCGAGGGCCACACCCCGATGTGGTCGCGTTCGAGCTCCAGGCGCACCCGGTGTTCCATCGACAGGGCGTTGATGAACTCCCTCGGCAGTTGCAGGCGCCCGGCCCGGTCCAGCACCGCGTACTCCTCGGCGACCACCCTCCCGTCGGAGGAGGTGCGGCGGAACGTCTCGCTGGAGGTGCGGCCGTCGCGGATGCCGATCGTCCGGTCGACCTGCTGCGACACCATCGGGTCGTGCGTCACGACGACGGTCGTGACGCCCAGCTCTCGGTTGGCGTGGCGCAGCACGCCGAAGACCGTCTCGGCGCTCTCGCTGTCGAGCTCCCCGGTGGGCTCGTCGGCGAGCACCACCTCGGGCGCGTTGGCCAATGCCACGGCGACGGCCACCCGCTGCTGCTCGCCGCCGGACATCTCCCCGGGCCGCCGGTCCGCGCGGCCGGCCATCCCCGTCAGCTCCAGCAGCTCGTCCGTACGCGACGACCTGGCCCGCCACGACGTGCCGCCCGCCAGCCGCATCGGGAGCATCACGTTCTCCCGCGCGGTGAGGTACGGCAGCAGGTTGCGGGAGGTCTGCTGCCAGACGAAGCCCACGACGGAACGCCGATAGCGGAGCCGGTCGCGGGGGGTCATGGACAGCAGGTCGGTGCCGGCGACCCGGGCCAGCCCCGCCGTCGGCACGTCGAGCCCCGACAGGATGTTGAGCAGCGTCGACTTGCCCGATCCCGAGGCCCCGACGACCGCCACCAGCTCGCCGCGGCCGATGAGCAGGTCGAGCCCCTGCAGCGCGACCACCTCGACCGCGGCCGCCCCCTCGGTCTTGTAGATCCGCACGAGGTTGTCGCACAGGATGTGGGCGTCCGCGCCGAACACGGGACCACCCCGCGTGGCCCGGGCCTCCAGGTCAGCCAGCGTGTCCACGTCTTCCTCCCCAATAGGCGCCCACGAGGGCGACGGCGGCGACCCCGGCGGCCAGGGCCGCGGCCACGGCGGCGGGCAGCACGGGCAGGAGCGCGCCGCCCGCCGGCGCGCCGTGCCGCCCGCCCGCGTACGCCGACAGGTCGATTCCGATCAGAGCGGGCATGGCGAGACCGGCCGCCAGCCCGGCGACGGCGGTCAGGACGAGCAGCGGGGCCGCCTCCAGGACGGTGACCAGCCCGGCCTGTCCGCGCGTGAGGCCGAGGGCGCGCAGCAGCCCGAGGTCCTCCGCCCGACGGGCCGCGCCGCCGGTCAGGGCGATCGCGACGGCCGCCAGCGCGTACGCGGCCAGCGCCGCGGCGGCGACCCGCAGCGCGGCGGTCAGCGCCCCCGTCAGCGGCGCCCCGGTGATCTCGGCGTGCGCGCCCGCCACGGTGGTCATGTGCGCGCCGGACGGCAGCAGCGGCCTGACCGCGGCGGGGTCTCCCGCGATCAGCAGCGTGTTGACCTGTGCGGGAGCCCCGGGCAGCACGATGAGGGCGCCGTCGCCGGCCGCCACCCCCGGCATCGCGTCGACGGTCCCCGCCGGGGTGACCGTCGTCCGCGCGGGCCAGCCGATCTCGAAGCTCCGCATGGCGGACAGGTCGGGCGAGACCAGCGCGCCGGTCCCCGGCCGCGGCAGGTGGAGCGGGCTGCCCGCGACCAGCCGGCGGTAGGCGTCGAGATCGACGGCGACGACCGTGGCGGGCCGCCCGCCGAAGCCCACCTCGGCGACCGTCGTCCCGACCGCGGCGGGGACGACGGCCCTGACGCCGGGCGCGTGGGCGATCTGCCGCAGCGTCTCCGGCGCGATGCCCTGCGCGCGCTCCACCCTGATCTCGGCTCCGGTCCGCTCCCACGCCGCCTGCCGCTGGGCCTCCTCCAGCCCTCCGGCGGTGGCCATGCCGTACGCCGCCAGGGCGACGGCCGGCAGCAGCGTGAGCACCGGCAGCGCGGCGCCCGGCACGGCCCGGGCGGCGGCGAGCCCGAGGAACGGCACGGCGCCGCTGCGCCGGGCGGCGGCCCGGAACGCGAGGTGGATCACGGCCGGGCCGGCGCGCAGCACCGCCAGCGCGACCGCCAGCGCCAGCAGCACGGGCGCCGGCGCGAGGAACGCATCGCCCGTGTCGAGGCCGCGGGTGCGCAGGAGGTGGACGCTCGCCACGGCGAGCACGAGCACCAGGAGCTCCAGCACGATCCTGCGGAGCGGGTTCCCGGACCGCCGGCCGCCGGACCGGCCCAGCGCGGCGGCGGCGCAGGCGATCGCGACGGTTCCCGCCGCCAGCGCGGCCGGTCCCAGCCGTGCGACCGCCGTCGGGGCGCCCGGCACGAAGCCCGCGGCCACCTGGCCCGCCGCGGCCGCCGGCACCGCCACGAGCGCGACCGCTCCCCCGCAGGTCAGCACGACCCGGGCCAGGGACGCGCCGCGGGCGCGCATCAGCAGCAGGTCGCCCCGCACCCTCCGGGCGAACAGCAGCACGGCCAGGGCCACGGTGCCCAGGCACACGACGGCCAGCCCGCTCAGGAACACCGTGATGAGCGCCCGCGTGACGGCCAGCCGGTCCAGGTACTCCCCGAGGATGCGGTCGAACCCGGTCGACAGGGCGACTTCGACGTCCTGCTTGCCCAGGCGGCGGCCGAACTCCTCCGTGGCGGCGAGCACGGCCGCCGCGTTGCCCGCGCTGAGGCGGTCCTGCGCCGGGGTGACGAGCCATCGGAAGAGGATGGGCAGCTCGACGCCCGCGAGGCTGTCGCCGTCGGTGAGCGCGGTGACGATCAGGTCGTCCTCCGTGGCGAGCGGCACGCGGTGGTGGATGACGTAGGTGAGCTCCGGCTCCAGCGCCCAGAACCGGTCGGCGGGACGCACCGGCTCGAACAGGCCGGTGACCTTCGCGGTCAGGTCGCCGATGCGGAACGTGTCGCCCGTCTTGATCGACATCTCCGTGGCGGCGACCGCGGGGACGGCCACCTCGACGCGGGTGCGGGAGCCTGGGCCCGGGGGGCCGCCCTCGACGTATCGCACGTGCCGGTCCGCCCCGGAGACCCATTTCAGCGTCAGATATCGATGCGCCTGGTCGTCGATCAGGATCGGCGAGGAGGTGGAGAAATCGTAGAGCGGGCCAGGATCGGCGACCTCGCGCAGCGCCGGGGGAAGCAGGGCGCGCCAGGCGGCGTCCGCCTCGGCCACCTGGTCCGTCGTCCGCATCGCCCTCGGGTCGAACAACTGCCGGGTGAACTGGACCGCCAGCGCGGTCGTCCCGGGCGGGGCGGCGCCGACAGCCGACCTGGCCGCCGCGTCGAGGGAGGACTCGACCATGCGGGGCAGGGCCGAGACGACCAGCGCGGCGCCGAAGACCAGCGCGGCCAGCAGCGCCGCGACGCCCTTATGCACTCCCAGCAGGCGCATCACGACGCCTCCCCCGCGCGCAGCACGGCGGCCGGCTCACGGCGGTGCAGCGACCGCGCGAGCCCCGCCACGATCGCGAGGAGCACCGCGAGGATCGCGACGGCGAGCGCCGCCACCTGCGACCACGGCACGTGGAGCAGCACCGGCAGCCCGCCTCCGGTCGCGTATCCGGCGGTCACCATCGGCGGCACCACCGCGGCGGAGACGGCCACGGCGAGCGCCACTCCCCCGGCCAGCGACAGCCCGATCACGAACGACTGCTCGGCCGCGAGCAGGCCGAGCGTCTGCCGGAATCTCACGCCGAGCGCGCCGAGCACGGCGAACTCCCCCCTGCGCTCGCGCGCCGAGACCGCCGCGTTGACCAGGAATCCCAGCACGGCGAACGCCAGCGCCGCCGCGAAGCCGAGCAGCAGCGCGCCCTGCAGACCGGCCGCCGTGGGGTCGTCCCGGTAGCCGGCGGTGAGCGCGGCCACGTCCACGATGTCCCTGCCGCGTCCCGATGCGTCCAGGGCGGCCCGCGCGGTGTCGTGCCCGTCTGTGGCCAGCCACCATTCCGTCACCTGCCTCTCGGCGCCTTTCCCCTGGAACGCCGTGAGGTCGGCGAGCAGGGCCGGGGTGCCCTCGGGCGTGCCGGGCATCGCCGTGACGACGCTCACGACCCGCACCGGGATCGCCGCCGTGCCGGCCGTGATCCTGGTGACGTCGGCCAGGCCGGGGGTCGCCACGACCGGGAGCGGCTGCCCGGCGGACCCGGCGATCCGGGAGGCCAGCGTGGCCGGCGGCAGCTCCGACAGGTCGGGGCGCAGCAGCAGCACCCGGCCCAGATCCGCCGCGTCCGCGGCGATCAGCGTGGCGTCCGCGCCGTCGGCGACGACCGTGGCGCGGTGCGCGGGCACGGCCGCCGCGACCCCCGGCAGCGTGGTGAAGGTCCGGGCGTCGTCGCCGGGGAGGGCCGGGACACGCAGGGATGCTCCGGCGACGTGCCGGGCCCGGTCCTCCTGGGCGGCGCGCCAGGTCGCGGCGGTGGTCAGCGACAGCACGCCGATCGCCGTCGCCATCGTCAGCAGCAGCGCCGGACCCGAATAGCGGGCCGGGCGCCGGCTCACCTGCCGTGCGGCCACGGCCGGCCCGAACCCGGGGCGCCACCGCGTCGCCCGCTCGGCGATCCTGGCGACGGCGGGCACCAGCCGCAGGGCGGCCATCCCGCCGACGAGCAGGGCGAGCGCCGGACCCGCCCCGACGAGCGGGTCGAGCCCGAGCTCGCCGCCGAGACGTGTCGTCTCCGCCGCGTCCTGGCCGCGCAGGCGCCAGACGGCGAGGGCCGCCAGGACCAGCAGCGCCACGTCGGCCCCGGCCCGCTGCACCAGGCCCGGACGGTCGGCGCGCCCCCGCGCCGCCTGCTCCTCGACGTACGTGCGGCGGGCGGCGAGCAGGGGCGGCGCGGCCAGCATGACGGCGCAGGCGAGCGCGACCACCGCCGCGACTGCGAACGTGCCGCCGTCGGGGGTGCGGGGCGGCTCCACTCCGGTGGCCTCGATCCAGGGGAACGCGCTCAGCAGCCGCAGGAGGACGGGCGCGAGGAACGGCGCCGCGGGCGCGCAGGGCAGCGCGATCAGCAGCGCCTCCCCCGCCGCCATGGCGGCGAGCCGCGGCGACCCGCCGCCCCTCGATCGCAGCAGGGCCGTCTCCATGCGGCGGTGCTCGGCGAGCAGCCGCGCGGTCAGCGCCAGCGCGTACGCGGCCAGCACGAGCAACTGGAGCACCGGCACCAGCATGGTCGAGCGGGCGACCAGCGCGCCGTGGTCGAGCCGCAGCAGCGTGCCGGACAGCGTCTCGGTGACGGTGCACCGGGGGCAGCCGGACCGTACGTCCGCGGAGACCGCGGCGACCGACGCCGAGACCGGCCGCAGCCGGTCGGGGGAGAGCCGGCGCAGGTCGGGCTCGGCGAGCCAGCGGGCCGAGGCGCCGGCCGCGAACCGGTCGAGGAAGGCGCCTGCCGGCACGACCAGGGGGCCGCGGGAGGTGAAGTCGGCGGTCTGCGTACCGTGGCGCAGCAGGTCCTCTCCCCTCCAGCGCGGGTCGTCGGGGTTGCGCAGCCGGAAGACGCCGGCGACGCGTACGCGGGCCGGCTTTCCGTCCAGGCGTCCGACGACGGTGAACGCGTCGCCGGTGGAGACCCCCATCGCCCGCGCGGCCGGCTCCGAGAGCGCCACGGCCGTTGCCTGGGGCGTCCCCTGCGCCGTACCCTCGGTCCCTTCCTGCGTGGGCCATCGGCCGCTCACCAGGTCGGCCTGGCCGTCCAGGCCCTCGTACGTGGCGAACCGGGTCAGGACGGGCTGACCGCCTTTCTCTCGTCCCCTCAGCGCGTAGGAGGCGGACTCGACGCGCGCGGTGACCCGTACGGGCACCTCGCCATGGGCGTGGGCGATGCCCGCGCGGACGGCCTGGTCGACCTTCGCGAAGTCCCCGGATGTGACCGAGGAGGTGACGACGGTGGCGGTGGCGGCGAGCGGCGCCGTGTCGAGCGCCCGCCGTACGCCCGCCTGGCTCGCCGACCCCGCGTGCAGCAGCAGCGCCGCGATCGCCGTGGTGGCGAGCAGGATGGAGCCGAACGCCGCCGCCAGCAGCAGGGGCTCGGCCAGCGCACGCCGGATCACCAACGGCAGCCGCCCCAGCACTGCCCTCCCCCGTTTCACCCGGGCATCATGGCAAAGCCGATCCGGGCACACCACACCGGCCCGACATACGTAGCGATTCCGATATATCCGACAGACCGTACTTGCGGGACATCCGACCCGAAGGTGTAAGTTGACCACCGCAAGCGACGGACGCGGAGGAAGCCGGTGTGAATCCGGCGCGGTCCCGCCACTGTCACCGGGGAGCGACCCTCACCCACGCCACTGCCCAGCACGGGCGGGAAGGCTGAGGGGAGCGCTGATCCGGGAGCCAGGATACTCCGGCCGTCGGACCTTCTACCGGGGGCGCGGACCCCCAGGGGGGACATGCCATGGCCCGGACAGGCCTGCGCAGACGCGCCTCACTGCCGGTTACGCGCTCCACCTGTTGACGTGGCGCCCGGCGGCGGCCTGCTCGTGGCGGGCACGACCTCCGACGCGGGAAAGAGCGTGCTGGTGGCCGGCCTGTGCCGGTGGCTGGCCCGGCGCGGCGTACGGGTCGCGCCGTTCAAAGCGCAGAACATGGCCCTCAACTCGATGGTCACCGCCGACGGCGGCGAGATCGGGCGGGCCCAGGCGATGCAGGCCGTGGCGGCCCGGGTCGAGCCCGAGGCCGCGATGAACCCCGTGCTGATCAAACCCGCGGGCGAGCGGCACTCCCATGTCGTCGTGCTCGGCCGCGCGCACGCCGACGTGGACGCCATGTCCTACCGCGACCACAAGATGCGCCTGCTCGACGTCGCCCTCGACGCGCTCGACGGCCTGCGCCACCGCTACGACGTCGTGATCTGCGAGGGGGCGGGCAGTCCCGCCGAGGTCAACCTGCGCGACCGCGACATCGCCAACATGGGCCTGGCCCGCGCCGCCGGCCTGCCGGCGCTCGTGGTCGGCGACATCGACAGGGGTGGCGTGCTCGCGCACTTCGCCGGCACCCTCGCCGTGCTCGACCGGCACGACCAGCGGCACATCGCGGGCTTCGTGGTCAACAAGTTCCGCGGCGACCTCGCGCTGCTGCGGCCGGGGCTCGACTGGCTCACGCAGGCGACCGGCCGGCCGTGCCTCGGCGTGCTGCCGTGGCGCTCGGGCCTGTGGCTCGACGTGGAGGACTCCCTCGACCTCGACAGCCGTCCCGGCCTGCTCACCGCGCCGGTGGGACGCGACGTGCTGCGCGTGGCCCTCGTGCGGCTGCCGCGCATGTCCAACGTCACCGACGCCGACGCGCTCGCCGCCGAGCCGGGGGTGAGCGTCCGCCTGGTCACCACCCCCGCCGAGCTCGCCGACGCCGACCTCGTCGTGCTGCCCGGCACCCGCGCCACCGTCGGCGACCTCGCCTGGCTGCGCGAGCGCGGCCTGGACGAGGCGCTGCGCCGCCGGGCCGCCGGCGGCCGCCCGGTGCTCGGGATCTGCGGCGGCTACCAGATGCTCGGCACGGTCATCGACGACGAGGTGGAGAGCCGGGCGGGCCGGGTGCCCGGCCTCGGGCTGCTGCCGGCCCGGACGGCGTACGCACCGGGCAAGGTGCTCGCGCTCACGGAGGGCGAGTGGCGTGGTCACGCGGTCGCGGGCTACCAAATCCATCACGGCCGGGTGACCGTCGACGGCGGCGAGCCGTTCCTCGACGGCTGCCGGGCCGGGCAGGCGTGGGGCACGACCTGGCACGGCCTGTTCGAACGCGACGGATTCCGCCGGGCCTTCCTCGCCGAGGTGGCCGCCGTCACCGGCCGGGCCTGGCTGCCGGGGACCGGCACGTTCGCCGCGCACCGGGAGGCCCGCCTCGACGCCCTGGGCGACCTGGTGGAGGAGCACCTCGACACCGAGGCCGTGTGGCGGCTCATCGAGCGCGGCGTGCCCAGCGGCCTGCCCCGGATCACGCTGCGGGAGGACCTCCCATGACGATGCCCCCGAGGATGCTGCTGCTGTCCACCGCCGACACCGAGTTGCTCGCCGCGACCCGCAGCGGGGCCGGCTGGCGGGTCGCCAACCCCGCCCGTACGGCCGCAGAGGACGTGCCCGCCCTGGTGGACGGCGTGGACGCCGTCGTCGTCCGCCTGCTGGGCGGCAGGCGCTCGTGGCCCGAGGGGCTCGACGCCGTGCTGGCGGCCGGGCGGCCCACCGTCGTGCTCGGCGGCGAGCAAACCCCGGACGCCGCGCTGATGGCCCTGTCCACCGTGCCGTCGGGGGTCGCCGCGCAGGCGCTGGCCTATCTCGCCGAGGGCGGCCCGGACAACCTGGCGGAGCTGCGCCGCTTCCTGTCCGACACGCTCCTGCTGACCGGCGAGGGCTTCACGCCGCCCCGGCCCACGCCCGAGTCCGGCGTACGACCCGGCCGCGCCCGCCGGGAGGGCCGCCCGCTGGTCGGGGTGGTCTACTACCGGGCGCACGAGCTGTCGGGCAACACGGCGTTCGTCGACGCGCTGTGCGACGCGGTCGAGGCGGCGGGCGCCGACGTGCTGCCGGTCTTCTGCGGGTCGCTGCGCGGGGCCGGTGACGCGTTGCTCGACCTGCTGCGGCCGGTGGACGCGCTGGTCGTCACCGTGCTGGCCGCGGGCGGGGCGGTCGCCGCCGCCGCGAGCGCCGGGGGCGACGAGGACGCCTGGGACGCCGGGGCGCTGGCCGCTCTCGACGTGCCGGTGCTGCAGGCGCTGTGCCTGACCACGCCCCGCGCCGTGTGGACCGGCTCCGACGCCGGGCTGTCCCCGATGGACGCCGCCATGCAGGTGGCGGTGCCCGAGTTCGACGGGCGCCTTATCACCGTGCCGTTCTCGTTCAAGGAGGACGGGCCCGACGGCGTGCCGGTCTACGTCGCCGACGCCGAGCGGTGCGCCCGAGTGGCCGCGCTCGCGGTCGCGCACGCCCGGCTGCGCCACGTGCCGAACGCGGACAAGCGCCTGGCGATCGTGCTGTCGTCCTATCCCACGCGCCATTCGCGGGTCGGCAACGCCGTCGGGCTCGACACCCCGGCCTCCGCCGTCGTGCTGCTGCGCGCCCTGCGCACGGCCGGATATGACGTGGGCGACGCACCGGACGACGGCGACGCCCTGATCCACGCCCTGATCGCGGCCGGCGGCCACGACGTGGAGTGGCTCACCGAGGAGCAGATCGAGGCGGCCCCCGCCCGCGTGCCGCTGCACGCCTACCGGGAGTGGTTCGCGGCGCTGCCCGCCGATGTGTGCGAGGCGGTGACCGCCCACTGGGGGCCGCCGCCGGGCTCCCTCTATGTGGACGGAACCGACATCGTGCTCGCGGCGCTGCGGTTCGGCAACGTCATGCTCGCGATCCAGCCGCCCCGGGGGTTCGGCGAGAACCCGGTCGCCATCTATCACGACCCCGACCTGCCGCCCAGCCACCACTACCTCGCGGCGTACTGGTGGCTGGCCCGCGGGTTCGGCGCGCACGCGGTCGTCCACCTCGGCAAACACGGCACGCTGGAGTGGCTGCCGGGCAAGGGGCTCGGGCTGTCGGCGTCGTGCGCGCCCGACGCCGCGCTCGGCGCGCTGCCGCTGGTCTACCCGTTCATCGTCAACGACCCCGGCGAGGGCACGCAGGCCAAGCGGCGGGCCCACGCCACCGTCGTCGACCACCTGATCCCGCCGATGGCCAGGGCCGACTCCTACGGCGACCTCGCCCGGCTGGAGCAGTTGCTGGACGAGCACGCCACCGTCGCCGCGCTCGACCCGGCCAAGCTGCCGGCCGTACGGGCGCGGATCTGGACGCTGATCCAGGCCGCCCAGCTCCACCACGACCTGCACGTGGACGAGCGGCCGCGGGACGCGGAGTTCGACGACTTCCTGCTGCACGTCGACGGCTACCTGTGCGAGATCAAGGACGCGCAGATCCGCGACGGCCTGCACGTGCTGGGCCAGGTCCACACCGGTGAGGCCAGGGTCAACCTCGTGCTCGCCGTGCTGCGCGCCCGCCAGGTCTGGGCCGGCGCCGCCGGGGCCCTGCCCGGCCTGCGCGAGGCCCTCGGCCTCTCCCAGGACGCCGGCACAGCCGAGGTGGACGCGTTCGAGGCCGAGGCGCGGCGGCTGGTGGAGGCCATGGAGGACCACGGCTGGGATCCCGCGGCGGCCGGCGGGGTCACGGACCACCCGGAGGCCGCCCGGGTGCTGCGCTTCGCCGCGACCGAGGTCGTGCCCCGGCTCGACCGGACGACCGACGAGGTGGCGCACGTGCTGCACGCGCTCGACGGCGGATACGTGCCCGCCGGTCCTTCCGGGTCGCCCACGCGGGGACTGGTCGGGGTGCTGCCGACCGGGCGCAACTTCTACTCCGTGGATCCCAAGGCCATCCCGTCACGGCTGGCCTGGGAGACCGGCTCGGCGCTCGCGGCCTCGCTGGTCGAGCGCTACCACGCCGACACCGGCGAACATCCGCGCACGGTCGGGCTCACGGTCTGGGGCACCAGCGCGATGCGCACCCAGGGCGACGACATCGCCGAGATCATGGCCCTGCTCGGCGTGCGCCCGGAGTGGGACGACGCCTCCCGCCGGGTCACCGGCTTCGCCGTCATGCCCGCCGAGGAGCTCGGCCGCCCCCGCGTCGACGTGATCGTGCGGATCAGCGGATTCTTCCGCGACGCGTTCCCGCACGTCGTGGCGCTGCTCGACGAGGCCGTCCGCACGGTCGCCGCGCTCGACGAGCCCGCCGGGGTCAACCCGCTGCGCGCGCACGTCCACGCCGACCTCGCCCGGCACGGCGACGAGCGCCGCGCCACCAGCCGCGTCTTCGGCTCCAAACCCGGCGCGTACGGCGCGGGCCTGCTGCCGCTCATCGACGCCCGCAACTGGCGCGACGACGCCGACCTCGCCGAGGTGTACGCGGTGTGGGGCGGCTACGCGTACGGCGCGGGCCTCGACGGCCGGGAGGCCCGCGCGGACATGGAGGCGGCGTTCCGGCGCATCGACGTGGCCGCCAAGAACCAGGACAACCGCGAGCACGACATCGCCGACTCCGACGACTACTTCCAATACCACGGCGGGATGGTGGCCATGGTCCGCCACCTGACCGGCCGGTCCCCCGCGGCGTACGTGGGCGACTCGCACGTCCCCGACGCGGTGCGCACCCGGACGCTGGGCGAGGAGACGCGCCGGGTGTTCCGGTCGCGGGTGGTCAACCCGCGCTGGATCGCGGCGATGCGGCGGCACGGCTACAAGGGCGCGTTCGAGATGGCGGCCACGGTGGACTACCTGTTCGGGTTCGACGCCACCGCCGGGGTGGTGGACGACTGGATGTACGAGTCGCTCGCCTCCTCCTACGTCTTCGACCCGCAGGTGCGGGAGTTCATGCGGGCGTCCAACCCCTGGGCGCTGCGCGGCATCGCCGAACGGCTGCTGGAGGCGGCCGACCGCGGCCTGTGGGCCGAGCCGTCGCCGGAGACCCTCGACGGGCTGCGGGCGACATACCTGGAGATGGAAGGCGACCTGGAGGCGGGCAAGTGACCGTGGGATACCCGTTCAGCGCGGTCGTCGGGCACGACGACCTCAAGCTGGCGCTGCTGCTCAACGCGGTGTCGCCCGCGATCGGCGGCGTGCTCGTGCGGGGCGAGAAGGGCACGGCGAAGTCGACCGTGGTGCGGTCGCTCGCGGCCCTGCTGCCCCGGGTGGCGGTGGTCGCGGGCTGCCGGTTCTCCTGCGACCCCGCCGCGCCCGACCCGTCGTGCCCGGACGGCCCGCACGCGAGCGGCCTGGCCCCGCACCCGCGCCCGGCCCGGCTGGTGGAACTGCCGGTGGGCGCGTCGGAGGACCGCGTGGCCGGATCGCTCGACCTGGAGCGGGCGCTGACCGAGGGCGTCAAGGCGTACGAGCCGGGCCTGCTGGCGGCGGCCCACCGAGGCGTGCTCTACGTGGACGAGGTCAACCTGCTCCACGACCACCTGGTCGACCTGCTGCTCGACGCGGCGGCGATGGGCGTGGCCCACGTGGAGCGCGAGGGCGTGTCGATCCGCCACGCGGCCCGCTTCCTGCTGGTCGGCACGATGAACCCGGAGGAGGGCGAGCTGCGCCCGCAGTTGCTCGACCGGTTCGGCCTGGCCGTCGAGGTGCGCGCCTCCCGCGACCCGGCCGAGCGGGCGGAGGTGGTGCGCCGCCGCCTCGCCTTCGACGCCGGCCCGGCCGGCTTCGCCGCCGCGTACGCCGGCAGCGAGCGCGACCTCGCCATGCGGATCGCGGCGGCGCGCGAGCGGCTGCCCGCCGTGGCGCTTCCCGACGACGCGCTGCGGAAGATCACGGCGGTGTGCGCGGCCTTCGACGTCGAGGGGATGCGGGCCGACCTCGTGATGGCGCGTACGGCCGTCGCCCTGGCCGCCTGGGAGGGCAGGGACGAGGTCACCTCCGACGACGTCCGGACGGCCGCGCGTCTCGCGCTCCCCCACCGGCGCCGCCGCGACCCGTTCGACGACCCGTTCGACAGTCCCTTCGATGGTCCGGGCGGCCAAGGACTCGACGAGGAGCGGCTGGAGCAGGCGTTGTCGGAGACTTCGTCCGAGGGCGGCGCGCCGGATAAGGGGCCGGACGACGGGCCGGACGACGGGCCGGACGACGGGCCGGATGACGGTGGGCCCTCGGGCGGGGGTGGCGAGCAGGCACCCGTAAACGAGGCGCCCGTGAATCCTGCCCCCGTGAACCCTGGGGCCCCCTACCGCACCCGGCTCCTCGCGCCGGAGGCGGCAGGCCGGGGCGGGCCCGCCGGACGGCGCGGACGCACGACCGGAGAGTCCGGGCGCACCGTAGGCGCCCGCACCCCGGACGGGCGGCTGCGCCGGCTCGACCTGGCGGCGACGCTGGCCGCCGCCGCGCCGCACCAGCGTGGGCGCGGCCGGGGCCGGGACGGTTCCGGCCTGGTGCTGCGCCGCGAGGACCTGCGCGAATCCCTGCGCGAGGGGCGCGAGTCGAACCTCGTGCTCTTCTGCGTGGACGCGAGCGGCTCGATGGCCGCGCGTTCGCGGATGCGCGCGGTGAAGGGCGCCGTGCTGTCCCTGCTGCTCGACGCCTACCAGCGCCGCGACAAGGTCGGGCTGGTGACCTTCCGGGGCGCGGAGGCGACCGTCGCGCTGCCGCCGACCTCCAGCGTCGATCTGGCCTCCGGCCGGCTGGCCCGGCTCGCCACCGGCGGGCGCACCCCGCTGGCCGCCGGGCTGCGCCGGGCCGGACGGGTGCTGGCCGCCGAGCGGCTGCGCGACCCCCGCCGCCGTCCGCTGCTCGTGGTCGTCACCGACGGGCGGCACACCTCCGGCCCCGACCCGGTCTCCGCGGCCCGGCGGCTCGCCGGGGTCGCGAGCGTCGTCGTCGACTGCGAGCACGGCCCCGTACGGCTCGGCCTGGCAGGGCGGCTCGCCGCCGCGCTCGGCGGGACCGCGATCCGGCTGGAGGAACTGGCGGCCGACCACCTGGCCGCGGTCGTGCGTGACGTCAGGAGGGTGGCGTAGATGCCGCAGGGCAGGCCGGCCGGCGTGCCGGACGACGGGCTGACCACGCGCGAGCGGCGCAACCGCCCGCTGGTCATCGTGCACACCGGGGAGATGAAGGGGAAGTCGACGGCCGCGTTCGGCCTGGCGCTGCGCGCCTGGCACCAGGGCTGGCCCGTCGGGGTGTTCCAGTTCGTCAAGAGCGCCAAGTGGCGGGTCGGCGAGGAGGCCGCGCTGCGCGCCCTCGGCCGCCTGCACGAGCAGACCGGCGAGGGCGGCCCGGTGACCTGGCACAAGATGGGCGAGGGCTGGTCGTGGATCCAGCGGCCCGGCGCCGAGGCCGACCACGCCGCCGATGCCCGCGAGGGCTGGGCGCAGATCAGGCGCGACCTCGCCGCCGAGGCCTACGGCCTGTACGTCCTGGACGAGTTCACCTATCCGATGAAGTGGGGCTGGCTCGACGTGGACGACGTCGTCGCGACCCTGCGCGCCCGGCCCGGCCGCCAGCACGTGGTGATCACCGGCAGGGACGCCGATCCGCGCCTGGTCGAGGCCGCCGACCTCGTGGTGGAGATGACCAAGATCAAGCACCCGATGGACGCGGGACAGAAGGGCCAGAGGGGCATCGAATGGTGACGCTCGCATGGTGACGATCCCCCGGCTCGTCGTCGCCGCCCCCGCCTCCGGCGCGGGCAAGACCACCGTGGCGACCGGGCTGATGGCGGCGCTGACCGCGCGGGGCCTGGCCGTCTCGCCGCACAAGGCGGGCCCCGACTACATCGACCCCGGCTATCACGCGCTCGCCACCGGCCGCCCCGGCCGCAACCTCGACGCGTTCCTCACCGGGGAGGACCTGATCGCCCCGCTGTTCGCGCACGGGGCACGCGGCGCGGACGTGGCGATCGTCGAAGGCGTGATGGGCCTCTTCGACGGGCGCTTCACCCACGGTCAGGGGTCGGCCTCCGAGGCGTCGACCGCGCACGTCGCCCGCCTGCTCGGCGCGCCCGTGCTGCTCGTGGTGGACGCGTCGTCCCAGGCGGCGTCCGTCGCGGCCCTCGTGCACGGCTTCGCCACCTTCGACCGGTCCGTACGGATCGCCGGGGTGGTGCTCAACCGGGTGGGCTCGGCCCGCCACGAGGAGATCCTCCGCGAGGCGCTGCGTCCCCTGGGCATTCCAGTGGTGGGAGCCCTGCCGCGTGAGGCGGCCGTGCACGTTCCGTCGCGGCACCTCGGCCTGGTGCCCGCCGCCGAGCGCGACACGCGGGCCCGGCGGGCCGTCGCCGCCCTCGGGGCCCTGGTCGCACGGCACTGCGACCTCGATCTCGTGCTGCGCCTGGCCTCGGCGGCGCCCCCGCTCGCGGCCGTGCCCTGGTCGGCCGCCGACGCGGTGGGAACCCCGGTGTCCGGCCGGCCCGTGGTCGCGGTGGCCGCCGGTGCCGCGTTCACGTTCTCCTACGCCGAGACGGCCGAACTGCTGGCCGCCGCCGGGGCCGAGGTGGCGTACGTCGATCCGCTGCGCGACGAGGCGCTGCCGCCCGGCACCCGGGCCCTGGTGATCGGCGGCGGGTTCCCCGAGGTCCACGCCGCCGGCCTGGCCGCCAACACGCCGCTGCGGGAGCAGGTCGCGCGGCTGGCGGCATGCGGCGCGCCGATCGTCGCGGAGTGTGCGGGCCTGCTCTACCTGGCCGCCTCGCTCGACGGCGCGCCGATGTGCGGCGTGCTGCCGGCCCAGGCGCGGATGACCGACCGGCTGACGCTCGGCTACCGCGAGGCCGTACGGCCCGACGGCACCGTCGTGCGCGCGCACGAGTTCCACCGCACGGTCTGCTCCCCGCCCGCCGGCGAGTCCCCGGCGTACGTGCTGCCGAAGCGGGAGGGGTTCGTCCGGGGCGGCGTGCACGCCTCCTACCTCCACCCCCACTGGGCGGGCGCGCCGCGCCTGGCCCGCGAGCTCGTGCGGGCGGCCGTTTCGGAGGGCGCCGCATGAGGCCCGTGCTGACCGGGGTGGGCGTCGGCCCGGGCGACCCCGACCTGGTGACGGTGAAGGCCGTGCGCGTGCTGCGCGAGGCGGACGTCGTGGTGGTGCCGGTCGCCGACACCGGCGAGGAGGGCCGCGCCGAGCGGATCGTCCGCGCCCACACCGGGCGGGACGTGCTGCGTCTGGAGTTCGCCCTCACCGATCCTCCGGGCAGTGGGCCGCGCCGCGCCGCCGCCTGGGACGCGGCGGGCGCGGCCGTCGCCGCCGCCTACGACACCGGCGCGCGGACGGTCGCGTTCGCGACGATCGGCGACCCCAACGTCTACAGCACCTTCACCTATCTGGCCGAGACCGTGCGCGGGCTCGTGCCGGAGGTGGAGGTCCGCACGGTTCCCGGCATCACCGCGATGCAGGCGCTCGCCGCGAGCAGCGGCACCGTCCTGGTCGAGGGCCGCGAGTCGCTCGCGCTGATGCCGCTGACGGCGGGGCTCGACGCCCTGCGCGGGGCGCTCGACGCCCACGACACCGTCGTCGCCTACAAGGGAGGACGCATGCTGCCCCAGGTCCTGGCCGCCGTCCGCGACTCCGGCCGTATGGCCGGCGCGGTCTACGGGGCGTCGCTCGGGCTGCCGGAGGAGGACGTGCGGCCCGCCGCCGGGCTCGATCCGGACGAGGCCGGGCCCTACCTGTCCGCGCTGCTGGTGACCCGGAAGCGTACGAGGCGGGGAGGCCGGCTGTGAGCGGGCCCGCTTTGGAGGGGCCCGCTTTGGAGGGGCCCGCTTTGGAGGGGCCCGCTTTGGAGGGGCCTGCTTTGAGGGGCAAGGTGACTTTCGTCGGGGCGGGGCCGGGCGCGCCCGACCTGCTCACGCTGCGCGGCGCGGCGGCCATCGCCGAGGCCGACGTCGTGATCTGGGCCTCCAGCCTGGTCCATCCCGGCGTGCTCGATCACGTCCGCGACGGCGCCCGGGTGGTCGACTCCGCCGCCGTGTCCCTGGAGGAGGTCGTCGCCCTGTATGAGGAGGCGGCCCGCGACGGTCTGCGCGTGGCCCGCGTGCACTCCGGCGACCCGGCCTTGTGGGGGGCGGTCCAGGAGCAGCTCGACCGGTGCGCCGCGCTCGGGCTGGAGACCGGGATCGTGCCGGGGGTGTCCAGCTTCACCGCCGTCGCCGCCGCCGTACGGCGGGAGCTGACCGTGCCCGAGGTCGCGCAGTCGGTCGTGCTCACCCGCCTGGAGGGCGGCAAGACGCCCATGCCCGAGGGCGAGACCGTGCGCGAGTTCGCCGCGCACGGCACGACGATGGCGCTGTTCCTGTCGGCGGCCCGCGCGGGCCGGTTGCAGGAGGAGCTGCTGGCGGGCGGCTACCCGCCCGGAACGCCGTGCGTGGTCGGCTACCGGGTCACGTGGGAGGACGAGCTCGTGCTGCACTGCCGCCTGGACGAGCTGGCGGCGACCGTGCGCGCCCATCGGCTGTGGAAGCACACGCTGGTGCTGGTCGGGCCCGCGCTGGAGGCTCACGGCACGCGCTCGCATCTCTATCACCCCGGGCACTTCCACGGCCACCGCCGGTCCGACCCGGCAGCCCGGCGCGAACTGCGAGGTTCGCGATGAGCGAAGCTCCGGATCTGCACGGTCCGGATCTGCACGGTCCGGATCTGCACGGTCCGGATCTGCACGGTCCCGAACTGCACGGTCCCGAACTGCGCGAGCCCGACCTGCCGCGCACGATGCGGGTGCGCAAGCGGGCACTGCGCACCGGCTGGACGACCGGCACCTGCGGCGCCGCCGCCGCCAAGGCCGCCAGCATCGCGCTCGCGCACGGCGACACCCCGTCCACGGTGGACACGCCGCTGCCGGGCGGCGGCCGGGTGACGCTGCCCGTCGACTCGTACGACGTGGCGGACGCGAAGGCCACGGCCGTCGTCGTCAAGGACGCGGGGGACGACCCCGACGTGACCCACGGCGCGCACCTGACCGCGACCGTGTCGTGGCGGCCCGAGGCCGGCATCGAACTGGACGGCGGCGTCGGCGTCGGTGTGGTCACCCGGCCGGGCCTCGGCCTGGAGGTCGGCGGCCCGGCCATCAACCCGGTGCCCCGGGCGCAGATCACCCAGGCCGTCGGCGAGGTCGTCGACCTGGGACTGCGCGGCGTCCGCGTGATCATCAGCGTGCCCGAGGGCGAGCGGATGGCCCGCAAGACCACCAACGCCAGGCTCGGCATCCTCGGCGGCATCTCGATCCTCGGCACGACCGGGATCGTGCGGCCGTTCTCCACCGAGTCGTGGCGCTCCTCGGTCGTCCAGGCCATCGACGTGATGGCCGCGCAGGGCGAGCGCACGCTCGTGCTGTCCACGGGCGGGCGCACCGACCGCGCCGCGATGCGGCTGCGGCCCGACCTGCCCGCCGTGTGTTTCGTCGAGGTCGGCGACTTCACCGGGGCCGCGCTGCGCCGGGCCGTCGACGCGGGGCTGACCGACGTGCTGTTCGTCGGCATGGCCGGCAAGCTGACCAAGCTCGCGGCCGGCGTGCTCATGACCCACTACACCCGGTCGAAGATCGACAAGGACCTGCTGGCCCGGGTGACCCGGGAGGCCGGCGGCGACGAGGCCCTGGCAGGGCGGGTCGCCGAGGCCAACACCGCCCGGCACGCGTACGAGCTGTGGGAGGCCGCCGGGCTGCTCGAACCCGCCGGGCGGGTGCTGTGCACCCGGGTCAAGGACGTGCTGGAGCGGTTCTGCGACGGCGCGCTCACCGCGTCGGTGATCATGGTCGATCCGGACGGGCACGCGCCGGTCGCCTCCAGCGCGGAGGGACGCGGGTGGTGACGCGGATGGTGACGGTCATCGGCGTCGACGGACGGCCGCTCGCCTCCTGGGCGGCCGCGCGGCTGGCCGAGGCGACGCTGGTCGCCGGCGCCGCCCGCCACCTGGACGCGCTGCCCGTCCCCCGGCAGGCGGAACGCGTGGTGCTGGGGAACGTCACGGCGGGCGTGCGGGCCCTCACGGGCCACGACGGCCCCGCGGTCGTGCTCGCCTCGGGCGACCCCGGGTTCTTCGGCCTCGTCCGCCTGCTGCGCGAGCACGGCCTGGACGTCGAGGTCGCGCCCGCCGTCTCCTCGGTCGCGGCGGCCTTCGGCCTGGCCGGGCTCAACTGGGACGACGCCGTCGTGGTGAGCGCGCACGGGCGCGACCCCCGCCGGGCGGTCAACACGTGCCGGGCGCTGGCGAAGGTCGCCGTGCTCACCGCCCCCGGCGCGGGGCCCGCCGAGATCGGCGCGGCCCTGCGCGGCTGGCCGCGCCGTCTCCTGGTCGCCGAACGCCTCGGGGCCGCCGAACAGCGGATCACCGCGTGCACGCCCGGCGAGGCCGCCGGGAGGAAGTGGGCCGACCCCAACGTGGTGCTGTCCCTGGTGGACGGCCCGTCTCCGCGCGGCTGGGCCGCGCCCCCGGGCCCGGCTCCGGAACGGTGGGGCCTGCCCGAGGAGCGCTTCGAGCACCGCGACGGCATGATCACCAAGGCGGAGGTGCGGGCGCTGGCCCTCGCGCATCTCGGTCCCCGCGTGGGCGACCTGGTGTGGGACCTCGGCTGCGGCAGCGGTTCCGTGGCGGTCGAGGCGGCCCGCTTCGGCGCCGCCGTCGTCGCCGTCGACCGCGACCCCGCCCAGTGCGACCGCACGCGCCGCAACGCCGCGGCGTACGGCGTCGAGGTGCGCGTGGTGCACGACGCGGCCCCCGGCTGCCTGACCGGGCTCCCCGCACCGGACGCCGTGTTCGTGGGCGGGGGCGGGCCTGGCGTGGTGAGCCACGTGGCGGCCGTCGGCGCGCGGGCCGTGGTCGCCGCGCTCGCCGCCGTCGACCGGCTGCCCGCCGTACGTGACGCGCTGGCCGCGGCGTCGTACGAGGTCGGGGGCGTGTCGCTGGCGGCGAGCAGGTTCGGCGCGCTGCCGGACGGCGCGACCAGGCTCGTGGCCGCCAATCCCGTCTTTCTCGTCTGGGGGCATCGATGACGGTTGTCGGACTGGTCACCGCGACCAAGGCCGGCCGGGCCGCCGCCGCGCTGCTGGAGCGGGCGTGGCCGCACACCCGGTCGTATCCCGTGGGCGACCTGGCGCGGGCCTGGCGCGAATGCGACCGCATCGTGTGCTTCCTCGCCACCGGCGCCACCGTACGGCTGATCGCCCCGCTGCTGGGCGGCAAGCACCACGACCCCGGGGTGGTCTGCGTTGATGAGGCACGCCGCTTCGCCGTGGCCCTGATCGGCGGTCACGGCGTTGATCACAGCGGGGGCTCCAACCGGCTCGCGCACGAGGTCGCCGACGTGCTCGGTGCGACGCCCGTCGTCACCACCGCGACCGACGCCACCGGGACGGGCGCGCTCGACACGCTCGGCCTGCCGGTCGAGGGCGACGTGGCGGCCGTGACCCGTGCCATGCTCGACGGCCTGCTCGACGGCCTGCTCGACGGCCTGCTCGACGGCCTCTCCGAAGGCCCACCCGACGGGCCGCTCGACGGTGAGGGCGTGACGCTCACCGCCGACGCCACGTGGCCGCTGCCGCCCCTGCCCGTGACCGTGTCGGACACGCCGCGTCCCCCGTGTGTGCTGGTGACCGACCGCCTCGTCGATCCGCCGCGCCCCGCCGTCGTCGTCCGGCCGCCGAGCCTCGTCGTCGGCGTCGGCGCGAGCCGGGGCGTCGCCGCCGGGGAGGTCCTCGCGCTGATCCATGACGCGCTCGCCGAGGCCGGGCTGTCGCCCCGCTCGGTCGCGCGCCTCGCCACCGCCGACGTGAAGGCGGACGAGGCCGGGATCGTCGAGGCCGCCCGCACGCTCGGCGTGCCGCTCGTCACCCACCCCGCCGAACGGCTCGCCCGGGTCGAGGTGCCGCACCCCAGCGAGGTCGTCCGCCGGGCGGTCGGCACCCCCAGCGTGGCCGAGGCCGCCGCCCTCGCCGACGGCGGCGAGCTCGTGGTGCCCAAGCGCAGGTCGGCGATGGCGACCGCGGCCGTCGCCCGGCTGCGGCCCCGCGGCAGGCTGGCCATCGTCGGCCTCGGCCCCGGCGCCCGCGACCTGATGACCCCGCGCGCCGTCGCCGAGGTGCGCCGCTGCGGCTACCTCGTCGGCCTCGACCAGTACGTCGACCAGATCCGCGACCTGCTGCGCCCCGGCACACACGTCGTCGAGTCGGGCCTCGGCGCGGAGGAGGAACGCGCCCGCACCGCCGTACGGCTCGCGAGCGAGGGACACGCGGTCGCGCTCGTCGGCAGCGGCGACGCGGGCGTCTACGCGATGGCCGCCCCCGCACTGGAGTTGGCAGGCGCGGAGTTCGCGGACGACACCTTCGACGTGGTCGGCGTGCCGGGGGTGACCGCCATGCTCGCCGCCGGTGCGCTGCTCGGCGCGCCGCTCGGCCACGACCACTGCGCGATCAGCCTGTCCGACCTGCACACGCCGTGGGAGGCGATCGAACGGCGGGTGCGGGCGGCGGCCGACGCCGACCTCGTCGTTGCCTTCTACAACCCCCGCTCGCGCGGGCGCGACCGGCAGCTTCCCCGGGCGCTGGAGATCCTCGCCGAACGGCGCGGACCGGACACACCGGCCGGCGTGGTGACCGACGCGAGCCGGCCCGGGGAGAGCGTCGCGCTGACCACGCTCGGCGGGCTCGACGTGTCCACGGTGACCATGCGCAGCCTCGTGATCGTCGGCGCCACGTCCAGCAGGATCGTGGCGGGCCGCTTCGTGACGCCGAGGGGGTACGCGTGGCAGCCCTCGCCTACCTAGTCACCGAGGCGTGCGCCGGGTGCGGCGCCTGCCTGCTCACCTGTCCCGAGCACGCCATCCGGCCCAGTGAGCGGCCCAGTGAGCGGCCCAGTGATCAGCAGGGATCCGGCGTTTCGCTCGTCGTGCTCGACAGCCGGTGCACCCGCTGCGGCGAGTGCGCCGAGGTATGCCCCGTCGACGCCGTACTGGAGGTGCGGGTGTGAGTGTCGAAACCCATGGGGCCTGGACGCCCCGCGAACGGGCCAGGATCGGCGGCATCGTCGCCGTCGTCGCCGCCCTGCACATCGCGGGCTGGGCGCTCTACCTCTACTACGCGAACGGCCTGGCCGGGGCCGGGGCGTTCGCGGGCGCCGGGACGCTCGCCTACAGCCTCGGCATCCGCCACGCCTTCGACGCCGACCACATCGCCGCCATCGACGACACGACCCGGCTGATGATGCAGCGGGGCCGCCGTCCCGTCGGCGTCGGCTTCTTCTTCGCCCTGGGCCACTCGACCGTCGTCCTGGTGCTCGCCATGATCGTCGCGGCCGCCGCAGGAGCGGCGGCGGCCGGGGACGGCGTCGAGGAGTTCCGGCACGTCGGCGGCGTGGTGTCCCAGGTGGTCGCCATGTCGTTCCTGCTGCTCGTCGCCGTGCTCAACGCCCTCGTCCTGGCCGGGGTGATCGGCCTGTGGCGCCGGATGACGCGCGGCACACTCGACCGGGACGAGCTGGAGCTGCTGCTGCTCAACCGCGGCCTGCTCAACCGGATGCTCGGCCGCCGGGCACGCGGGCTGATCCGGTCGTCGTGGCACATGTATCCCGTCGGCATCCTGTTCGGGCTCGGCCTGGAGACCGCCAGCGAGGTCACGTTGCTCGCGCTATCGGCCGGTACGGCGGCGCAGGGCGGGCTGCCCGCCCTCGCGGTGCTGACCCTGCCCCTGCTGTTCGCGGCCGGGATGACCGCCTGCGACACCGCCGACAGCCTGCTGATGTCGCGCGCCTACTCCTGGGCGCACCGCAGCCCCGCCCGGCGGCTCTACTACAACGCGGCCACGACCGGGATGACCGTCGTCGTGGCGGCCTTCATCGCGAGCGTCTACCTCGCGGGGCTCCTGACCGAGGCTGCCGCCGGGACCGGCGCGCGCGGCGGTCTCGGCGGGATCGGCGGTCTCGGTGGGCTCGGTGGGCTCGGCGGGCCGCTCGCGGCGTATGCGTCGCTCGCCGAGCACTTCGAGATGCTCGGTTACGCCATCGTCGCCGCGTTCGCCGTCGTCTGGGCGGGCGCCGCCCTCGTATGGCGGCTGTCCGGGCTCGGCCGGAGGTACGCGGAGTGAGGATCGTGCACCCCATCGAGGCGCGGTCGTACGAGATCCTGCGCTCCCGGGCCGACACCTCCGGCCTGCCGCCGCTGACCCGGGCCGTGACCGAGCGGGTCATCCACGCGAGCGCCGACCTCGACTACCTGACCGCCCTCGTCGTCTCCGCCGAGGAGGACCTGCGGCGGGCCGCCGACGCCCTGCGCGCCGGGGCCCCCGTGGTCACCGACGTCGAGATGGTCGCGGCCGGGATCACCGCCGTCGCGCCCGTCTGCCACGTACGGCGGGCCGTCGCGCGGGACGGCCTGACCCGCAGCGCCGCCGCCGTCCACCTGGCGTACGACGAGGTGGGCCCGGGGGCGGTGTGGGCCGTGGGCAACGCTCCCACCGCGCTGGAGGAGATCCTGCGCCTCGGCGTCCGCCCTGCGCTCGTCGTCGGCCTGCCCGTCGGGTTCGTCGGCGCGGCCGAGAGCAAGGCCGCCCTGCGCGCGTCGGGACTGCCCGCGGTCAGCAACCGCGGTGAGAAGGGCGGTTCTGCGGTCGCCGCCGCCGCCGTCAACGCACTTCTGTACTGGGAGGATTCACTATGACCGGCTCGCCGGCGCTGCTCCTCGTCGGCCACGGCACGCGGGACGCGGCCGGAGTCCGCGGCTTCCACCTCCTGGTCGAGGAGGTGGCCGCCCGCTCCCCCGTCCCGGTCGCCGGCGGGTTCATCGAACTGTCCTACCCGCCGCTGCGTGCGGCGGTCGCGACGCTGACCGATGCCGGGCACACCAGACTCGGCGTGGTTCCGCTCGTGCTGGTCGCGGCCGGGCACGCCAAGGGCGACGTGCCCGCCGCGCTGCGCCGGGAGGCGCTCCGCCACCCCGGCCTCGGCTACGCGTACGGCAGGCCACTCGGGCCGCACCCCACCCTGCTCCAGTTGCTCGACGAGCGGCTCGACGCGGTGCTCGACCCGTCCGAGCGCCCGGAGACGACCGTCGTGCTCGTCGGCCGCGGCTCCTCCGACCCCGATGCGAACGCCGAGCACGTCAAGGTGGCCCGGCTGCTGTGGGAGGGTCGCGGCCTGGCCGGCGTCGAGCCCGCGTTCATCAGCCTCGCCGATCCCGGCGTGCCGGCCGCGCTCGAACGGGCCCGGCTGCTCGGCGCCCGCCGGATCGTCGTCCTGCCCTACTTCCTGTTCAGCGGCGTGCTCCCGGACCGTACGGCCGCGCAGGCACGAGAGTGGGCCGCGGCGCACCCCGAGGTCGACGTGCGCTGCGCCGACGTGATCGGGCCCGCGCCCGCGCTGGCCGGCCTCGTGCTGGAGCGCTACCACGAGGCGCTGCGCGGCGACATCCGGATGAACTGCGACACCTGCCTCTACCGGGTGCCGCTGCCGGGCCACGAGCACCGGGTGGGCGCCGCACAGCATCCGCACCACCATCCGGACGACCCGGCGCACGTGCACGCCTAGGAGGCGCTGCCGGCTAGGAGGCGCTGCCGGCTAGGAGGCGCTGCCGGCTAGGAGATGCTCCGCAGAATGGTGGTGAGGGTCGCGCCGAGCGGGGCGTCGAAGGTCATCAGCGCCTCCCCGTCGCCCCGGGTGGGCCCCTGGTTGATGATCGCGACGGGAATCGAGCGGGCGGCGGCGCGCCGGACGAACCGGTAGCCCGACATGACGGTCAGCGAGGACCCGAGGACGAGCAGCAGACCGGCCCGCTCGGTCAGCGCGTAGCACTCATCGACCCGTGACGGCGGCACGTTCTCGCCGAAGAACACCACGTCGGGCTTGAGCACGCCGCCGCAGCCCCCGCAGTCCACGGTGCGGAACGTCTCGATCTCGTCCGCGTCCAGGACGGCGTCACCGTCCGGGTTGATCATCTCGGAGCTGGCCTGCCAGCCGGGGTTGGCCGCCCGCAGGCGCCGGTCGAGCGCCTCCCGGGAGCTGCGCTGGCCGCAGCCCAGGCAGCGCACCCGGTGCAGGCTGCCGTGCAGTTCGACGACCTCGCGCGCGCCCGCCGCCTGGTGCAGGCCGTCCACGTTCTGCGTGATGATCCCCGCGACCAGGCCACGACGCTGCAGCTCGGCGACCGCCCGGTGCCCGGCATTGGGCGTGGCGTCCACGATGTGACGCCACCCAAGGTGGCTGCGCGCCCAGTAGCGCCTGCGGGCGGGGGCGCTGCTCACGAACCTCTGGTAGGTCATCGGCTCGGCCCTGCGCCTGCGTCCGGTCTCTCCGCGGTAGTCCGGGATCCCCGACTCGGTCGACAGGCCGGCCCCGCTGAGGATCACCACCTCGCCGTCGGCCACGAGATCGGTCAACAGTCCCAGCCGCTCGGCAATCCCCGCGTCGTGTGCCACAGTCACGCATCCATGGTGCCCCAACCTGCGCACAGGTCAGCCCCGCCCCTCCCCCAGCCGTACGTCGAAGATGACCTCGACCTCGTCGCGCAGCTTGAGCGCTCCGAAAAACGCGGTGTAGGGGCGGATGCCCCACTGGGACTGCACGACGGTCGCCCGGCCGCGTGCCCGTCCCTCCGCGAGCGCGCCGTACACCGTGACCGGCCGCGTGACGCCTGCGATGGTCAAATCCCCCTCGATGTGGAACGCGTCGGGATCCCCCTCGACGCGGGTCGACCGGAACGTGACCAGAGGGTGTCGATCCGCTTTGAGGACCTTCTCGCGCATGTTCTTCTCGATCTCGACGCGGTCGGAGTCGGTGAGCGGCTTCACCCCGCCCGTGCCCTCCCTGACTCGCATCGAGGCCACCTCGGCCTCCGCCGTCACCCGGCAGCTCGCCGGGTCGTCCGGCCTCACCACGGCCTCACCCCGCCACCGGGTGACCTCGATCGTCAGATCGTGCCCGGCCTTGGCGCCCAGTCCGGCGCGCCCGGTGAGGACCAGGAGCCGGCCGGACCTCGGCCCCAACGCGTACGTGCCCGCCTCGACGTCCATTTGGTGGGCATTCCCGCGGAACGGCCGGGGAATGTCGGCCCCGGATGACATCGTGGGCATTCAACCGCCCCAGAAGGAGAAGGATCATGAGCGAACCCGCGTCGTTCACCCTGCGGCCCGTCGGCGTCGTACGCTCCGCGCTGACCGATCGCACCGAGGCTCCGCGGCAGGGGCGTGAGGGCGCACCGGACGCCTGGCTGGAGATCGACCCCGCCGTCGCGGAGGCCCTCGACGGGGTGACGACGGGCGACGAGGTGCTCGTCCTCACCTGGTTCCACCAGGCCGACCGCGAAGCCCTGCGGGTGCACCCCCGCGGGGAGACGAGCAACCCGCTGACCGGCGTGTTCGCCACCCGCTCCCCCGACCGCCCCAACCCCGTCGGCCTGCATCGGGTCACCGTCCTGGAGACCGACCCGGCACGAGGCCTGCGCGTGCACCCCCTGGAGGCCATCGACGGCACACCTGTGGTCGACATCAAGCCCGTGCTCGATGCGGTCGAGCGCTGACACCCTGCCGAGCCCCTTTACGTTGTAGATTCGTTTCGCACTCGCCGGGCTGTTCCCAGGCGGTGGTAGGTGAAGGCCCAGCGGTCGGTGCCTTCTTTGCGGCGGGTGTAGCGCTCGGGGTGCTGGTATCGGTCGCGGTTGTGGAACTGGCAGGCCGGTCCGAGCAGCTTCAGGTCGGTGAGGCCGCCGGTGCTCCAGTTGTCGGCGTGGTCGATCTGGCACATGGTGGCCGAGAGTGGGCAGCCGTCGATCCAGCAGGTGGCATACCGGGCGAACACGGCCCTGCGCTGGGCGGGGGTGGCCAGGCGGACCTTGCGGCCCATGTCCAGGACCTGTCCGTCGGCGTTCATGACGATCCGGACCAGGGTGCTGGTGCGGGCGAGGCGGTGCACGCTGGAGAGGGGCAGTACCTGCCCGGTGGCCAGCAGCAACCCCGGCACCATCCCCAACGACGCCCCCAACGCTGGTCCCAGTGACGCCCCCAGCCCCGTCCCCGGGAACGCCCCGGGCGGCGTGCCTGCCGACGCTTCCGGAGCTGCCCCCGGAGCTGCTCCCGGTGACGCACCCTGCGCCGCTCCTTGCGCCGCTCCCGGCGTCCCTCGCCCGGCTCCCGGTGCTGTTCCCGATGCCCTCCCGGGTGATGTCTCCGGCTCCGGTCCCGGCCCGCCGGGCATCGTTCCCGATGCCCCCTGTGCTGTTCCCAGCGCCTGCGTCGCGTGGGAGCAGCGTGCATCGCCGCCGCACCGGCACGCGCCCCGGCCATGCCGGCACTCCCCCGCAGGCCGAGACCCGGCGTGGGTGTGACGTGCGGAGGCGTCCTCGGGAGGAGGATCCGGCCACGCCGCCTGCGATGGCGATGCGCCCGAAGACGCTATGTCCGCGGGCGCTGTGTCCGAGTGCCCGCCACCGTCGGCAGGCCATGCCGACGCGCCCTGCCGGGCGTGCGGTGATCCAGTCTGAGTCGCGGCACGGTCGCCGTCTCCGCCCGTGGCGGGCGCGCTCTCGTCACCCTCGGCAGAGCTGGTGCTCTCGGCGGCGTCACACTCGGTGAAGGCGGTGCTTATAGTGTCGCGTGGCTCGCACTCGCCGGGCCGCCGCTCGTCGGCCCCGCGCTCACCGTCTCCGCAACCGCGAGGCTCCTCACCGCGAAGTCCGGCCGTGGCATCGGCGGAGCCAGGGGCAGGGGCAGGGGCGAAGCCGGTGGCAGGGGCGGCGAAGGCGCCGGTGGCGGGGGCAGCATCGGCTTCGCGCACGTCACCGAGGCCGCTCTCTGCGGTAGCGCAGGCGTCGGCGGTAGCTTCCTCACCCGGGCCGTCGGCGCATCCTGTCCCGGCGGCCGCAGCCCTGTCGGCACCGGCATCTGCCTCTGCCTCTGCCTCTGCCTTTGCAGTGTCGACCTCGTCAGGAGTGCCGGGGGCGTCGGTGCCGCCCGCGTGGTCGGGGTCGCTCATCGAGCTGGAGACACTGTCGTCGGCTTCGGCGGGAGCGGGGTCGTCCGTGCCGTCAGCGGCGGGGTCGGTGCAGTCTTCGGTGGCCGGGTCGGTGTTTTCGGGGTCGGTGGGGAGGGATTCGGCGCTGACCACGACGAGGAGTTCGGTGACGATCTTCTGCTCCAGCAGCGCGGCGATCAGGGCGTCCGCTTGGCGCTCCGTCAGCGTGCGGTCATCGCCGTCGGCCTTCTTCTTGGCGTACTCGTGCAACAGGGTCATCAGGCGGGCGCCGGGTTCACGGGGAATGTAGAACTCTCCTTCCACACCGCCGCCCTTGCCCGGGCGGACCCGCAGGAAGCGCCGCTCGTAGTCGGCCTGCTCATCGCGTTCTTCGCCGTCGGGGTCGAGCACCGCCCGCAAATGGCGGCCGGCCTTGGCCACCTCCGCCGCCCCGGCTTTGCCCGCCAGCTCCACCAAAATCGGCTCCGCCAGTGCGGCCTGCTCATCGGTCAGCCCGGCGACAGCGGCGCAGATGGCCTCCACCACCCCCGCCGCCAACTCACCCGCAGCGAACTTCTCCCGCACCACCGGCAGCCGCGGCAGCTCCGCCCCCAACATCAGCAGGCGGCCCGCACCACCCACCGTCATCCCACCGCTAGTGCGCAACCACGACCGGGTGGAGGCATGCCCATGCTGCTTGGCCTGCCCCGCTCGATGGACCCGGCCTACCCGGTCGGCCAGGGCGCAGGTGATCCGATCCCGGGCGAACAGCAACTCCTCCGCCTCAGCCAGACACATATCCACGTCGTCGGGAAGCGGGACCAGCGCCAGCTCCTGCGCCACCTCACGAACAGACCCCACCACCACCCACGACGACCGCGCATGGCCCCGACCACGGCCACCCGCATCAGCGGCATCACCACGGGCGGCACCCGCGCCGCCAGCGTCCGCACGGGCGGCATCCACGCCAGCGCCGTCCATGCCAGCGGCATTCGCATCGGCGGCATCGGTGTGGGTGGCATCCGTGCCCGGGGCGTCCGTGCTTGCGCCACCGGTCGCGGCGGTGGGCTGCGGCGGCTCGAAGTTGATGATCGGGAAGGGTGCGCGGGCGGATGAGCCGTCGGACGACCACAGCGGGGAATTGGCGATCAGACGGTCCCACCACTCACCGTCGCCATCGTTCGAACGACGAAGGCGCTCAGGATCGATGCCGAACAGATCCATCACACCCCCATCAAGAGATTCGAAAACTTGTATTAATTTTCTCGTCTCTCCGGGGCTAGTGCAAGATCAACTAGAAATCTCTTGGAATCACAGATTGGGGGATCCGCACTGGTCACGAGGGCAGTCCGCCACGGGCGGGCAGGCCCCGCCAGGAGCTGTGGCAGGCGACCGCGAAGGCGGCTGCCGAGATGCCTCGCTTGAGGCGGTCCGCCGAGCGCAGGCCGTCCAGGATCGCGCTGCGGTAGCCCGCGAGGAACGTGCCGCCGATCTCACCTTAAGGCGATATCGAGCGAGGATCAGACTTTGCACCCTTTATAAAACTGGCGCGAATACTGGGAACAAACCGGCTCTGAGCCACCCGGCAATCAATTTGAGATTTCACCAACGCGAAAATCGTCCGCCGTTCTCGTTGCAAACGCGATAACCGAGCCGAGCACAGGGGTTTCCCGCGAGACGCGGTGCCGCCGGCGTTCGCATGGAGTGCGGATCGTGCCGCCTGCGCCATGCCCAGGCGTCCGAGCTGAGTTCGGGATAGGTAGGACCTGTTCCCGATGTGCGGGTCGTCGGCCGGCCACTCGCGCCGGCCACGGCACGTGTCAGATGTGTGTTAGCGCTAACATTTTAGGCTCGTCTTCGTCCTCCTCCATCTCGGGAGATCGGCCGGTGGTGGTGGAGCGGAGCAAAGCCGAGGTGAGGGCATGGTGTCAAGTGACCCGATAGTACGGACCCCATCGAGACTGGGCGTGAACTCGGCCCAACTGCCACCTCAGGGAATCTCCGCACTCAGGGGCGAGCACGGCGAATGAAACTTTCATCCGATGACTGCGTTCCCGATCACAGACGCGCTGCGGCGGACCCGGGATCGGGGGTTGATTCATGCGACACCGGGCTTTCTCGGCAGAATCCTGCTCTTGACACATTTCGCCGAGTTTTTCACACTGAGCCGCGAGGCGGTCTCCCGCTGTCCGGTGGTGGTGCGCGGGGCGGAGACCCGCCGTTCGCGACGCCCTCATGGTGTGCGCTCCCTCACCCGCAAGCATGGCGCCCAGCGCTGAATGTCCCCGCGTTTCCCCTTTCCCTATTGCAGTCATGGAGGCTCAGGCACGGGCGCACGCGCCGGTCGGCCACCTTCGGGTTCCCGCACCTGCATCGGCCCTGTCGAATCGATTCCGAGCGTCCCTCACCCCCCCATGGACTTGGAGAGCTGAATTGTCTGACTTCACCCGACGGCAAATGCTGCGATTCGGCGCGGTCGGAGCCGGAGCCGCGCTGGCGCCGTTCCAGTGGACGGCGGCCGCCCGGGCCGCGGTGGCGGTCCCTCCCGAGGTGAGCGCCGCGAACGATCTGGCCCTCTGGTACGACGAGAGCGCCGGCACCGACTGGCTGCGCGCGCTGCCGATCGGCAACGGCCGGCTGGGCGCGATGGTGTTCGGCAACGTCGACACCGAGCGGTTGCAGCTCAACGAGGACACCGTCTGGGCCGGCGGGCCGTACGACCAGAGCAACACGAGGGGCGCGGGAGCTCTGGGGCAGATCCGGCAACTGGTCTTCCAGAACCAGTGGAGCCAGGCCCAGAGTCTCATCGACCAGAACATGCTGGGCAACCCCTCGGCCCAGCTGGCGTACCAGACCGTCGGCAACCTGCGGCTCACCTTCGGCAGCAGCAGCGGAGTCTCGGAGTACAGCCGTGTCCTGGATCTGACCACGGCCACCACGACCACGACGTACCTGCAGAACGGCGTGCGCTACCGGCGTGAGGTGCTCGCGAGCGCGCCGGACCAGGTGATCGCCATCCGCCTCACCGCCGACAGGGGCGGCTCGATCACGTTCTCCGCGACGTTCGACAGCCCCCAGCGGACCACGCGCTCCAGCCCGGACGGCACGACGGTGGCGCTCGACGGCGTCTCGGGCGACCAGCGTGGCCTGGCGGGCAAGGTCAGATTCCTGGCGCTGGCCAAGGCCGTGGCCGACGGCGGCACGGTCAGCAGCTCCGGCGGCACCCTCCAGGTGCGCAACGCCAACAGCGTGACCGTGCTGATCTCCATCGGCTCCAGCTACGTGAACTACAAGGACACCGGCGGCGACTACCAGGGCATCGCGCGGCGCTATCTCGACGCCGTCAACGGCAGGACGTACGACGACCTGCGCGCCCGCCATGTCGCCGACTACCAGCGGCTGTTCGGGCGCACCACACTCGACCTCGGCCGCACCTCGGCGGCCGACCAGCCGACAGACGTGCGGATCGCGCAGCACGCGAACACCAACGATCCGCAGTTCTCGGTGCTGCTGTTCCAGTTCGGCCGCTATCTGCTGATCTCCTCCTCGCGGCCGGGGACCCAGCCGGCCAACCTCCAGGGCATCTGGAACGACTCCCTCAGCCCGTCGTGGGATTCCAAGTACACGCTGAACGCGAACCTGCCGATGAACTACTGGCCCGCCGACACCACGAATCTGTCGGAGTGCTACGAGCCGGTGTTCGGCATGATCAACGACCTCACGGTCACGGGCGCCCGCACGGCTCGGGTGCAGTACAACGCCGGAGGCTGGGTCACCCACCACAACACCGACGCGTGGCGGGGCAGCTCGGTCGTCGACGGCGCGTTATGGGGCATGTGGCAGACCGGCGGCGCCTGGCTGGCCACCATGATCTGGGACCACTACCTGTTCACCGGCGACGTCGACTTCCTCCGGCAGAACTACCCGGCGATGAAGGGCGCGGCGCAGTTCTTCCTCGACACCCTCGTGCAGGAGCCGAGCCTGGGCTACCTGGTCACGAACCCCTCGAACTCCCCGGAGCTGGCCCACCACTCGGGTGTCAGCGTGTGCGCAGGCCCGACGATGGACAACCAGATCCTGCGTGACCTGTTCAACGGCTGCGCCAAGGCCGGCGAGGTCCTCGGCGTGGACGCGAGCTTCCGGAGCCAGGTCCTGGCCGCCCGGGACCGGCTTCCTCCGATGAAGGTCGGCTCGCGCGGCAACATCCAGGAGTGGCTGTACGACTGGGTGGAGACCGAGCAGAACCACCGGCACGTCTCGCACCTGTACGGCCTGCACCCCAGCAACCAGATCACCAAGCGCGGCACCCCCACGCTCTACAACGCCGCGCGGCGGACCCTCGAACTACGTGGTGACGACGGCACCGGCTGGTCGCTGGCCTGGAAGATCAACTACTGGGCGCGGATGGAGGAGGGCAACCGGGCACGTAACCTGATCGGCCTCCTGGTGCGGACCGACCGGCTCGCGCCGAACATGTTCGACCTGCACCCCCCGTTCCAGATCGACGGCAACTTCGGCGCCACGTCCGGCATCGCCGAGATGCTGCTGCAGAGCCACAACGGCGAGCTGCACGTGCTGCCCGCGCTGCCCTCGGCGTGGCCGAGCGGGAAGGTGCAGGGCCTGCGGGGCCGCGGCGGCTACACCGTGGGGGCTACCTGGAGCTCTGATGGGAGCACCGAGATCCTCGTCAGATTCGACCGCACCGGCACGGTCAACGTGCGCAACCGGAGCTTCACCGGCACCTACCAGGTGGTCGACGCCGAGAGCGGCAGCGCCGTCTCCGTCACCAAACCCGAGGCCGACGTCATCGCACTACCCGGCCAGGCCGGCCGCACCTACCGCCTGACCGGGTCCGGCGGCGGCGGCACCCCCACCGGTTATGTGCGGATCGCCAACGCCGCCACCGGCCTGGTGCTGGACAGCGGCGGCAACGTGGCGTCGGGGTCGAACCTCAAGCAGTGGAACTGGGACGGCAGCACGAACCTCCAGTGGCAGCTCGTCGACCTGGGCGGCGGCTGGTATCGGATCGTCAACCGCACCAACGGCATGGTGGCCGACAGCTGGGGCAACACCGCCAACGGCGCCAACGCCAGGCAGGCGCCCTGGAACGGCGGCAACAACCAGCAGTGGCGCCTGAACGATCTCGGCAACGGCCGCTACCAGATCGTCAACCGCGGCACCGGCACCGCCCTCGACGGCATGGGCTACACCGCCGCCGGCTCCGCCGTCGGCATGTGGACGCCGAACAACAGCCCCAACAACCAGTGGACGATCACCGGCGTGTGACCGATCCGGGCAGGACGGAAGGGCATGTCAGGGCGGCAGCAGCACATCCTGCTGCCGCCCTGCGGATCCGCCTACGGCAGATTCTCCCCGTCGCGGGGCCCTACGACCGCGACGGGGCAGTGGGCGCGGTGCAGTACAGCATGGCTGACCGAGCCGATGAGCGCGCCGCGCACGCCGCCCAGTCCGCGGGAGCCGACGACGACGAGGTCGGCGACGAGCGAGGCGTCGGCCAGCGCCGGGGCCGGGTGGCCGCAGACCGCCGACTCGACGAGCGGGACGTCGGGGTGCTTGTCGCGCCACGGCGCGAGCCGCAGCCGCGCCGCCCGGACTTCGTTGTCGTAGATTTCCTGCAGCGCCGTTCCGTAGCCGACGGCGAAGGGCGAGAACGCCGGCATCTCCCAGGCGTACACCGCGTGCACCCGCCCGCGCCGCGCCCGGGCCTCCTCGAAGGCGAACTCCAGCGCCGCCTCCGAGTGGGGGGATCCGTCGAAGCCGACGACGACCTCGTGGTACTCCTCCCGGTGCGGTTTGCGTACCACGACGACCGGGACCTCCGCGTGACCGGCCAGGCCGAGGCCGACGGAGCCGAGGATCAGGCCGGAGAAGCCGCCCATCCCCCGGCTGCCGACCACGAGGGCGTCGGCCCCGGCCGACGCGGCCCGCAGGGTCTCGACGACCGTGCCCTCGGCGAGCTCCGTGGTCACCTCAAGGCCGGGGGCGATCTCCCGGGCGCTCGCGGCGGCCGCCGCGAGCACGCCCTCGCAGAACTCGCTGTAGGACTGGGCGAAGCCCTCGACGGCGTGGAACGGGTATTCGTGCGCCCACGGCTCGCGCACGTGGACGATCTTCAAGGTGGCTCCCCGGCGCCGCGCGTCGTCCGCCGCCCACTCCAGCGCCGCCGTCGCTGGGTTCGATCCGTCGACGCCGACGACGATCTGTCCGGCCATGTACGTCTCCTCCTGTGCTTCAAGCGGTACGCGGACGCGCGCGGGGGTTGGTTCTCCCGGCCACCATCGCACCGTCTCCGCTGCCCGCGGCGCAGCAGACGAAAGTCCTCAAGCCGAGGGACTTCCGCCCGCGCGGGCCCGGCACGCTCGCCCAATATGCAGTCCGGCGATATATACTGCTGACATGACGAA
Source organism: Microbispora hainanensis (assembly GCF_006874475.1). Taxonomy (GTDB): domain Bacteria; phylum Actinomycetota; class Actinomycetes; order Streptosporangiales; family Streptosporangiaceae; genus Microbispora; species Microbispora hainanensis. The sequence continues at coordinate 100,112 of NZ_VIRM01000010.1, forward strand.
CCGGGCCATGCAGGAGGCGACCTTCCTGATCCTCACCGCGCTGGCGGGGGGCAGCAGGCACGGGTACGGCATCATCACCGACGTCGAGCAGATCTCCAGCGGGCGGGTGCGGTTGCGTGCCGGGACGCTGTACGCGGCCCTGGACCGGCTCCGCCTGGACGGGTTGGTCAGCGTCGACCGCGAGGAGATCGTGGACAACCGGTTGCGCCGCTACTACCGGCTCACCCCTGAGGGCTCGCGGCAGTTGGCCGCCGAGGCGGCCCGGGTCCGATCCCATGCGACGACCGCGCTGGCCCGGCTGGGCCTGGCCCCCGGGGCGGCGCCGTGAGCGAGGCTGCGGACCTGGAACGGCGTTACCGCCGCTGGCTGCGGTGGTACCCCCGGTCGTTCCGCGACGCGCACGAGAGCGAGATCCTCGCGGTGCTGCTGGCCGGCGCCCGCGAAGGCCGACGTCGTCCGGAGCCGATGGAGTGCCTTGACCTGGTGCGGGCCGCGCTGTCCCTGCGCCTGCGGCCGCGGATACCCCGCTCGAACCGATCGGCACGCGCCGCGATCGGACTGATGTACCTCAGCGCCGCGGCCGAGCTCGCCACCGCGATCGTGGTCCTGGCCACGATCGACGACATCAGGTCGGCCATAGCGGCACGGGATCCGGCATACACCGCCGCGCAGTGGCGCGCGGAGCTCTCCGGCGCCCTCCACCCGCTCGCGGTGGGCGCCGTCGTCGCGGCCGGGCTCTGCCTCTGGCTGGCCTGGGCGGGCGGCCGCGGACACCGCTGGGCGCGGGCGGCCTTCGTCCTCTTCACCGGGCTGAACGTCGCCCACCTGATCCACGGGCTGATCCAGGGTTCGGCCGTGTACGCCGAGGCCGATCTGACCGCCGGCCTCGTCCTGTGTCTTGTCCAGCTCGCGGCCGTCGTGCTCCTGCTGCACGCGGGCCCGGCCGGCCTCGGGTGATGGCGGGGCTCGGGTGATGGCGGGGCTCGGGTGATGGCGGGGCTCGGCGCCCCGGCGCTGTCGGTCAGGCATCTGTCGAAGCGGTTCGGTGACCAGATCGCGTTCGACGACGTCTGTTTCGAGGTGGAACTCGGCGAGGTGTTCGGGTTCCTCGGCCCGAACGGGGCCGGCAAGACGACGACCGTGCGGACGCTCGGCACGTTGCTGGCCCCGACCTCGGGTTCCGCCACGGTCGCCGGGCTCCCGCTCACTCCGGACAACAGCGCGCAGATCCGCCGCCGGATCGCGATCATGCCCGAGTCGCCGGGCCTGTACCTGCGGCTGAGCGTGCTGGAGAACCTGCGGTGTTTCGCCGACCTGTACGAGATCCCCGACCCGGCCGGTCGCATCGAGCACGCCCTACGGGCGGTGAACCTGGCCGGCCGGGCCCAGGACGTCTGCGGCGCGCTGTCCAAGGGGATGCGCCAGCGGGTGGCGCTGGCCCGGGCGCTGCTGGCCGACCCGCAGGTGCTGTTCCTCGACGAGCCGACCTCCGGTCTCGACCCGGTTGCCGCCCGCGAGGTTCACGCGTTGATCGACGGACTGCGCCGTCGCGGCGTCACCGTCTTCCTGACGACCCACCGCCTTCAGGAGGCCGAGCGGCAGTGCGACCGGGTGGCGATCCTGAACACGACGCTGCGCATGATCGGCCGGCCCGGGGAGCTGCGCGAGCGGCTGTTCGGCCGGACGCTCACCGTCCGCACCGCCGGCTCGCTCGACGACCCCGGCCGCGTCTTCGCCGGTCTGCCCGGCGTCCGCGGCTGGCGCCCCGAGGGCACGGCCGGCTACGTCGTGGAGGTGTCGGAACCGGAGATGGCCGCACCCGCGGTGACCCGGGCGCTGGTGGCGGCGGGCGCCGACGTGCTGTCGATCAGCCGGACGCGCCACTCGCTCGAGGACGTCTACCTCGAGCTGATCGACCAGGACGAGCCGGGGAGCCCGACATGACCGTCAGCAGGCGGCGGGTGCGGGCCATCACCCGCAAGGAGCTCCACGAGTACCGGCGCAACGCCGCCGTCGTGCTGGCGATGGCGATCCTCCCGCTCGTGTTCCTCATCCAGCCGCTGATCCAGGTCTTCACTCTGCCGCCCTCGGCCGCGACGGCGCTGCGGCACGAGCACGCCCTGCTTTACATGCTGGCCGTCCCCGTGCTGGTCCCCGCCGTCCTGGCCGCGTACGCGGTGGTCGGCGAGCGCCTGCAGGGCACCCTCGAACCGGTGATCGCCACACCGATCAGCCGTGAGGAACTCCTGCTCGGCAAGGCCCTGGCCGCCTTCATCCCCTCGATCGCCGTCGCCTACGGCGTCTTCGCCCTCTTCGTGGCCATCGTGGAGATCTTCGCCCAGCCGGTGGTCGCCTCGGCGTTCATCCGTGGCCCGGAACTGCTCGCCCAGCTCCTGTTCACACCGCCGCTCGCGGCATGGTCCATTTGGGTCGGCATCGCCGTCTCGGCCCGCGCGAGCGATCCCCGCACCGCGGGGCAGCTCGCCCTTCTCCTGAGTCTCCCCACGGTTGCGATCACCACGCTCGTCGCCTTCGGCGTCGTCCCCGCCACCCTCCCCACGGCGCTCGTACTCGGGGCGGTCCTGCTCCTCCTCGACCTGCTCGGATGGCGTGCGGCTTCGGCCGTCGTCGACCGCGAACGGCTCGTCACCGACGCCACGTGATCCGGCTCGGCGGCCGCCCGGGGACGACGGTCCCCCGCGCGGCCGGGTGTGGGGCGGTCGCCGGTCAGGCCGTCGTCAGCCTGATCACGTTCCAAGAGACCGGCGGCAGCACGATCCGGAGCGGATCGCTCTGATAGCTCGTGTTGGGGCGGGGCGCCACCCGATCGGGGTCGTCGGCGGTGTTGCGGGCGTAGACGTCCTCGTGGGTGAGCGTCGTCGCCTCGGCGATCCGCACGGCGCCCGTCCCCGAGACCAGCGCCCTCGCGTCGAGCTCCAGCTCCACCGGCTCGGCCGTCGACCTGTTCACCACGAACAGCGTCGTCTCCGTCTCGTCCCGGGTGGCGACCGCGTGGAGCACGGGCACCTCGCCGAACTCGGCCGTCTCGTACGCCGGGCAGACGGGCTCGACGCGTACGACCTCGCCCTTGGCGAGCCGCGCCGCCTGCGCGAACGGGTGGAAGGTCGTCTGCCGCCAGGCCCGGCCGCCGGGCTCGGTCATGATGGGCGCGATCACGTTCACGAGCTGGGCCAGGCAGGCCGCCGCGACCCGGTCGCTGTGCCGCAGCAGCGTGATGAGCAGGCTGCCGAAGGCCACGGCGTCGGCGAGGTGGTAGTGGTCCTCCAGGAGCGGCGGCGCGACCGGCCAGTCCTGCCCGGCCTCGGCCGCCTTGACGCGGCTCAGGTACCAGACGTTCCACTCGTCGAAGGAGACGGAGATCTTCTTGCTGGAGCCGAGCCTGGCCCCCACCTGGTCGGCCGTGGAGACGACCGTGGAGATGAAGTGCTCCATGTCACTCGCGCAGGCCAGGAAGCCGGCGAGGTCGCCGTCCTTCTCCTCGTAGTAGGCGTGACAGGAGATGTGGTCGACCAGGTCGTAGGTCTCCTCAAGGACGGTCGCCTCCCAGGTGCCGAAGGTCGGCATGGAGGAGCCGGAGCTGCCGCAGGCCACCAGTTCCAGGCTGGGGTCGACCATGCGCATGGCCCGGGCGGTCTCGGCGGCGATCCTGCCGTACTCGCGGGCGGTCTTGTGCCCGATCTGCCAGGGGCCGTCCATCTCGTTGCCCAGGCACCACATGCGGATGTCGTGCGGATCCTTGGCGCCGTTCGCGATCCGCAGGTCCGACAGCGCGGTGCCGGACGGGATGTTGCAGTATTCGAGCAGGTCGACGGCCTCCTGCACGCCGCGAGTGCCGAGGTTGACCGCCATCATCGGCTCCAGCCCCGCCAGGCGGGACCACCGCATGAACTCGTCGATCCCGATCTCGTTGGTCTCGGTGCTGTGCCAGGCGAGGTCGAGCCGCCGGGGGCGCTGCTCGCGCGGGCCGATGCCGTCCTCCCACCGGTAGCCGGAGACGAAGTTGCCGCCGGGGTAGCGCACGGTGGTCACGCCGAGCTCGCGGGTGAGCGCGAGCACGTCGCCGCGGAACCCCTCCTCGTCTGCCGTCGGGTGGCCCGGCTCGTAGATTCCGGTGTAAACGCAGCGGCCGAGGTGCTCGACGAACGTGCCGAACGTGCGGCGCCGTACGGGGGCCACACGGTGGGCGGGGTCGATGGTCAGTTGTGCCTGGAGCACGCGGGATCTCCTTCACCGGACAGGGGGCTCGCGGGGCGATTGTTAGCGCTCGCATCGCCCTCGGTCAAGGTTTCGGTCCGGAAAACTCGGCTATTGAGACGCATGCTGTTATCGCTAACAGTCGCCGGGCAGCGTCATGACGAACCACCCCGGGGAATACCGGCCCTGGCCGCGGGGCAGGTGCCGCTATGCGCGGCTGGTGGCTGTGGTCCTACGAGCAGGTCGTCAGATCCAGCACCCCGACCGCCTGTCCCCCGCTCTCCTCGCCTGTGAGCTGGAACCCGAGTTTCCGGTAGAAGCCCTCCGGCCCGCCCTCTCCCGGCTCCCACGTGACGTACATCTGCGTGCCGCCACGGCGCCTTATTTCGGCGGCCACGGATTCGACGGCGAAGCGACCGACTCCGCGCCCCTGTTCGCCGGCCACCACATTCAGCCGCCACAAGCCGGATCGGAAGTCGATCCCCTTGCCGTCCCAGTCGATGTCCAGGAAGGCCATGAGGAAGCCCACCGGACGGTCGCCGTCGAGGATGAGGCGCGGCCACGCCACTTCCCGATGCACGTAGGCCTCGGCCAGTGACTTCGCCACAGGCGAGACGAAGCGCTCCTGGTCGGGGCGAACCCTTACAGCAATAGCCGTCTCGACGTTGGCGGGGGTAACAGGCGCAAGGCGGAGTTTCGCATTCACACGGAAACCTTAGGCGTCATCCGCGTATATCCCGCTCGGACAGCGCCCCCAGCACGACGGGCACGCCGCGAATGCCCGGCATCGGGCCGGGCATGCTCTCGTCAATGAAACCTCTGGTGGCGGGAGCGCGCATCGTGACTCGCGGCGTGACAGACGGCCGGGCGGGCCGGGCCAGGTGGGCCAGGTGGGCGAGGGGGGCGGAGTGGGCGAGGTGGGCGCCCGCCGTGCTGGCCGCGCTCGGCCTGCTGGCGGGCGCGTGCGGATCCGGCCCCGGGACCGGCACAGCAACCGGCACAGGGACCGGCACAGCAACCGGCACAGCAACCGGCACAGCGACCGGCACAGCGACCAACCAAGCGACCGGCCCAGGGACCAACACGGCGACCGGCACGGCGACCGCCCCGCAGAGCAGCCCGGCCGCCACCCCCACCCCATCCGCGGGCTCCCTCGTGGCGGGCCGCTACCAGCCGCTGTGGCCCTTCGCGGACGAGAAGCAGGCGCGGGACTGGCAGGAGAGCTACCGCTCGGGCGGGCACCAGCCCTGGCACCTGGACGCCGAGCGGACCGCGCTGTCCTTCACCCAGGGCTTCCTCGGGTTCACGGGTGTCGACCAGGTGGTCGAGCGTACGGTGACCGGCGCGGACGCCCGCGTCTCCGTCGGCGTCCGGGGCGAGGGCGGCGGGCGGCCCGGCATCGCCGCCGTCGTCCACCTTGTCAGGTTCGGCACCGGGCCGGACGCGCCGTGGGAGGTGGTGGGCACCGACGACACCACCTTCTCCCTCACCACTCCCCGGTACGGCGCCCTCGTGTCCTCCCCCGTCACGCTGGGCGGCACGATCACCGGAGTGGACGAGAGCATCCGGGTGCAGGTGCGCGCGACCGGCAGCGCCCGCCCCCTCGGCGAGCGCTGCTGCGTCTCGGCGGGAGGGGACCGCGTCCCCTGGTCCGCCACCGTGACCTTCCGCGCGGCTCCGGGCAGCACGCTCACCCTCGTCGCCAGCACCGGCGGTCACGTGGCGGAGGTCGAGCGCTTCGCCGTCACCGGCGTCCGGGTCGCGCGATAGGCCGCGCGCTACTTCGCGTGGACGACGACGCCGCCCTGGGCCTCGTCGCCGGCTCCGTTCTGGTAGATCACGTCACCGGTCCGCTCGTCCCAGATCCGGACGGCGAAGCGGTCCACGCCGTCCCCGTCGCGGGTGTCGCCGTCGCGGGCGACGACCTCGAAGCCGTAGCGCCCCGCGCCGCCGACCGTCCCGATGCCGCGATAGCGGATCTCCCCGCCCGACACCACGAGCCAGTCGTACGCCGTGGACCGGAAGTTCAGGGGCCCGGCCTGGAACGAGAACGTCGTCGCCCCGATCGGCACCGCCGTGTTCTTCACATACTTGGCCACGATCCCGAAGGTGGCCCGGCCGGTCAGCGCGGGGTTGGCGCGGAAGGCGCCCGCGGGCGAGTCGATCCAGCCGCCGCCGGTGACGAAGCCGGCGTCCCGGTCGTACACGACCACCGGGCGGCCGGTCGCGGTGGTGGTCGCGCCGTCGTCGTCGGCGACGGTGACGACGGGCTCGTGGACGCCCGGCTTCCGATAGGTGTGCCGCGCCGTGCACGTCCCGTCGCCGGCCGTGCCGGACGCGGTGGTCCCGTCCTTCCAGTCCACCGTGCAGGTGAGCACGTCGTTCGCGCCCCGGTCGGTGGCCGGGACCGTCAGGGTCACGCGCGTGCCGGCCTCGACCGGCTTGGCGGGCGCCGCGACGTCTCCGGCCTCGGGAGCGGCGTTGGCGACGGTCACCTTCGCGGTGTCGCGGCTGCGGCCGGAGGTCAGCGTGACGGTGTAGGTCCCGTCGTCGTCGCAGGTGACGGCGGTCTCGGCGGCGCCGGAATCCGAGAAGGAGCAGGTCGCGCCGGGATCGGCGTCCTCGCCGGGCGCGTAGCTCCACTTCGCCGCGCCGGTGGCCGATCCGGCCAGCCGGATCGGGGACCCCTCGCGGCCCTCGGCGTCCGGCCCGGCGTTCGCGACCGACACCGGCTCGACGCTCTCCAGCGTCGGCACGACCTTCTCGATCAGGCCGTTCTCGTCGAACTCCATCCGGTCGATCGTGGTTTCCCGATGGGTGCCGTCGCCCCCGGGGATGGCGAAGCGGTGATAGGCGATGTACCAGTCGCCGGTGCCGGGCACCCGCACGACCGAGTGGTGGCCGGTGCCCTTGATCCCTAGGGACAGGTCCTTCTGCAGGATCACGCCCCGCCTGGTCCACGGGCCGAGCGGCGAGGCGCCCGTGGCGTACGCGACCTGGTAGTTCTCGTCGCGCGTGTCGTTCTCCGACCACATGAAGTAGTAGATCCCGCCGCGCTTGAAGACGAACGAGCCCTCGTTGTAGCCGCTCGGCTTGTACGTCTTCACCTTGGCGGGGTCGAACGACACCATGTCGTCGTTGAGCGGCACCTGGTAGGAGTTGCCGTTGCCCCAGTAGAGGTACGCCTGGCCGTCGTCGTCGACGAACACATCGGAGTCGATCATCTGGCCGCTGTAGGTCCCGGCCGCCACCAGCGGCTTGCCCAGGGCGTCCCTGAACGGCCCCGCTGGGGAGTCGGAGACGGCGACGCCGAGGTGCTTGGCGGTGTTGCCGGTGGCCAGGCCGCCGCTGAAGTAGAAGTAGTACTTTCCGTTCCGCTCGGCGATCGCCGGCGCCCAGGCGCTGTTGTCGGCCCAGGTCACGTCGGGTCCGAGGTCGAGGACGACGCCGTGGTCGGTCCAGTGCACGAGGTCTTTGGACGAGAACGCGTGGAACTGCGTGCCGCTCCAGCCGGCGAAGCCGTCGGTGGTCGGATACATGTAGAACGTGTCGCCGAACACGGTGATGTTCGGGTCGGCGTACAGGCCGGGGAGCACCGGGCTCTTCATCACCCGCGCCTCGACCGTCCACGTCCTGCGGGCGCCGTCGCCGCCGGTGACGGTGTAGGTGACCGGCTCGGACAGGTCGCGCACGGTGCCGGAGGCGGGCTTGACGCTCGCTCCCGGGACCAGGGTGAACTCGGGCGCGAGCCGGGTGAGGTCGGTGCCCTCCTTCACGGGCAGGACGATCCTGTCGTTCGTCCCGTCCACGATCGCCGGGACCTTGAGCTCCGGCAGCGTGGCCGCGCCGACGGCCGCCGTGTTGCCGGAGACCTGGAGCACCTCGGCCGCCGACAGCGCGTAGTCGTAGATCCTGAAGTCGTCCACCTCACCCGCGAAGTAGGGGTCGGCCGGGTAGAGCGACTTCCCGATGTATCCCGAGTAGTCCTTCGCCGGGTCGTACAGGCCGGCGGGTTCGACCGGCACGCCGGTCGCGCGCGCCGCCTCGATGCCGTCGAGATACATGACGGCCGTTCCGCTGTCGCCGTCGACGGTCACCGCGACGTGCTTCCAGGTGCCGCCCGGCAGGGCCGCGCCGCCGGACAGCTTCGACTCGGCCTGCCAGCTGCCCGCCGTGATCGCCGAGTAGAGGGTCTTGCCCCCGTTGTACGGCGAGGTGAACAGATATCTGGTGTCGTCCGGGCCGAGGCCGTACAGCCACTGGTTCACCGTCGTGGAGGCGTTCCACTTCACGTACGCGGCGACGGTGACGCTGTTCACGCCCTTCAGCACGCCGTTCGGGATCTTCACGTACGGCGCGGTCGTGGACGAGGACGGCCCTCCGGACATCGCGAACGACCCGCCCTCGACGCCCTGGCCGAAGGCGGGGGTCCGTTCGTAGGTGCCGTCGTTGCCGTGGCCGGAGGCGTCGTGGACGACGGTGCCGTCCTTCTCGTCGAAGGTGTACCGCACCAGCAGGCCGGACGGCTCCGCCGGGCCGGCCGCGTGCGCCGGGGTGACGATCGGGCCCGTGACCAGGGACAGCGCGGCGGCGGCCGCGAGCGCGAGGCGAGGGAAGCGAGGGAAGCGAGGGAAGAGTGGGAGGCGTGGGAGGCGTCGTCGGGGGGTGCTGTGCATCGTCTCTCCCGGCCGGCGGCTCGCGCCCCTCGGCCTCGTTAGCGCTCACATTGCGAGACCCACGCCGCCCCCGTGAACCACGGGGGCGGAGTGAATCGGTCTCGTGAGTGTCGGCCGCGGGGCGTGTGATCGTCAAGACCCGCGCTTCACGACCCGGGCTTCACGACCCGGGCGAGGTCCGGAGGTCAGTGGCCCCGGCGGATCCACTCGTCGAGGTGCGGCAGCTCCGCGCCGATCGTCGTGCTGTCGCCGTGGCCGGTGTGGACGACGGTCTCCGGCGGCAGGCTCAGCAGGCGGTCGCGAATCGAGTCGATGATCACCCCGAAGTCGGAGAACGAGCGGCCCGTCGCGCCGGGACCACCCTGGAACAGGGTGTCGCCGGTGAAGACGACGCCCAGCTCGGGCGCGTGGAAGCAGCAGGCGCCGGGAGCGTGCCCGGGAGTGTGGAGCACTTCGAGGCGGGTGCCGGCGACCTCGATGACCTGCCCGTCGGACAGCTCACCGTCGGGCTCGCGGCCGGGGTGGGTGAGCCGCCACACCGGCAGGTCGGCCGGGTGCAGCAGGACGGGCGCCCCGGTGGCCTCCGACAGGTCCGGCGCGACGCGCACATGGTCGTCGTGGGCGTGGGTGGCGAGGATGGCCAGGACGCGCCGGCCCGCGATCACATCGGTGATCGCCTTGACGTCGTGGGGCGCGTCGAACACCACGCACTCGGCGTCGTCGCCGAGCACCCATACGTTGTTGTCGACGTCGAAGGTCTGGCCGTCCAGGCTGAAGGTGCCCGACGTGACGGCATGGTCGATACGGGCACTCACTTGATGATCACCACCGTGCGGAACATGACCTTATTCTGCACGCGACCCGCGGGAACTCACGACCGGGGGTCACGGCCCCTGCCGCTGATCCTCCGCCGTACGGGAGGGCTTGGGCGGCAGCACCGGTTCCAGGCGGAACATCCCGCCCGACACCTCCTCGTGCGCAGGCGCGGCCTCCCGCCTGCCCGCGACCGCCACGAGCAGGTCGGTCACGGTGACGAGGCCCTGCAGGGCGCCAGAGGTCCCGATGACCGGGACGACGTCCACGCCCGACTCCAGCATGACGGCCGCCACGGCCGGGAGCGACGCGTCGGGGAACACGTGCGGGCATCTGCGCCCGCCCAGCAACTGGCGCACCTGGCTGCTCGACTGCTCCGCGGGACCGCCGGACCAGTGGGCCGCGATGTCCTCCCGCGTGAGCACGCCGAGGATGCGGGAACCGGAGTCCACGACGGGCAGATGGTGCATCGACCCGCGGCGCATGAGTTCCCAGGCCATGAGCGGGGACTCGTCCGGTTTCACGGTCACGAGCACCCTGCTCATCACGTCGGCGGCGGTCATGCCTTCTACGGTCATCGTTCCTCCCTCCGCCATCTCCATCCGACCACGTGAGCCGGGGCGCCGCACGGGCCCAAAGACCCGGCCGCCGGGGACCTCCGGCACCTGCCCGTACGGCCCGGGTGGCAGTGGAATGACCACAACGGCGACAGACCGGGGGTGGGTCATGCTGGCCGGTGAGGTCATGCGCAGCCCGGCGATCACATTGCGCCGCGACGACTCCATGCGGCGGGCGATCCGGGTCCTGTACGAGCACAACATCACGGCGGCCCCCGTGCTCGGAGACCACGACGAGCTGGTCGGCGTGGTCAGCGAGATCGACCTGCTGTGCGGCGCGTTCGCGCCGGGCGCCACGCCGCCCCGCACGGTGGAGGGCGTCATGTCGCGCCAGGTGAGCACGGTCGAGGAGACCACGGACGTGCGGGTGCTGACGGACCTCATGGTCGCGAAGCGGATCAAGAGCCTGCCCGTGCTGCGCGACGAGCGGGTCGTCGGGATGGTCAGCCGCCGCGACCTGATGGCGCTGCTGGCCAGGTCGGACGAGGAACTGCGCGAGGCCGTCCTGGCCGCCCTGCGGGAGCGCTACCCCTCCGACGCGGCCTGGGAGGTGGTCGTGCGCGACGGCGAGATCGACCTGCGGGGTCCCGAGGGCCAGGGCCCCGAGCACGTGGCCGACCTGCTGGAGCAAACGGCCCCGGGGGTGCGGCCGGCCCGTCTGCTCCCCAGACGCGATCGATCCTGACGTGATCGATCCTGACGTGATCGATCCTGACATGATCGATCCTGACATGGCCGATCAGCGCGCCCTCACCACGGCGACCGGGCAGTGGGCGTGGGCGAGCACGGCGCGGCTGACCGAGCCGAGCACGGCCGCGGTGAAGGCGTTGCGGCCGTGGGAGCCGACCACGAGCAGGACGGCCCGCGACGACGCCGCGATGAGCGCGGAGACCGGATGATCGTGGACCATGTCCAGCTCGGTCTTCACGTCGGCGTATCCGCTCTGCAACCGCTCCAGCTCGCCGCGCGCGTAGTCCTCCGCGGCTCGCCGCATGGTGTCCAGGTCCGTGGAGATCACGGGCCCGTACGGCACCGGCGGCTCCCAGGCGCACACGATCCGCACCCGATGACCGCGCAGCCGCGCCTCCTCGAAGGCGTACGTCAGGGCGGGCCCGGACTCCTTGGAGCAGTCGAACCCCACCACGATCTCCGCCTCCGCGTCCGGGGGCGCCGGCCGTACGACGACGACCGGCACCGCCACGTGCCCGGCGACCTGGTGGCCCACCGACCCGAGCAGCATGCCGGGGAAGCCGCCCGCGCCGTGGCTGCCGAGCACCACTTCGGCGGCGCGGCCGGCCTGGTCGCGCAGGACGCGGCCGGGACGCCCCTCGGCGAGCTCCGTCGTCACGTCGAGGCCGGGGCGCCGGTCCCGGGCGACCCGCTCGGCGTGGTCGAGGATCTGCCGCCCGGTGGGCGCCATCCTGTCGTAGCTGTCGGGGATCGGATAGCGCGGGGCGTCGTACGGCAGGCGCTCGACGGCGTGGACCACCCGCAGGGGCAGGCCCCGCAGGGCGGCGTGGTCGGCCGCCCAGTCCACCGCCCGGGTCGCCCCGCCGGACCCGTCGGTGCCCACGACGACCGGATCGACGGCCGGCTCGACGACCGGATCACTGATCGGCTGCTCGGTCATGGCGCGATATCTCCCTCAGCGTGTCGAGCAGGATGTCGACGGCAGCGGGACGCTCCAGCACACGCGCGTTCCCCCGGCGGCGCCGGGCCCGGCGGCGCACGAGCCGCCCAGGCTCTCGGCGCGGTCGCACAGGTTGCGCAGGCCGCTGCGGCGTCCTCGCGCCGGGATGCCGACCCCGTCGTCCTCCACGAGCAGGGTCAGCCGGTCCTGGTCCAGGCAGACGGTGACGGCGGCGCGGGTGGCGTGGGCGTGCCGCACCACGTTGGAGATCGCCTCCCGTGCCACGGCCAGCAGGTGCTCCCCCACGGGGGCGGGCACGCGGGTGTCGAGCTGCCCGTCCATGCGCAGGGCCGGCAGGAAGCCGAGGGGCTCCCGGGCGCCCTCGACCAGCTCGACGAGCCGGGCGCGCAGCCCGGGGGCGCCGGCCGGGGCGCGCAGGGCGAAGATCGTGGTGCGGATCTGCCGGATCGTGCCGTCGAGTTCGTCGATCGCGGTCCGCAGCCGCGCGGCCGCCTCCGGGTGCTCCACCAGCCGCGTGGCGCCCGTCAGCGTCATCGCGACCGCGAAAAGCCGCTGGATGACGACGTCGTGCAGGTCCTTGGCGATGCGGTCGCGGTCTTCCAGCAGGCTGAGCCGCTCGGCGTCCCTGCGTGCCTCGTCCAGTTCGAGCGCGACCGCCGCGTGCCCGGCGAAGGAGTGGACCATGCGGACCTCCGCCTCGCCGAACGGGACGCGGCCGGGCCGCCTGCCCAGCGACAGCACCCCGCGCACCGCTCCGGGGGCGCCCAGCGGCACGGCGCAGGCCGCTCCCGTCTCCCCGGCCGCGCGGAGGAGGTCGGTGTCGCCCAGGTCGGTGATCACGCGGGGCTCCGCGTGGACGAACGCCTGCCCGGCCAGCGAGCCCTCGACGGGCAGGCGGCGTGGCCGGGCCGGGCCGGGCACGCCGTCCGCGATCGCGACCCGCAGCGTCAGGCCGCCGTCCTCCGGCAGCAGGATCGCCACCGTGTCCGCGCAGGCCATCCGCCGGGCGTGCCGGGCGATCAGCGTCAGCACCCGCGGGGTCTCCGCGCCGGACAGCAGGCTCCTCGTGATCTCCGCCGACGCCTGGAGCCAGGTCTCCCTGCGGCGGGTGTCCTCGTACAGGCGGGCGTTCTCGATGGCCACCCCGGCGGCGCTGGCGAAGGCGACGATGATCGCCTCGTCGTCCTCGTCGAACTCCCCTCCCCCGCGTTTCTCGGTCAGGTAGAGGTTGCCGAACAGCCGGCCCCGCACCCGTACGGGCACGCCGAGGAAGCCCGTCATCGGGGGATGGCCGGCGGGGAGGCCGTACGACGCGGGGTGGTCGCGGATGCGGGCCAGCCGCAGCGGCCGGGGCTCCTTGATCAGCAGGCCGAGCAGGCCCAGGCCGTGCGGCCAGTGCTCGATGCGGGCGATCTCCTCCTCGCTCAGCCCGGCGGGGATGAAGCGGGCGAGGGTGTTGTCCTCGCCGATCACGCCGAGCGCGGCATATCGGGCGTCGGCCAGCGTGGCGGCGGTCTCGACGATCCGGTGCAGCACGGTCTCCAGGTCGAGGTTCCCGCCCACCGCGACGACCGCCTCCAGCAGCGCGTGGGCCCGGTCACGCGTCGACAGGACCGCCTGCAGCCTCGTGTGCAGGTCGGCCAGCAGCCCGTCCAGGTGCGTCTGCGGGATCATGGTCCGCTCCCCCGTGGGCGCCACGCATGCCCCCCACACTTGGAGTCTCGCAAATCGGACACTCCGGACTCCTGCCCTTTGCCAGGTTGCGACCGGCTTCTTACGGTGCGTATGCGCCTACCCGCCGTCGGTCACGGACATACTCGGATTGAGGCGAATCGGACTTGAGGCGAGTCGACGCGGGGGTGCGTCATGAGTGAGCCGCGTGACGGCGTCATCCGGGTCGCCTGGCGCGGAGCCGACCGGTTCGACGTCCGGATCCGGCGGCACGTGGTCCGCGCCGACCGGCCGCATGACGTCGGCGGGAGCGACACCGGCCCCACTCCGGCCGAGCTGTTCGTCGGCAGCGTGGCGGCCGGCATCGCCTGCTGCGCCGAGCGCTACCTGCGCCAGCGGCAGCTGCCCGCCGGGGTGGGCGTGACCGCGCGGTACGGCCTGGGCGTCTGCCCCGGGCGGATCGACCGCATCGAGCTGTCGGTGGACGCCCCCGGCCTGCCCGACGGGCTGCGCGCCTCGCTCCTGTCGGTCCTGGAGCACTGCGCCGTCTGCACCACGCTGCGGGTGCCGCCGCGGGTCACGTTCGAGGTCCGCCAGGCCGTGCCCGAGATCCCCGTCACGCCCGGGTGACGGCGGCCCGGTAGTCGCGGGCGATACCGGCCGCGACGGCCAGCAGCGGATCGACCAGGCGGGGCAGCTCGCGCACCCGCCTGGAGGAGACCACGATGCCGACGGCCGCGACGGGCCGGTCGTCGACCAGCACGGGCGCGGCCGCCGAGCAGGAGCCGAGCGTCATCTCCTCGTGGGTCGTGGCGTACCCCTGGGCGCGCACCTGGGTCAGCTCGCGGGCCAGCCGGCCCGGCTCGGTGATGGTGTGGGGGGTCGGCCGCTCCAGCGGCCTCGACAGGTAGGAGCCGACGAACCAGCCCGGTTCGTAGGCGAGCAGCGCCTTGCCGACACCGGTCGGGTGCATGGGCAGGCGCGCACCCGTCCGCGACACGATCGGCACGGCCCGCTTGCCGTACACCTTGTCGACGTAGAGCACTTCGAGCCCGTCGCGCACCGCGAGGTGGACGTTCTCCCCGGTGCCGCCGAACAGCTCCTGCAGCCAGGGGTGCGCCACCTCATGCAGCGGGTCGGGAGCGAGCTGCCCCAGCTCCCACAGGCGGCGGCCGATCTGGTAGCGCCCGTCGGCGCCGCGGCGCAGGGCGCGCCACTCCTCCAGCTCCCCGGCGAGCCGGTGGACGGTGCTCAGCGCCAAGCCGGTCCGTTCGGCGATCTCCGTCAGCGTGAGCCGCGGGTGGTGGGCGTCGAAGGCGCCGAGGATGGCCAGCACCCGGGACGTCACGGAACGCCCCGGATCGCGCGCGCCGCCGGCCATATGGCTCCTTCTTCCACTCAGTAGAAGCAAAGCCTACGCGAGACGGCGGCTGCTTCCCGATGCTTTAGCCATGCGAACTCAGGTCGGGATCATCGGAGCCGGGCCGGCCGGCCTGCTGCTCTCCCATCTGCTCCATCTGCGCGGGATCGAGTCCGTCGTGCTCGAACGCCGCAGCAGGGAGTACGTCGAGCGGCGGGTGCGGGCGGGAGTGCTCGAACAGGGCACGGTCGACACCCTCGTCGAGGCGGGGGTGGGCGAACGGATGCGGCGGGAGGGCCTGCCCCACCACGGCATCGAGCTGCGGTATGGCGGAGCGGGCCATCGCGTCGCCTTCGAGCGGCTGGTGCCCGGTCGCTGCATCACCGTGTACGGCCAGCAGGAGGTCGTCAAGGACCTGATCGCCGCGCGGCTGGCGGCCGGGGGCGACATCCGCTTCGAGGTGGACGACGTGGCGGTGCACGACATCGGCACCGACCGGCCGTACCTCACCTTCACCGGAGCGGACGGCGCGGGCGAGCGGCTGGACTGCGACGTGATCGCCGGGTGCGACGGCTTCCACGGGGTGTCCCGGCCGTCGATCCCCGAGGGCGTGCTGACCGAGTATCAGCGCGACTACCCCTTCGCCTGGCTCGGCATCCTCGCGAGGGTGAAGCCGTCGTCGGAAGAGCTGATCTACGCGCGGACCGAGCGCGGCTTCGCGCTGCACAGCATGCGCTCCCCGGAGATCAGCCGCTTTTATCTGCAGGTGGCCCCCGACGAGGACCTCGCCGAGTGGCCCGACGAGCGGATCTGGTCCGAGCTGCGGGCCCGGCTGGAGACGGTGCCCGGTTTCACCCTCGCCACCGGCGAGATCCTCGAACGGGGGATCACGCCGATGCGCGGCTTCGTGGCCGAGCCCATGCAGTACGGCAGGCTGTTCCTGGCCGGGGACGCGGCCCACATCGTGCCGCCGACCGGCGCGAAGGGGCTCAACCTCGCGGTGGCCGACGTGCGGGTGCTGACCGAGGCGCTGGCGCGTTTCTTCGCCGACGGCTCGACGGAGGCGCTGGACGGCTATTCACAGGCCTGCCTGCCCCGGGTGTGGCGGGCCCAGCACTTCTCGTGGTGGATGACGACGCTGCTGCACACGTTCGAGTCCGACGACGCCTACGCCAGGAAGCTGCAGACCTCCTACCTCGACTACGTGACATCCTCGGAGGCGGCCGCGACGACGCTGGCGGAGAACTACGTGGGCCTGCCCTACCAAGAGGAGAAGCCATGACACACCCTCCTTACCTGCACCCGGACTACGCCAGCACGGTCCTGCGGGCGCCGTCCCGCCAGCCGCTGGAGATGAAGGAGGATCCGGAGGCGGCCGAGCTGACGGGCCCGGTCTTCGGCCACGGCGAGGTGGATGCGCTCGACGCCGACCTGACCACGGGCCACGCGGGCGAGCCGCTCGGTGAGCGCATCATCGTCACCGGGCGCGTCCTCGACGCCGCGGGCCGGCCGATCCCGGGCACGCTGGTGGAGGTCTGGCAGGCCAACTCCGCCGGGCGGTACGCCCACCAGCGCGACCAGCACCCGGCCCCGCTCGACCCCAACTTCACCGGCGCGGGCCGGTGCCTGACCGACGACGAGGGCCGCTACCGGTTCGTCACGATCAAGCCGGGGGCCTATCCCTGGCGCAACCACCCCAACGCCTGGCGGCCCGCGCACATCCACTTCTCCGTGTTCGGCACGGCGTTCACCCAGCGCCTGGTGACGCAGATGTACTTCCCCGGCGACCCGCTGTTCGCCTTCGACCCGATCTTCCGGTCCATTCCCGACCCGGCCGCCCGCGAGCGGCTCGTCGCCGCGTTCGACCTCGACGTGACCGAGCCGGAGTGGGCTCTCGGCTACCGGTGGGACATCGTGCTCGGCCAGACCCCCATGGAGGACGCGTGACCACTCCCTCGCAGACCGTCGGGCCGTTCTTCGGGTTCGCCCTGCCGTACGCGGCCGACTGGGAGCTCGTCCCCGAGGGCCACCCGGGGGCGGTCACGATCACCGGCGTGGTGCTCGACGGGGCCGGTGAGCCGGTGCCCGACGCCCTGCTGGAGCTGTGGACCGGAGAGCCCGGCGATCGGGGCGCCCTCAGCCGGGAAGGCGCCGGGGTGTCCGGCTTCGGGCGGTGCGGCACCGCGCCCGACGGCTCCTACAGGTTCCGCCTCGCGCCGCCGTCCCGGCCGTACGCCGCGCTGCTGGTCTTCGCGCGGGGCCTGCTCAAGCCGGTGCGGACCCGCGTCTATCTCGCCGACGCGCCCGACCCCCTGCTCGGCTCCCTCGACCCGGCCCGCCGCGCGACGTTGCTCGCCCGCCCCGAGGGGCAGGACGTCTACCGGTTCGACGTGCGGCTGCAGGGCGAGCAGGAGACGGTTTTTCTTGAGTTCTGATGTGGGGCTCCTGGGCCCCGTGTGGGCGGGCACGGACGTCGCGGCGGTCACCGGCGACGACGCCTGGCTGCGGGCGATGCTGGAGACGGAGGTGTGCCTCGCGCGGGCGCAGGCCCGTCTCGGCGTCGTCCCTGAGCGGGCCGTCGCCGCGATCGCCGAGGCGGCGCGTGAGGACCGTCACGACGCCGCCGATCTCGCCCGCCGCGCCAGGGACGCGGGCAACCCCGTCGTGCCCCTGGTCAAGGACCTGCGGGCCGCGGCCGGCGAGGCGGGCCCCTGGGTGCATCACGGCGCCACCAGCCAGGACATCCTCGACACGGCGGCGATGCTGGTCGCCGCGCGGGCCCGCGAGGTGATCCTGCGCGACCTCGGCCGGGTGCTCACCGCGCTGGCCCGGCTGGCCGCCGATCACCGGGACACCCCGATGGCGGGGCGCACGCTCGGGCAGCAGGCCGTGCCCACCACGTTCGGGCTGAAGGCCGCCGGGTGGCTGGCCGGCTGCCGGGACGCCCGCGACCGCCTCGCGGCGGTGCGGCTGCCGGTCCAGCTCGGCGGCGCGGCCGGCACCATGGCCGGATATGGGGAGAGGGCGCTCGGCCTGCTGCCGCTGTTCGCGGCCGAGACCGGGCTGGCCGAGCCGGTGCTGCCCTGGCACACGCTGCGCACGCCGGTGACCGACCTGGCCGGCGCGCTCGCCGCCGTGACGGGCGCGCTGGGCAAGCTCGCCACCGACGTGATCCTGCTGGCGCAGAGCGAGGTGGGCGAGGTCGCCGAGCCCGCCGCGCCCGGCCGTGGCGGTTCGTCGGCGATGGCGCACAAGCGCAACCCGGTGCTCGCCACGATGATCAGGTCGGCCGCGCTGCAGGCGCCCGCGCTCGCGCAGATCGTGGTCGCCGCGCGGGTCGCCGAGCACGAGCGGCCCGCGGGGAGCTGGCACGCCGAGTGGCAGCCGATGCGCGAGTGCCTGCGCCTGGCCGGCGGCGCGGCGGAGACGGCCGCCGAGCTGACCGAAGGGCTGGAGGTCTTCCCCGGGCGCATGCGGCACAATCTCGATCACCTGCGCGCCGTGCTGGCCGAGCACGGGGAGGACCCCGGCGTCGGGCAGGCGCCCGCGCTCGTCGACCGGGCGCTGGAATGGCACACGAGGAAAGACCGATGATCCTGAACCACCGATTCGACGGGCCGCCGGACGCTCCGGTCGTCGTGCTCGGGCCCTCGCTCGGCACGACGCTCGGGCTCTGGGAGCCGCAGCTTCCCGCGCTCACGGCCGCCTGGCGGGTGCTCCGCTACGACCTGCCCGGCCACGGCGGATCCCCGGCCGCGTCCGGCCTCACGCGTGATCTCACCGTGGACGACCTCGCCGGCGCCGTGCTGGCGCTGCTCGACCGCCACGGCGTCCAGGCCGCGGCGTACGCCGGGGTGTCGCTGGGCGGGGCCGTCGGGACCGCGCTGGCGCTGCGCGCGCCGGACCGGATCGCGAGCCTGATCCTGTGCTGCACCTCCGCCCGCTTCGGCACGGCGGAGAGCTGGCGCGAACGCGCCGCGCTGGTCCGCGCCGAGGGCACCAAACCTCTGGCCGAGGCGACGCGGGGCCGGTGGTTCACCCCGGGCTTCCCCGACGCCGAGCGCTACCTGGACATGCTGCGCGGCGTTGACCCCGAGGGATACGCGGCGTGCTGCGACGCCCTGGCGGTCTTCGACGTCCGCGACCGGCTCGGCGAGATCCGCGCGCCCGCACTGGTGATCGCCGGAGCGGACGACCCGGCGACCCCGCCGTCGCACGCGGAGGTCCTCGCCGGGGGCATCCCGGAGGCCGCGCTGCTGGTCGTGCCGGGGGCCGCCCACCTCGCCACCGCCGAACGCCCGGACGTCGCGACCGCGGCGATCACCAAGCACCTGACCATCCGCTGGAGGACGGCATGAGCTACGACGACGGCATGCGGGTGCGCCGCGAGGTGCTGGGCGACGCGCACGTGGACCGGGCGCGGGCGCGCACCACCGAGTTCACCGCGGACTTCCAGGACCTGATCACCCGCTATGCCTGGGGGGAGATCTGGACCCGGCCGGGGCTCGACCGCCGGACCCGCAGCTGCATCACCCTCACCGCCCTGGTGGCGGGCGGGCACCTGGAGGAGCTGGCCATGCACGTGCGGGCCGCGCGGCGCAACGGGCTCACGACCGGCGAGATCAAGGAGGTGCTGCTGCAGACCGCGATCTACTGCGGAGTGCCCGCCGCCAACGCCGCGTTCGCCGTCGCCCAGCGGGTGCTCGCGGAGGACGCCCCGGATGGCGGCCCGGATGGCGGCCCGGATGGCAGCCCGGAGGACACCCCGGGGGAGGCCACATGACGCCTGGGAGGAGGTGAAGTCCTTCTCCCTGGGTACGGGTGCCTCACGAGCAGAGGAGGGACCTGAATGATCGAAATCATCCCCGTCGAGACCCCCTCCCTTGGCGACCGCAGCTACCTCGTCACTGACGGGAAGGTCGCCTTCGTGGTGGACCCGCAGCGGGACGTCGACCGGCTGCTCCGCCTGGCCGAGCGGCGCGGCGTGGAGATCCGCCACGTCTTCGAGACCCACGTGCACAACGACTACGTGACCGGCGGGCCCGCCCTCGCCTCGGCCACCGGCGCGGACTACCACGTCAACGCGGCCGACCCCGTGGAGTTCGACCGGTGTCCGATCGAGGACGGGGACGTGGTCGAGATCGGCCCGCGCACGCGCCTTCGCGCCGTCGCCACCCCCGGCCACACCTACACCCACCTGTCGTACGTGCTGGAGTCCCCGGGCCGGCCGCCCGCCGTCTTCACCGGGGGCTCGCTGCTGCACGGCACGACCGGGCGGCCCGACCTGCTCGGCCCCGAGCACACCGGCGCCCTGGCGCGCGCCCAGCATGCCTCGGCGCACCGGCTGGCCCGCGAGCTGCCGGCCGAGACCCGCGTCCTCCCCACCCACGGGTTCGGCAGCTTCTGCTCGGCCGCGCAGTCGGACGTCGCCGAGTCGACGATCGGCAGGGAGCGGCAGGTCAACCCGGTCCTGACCCGCGGCGAGGACGACTACGTGAAGGCGCTGCTGGCCGGGCTGGACGTCTATCCGGCCTACTACGCGCAGATGGCCCCGCTCAACCTGGCCGGGCAGGACGCGCCCGACCTGTCCCCGCCGCGCCACGCGGACGCCGCCGAGCTGCACCGCCGCCTGCGGGCCGGCGAGTGGGTGCTCGACCTGCGGTCCCGTACGGCTTTCGCGGCCGGCCACCTGGCGGGGACGCTCAACTTCGGGCTGGACGGCAACCTCGCCGTCTACCTGGGCTGGCTCGTTCCCTGGGGGACACCGGTGACGTTGCTGGGCGAAACGCCCGGGGACATCGCGCGGGCCCAGCGCGAGCTGGCCCGGATCGGCATCGACCGCCCGGCCGCGGCCGCCACTGGAGGGCCCGCCGAGTGGGCCGGCGACGACAAGCCCGCGTCCATGCCGGCGGCGACGTTCGCCGACCTGGCCGCCGTACGCCGGAGCCGCCCGATCGTGGTCCTGGACGTGCGCCGTGAGATCGAGTGGCGCGAGTCGCACCTCCCCGGCGCGGTCCACATCCCGCTGCACGAGCTGCCCGCGCGGCTCGGCGAGGTGCCGGGCGGCGAGGTGTGGACGCACTGCGCGAGCGGCTACCGGGCGTCCATCGCCGCCTCGATCCTGGCCGCCGCCGGGCGGGACGTGGTGGCCGTGCACGACCAGTACGACGGCCGGGCCGCCGCCGCGTAGATCAAAGCGCAGATCAAAGCGCAGATCAAAGCGCAGATCAGCCGTGTAGATCAGCCGAGCGCGAGCACCGCGATCACGGTGCGGGCGGCCTGCCCGCCCTCCTCCTCGGCGATCTCCAGGGCGGTCGCGACGTCGAGGTCGTCCAGCAGCGCGCGCACGGCCGCCCGCTCTCCCGCCGCCGAGGCCGCGGGCCGCCCGGCGGCGGTTCGGGAGGCAGCACGGTGCAGCCGCTCCAGCCGGGCCTCGGCCTTCTCCAGGTCGCCGGGGCGGTAGTCCCAGTCGGCCGCCCAGGGGTGGCCGAGGAGCAGCAGGCGTACGGCGCCGACGGGATGGTGCCGCAGGAGGTCGGCGGTGAAGACGAGGTTGCCCGCCGACTTGGCCATCTTGGCGCCGTCCACCCGGACCACGCCCACGTGCAGCCAGGCCCGGGCGAACGGCCGCACTCCGGTCACCGCCTCGGCCATCGCGGCCTCGTAGGCATGGTGCGGGAAGCGCAGGTCGGCGCCGCCCGCGTGCAGATCGAGGGCCGGGCCGAACGTCGTCAGCGCCATGGCGGCGCACTCGGCGTGCCAGCCGGGCCGTCCGCTGCCCCACTCGCTCGGCCAGCCCGGCTCTCCCTTCGCCGAGGGCCGCCAGACCGCGACGTCCGCCGGGTCGTCCCTGCGCGGGTCGGTCTCGCCGAACTCCGCCAGCAGGCGGGCCGCCTCCTCGGGGCCGAGCCCGGCCCGCTCGCGCACGCCCGCGCCCCGGAAGTACACCGCGCCGTCCCGCTCGTACGCGTGGCCCAGGTCCAACAGTGCGCGGGCGAGCGCCACGACCTGCGGCACATAGGTGTGCGCCCGCGGCTCGTACGTCACCGGATGCACGCGCAGCGCGGCCATGTCCCGGTCGAAATAGAACTGCTGCACGGCGGCGAAGCTGTCGTACGGACTGCCGGCCCGGCGCGCCGCCGAGGTCAGCACGTCGTCCACGTCGGTGACGTTGCGGCACACCTCGACGGGCACGCCCGCGTGCCGCAGCACCCGCCCCGCGACGTCGGCCCACACGAACGTCCTCGCGTGACCGAGATGGGTCGTGTCGTAGGGCGTGATCCCGCACACGTACATCCGGGCGCGGCCCACCACGGGCAGCGGCCGCCCGCCGATCGTCAGCATGAAACCCCCTTCATCCCGGGCGGAGGAACTCCCGCAGCCGATCCAGTGGCCACGTGTTGATTACCCGGTCGGGGGTGAGCCAGCCGCGCTGCGCGGTGCCGACGCCGTATCGCATGACGTCGAAGTGCGGCACGGCGTGCGCGTCGCTGTCGATCGAGAACAGCACGCCCCGGCCGGCCGCCCGCCGGACGAGGTCGGAAGGCAGGTCGAGCCGGTCGGGGAAGGAGTCGATCTCCAGCGCCGTCCCGGTGCGCACGCAGGCGTCGAACACCCTCGTCCAGTCGGCGTCCACCGGCTCCCGCCTGCCGATGATCCGCGCCGTCGGATGGCCGATGATCTTCACGTACGGGTTCTCGCAGGCCCGGATCAGCCGCCGGGTCATCTCCTCGGGCGGCTGGGTGAAATGCGAGTGCACCGAGGCCACGCACAGGTCGAACCCGGCCAGGAACTCCGGTGGCCAGTCGACCTCGCCCTCCGGGCCGATGTTGAGCTCGCACCCGTGCAGCAGCGTCATGCCGTGGCGGGCCGCGCCGAGGCGGCGGAGCCGTTCGCGCTGGTCCAGCGCCTTCTCGTCGGTCATCCGCTGCATGAAGAGGTTGGGCGCGTGGTCGGTCACCGCGTAGTAGGCGTAGCCGCGCGCCGCGGCCGCCTCGACCATCTCCTCCAGCGGCGCGAGCCCGTCGGTCAGGTCGGTGTGCGTGTGCAGGTCGCCGCGGATGTCGGCCAGGGTCACCACCTTCGGCAGCCCCCCGCCCAGCGCGGCCTCGATCTCCCCGGTGTCCTCGCGCAGCGTCGGCTCGATCCACGGCAGGCCGAGCATGCCGTACACCTCCGCCTCGTCGGCCGAGGCGATCTTCTCGCCGGTCGCCACGTCGAACACGCCATACTCCGACAGCTTCAGCTTGCGGTGGACGGCGATCTCCCGGGTGCGGATGTTGTGCGCCTTCGAGCCGGTGAAGTATTGCAGCGCGGCGCCCCAGGAGTCCCTCGGCACCACCCGCAGGTCGACCTGGAGCCCCGCGTCCGTGCGGACCGAACTCTTCGTCTCGCCGTGCGCGATCACCTCGGTGACGTACGGCAGCGCGGTGAAGGCCGCCATCAGGGCGGCCGGGTCCTCCGCCGTGGCCAGGACGTCGACGTCGCCGATCGTGTCCTTCATGCGCCGCAGCGACCCGGCGTACGCGCACCGCTCGCAGCCCGGCACGGCCGACAGCGCGGGGACGACCTCCTCGGCGACCGCCATCGCGATCCCGATGTGCACCCGGCTGCCGGTCTTGCGCATCACCTCGATGCCGTGCAGCAGGTTCTCCTCGGTCTTCGGCCCGAAGCCGTGCAGCCCCCGCAGGTCCCCGGCGCGGATGGCGTCCTCCAGCTTCTCGATCGAGTCGATGCCCCGCTCCCGATAGAGGAGCATCGCCTTCTTCGGCCCCAGCGTGGGGATCGTGGTCAGCAGGCGCACCCCGGCGGGGATCTTCGTCCGCAGCTCCTCAAGCTGGTGGATCGACCCGGTCCGCAGGTATTCCTCGATCTTCGCGGCGATCGACGCCCCGACGTTCGGGATCGCCCGCAGCTCGGCCGCGTCCATGCCGTCGATGTCGCGGCCGTACCCGCCGACCGACCGGGCCGCCTTCTCGTAGACCCGCACCTTGAACGCGTCGCCCCCGGTGATCGCGATCAGGTCGGCGTACTCCTGCAGCAGCCCGGCGACCTCCTCGTTGCAGCGTCTCATCACAGGCACCCCCAGGCCAGGCTGCGACGCGCCCCGGGCCCCTCTCCAGGTGCGGAGGTCCCGGCCGTCTGTGACCGAAGACCCGGGGACCGAAGACCCGGGGACCGAAGACCCGGGTGACGACGCTGTCCGCTTCGGCCGGAAGGCGGCCGGAAGGCGGCGGGAAGGCGGCGGGAAGGCGGCCATAATGCGGCCATAATGGCGACCATGACGGAAGCGGCGGCGAAGCGCGTGCGGCTGCCGGGCCGGTTGCTCGTCCCCGCGTTCGGGCTGACCGCCCTGCTGCTGATCTCTCCGGCCGCGGTCGCCGCCTCGGTGGTGCCGGCCTGGCCCGCCTGGACCCTGGTGGCCGCCGCAGGGTTGTCGTTCGCGGGAGCCGTGCTGACCGCCCGCCTGGATCGCCCGGACGTACGGCCCGTGACGGCGGCGTTCGTCGCGCTGCTCGCGGCGGTCGTGGTCACGGCGGCCCTGGCCTACCGCGAGGACGGCTGGCAGACGCTGTTCTCCCTGCTCGCCGTGGCCGTGGCGCTCGTGCTCCCGATCCGGGCGGCGCCCCCGCTCGTCGCGGTCACGGCCGTGCTGGCCACGATCGTCCCGGTGCACGGCTCGGTCGGCGAGGCGCTGTGGGGCGCCGGGCTGACCACCTTCCTCGCCGGGATCACGACGTACGGCTTCCGCCGGATGGGCGAGGTGATCGCGGAGCTCGCCCGGACCCGGGAGGCGCTCGCCGTCGCCGCCGTCTCGGCCGAGCGCCTGCGCTTCTCCCGTGACCTGCACGACCTGCTCGGCCACACGCTCTCGATGGTGGTCGTCAAGGCCGAGGCCGTACGCCGGCTGGCCCCGCGCGACACGGAGGCGGCCGTGCGGCACGCCGCGGACATCGAGGCCATCGGGCGGCAGGCGCTGACCGAGGTGCGCGAGGCGGTCACGGGTTATCGGGACGCGAGCCTCGCCTTCGAGCTCGACAGCGCCAGGGCGGCCCTGGACGCGGCCGGCATCGACTGCGTGGTGAACGAGTCGGGGCCCGCGCTGTCGTGGGAGACCGACATGCTGCTGAGCTGGGTCGTCCGCGAGGGGATCACGAACGTCGTGCGGCACTCCGGCGCCCGGCGCTGCGTCATCACGCTGCGCCGCGACCGCGACCCCGTGCTGGTCGAGATCAGCGACGACGGCCCCGATGACGGCGACGGTGACGACACGACAGGCGGGAAGGACGGCAGCGGCCTGCGCGGGCTGCGCGAGCGCCTGGCCGTCGCAGGCGGGCGACTGACCACCGTCCGCACGCCGCGGGGGTTCGTCCTCACCGCCGAGATCCCGCACGCGGGCGTGGACGACGACGACCGGAAGGACGGCCTGTGACCCGTGTGCTGATCGCCGAGGACCAGACGATGATGCGCGACGCGCTCACCGTGCTGCTCGATCTTGAGGACGACTTCGAGGTCGTCGCGCAGGCCTCGACGGCGGGCGAGATCGTGCCCACCGCGCTGCGGGTCAAGCCCGACGTGGCCCTGCTCGACATCGAGATGCCCGGCGGCAGCGGCCTCGACGTGGCCGCGGACCTGCGGGCCGCCCTCCCGGAGTGCGTGGTGGTCATCGTCACGACGTTCGGGCGGCCCGGTTATCTGCGCCGCGCGCTCGACGCGGGCGCGCGGGGCTTCGTGGTCAAGGACCGGCCGGTCGGCGAGCTGGCCCAGGCGATCAGGCGCGTGCTGGCGGGCGAGATCGTGGTCGATCCCGCCCTGGCCACCGCCGCTCTGAGCGCCGGGCCCAACCCGCTGACGCCGCGCGAGCGCGAGGTGCTGGCCGCCGCCGCGGACGGCTCGGCCGCCGCCGACATCTCCCGCCGCCTCTACCTGTCGGAGAGCACCGTACGCAACCACCTGTCGGCGTGCATCACCAAGACCGGCACCCGCAACCGCATGGAGGCCGTCCGGGTCGCCCGCCACAACGGCTGGCTGTAACCCCGTCGGCACCCCCTTAGCGCTCCCCCTCGGCGCTCCCCTCAGCGGCTGAGGTACTCCTCGCCGAGGGCGCGCAGGCGGGCGTGCGCGGAGCCGTACACGTCCGGGCCGCCCAGGTAGGCCTTGGGCAGCTTGGCCACCATGGTGTAGTTGGTGTCGCAGACGTTGCCGACCGGGGCCTCCCCGCCCTGGCTGACGAGCTGGTAGGCGTCCAGCTCGTCGAGGCCGGTGAGGGAGGCGGTCCAGGTGACGAGGTCGTGCTGGCTGATGCGGTAGGCGTCCTCCAGCGGCCGGGCCGAACCGGTCGACATGATGTGGTGGTCGTCCTCCAGCCGGGGCCACGGCGTGCCGGCGCCCTTGATCAGCTCGACGGCGACGACGGTGTTCATCGCGGCCTCGACGGCCGTGCCGCAGACCTCGCCGTGGCCCTGACGGCAGTGGCCGTCGCCGATCGCGAACAGCGCGCCCGGCACGTTGACGCCCAGATAGACGGTGACCCCGGCGCGCAGCTCGGGGGTGTCCATGTTGCCGCCGTGGGCGTCGGGGGTGATGGTCATCCGCGCCTCGGCGGCGGCCGGGGCGACGCCCACGGTCCCGTGCATCGGGTCGAGCGGCATCTCGACGGCGAAGTCGCCCCGCCGGGCGCGGTAGCGCACGGTCCGCTTCTCGGCGTCCACCTCGTACATCCACACGGCCTCCTCCAGAGGCGGCTGGAGCGTGGCGGTGGTGTGCGTGCTCGTCAGCGCCCCGAAGTGCGGGAACGTCGTGGAGACCGCCCAGTCGCGGGCGGGCTCGATGGAGACGAAGTGGAGGGCCAGCGTGTCGCCGGGCTCGGCCCCCTCGACGTGGAACGGGCCGGTGACCGGGTTCAGATAGGGGAACTCGCAGACCTGCGAGGGAAGGTCGCCGGGGCCCCTCACCCGGCCGCCGAAGCAGTCCTCGGTGTACAGCTCCAGCACCGTGCCGGGGGCGACGGACTCGACGGCCGGACGGCCGCCGAAGGTGTACGCCAGGTCGTCGGGACGGGGACGGTAGGACACGATGTTCACTCGGTGGCCTCCGGGGTGACGGCGGACAGGGTGGGGCGCCGGCCCATCATGTAGGAGCCGGCGAGGATCACGACGCCGATCGCCAGCCAGACGAATCCGAGCACCTGGGCGGCGATGCTGGCGTTGATCACGACGTAGAGCAGGATGAGGAAGCCGATCGCGGGGGCCACGAGGTGCCGCCACCAGTCACGGCTGCGGTTGCGCACGACGTAGTGGACGACGACCGAGACGTGCAGGGCGAGGAACGCGGTCATCGCGCCGAAGTTGACCAGCGAGCCGAGCAACCCGATGCCGTCGTCGCGCGTGCTCAGGTACAGGCCGAGGGCCAGGGACACCACGGCCACCAGGAACGTGGCGTTGACCGGCACCTTGCGCGTGGGGTGCACCTTGCGGAGGAACGCCGGGAGCTGGCGGTCGCGGGCCATGGCGAACAGCAGGCGGGAGGTGGCCGCCTGGGCGACCAGGGAGTTCGCGAACCCCCACGCGACCGCGGTGGCGACGGCCGTGAGCACGCTCAGCCAGTGGCCTCCGGCGTACTCGGCGGTGTCGTAGAACGCGTTGTCGCCGCCGTGGGCGAGCAGGTCGGCGCGGTTGGGGGCGAGCAGCGCCGCGACCCAGGTCTGCACGACGAACAGCGCGCCGGCCAGGACGAGGGCGAAGACCATCGAGCGGCCCAGGCGCCGGGTGCTCTCGCGGCTCTCCTCGGCGAGCATCGAGATGCCGTCGAACCCGAGGAACGACAGCACCGCCACGGACACGGCACCGAACGCCAGCGGCCAGGAGAACGTGGAGGAGTCGAACAGCGGGCTGAGCGCGGCGCCGTGACCCTTGCCCTGCGCCAGGGCGACGATCCCGACGACCAGGAAGATCGCCAGCACGATCAGCTCCGCGACCAGCATGATCTTGTTCATCCGGGCGGTCATCTCGATGCCGAGGTAGTTGACCACCGTGTTGAGCACGATGAAGG
This sequence comes from Microbispora hainanensis, assembly GCF_006874475.1. Taxonomy (GTDB): domain Bacteria; phylum Actinomycetota; class Actinomycetes; order Streptosporangiales; family Streptosporangiaceae; genus Microbispora; species Microbispora hainanensis. Next base: position 128,165 of record NZ_VIRM01000010.1, read on the forward strand.
CGATCAGCCAGACCCAGATCGGCACGCCGGGCACGAACGACGTCATGGCCGAGCTCGCCACGAGGTACAGCAGCGCCGGCACCAGCACGTAGTCGAGCAGGATCACCCAGCCCGCGAGGAAGCCGACCGGTGCGGCGATGCCCCGGCCCGCGTACGTGTAGACCGAGCCCGCCATCGGGAACGCCCGCGCCATCTGGGCGTACGACAGGGCGGTGAACGCCATCGCGACCATGCCGATCACGTAGGCGAGCGCCACCATCCCGCCGGACGACTGGAAGACGCTGCCGAAGATGCCGAACGGCGCGATCGGCACCATGAAGATCAAACCGTAGATGAGCAGGTCGGCGAAGCTGAGCGAGCGCTGCAGCTCCTGTTGGTAACCAAAGCGCTCGACGCCGGGCGCCGTCGACTGTGGGGAGGACATGGATCCGCTCCTAAACGCACATGGGGGCAGAGCCGTACGATAGGGGCAATCCTTGAAAACGAAAAGGTTTCTCGTGGAAGTTTTATAAGGGGTACACAAACGGCGCGACGACCTCGAAGTCCAGCCCGTCGGCCCTGGCGAGGTACACCCGCTGGCGCACCCGGCCCGCGTCCAGCGTGAGCGGGCCGCGCCCGGAGACGATCGTCGTGCCGTCGGCGACCGCCTCCACGGCCGGCACCGCCAGCGTGCCCGCGCGCCGGGCCAGGGCGGCCAGCATGAGCACACCCTCGTAGCAGCCGTGACCGTGCCCGTTCAGCAGCGGCGCCTCGGGGCCGAACACCGCCGTGTAGCGCTCGGCCAGCGCGAAGTTGGCGTCGGTCGCGATGCCGCCGAAGTACCCCATGGCGGCGTAGAGCCCGCCGGTCGTGTCGCCGCCCGCGGCGAGCAGCCCGTGCTCCTCCAGCGCGCCGCACAGCCGCGCGCAGCCGAGACCGCTGGCGGCGAAGGCACGGTTGAACGCGATCAGGTCGCTGCCGATGAGCGTGAGCAGCACGGCGTCCGGCCGCGCGGCGGCCACCTCCTCCAGCAGCCGGTCCGTCCCGGCGGTCCCGGGCGGGACGAGCCGCTCCCCCACGACCGTCGCGGACCGGGCGCGCAGGTGCCCGCGGGCCGAGGCGTGCACCAGGCGCGGCCAGACGTAGTCGTTGCCGAGCAGGAACCAGCGCCGGGCCCGCCGGTGCCCGACCAGCCAGTCGATCCCCGGGGCGACCTGCAGCGACGCGGGCTCGCCGAGGTAGTAGACGCCCGGACGGCGGGCGCCGCCCTCGTACGGCGGGGTGTAGACGAAGGGGGCCGCGCCGCCCAGCGCCTGCTCGACAGCGATGCGCACGTCGCTGGCGTGGGTGCCGACGACGGCCTGGACGGCGCCGGAGAGCACCAGGCTCCGCACCTCCGAGGCGACCGCGGCCGGGCCGCGGCCTCCGTCGACGAGCACGAGCTCGACCGGCCTGCCCAGCACTCCCCCAGCGGCGTTGACCTCCCGGGCGGCCAGCACGGCACAGTTGATCGCTCCGGGCCCGAGCAGACCGAGCACGCCGGAGACCGGCACCACCAGCGCGACGCGGAGCGTGTCCGCGGGCAGCAGGTGTGCCTCGAGAGAGTCGATGACGACTGTGACAGGATCGGCCACGTGCACGAGTATCCCCCCACCGAACAGGTGACCGGCCTCGGGTCGTCGCTCGCCTATCTGCTGAGCCGGGCAGAACGCAGCGTCAACCGCGGCCTGGCCGCCGTGCTCGCCACCGAGGACGTGACCGTCGAGCAGTGGCGCATCCTGCAGGCGCTCGCGGACGGGCGCGGGCACTCGATGGGCGACCTGGCCGAGGCCGCGCTGATGCCCCACCCCACGCTGACCAAGGCGGTCGACCGGCTGGTGGACCGCGCGGTGGTCTACCGGGGGCACGACCCGGCCGACCGCCGCAAGGTCGCGGTCTTCCTCGCCGACCGGGGCCGCGACCTGCTCGCCCGCCTGGAGGCGGGCATCGCCGAGCACCAGCGGGGGATCATCACGGCGTACGGCCCGGCCCGCACCGACCGCCTGATGCGCGAGCTGGAGTCGCTGCTGGCCGCCCTGGAGGACTGACATCGAAGTGAGGTAGGCATGAGCACTTCCGGCACGGCACGACCCGTCGACCTGTTCGGCGCGGAGCTGGTGCGCGACCCGTTCGAGGGCTACTCGCGCCTGCGGGAGCAGGCCCCGATGGTGCGCGGCTCCTTCCCCGGCCTGGACTCCCCGGTCTGGCTCGTCACACGATACGACGACGTCAAGACCGTGCTGGGCGACCGCAGGTTCGTCAACAACCCGGCCAACGTGCCGGGTGCGAACGTGCACAACATCCGCGAGCAGCTCATCGAGGCCCGGGGCATCCCCCGCGAGTACGCCCCGTACATCCTCGACAGCGTCCTCGACTCCGACGGGGACGACCACCTCCGGCTGCGCAGGCTGGTCTCGCGCGCCTTCACCGCCCGCCGCGTGGCGGAGCTGCGGCCCCGGGTCGAGGAGATCACCGAAGACCTCCTCGACAGGCTGCCCGGCCACGCCGAGGACGGCGTCGCCGACCTGATCGAGCACGTCGCCTACCCCCTGCCGATCACCGTCATCTGCGAACTGGTCGGCATCCCCGAGGATGACCGCCCGCGGTGGCGGGAGTGGGGCAGGAGCCTGGTCTCGCTCAAGCCCGGAGCGATGGCCGAGCCGCTGCGGCACATGGTCGCCTACATCCAGGAGCTGATCGCCCGCCGCCGGTCCGAGCCCGCCGGCGACCTGCTGACCGGCCTGATCCGCGCCCACGACGAGGACGGCGACCGGCTCACCGACACCGAGATGGTCACCATGGTCCTCACGCTCGTCCTCGCCGGGCACGAGACCACCGCCCACCTGATCGGGAACGGCACCGCCGCCCTGCTGACCCACCCGGACCAGCTCGCCGCGCTGCGGGCCGCCCCGGAGCTGCTGCCGCGCGCCGTGCACGAGCTGATGCGCTGGTGCGGGCCCGTCCAGGGCACCCGGATCCGGTACGCCGCCGAGGACGTCGAGTTCGGCGGCATGACCGTGCGCCGGGGCGAGCCGGTGATGGCGGTGCTGGTGTCGGCCAACTACGACCCCCGGCGCTTCGACGATCCCGACCGGCTCGACGTCACCCGCGAGCCCGACGGCCACAAGGAGGTCCACGTCGGCTTCGGCCACGGCCTGCACTACTGCCTGGGCGCGGCGCTGGCCCGGCAGGAGGGCGAGGTGGCCTTCGGCGCCCTGCTGCGCCGCTATCCGGCGCTCGAACTGGCCGTCGCGCCGCAGGACCTCGACCGGCAGTTCCTCCCCTTCTCCTGGCGCCTCGCCCGTCTCCCCGTACGCCTGGGGGCGTGAAAGGACGTCAGAGAGACGTGCCGGGGACGGCCTGGCCGGCGATCAGCGGTTCGAGGGTGAGACCCTCGTGCTCCCGCTGGATGGAGCGCATGCGCCACTGGTCGGCGAACACGGCGAGCAGGGCCTGGTCGCGGCTGCGGATCAGCACCTCCGCGCCGCGCTGGCGCCGCAGCACCTCCGCGGACTCGGCGTCGGTGCGGAGGGCGAGGCTGTACTCCAACCGGTCGAGGACGATCTCCGCGCCGAACTCGGTGGCCAGGCGCTGCTGCACGACCTCGAACTGCATGGGCCCGACCGCCGCGAGCACCGGGGCCTGGTCGCCGCGCAGGTCGGAGCGGAGCACCTGGATCACGCCCTCGCCGTCGAGCTGGTCGATGCCGCGGCGGAACTGCTTGGCCTTGGCGGTGCTGCGCGACCGGGCCACGGCGAAGTGCTCGGGGGCGAAGCTGGGGATGGGCGGAAACTCCACCGGCGTCCCCTCGTAGAGGGTGTCGCCGGGCCGCAGCGCGGTGGCGTTCACCAGCCCGACCACGTCTCCCGGGTACGCCTCATCGATGGTGGCGCGCTCCTGACCGAACACCGACTGGGCGTACTTGGTGGCGAACGGACGGCCGGTGGCGGCGTGGGTGAGCACCATGCCGCGCTCGAACCGGCCGGAGCAGACCCGGACGAACGCGATGCGGTCGCGGTGGGCGGGGTCCATGTTGGCCTGCACCTTGAAGACCAGGCCGGAGAACGGCGCGTCCAGCGGCCGGTCCGCTCCCTCGACGTCCGGCCGGGGCGCCGGGGCGGGGGCGAGGTCGACGAGCACGTCCAGCAGCCGGGCCACGCCGAAGTTCGACAGCGCCGCGCCGAACAGCACCGGCGTGGACTCGTGCGCCTCGAACGCCTTCTGGTCGTGCTCGGCCCCGATGGCGGCGAGCAGGTCGGCCTCCTCCTCCGCGCGCACCCAGTCGGCCCCGAGCTCGGCGGCGGCCTGCCCGGGGGTCAGCTCGGTCTCCAGCGCCTTGGTCGCGCCGCCGGGCGTGCGGGTGTAGCGGACCGCGCGGCCCTGCAGCCGGTCGACCACGCCGTGGAAGTTCCCGGCCACGCCGATCGGCCAGGTGACCGGCGTGGGACGCAGGCCGGTGCGCTCCTCGATCTCGTCGAGCAGCTCCAGCGGCTCCCGGCCCGGCCGGTCCCACTTGTTCACGAACGTGATGACCGGGATGCGGCGGTGGCGGCAGACCTCGAACAGCTTCATGGTCTGCGGCTCCATGCCCTTGGCCGCGTCGAGCAGCATGACCGCGCAGTCGACCGCGGCAAGCACGCGGTAGGTGTCCTCGGAGAAGTCCGCGTGACCGGGCGTGTCCACCAGGTTGAACACATGGCCGCGATAGTCGAAGCGCAGCGCGGCCGACGTGATGGAGATGCCGCGGGCCCGCTCCATCTCCATCCAGTCGGACGTCACGCCCCGCCGCCCGGCCTTGCCGTGCACGGCTCCCGCCTGGGTGATCGCCGAGGCATGCAGGGCGAGCGCCTCGGTCATCGTGGACTTTCCCGCGTCCGGGTGGCTGATCACCGCGAACGTGCGGCGCCTGGCCGCCTCACTCGTGGCGGCGCTGGTGGCAGTGCTCATCGCCGCGTCCCCCTGTCGGCGCGGGCGCGGGTCGTCGTGAAGCGGTCGTACGTGCAGGCCATCCGTGCTCCCAAACAGCATGAGGACGGTTGAGGTTACCGCACGCCGACGGATGCGAAGGATCTCGACAGCCGGCTCACTCGCCGGGGGACGTGTAACGGCGCAGCTCCCACGGATCGTGGGCGGAGAAGACCTCCACCTCGTCCGCGTGGTCGCGGACCAGCCCGCGCAGCCGGTCGCGGTTGCGCAGCCGCAGCTCGGCGTCGACCTGCGAGCCGGTCTGCACGAGATCGAGCAGCGGGTGCGGCTGCGGCTCGTCCGCCCGCAGCTCGCCGTGGTAGAAGTACGCGTCGCCCGCGTGCAGCAGCCACCGGCCGCCGTCGCGCACGGCCACCGCCGCGTGCCCGGCCGTGTGCCCGCCCAGCGGCACCAGCAGGAAGTCCGCCGGCAGCCCGTGCGGCCGCCGTACGCCGCCGAAGCCGAACCACTCCTCGCCCGCACCGGTCCCGTACGTCTCCCACCGGGGCCCGTGGGCCCAGTGCGCCGGCCGGTAGCGCCGGCTCGGGGCCTCGGCGAGCGCCGCGGTCAGCTCCTCCTCCAGGACGTGCACCCGGGCGTCCGGGAAGTCCGGCAGGCCGCCGGAGTGGTCGACGTCGAGGTGGGTCAGCAGGATGTGCCGCACGTCGGCGGGCGCGTATCCGAGCCGCTCGACCTGGCGCACGGCGGTCTCGGCCGGGTCGAGCACCGGCTCGACCATCTCCGTCCAGTCCGCGGCGAGCGAGCCCGCCGGGTCGCGGACGTTGCCGAGCCCGAGCCCGGCCTCCACGAGCACCAGGCCGTCGCGATCGGTCTCGACCAGCAGGCAGTGCGCCACCGCGTGCGCGGACGGCAGGCCGTCGTCGATGGGCTCGAGCTTCCGCATGGAGCCGCAGTTGAGGTGATGGATCTTCATTCGGAGTCCTTTCGCCCGGCGGCGCCGGCGACCATGCCGCCGATCCGCCGCGTAACCGAGTGGATGACGGCGGTGTCGCGGCGCACGCGGGCGAGCAGGAGCGCTCCCTGCAGCGACGACAGCACCAGGTCGGCGAGCGCCTCGGGCTCGTCCACGCCGTGCCAGCGCAGATAGTCGGCAAGGCCGCGCAGCCAGGAGGCGTACGTCGTGTCGCAGGCCGACCGGATGGGCTCGCTGTCGCCCGCGGCCTCCAGCGCGACCGTGGCCACCGGGCAGCCCTCCTGGAACCCCGACTCCTCCAGGTTGTGGGCGAGCAGGTCGCCGATCCGGGCGACGGCCTCGGCGGGACCGGGGGCGGCGGTCACGGCCGCGGCGATGCGCTCGCCCAGCTCACTGCCCGCGATCGCCACCGCCTCTACGGCCAGCTGCTCCTTGCCCTCGGGGAAGTGGAAGTAGAGCGAGCCCTTGGGCGCCCGGCTCTCCGCCAGCACCTGGTTGAGGCCGGTGGCGTTGTAGCCCTGCCGCTGGAAGAGCCCGGCGGCCGTGCGCAGGACGCGCTCGCGCGTGTCGTTCCTTCGCGTCATGCCGATCAGACTAGACCGGTCTACATAGTTTCGGCAAGATCTCCATTGTGGCGCGTCTACGGCGCCCGATCCTCCCCCGCGAGCCCGTGACGGCACGCGTAGCGCGTCGCGTCGCTCCGGTTGCGGGCCCCGATCTTCCCGAAGACGTTGTTGACGTGCGTCTTCACCGTCGTCTCACCGATGAACAGCGACGCGGCGATCCGCGCGTTGTCCATGCCCTGCGCGATCAGCGTGAGGACCTCGATCTCGCGCGGGGTGAGCCGGTCCGGGTTGCTCCACCGATCGGCCCGCCCGCCCGTCGGATAAGGCCGGAGCATCGCGCGCACCAGGCGTCGCGAGACCTCGGAGTCGAAGGTGGACTGGCCCGACGCCGTGGCGCGCAGGGCGGCCGCGATCTCCGCTCGCCCCGCGTCCTTGGTGAGGTAGCCGCGCGCGCCCGCCCCAAGGGCCGCGGCGATCGACTCGTCGTCGGCGTACGTGGTCAGCACCAGGACAGCGACCTCGGGGTGGTCGCGCACGATCCGCCGCGTCGCCTCCACGCCGTCGAGCACCGGCATGCGCAGGTCCATCAGGACGACGTCCGCGGGCGCCTCGGCCAGCAGGCGGAGCACGCCCTCTCCGTCACCGGCGGCGCCGACGACCTCGATGTCGTCGACCAGGCCGAGCAGTGCCACCAGGCCCTCCCGTACGATCTCCTGGTCGTCGGCCACCAGGACCCGGATGACGGGGTCGCCGCTCACGCCGGCACCTCCGCGACGACCTGCCATCCGCCCGCCTCCTCGGTGGACTCGCCCTCGACCTCGCTCGCGACCAGCCGGCCGCCCACGAGAGCGAGCCGCTCCCGCATGCCCTCCAGACCGTATCCCCCGGGCCCGGCCGCCCGGCCGCTCCCGTCCGCGCCGGGACCGTTGCGCACCTCCAGGCGTACGGCATCGGGCCGGTAGTCGAGCCGTACGGTGACCGGCGTGGCCGGGGCGTGCCTGGCGGCGTTCGTCAGCGCCTCCCGCGTCGTGCGCAGCAGGCAGACGGTGATCGCCGGCGGCAGGGACCGGGGCGTCCCGCCGACCTGGAAGCGGACCTCCCCCGCGTGGTCGTCACCGTGGGCCGCCGCGAGCCGGGCCAGGGCCTCGGTCAGCGGCGGCACGTCCTCGCGCAGGGCGGCCACGGCGTGCCGCGCCTCGGCCAGTCCGTCGGCGGCCAGCCTCCGGGCCCGCCGCACCCGGTCCAGCCCCGCGGCCACGTCGCCCTTCTCGCTCAGCAACGCGTCCGCCAGTTCGAGTTGCACGCCCAGTGCGCCGAGGGAGTGCGCGAGCACGTCGTGCAGTTCCCTGGCGATCCTGGTTCGCTCGTCCAGCGCGGCGGCCCGCGCGTGCTCGGCCTGCGCGCGCCGGGTCTGTTCGAGCAGCCGCCGGGCGTGCCCGGCCTCCAAGCGGTACTGCCGGCGGCTCAGCCCGAGCAGGACGACGACGAGCATGATCGCGGCATTGCCGAGCACATCCCCGGCCGATCGCTGGGCGAGCGCGCCGGAGGCCACTCCCGCGACGACGGCCGCGCAGGTGATCGCAATGATCCACAGCGGGCTCGGCCGCGTGTGCATCGAAAGGGCCGCCAGCCCGACACACGCCATGATCATCGCGGTGCCGTCGTCCACCGGGCCGGTGGTCGCGGCGGCGGTCAGGGACGACACGCCGAGCGCGACGAGGGCGGCCACCGGAGATCTCAGCTCCAGCCGCACGAAGACCAGCCAGCACGCCAGGCCGGCACCGAGGGACACCCAGGCGGCGCCGGTCACCGCGTCCGGGCGGGCGGTGGGGAGCGCCGCCACCATCATGACCGTGCCGATCAGGCGCTCGACCCGCCATCCGGGCGACAGGCTCGCCGGCCAGGATCGCCGTACCGCCCGGAGGGCCGTGTGCACCATGGTGCCTCCCGGAGACGCGCCGCTAGTGACGGCGCAGGTTCGCGATGAGCTCGAAGGCCAGCAGCCGGTATGCGACTAACCCGGCCAGGACGACCAGGCCGACGACGACCATGGCCATCACCGATTTGCCGTTCATTTTCCCCTCCATCCGCCGTGAGGCGTCCCTGTCGTTCATGGACGGAACCGTACGGAGCGACCAGGTGGACCCGGCACCTGCACACGGTGGAGATCGGGGTGGAGAGTCGGGTGGAGATCAGGGCGTCCGGCTCTCCCCTGCGAGCTGTTCGCCGAGGCCCGTGCGGCGGTAGCGCAGGCGGCGGCCGTCCCGTTCGCCGGTGACCAGGCCGGCGTCCCTGAGCGTGGTCAGGTGGTGAGAGGCGGTCGCCGGGGCCAGCCGGAGTGCGGCTGCCACCTCCCCCGTGCTGGACGGCTCGGCCAGCAGAGCGAGCACGGCCGCACGGGTCGGGCCGAGCAGGGCGGCCAGCGCCTCCGGCGGCTCGGCCGGCACGGGCCGGTCCCACACCCGCCCGTGACCGCGCGGCGCGTACCACAGCGCACGCCCCGAGGGGGTGTCGGTCATCGTGTACACGTGCGTGCCGGTGAACCCGGTCGGCAGCAGGGTGAGCGGGTGCCCGTCCAGGACGAGCTCGCCGTCCTTGTCGTACGCCAGCCGCAGCGCCCCGCCGTCCCAGTCGAGGCGCGGGTGCAGGTCCGTCAGCAGCGCCCGCGGCCCGCGCTCGGCGGCGAGCAGCCCGCGGCGGGTCAGTTCGCCCTCCGCGAGCGCGCGCAGCCGCGGCCAGCTCGGCGCGATCGCCGTCGAGAAGTAGCGCCGGATCTCCCGCACCGTCACGGCCAGGGCACCCGCGGGGTCGATCGAGAAGCGCTCCATCTCCGGCGGCGCGCGGTGCCCGGCCCAGGCCCGTTCCACCTCGGACGCGACCCGGTCGAGCGGCGTGGCGGCCACCACCCGCAGCTCCTGCTCCAGGGTCGGCCGGGTGACGGACGGCGCCGGGGTGAGGAAGTCCGGCACATACCCGCTGGGACCCGGGACCAGCGGACGGAGCGTGGTCAGGCCCCGCAGCAGCGGCTCGGCCCGGGCTCTCCAGGACGCCGGGACCAGGCGCGCCGAGCGAGTATGCAGCGCCAGGCAACTGGCCACGACCTCCGCCATCGGGCTGTGCGCGAACCTGAGCCGCAGCAGGTCGGCGGGGGCGAACTCGATCCGGATCACCCGTCCATTCGAGCACGCTCGAACGGTTAACGGAGAGCGCCCCCCGGTTCCTACGGTCGGCGCATGGAATACACCCGTTTGGGGCGGACCGGTCTCCTCGTCAGCCGGATCTGCCTCGGCACCATGAACTTCGGCTGGCAGATCGGCGAGGCCGAGAGCCACGCGATCCTCGACCGGGCGCACGACGACGGCGTCAACTTCGTCGACACCGCGAACATGTACGGCAGCGAGACCGGCGACGGCCTGAGCGAGCGGTTCATCGGCCGCTGGTTCGGCAAGACCGGCCACCGCGACCGGATCGTGCTGGCCACGAAGGTGTACGCCCCGATGACCGACTGGCCGAACGACGGCGGGCTGTCGGCCCGGCACATCATCGCCGCCTGCGAGGCGTCGCTGCGCCGCCTGGGCACCGACTGGATCGACCTCTACCAGATGCACCACGTGCAGCGGGACACGCCGTGGGAGGAGATCTGGCAGGCCATGGAGACGCTGGTGGTCCAGGGCAAGGTCCGGTATGCGGGGTCGTCCAACTTCGCCGGCTGGCACCTCGCCCGCGCCCAATCCGCGGCCGGGCGGAGGAACTTCCTCGGCCTCGTCTCCGAGCAGTGCAAGTACAACCTGCTCACCCGGCACGTCGAGCTGGAGGTGCTGCCCGCGGCGATCGAGCTGGGGATCGGGATCCTGCCGTACTCGCCGCTGCACTTCGGCGCGCTGTCGGGGGCCCTGCGCAAGCAGCGCGAGGGCGCGGGCGGCCGGAGCGTGCTGCACGCCCCCGAGCGGGTCGAGCCGCACCGGGCGGCGATCGAGGGCTACGAGAAGCTGTGCGCCGAGATCGGCGAGGAACCCACCACGGTCGCGCTCGCCTGGCTGCTGTCGCGGCCCGGAGTGACCGCCCCGATCATCGGGCCGCGTACCCCCGCGCAGCTCGACCTGCCGCTGACCGCGCTGCGCACCGAGCTGTCCGCCGAGACCCTGGCCCGGCTGGACGAGCTGTTCCCGCCCGTCGGCAACGGCGGCCCCGGCCCCGAGGCCTGGGCGTGGTGATCCCGCGCCCATGAGCCTCACCCGGTCGCGCACGCGGGGCCGTACGCGGCGCCTGGGCATGGTGATCCCGCACCCGTGAGCCTCACCCGGTCGCGTACGCGGGGCCGTACGCGGGGGCGGCGGCCGCGCGTACGTCGACCGGGTCCGCCGGCGCGCTTCGGGATGAACACGCCCCGGCCGGCGCTCGTCCGGCCTTTCAGCCTTTTCGAGCTTTTCGAGCTTTTCGGGCCGCTCCACGCCCTGCTCGATTTCCTGCCTGCCGTCTTATATCCCGTACATGCTTATGCCCATGTCCCGCACGCGAGTTTTGCGGCGTTTATGACCCCGCCTGAAGCTCCAACTTAGCCGCTCGGCGAGTTGCCGCTCACGGGGAAGAGGTGAGAGAATTAATACAAGTTTTCGAATTACCTGAGGAGGGCGAGATGGATCTGTTCAATCCAGACCCTGATCGCCCTCGTCGTACGAATAGTTTTGACGACGGCTGGTGGGATCGGTTGACCGCCAATTCCCCGCTGTGGTCGTCCGACGGCTCGTCCGCCCGCGAGCCCTTCCCGATCAACGACTTCGAGCCCCCGCAGGGTGCGAGCCGTGCCGAGGGCGAGGGCGACACTGGCGCTGATGGCGACGCCGATAGCAGCACCAGCGATGACGCCCCCGGTGCCGGTCAGGGCAAGGGCCGGTCGTCGTGGGTGGTGGTGGGGTGTGTTCGTGAGGTGGCGCAGGAGCTGGCGCTGGTCCCGCTTCCCGACGATGTGGACGTCTGTCTGGCTGAGGCGGAGGAGTTGCTGTTCGCCCGGGATCGGATCACGTGCGCCCTGGCCGACCGGGTAGGCCGGGTCCATCGAGCGGGGCAGGCCAAGCAGCACGGGCATGCCTCCACCCGCTGTTGGTTGCGTACCGCCGGTGGGATGACGGTGGGTGGTGCGGGGCGCCTGCTGATGCTGGGCGCGGAGTTGCCGCGGCTGCCGGTGGTGCGGGAGAAGTTCGCCGTGGGTGAGTTGGCGGCGGGGGTGGTGGAGGCCATCTGCGCCGCTGTCGCCGGGCTGTCGGATGAGCAGGCCGGGTTGGCGGAGCCGATTTTGGTGGAGCTGGCGGGTAAGGCGGGGGCGGCGGAGGTGGCCAAGGCCGGCCGCCATTTGCGGGCGGTGCTCGACCCCGACGGGGAAGAACGCGATGAGCGGGCCGATTACGGGCGGCGGTTCCTGCGGGTCCGCCCGGGCAAGGGCGGCGGCGTGGAGGGGGAGTTCTACATTCCCCGTGAGCCCGGCGCCCGCCTGATGACCCTGTTGCAGGAGTACGCCAAGAAGAAGGCCGACGGCGATGACCGCACGCTGACGGAGCGCCAGGCGGACGCGCTCATCGCCGCTCTGCTGGAGCAGCAGATCGTCACCGAACTCCTCGTCGTGGTCAGCGCCGAATCCCTCCCCACCGACCCCGACAATACCGACCCCACCGACACCGACCTAGCCACCGAAGACCCCGCCGACGACACCGCCGACCCCGCTCCCGATGTGGCCGGGGCAGACGCCAGTGCGGGGAGCGCCGACGGCACCGGCGCCCCTGCTCCCGGCGAGGCCGACGACAGCGTCTTCGGCGCGATGAGCGGCCCCGGTCACGCGGGCGGCGCAGACGACCCCGATGGCTTCGACGCTGCCGAGGCCGACGAGTTCGACACTCCCGAGGCCGAGGCAGGTGCCGGTGCGGGGAGCGATGCCGCTGCCGACGGCGCTACGGACGCCGGTGCCGGAAGCGCCGACAACGCTTGCGCTACCACAGAGACCGGCCTGGATGTGCGCGAAGCCGAGGCCGACCCCGCCAGCGCCACCGACTCCGACTCCGACTCCGACTCCGTCACCGCCGCTACCACGGACCCTGCCGCAGGCTCCGTCGACACCGTGACCGGACTTCCCGATGAGGAGTCTCACAGCTGCGGAGTCGGTGAGCCCGGGACCGGGGAGCGGCGGCCCGGCGAGTGCGAGCCGCGCGACACCCTGAACACCGCCTCCGATGGGGGCGACCGCACCGCGAATGCCGCCTCCGCCGAGGACGACGAGACCGCGAGCACCAGCTCTGCCGAGAGCGGCGAGAGCGCGCCCGCCGTGGGCGGAGACCGTGCTGCGGCCCAGTCTGGAGCACCGCACGCCACGCGGGCCGCGTCAGCATGGCCAGCCGACCGGGGCGGAGGTTCGCACACAGCACCTTCGGACACAGCACCTTCGGACACAGCACCTTCGGACACAGCACCTTCGGACACAGCACCTTCGGGCGCGACAGCTTCGGACGCACCGCCATCGCAAGCAGCGCCCTCGAAGGCAGCGCAGCCCGATCCTCCTCCCGAGGACGCCTCCGCGCATCACACCCACGCCGGGCCTCGGCCTGCGGGGGACTGCCGGCATGGCCAAGGCGTACCGGGAGCGTTGGGGGTGTCGCTGGGAATGGTGCCGGGGTTGTTGCTGGCGACCGGGCAGGTGCTGCCCGTCTCCAGCGTGCACCGCCTCGCCCGCACCAGCACATTGGTGCGGATCGTCATGAACGCCGACGGGCAGGTCCTGGACATGGGCCGCAAAGTCCGCCTGGCCACCCCCGCCCAGCGCAGGGCCATCTTCGCCCGGTACGCCACCTGCTGGATCGACGGCTGCCCGCTCCCGGCCACCATGTGCCAGATCGACCACGCCGACAACTGGAGCAGCGGCGGCCTGACCGACCTGAAGCTGCTCGGACCGGCCTGCCAGTTCCACAACCGCGACCGCTACCAGCACCCCGAGCGCTACACGCGCCGCAAAGAAGGCACCGACCGCTGGGCCTTCACCTACCACCGCATCGGGAGCAGGCGGCGGTGCTAAGAGAGCGACTGAGCCGCGCCGACCACGAAGGACTCCAGCCGGTGCAGCAGCGCGGCCATCTCACTCTCGGGCAGGCGGGTGGTGTCGGCGTTGAGCTCCACGCCGAGCGTGCCCTTCCAGCGCATCAGGGCCACGCAGAAGTCGCAGCTGCGCCTGTCCGTGCCCGGGAGCCACTCCAGCTCGGACTCCCCGTCCGCGCCGCCGCCGACACACGGGTCCTCGCCAGGGCGCAGGTCGTTGAAACAGCACGACGGGAACATGGGGACGCCCCTGTCGGCACTCATCCGGTCGATCATCGCGTTCAGGGCCAGCGAGTCGAAACGGGCCCGCCGATAGGACGCGAGAACGGCCGGATAGGCGCTCACGAGGGTCTCGGGAAGGCTCGCGCAGGGCCCCAGGGTGAACAACCCCAACTGGTTGAGGCTGGTGACCAGGTCGCGGCTCCGGTCGTTGAAGCGGTTGTGCACGATCGGGGTGATCGCGCACACCTCGTGGCCGGTCAGCTCGCGCAGCAGCATGGCGACCGCCACGAGCAGGACGGTGGCGGTGCTGACGCCGGCGCGGCGGGCGAGCACCTGGCCGGCGCGGTTGAGCCGGGGCGACGACAACACGGCGCGCGCGTATCGCGGTGTCGCGCCCGCTCCGACCAGTTGCGGGAACATGGCGGACGGCACGGTGCGGAGAAGCGCCTCCCACTGCGCGATCGCCCGGTCCGAACGGGCCGACGCCGCCTCCTCGTCCCGCACGAGGTCGAGCAGCTGCGACGGCGGCGGCCCCGCGATCGCTCCGCGGAGCAGCAGCATCCGCAGGTCGCGCACCACGACGTCGGCCGCGTGCCAGTCCGCGACGACGTGGTTGAACACGAGCGCCACGTGAGTGGCCGCGCCGTCGCAGACCACAAGACCGGCACGCAGCGGCTGCTCGCCGTCGCCGAAGGACCGGCCGGCCAGGCGGGCGACGAGGTCCGCCGCCGCGCCGTCCGCGGCGTCGCGCGCCACTTCGACCGTCTCGATCGGCAGGGTCCCCGCCGCCGCCACCTCCTGGTACGGCCCGGTAGCGCCGAGCCGTACGAGCGATCGCAGGGCGTCGTGCCGGCCCATCACCTGCGCCAGGGCGGCCGCCACGGCCCGGGGAGTGCGCGGGCCGCCTGCGCCAGGGACGGCGAGGAGCCGGGGCACGTTGAAATAATGCGCGCTGTCCGGCCCCACCTTGTGGATGGCCCCCCAGATGTCCCGCTGTCCCCATGCGAGCTCCGCCGTTCCGGAACGATCGGCGGCGAAGTCCACAGAAAGCCGCATGGCTCTCCTTTATCGAACGTGGGGCGGGTGGATCTGGAAACGCTCCAACGAAGGCTAGGTTTCCGCTCCGCGCGGGTCAAGATTCGACTTTGACCATCCGGGAAGCGCTCTCACGTCACCCCTGGATATGGACCCGCCGAAAACAGGACAAGAACTGCATGTGAAAATCACCGCCATCGACGCGGAATTGACGGGAGTGAATTTCCCCGGTGGAATTTCCGCCCGAATCCTTACCGCAGGGTGGCCGGCTCACCCGGCGGCGGACACCTCGAAACCTGCGTTCGCCTCGAAGCGGGCGGTCACCTCGAAGCGGGCGGTCACCTCGGAGCGGCTGTTCACCGGTCGGTCCCGAGGACCAGGCCGCTGGTGGGCACGCCGGTGCCGGCGGTCACGATCACGTTGCGTACCCCTTCGGGCTGGTTGACGCTGGTGCCCCGCACGAGCCGCACCGCCTCGGCGATGCCGTTCATGCCGTGCAGGTACGCCTCGCCGAGCTGGCCGCCGTGGGTGTTGAACGGCAGCCGCCCGCCGAGCTCCAGGCTGCCCTCGGCGATGAAGTCCTTGGCCTCGCCGGGGGCGCAGAAGCCCAGCTCCTCCAGTTGCGGCAGCACCAGCGGCGTGAAGTGGTCGTACAGGATCGCCGCGTCCATGTCCGCCGGGCCGAGGCCGCTCTGCGCGTACAGCTGCCGCCCGACCAGCCCCATTTCGGGGATGCCGGTGATGCGGGGACGGTAGTAGCTCGTCATCATGTGCTGGTCGTCGCCGGAGCCCTGGGCCGCGCCGAGGATGACGGCGGGCGGGTGCGGCAGGTCGCGTGCCCGCTCGGCCGAGACCACGACCAGCGCCTGTCCGCCGTCGGTCTCCTGGCAGCAGTCGAGCAGGTGCAGCGGCTCGGCGATCCAGCGCGACGCCTGGTGGTCCTCCAGGGTGATGGGCCGCCGGTAGAACCAGGCCGCCGGGTTGGCCGCGGCGTGTTTCCTGTCGACCACGGCCACCCGGCCGAAGTCCTCGCTGGTCGCGCCGTATTCGTGCATGTAGCGGCGGGCGAACATGGCCACCCACTGGGCGGGCGTCGTCAGGCCGAACGGGGTGAGCCACGCGTACGCGGCGCCGTCGGCCCCCGTCTCGGCCGGGCTGTCCGCCTGGCCGAGGCCGTAGCGCACCCCGGACCGCTCGTTGAAGGCCCGGTAGCAGACCACGACGCCGGCGACGCCGGACGCGACGGCCAGCGCCGCCTGCTGGACGGTGCCGCAGGCCGCGCCGCCGCCGTGCGGGATGCGCGAGAAGAACGTCAGGTCGCCCATGCCGGTGGCGCGGGCGACGTGGATCTCGGCGTTGGTGTCGGCGGTGAACGTCACCATCCCGTCCACATCGGACGGCTTCAGGCCGGCGTCGGCGACGGCCGCGAGCACGGCCTCGCAGGCGAGCCGCAGCTCGCTGCGGCCGGAGTCCTTGGAGAACTCGGTGGCCCCGATGCCGGCGATCGCCGCCGCGCCCGAAAAGCCGCTCATCTCACGTCCTTCGCGGGAAGCCGTACGGCGACGGTGCCGGTGACGTGGGCGCCCAGGCCGTTCTCGCCGCGTACGGCGATCTCGACCCGGCGGTCGTCGTCGTGCTTGGCGGTGACCGTGCCGGTGAGCGTCATCGTGTCGCCCGGGTAGTTGGGCACGCCGAGCCTGATCTTGATGGCCGTGACGACGGCGGCCGGGCCCGCCCACTCCGTGACGTACCGGTCGACCAGACCGTTGGTGGTGAGGATGTTCATGAAGATGTCCTTCGACCCGCGCTCGGCCGCGAGGCCGGGATCGTGGTGGACGTCCTGGTAGTCGCGGCTCGCGATGGCGGTCGCCACGATGAGCGTGCGGGTCAGCGGGATCGGCAGCGCGGGCAGCTCCTCCCCCACCGCCACCTCCTCGTACGTCCGCCCGTTCATGACGCCACCCCGGGCTGCGGGCGGAACACCGGAAGCGACAGGCCGGGATCGGCGTCCAGCCAGTCGAGGACGACGGGCATGCCGATCTCGACCTCTCCGGGTGCCACGCCGACGAGGTCGGTGACGAGCCGCGTGCCCTCCTCCAGCTCCACGACCGCGACGATCAGCGGATAGTCGAACGCCGGGTGGCGGGGGTGATGGTTGACCACGAAGCTGTAGACCTGCCCGCGGCCGGACGCCTCGGCGGCGTCCCACTCGAACGAGCCGCAATGCGGGCAGCAGGGGCCGGGCGGGTGGCGCAGCGTCCCGCACCCGGCGCAGCGCTGGATCACCAGCCGGTGCGCGCGCGCCGCCTCGAACCAGAACGCGTTGTCGCGGTTGATCACGGGCCGGGGCCGCGACGCCTTCGGGGCCTGCTCGCTCGATGGTGACGCCTTCGGCCGGAACCACAGCAGGCGCCACCGCTGCACGGCGACGACCTCACCGTCCTGGTCGGTGTAGGTGCGGACCGTCGTCACGAACCGGCCGGCGCCCAGCGCGGTGCTCTTCTCCGGGGAGATCGACTCCACCACCTCGCGGACGCTCACCCGGTCGCCGACCACCAGCTCACGGTGGAACTCGAACTCCGAGTCGGTGGCCACCACCGAGGTGTAGCCGTCCTTCTCCAGCAGCGCGTACAGCTCCTCGGCCCCCGATGCCCCGCCCGTGCCTCCCCCATCGGGAGCCGGGGCGTACCCGCGCATCGTCCACGCCTGGATCATCGACGCGGGCGCGACGATCCCCGGACGGCCGGTCGCGCGGGCGGCGTCCTCGTCGAGGTAGATCGGGTTGCGGTCGCCCATCGCCTCGGCCCAGTGCCGGATCATGGGCACGTTCACCGGGTCGGGCCCCTCCTGCGGAGGGAGGATCTCCCGTCCGGCGAACTCCTCGTAGGCGGTCATCCGTCCTCCACGCCGGTCTTCACGCCGTCCAGACGTTAGTCGGCGGGACCCGCCGGTGATCCGGCGAATCCCGCTGACCGGGAGCGGAGTGAGGGGCGAGTCAGGCGGGACCGAGCCGCAGGCTCTTGAACTCGGTCGCCTGGGCGGCGATCGCCTTCTCCGTGGGCAGGCGTTCCATCGACGACGCGCCGAAGAAGCCCGCGATCCCGTTCGTGTGATCGAGCACGAACTGGGCGTCCTGCGGCTCGGCGATGGGGCCGCCGTGGCAGAGCACGATGACGTCGGGGTTGACCGCGACCGCGGCGTCGCGCATCTCCTGCACCGCGGCGGCGGCCTCGTCGAGGGTGAGGGCGGTCTCCGCGCCGATGCTGCCGCTCGTGGTCAGCCCGACGTGGGGCACGAGGATGTCGGCTCCGGCCTCGGTCATGGCCGCCGCCTGCTCCGCGTCGAAGACGTAGGGGGCGGTGAGCAGGTCACGCCGCCGCGCTTCCCTGATCATCTCCACCTCCAGCCGGTATCCCATCCCGGTCTCTTCGAGGTTCTGCCGGAACCTGCCGTCGTACAGGCCGACCGTGGGGAAGTTCTGCACGCCGGCGAAGCCCATCGCCTTGAGCTGGTCGAGGAACGGGCCCATGAGCCGGAAGGGGTCCGTGCCGCAGACCCCGGCCAGCACGGGGGTGTCGCGTACGACCGGCAGGACCTCCCGCGCCATGTCGACGACGATCGCGTTGGCGTCGCCGTACGGAAGCAGCCCGGCGAGCGATCCCCGGCCGGCCATGCGATAGCGGCCCGAGTTGTAGATGATGAGCAGGTCGGCCCCGCCGGCCTCGGCGGCCTTGGCCGACAGGCCGGTGCCGGCGCCCGCGCCGATGATGGGCCGGCCGGCCCGTACGGTGGCGCGCAGGCGTTCGAGAGCTGTCTCGCGGTTCATCTCAGTCTCCAGTTCGGCGTGCGGAATCGGACGCACGGATGAGGTGGTGCAGCGCTTCCGCCGCGGCCCGGCCGAAGCCCGGGTCGTTGATGGCGGCGTCCACGTCGTGGACGGGGACGCCGGTGTCCTTCAGGGCGTCCCGCAGCGCGGTGAAGCAGGCGGCGTCGGCGTCGGGATCGGCGAAGGGCCCGCCTTCGACGTCGATCCCGGAGACGCCCTTCAACGGCAGGAAGACCTCCGCCGGCCCGGTGGCGCGGCCGAGCTTGCCGCCGATCCTGGCCCCCAGCTCGGCCATCTCGTCGAGGGTCGTCCGCATGAGGGTGACCGTGGGGTTGTGCACCAGGAACTTCCGGTCCGCGAACTTCTCCGGCACCGTGTCCCGGGGCCCGAAGTTGACCATGTCGAGCGCGCCCACGCTGACCACCTGCGGGATGCCGGCCCGCCCGGCCGCCTCCAGCCGGTCGGGTCCTGCGGTGAGGACGCCGCCGACGAGGTCGTCGGCCAGCTCGGTGGTGGTCAGGTCGAGGACGCCGTCGAGCATGCCGGAGGCGGCGAGGGCCTCCATCGCCCGCCCGCCGGACCCCGTGGCGTGGAAGACCAGCACCTCATATCCGAGGCGGGTCAGGTGGTCGCGGGCCTCGTCGACGGCGGGCGTGGTGAGCCCGAACATCGTGGCGGCGACGAGCTTCCGGTCGTCGCCGGCCCCCGTTTCGGCGCGGACCCGGGCATACCGCTGGGCCATCCCGGCCACGGCGGCGGCGGCGTTGCCGAGAACCGCCCGCGAGAGCCGGTTGATGCCGGAGATGTCCACGACGGAGTACATGAGCGTGACGTCCACGTCTCCGACGTACGGGCGGACGTCGCCCGAGGCCATGGTCGAGACCAGCAGCTTGGGCACTCCGACGGGCAGGGCCTGCAGTGCCCTGGCGGCGACCGACGAGCCGCCGGAGCCGCCGATCGCGAGCAGGCCGTCGAGGCGGCCCTCGTCGTACAACCTGCGGACGACCACGGCGGCGCCGGCCGCCATCGTGTCCATCGTGGCGCCGCGGTCGCGGCCGGCGCGGAGCCGGTCGAGGTCGGCGCCCGCGGCCCGGGCCACCTCGTCCGCGCCGATGTCGGCGAGCTCCGCCCCGGCGGCGAAGGTGCCCACGTTGACCAGGAGCACGTCGCAGCCCGCCTCTTGCAGCTGGTCACGGACCCAGCGATACTCCTCGGTCTTGGTGTCCAGTGTTCCCAGCAGCACTACCGTCGCCACCGCGGCCTCCTGTCGTCGTCGACCTGCCCGTACGGTCGAGAATGTCCGGCCGTGGCGGAACCGGCCAGGCCAATCACGCAGAATTGGTCCATGGCGCGTGCGGAACCTGTCGACAGTGCCGCGTTGGCCCGCCTGCTCGGGGGATGGCGGGCGGACGACGTGCCGCTGCCGCATGCCCTCGCCGACGCGCTCGACGAGCTGGTCGCCGGCAACGTGCTGGTCGAGGGGGCCGCGCTGCCGCCGCAGCGCGTGCTGGCCGCCGCGCTGGGGGTCTCCCGCGGGACCGTCGCCGAGGCGTACGCGGAGCTGGCCGCGCGGGGACGGCTGACGTCACGGCAGGGGTCCGGGTCGCGGGTCCGGCGCGAGCGCAGCGCCGGCGGCGGTGACCACGTCGTCGACGGACGGCTGGCGTCCTTCGGCAGCACCCGCCGCCTGGTCGAGCTCGACCTGTCCAGCGGCGCCCTGCCCGCCCTGTCACTGGTGCGGGAGGCCGTGTCGGCGGTCGATCTGCGCGAACTCGACGTCTATCTCGCCGACGACGGCTACTACGCGGCGGGGCTGCCGCGTCTCCGCGCGGTCGTCGCCGGGCAGTACCGCGCGCAGGGGCTGCCGACGGAACCGGATCAGATCCTCGTCACCTCCGGCTCCCAGCAGGCCGTCTGGTTGTGCGCGTCGTCCCTCGTGACGCCGGGAGACGAGGTCCTGGTCGAGGAGCCGGGCTACCGCGGCGCCATCGAGGCGTTCCGTACGGCCGGGGCGCGGCTGACCGGAGTGCCCGTGCGGACGGACGGCCTCGACCTCGACCACCTCGACCGGGTCGCCCATCGGGCCGCCCTGCTCTACTGCCAGCCCGCGGCGCACAACCCCACGGGGATCAGCCTGCCCGCGGCGGCCAGGGAGCGGCTCAGCGAGATCGTCGGCAGGCACGGCGTGCTGACGATCGAGGACCGTTCCTGCGCCGACCTCGTCCTCGACGACCGCGGGGTGCGCCCGCCGCTGCCCGATCCTCCCGGCCCCGGCCCGGTGATCCGGATCGGCACCGCGTCCAAGCTGCTGTGGGGCGGGCTGCGGGTCGGGTGGATACGCGCGGAACGGCCGATGATCAAGCGATTGACGCAGGCCAAGGCGGCGCTGGACCTGGCCGCTCCGGTGCTCGACCAGATGGTGACCGCCGAGTTGCTGGCGCAGGCGGATCGGGCCCGGCAGGAGCGCACGCGGCGCCTGCGGGCCCATCTCGCCGACGCGGCGGCGGTTCTGACGGAACGCCGCCCGGCGTGGCGGTGGACGCCGCCGAGCGGCGGCACGGCGCTGTGGATCGACACCGGGACCGACGCCGTCGCTCTGGCCGAGCGCGCTCGCAGGAGAGGCGTGCTGGTCACCGCCGGCCCGGCCTTCTCCCCCGCGAACGCGCAGCGCTCCCGGCTCCGGCTGCCGTTCTGGAAGCCCCTCGAGCAGTTCGCCCACGCGGTCGAACTGCTCGAATGAGCAACGGCGCCGGTCATGGTGTCACCTCACCCGGCCACGTCAGCGCCGGTCACTTCAGCGCCGATCACTTCAGCGCCGATCACTTCAGCGCCGGTCGCGGCCCTCGGCGGCGAGGAGGCGGCGCCGGTGGTCGGCGAACACCTCGTCGTTCGACGAGACGGTGGCCCCGGGCACGGTCGGGGAGACGAACGTCGGCACGACGACGCCCCGGCCGGCGAGCACGGCTGCCGTACGGGTCACGATCTCGTGGCTGACCACGCTCGCCACCACCGTCGAGGCGCCCCCTGTCGGACGGTCCCAGCCGTCCACCTCGATGATGGCGTCCTGCACCGGCACGCCGGTGTCGATCGTCACGTCGCAGATCTCCGCGATCCGCTTGCCGCTGGAGTGCTCGGCCGGGCGTTCGAGGTTGGCCACCGAGGTGACCGCGACGGTGAACAGGCCGCGCTCGGCGGCGTACATGGCCGCCTCGACGGGCGCCGCGTTCCTGCCGCCGTGGCTGTAGACCACCATCACGTCGCCGGGGGCGAGCGGCTCGTGGTCCAGATACTGCTTGATGTATCCCTCGGTGCGCTCCAGCCAGAGCAGCTCGCGCACGCCGCCCGGCCCCAGCACGTTGTGCCACATCAGCCGGGGATCGGTGAGCGGGTGGATGCCCGCGAAGCTGCCGTACCTGGGGAAGGCGTCCATGGTGGGGATCACCGAGTGGCCGCTGCCGAACAGGTGGATCAGGCCGCCGTTCTGGACGGCGTCCGCGCTGCGCTCGGCCACGGTCGTCAGCGCCTCCTCCTGTGTGGAGGCGAGCCGGTCAAGGATGGTCATCAGGGTTCGGGTGTAACTCACGGACGTTCCTTTCATGGGGTCCGCAGCGCCAGTCGCACGCGGTATCGGTCTCCGCGCATGACGCTGCGTACGTGTTCGAACGGACCGTGGGCGTCGAAGGTGAGGCGTTCGACGTAGAACGCGTGTGCGCCCGCGGCCACTCCGAGGGTCGTGGCGTCCTCGTCGAGCACGCCGCCGACCGTGAAGGTCTCGACGGCCTCGCGCGGGACCAGCCCGTACTTCTCGTTGAGGGTCTGGTAGAGCGACCGGTCGGTGAAGTCGATGTCGGCGAGACCGGGAAACCGGTCGAGCGGGAGGAGCGCGGTCTGCACGCCCACCGGCCGGGAGCCGTCGGTCCTGAGCCTGCGCAGCCGCAGCATCCGGGCGCCGGGCGGCAGCTGCATCTCGGGGGGCAGGTCCTCCTCGCCCGCCGTGACGACCGACTGGCCGAGGACCCGCGAGCCCGCGCTGTGGCCGAGCTGCGCGAGCTCGCCGGTGAACGACGTGACCCACCGCGCGCCGGCGGTCAGGCTCGTGTCGCGGACGAAGGTGCCCCGGCCCTGCTCCCTGACCAGCACCCCGCGGTCGACCAGCCGGGCCACCGCCTGCCGGACCGTGACGCGGCTGACGCCGTACGCCTTGCCCAGCTCCTCCTCGGTCGGAAGCCGCTGGCCGGGCACCCACTCGCCGGCGTCGACGCGTTGCTGCAGGCTCCGTTCGACCTGCAGGTAGAGAGGGACACCCGAGGTGGGGTCCAGCCCCTTCACGATCACCATTCCTCCGTTCTGGCGATGAGGAGTGCTCCCACGGCGCCCGCCCGGGAGCCCAGTGCGGCGGGCCGCACCGGCACCCGGCGGCCGTCGGGTGAGGCGAACCTCGCGACGTGCCGCTGCAGCGGAGGGCCGAGGACGTCCATCGCGTCGGCCAGCCCGCCGCCGATGAGAATGATCTCGGGATCGATCGTGCTGGCGACAGCCGCGACGCCCCGGGCGAGACGGGCGGCGTACGCGTCGAGCGCGGCGCGTGCCCGCTCGTCTCCCGCGCGGGCCGCCGCCACCAGGGCGGGGCCGTCGCGCAGCGACGAACCGGACGCGGCCTGCTCGAACGGCCCGTGAAGAGGGTCATTCGGCACGTCGGCCGGCAGCCAGCCCCACGATCCGGCGCTGCCGTGGACGCCGCGCCAGATCCGGCCGTCGATCAGGAGGGCGCCGCCGATGCCGGTGCCGACGGCCAGCAGCACGGCCGACCTGACCCCCTTGGCCGCGCCTTCGGCCGCTTCGGCGAGCAGGGTGAGGTGGCCGTCCAGGCCGAGCCGTACGGGCGCGCCCAGGCGGGCCTCCAGGTCCTCCCGCAGCGCGCGGCCCTCCAGCCACGGCAGCGCGGGGACGAACATCGGCCGGCTCTCGCCGGAGGTCCCCGGCAGGCCGATCCCGACTCCCGCCGGTCGGGCGATTGCCGCGCAGAGTCCGGCCACCTGGTCGAGGAACGCGTCGTAGGAGCCGGCCACCGGGGCCGTGACGAGCTCCCCGCGTCCGTCCGGCGTCTCGGCCAGGACCCGTACGGAGGTGCCGCCGACGTCGATGCCGACGAACGTCGTCATCCCTTCACCCCCGTCCGGGAGATGCTCTGTACGAACACACGCTGGGCGAGCAGGAACACCACGATCGTGGGCACGCTGGCGATCAGCGCTCCCGCCATGACCACGTTCTGGTACTGCACGCTCGTGCTGTAGGACAGCAGGCGGCTCAGCGCGAGGACGACGGGGAACTTGTCGTCCGACTGCAGGATCGACAGCGGCCACAGGAAGTTGTTCCAGTAGAAGACGAAGGCGAAGATCGCGAGGCTGACCAGCGCCGGGCGCAGCAGCGGCGTGACGATCTGCCAGACGATGCGCCCCTCCGAGGCACCGTCCAGGCGGGCGGCCTCGATCAGCTCGTCGGGGACGTCCGCGATGAACTGCCGCATCAGGAAGATGCCGAAGGCGTTCGCCAGCCAGGGCAGCATCACGCCGAGGTAGGAGTCGGCCAGGCCCATCGTGGAGACCAGCCAGTACAGCGGCACCAGGGTCACGATCGGCGGCAGGAACATCGTCGCGACGACCGACCAGAAGATCAGGTCGCGGCCCCGGAAGCGATACTTCGCGAACACGAAGCCCGCCATGACGCTGGTCACCAGCACCGACAGCGTGGAGACCCCGGCGATCAGGACGCTGTTGGCGAAGGCGCCGCCGAAGGGGACGGCCTGGAAGACCTCGCCGAACGCGGAGAACGTCACATGCGACGGAAACCAGGTCGGCGGCGCCTTCTGGAGCTCCTCCGGGCCCTTCAGCGCCGAGATCACCATCCAGTAGAGCGGGAACAGCGGCACCAGGATGACCAGCCCGAGCGCGAGTGCCGTGGCCGCGCGTGCCGTGCGCCTCATGACCGTCCCTCCGCCGCCGTACGCCTGCGCATGGCCGCGAGGACGACTCCCGCGACGGCCACCAGCACGAGCAGCAGGCTGAAGGCCATGGCGCTCGCCTGACCGGCCATGCCGTTCTGGAACGCCGCCCGCTGGATCGCGTACGACAGGACCGTGGTGCTCTCGGCCGGCCCGCCCTGGGTGAGGATGTAGACGGGGTCGAACACCTGGATCGCGTTGATCGCCGCGATCAGCACGATGAACGTCGTCGTACGGCGGAGCAGTGGCAGGGTGACGCTGAACGTCTGCCGCCAGAACCCGGCGCCGTCGATGCGGGCCGCCTCGTACACGTCGTCGGGGATCTGGGTGAGCCCCGCGATGACCAGGATCGTGTAGTAGCCGGTCATCTGCCAGACGTGGAAGATCACCAGAGAGAGCAGCGCCGTCTCGGGATCGCTCAGCCATGCGGGCGAATCGATCCCGAGGGCGCCGAGCGCCTGCGAGATCGGGCCGTAGTCGGGCGCGTAGAGCGCACCCCAGACGATCGCGATGGCCACCGTCGGGATCACGTAGGTCGAGAACAGCGCGGCCCGCGCCGCCGCCTTGCCCGCCGTCTTCGGGAAGTAGAGCAGCATCCCGAGCGCCAGGGCCAGCGGAACCGTCGTCACCAGCACGAGCACGACGTAGACCAGGGTGTTCCCGAGCGCGTTCAGGAAGTCGTCGCTGTGCAGCAGGTCGGCGTAGTTGCCCAGGCCCCGCCACGTCATCTGCGTCAGCGGCGTGTACATCGACCAGTCGTGCAGGCTGATCCAGAAGGTCAGGGCGATCGGTACGGCGACGAACAGGACGATCACCGCCATCGCCGGCGAGAGGAAGGCTATCGCCGCCCCTCGCCGGGCGTGCCCCCGAGCAACCGTCATGCCCCGGCCTTGGCCAGAATGCCGGCGACCTCACTCTGCGCCGCGGTCATCGCCTGCTGCGCGGTCTCCTTGCCGAACACGATGTTCTCGATGTGCTTCTGCACGGCCTGGCTCATGGCCTCGCCGCCGAGCACCGTCGGGAAGGGCTTCGCGTTCGGCAGTTCGGCGACGTACGCCGCGATGAACGGGTCGGACAGGTCGGCCTTGTGCGCCGTGAGGTCGCTGGTCCTGCTGGGCAGGATGCCCATCGACATCAGGATGTCGCCCATCGCGGACGAGCCGCCCTTGCCGCTCTCGGGTCCGTTGAGGAACTGGAGGAACTTCCAGGCCGCGTCCTGCTTGGCCGGCGAGGCCTTGCCGTTCACCATCGTCAGCCAGGAGTAGGACACGCCCGCCGACGCCGTGCCGTCCGGGCCGACCGGCACCGGCGCCACGCCGACGTCGGAGTAGCGGTCGCCCATGGCCTGCTTGAGCGCGCTCTGCCACCAGTTCGCCATGATGATCATGCCGGTCTTGCCGTTGACGAAGTTGTCGAGGTAGGGCCCGGTCGTGTTGGCGTTGGCGCTGCTCATGGACGGCTGGGTGGCCCCGCTCTTGATCAGGTCCGCGTAGAGCTGCGCGGCGGCCACGACCTTCGGGTCGTCCAGCTTGGGCGTGCTGCCGTCGAGCAACTGCCCGCCGTTGGAGTTCACCAGCGACAGCCAGGGGTGGACGGCGCCCGAGGCCCAGCTCGTGATCAGGCCGAAGCCCTGCTGCGTCACCTTGCCGCCGTCGCGCTTGGTCAGCTTGGCGGCGTCGGCCTTCAGCTCGTCCCAGGTCTTGGGCGGCGCGGGGATGCCGGCCTCGGCGAACAGCTTCTTGTTGTAGTTGAGCGCGTAGAGGTCGACCTCGTTCGGATAGCCGCGCACCTGGCCCTGCTTGGTGACGTCGTCGACCATGTTCCCCGGCCAGCCGGCCTTGACGTCCGCGGCCACGCCCGAGGGGGCGGGGGCGGCCAGGCCGTCCCGCACAAGTTCGGGCAGCCAGAGGTCGTAGATGCCCGCGATGGTGGGGCCGTTGGGGCTCGCGCCCTGCGTCCTCAGCGTGCTGAGCAGGTTCGCGAACGGGACCGCCCGGATGTCGACCGTGACATCGGGGTTCTTGGTGTGGAACGCGGCGGCCGCGGCCTTGAGCGCCGTCACCTGCTCGGGTCCCCAGTGGGTAAGGAATGAAATCGTCTGCGGTCCGCCGGCCGCTCCGTTGTCCGCTGAGCCGCCGCATCCGGCGAGCGCGAGCGCCAGCACGGCACCTAGTGAGATCGCTCCGACAGTTCTCAAGGGGGTCTGCCTCCTCCCCGCTGTACGCCGCCGCCGACCGGGCGTCGTTACATCGTTAGGTTGTTATAACGAATTTTTGCCGCGAGGGGAAGAGATGCGGGCGAAGACGTGAACGAGCGAGCGGCCCGACGGCTGCCGCCGGGCCGCTCTTCCACCTCTGCCTGGTCAGCGCATGACGAAGCGCTGGGCCGCGGTGCCGTTGCAGTCGTAGATCTGCAGGCGGGTGCCGTTGCCGGTCGCGCCGCCGGGCGAGTCGACGCACCGGCCCGACTGGGGGTTCTGGATCGACCCGTCGGCCCGCCGCACCCAGTTCTGC
Source organism: Microbispora hainanensis (assembly GCF_006874475.1). Lineage (GTDB taxonomy): Bacteria > Actinomycetota > Actinomycetes > Streptosporangiales > Streptosporangiaceae > Microbispora > Microbispora hainanensis. Next base: position 155,322 of record NZ_VIRM01000010.1, read on the forward strand.
GCGCCGGTGTCGTTGCAGTCGTAGAGCTGCAACGGGGTGCCGTTGGCGGTGCCGCCCGACCGCACGTCGAGGCAGCGGCCGAGGGTGCGCAGCGTCTGCCCGCTCCAGGTCCAGAACTGGTCCTTGGCGTAGGACTGGCAGTCCCACAGCTGCACCGCCGTGCCGTTGCCGCCCGTGTCGTCGCCCGCCACGTCGACGCACTTGCCGCCGGGGCCGATGATGTTCGCGCCGGACGGGCCGCCCGTGCCCCCGCCGAAGCTCCCGATCGTCATCCTCGCCGACGACGGGTCGGGCTGGTCGATGACCGGGGCGAACCCGCCGACGTCGTCGTAGGAGAAGCCGTAGGCCAGGCCGTTCAGCGCGTGGGCGTGGATCGTCTTGCTGAACAGGTTCGACGCGGACTGGCCGTAGAACTTCGTGGCGTCCGTGGTCGGCTGGGTGTCGTACATGACCCGGCCGGTCGTCGAGAGCGTCGCGCGGTTGAGCGCGGCGCAGACCCGCGCGCCCACCGCGAGGATGGCCGCCTGGTTCGGCTGGTTCGGCGGCTGCATGCCGCCGGCGCACGCGAAGACGTCGCTCGTGGCCGGTTTGGTGAGCGTGCCGATGACGGCGCCGGACGCGTTCCTGAACGTCCAGCTCGCGCCGCTGGTGGTGCCGGTGAAGGTGCCCAGCGACGTCTGGACGGTCAGCGGACGCGTGGCGTAGTAGGACCACACGCCGTTCACGTACGCGTCGAGGTACGTCGAGGGGAACAGGCCCTTGGCGATGGCGTGGACGGGCGCGAGCACGCGCAGCGGGAGGCCGTCGGAGGCCCTCGTCGTCGTCAGGGCCGACCACGGCGAACCCAGGCTCGCGAACGCGCTGAGGATGCCGGCGCGGTCGCCGGCGATGCCCTGCGTCTGGGTGTTGCCGGAGGCGTCGGTGACGCTGACCGTCACCGGGAAGCCGAACATGTCGACCGTGGTGGAGTTGATGAAGATGCCCGCGCCGCCGTTGCTCGTCCGGGCGAACTCGGTCCAGTCGTAGAGGATGCCGGCGTTCGGGTCGCTGTCGACCCAGGGCGCGGGCTCCACCAGTCCGTTCGTTGTGAGGAAGAAGCGCAGCTTCGCGCCCATCGACACGTAGACGCGGCCACCGGACAGGTTCGGCGGCAGCGTGACGGTCGCGCTGGCGCCGTTGCCCGGCCCGGGGATCGCGATGTCCGGCGCGGGGACCGGCCCGTTGGGAATCGACGAGGGGAAGGAGTACGCGCGCCACGTTCCCGAGGCGTCCACGTATCCCTGCTGACCGGTGAGCGAGTTGCGGGCGACGACGTAGACGTACGTCGCGTCGCCCCGGCCGGAGTTGTTGGTGATCATGAAGGGCAACTGCGTGACGGCGGCGTCCGCCGCCTGCTGCCCGGCGGCGAGGACCACCGCCTGGGCCAGCAGGACGACGGCGAGCTGGACGACGGCGAGCTGGACGACGGCGAGCAGGGCCCGCCGCCATCGCCGCGACGACATGTGCATCTCTCGGCTCCTCTGGGGGGTGAAGGGCGTAGACGAGCTGTGAGAGCGCTCTCAGAAAAGTAACTTTACTGTTAACTGACCGCGCGTCAATAGCCCCCTGACACTTGTCATGCCACCGCGAGGAGCCCGATCCTCTTGGGAGAGCGCTTTCCTTGCCACTCAGATGCGCTCGATGACGGTGGCCGTCGCGTGCGCGCCGCCGGCGCACATGGTCACGAGGGCGGTCGAGCCTCCGGTGCGCTCCAGCTCGCACAGCGCCTGGGTGAGCAGGCGGGAGCCGGTCGAGCCCACCGCGTGCCCGAGCGCGATCGCGCCGCCGTTTACGTTGACCGTGTCCATGTCGACGTCGAACGCCCGCGCCCAGGAGAGCACGACCGAGGCGAACGCCTCGTTGACCTCGGCCAGGTCGACGTCCGACAGCTTCATGCCCGCCTTGCGCAGCACGCGCCGGGTCGCGTCGATGGGCCCGTCGAGGTGATAGTAGGGGTCGGAGCCGACCACGCCGGAGGCGACGATGCGCGCCCGCGGGCGCAGCCCGAGGTCGCGCGCCCGGCCCGCGCTCATCAGCAGCACACCGGCCGCGCCGTCGCTGATCTGCGACGAGTTGCCCGCGGTGTGGATGCCGCCCGGTATCACCGGCCGCAGCCTTCCCAGCGCCTCCATGCCGGTGTCGCGCAGCCCCTGATCCCTGGTGACGACGGCGGTCTCCCCCGTCGGCCCCTCCGGTCCCGTCACCGGCGCCTCCACCGCGAGGACCTGGCCGTCGAACCTGCCTTCCGCCCACGCCCGCGCGGCGCGCCGCTGGGAGCGCAGGCCGAGCGCGTCGGCGTCCTCACGGGTGATGCCGCGCCGCTGCGCGATCCGCTCGGCCGCGGTGAACTGGTCGGGCAGATCCAGCGACCAGGACGGCGGGAACGGGCTGCCGGCGTCCGCGGTGACCGCGGCGCCGAGGAAGACCCGGCTCATCGACTCGACCCCGCAGCCGATGCCGATGTCGATCGCGCCGGCCGCGATCAGCCCGGCGACCAGGTGGACGGCCTGCTGGCCGGAGCCGCAGGCGCAGTCGATCGACGTGCAGGCCGTGGTGCAGGGCAGGCCCGCGTGCAGCCAGGCCTGGCGGGTGACGTTGTTGGCCTGCTCCCCCGCCTGGGTGACGCAGCCGCCGATCACCTGCTCGATCGTCTCGGCCGCGAGGCCGTTGCGCTCGATCAGGGCCCGGTGCACCGCGCCGAGCAGCTCGGCCGGGTGCAGCCCGGACAGGGCGCCGTACCGCTTGCCGACCGGTGTGCGCACCGCGTCGACGATGACGGCCTCGAACGGGGATGCCACCTTCAGCGTCATGAGGAGAGGCTAGAAATCATTCCAGGCGCGGACAACGGTGCGGTCCCGCTCAGTGGTGCGTGACCGCGATCGCGAAAACAAGGGGGTACGGATCGGCGTCAGGCATGAGCGGACACCTCCACCATCGCGAGCACGTCGACGGTCACGCCGATGCGGGCGGCCGCCCGGGTGGCCTGGGCGATGTGGTCCTTGAACGCGCGTGCGTGGGGCTCGGTGTCGAAGACCGCGACCGTGTGCATCTTGCCGGTCTGCGCGTCCCGCATCCAATAACCGCTGACGAAACCCGGCCGCGCGGCGGTCCCGGGCACCACATCGGCGCGCAGCGCCCGTTCCTGCTCCGCCCGCCGGCTCTCGTCGGCGGACCAGATCCCTACCACCGCATGCATGCCCCGCACGCTACGGCCGGGGCCGGCACCGGGCATCCGTGCGACCACTCATCCGCGGTACCTATCCGTGTGCCCTGTCCGTATGCCCTGTCCGTGTGCCCTATCCGTGTGCCCTATCCGTGTGCCCTATCCGTGTGCCCTATCCGTGTGCCCTGTGCGCGTGCCACGAGGCGATCCGGGCCCGCGACTCGAAGCCGAGCTTCACCAGGATGTGCGTGACGTGATTCTCGACCGTGCGCACGGACAGGTAGAGCCGCTCGGCGATCTGCCGGTTGGACAGCCCTTCGGCCACCAGGGCGGCGATCTGCTCCTCGCGCGGGGTCAGCGGGCCGGCCGGCGGTGGCGTGACCACCGCTTCGGCCGCCGCTTCGGCCGCCGCTTCGACCAGCGCTTCGACCGCCGTCTGGAGCGTCGCCAGCCCCAACCGCCGCGCCAGGTCACGGGCGGCGTCGAGGTGCTCGCGGGCCGCGGCCCGGTCACCCCGGTCCAGCGCCGCGCGGGCCAGTTCGAGATGGGTGAACCCGGTGGCCGGCGCTAATCCCGTCGCGAGGCTCGTGGCCAGCGCGGAGCGCAGGTGCTCCCCTGCGGCCTCCGCGTCGCCGGCAAGCCGGGCGAGCCGGCCCAGCCGCAGTGCCACCGGACCATATCCGGGGCCCAGCGGATCGGCGATCACCTGCCGGTCGGCGAACGTCACCAACTGCGCGTAGACCCACGCACCGGTCTCCCGGTCGCCGAGCGCGACGCACACGTCCGCCATCCCGGACATCGCGACGACCCACTCCCGGGCGTGCCGCGGGAACGCGCCGAGGTGCGGGACCAGCGACGGCCACATCGCCCGCACCTCGTCGATGCGGCCCATGTGCGTCAGCACGTTCACATGCCAGGCGCGGGACAGGAACGGGCCCTGCTCGGTGAACGCGCGCACCGCCCGCTCCACCGGCTCGTATCCCTCGCCGGTGAGCTGCGCGAGCGCGTCGGCATGGATGAGGTGGAAGAATTCGGCCCCCTCGTGCCCGGCGCGCCGGCCCCGCGCCTGCCCCTCCGCCATCAGCTCGGCGGCCAGGGCCAGCCTGCCCTCGCTAAGCGCGACGGACGTGCGCACCAGGGTCAGCCGCCACGTCCACAGCGGCTCGCGCAACTGGTCGACGGCGACCGCGAACGCGGCCAGCTCGGCGTCGAAGGGCACCCTGCGGCCCAGCTCGGCGAACCCGCCCAGCCGCCACAGATGGCCCCAGGCCGCGTACTCCGGCCGGCCGACCTCGCGGCCCAGCCGCACCGCGCGCTCGCCGAGCGAGAGCCGCTCCAGCACGTGCCCCGCCCCGGTCAGCTCGGTGCCGCGCGCCTGCAACGCGAGGAACACCGCGTCCGGGTCGCCACACGCCTCGGCCTGCTGCAGCGCGCGGCGCCCCAGGTCCGGCTCGCCGCCGTCGTACGTCGCCTCCGGGCCGGGGCCGAACGGGTCGGCGGTGACGACCAGCTGGGCGAGGACCCGGGCGCGCCGCACCGGCTCGGTGTCGCCGAGCAGCGGCAGCGCCGACCGGCACAAGGCGTGGATCCGCGGCGTGACCGAGGAGTCGGTGACCCCGCGCAGGACCGTGGCCGCGTCCGCGAGCACGGCCGCGTCACCGGCGGCCCGGCCAGGTCGGCTGCCTCGTGGCAGCAGCGCCAGGCGGCGTCCACCGCCCCGGCGCGGAACTCGCAGCCGGCGAGGTCGAGCAGCAGCCGGGCCCGGGTTCCGTCGTCCGCCCGGGGAAGCAGGTCGAGGGCGGCCCGGTACTGATACGCGGCGTCCTCGTACGCGAGCCGGTCCCGGGCCCGCTCGGCGGCGCGCAACGTGACCGTCAACGCCTCCGCCTCGCCGCCCTGGCGCAGGTGATGCGCCACGGTCTCGATCGGACCGTCGCCGACCGCCGACGCGGCGCGCGCGTGCAGCTCCTGCCGCTCGGCAGGCCCCAGCTCGGCGTAGAGCACCTCCTGGGTGAGCACGTGGTCGAAGCGCAGCACGGGTCCGTCGGCGACGAGCACCCCGGCATCCAGGGCGGCATCCAGGGCGGCGTCCAGAGCGGCATCCAGGGCGGGGCCCAGCCGCGCGACCGTCTCGTCGCGCGTCAGCCGTACGGTCGCGGCGAGGGTGGCCGCGTCGAACTCCCGTCCGTGTACGGAGGCCTGGCGCAGCAGGAGCCGGGTATCGGCGGGAAGCCCGTCCAGGCGCCGGCCGATCGCCGCGCGAATCCCACGCGGGAGCCGCTCGCCGGTGCCCGCCAGCCGGGCCAGCTCCACCACGAACAGCGGGTTGCCGCCGGACCGCTCGCCGATCGCGCGCAGCGTCGCCGCGTCCAGCGGGCCTGCCGCGGCCCTGGTCGCCAGCTCGGTGACGTCGCCGGCGGCGAGCGCGCCGAGCCGGATCCGGTGCGCCCCGCGCTCCCGGCCCACCGCGCCGAGCACCTCGTGGCGGTCCGGGCCGGCCTGCCCTCCGCGGAACAGCGCCAGCAGCATCAGCGGCAGGTCCGCCGCCTCGGACGCGACATGCTGCAGCAGGCGTAACGAGCCGAGGTCGGCGGCGTGCAGGTCGTCCAGGACCAGCAGCAGGCCGTCACCGGTGGGCCGGTCGCGCAGCGCCTCGACGACCGCGTCGAACCGCCGGTGCCGGGTGACCGAGGCGTCGGCGGGCTCGTCGAGGCCGGTGGCCGGGGCCCGGATGGCGTGCAGGATCTGCAGCCACGGCCGGAACGGCGCGCCCGGCTCGCCTTCGAGGCAGGACCCCCAGGCGGTGGCGTGCCCGGCGGCCCGTGCGCGCCGGGTCAGTGCATTCGCGAACGCGGTCTTCCCGGCGCCGGCCTCGCCCTCGACCAGGACGACGGCGCCCGATCCGGCCCGCACCCCGGCCAGCCGGCTCTCCACCTCGGCCAGCTCGCGCCCACGGCCGACAAGCTCCGTCAACGAATACGGTACGGGCAGCCGGTTGCCGAGTGAGGTGGGTCGAATCAATACGGCGAAATGAATACGCCTGAATGAATACGCCTGAATGAATACGGCGAATGAGTATGCCGGATGAGTGTTTTCCCGGACGACCACCCGGCCCGACGTGACCTACGGTCCCGGCATGGATGACCGTTCCATCGACCGGGAGCTGCCATGAACCCGACCCTCAAGTGGGGCCTCGCCCTCGCCATACTGCTGGGCCTGCTGGACATCGCCGGCGTGGCCGGTGTGTGGGCCGACGAAGGACCGCCTGCCGCGCTCGCGATCGGCGGCGGGGTGGTCGGGGTCGTCACGATCGTGGCCGCGGCGCTCGCCCGGCGGCGCGGCGCGATCCCCACCGTGATCGGCTCCCGGGTCGTCTCCGCACTGCTCAGCCTCCCCGTTTACTGGGCGGACAACGCACCGGACTGGTCGAAGATCGTGATCGGGATCGCGATCGCGGCCACCGTGGCCGCGATCGCTCTGCTCACCGTCGGCCGCCGGGCCCCTCACCCGGCCTGAGTCCCGCCCGACCGACTGATCGGAGAACAGCATGATCGCCAGAGTCGCACGGTGGGAACCCATGCCGACCGACGACCGTGACTGGGTCGTCGAGGCCGCCGCCGCCATCCCCGGAGTGCGCGCCACCTACCATCTGCTGGATCCGGCCACCGGCAACGGCCTGTCGATCGCCGTTTTCGACGACGACGAGGCCGCCGCCGCGGCCGGCGACGCGATCCGGCGCCGAGCCGCCGAGATCGGCTGGAACGACCAACCCCGGCCGCGCTTCACCTCAGAAACCTTCTACCAGGTCATCCGCGGCACACCGTGAACGTCACCGGCGTGCGGAACGTCGCGCGCGCACGGTGAGGACCGGGGCGGCGACGGCCGCAGTGAGGACCGGGGCGAGCACGGGCAGGCCCGCGGCCAGGGCGGCGATCCACGGCCACGGCGTCGCGAATCCCGCCCGGGGAGGCGGCTCCCACGCGGAGGAGGTCGTTGCCGGCCACGCGATGAGCAGACCGGCGAGGCACCCCGCGGCCACACCCACCGCCGTGCCGATGGCGGCGGCCAGCGCCGCACGGCGCGCGGCCGCCTGCCACGACCGTGCGTCCGACGGTGCGTCCGACGGTGCGTCCGCGCCTCCGGCCGCGACCAGCGCGCCCGCGAGCGCGACGACGACCGCGGCCACGACGACGGCCACGACGGCGATCCGCCAGTCGGACGGAGGCCGATACCCCCGTTCGACGTATGTCTGCGCCACGCCGCCGAGCGACCGGTCCAGCCGCCGCTGCTCGGTCTCCGAAGTGGAGTGCACGGAGGGGTCGACGATCAGCGCATCGGGTCTGAGGTCCTGGCCGAGGTCCCGGAAGACCTTGACCGGAAGGAAGACCTCCTCCACCGAAGGATCGGAGGGCCTGACGACGACCGCGGGGACCTGCTTGACCACCGGTGCCGTGTCGCCGTCCTGGCCGAGGAGGTTGTGCTCGATAGTCACGGAGGCGACCTCGGCGTCGCCGGGCGTGACCACCACGGCCGTGTTCTCCTCGTAGGGCGTCGACGGGTCTCCGGTGAGATAGCGGAGCAGTGCGCCGTCACCGATGACGCCCGATGTGACGGCGCCGTACCGCTCCGGCAGATCCGCGCCGTCGGCGTGCAGGCTGTAGGGCCGGATCCCCCGGTAGGTCTCGACGACGGGAACACCCGGCAGCTCGCGCCGCACGGCCGCGAGCGCGGCCGGCGCGTCCGCCGCGGAGAAACCGTGCACGAGGAGGGCGCCGGGCCGGGCCTCGGGCCTGTAGCCGGCCCTGTTCTGCGACGTCGCGGCGGCCGCCACGATGACCACCGTGACCGCGAGGGCCGTGGCGGACATCGTCGCCACGATCGCGGGAACGCTCCGGGCACGATCACGTGCGAGGACGGACCGTCGCCCGGCGACCCCCAGCAGCAGTGCGAGGAAGGGTCCCAGGCCGAGGAGGACCAGGGCGCCGCCCGCTATGGCCGCCAGCAGGGTCATGGCCGACCCGAAGTCGTCGTAGTGCACGTCCTCGTGCGTGGACCACGCGGCGAGCGCCATGACCGCGCAACCGCCCACGAGGAGCGCCGATCCCCAGGCCAGGGGACGCCGGCGTACGAGCGCGCCGGGGGCCGACGGGACCGACCGGGCCGCGAGCACCATCGAGCCGAGCCCGGACCCCGCGAAAAGGTACGTGAGGATCTCCAGCGCCACGTCTGCAGCGTATTGCCCGGATGCGATCCCGTCAGGGGGAAGCCGGGCCGGCGGCCGCGTTCGACCGGGGCGCGAGCAGCAGCCGGCAGGCGATCCGGATGTCGCTTTCGGTGTCGGTGACCGACGCCCGGCCGTTCAGGCTCGTCTGCAGCACGCCATACCAGCACTGCATCAGCAGCCGGATCAGCGTGACGTCGGTGACGGTGGGCTCGGCGACGCCGAGCGTACGCAGGACGATCTTCCGGAACATCCGGTCGATCCGGCCCACGTCGGCCACCGCGGCGGCGTTGGCGGAGCTCGCCGACTGGAGCATCGCGATGGCGAGCGCGGGGCGGCGCAGCAGTTGCCTGCTGGCGAGCACGAGCACCTCGCCGACGGCGTCCTCCGGCGTCATCCCCGGCTTGGGCTGCGGGAGGCTCTCGCCGAACCTGTCGACCTGCTCGGCCAGCACCGCCGTGAACAGATGGGTCTTCGAGGGGAAGTAGCGGTAGAGCGTGGCGATCGCCACGCCGGCCTCCTTGGCCACCTCGTGCATCTGGACGCGCTCCAGCCCCTTTTCCGCGCCCATCCGGGCGGCGGCGCGCAGGATGCGCAGGTGACGGGCGCGCTGCTCGGGTGAGCTCGGCTCAGCCGGCGCCCTGGCCTCGGCGATCCTCGGCACGTCTCCCCCTGGTCCTTCGCGTGTCGCGACGACGATACACAGCGGAGCTCCCCTGCCCGCCAGTGGTCGATACCACTCAGTGGGACATCCAGGGGGACGTACGGGCCGGTCAGACGCCCGGAAGGGCCCTCAGATCAGGTTGTCCTCGACGGTCAGGCCGAACTCGCCCCTGCCGTACATCGCGAGGGCCCGCTCGACGTCGTTGGCCACGTGGACGCTGCCCGCGTGGGCGTCGCGCCAGGCCCGCTCGATCGGGTTGCCCCTGCTGAGCGAGTTGCCCCCGGCGGTCTTGAACAGGATGTCGATGGCCTCCAGCGCCCGCTCGGTGGCGCGCACCTGGTCTCGGCGCACCCGCAGCCGCAGCTCGGCCGGGATCGTCTCGCCCCGCACCGCGTGCTCGTACACCTCCCGCACGTTGCGGTCGGTCTGCAGGATCGCCGCGTCGATCTCCGACGCCGCCCGGGCCACCGCGACCTGCGCGAACTGGTCCTCGGCGAACCGGCCGCCGCCCAGGCTGAGCCGGACGCGGTCACGCATCGCGGTCACGTACGACCGGTAGCAGCCGACGGCCATCCCGATGACCGGGGCGGTGATCGTGGTGGTGAACACGGTGCCGAACGGGATGCGGTAGAGCGGGCCGGTGTTCACCTTCTGGCCGGGGCCGCGCAACTGCGCCATGTCGTGGTTGCGCATCACGCGATGAGCGGGCACGAAGGCGTCCTCGACGAGGATGTCGTTGCTGCCCGTGCCGCGCAGGCCGATGACGTCCCACACGTCCTCGATCACGTAGTCGGAGCGGGGCACCAGCACGGTCATGAAGTCCACCGGCCTGCCCTGGTCGCCGAGGACCAGGCCGCCCACCATCGCCCACGACGCGTGCTCGCAGCCGGAGGAGAACCGCCATCGCCCTGAGAGCCGGTAGCCGCCCTCGGCGGGCACGAGCCGCCCGACCGGCGCGTACGACGAGGAGATGAGCGCGTCCTGGTCGCTCCCCCACACCTCGTCCTGGGCGGCCTCCTCGAACAGGGCGAGCTGCCAGGGGTGCACACCGAGCACGGCGACGGTCCACCCGGTGGACCCGCACACCGCGGAGATCTCCCTGACCACCTCGTAGAAGCTCACCGGGTCGCTCTCCGCGCCGCCGTACCTCTTGGGCTGCAGCATCCGGAAGACCCCGGCCCGGGCCAGCTCCCTGATCGACTCGGCGGGCACCCGGCGGTCCTCGTCGGTGGACCGGGCCCGTTCGGCGAGCTTCGGCAGCAGTGTGCGAACCGCGTCGAGGACCTCGTTGCTCATGAGGGAGTTCTCCGTGTCATGCTCGTCGGTCAGTTGCCGTCCATGATGGCGGTCCCTTGTTTTCCGATGCGCAGCCGGGCGGCGATGCCGTCGAGGACGCTGTCGAGCCCGAGCTCGAACTGCCAGTCGTCGTCGTCCTTCCTGACGCCCTGGCGGATGTAGCGCTCGAACGCGGGATAGCGGCCCGACTCCAGCAACCACCGCATCCGGGACGAGTAGAGGGTGCGCAGGTCGTCCATCTTCTCCGCGCCCTCCTTGCGCATCAGCCGGTCCATCCTGATCCGGATGGTGGTCGCCCCGGTGACGAACGCGGTGACCGTGCCGATGACGGTCATCGCCGTGTCGGCGTCGAGGCCGAGACCGTCCAGCGACGCGAGCAGGCGGTCGATGCGCGCGACGAAGTTGGGGGTCAGCGGCCCCGTGCCGGCCGTGGTGTCCACCAGCCAGGGATGGCGCAGGATGAGGGCGCGCAGCCGCATGGCCGACACGCGCAGGACCTCCCGCCAGTCGCCGCCCTCACTCTCACCACCCTCACTCTCACCACCCTCACCGTCGCCGCCCTCACCGGCCCGCGCCTCCTCGGCGTAGACCCTGTCGACCATCAGCTCGATCACGTCGTCCTTGCCGCGCACGTAGCGGTAGAGGCCCATGGTGGCGACGCCGAGCCGCTCGGCCAGGCGGCGCATGGAGACCGCGTCGAGCCCCTCGGTGTCCGCGATCTCCACGGCCGCCGCGCCGATCTGCGCGTGGGTCAGCGCCGCACGGGGAGGCCGGGCGGGGCGCTCCATCCGTTCCCAGATGGACTCGTGAGCCGTGTCGCCCCCTGTGTCGCCCCCTGTGCCGTCCCCTGTGTTGCCGGCAGTGTCGCCGGCAGTGTCGCCGGCAGTGTCGCCGGCAGTGTCGCCGGCAGTGTCGTCCGCCTTCTTCCCGGCCATCGTCGTGCTCCTCCCGCTTCGCTGTGTACATCGTACTCGGACTTGTACGCCGTACGCATTTGCGCGTACGGTGTACCCGCCGCGTACGGCGTACTCACCTCGGGGAGGAATCATGTCCGGAGAAGACCGGCTCAATGTGGGAATGATCATCGGCAGCGTCCGGGAGGGGAGGGTCGCGCCCCTCGTCGCGAACTGGTTCGCCGGTCAGGCCGGCCGGCGCGACGACGTCACGCTCGACGTCATCGACCTGGCCGAGACCCGGCTCCCCGACGGGCTGCGCGGGCACCTCGGCGGCGAGAAGCCGGAGGAGGTCGTCGGGCTGCGGCCCCGGGTGGAGGCGGCGGACGCCTTCGTCGTCGTGACCCCCGAGTACAACCGCAGCTTCCCCGCCGCGCTCAAGCTGATGATCGACAGCTACCACCGGGAGTGGGCGGCCAAGCCCGTCGGGTTCGTCTGCTACGGGGGCATGTCCAGCGGCCTGCGGGCCGTCGAGCAGCTCCGGCTGGTCTTCGCCGAGCTGCACGCGGTGACGATCCGCGACTCCGTCGCCTTCCAGACCCCCTGGACGCTGTTCGACGCGGAGGGGAACTGGCCGAAGGACCCCGCCGGCCCGGAAGGCGCCGCCAAAGTGATGCTCGACGAGCTCGTCTGGTTCGGCCGAGCCCTGCGCGAGGCGCGGGCGGCCCGGCCGTACGGAGGCTGAGATGGGTTCCCTGCTCCGCTCCGGCCTGCGCCCGCATCGCGGCGCGGTCGCCCTGATCGCCGTGCTCCAGATCGCGCAGGCGCTCGCCGCCCTCCTGCTGCCCACGATCAACGCCACGCTCATCGACGACGGCGTGCTGCGCGGCGACACCGGGCTGATCCTGGGTCTGGGCGGCGTCATGGTGGCCGGGACGCTGGCCCAGGTCCTGTGCTCGGCCGTGGTGGGCGCCCTCGCCGCAAGGACCGCCGCCGCCGTCGGTCACGAGCTGCGCGCGGCCGTCTACGCGAAGGTCCAGTCGTTCTCCTCCCGGGAGGTGGGCCGCTTCGGGGTCCCGTCCCTGATCACCCGGACGATCGGCGACGTGCAGCAGGTGCAGACCCTGGTCTTCATGGGGCTGACCGGCCTCGCCGGCACGCCGATGATCTTCCTCGGCGGCGTGGTCATGGCGCTGCGCCAGGACCTGCGCCTGTCCACGCTGCTGCTGGTCGCGCTGCCCGCGCTGTCGGCCGTCCTGTGGGTGATCCTGCACCGGCTCACCCCGCTCTGGCAGGCGACGCAGGCAGGCGTCGACCAGGTCAACCGGCTGGTGCGCGAGCAGATCACCGGGATCCGGGTCGTGCGGGCGTTCGCCGCCGAGGACCGCGAACGCGCCAGGTTCGCCGAGGCCAACGGCGCGCTGCTGGGCCTCGCCGTACGCGCCGCGCGGCTGGTGGCCGTGATGTTCCCCGCCGGGACGCTGATCGGCAACCTGTGCGGCGTGGCGGTGGTCTGGTTCGGCGGGCATCTCGTCGACGACGGCGTCACCCAGGTGGGTTCGCTGGTGGCGTTCCTCAACTACCTGGCCGTGATCCTGGGGTCCGCCCTGCTCGCGACTTTCACCGTCCTGGCCGTGCCGCGCGCCCGGGTCTCCGCCGTACGGGTGCGCGAGGTACTGGAGACCGGGCCAGAACCGGACGCGTCACCGGCTCGCATCGACCCCGCCGGGGAGGGCCGGGTTTGGGAGGGTGAGGTGGAGGTCCGCGACGCGCACGTGCGCTATCCGGGGGCCGAGGAGCCGGTGCTGCGGGGCGTGCGCCTCCTCGTCCGCCCCGGCGAGACCGTCGCGGTCGTCGGCTCCACCGGCTCGGGCAAGACGACCCTGCTGAACCTCGTGGCCCGGCTGGTCGGCCCGGCCGCCGGCCGGGTGCTCCTCGACGGGACGGACCTCGCGTCGCTGCCGCCCGAGGAGCCGGCCGGCGTCGTCGGGCTGGTGCCGCAACGGCCGCACCTGTTCTCCGGCACCGTCGCCGACAACCTCAGGTATGGCAGGCCCGAGGCGACCGACGCCGAGCTGTGGCACGCGCTGGAGGTGGCGCAGGCGCGCGACGTCGTGGAGGCGCTGCCGGAGGGCCTGGAGACGCCGCTCGGCCAGGGGGGCGCCTCGCTGTCCGGCGGCCAGCGGCAGCGCCTGACGGTGGCGCGGGCACTGGTCGCCCGTCCTCGGGTGCTGCTGCTCGACGACCCGTTCTCCGCCCTCGACCCGATCACCGAGCGCGCGCTCGCCGACGCGCTGGCGCGGGAGACCCGCGACGTCGCCGTCGTCCTGGTCGCCCAGCGGATCTCCTCGACCCGGCACGCAGACCGGGTGGTGGTGCTCGACGAGGGCCGCGTCGCCGGAGAGGGGACCCACGAGGAGCTGATGGGCTCGTGCCCCGCCTACCGCGAGATCGTCTTCTCCCAGACAGGTCAGGAGGTGGCCGCATGACGGCCCCAAGCCGCGGAATTGTCCGGCGTCTGCTGCAGGCGGCAGGCCCCGAACTCCCGCTCGCCGTGGCCGCCCTGGCCTGCGCGGCCGCGGCCGCGGCCCTGACCGTGGCGGTCCCCCGGCTGCTCGGCGCGGCCACCGACCTCGTGCTGTCGGCCGTGTCCGGGCATCGTCAGGTGGACTTCGCCGCCACCGGCCGGGTCCTGCTCACCGCCCTCGCCTGCTACCTTGCCGCTTTCCTGCTCACCCTCGTCCAGCAGCGGACGACCGCGACCATCGCGCAGCGGCTGGTCTTCCGGCTGCGGGAGCGGACCCAGGCCAAGTTCGCCCGGCTGCCGCTGGCCTACTTCGACGGGCGGCAGCGGGGCGACCTGCTCTCCCGCGCCACCAACGACGTCGACAACGTCGGCCAGACGCTGCAGCAGGTGCTCAGCGTGGCGGTCACCGCGCTGCTGACGCTCGCCGGCGTGCTGGTGATGATGGTGTGGACCTCGCCGCTGCTCGCCCTGGTCTCGGTGATCATGGTGCCGCTGTCCGTCGTGGCGGCCAGAGTGGTCGGCGGCCGGGCCCAGCCGCGCTTCGCCGAGCAGTTCGCGGCCACGGGCCGGCTCAACGCGCACGTCGAGGAGACCTATACCGGGCACGCCCTGGTGAAGGTCTTCGGCCGGCGGCGCGAGGCCGTACGCGAGTTCGGCGAGCGCAACGACGCGGTGTTCCGCGCGGGATTCCGGGCGCAGCTGCTGTCGAGCCTGATCGGCCCGTCGATGTCGCTCGTCATGAACCTCAACTACGTGCTCGTCGCGGTGATCGGCGGCCTGCGGGTGGCGGCCGGCGCGCTGTCGATCGGCGACGTGCAGGCGTTCGTCCAATACTGCCTGCAGTTCGGGCAGCCGGTGAACCAGGTCACGTCGATGTCCACCCTCCTGCAGTCGGTGCTCGCCTCGGCCGGGCGGATCTTCGAGCTGCTCGACGAGGACGAGGAGGAGCCCGTCGCCGACCCCGTCCACCTGCCGGCGACGGCCACCGGCCGGGTCACGTTCGAGAACGTCTCGTTCCGCTACGTGCGGGACCGGCCCCTCATCGAGGACCTGTCCCTGGTCGCGGAGCCGGGGCAGACCGTCGCGATCGTCGGCCCGACGGGCGCGGGCAAGACCACGCTGATCAACCTGCTCATGCGCTTCTACGACGTCACGGGCGGGCGGATCACGGTGGACGGGGTGGACATCGCCCGGGTGCCCGGGCAGGAGCTGCGCGAGAGGATCGGCATGGTGCTGCAGGACACCTGGCTGCGGCACGGCACGATCGCCGACAACATCGCGTACGGCGCCGGCGACGTGCCGCGCGAGCGGATCGTCGAGGTGGCCAGGGCCACGGGCGTCGACCACCTCGTGCGCACGCTGCCCGACGGGTACGACACGGTGGTCGACGACGACGGCGAGGGGCTGAGCGCGGGCGAGCGGCAGCTCGTCACCATCGCGCGCGCGTTCCTGGCCGATCCCCCGATCCTGGTGCTCGACGAGGCCACCAGCGCGCTCGACACCCGCACGGAGGTGCTGGTGCAGCGGGCCATGACCTCGCTGCGGGCCGGGCGCACCGGGTTCGTCATCGCCCACCGGCTGTCGACCATCAGGAACGCCGATCTGATCCTCGTCATGGACGAGGGACGGATCGTCGAGCAGGGCACTCACGACGAGCTGCTCGCGGCGGACGGCGCCTACGCCCGCCTCTACCGTGCGCAACTCCCCGGGGCCCGACTCCCCGGGGCACAGCTCTCGGGGGCACAGCTCTCGGGGGCACAACTCTCGGGGACTCGGCTCTCGGCGGCTCAGGCCGGGTCGGTGGTCCCTCCAATCTGACCGTCCTGGGTCACCAGGCGCGCCACCGCGTGCTCGACGAGCAGCGCCCCGAGGTCGAGCGCCGTGGCGGTCAGCTGTGCGAGCCGCCGTCCACGCGGACCTCCACGCCGTTGAGGTAGGCGCCGTCCGCGGAGGCGGCGTACGCGATGGTCCCGGCGATGTCCTCCGGGCGGCCCGGCCTCCCCCACAGGGGATAGGTGCGGGCATACCAGGAAGTGTCGACGCCGGCGAACGTCTCCCGGTTGGCGGTGAGCGGCGTGGCGACGCCGCCGGGCGAGATCGGGACGACGCGGATGCGGCGCGGCGCCAGCTCGGCGGCGAGGCTGATCGAGAACGACAGCAGTGCGCCCTTGGACGCGGCATAGCCGGTCATCCAGGGGTGCGCCTTCGTCGCCGCCGTCGAGGTGACGTTGACGACGACCCCGGTGCCGTCCGGGACATGCGGCAGCACCTCGCGGCAGAGCACGACCGGGGCGAACACGTTGACCGCGAAGATCTGCCGGTAGTCGTCCAGCCGCAGCGACTCCAGCGGGGTCACCCGCAGCACGCCGGCGACGTTGGCCAGCACGTCCACCCGGCCGAGGCACGCGACGGCCGCGCGCGCGGCCGACACCACCGCCGGTTCGTCCGCCAGATCCGCCCGATGGGGGACGAACCGGTCGGTCCCGCCGGCGAGCTTGCCGGTCTCCGCGAGCCCGTCCTCGTCCCGGTCCACGGCGAACACCGTGGCGCCCTCGTCGAGCAGCCGTACGGCGGCCGCCCTGCCGATGCCCGACGCCGCCCCGGTGAGCAGCACGTTCTTGCCGTCGAACCGTCCTCGGATGTGCGTCACCTGCTCAATCCCATCTGCGGGCCGGGGGGCCGAGCGCCGATCCCACCGTGGCAGAACCCGCGCCCGGCCGCCCTCGCCCTCCCGCTCAGTGGGAGTCCCCGCCGGGTCAGCGGGTTTCGTGGCGCCGCTGGCAGGCGATGCAGTAGCGGGCCAGGGGCCGGATCTTCAGCCGGCCGAACGGGATGACCGCGGCGCAGTCGGCGCACCGGCCATAGCTGCCCTCCTCGATCCGCTCCAGCGCCCTGCGCAGCTCGGCGACCGCCCGCTCGGTGGCGGCGACGTCGGCGAGCAGGGCGAGCCTGGCGGTGTCGTCGTTGCCGCCGTCGACGGCGGCCCGCAGGTCGCGCAGCTGGACCTCGCGCCACTGGAGCTGCTCCTCCAGGTCCGCGCGCACGGCCTGCGTCTGCGGCTCGCTGATCGCGGTGAACTCGTCACTGGTGGTCATCGTGGAGGTCCTTTCGAGTGTTCTCGACCGTGGACAGCAGGCAGGCGAGCCCTCTGACGGTCGCGTTGGCGGGATCGGCCGCGGGGCTGACGGTGATCCGCAGCTCCGCGCAGAGCCTGCGGGCCAGTTCCGGGTCGCGGGCGCCGCCGCCGGTGATGAGCAGGCCCTGCTGCCGGGCGGTGGCCCGCAGTGCGGCGGGGATGCGCGCGATCAGGTCGGCGACCATCGCCGCGACACGTTCCCGCGCGTACCGCGAGCAGCCCGTGCCCTCCGCGGGGTCGCCCATCGCGACCTGTACGGCACCCGCGTCGGCGATCTCGCCGTCGCGGATGACGACGGCCTCGGCGATCCCCGCTCCCGCGTCGAGCAGGAGCCGGGGCCGCGGATCGGCGATGTCCACGCCGCAGCCGACCGCCGCGGCCAGCGGTTCTTCGACCATCGTCACCCGGCAGCCGGCGGCACTGCTGACCGCCGCGTACGCGGCTCTGCGGTCCAGCCGCGAGGCCGCGACGGGCACCCCGAGCATGACGCGTTCGAGCGGCGGGTGCTGCTCGGTCACCGCGTCCCGCAGCGCCCCGCGGACCAGCTGCGCGCATCCGGGCATGTCGGCGACCATGCCGTGCCGCACCGGCCATCGGCGCGCTCCCGGATCGCCGCAGGCCGACGGCCGTTCGCTGATCGCCGTGCTGTGACGGCCGGGGGCGGACAGCAGCAGCCGGGTCCGCGCGGTGCCGAGGTCGAGGGCGAGGCCGAGAGCGAGACCCGTCATGCCGACAACCGGGTCTCGCCGGCGCACGACGCGCAGTGCTGCACGTGGGGCATGAGCCGGAGCCGGTCGAGCGGCAGGAACGCCTCGCATCGGGTGCAGGTGCCGTAGAGGCCGCGTTCCATCCGCTCCAGAGCGGCCTCGATCGCGGCGGCCTCGCCCCCGGCGGCGTGGAGCCGCTCCTCGAGCAGCATGCGCAGCTCGGCGAGCTGCGCGGAATACCGCCGGCACTCCTCCATGAGGAGGCGCGGCGACCTGATCTCTGCCATATGCGGCATCACTCCAGGTGAACGATGATGTGGGCGCGCGAGCGCATGCCTTCGGCGCACCGGGTCGCCGGTGCGCGAGACGAGTACGCGGGAGTGGCCCGCGTGCGGTGGTGATCGGAAGGCACGGCCCGCGACAGGGCGGGACAGGGCGCGACTACGCGAAAGCCCGTGTCACAGGGCGCGTATCAACAGGGCCCGTGTCGCTGGGCTCGTGTCACTGGGCCGGTGGCGGGCTGCGCGAGCCGGCGGTGCGATGGCCGGTCTGCTGCGGGCTGAGGACGATGTCCTCGTGATGCCGGGCGGGCCCGGCCGCGGTGACGGGTGCCGTGGCCACGGCGACGCGCGGCCGGAACGGGAACGGCAGGTGCTCGGGACCGGCGGCGCCCGTGGGCAGGGTCGCCGACTGCGGCGTCCACGCCCCCGGCGTCCACACCTCGGCGGCGGCCTGCGGCACGCGCTGGGCGGGATCGCCGCCATACCAGGCGGGCGTGGAGGCGACCAGTGCGAGGGCGAGCATCAGCAGGCCCACCACCAACGTGAAGGCGGTGGACCCGCACGTGCCACGTCGCAAGGTCGCCATGTGACCGACCATAACCCACCTTCGCGAAACGGTCATCCGTGTTTCCCGCGCCCGTTTCCCGCGGGCACGCTCGCCCGGAACTCGCTACGGTGGCCGTAGGACCGGGCGGACGCGGGAGGGGGACCGTCGTGCGACGTGGGCTGACCGCCGCGCTGCTGCTCCTGCTGCACGCGATCCTCCTGACCTCCGGCGGCACGCCGGCATCGCCGTCGCCGTCGCCGTCGCCGTCGCCGGCGTGGGTGTCGGCCCATCGCCCCGCCGCCCGCCACGTCGTGGTGTCACCGGCGCGTGACGGGGCGCGGCTCACCGACACACGCGCCTGCGCCCCTGCCCACGCCACACGGCCGGCCCAGGGCGACCCGCCCCGCGTCCGGACGGGCGGGTCCGGCTCCGGCGCGACCGGCGGGCCGGTCGTGCTGACCAACCCCGCGGCGCCGCGCGGCGGCACCCGGGTCACCCGGGCCGGTCCGCATCACGACGGCCCGCCCGCCCAGCGCCCGCGTCGTGCCGCCGCGGCCCGCGCCCCTCCCTCCACCGCGTACTGAGACCTCTCCTACTCGTCTCCCTCTCGTACGCCTGTGGAGGCTTCATGTCCCGTGCGCCCCTGTGGCGCGCGGTGGCGGCGCTCGCCGTCATCGCGACCTCACTACTGCTCGCCCTCACCATGGCCCCGCGCCTCGGCCTCGACCTGCGCGGCGGCACCCAGCTCGTCTTCGAGACGAGAGACTCTCCCACGGTCAGGGCGGACGCCGACGCCACCGACCGTGCCCTCGACGTGCTCCGGCGCCGGGCGGACGCCCTCGGAGTCGTCGATCCCACCCTGGTCCGCTCCGGTGAGAAGCGGATCATCGTGGAACTGCCCGGCGTGCTCGACCCGCGCGAGGCCGCCGCGGTCATCGGCAAGACCGCACAACTCAACTTCCATCCGGTGCTCGGTCCCGCTGAGGGCGGTGACACGCACGCGATCGCCGACGAGAGCGGCCAGAAGCTGAAGCTCGGCCCGGTCGCGCTCGGCGGAGCCGGCGTCACCGACGCCGCCGCGCGCAGCGACCCGCAGGCAGGGCCGGGCTGGTTCGTCACGATCGACTTCAAGGAGCCCGGCCCCTGGCGGAAGCTGACCGGCGAGGCGGCCTGCGCGCCGGTCGGCGACCACAAGCGCCGCGTCGCCATCGTCCTCGACAACGAGATCATCTCCTCGCCTCAGGTGGACGAGTCGATCGCCTGCGGGGCGGGGATCGGCGGCGGCACCACGCAGATCACCGGGTCGTTCACCCCGCAGGAGGCGCAGAACCTCGCGGTGCTGATCAAGGGCGGCTCCCTTCCGGTGCCGCTCGAGCTGGTCGAGCAGCGTACGGTCGGCCCGACCCTCGGCGCCGACGCCATCGCGGCGAGCGCCAAGGCCGGCGTCGTCGGGGTGATCCTCACCGCGGTGTTCATCGGCATGGTCTACCGGCTGGTGGGCGTGCTGGCCGCGGTCGCGCTCGCCTGCTACGGCCTGATCTCGTACGCCGGGCTCGTGGCCATGGGAGCCACGCTCACGCTGCCCGGCCTGGCCGGGTTCGTCCTGGCGATCGGCATGGCGGTGGACGCCAACGTGCTGGTCTTCGAACGGGCCAGGGAGGAGTACGGCGACGCACCCCGCCGGGGCCTCAAGGCGGCCCTCGAACGGGGCTTCAAGAACGCCTGGAGCGCGATCGCCGACTCCAACATCACCACCCTGCTCGCCGCCGGGCTGCTGTTCTGGCTGGCCTCGGGGCCGGTGAAGGGCTTCGGCGTGACGCTGGCCATCGGCGTGCTGGCCTCGCTCGTCTCGGCCATGCTGATCACCCGGGTGCTCACCGCCGCCCTGATCGGCAGGATCGGCCCGCGGGCGTCCGGCATCGGCTCGATCGGCCGGGTCAGGACATGGCTGACGCGGCGCGACCCGGACCTGATGCGGCGTAGGCGGCTGTGGCTCGCCGTCGCGGCCGGGCTGCTCGTGGTCGCGGGCGCGGGCCTGGTCACCCGTGGCCTGAACTACGGCGTCGAGTTCACCGGCGGCCGGATCGTGGAGTTCGCCACGAGCAGCCCCGTCGACGTCGCGGCGGCCAGGCAGGCGGTGGCGGACGCCGGGTTCCCCTCGGCCGTCGTGCAGCGGTCGGACGACGCGCTCTCGGTGCGCACGGGGCAGATCAGCGCCGACGACGTCGTCCGCATGGAGGAGGCGCTCGACCGGCGCGTGGGCGAGGTGGCCAAGCAGCGCGACGAGCTGATCGGGCCGAGCCTGGGCGAGGAGCTGCGCCGCAACGCCATCATCGCGCTCGCCGTCGCGCTCGCCGCACAGCTCGTCTACCTGGCGTTCCGGTTCCGGTGGACGTTCGGCACGGCGGCCGTGGCGGCGCTGTTCGTGGACGCGGCCGTGGTCGTCGGCGCGTTCGCCTGGATGGGCAAACCGATCGACGGGGTGTTCCTGGCGGCGATGCTCACGATCATCGGTTATTCGGTCAACGACAAGGTGGTGCTGTTCGACCGGGTGCGCGAGCTGTGGCCGGTGCGCCGCCGCGAGCCGTTCGGCCGGGTGGTGAACGCCGCGATTCTGCAGACCGCGCCGCGCACGGTCAACACCGGGCTCGGGGCGCTGTTCATCCTGGCGGCGCTGGCGGTGTTCGGCGGCGACTCGCTGCGCGACTTCGCCGTCGCCCTGCTGATCGGCATCGTCGCCGGCACGCTGTCGTCGTCGTTCGTGGCCGGGCCGGCGGCGATCGCACTGGAGCGGCGCTCCGGCCAGGCGCCGCCGGCTCCCGCCGCGCCCCGGGTCAGGCCCGTACGGCGCGACGGCTCCGGCGCGGTGGTCTGAGGCCGGTACGGCCCGCGGCGCGTTCCCCGGGGCGGGCGATCCGCCCCGGGGGACGCCCTGCTATCAGCGCTGATAGCGGCGCCGCTATCGGCGGGCGCTGTCGGCGGGCGCTGTCGGCGGCGCTATCGGCGGCCGAGCGCACGCAGCTGGGCGGGCGTCAGCGAGGAGACGTTCTGGTCGATGGGCGCATCCGTGTACTGGTGGATCGCCCAGGTCTTCCAGTCCGCGGGCGGCGTGATGTCGCCGGGGGCCTTGCTGTAGTGGGCCACCCACAGCGGATACTGGCCGAGGCCGTGGCCGTACTTGTTGGCGAAGTTCCAGCCGCTGTAGAACATCGGCCTGGTGCCGGTCTTGGCCGTCACATACTCCAGCCAGGTCTTGGCCCACTTGTTGACCTGCTCGACGGACTCGCCGTCGGCGGTCTCCAGGTCGAGGACCAGGATGTCGCCGGGCTTGCTCGGCTGCGAGTTCACCACGCTGAGGAAGTGGTTGGCCTCGGCGATGGGGTCGTTCGAGGGGTGGCCGTAGTGGTACACCCCACGGACGATGCCCTTCTTGGCCAGCTCCCGCCAGTGCCGGGGGAAGGACGAGTCGACCCAGTCGGTCCCCTCGGTGGCCTTGATGAAGCCGAACTGCGCGCGGCTGTTCATCCAGTCGTGGTCGGCCTCGTAGCCGGAGACGTCCTGGCCGTACGTGTGCGGGTTCGCGTACGCCGGGGCCGCGGGCAGGGCGACGGCCGCGGTGACGCCGGCCGTGGCGGCCGAGACCGCGAGGGTCGCCGCCGCGAGGGCGGAGCGCAGGCGCCGGCGCGAGGGCCGGCCCCCGAGGGAGAGCCGATGGGTGGACATGCGGGGTTGACTCCTTGCTTCCATGCCGCCTACCGGGTTAGCTGACGGGTTCGGGCAGGAAGTGCCCTACGGGCGCACCTGGGGGCCTGCGCTCCGATTCACCCCTAAGAGAGTGGGTCCCCGGCTCCACGTGACGCGGATTCGGCGGCCGCGCGGTCACGGGACCGCGCGGACCGGGCAACGACACGGCAAGGGATGGGTCGCCGGAGGCGGGTGGTTACCCCCTACCGTGTGCCCTAAAGGTACACACTCCCCAAGAATGGTGTAAACAGGACAAAACACGTCTTTACCTGGCACAACGCGGCGGCGCCCGGCCCGAACGCCCTCCCCTGCCCCGCACCGAGGGGCATCGGGCGGCCGAGGCCGCTGTGATCGATGTCATAGGGGCGGCCTGCATGGCGGGCGTCCAGTGACTGAGCCTCTACGCCTTCTCCACGGAGAACTGGCGACGCCCCCCGCCGAGGCCGACGTCCTACCGCGACTGGTGCGCCGTGCCGTCCGCGCCTGAGATGGTCGTGCACGAGTTCACGTACGGCGCGCAGGTCGGGTTGTCGGGGACACAGATCCCGCCGCCGAGATGCCGGCGCTGCCGCCGAACCTGCCGCTCTTCTCGACCACGACGCACGACAACCCGCTGTCGTACGCGGTCAGCGCGGCGGCCATGCCTCCGCCCCCGGTGCCGACGATGACTTGGTCGAATTCCTCATCCCACGCGGTCACCGCTCGTCCCTCCGGGTGAGGAAGGACACGACCCAGTGAACCGCGGGAATGCCGGACTTTGTGTCTCTAACTGGACAGACGCACCGAATAGGGCGATCATCCCGATGAGCGAGACCAGGACGGGCCCGCTCGGTGACCTGCCCGGACCACGCTCCCGCCGGTACGTGCCTTCCGTTGACCGGGATCCCCTTGCGGGCCGCCCATGAGGGGGTTTGTAAGTTCGTCACCTGAGGCATCGACACGCACGCGAGGTGAGTCCATGACCGCTGTACCCGCCGACCCCGAGTTCACCGAGGCGGCGCCGCCCACACCCGCCGAGTTCCGGCGCGCGCTGGGCATGTTCGCGAGCGGTGTGACCGTGGTGACGGGCCTCGACGACGGCGAACCGGCCGGCTTCGCCTGCCAGTCGTTCGCGTCGGTGTCCCTCGAGCCGCCTCTGATCCTTTTCTGCGCCGACCACAGGGGCCGCGCCTGGCCGCGCATCAGGAGATCGGGCCGCTTCTGCGTGAACGTGCTCGGGGAGGATCAGATCGATCTCTGCGGCCGGTTCGGGTCCAGCAATGGCGCGAAGTTCGCGGGCCTCGACTGGGACCTGTCGCGATGGGGCACCCCGTCCTTGCGAGGGGTGCTGCTGCGCGTCCATGGCGAGATCCGCGACGTACACGTCGCCGGCGACCACGACGTGGTCATCGGCCACGTCAACGAGCTCGAACCCGTCGTCACCGAGCAACGCCCCATGCTGTTCTTCCGCGGCCGGTTCGGCCTGAACCAGGACGACCCGGCCGCCGCTCTCTGCCTCAACCTGTGGGGCTGGGGGTGGGGCGACCACTGGGGCTGACCCCTCTTCTCTACGTCCCATGCAGCGAGCCGCACCTGCCTCTCCGGACGAGCGCTCTCATCCGCATGACGTGAGTTCGTGACAGGCGGTGCTGAGGCAGCAGCCGTACCGGCTTCTCCTGGCGCGCGCCCCTCAGCCACATGACGCGAGTTCGTACGCGTGGTGCACCGGCAGCAGCCGCGCCCGCCCACCTCACCGGCCTCACCGGCCGGGCGGCCGAACTCGTCCGCGCCCCGCGCACCGCCGAACCTGCCTGCGCCGCCGAACGTGCCTGCGCGCCGCCGAACGTGCCTGCGCGCCGTCGAATGCGCCGTCGAATGCGCCGTCGCCGCGTTCAGAGCAGCACCTTCGCCGCCTTCCGGGAGGCGCTTAGGCCGCCGACACCCCCTTTTCCCAGTTGACCTGCGGCTCCAACCATTCGCTCCGGACGGTTGTCATTGGCTCACGCATTGTGAAAGAATCCATACATCAGTTCGAATCGATAGAGGAGGGTGTGATGGATCTGTTCGACATCGATCCTGAGCGCCTTCATCGTTCGAACGATGGCGACGGTGGGTGGTGGGACCGTCTGATCGCCAATTCCCCGCTGTGGTCGTCCGACGGTTCATCCGCCCGCGAGCCCTTCCCGATCATCGACTTTGAGCCCCGGCAGCACGCCGACGAGCCCGGCGCTGGCAGCACAGACGACCCAGACACGGATGCCGCCGGCAGGCATGCCGGCGGTGCGGACTCCGCCCGTGGGGCTGCCGATAGCGCCGAATCTGACGCGGGTGCCGCCCGCGGGGACGCCGCTGATGCAGGCAGCCGCCGCTGTACCCGGTCGTCGTGGGTGGTGGTGGGGTGTGTTCGTGAGGTGGCGCAGGAGCTGGCGCTGGTCCCGCTTCCCGACGATGTGGACGTCTGTCTGGCTGAGGCGGAGGAGTTGCTGTTCGCCCGGGATCGGATCACCTGCGCGCTGGCCGACCGGGTAGGCCGGGTCCATCGTGCAGGGCAGGCCAAGCAGCATGGGCATGCCTCCACCCGGTCGTGGTTGCGTACCGCCGCCGGGATGACAGTGGGCGGTGCGGGCCGCCTGCTCATGCTGGGGGCTGAGCTGCCGCGCCTGCCGGTGGTGCGGGAGAAGTTCGCCGTGGGTGAGTTGGCGGCGGGGGTGGTGGAGGCCATCTGCGCCGCTGTCGCCGGGCTGACCGATGAGCAGGCCGGGTTGGCGGAGCCGATTTTGGTGGAGCTGGCGGGCAAGGCGGGGGCGGCGGAGGTGGCCAAGGCCGGCCGCCATTTGCGGGCGGTGCTCGACCCCGACGGCGAAGAACGCGATGAGCAGGCCGATTACGGGCGGCGG
>NZ_VIRM01000100.1 GCF_006874475.1 Microbispora hainanensis
ACCCCCAAGGCCAGGTAGTTAAGGGGATGTGGTTCTTGTCAATCGGCTGAGACGGGCAACGGGACTCCTGTAGATCAGATATCGGCGAAGATCATCTGAAGAGTGGAGTCCCGTTGCGGGATCAGTCTGTCATTTCCCGGGTGGTGCGGGTGGCCGCGGGGGTGTTCGCACCGGGGCATCTGGGAGAGCTCACGCAGGTCATGCCGTTCGAGCTGGTGGACGCGGTGCTGGCGGAGACGGGCCGGGTTCAGCACCGGCTCCGAGCGCTTCCCTCCCGGGTCGGGGTGTATTTCCTGCTGGCGATGTGCCTGTTTCCGGAGGTCGGATACCGGCTTGTCTGGGACAAGATGACCGGCGCTCTGGCGGGGCTGCCCGCTGTTGTTTCACCGACCGCCAAGGCGTTACGCGACCTGCGCCGCCGGGTGGGCGGTGGGCCGATGCAGGCGCTGTTCGAGGTGCTGTGCGGCCCGCTGGCGCGGCCGATGACGCCCGGGGTGCGGTTCGGCTCCTATCGGACGGTCTCCTTCGACGGCTGCAGCTCGCTGAAGGTCCCCGATACCGGCCGCAACCGAGGATGGCTCGATCGGCTGGCCCACGGCGGCTATCCCCAGTTGGAGCTGATGACCCTCGTGGAGACCGGAACCCGGGCGGTGATCGGCGCAGTCTTCGGGCCCACCGCCACGGGTGAGACCGAATACGCCAAGCGGCTGCTGCACCTGCTGAGGCCGGACATGCTCGTGCTGTGGGACAAGGGATTCGACGGCAACGACTTCCTCGCCGCGGTGACGGGCACCGGAGCCCAGGTCGTCGGCCGCCTGCGCAGCAACCGCCGCGCTCCGATCCTGTCCCGCCTGGCCGACGGCTCCTACCTGTCGGTGATCGGCTCGGTCCCGGTGCGGATCGTCGACGCCCACATCACCGTGACCTGCACCGACGGCACCGTCTTCGACGCCTCCTACCGGCTGGTCACCACGCTGACCAACGCCCGCCGCCACCCGGCCAGCGCCCTGGTCGCCTTGTATCACCAGCGCTGGGAACACGAATCGGCTTACTACGCCCTCCGGCACACGATCTTGCGCGGGCGCGTACTGAGGTCGGGCGACCCAGCCGGCGTCGAGCAGGAGATGTGGGCGCTGCTCACGCTCTACCAACTGCTGCGCACTGTCATGGTCGACGCCGCCCAGTCCCGCCCCGGAACCGATCCCGATCGCTGCGGGTTCACCATCGCCTTCCACGCTGCCCGTGACCTGGTGATCCAAGCCGAAGGCGTCCTGCCCGAAGCTCCCGGCCCCATCGGAACGATCGGACACCGGGTGCTGGCCAGGTTGCTCCCACCACGACGCCCGCGCATCAGCACCCGCAAGGTCAAGTCACCGATCTCCCGCTACGGCGAACGACGCGACGACCGCCGGCCCGACACCAGCCGCACCATCACCTCACTCCATATCGCCATCCTGAAGCCTGCGCACACCCCACCCCTGCCGACCAGGTCCCGCGACGACCGGCACACCACCGCGGCAGACCGCCGCAGCGCACAGGTCCTGGCCCTGCTCCACACCGAGCCCGACCGGCACTGGAACGCCCGCGACATCGCCATCCACCTCGGCGACATCACGTTGAACACCATGTATCGGCAACTGTCCCGATGGGCCGCAACCGGACTCATCCACAAGATCGGCCCCGGCCTCTACACCGCCGTGCCCGACCCGCCACTCCCCTTGACAGGCACCCAAAAACGCTAACTACCTGGCCTTGGGGGAACCCCCAGCATTCCGCCCGTGAATGCCCCCACCTGCTCGCGGTGCTGGACGAGCTGGTCGGGGGCACCCCTTCGACCGCCTCGTGGCGAGCCTGTCCGAGGGTCGGTAGACCCAATCCGGCAGGCCCGTGGCGGAGCGCCACGGGCCTGCCTATAAAGGGGTCGCTTGAAGCGGCGCAGGCGCACTCTGTTGCTGACGACGAAGGCCCTGGGGAATGCCATCGCCGCACCGGCGGTCATGGCGGCCGGGCCAGCAGAGGCGAGACAGCAAGGTTCCTGGCTCAAACAACGCCATGTCGAAACAGAAAGGCCTCCGCGCATATTGCCGGAGGCCCTTCATACAGCCGGTCTAGCGGAAGCGCCGCAGACGGAGGCTGTTGCTGACGACGAAGACGCTGGAGAACGCCATCGCCGCTCCGGCGATCATGGGGTTGAGCAGTCCCGCGGCGGCCAGCGGCAGCGCCGCGACGTTGTAGGCGAACGCCCAGAACAGGTTGCCCTTGATCGTGCGCAGCGTGCGCCGTGACAGCCGGATCGCGTCGGCCGCCACCCGCAGGTCACCCCTGACCAGGGTCAGGTCGGCGGCCTCGATCGCCACATCGGTGCCGGTGCCCATGGCGAGACCGAGGTCGGCCTGGGCGAGCGCGGCGGCGTCGTTGACCCCGTCGCCGACCATCGCGACCGTCTTGCCCTCGGCCTGCAGTCGCTTGATCACATCGACCTTGTCGGCGGGCAGCACCTCGGCGATGACCTTCTCGGTGCCGACCTGGGCGGCGACCGTCCGGGCGACCGCCTCGTTGTCGCCGGTCAGCAGCAGCGGCGTGAGGCCCAGGGCGCGCAGGTCGGCGATGGCCTCCGCGCTGGTGGGTTTGACGGTGTCGGCCACCACCAGCACCGCGCGGGCCTCACCGTCCCAGCCGACCGCCACTGCCGTGCGGCCCGCGACCTGTTCTTCCTGCAGTCTCCGTTCCAGCTCCACGGGAAGGTGCTGGGACCATTCCTCCAGCAGGCGGGGACGGCCGACGAGTACGGCGTGGCCGTCCGCCATCCCCTGGACGCCGAGACCTTCGACGTTGGCGAAGTCCTCAGGCGTGGGCAGGGTGCCGACGCGTTCGGTGGCGCCGCGGGCGATGGCCTGGGCGATGGGGTGCTCGGAGGCGTGTTCCAGGGCTCCGGCCAGGCGGAGCACCTCGTCCCGGTCCTCCCCGTCGGCCAGGTGGACCTCGACGAGGGTCATCTTTCCTTCGGTGACGGTGCCGGTCTTGTCGAGCACGACCGTGTCGATCGTGCGGGTCGACTCCAGCACTTCGGGGCCCTTGATCAGGATGCCAAGCTGGGCGCCGCGGCCGGTGCCGACCAGCAGCGCGGTCGGCGTGGCCAGCCCCAGCGCGCAGGGGCAGGCGATGATCAGTACGGCGACCGCGGCGGTGAAGGCCGCCCCGGCCCCTTCGCCGGTGCCGAGCCAGTACCCCAGCGTCGCGACCGACAGGGCGATGACGATCGGGACGAAGATGCCGGAGATGCGGTCGGCCAGGCGCTGCACCTGGGCCTTGCCGGTCTGGGCGTCTTCGACCAGGCGCGCCATCTGGGCGAGCTGGGTGTCGGCCCCGACCCGGGTGGCCCGGACGACCAACCGGCCGCCGGCGTTGACCGTTGCCCCGGTCACCGAATCGCCCGGCCGGACCTCGACGGGGACCGACTCGCCGGTGAGCATCGAGGCGTCGACCGCCGAGGTGCCTTCCTCGATGACGCCGTCGGTGGCGATCTTCTCACCGGGCCGGACGACGAAGTGGTCACCGGCTTTCAGCTCGTCGACGGGGATGCGCACCTCGCGGCCGTCGCGGAGTATGGCGACGTCCTTGGCGCCCAGCTCCAGCAGAGCACGCAACGCCGCACCGGCGCGCCGCTTGGACCTCGCTTCGAAGTAGCGGCCGGCCAGAATGAACGCGGTCACGCCCGCAGCTGCCTCGAGGTAGATGTTGCCCGAGCCGTCACTGCGGGAGATCGTCAGATCAAACCCGTGAGTCATGCCGGGCACCCCGGCGCTGCCGAGGAACAGGGCCCACAGCGACCAGCCCAGAGCGGCGATCGTGCCCAGCGACACCAGCGTGTCCATCGTGGCGGTGCCGTGCCGCAGATTGGTCCAGGCGGCCTTGTGGAACGGCAGTCCGCCGTAGACCACGACCGGGGCCGCGAGCGTGAGCGACAGCCACTGCCAGTAGGTGAACTGCAGCGCGGGGATCATCGCCAGCGCGATCACTGGTACGGCGAGCACGACGGAGACCAGTAGCCGGGTCCGTAGGGAAGCGAGCTCGTCTTCCGGCTCCTCAGACGCCTGCTTGGGATTGGGCGGCTCGGGGAGCTTGGCGGTGTAGCCGGCCTTCTCCACCTCCGCCACAAGCAGGTGGGGGTCCAGATCGGCAGGGAAGCTGACCTTGGCCTTCTCCGTGGCGTAGTTGACCGTGGCGGTGACGCCGTCCAGTTTGTTGAGCTTGCGCTCGATCCGGTTGGCGCACGACGCGCAGGTCATTCCGCCGATTGAGAGCTCGACGGTGCCGCCCGCGGTGGACGGCTTGTCGCCGGTGATGGAGGTCATCGCTCCTCCTTTCTGGATCATGCCCGGTGTCAGTGGCCGGAGTGGGAGTGTTCGGATCCGTGGTCCGCCGTGGCGGAGGGGGCCGCCCCCGAGGGGTGCTCCGCCCGTACGGTGAAGGCGGCGGTGCGCACGGTTCCGTCGTGCTGGAAGTCGAGGAAGAGCCGGTAGTCGCCGCGGCTGGGGACCTCGGCGTAGAAGGTGATGCCCGGGCCGGCGGGGGTGACGCCGTCATCCGGAGCGCCGTCGGGGTGCACGTGCAGGTAGGCGAGGTCGCCCACGCGCAGCGCGACCAGGTGTCCGTAGGCCCCGAGGTAGGGCTGCAGGTCGGTGACGGGCTTGCCGTCCCTGCTGATCTCGGCGGTGAGCCTGCTCGCCGCGCCCGGTGTGAGGGTGCCGTCGAGCCGCACGGTGTATCCGTCGACCGTCACCGTACGGCTGGGCGCCGGGAGCGGCCGGGGCGCGTAGTCGCCGGCGGCGTACAGGTCGGCGCCGAGGGTCAGCCCTTCGCCGCCCTGGGGGGCGAAGTCGGCGAAGATCCGGTAGGCGCCGGCGTCGGGCAGCGTCAGCGGCACCGACCAGACTCCGTCACCGGCAAGCTCTGGGTGCAGGTGCCGGAAGACGGTCGCATCCCGGCTGACCACGATGAGGTGCAGCTTCTTGTCGTGCCGGGTCTCGTAAGCGGTCACCCGGCGGCCGTCGGGGCCGTTCACCGTGAACCGGAACTCGGTCTCCGTCCCGGGGGCGATGGTCGTGGTCTGCGGGGTGAGGGTGTAGCCACTCTGGGACACCTGGAGTCCTCCCGGCACGTGTTCCGTCTCCTTCACGACCGCCTTCGCGTGCCCCGCGTGGCCGGTCTTCGCGGGCGCCGGTCCGGTCGCGCCGATGGCGCCGCCGACGCCGAACGCCCCTCCAAAAACCACGGCGAGACCGAGAACGTAGGCACCCAGGGTGAATGACGTCTTCATGGCTGTTCCACCAATTCGTATCCGGCCTCCTCGACGGCGGCCCTGATCCGGGCCGTGTCGATTGGGCCGTCGCTTTCGACTGTCATCAGCCCGGTGGCCAGATCGACCTCGACACCGGTGACACCGGGAACCTCGCCTACTTCTTCCTTGACCGAGCTGACGCAGTGGCCGCAGGTCATGCCGGTGACGGTGTTGGTGGCTGTGGTCATGACGCTTCTCCTTCGTGAGATCGATCAGGAACGGACGAGACGGGCGACGGCGTCGGAGGCTTCCTTGATCTTGAGGTCGGCCTCGGTGCCGCCCTTCGCGATGGCCTCGGCGACACAGTGCGCCATGTGCTCGTCCAGCAGTTCCAGGGCGAACGCCTGGAGTGCTCTGTTGGCGGCCGAGACCTGGGTGAGGATGTCGATGCAGTACTTGTCCTCGTCGACCATCCGCTGCAGTCCGCGGACCTGCCCCTCGATCCGGCGCAGCCGCCTGAGGTGGTCTTCCTTCGTCCCCGTGTATCCGGCCATCTCCCCGCCTTGCTCTGAGGTTCGCTGTCTTGTCTCTTACTAAATACGATACCCCCCTAAGGTATTTCGTGGGCCCGCCACTTCCAAGGGCGGGCCCACTCACCGTCACTCACACCTGTGCGGATGACGCTTCGGCGTCCGCTGCGGGAGACACGGCGGATGCCGGCTTCCGCATGAGCAGCAGGGTGAGTACGGCACCGGCCGCCGCCACGACCGCCGCGCCGGTGAAGGCGGCCTGGAAGCCGTCGGTGAGCGCCGCCGGGCCGTCCACCGCGGCCGCTCCCCCGCTCGTGGCGAGCGCGGTCATCACGGCCAGGCCGAGCGCCGAGCCGATCTGGTAGGTGGTGTTGACGATGCCGGAGGCCAGCCCGCTCTCCTCGGGCCGCGCGCCGGACATCGCCGACATCATCGCCGGGATGTAGGCCAGGGACATCCCCACCGCCGCGACCAGCGAGGCGGGCAGCACATCGGCGACGAAGGTCCCGTCCGGCCGGACCAGGGACAGCGCGGCCACCCCCGCGGCCAGCACGGCGAGCCCGATGACGATCAGTGGCTTGGCGCCGAACCTGCCGAGCAGCCGGGCGGTGATCCCGATCATGAAGATCATAATCGCGATCGTCATGGGAAGCAGGGCCGCTCCACTGGGGAAGGCGCTGTAGCCGAGGACCTGCTGCAGGTAGAGGTTGAGGAAGTACCACATCGGGATCCAGGCCGCGCCGAGCAGCGCCATCGCGAGGTTGGCGACGGCCAGCCCGGGGGTCCGCCAGATCCCCAGCGGCATGAGCGGCTCCCGGATCACGCGCTGCACGAGCAGGAACAGCACGAGCAGCACGACCGCCCCCGCCAGTTCCAGCAGCGTGGCGGCGGAGCCCCAGCCTTGCTCGGGGGCCCGGACGATGGCGAACACGGCCAGGGCGATCCCGGCGGTGACGGCGAGACCGCCGAGCACGTCCACCGACCCGCGCCGGCCGGCGACCGCGGGCAACAGTGCGGGCACGGCCAGCAGAGTGGCGATGCCGATGGGGATGTAGACGATGAAGACCCCCGGCCAGCTCAGATACTCGGTGATGACCCCGCCGAGGAACACCCCGGCGGTGCCACCGGCCGGGGCCGCGGCGCCGTACAGGGCCATGGCCTTGCCGAGTTCCCGCGAGTCGTGCGAGAAGAGCATCATGAGCAGGGTCATCGAGGCCGGGGCGATGAGCGCGCCGCCGACGCCCTGCACACCACGGCCGAGGATCTCCATCCACGGGCTGCTCGCCACGGCGGCCACGGCCGACCCGGCGATCAGGATGAGCCAGCCGGTGGTGAAGATCCTTCGGGCGCCGAACAGGTCGGACAGACGACCTCCGAGCAGCAGCAGGCCGCCGAAGGCGATGACGTAGGCGTTGAAGACCCACTGCAGCCCGTCCGGGGAGAAGCCCAGGTCGCGCTGCATGTCGGGCAACGCGACACCGATGATCGAGGTGTCCATGATGACCATGAACTGTGCCGCGGCGAGCACGATCAGTGCCCGCCACCTGCGCGGATTGACGGCGTTCATGCCGCACTCCTGTTCTTCGCGTCCGCCCCGCGATGGGAGGATGCGGTAGGGGGTTGGGTGTGATGCCGAATCGGACCGGCCCCGCAGGTGGGCGTGCATGGCAGTGCACGCCCACCGCCTTCTTCGGGACTCGGTCCCCTAGGAACGACCCGCCAGCTGGTAGCCGGCCTGTTCCACTGCGGCGCGGATCTCCTCATCGGTGAAACCCGAGCCGCTGACGGTGACCGCGCCGGTCGGCAGGTCGACGGCCACTCCGGTCACGCCGCCGACCTTGCCGATCTCCCCGGACACCGAGGAGACGCAGTGGCCGCAGGTCATTCCGTTCACCGAATAGACCTTGCCGTCCGCCGGGCCCGCCTCAGCGGTCGCCGTGGCCTGAGCCGATTCCGTACCGCACGCGCATGCAGTGCACATGTCCGTCCTCCTTCGCTTCCTACCCCTAGGGGGTATAGCCGGGACAGACCGTAACATACCCCCATGGGGTTTGTCTTCCTTGGTCCGCTCCTGGAGAGAGCCGGGCGAGGGCTGTCGGACGGCTTCCGCCCCGCCGTCGCCGCGACTTTTGAACCGAAGAGATGCGGCAGACGAATCTCCTCTCGGAGATAGGTGGATCGAGGATGCGTCGCGGGGACCACGCCATTGCTTTACGGATCAGATGGTCAAGCCCACAACGCGACAGCGTCGCGGCCGGAGCGCTGTCG
This sequence comes from Microbispora hainanensis, assembly GCF_006874475.1. Taxonomy (GTDB): domain Bacteria; phylum Actinomycetota; class Actinomycetes; order Streptosporangiales; family Streptosporangiaceae; genus Microbispora; species Microbispora hainanensis. Next base: position 8,080 of record NZ_VIRM01000100.1, read on the forward strand.
TGAGGGTCAGGGAATGCGGACGTGGTAAGCG
>NZ_VIRM01000101.1 GCF_006874475.1 Microbispora hainanensis
GCCCTCGAACACCCGCGACGCACCCTGGGTCAAGCTGATCAACCCGGCCGCGACCGCCGCCAGCTGATCCGCCCGGTCCTTCGGGAACCCGTGCGAGTACGCGAGAGGCAACCCGTCAGCGGAGACGACGACGGAGTGCGCCACACCGGGCACGGAACTCACGAAATCATCGATCAGCCAGTTCAGGCCACGTGCGCCCTGGCTCAACTCACTCATGCGCCGTCCCCTTTCGTGGTCGGGTAGCCCTCGTCCTCACTCAGTTCGCCCCTGGCAACCGCCCGGCCCTGCCGTACGCCCTGCTGCAGGCTCGCCAGCCGGCTGCGGGCCCGGTCGGGCGACAGGAGCGGCGGCTGCGCGGGGGCGGGCGCCGGCGGCGCCGCGGCCGGATCGGCCGAGCCCGGCACCAGGTTGGCCTTCGGCACCCGCTTGGGCAGACCCGAGGAGGTGGTGCCGTCCGAGGCGGGTTTCTCGGTGGCCGCCGCCGCGGCCTGCCACCCGGCGTCCACGGTCGGGACGTTCTGCCAGCCCGATCCGGTGTCGGCCGCGGGAGTGCGGCGGAACCAGGCGGACTCGACGGAGGCGAAGATCGGCAGATACTCCTCGGACTGCGGACCGGTCTGCGCCGCGTTATGCGCCGCGTTCTGCGGTGCGTTCTGATGCACGCCGCCCGGCTGGACCGGGGCGCCGTGCACCGGCCCGGGAATGGCGACCGGGCCGGTCGTCGAGCCGAACGCCGCCGGAACGGGCCCGGTCACCGTCGGCAGAGGCCCGGTCGCCGCTTCGTCCATGCCCGACCGGCCGCGTATCCGGGTGAGCGGATCGTGAAGCGACGGCGCGGCGACCCCGGAGGCCGGGAGCTGCTGACGGCCCCAGCCGCCTCCGATGCTCTGCTGCGCATTCCCCTGCTCGGCCTGCCGGGTGCTCCAGGAAGGGGCGAACGCGCCGGCGTAGGAGGGCTCCGGCTGTGCGGGATTGCCCATGATCGTCTCCGGCAGCAGGACCATGGCGGTCAGCCCGCCTCCGTCGTGCGGCCGGAGCTGGACCCTGATGCCGTTGCGGGCGGCGAGACGGCCGACCACGAACAGGCCCATCCGGCGCGACACCGACACGTCCACCACAGGCGGATTCGCCAGCCGCCAGTTCGTCTGGGCGATCTCCTCCGACGTCATGCCGATGCCGGAGTCGGTGACAGAGATCATCACGCCCCCGCCGTCGATCCGGTTGCCCGACACCACCACACGGGTGTCGCGGGCCGAGAACGCCAGCGCGTTCTCCACCAGCTCAGCGAGCAGGTGGATGACGTCGTTGACGGACTGGCCGGCGATCGAGACGTCCGAGGGGAAGTTCAGCACCACCCGCTCGTAGCCCTCGACCTCCGACAGCGACGCCCGGATGACGTCGGTGATCTCGACGGGCCGGCTCCAGCGGCGCGCGGGCTCCTGCCCGGCGAGAACCAGGAGGTTCTCACTGTTGCGGCGCATGCGGGTCGCCAGGTGGTCGAGCTTGAACAGGTCGGCGAGCCGCTTCTCGTCCTGCTCGCCCTGCTCCAGGCCGTCGATCAGGGTGATCTGACGCTCCACGAGGGTCTGGGTGCGCCGCGACAGGTTCACGAACATCGCGTTGACGTTGCTGCGCAGCCGGGCCTCGTCGCCCGCCAGCCGGATCGCCTCGCGGTGGACCTCGTCGAAGGCCCGCGCGACCTCGCCGATCTCGTCGGCGGACGCCACGCCGATCGGCTGCACCCTGACCTGCCCCGCCGTGTCGCCCTCGGACTCGCGCAGCCGCTGCACCATGGCGGGCAGGCGGTGCCCGGCGACCTCCAGCGCCTCGCTGCGCAGCCGCCGCAGCGGCCGTACGAGGGAGCGCGCCATGGCGGCGGTGATGAGCAGGACCAGCAGCAGGACGATGACGACCATCGTGATGCTGACGACGGCCACGTTGCGGTCGGAGCTCTGCAGGGCGTCGCTCCGGGTGGCGATGGACTTGGTCATCCCGGACATCACGTCGCGCATGAGGTCGGCCTGCTCGCTGATCGCGTCGAACCAGCGGTCGGCGTCGGCCCCCCTGCCGCCGACGTTGCGGATGGGCAGCCCGGCGCGGACGAGGTAGAGCGCCCGGTCGACGAAGAACCGCGCGCGGTCCACCTTCTGGTCGGTGACCGTGTCGTTGTAGAGCTGCCGCTCGTTGGTGGTGGCCACGGCGGTGAAGGCCGCCAGCTCGCTCTGCTCCCGCGCCGCCGCGCCGGTGAAGGCGTCGAGCTCGGCCGGGTCGAGCCGCTGCTGGGCCAGTCCCAGGGCGAGCAGCGCGCGCTGCTCCGACACCGCCTCCTTGGCCCGCGCGAGCGCCCCGAGCGCCTTGATGCTCGCCGACAGCCCTTCGTCGGGAACGCCCTGGCCCGCCGCGTCGTAGAGCTTCAGCAGGTCGTCGGTGACGAGCCGGTAGTTGTCGATGCCGCGCAGCGGCGGGAGCTGCGAGTCGAGCACGATCTTCCGGAACGCGGTCAGGTCCGTCAGACGGGCCAGGGCCCGCGACAGGTCCTCGCGCCCGAGTCCGCCCAGCGCGTCCCCGCTCGTTCCGGCCCGGACGCGCAGCTGCTGCACGGCGGCGTTCACGGCGTCGTGCTGGTTCTTCACGGTCGCGAGCAGGTCGCGGTCACGGCGGCCGGCCGCGACGTACTTGATCGACAGGTCCCGCTCCAGCTGCACCTCGTGGAGGAGCACGCCGACGTTGCCGACGAGCTCGACGGCCTCGCGCACCCGCTGATACTCGGCGGCGCTGGATATCGAACCCGCCACCCGCAGGCCGCCGAGCAGGACCGCGACGACGGTGGGCAGCACGACCAGCGCGACGAGCCGGGTGCGCACCCGCCAGTTCTTCAGCTGTATCGAGTTGCCGGTCGCGGGCGCTTCGGGCGGCCCGCCGTCCACCGAGGACGCGCCGCCGGCGGGCTCGGCGACCGGTTCCGGCTCGGCGCGGCGACCGCTCTCGATCGTTGCTGTCCTCACTGGCGCAACCTCTCGCGCTGAATCTCTGGGGATAAGGCTCCGGGGTCGCTCTAATGCGAGAGCCCGCACATCACCGGGCAATTTGAGCATAAGGCGTCGAGATAGACAAAGAGCTTGGGATATTGGAGCGGTCCACGGTTTTGTCCGGCCCTAAACTCGAATCCATCGGACGGCCGCGAGCAGGGCGAAGGCAATATCGGACATTGAATGTCCGGCATCTTCCCTCGTGGAACCGGTCCAACCCCCTGGCCGTAATTCCAAACATGACAGAAGGTGATTTAGTCCTAAATTTGACTACAATCGTGACTCAAACACATCTAATCCATATGGCTCCTGTACGCTCTCGCCCGTCGCCGTCTACGCGGGACACCCGTCGCGGGCGGCCTCCTCAACACTCCAGACAAGGAGCTTCCATGGGGCTTATAAGGCGTACTCTCGCCGTCGGCGTCACGGCCGTTCTGGCGCTCACCGCTTCCGCTTGCGGCAACTCCGACACGACGTCCTCCTCTTCCTCTGGCAACGGACTGGAGAAGACGACGCTGAAGGTGGGCACCATCCCGGTGCCGGACAGCGCGCCCTTACAGGTGGCGATCGAGAGAGGGTTCTTCAAGGCAGAGGGCCTGGAGGTCCAGCCCGAGGTGGTCGCCGGCGGCGCCGTCGCCACCCAGAAGCTGCTGGGCGGGAGCCTCGACATCTCGCTCGGCGCCTACGTCGGCACTTTCCTCGCCCAGGACAAGGGGGCCGGGAAGTTCAAGTATGTCGCGGACAGTTACGGCGCCGCCCCCGGCGCTTTCGTCATCATGGTCAAAAAGGACTCCCCGATCAAAACTGTCGCAGACCTCAAGGGAAAGACCATAGCGGTCAACGTGCTCAAGAGCGTCAGCCAGCTGACCGCCGAGGTGCAGATGAAGGTCGCGGGGGTGACCGCGACCCAGGACCAGTTCGTGGAGAAGAATTTCCCCGACATGCCCGCCGCCCTGGAAAACGGCCAGGTGGACGCCATAGCGGGGGTCGAGCCGTTCATCACCGTGATATCGAAAGCGGGCGGCCGAATCATCGTCGATGAGATGACCGGTCCGACCGAAAATCTTCCCATCGCCGGCTGGTTCACCACCGACGCCACTGCGAGCAAATATCCGAAGGCGATCGCCGCGTTCCAGCGGGCGCTCGGCAAGGCGCAGGAGCTCGTCGCGAAGGACCGCAAGATCGTCGAGGAGACGCTGCCCAAGTACACGAAGATCGACGCCGCCACCGCGGCCGTCATCTCGCTGGGCTCCTACCCGACCTCCCTCAGCGAGAGCCGCCTTCAGCGCGTGGCCGACCTGATGAAGGAGTACGGCTACATCAAGAACGATCTCGACGTGAAGTCGATGATCCTGCCGCCGTCGGCGAGCTGACGGAGATCCCGTACCTGCTATGAAACACGCACGAGTCCTCCGCGGCGTCGCCGGCGTCGCGGGGTTCCTCGCCGCGGCCGAGGTCGTCGGCGCGACCGGCCTGATCGACGACCGGTTCCTGCCGCGGATGTCCATGATCCTCCGCGGCGCGGCGGAGCTGCTCGTCGATCAGGAGTTCCTCGCCGACGCGCGTGCTTCGCTCGCCGCGTGGGGGCTCGGGCTGCTGCTGACCGTGGCGGTGGCGGTCCCGGCCGGGCTCGCGCTCGGGGCCCTGCCGCCCGTGGAACGGGCCGTACGGCCGCTGATCGAGTTCCTCCGGCCCATCCCCTCGGTCGCCATCATCCCGCTCGCGATCCTGATCTTCAGCGACAACCTGCACCTGAGGGTGGCCGTCGTCGTCTACGCGGCGTCCTGGCCCATCGTCATCAACACGATCTACGCGCTGCAGGACGTCGACCCGCTCGCCAAGGAGACCCTGCGCAGCTTCGGGTTCGGTCCGGTGTCCGTGCTGCTCCGGGTGGCGCTGCCCAGCGCGGCGCCGTTCATCGCGACCGGGATCCGCGTCGCCGCCGGCACCGCCGTCATCCTCGTGGTCAGCGCTGAGCTGCTCGCCGGAGGAGCGGAAGGGATCGGGATCTACATCACGGAGGCCGCGAGCGGCAACCGGATGGACCTGATGCTCGGCGCGGCCCTGTGGGCCGGCCTGTTCGGCGTCCTGTCCAACACCGCCCTGGTCGCGGTGGAACGCAGGCTGTTCCGCTGGCACGACGTACGCACCGGAGCCGCCCGATGAACGTGATCAGAGCCGTCGGCCGTCTCTGGCTGATTCCGGTGACGCTCGTGGTCTGGGAGATCGCCACGCGCGCCGCCGAGCAGCCGTTCTTCCCTCCCCCGTCCGCGACGCTGGCCCGGATGGGCGAGATGTGGCTGTCGGGCCCGGCCACCCATCTCCTGCTGACCGAGCAGGCGCTGGACGATTTCGGCCCCAGCCTCGCCCGTCTGTTCGCCGGGTGGGCGCTGGCCGCGGTCATCGGAGTGGCCGCCGGAATCGCCATCGGCTGTTCCTCCCGCCTGTCCGGCTATCTCGACCCGCTGATCCACCTCGGCCGGGCCGTTCCCCCGCCGCTGCTGGTGCCCTTCTTCCTCGCCCTGCTGAAGCTGAGCACGCCGGCGCAGCTCACGACGATCGTGTTCGGGATCATCTGGCCGATCCTCCTCAACACCATCGACGGCACCCGCACGGTGGACCGGCAGCACCTGGAGACCGCCCGCATCTTCGGATTCTCGACGGTCGAGCGGCTCACCAGAGTGATCATCCCCGCCGCGATGCCCAAGATCTTCGCCGGTCTGCGGCTGGCCCTCTCGCTGGCCCTGATCCTGCTGATCATCGCCGAGATCCTCGCCGGCTCCGGCGGCCTCGGCTACCGGCTGCTGACGGCGCAGCGCACCTACCTCTACACCGACATGTGGGGCTGCCTGGTGGTGCTCGGCCTCCTCGGATATCTGCTCAACTCCGCGTTCCTGCTGATGGAACGGCGCGTTCTCGCCTGGCACAGGAACGCCAGGCAGACCACCTAGGAAGGCATCGTGCTCGAGATCACCGATCTGGTCCACTCGTACGGCTCGCATCGCGTTCTCGACGGGGTGAGCATCCGCGCCGCCGAGGGCGAGCTCGTCTGCGTCGTGGGCCCCTCCGGCTGCGGCAAGTCCACTCTGCTGCGATCCGTCGCCGGTCTCATCCGCCCCACCGGCGGCCGGGTGCTGATCGACGGGAAGCCCGTCGACCGCATCCCCGACAACCTGGCCGTCGTCTTCCAGGACTACAGCCGTTCGCTCTATCCCTGGATGACCGCCGCGAACAACGTGGCGCTGCCGCTGCGCCGCCGCGGGCTGGACCGGCAGCGCCGCAGGGAGGCCGCGATGGCCGCGCTCGACCAGGTCGGGCTGGCCGACGCCGCGGAGAAGTACCCCTGGGAGATGTCCGGCGGGATGCAGCAGCGGGTGTCCATCGCCCGCGCTCTCGCCTACCGTCCGTCCCTGCTGCTGATGGACGAGCCCTTCGGCTCGGTGGACGCGCAGACCCGCGAGGACCTGGAAGACCTGGTGCTGCGGGTCTGCGCGCATCACGGCATGACGACCCTGCTGATCACGCACGACATCGACGAGAGCGTCTACGTCGGCGACCGGGTGGTCGTCCTCACCCGGTCGCCGGCCCGGGTCGCCGCCGACCTGCCGGTCGGCCTGGGTGAATCACGCGACCAGATCGCGACGCGGCAGCTGGACGCGTTCGTCCGCCTGCGTGCCGAAGTGGGCCGCCTGGTCCGGGGCGGCTCCTCCACCTCGAATGTTCTGGAGAAGCATTGATCGACTCAACCGGCCCCGCGTGGGACGCCATCGTCGGGCTCTCCCGGTTCGCCGCCCTCGCCGCGATGGCCGACCTGGACTGCGCCGAACACCTGGCCTCCGGCCCGATGGGCGTGCCGGAGCTCGCCAAGGCGTGTGACGCGCACGAGCCCTCCCTGGCACGCCTGCTGCGGGAACTCGAGACGATCGGCGTGGTCCGCTCCGTCGCCCCGGGGACGTACGAGCTGACCGAGGATGGCCGGACGCTGCGCGACGGCGTTCCCGGCAGCATGCGCTCGGCCCTGCGCATGGCGGCCGAGCCCGGCTACTGGTACGCCATGGGCAACCTGGCGCAGACCGTACGGAACGGGCGGTCCGCCTTCATCACGCGGTTCGGCCCCTTGTACGGCTATCTGCAGGAGCGCCCCGAGGCCGCCCGCCTGTTCAACGAGTACATGGCCATCCGGGCGGCGCCGCTGGAGGCCGCCCTGGCCACCACCTACGACTTCACGGGCGTGAAGACGTTCGTGGACATCGCCGGGGGCACCGGGCACCTGCTGGCGGCGGTGCTCGAACGGCACCCCGGCATGCGCGGCGTGCTCTTCGACATCGCGCACGTGGTGGAGAACGGCAGGGCGGCCATGAGCGCGCGGGGCCTCGACGGCCGGTGCGAGTTCGAAAGCGGCGACTTCTTCGAGAGCGTGCCCGCCGGCGCCGACCTCTATCTGCTGGCCAGTGTCATCCACAACTGGAGCGACGAGGAGAGCCTGCGCATCCTCGGCAACGTGCGGAAGGCGGCGCCCGGCCACGCCCGGCTGCTGTTGCTGGAGATGGTGCTGCCGGACGACGCCACGCCGCACATCGGCAAGGACCTCGACATGCGCATGCTCGCCCTGACGAACGGCGGGATGGAGCGCACGACGAGTGAGTTCACACGGCTGCTCGGCGAGGCGGGTTTCACGCTCTCCCGCATCCTGCCGCTGCCCGCCGGAGCGAGCCTGATCGAGGCCCTCCCCCGCTGAGCCGTTCCCGGGCCCCATGGAAAGTCCGAGCCCGCGAGGAGTTTCCATGGGGTGGCGCAGGCGCGGCACCGGCCACCCGCGGCAGGGCCCGGTCTGTCAGACGCGACCCTGGTGAAGATTGGAGCCGGGCACGGCGACGCGCATGGTCAGCGCGTGCTCGACCAGCGTGATGAGGGTGCTCTTGACCGATTCGCGGTCGCGGGCGTCGGTGCGGACGATCGGGATGTGCGGCGCCAGCGTCATCGCCTCCCGCACCTCCTCCTCGGCGTGCGG
>NZ_VIRM01000102.1 GCF_006874475.1 Microbispora hainanensis
ACCGAGGATCCGAACTCACGCCGAAACAGCCACGACCACAGGCTGCCTGCGCAGATACCGCCAGCCCAGGACCCCGTACCAAATCATGACGGGCATGTGGAGCGCATACCCCAGCTGTTCCAGCGCCCCCGTAGGGCCGCCGGTCCCGGTCGTCCACGGAAGCACGACCGCGGCCAGGCCGACAAGTGCGGCGGTCATTCCGGTGGCACGAAGCCCGACTGACATCGGGATGCCGGCCGCGCTCGCGGCGGTGGCAGCGACCCACAGCAGCCCGGCCACGTTGACCGCCCACTTGGCGGTGAGCAGCACCGCCCAGGCCACGGTGACGACCGCCGGGGCGGTGGGGTCGGCGGCCAACTGGGTCAGCGCCAGGTTCCCGGCGTCATGAAGCAAGCCTGCCAGCCCGGCGGCGGCCAGCAGTCCGCCGGCCAGCGTCACCACGTGCGGTTCGGGTGCCTGGGCGGAGCGTGCGGACATCACGAGCCCGGCCGCGGTCAGTGCCAGCCAGCCCAGCACGTCGAAGGCCAGCTCGGTCAGATGCAGCGCGGATTGCTCACCCACCGCGGCCAGCGCAGCATCGGGGTCGGCTGAAGTCAGGGTCAACCCCGATGGCACCACGATGGCCGCAGCGGCGATCATGGCCACCAATGAGGTCAACAGCAGGACACCGATAAGCCGGGTCCGAGGATTCGAATCGGTCATGGACGGTGACGGTAGAACCTTGCCGCAGGGACAAAGTCAACATGCCGGGGAGAGGAGCCAGGGGTGTGGCGGATCGGGCAACTGGCGCGCATGGTCGGCGTATCCGAACGGACCCTGCGCCATTACGACAAGATCGGACTGCTGCCCCCTGCCGCGGTAGACCGATCCACCGGCTATCGCTGGTATGGCGTGACCGAGCTGTCGCGATTGGAGCGCATCCGCGGCATGCAACGCCTGGGCCTGCCGTTACGCCAGATCGCCGATCTGCTCGACGCTCCTGAGGCACAGCTGCGACAGGCCCTGACCGAGATCGTGACAGGCATCAAACATGACATCGCCGCTCTTGCCGCCGCCGCGGCTCACGCCGAGGACCGCCTTGCCACACCAATGTCGATCCTGCCCCAGGAAACTACATTGGGCTCTCGCCGCCTACGCGTACGCCGCTTGCGCCTCGATCATCCATCCGAGCTCGCCGCCCTGTGCCCGGCACCGCCGGCGACCCTGCTGACGTGGCTGCGCGGGCAGCCGACCGGCGGATTCACGGCGGCGGTGACCACCGGTCACGACGGCGAGCCGCTTACCCTGCCCGCCCGCACCGTCGTGCGAGCCGTCGTTCCGCCTTCCACAGACGTGGTCCGTGCCGGGCAGGACCTTTTCGGATGGTTGCACCGCCACCGGTTGGCCATCACCGGCCCTACCGTGGAAGAACACCTCGTCGACGCCGACGGCGCCCACGCCGTCGTCCTCGAAGTATCCGTACACCCCCAACCACACACCCTCTCGGCCTGACTCGACCGCTCCTCACACGCCTCCCACTCACCGAACCGGAGCCGGATAGCCGGGCGGCTCACGCCCGGGCGTGAGCCGCCCGGCGAGATCTGTGAAGCTACTCCTCAATCGGGGCCAGACCCGTCGGGCAGGCGCCCCACCTCGATGGGTCACCTAGCTTGACCTTGGTACGGCCATGCCGCGGTAGCCTTCGGCACCTTGAAATCGTGGCCTCGCCGTAGACCTCACCATCTGTGAGGGGCAGGAGCCGCTGTGGCGAGGCGGCCCGCACGAAGAGGGCAGCGGCGGACCCGGCGTCCCCGCGAGTGTCTCGGCCGGTGGCGTGGACGCCGCGCCGACCGGTAGGACGTGGCGCTCGTTACGGCATCGGCGACGCTCCGATGATCATGGCACGGTATTACGCGGCAGGCCCCAGATCCCAGGTCCACAGCGCTTCGCGGCCGCCGCCGACGAGCACCGCGCGGCCGTCGAGATAGCTGATCGAGAGAGAGCCGAGGTAGCGGGAAGGGCGCTGAAGCGTCCCGACCTGCCGGCTGGTCGTGAGGTCCCAGACCCGCATGCTCCTGTCCTGCGGCGAGTAGGTGACCGCGATCGGGACACCAGCGACCCGTCCGGAGGCGATGTTGTTCACCTGCTTGGAGTGGCCGAGCAACGGACGCTCGACCTGCTTGCCCGTGGCGAGGTCGTAGAGTTCCACGGTCCTGCCTGTGGCCACGATCGCGACCGTCGTACAGTCGAACAAGGCGATCTCCACCGGGGCCGAGTGCTCGGTCTTCGCGATGCGGAACGATGCCATCCGCTTTCCCGCGCCGACGTCCCAGAGCCGGGCGCGGGTGGCGCCGAAGGTCACCGCGACCGGCCGGCCGGCGAGGCGGATGAGGGCCAGCTGTCCGGCTGGGCCGTTTTTGACGGCGAGATCGTGCAGCAGCGCTCCCGAAGGAAAGTCCCAGATGCGTACCGCGCCCCGAGAAGAAGAGTCACCGGCCGCGCCGTCCTCGTCGACCGCTCCGACCACAAGCGCCCGGCGATCGGCTTCGGTCAACGCGACGCCGTTGACGAAGCCGTCATAGCCGATGAGGGGTTCGCCGATCGGCATGCGACTGGCAAGATCGAATGCCCTTATCGAGGAGTCTCCGAAACCGATCCCCGCGACCAGAACCGCTCGTCCGCCGTACTCGCCGGTCGCGAACGAGGTGATGCCCCCGGGCAGCCTGACCGGCGCGTCCAGCGGCCTGCCGCTGCCGAGATCCCACACGCCGGGGACTCTGTCGTCACCGTTCCCTTGGGCCACCACGATCGGCCTGCCGTGCAGCTCGCCGTTCACCCCGTAGATGTCACCGTTGGGTCCCCCGGTGGCGGGAGGAGCGGATTCCCGGCCGGTGGCGAGATCGTACGCGCGGACGGCGTTGTCGCGCCCGCCGGTCACGATCATGGGACGATCGCCGAGATCACCGACCGCCAGCGACGTGACGTGCCCCGGGATCTCGAAGGACGATACCTTCTCACCGGTGGCCGGATCGATGACCGCGATCGAGCTTCGGAGCCTCGATCCGTAACTGTCGGTGGCGATGCCCCTGGCGGTTTCGACCGCGACGAACACGGTCCGGCCGTTCAGCACGGCGAGCGACGAAGGGCCGAAACTCCCCTTCAGCGAGTGGAAGGTCGCCTCACGCGTGACCAGGTCCCAGCGGATCACCCCGAGATCGGCCGTGGGGATCAGGGCCACCGGACGGCCGCCGATCGTGGTCGTCCCGATCGTGTCTATGGTCTGGATGAACTCGCTCTGAAGAGTGAGCGGTTTCCCGACGGGTTTTCCGGACACCGGATCCCAGGCGATCACAGCGTCGCCCTGTCCGCTCAGCACGAGCAGGACGCCGTTGACGCGTGTCAGCGCGACGGCGCCGAAGATCCCGGTGCCGATGGGCGGACCGATCCGGCGGCCGGTCGCCAGATCGAACACGTGGGCGCCGTCGATGCCCGCCGCGGCGGCGATCGGCCTGCCGTCGAACTCGCCGAACGCGATGGCACGGAACCGCCCGGCGGGGAGCGGTCCGCCGACGGGCAGCCGAGTGGTCGCGTCCCACCTCTGGAGCGCCCCGTGGCTCCGGCCGAGGATGACGGGTCTGCCGTCGACGGTGCCGTACGCCACCGGGCCGTCGCCGGGGATCGGATCGCCGATCGGTTTCAGAGTGGCCCTGTCCCAGATCCGGATGGTGTGCTCGGCACCCGCGCTGATCGCGACGGGCCGGCCGTCCAGCTCACCCACGGCCACCGAGGTCACGTCCGAGTGACCGCCCATGTCGATCGCGACCGGCGCCGCGAACGAGGCGGGAACGCCACCGGGTGACGTCTCCTGGCAGGTGGTGGCCGCCCGGGGCCAACTCACGACGGTCGACCCGGCCGAGGCCAGCGGCACGGACCCGGCCAGAACCAGCACGGCGAGGATGGGTGGCAGCCGTCGAAAGACCATCCGAACCCCTGTCGCCGAATCGCTCCCGAGCATAAACCGCATCCCCCGCCGGCAGTGTCGCCCCGACGTGATCCGCCGGAAGGAAAACGGGACCAGACGCACCTCGCAGCATTCCGGCCCGAGCATCACCGGAGGACGTTCCGATGCCGCCCCCTCGGATTCGGAGATGAGATCCGCGCTCCGTATCGGCTGCACCATGGAAGGCATCCGGGGACCCGTGCATATGGGTGCCATGCAGGGTGATGCTGGTCAGCGTGGCGACCCTCGTCTCGTCCACGTCCGGACACTGGGCAGGGCCACCCCTGCCGGCGCGGTCGCTGCCGGCGCCTTGCCGAGATCTCTGCGCTTCGTCGGAGCCGGCCGGAGAGCCGTACGCCCGGCCCGCCGACCGCCCGGCGCACCCCGAGCCGCCGCAGGTGGCTCGCCTTGACCTTATGGAGAAAAGCCTCGCCGAAAACGGCTCTGGCCCTCGATCAGCGCCGGGCCGGCCGGGCGACCGAGGGCCAGGATCAGTCGGATACCACAGGTCATGCTTCGCCGGCGGTCAGGCTGACGGGCGGGAGACGCCCGTGTCGCCGAAGCCGCGATGACGTGGGGACTCTTCGTGTTTGAGTCGATCCGGTGAGAAGACCGAGAACCAAGCAGTTCTTGTCGGCATCCAACTCTTCATGATCGGCGTGACACTCTCCTTGCTGCTAGCGCTGTCCCCGGCGACCGCGATCGAGATTCCGAAGAACTTCCTGATCAACGAGCGCGACGCGCGCAGACACCTGAGCCCCGCTGAAGCGGAAGAACAGGGCTACGAGATCAGCGACAAACTCAGTGAGCCGTTGGAGCTGAACCCGTGCGAGCACCGGCGTGCCGTCGATCGCGATCGGGCGGCAATCCGCACGATCACGCATTGGACCAGCGCACCTGGTTACTCCTCTGAACAGCTCGTCATCTACAAGAGCCTCCGTGCCGCCCATTCCGCGTTCACCCGTCTGCGGGCCGAGGCCAAGCGGTGCGCGCGGAAGGGCGACCCGTCGGCGCCCGAACTAAAGATCCGTTGGCGGACGAGTAAGGCCAAGGCGGGAGACGAGTCCATAGGCATGGGTTATCAGACCTGGCAGGACGGCAGCGTGAACGCGACGATCACCGGCATCGTCGCGCGCAGGGGCAGCGCACTGATGATCTACACGACCACCGAGGGAATCTACAACCCCGGCCGGCTGACCAAAAACGCCAGGAAGATGGCCACCAAGGTGTGTAGGTTGCCCGGCGTCTGCTAGCTCAGCCACAGCGCCGGGAAAAGGCCCTCTGCGGCGACACCAAGACCGACATCCGGGCGAGAGCGAATGAGACCTCCGAGCAGCGCGACCCCACCCGGAGGTCTCACGCTCCCGCTACTCCCCACTAGAGGTCGTCAGGCCGACGGGGCAGGCGACTCCGGTGCCGCCGATGCCGCAGTAGCCGTTCGGCACCTTAAAAAGATATTGCTGGTGGTAGCGGTTCTCTTCGGGCAATAAGTCGCCGCTAGCGTGGCTTGGACCGGAAGTCAGCCCAAAGGTCGACCGCCTGCTGCAAGTCGAGAGCGGCGACATCCTCACGAGACATGCCGACGGTGTGAATCAAGCGGTCCGCCAGCCAATCCGGCACGGGCTCCCGAGGAGGCGGTTGCTCGACGCGAATGTGCTCGGCCAGCGCACCCAGGCGATCGATGATCTGGCCTAGCAGCACTACCTCCGGACGCCCTGTGCCGGCGGCACGGACCCTGGCTGTGGCCTCGGCGTTGACCTCACCATCGGCTCTCTCGCCCACAGCCCATACTTCGCAGATCTCGATCGACTTGTCGTCCATGATGCGATAGACGACCCGCCAGGTGTCACGCCCGACCACGAGCTTGCGAAAGCCGGTCAACTCCCCGCCCAGCGGATAGCCGGCCTCCGGATTCTCCAGCAGCAGAAGAACCTTTTTCAGCACCTTCGGCGCGGCATCAGGCCCGATCCGCCGCAGGTCATCAACCGCCGGAGCCGTGAAGACGACGTCGGACACGGGCTACTCGTCCTCCGGCAGCGCGGCCAGCGACTCCCGCGTGTGCCCGAAAGCGGAGAGCACGTCATCGAGCGGGACACGCTCTCCGGTGTCGGTCACCGAGCGTGCGAGCACGAGCGCCAAGTCCCTGAGATCTGCGGCGGCCTCCTCCAACTCTTGCAGGCGACGAATGCCGACGACGGCCGCCACCGGCTGATGCCGACGGGTCACCACCAGATCCGTCCCACGCTCAGCATCCGCGACCAGACGGGCCACCCCACGCTGAGCCGCTTCCGTCACGCTCAACTCCGCAGCTTCGTGCAGCACGGCCACACAACTACTGTACAGCAATCTATACAGAACAGGCAGGAGATGCCCCGTCGTTCGGCGATGGCGATCACGGACGCCGGACCGCATATGGGCAGCTTGCGCACCTCCCGGATGTGCACTGCTCACGGTGACTGCTTCCGCTGAACTATGGCGTGAACGCCGTGCCATTATCGCTTCTCGTGGACGAGGACCGGTTCTGGGAACTGATTGAGCGTGCCGGCAGAGAGACACCCAGCAGGAAGGAGCGCCTGGCCTGGCTGAAGGCCCAACTCTGCCAACTTCCCGTCGACGAGATCATCGATTACCACATGTGGTGGGAGCTCAATGCGAACCGCAGCTGTACATGTGACATGTACGCGCTGAGCTGTCACCTGTTACGACGCGAATCAACGGACGGCTTCGAGTATTTCGTCTACTGGCTCATCAGCTTGGGCCGAGAGGCATACGACCAAGTCGCCGATTGCCCGGATCGCGTCATGGAACTGCCGCAGGTTATGGACCTTCTCGGCCTGAAGCGACGCTGGTTTACCGAACGTCGTCGCGGCTTGCCGTGGTCCAACGAGGAGTACCCGGGTTTCGAACTCCTTGCCTACGTGGCGCTGGACGCCTATGAGCAGGTCACCGGCGCGGATGTGGACGTTCTCTACACCGCCGTCAAAAAAGCC
>NZ_VIRM01000103.1 GCF_006874475.1 Microbispora hainanensis
CCTCGGCCAGTGGATGCCAAGGGGCACAGACGGGCTTGAGCCGGAGGAGCCGGTCTGCTGGGCTCTGCCTGGGTCGGTGGCAGAAGGGATGCGCGGGCTCCAACCTCAGCCACTAACGGCCCGCGCTCTCCAGCTCGGCGCCATCCCGGAGCCGGAGGCCCCTGCCGGGGGCAAAGTATGTCTCGGTGCTCCAGAGACGGTGCAGGCAGCGGCGTTAGCACTGCGGCTACTCGTACCAGAGCCCGGGGATGGGCCCACGCTTTGTGGCGGCCCTGATGTTCTTCATTGCGGCCTCGTCCAGGTCGCCGCGGATATGCAGGTAGAGGTCCGGGACAGGCAGTCCTACCGTCTGTATCCAGCCCTTGCCGTGCACGTGTCCGGCCGCGATCAGTTCCTCCGCCTGACCGGGCGGGGCAAGCCGATCGTTGTAACACTGACTGATGGTCTCGTCTGTGTCCGCCAGGGCATATCTGGCCGCGTAGGCGTAGCCGTCATGCAGCCAGACGTACAACACCACGGGCCTACGCAGCATGGAGTGGAACCAGCGTCTGGATCGGCGTGCGAGTTCCTGAACCGTTCCCGTCTCATCTAGTGCCCATCTCGACGGCTGGTCAGGCAGCGTCAGCAGTTGGTTGTGTAGCCGATCGCCCTCTACCCGGTCACCGCTGAAGTGCACGCCGAAGTCGATCAGGCTGAGGGGTGCCTCTGGATCGATCACAGTGAGGTAGGCAACAAGTCGGTCCTCGCACCACGCGACCTCGCCGCCGGTGTCATCGGAAGCGAAATCCGCAGTCTGCTCGCGCAAGGCCGTCACAAAGGCCCGTTCGGTCTCGGTCAGCTCGTCCGGTTCATCGATTTCGAACCATGAGTGCTCCGGCATACGCAAGATCGTAGGTGCGATCTCAGGGTGTCATCAGCCGGACTTCGGCGAGAGGCACCGCATCTGGGACGGGTTTGGTGGAAACAGCGGTGCGGGTGGCCCGCGACCGGCCCGAGCTGCCGGCGGCCGGGACCGGCCCCCAGGCCGCATGCCCGGCCGCCGAGCGGGCGCAGGGCCGCGAGGCGGCGCGCAGCGCCGCCCTTGATCCTTAAAAGCACAATTCGGCAGCTGAGCTGCTCATCTGTGAGCAGAGGAGCCAAGGCAGCCGTCGATCAGCATGCCCATACGACTTCATCGTCGCCGCTGTGGAGCACCGGAACGCGGCGGTTTGGCAACTTATACCGTTGAAATTTTACACAACCCACGTATGGTGATCTCGTAGCGGACAGTACTAGCAGAACCTAGATTCAAGCGACCTTTCGGAGGAGTAAAACCGAAGTGGCGAGTGCGACAAGTTGGCTCGGCGAAGACTGGGAGAATTGGTGCATTCTACTTATTCGGCGACGATATGGCGCACACCAGGTTCAGGTCGTCCCTGCGCGACACAGAGGTGACCTAGGCATTGAAGCCTTCACCTATGATGGATGCGCCTTCCAATGCTACGCAGTACAGGAGCCCGTGCCTGTCAAGGACCGCTACGAAAAGCAGCGCGACAAGTTGACGCGCGACCTCGCAAAGCTCGAAGATCGGCAAGAAAAGTTTCTCCGCCTTTTGGGTCATGTAAGAATTAAGACTTACGTCTTTTTTGTACCATTTTTTGACTCTTATGAGCTTATTCAACACGCTTCAGACAAAACGCAGGAATATCGCGACAAGCATCTCCCACATTTAGATCCCGACTTCCACATAGTCGTCTTGGATGAAGATGCATATGCTGATACTCGCGAACAGGTCTTACAGCAACCCAGGGCACTTATCGATGTAGAGATCTCGTCGCCAGAACAGGTCCGAGCCTGGATTGAAGCGAACGAAGAGTTGGTCGCAACCGCTGATACTAAGCTCAGGGACCTTGTAGCGGACGAACCGCGCCGCCTGAAAGTTATTGAAGGTCTGATTGGACAGTACGTTAACGGAGAGAACGCGCTCGAACGCATGCGTAGTAAGTATCCGGAGAACTGGGAGTTCACCAGTCGCTACAGGAACCACAAAGAACAGCTTCTAGTATTGGAGTATCCTAGCGATTCGGTTGAATTCGGCAACCTAGCCCAGATTGCAAAAGAGATCGATGCGGAACTGGGAAGGGATGTGCCAGCGCTCGACGGAAGATTGAGGACTGTAATTGCTTGGGCCTCCATTGCGGACTGGCTTATGCGGTGTCCACTTAGCTTCCCTTCGCCTACCTCCTAGAGGCACAGTTATGCTTAGCCCGGACGATCTCGCGGACATTTTCGGAAGCCTAGAATCACCAGTCGCTTTTGCGCGTAGGCCTGACCCGATCCCCGGTGACCTGCGCCACGGATGGCGCCTGTCCGCACTGGTGCTTATTCTAGCGCGGTGCCGCGGAAACACGGCTAATATGGAACAGATCTACTTACTATCCTGGGCGCTAAGATCTAAAGGATCTCAGGAAATTCTTGTGCGATGGTTTGAGCGACGAAAATCTCCCGACGATTTCGCGGTTCGCTATGATCCATCGCTAACCCGCACGATAGCGATTGCAGTGTCTGCCGGGCTTGTCGAACGGAATGAAAACCAGACAATATCGCTCAGTGACTCCGGTGTGGCCTTAGCCCGTAGCATCTGGGCGAACTCCGAGGTGATGCAACAAGAAAAGGCCTTCTTAAGCAGGCTTCCCAACAAAATATCCCAGAAGGCTGTACGCGAAATCATGGACTGGTGACGTATGCTTAGACTCCGCCACCTGCGGATCCAGGTATTCACCGATGGGCCCGTATGCGGTACCGAAATCTCTTTCAGAGATGGCCTCAATGTCCTGCGCGCAGATAACTCAAGCGGCAAGTCTACGTGCTTGCAAGCGATCATATATGCACTTGGGCTTGAAGGAATGCTCAGCGCAAAGCGTGACATACCTTTGCCTCATGCAATGACGGACACTATCGAGGTAGAGGGACAAGAGTATCGCGTACGAGAGTCTTGGGTCGCTTTAGAGATTGAGAACGGCAATGCCGAGATCATGACGGTGAGACGCGCCGTAAAAAGCGCCGACAGAGATTCCGCTCTCATCGAAACATTTGGCGGGCCAGTACTCACTGAACGCATGGCCTTCTCTACAGGACGCGACTTCTTCGTTCGCCGCCCCGGCGCTGCTCAGAGGGAGAGCGGGTTTCACTACGAATTAGCACGGTTCATCGGTTGGAATCTCCCTCAGGTCGCGAGGATGGACGGCAGCGAAGTGCCGCTCTATCTAGAATGTTTGTTTCCATTCTTTTTCGTGGAGCAGAAGCACGGTTGGTCAGGTGTGCAGGCGAGAATACCAACGTACTTCATGATTCGTGACGTAAGCCGACGTGCAGCAGAGTTCATCCTGGCTCTGGAGGAGTACCAAGCGGTTCTGCAGCGCCAAAGATTGGAATCCGCTGCCGGCATCATGGAGAGCGAATGGAAGCAAGTTGTTAGCGACTTAACGGCTCTCGCAAAGGCTTCTTCAGTAGTCATTCGTGGGCTTCCTACGAGGCCGTCCGCGAATATCTCAGAGGTGGCTGCGGAAGCTGTAGTCCACAACTCCGGCGCTTGGCTGAGCCTTGAGCAGGAGATTGATGCCTTGTCGTCCGCCTACGAGTCCCTAGAAGATGAAGTACCTAGCGTTGGAGAGGACGCGCCTGAGCTCGAAATACAACTCGCTCAGAGCCAGGAAGAATTAACTGCGCTTACTGCGCTTACCGCGGACGCCCTTCAGGAATTAGGGGACGCGACAGGACGAAGAGACAGTATTGAACTTAGGGTGTCCTCTTTGGAGGAAGATCTTCAGCGCCATAGAGATGCCGCTCTGCTTCGGCGGTTGGGATCGAGACACGCTGCGGTGATAGCTGGAGATTCAGTTTGCCCTACGTGCCAGCAGAGTTTGCCGGATGGCTTCGAGGTCACCCATCACCCGATGTCACCTGAGGAGAACATAAGGTTTATCGAGCAAGAACTTCGAACTTTTCGAGCTATCAGGGACGATTTGTATCGACTGATCAACGTACAAGAGGCCAAACTCGGCAGATTGCGCTCGCAGAGTTCGGAGATCAGAAGGCGTATCCGGGCCCTGAAAGATTCCCTTACATCCGCTAATTCACAGCCTTCCGTCGCGGCCATTACGGAGAAACTTCGACTTTCCGAGCGCATCGAGACCTTAACCAAGATACGCGACGATATCGCCGATACAACAGCAGAACTGCGATCTAGAGCGGCGGCCTGGGCGGCCAACCGGGAATCTCTTCGAGCACTTGCTAACAGGCCGCGCTCATCGTCGGATACCGAGAAGGTCGACTTCCTAGAGACCTCTCTCGTGGATCAGCTAAGAAGATATCATTTCCATTCCCTACCTCCTCAGTCAATTGAGGTGTCCCGGGAAACGTATCGTCCTACACATGAAGGCTTTGACCTGGGTTTCGACTTGTCCGCAAGCGACATGATTCGGGTCATCTGGGCGTATCTCTTAGCTTTCCTTGAAGCTAGCATGCGGTACAACACCAATCATGCGCGCCTACTGGTGTTCGATGAGCCCCGTCAGCAAGAGACGAACCGACTGAGCTTCGCGGCACTGCTTAATAGGGCAGCTACCGATGGAGCCTCTGGGGCGCAGATAATTTTCGCTACAAGCGAGGAGGAACTTGATCTCCGCGCCATGCTGAAGGGTCTACCCCACTCTTTAGTCTCTGTGCCGCCAAGAACTAAACTGATACGACCCGTCTGACCGGACTTACCTACGGGCTGTGATCCCGAGTTGCCGCAGCGTGCGCTGTCAGAGCATCCAGTAGTGCGGCTGTGAGATATGGCTGAAGCGTGTCATGATAGAACGTCCGGGTGGATAATCGTCGGGATCGGCTACGCGCCTTAGGAGAGTTACTGCGGCGGCTGCGCAAGGATGCGGGGCTGACTGGTAAGGACTTGGCGCAGCGGGCCGGGGTGGCGCAGCCGACGATTTCGCGGATGGAGACGGGGCGGCTGCTGCCGACGCCGGAGACAGTTGAGCGGGTGGCTGTAGCCCTCGACCTCGGCCAGGACGCGCGGCGGGAGTTGGACACGCTGCTCTTACGGCTGCGTGAGGAGGTATCCCAGCTGAAGAGTGGGTTGGCTGGCCGGGAGGCGGCGAATGCTGCGCGGGTGCGCTCGTCGAGGTGGATGGCGGTCTTCTCGTCGGCAATGATTCCTGCGCTGTTGCAGACAGCAGAGTATGCGCGGCTGGCAGTGGCGGTCGGCCGTGATGTGGATGAGGATGATGCGGCCAAGGCGGCGGCCGTCCGAGTTGATGCTCAGGCGGTGCTGTTTGAGGAGGGCCGGAGGTTCGCGTTCGTGTTGACCGAGGGTGCGGTGCGTACGTGGCCGGGGTCGCCGTCGTTGATGTTGGCCCAGCTCGACCGGCTGGTCCAGGTGTCGACGTTGCCGCATGTCCGGCTCGGCGTCGTGCCGTGGAAGGTGGAAACGCCGGCCTTCCCGCTGCACGGGTTCTCCATCTTCGACGGAACTATGAGCGTGGTGGAGAGCCTGACCGGTGACCTCACGCTGACTGAGGCGGCCGAGGTCGGCGCTCATGAAGAGGCGTTCGAGGCGTTCGCGAGCTCGGCGGTGTACGGGGACGAGTTGCGGGTGCTGCTGGGTGAGATCGGGGCGGACTTCCGGGAGCTGGCGAAGCATTTCGACGACTGACGCATTTATGCGTCGTATTCCTTGAGAACCTTCTAGCGTTGGTCATACGCTCCAGTCGAAGGCATGTCTAGCCCCCTATACGACGGAGCGTGTCCCATGCCCCCATGGCGCCTATCCCGCCGCTTCCTCGGCCGTCCCGCCTCGGTCACCGAAGCCCGCCGCTTCATCACCGCCTCCCTCGGCGCCTGGCCTGTGGTCGAGTCGGCCGAACTCATCGTGAGCGAACTGGCGACCAACGCCGTCCGGCACACCGCCTCGGCCCGGTTCGGCGGCCGGTTCATCGTCAGCATCCAGGCCGAACCCGATCAGGTATGGCTCGGCGTCACCGACGAAGGCGGCCCCGAAGTTCCTCGGCTCGTCCGGCCCAGCGAGGACGAGGGTGGCCGCGGCCTATTCCTGGTCGCCTCGCTGGCCGACAACTGGGGTGTGTACGGCAGCCAGGCTGGCCGTACCGTCTGGGCGCTGCTCAAGGTCGACCCGATCGCAGCCGCAGCACAGGCGACGTCCCGGTGATGAGTTGCGTGAGCCCGCACGTCCCCGATCGCGGCCACGCCCGGAGAGGTGGTGTATGAGAAGACCACTCGTAATCCGGCGAACTTCTAAGCCGTAATCGCCTCGATATTCACTTTAGCATCATTTGTCTCATTTTGAGAGTGGGTGTGCTTACGGCACTCGGCCAGGATCTCCAGGCCCATGTAGCGGCGCTGCTCGGTCCACTCGTCGTTCTGCTCGGCCAGGACCGCGCCGACCAGGCGGACGATGGCCTCCCGGTCGGGGAAGATGCCGACCACGTCGGTGCGGCGGCGGATCTCCTTGTTCAGCCGCTCTTGGGGGTTGTTGGACCAGATCTGCCGCCAGACGGCCGTGGGGAAGGCGGTGAAGGCCAGGATGTCATCACGGGCCTCGTCCAGCCGGTCGGCGGCCTTGGGGTACTTGGCCTCCAGCACCTCGACCACGTGCCGGTGCTGGGCGTGCACGGACTCGGTGTCGGGCTGTTCGAAGATGGTGCGCAGCATCGTGTGCACCCACGGCTGCGCCGTCTTCGGGACGCGGCAGAGCAAGTTTCTCGCGTAATGAAGCCGT
>NZ_VIRM01000104.1 GCF_006874475.1 Microbispora hainanensis
AACGGTCTACTGGCACTTCCAGCGGTGGGAGCAGACAGGGGTCATCGCCACACTGCTATCCGAACTAGGCATCAGGGCCCGCCCGCAGACCCTCCTTGGTGCCGACGATGTCAGCACCGGACGCGATGACCTCGCCAAGAAGAACGGCCGGAGGCGACTCATCCCGGACATAACCCGGCCATTGATCACCCTCTCGGTAATGGCCGCCAGTTTCCGGGAGCATGATTATGTCGAGCAGTTCATGCTTTGGGCGTCCTGACAAGGTCAATCCGGCGTGTCCTACCGGCTTCCGGGTCCGCTCACCCACCGCCACTCGGCGAAGCCTCCAGCACACTCATTGCCAATCTCAAACACCGTCCACTCTCCAGCGCGGGTGTGGCCAGAAGTGATCCGCGTCACATTTTGCGCCTGCCGTAGCGGCTACTGTTCTGATCGATGATGGAGCCGTACGGATACTGATCCTGGGCGGCTCGTGGGTCGTGGGCCGTGCCGTGGCGGCGGAGGCCGTACAGCGAGGCTGGGGGGTCACGCTTTTCAATCGTGGACGCAGTGCCAATCCTCCACCTGGGGTGCGCCTTCGTACGTGGCGACTGGGAACGTCCTGAGGACTTGGCACAGCTTCCCGCGCACGGGCCGTGAATGTCGTGCTCGACGTCGCCGGAGCCGTACCTGCCCTGGTGCGCAACGCGGCACGGGCGCTGGCTGGCAGCGTCGACCACTACGTGTTCATATCCACGATCTCGGCCTACCGCGAGTGGCCACATAAGCCGGTCGACGAATCCTCCCCCTGTGGGACGGCGACCCCGATCTCGACTCCGGCACCCGCAGATGGGACCCCGACGCGTACGGCCCGCTGAAAGTGGGCTGTGAGCTGGCGATCCGGCGAGAGTTCGCCAACAACACGCTGTTCATACGGCCGCACGTCATCCTCGGCCCGGGCGAGTACGTGGGCCGGCTGCCGTGGTGGTTACGCCGGATCAGCCGCGGCGGCCAAGTGCTCGCCCCGGCTCCGCCTGACCGGACCATCCAGCCGGTCGACGTCCGCGACGTCGCCCGCCTTATCCTCGACCTGATCGAACGGCAAGCCACAGGGGTCTACAACGTCGCCGCACCGATCGGCCGGGAGACCTACGGCGGCATGCTCCACGCGTGCAAGGAGCCACCGGTTCGATTACCGAGTTCGTGTGGGTGGAGGAGTCCCGCTCGGCGTGCTCGGGTGTGACCATGACGCCGGAGATTCGGCCGGCGAGCGCGAGGACGTCCGGGATGGCGTTGTCGATCCAGTCGTCGGCGGCCGGGTCGATGCCGAGCTCGCGAAGATACCCATTGAGCCGGTCGGGTGCGGTGCCCCACCGGGTTCCGGGCCGGCTGGATCGAAACCGGTGACAAGCTCACCGTCGAGGGCGTAGGCGAAGTCGTGCCTGGCGGCGTAATCGTGTCGCATCACCGCGACGGCCTCACCGCCATCACGGGACAGCTCACCGATGACCTCGCGTTGCACGCCGTGCCAGCCGCAGTACTCGATGACGATGGCCGGCCATGACGAGCTCGGTGCGGCTGGAGTCGGGGTACTCGGCCAGGCCGATCATGTTCCGGGGCGGCGCCCAGCCGCCGGAGCGCTTCGTGCTCCTCGACTCCCCTGACCAAGGTGATCGTATAGATCGACCCCAGCGGGCCCTCGGCCTGCCACGCATAGTCTTCCGGTGAGGTGCCGGGCGTGCGGGCCGTGGCATGCACCACCTCAATCTTCTCGGCCTGCTCGTAGGCTAGGAGGCGGAGTCCGGGACCGATATCTCTTTCAACCAGTGCGGCTCGATCTCGCTGGCGCGCACCAGCGGTCGTATGGACGAACTGCGATACACGGCCGCCGTCGCGCGCCAAATGGGCCGGCCGGCCCAACTGATCGATCCCGACGAGGTTGTCCAACGCTTCCCTCTCGCGACCCGGTCCAATCTGCTGGGAGGTCTCCACCAGCCAGAAGCCGGCCACGTCAATCCTGGCTACGTCGCCCTTGCCTTCGCCAAGCTCGCATCCGAACGAGGGGTCGTCCTCCGCGTGCACGTGGAAGTCAACATGGTCACCCATACCCGTAGTGTCGTCACTGGTGTCGACACCTCCTTGGGTCATGTCGAGTGTGAGCGGGTCGTCCTCGCGGCAGGGCTCGGGAGCCGTGAACTAGCACATGCCGGGCGCCGAGATCGAGGCTCCCGTCGCCGGCACGCAGCCGACGGCCGACCCCTTCGAAGAGGCGATGGCGCTGGCCCGTGCCACCGCCCGGGACGGGCGGCAACGGGCCCTCAGTCACGCGGCGACGGACCTGCAGAAGCTGCAGGAGCTGCGCCTTTCCCTACGGCAGGCCATCTGCGCCTCACCCGGCCCCTCCCCCATGCGCTACGTGCTGCCCTGGATCTGGAACGCCATGACCAGCGACGGCACGGCACTCACCGCCGCCGGCGCGGAGACGGGATACGAACTGCGCCTATCCCGATATCGCAAGCCCATCTGCTGACGGGCTGCTCAGGCGACGGTCGTATCAATCGCCCAGGGACGTGAAGGGCCGGGAGGGCTTGCTGACGAGCTCGGCCATCCACGAACGGATCGTCTCCAGATGCGCCGGCAGCAGCCCGACCCTGGGATCCGGCTGGACGAGCAAGGTGGGGATACCCACTGCAGTCCGCGCTGCGGCCCAGGCGTGGTCGGCGGGGGTGAAGTCGTCGTCGATCCAGACGGCCTGAGCGGCGTCGAGCCAGGCTGAGACGTCGTCTCGTTTCCAGAGGTAGCCGTTGGGGTGGCTCGTCGTGATGTCCTGACGCGCCAGCTCGACATGCGGGAACGGCTCCAGGCCCAGCTTGGCGCCGATCAAGGGGCTGGCGTCGCCACGCCAACTGGTGCACCAGACCGGTGTCAGAGGCAGCTCGCTGATCAACTCAGCCAGCATGGGCCCGTGCGTGGGATTCAGCCATATGGGGACGGGTGAGCTCGCGTCATAGCCGGTGGGTACGACGCTGTGCCTCACGTGAGTAGCCGGTCCGTTCCCCTCGCTGTCGGGGAACGGGATCAGCACGCCGTCGACGTCGATGAGCAGATAGACCTCGGGCACGACAGCCTCCTCGAACCGTCATGATTTACGGGCGACAACGAGCAAGGTGTTCGGGCCTGCCGGCGACTCACCCAGGTGCTGGAGGTCGTCGACTCGGAAACTGGCTGCCGACAGCAGCGCGACCCAGCCGAGCACGCTCGGCTCCCAGCGACGGATCGGCACCCGGCCGCCCGACGGCAACAGCAACGTGCTGCCCCGGTCACTGCGTCGGGGATGCGGAACAGCGAAGGCCAGCACTCCGCCGGGCCGCAGCACCCGCGCGATCAACGGCACGAGCACATTCGGCGAGGTGAGTCCCACGGCGCCGAAGACGGAGTAGCAGACGTCGTACGGATGGCACGACGTTGCCAGGAACGCAACCGCGTCGGCGGCGACGAAGGTGATCCCCCGCAGGAGCCCATAGCGCGTGCGCGCCCGTTCGATCTGCCTCTCGGAGATGTCAACGCCGACTCCGGTGGCGCCATGGACTCCTACAAGGTGGGCGAGGTGATGGCCCGCGCCACATCCCAACTCGAGAACGCGCGCACACACGAGGTGTCCCAGGATCTCGGCTCCTGGCCCGCCATCAGGCTCCGGCGTCCAGTACATGCGAGACGGAGCCGCCGTCGGCGCTGCCGGCTCGACGGCCTGACGTTGCCGGGCGTGCTCCTGCCATGCCTGGCGGTTCATGGCGCGAGCAGCCGTACGGCTTCGCGGAGGTGACGTCGTACGGCCTTGATGTAGACCGGATCGCTGCTCGGGTCGTTGATCCAGTGCACGGTCTGGTCCATGAACCACTCCACGATCCAGACCCGGTGCCAGCCGAGGGCCCATTCCTCCGCGGACAGACCACCCCGTGGCGCCAATGCCTCCTGCGGTCCGCCAGCGGCAACGTAGGCTTCGACCAGCCGACGGACCCGTTTCACGTTGGCGGGATGTTGGGTTCCGGGCCAGGAGGCCAGGTCGAGCAGGCCGGGGCCGTTGAAAGCCCGGGCGAAATCGAGCAGCCGCCATCCCGTCCGCCCGACGTGCAGCGAGCTGGGATGGAACTCCGAGTGGCACAGCCCGAACGGCGCCAGCTCCGCCCCCTGGGCACGTGCGGGAGCCACCTTGTCCAGGGCGGAGAGCATCTCCGCGATGTCGAGAGTGGATCTCCAGCGGCGGACCTGCCGCAGGAAGTCCAGATGGGCAAGCGCGCGCAAGGGAAGGGCCCTCAGTTCGTCGGCGTCGAGGGTCGTCGGCAGGATCGCCGAGGGGCGAACCCGGTGGAGTACGACCGCCGCCTTGACCCCGTCGTCGTCCGCTGCCTCCCGGACCGGTTCGCCAAGGTCCTCCATCAGCATCCCGAGGACGCCGCCGCTGACAGCGCAGGCGTACAGCTCGGGGACGGGCACGCCATGGACAGCGGCCAGCTTGAGCGCCCGGTCCTCGCCCGTGAAGGGCTCGGCGGCGAATTTGAAAATGGCCGTGGAGCCGTCGGGAAAGTGCAGGCGTTCCACCGCCGACAGCGACCAGGCGCGCATCGGCTCGCGTTTCGGCTCACCCGGGACCCTCGCCTTGGCGCACAGCTCGGCGCACAGCCGGGTGACGGTCAACTCGTCCACGACGGTTACTCCTTCGGCATCTGGGGCGCACGGCCCGCGCTCATCGAAGCGCGGGCCGTACGGGACGGGTCAGCTGGCGGTGCGGCAGGCGTAGACCTTGGCGAGCCACTCCTCGCGGAAGCTCGTCAGTTCGGTGCGGAAGGTCTGCATCGAGGCGCCGTACGGCACGCAGGCGCCGCCGGACTGGTTGGGCACGGACTGGCAGCCGTGGACCAGCCGTCCGCCGAGCGCGGCGTGCGCCTTGATCGACTCGATGCGGCGGTACTCGTTGAACAGTGCTTGTCGAAACCCTGTGCCGTGGTAGACCTCGTCGAGCATGCCGCCCTCCTCCTCGTCCAGCTCGTAGACGACGGAGGTGGCGGCGGGGAAGAACCAGCATGGGCCGACGTTGGAGATGTGGCCGTCCAGCTCGACCTTGTTGAGCGCCATGAAGGTGGCAGCCTCGCGGAGCATCCGCAGGTGGTCGGCGGTGATCTGAGGCAGGCCGAGGGTGGGCAGGTGCTCCTCCCGGAAGAGGTAGCTGTAGACCTCCCAGGCCGTGGCCAGCACCCGGCCGGCGTCGGAGGTGGAGAAGCCGTGCTCCTGCACGAACTCCAGAGCGAGCTGTTCGACGGCGGTCTCCGCGGACTCCTCGGTGCCGAGAAGCTGGCTGGCGACGAGGTTCCAATCGCACAGGAGCCAAGTGGAGTTCTCGAACCGGAAGAAGTACTTCTCGGGGTCAACCGTGATGGTGGCTCCGTCCACGGTGATCCCGGGGATGCGGTTCCAGCGCGGGTCGAAGGCGACCGGCAATTCGACGGCGAACGCGTCGAGCTGGGCGCTCAGGGTCATTGAGGCACTCTCCTTCTGACGTGGGATTACTGGCGAAGGGGGAGCTATCGGGCCTGCCCGGTGAGCAGGCGCTGCCAGAGCTCCATGGCTCTGGCCGTCAGGAGCCACTCCGTCTCGCGTACGGACAGACCGGCCGGCTTGCGGACGGTACGGCGGACGAACACCAGGCCGCCGGAGACGCACAGCTCGTACACCACCGGCTGGCACTCACAGGTGTGCCGTCGTACCCGCAGGTGCGTGCACCGCGCCGTCGGTTTCCTCCACACGAGCCTCTCGCAGCCTGTCTGCGGTGGCGCGACGTGGACGCCGTGGAACGGCGCGGGAAGCTGCGCGTCCTTGGGAGCGCCGCGAGGTGCACCGTGCGAGACCATACGGGTGCGCTCCGGCTAACGGTCGACCTCGGCCAGCACACGCTCAATGCGGTCGGCTGCCTCAGTGACGTTCGCGACGAGGGCGATCCGTTCGGGCCAGGGGAACCAGAAGCTCCACTCCTCCTCCACATCCGGCGCGATCATGATGTGTTCCGTGAGGACGGGAGCCTCAGGGTTCATCACGAACAGGTGGAGCGAAGACCCCTCACCACCGCGGAGCCGCGCGGCGAAGCCCCGGACTTCGAGCGCGATAGCGAGCGACTGGAGCGCGTCGCGGACCACCGCCGGATCGGCAAGCTGCATACTCATGGCGCGACCGTACGGCCGGCTCACAGGGGCAAACCCAACCAGCGGTTGGGGGTGGCATTCAGGCGATGACGCGGGCTCTTGTCGCGAGGTCCAGCAACAGAGCCGGTGGACGGCGCCTCGCCTCGATCATCTCGCCGATGGTCTGCCGTGCGAGCGGATTGAAGACGACGGTCTCCGTCGACTGTGTCTCCGACATCCGGAGGCAGGTGAGGGCTGCGTCGAAATCCCGCTGCCGCATGTGCCCTCGCGCCAGGTCCAGCAGGTGCTGGGCCCGCCGATTCGTCGAGGGGATGGCGGAGACGGTGATGGCCTTGGCCCGGTCGATCGCCGCGCTGGACCGCCCTGTCTCCACCTCTATCGCGACGCCGTAGATGGCGACGTTGGCCTGGCCGAACATCGTCAGAGGATTGTGGTGAGCAGGGCCG
>NZ_VIRM01000105.1 GCF_006874475.1 Microbispora hainanensis
TTGACTGGACGGACCCCTGGACCCGAGAAAGCGCCGGTGTCGCAAACGGCACTCTGTCATGATCATCACATGGTGCGATCAGCCGCGACACTTCTGGCAGCGGTGCTACTCCTCAGCGACAGCTCTGGTCTGTTGGGACCGACGTTCGAGGAGAACGCCGTACAAGTCGTCTCGACCTGGCGGACCAGCGGCGCCGCGAAGATCTGGCAGGAGGGATTCGTTCCGCTCGAGGACCTGACGAAGATGTCCCAGGAGGTGAGTGAGCACATCGATTATGAGTGGCATGGTTGGGTCGTCGCCGGCCCGCTCCCCGCTCCACCTGCCGAGGCACGGGTCCGTTGGGACGACGGGTCCACGATGCGGGTCCCCGTGATCGCACCGCGCGAGGCGCTGATGGCGCTGTCCCCCTGGCCCGAGAACATGACCTTCCCCGACGACAAGCAGTACAAGCTGACCGGCGCCACCTTCACGACCATGCGGCTCAAGACCTCACGCGGCATGGCGACCGTACCGGCCTGGCGGCTGCGCTTCTCGAACCTCCCCGGCCCCATCGACTACGTGGCGGTCGATCAGAAGGCGATCGGCACCATCGAAGGCGCGGTCGAGGAACGTCTGTCAGGTGAGGGGATCACAGACGTCGAGGTGCTCGACGAACGCACACTGATGGTGAAGTACGAATACGGCGTCTGCGCCGGTGACGAACCGTTCGACGTCACCCTACGAGTCAGCGAGAGGCCCGATGTCGTGGTCTTGGGACTCGAGATGCCCTACCAGGGCTACGGCTTCTGCGCAGGCCTCGGCAAGTCCGGCCGGGGCGTCGTCAGGCTGGACGAGCCGCTGGGCGATCGCGTCGTGCTGGATGAATGGAGCGCACTCCCCGTCCTCTGCCACCGTGCGCAGAACACGTGCCATGCCGGGAACGGGTGACGCACGCCGCCCCGCAAGCGACGGCTGACCAACCACCACTCTCCTGAAGCGGGTGCCGCAGGAGGCGGGACGCTGCCCGTCGGATAATGCATGTGCGATCTGGTCGCCCCGCGTGATAGTCCTCCCTGCTATGGACGACCTTGTGACAGCGCGGCTCGAGCTTCATCCGATGACCGTCGGCGACGCTGAGCGGGTGCTGGCGGGTGAGCCGGACAGCGGTGACCGATGGGGGCCCGGATACCCCACCGAGGGGGACATGTACGCCGCCATGCGCTTCCTGGGCACCTGTTCGGTCATCGGTGATCCCCAGCCGTTCGGCAACTATGAGATTCGTCGCCGCGAGGACGGTCAGGCGATCGGCGGCGTGGGCTTCCACGGACCCGCGGACGAGAACGGCAGTGTCACGATCGGCTACGGCCTCATCCCGTCGGCGCGAGGCAAGGGGTACGCCTCCGAAGCCCTCCGCGAACTGCTGCTGTTCGCGCGGGCACGCGGCATCACCTGCGTGAAAGGCGACGCCGACCACGGCAATATCGCATCCCATCACGTCATGATGGCAGCCGGCATGCGGCCGACCGGACAAGACGAACGCGTCAGGTTCTTCGAGATCGCCTGGACCGACACGACGGCGAATGCCGACCTGCGCTCCTAAAAGCCATGACCTTGCTCGTGCACCTCACCCCGGCCAAGAACATCCGCTCGATCCGGCGCGCGGGCATCCGCGCCGTCAGCGCGGGGCGGACCGATACGACGGGCGTCTACTGCCCGCCGGTGCTGCCCTCCTACCAGATCACCTATCAGTGGGGCCGTGAGCTGCGGCGTAGCGGTCAGCGCACCCTCGTCGCCGTCCACTTCCGCATCCCCGACGCCGAGCCGGTGCTGGTGGGCCACTACAACACTCCGCCGGTCGAACTCGCCAGCGCCGCAGCCGCCGCCCTGATCGCCGAGCAACAGGATGCCCGCGGATACGAACTCCTGGTCCCGCGCCCGATCCAGGCCGGCGAGATCCACCGCATCAGGGGCGTGAACCAGGTGACCGGGTGGCGCTACATGCCCAACGCACACGGCAGGCCACCCTGTGCCTGCCCGATCTGCAACCCCCGCGGAGCGTACGGCGCAGCCAAGATCCGTAAAGCGTTCGACGAGGTGTAATAGTTCGGGCTGTCAGCACGTCGGCCGGCTCTCGCCGCTCCGGGGCGCACTCCGTGGTCGAGCGTCGTACAGGTCGCGTTCAATGGCCTCGTCGACCGCGCGTAGGGCTGATCCTTTTCCCGGCAAGGCGAAGTCCGGTTCGTCTCCCGTCCTTCCAAAGCCGGATGCGAATCCTGCCGGGTGCTCCTGCGGGCGTGCCGGTAGTAGCCATACGGCCGAAAATCATTTGCCTGGCATGGCGGGGCTCGGAGAATCTGGTGCCCATGAGGCTCTGACGGACAGCGTTCCCCGCGACTTCACGATGGCACGGCGCCGGCTCGCGCCGTGATGCCGCCTGTCCATGCCTTGTTTCAGCGAAGAGAGCGTCTTTGTCTCACCAACACTCCCGGCCTCCGGCCATTACGGCCACGGGGTCGGCCACCGTCACCGTGTTCGCCTCCCCCACCAGCTGGATCGAATCCGAGGCCCTGGCGCAGTGCGACCAGGTGGCCGGCCTCGACGGCATGAAGCACGTCGCCGCCATGCCGGACCTGCACCCCGGCAAGGGCGCCCCCATCGGCGCCGCCATGGCTTCGACCGTCTTGTATCCCTTCCTGGTCGGCTCCGACATCGGTTGCGGCATCGCCGTGTTCCCTGTCACGCTCAAGCGCGCCGTACCCGAGAAGCTCGCCGCCCGGTTTCCCGATCTCGACCGCGCGCTGGACCCTGAACGGGATGCCGACGACCCGGCCTGGGCCGTGGTGAAGGGCGATATTCCCGCCGGTCACCTCGAGGGCCTCGGGACGGTCGGCCGGGGCAACCACTTCGTCGAGCTGGCGCGCATCGGGACCGTCGTCGAACCGGACCACGCGAGCCGGCTCGGACTCGCCGCCGGCGACCTGGTCCTCATCGTCCACAGCGGCTCGCGCGGCCTGGGCGAGCAGATCCTGCGGGCGCACACCGAGCTCCACGGCGCGGGCCCCGCCCCTGATCCCGGCGCCTACCTGGCGATGCATGACGCCGCCGTACGCTGGGGATCGCTCAACCGGCGGCTGCTGGCCGCCCGGGTCGCCGTTGCCCTGGGGTTCGAACCCACCGAGCCGATCGTCGACCAGTGCCACAACCTGGTCGAGATCCGCGACGGGATCTACCTGCACCGCAAGGGAGCGGCACCGGGCGACGGCCGCGACGTGCTCATCGCCGGCACGCGAGGCACCCCTTCCTACCTCGTGGCCGCCCACGCCGGGCCGCACGCCAACTATTCGGTGGCACACGGCGCGGGCCGCAAGATGTCCCGTGCGGACGCCCTGCGCCGGGGCCGGGCCAAGCACACGGTCGAGGAACTGCGCCGCACGCCGATGGGATCGCTGGTGGTGTGCGGCGACCGCCAGCTCCTCTTCGAGGAGGCGCCGACGGCCTACAAGCGCATCGAGCAGGTCATCGCCGACCTTGTCGAGCATGACCTCGCCACACCCGTGGCCACCACGATCCCGCTGGTCACCTACAAGACGCCCGATCTCGGGTCCACGCCCCGAAGCGACCGCCGGGAACAGCGCCGCAAGCGAGGAGGCCGGCCGTGAGCGTTCACTTGCTCCTGTCGGCTGGGCGCGGCCCGCAGGAGTGTGCCTGGGCGCTGGCCCAACTGGTGCGACGCCTGGAAGCCGACGCCGCCCGGCAGAAGCTGGAGACCCATCGGGCCCACACCGTCCCCGGTGACCGGGCCGGCACCTACCGGTCGGTCCTCATCGAGATCTCAGGAGACGGCGCCGAGGCGTTCGCCGCCTCCTGGACCGGAACGCTGTGCTGGCAGGCCCCCAGCCCATACCGGGCCGGCACCGGCCGGAAGAACTGGTACGTCATCGCCCAACCCTGCCAGGTCGACACCCCACGCACCGCCTTCCACGAAACGGACGTGGACGTTGTCGCCTGCCGCACCGGCGGCCCCGGCGGCCAGCATCGCAACAAGGCCAGCACCGCCGTACGGGCCACTCACCGGCCCACCGGGATCGTCGTCGTGGTCGACACCGAGCGGCTGTTCAGCCTCAACCGCCGCATCGCCGTACGGCTGCTGCGACAGGCCGTCGAGCGTGGCGACGAGGCGGCGGGGCGCGCCGCAACCACGGCCCGCTGGCGCATCCACGACGAACTCGTCCGCGGCAACCCCACCCGGGTCGAACGCCCGGAGACGCAGGACCCGGCCCCGCGGAAGCGGACGCGCCGACGACGGCGGCCTTCCGCCGGACCGCGCCTGCCTCCGAAGGCACCGATCTGATCGGGCCGGCGGCCAGGGGGTCGCCGCTGTCCTCGTCCACGATGTCGATGTTCCCGTAGAGGTCGTTGACCTGGTGTACGAGACTCGCCAGGCAGTCGGCCACGCAGGTCCTCATCTCATACTCGGCGTCCGGTGCGAGCATCAAAGCAGGCACGTACGACAGTTCTCGCGAACGGCAGGACGTACAAAGGCACCTTTGCGATCAGGTCACGAAGACGGCCGGGCGGCTTCGCGTTGACTAGCCTCACCGGCATGCCCCTTGCCTCGATTCCCAGCCCTTCCCAAGGGGTCTGGTATCTCGGGTTCATCCCCATCAGGGCCTACGCGCTGTGCTTCATCGTCGCGATCGGATTCGCCGTCTGGTTGAGTGACCGCCGCTGGCGCGCCCGTGGCGGCGAGAAGGGTGCGATCGGCGACGTCGCGGTGCCCGGAGTGATCTTCGGCCTGGTCGGCGCCCGCCTCTATCACGTCATCACCGACTGGCAGACCTACTTCGGCCCGCGCGCGGTCAAGGAGCCCTATCAGGCGCTGTTCATCTGGGAGGGCGGGCTCAGCATCTGGGGCGCGGTCGCCCTGGGAGCCGTGGGTGTGTGGCTGGCCTGCCGCCGCCGGGGGTTGTCCCTGAGCGCCGTGGCCGACACGGTCGCGCCCGGCCTCGCGTTCGGGCAGGCGATCGCCCGCTGGGGCAACTGGTTCAACCAGGAGCTGTACGGCGGTCCGACCACGTTGCCGTGGGGCCTGGAGATCGACCAGGCGCACGGCGGCGAGCCGGGCGTGCTCTACCACCCGACGTTCCTGTACGAGTCGCTGTGGGACGCGGCGCTCGGTTTCGCGTTGATCCTGGCCGGCAGGCGGTTCGCGCTGCACCACGGCCGCCTCTTCGCCCTCTATGTCGCCGGCTACACGTTCGGGCGGTTCTGGATCGAGGGGCTGCGCATCGACCCGGTGGGCGGAGTCGACCACGCGGCGATGCTCCTGGGGCTGCGTATCAACCAGTGGACCTCGATCGTGCTGCTCGCCGGCGCGCTGGTCTATCTCTGGGTCACACGTGACAAGGACACCGAGCAGGTCATGGTGCCGGCCGCACTCAAGCCCTCGGACGAGGAGAACGGCGACCCGTCGAAAGCGCCTGACATGCCGTAAGGCCCTTCGGGTACGCGCCGCGCATCGCGGGCTCTTCTCATAAGAAGGGCGGGCTCGGCCGTGTGCCGAGCCCGCCGATCGGGTTTCGCCCGGTCCCGGTCGCCGATGGCGCTCACCCGGTTGGGTGTGCGCGTACGCCGGGAAGACCGGGCGGGTTC
>NZ_VIRM01000106.1 GCF_006874475.1 Microbispora hainanensis
TGGAGCTGGTATTCCTGCCGACCTACGGCTCCTGGCTGAACTGGATCGAATCAGAGTTCGCCGCGCTGCGGTACTACGCCCTGAACGGCACCGACCACCGCACCCACGATGAGCAGAACGCGGCGATCGGCGCCTACGTCCGCTGGCGCAACGCCCGAGCCCAGCCCAAGACCAACTTCGCCGCCAGCTCACCGATCAGAAGCTGGACCAGTTACCCGGCCAAGGTTGCGTGACGGGCCACTAGGAGGTCTCATGTCCCTGATCGATGAGCTGTCCAAGGCGCACGCCGAGCTGGAGGCATGGCGCGACGTCGACACCGCTCTGCACGCGTTCCTGGTCGCGTCGGAGGCGGCCAGAGCCATGGAAGGCGCGAGCGCCCCAGAGGAATTTCCGGCGTGGGTCTCGGCCGGAAGCGCCGCGTTCGAGGGAGCGTCGGCGTTGAGGTCGGTTCCCGCCACGGCGTACGAGATGCCGCTGGTCTTCAAGGACGCCGACGACCGGTCGGCTGTCACAGAGACGATAGCTGCCCTGGGCGGGCTTCTCCGAGAGGTGATGGCCGAAAGGGCTCTCGATCTGAAGACCCCGGACGCCCGGCTTGCCGCGCTGACCGCCTCACGCTGCGGGACCCGCATTCAGCTTTTCCTGGGCGGGTGAACGGCCATGACCACCGTCTTCGGCGACTTCTTGCGTGAGGCGTCCGAGCAGATGAACACCGCCGTCTACTGCGCGGAGCGCTCCATTTCCGGCGTCGCCGCCATCGCGACGATCGAGCCGGCGCGCCGGATGACGACGGTCCTGCTTCGATACGTGGACGATCTCGCGCCTGAACGCGCCCCCGCGCACGAGCGGCTGTCCCATCTGTGGGATCGGGTGAACCACCCGCGTGTCCTGCTGCAGGAAGCCGACGTGATCCTGCGCGACCTCGACCGGCAACTCGCCGGCCGGAATCGCAACACCTCGCATCCCGTCCCGGTCCATGTCGCCGGCGCCGCGCTCGCCCTCGGCACCGGCCATGACCTGCTGAAGACGCACTACAAGCCACGGTCGGACTGGGCGAACGCGATCGAGGACATGGGCG
Organism: Microbispora hainanensis; assembly: GCF_006874475.1. Lineage (GTDB taxonomy): Bacteria > Actinomycetota > Actinomycetes > Streptosporangiales > Streptosporangiaceae > Microbispora > Microbispora hainanensis. The sequence continues at coordinate 1,079 of NZ_VIRM01000106.1, forward strand.
TCCGGCACGCGGTGCTGGACGTCGTGGCACGCCAGGCACAACTTCTCGGCCGAGTCATGCAGGCGGCCCGAGCCGAAGTGCGCAGGGCGGGTCTGGACAGCGTACGGCTCGACCGGTTGGTCACCGCTCTGCAGACCGCGGGTGACATCGCTTTCCGGGTGACGGCGCCGGGCGCCACCGAGACGCTGGCCGCCGTACCCCTCAGGGCGACCCAGCCACCGTCCGCGCTACCTGCGACCGCTTCGGTCGAGCAGCTCTGCGCCGGGATCATCACGAACGCCGAGGGCATACGCACGGCCCAGCACGAGGCGGAAGGACAGCTGTCGTCCGCGGACTGCCGACGCAACGCCACCGCCGCCGTCGTGGCCCTCCACTGCGCCTACCAGGCCGTCACAATGCTGACCCGGCGGCACACCGAACTGCATCCCGCCCGCGAACTACTTGTCCGCCGCACGCTACGCCTGTCCGCAGAAGGCCTTCACCGTGTGCTCGACCGCTGGCAGGCCATACGGCACCGCTGGCAGCGGCTCCTGTTCGACCAGCGACGCCCGAGCCCCGCGGATCACCTTGACCAGATGACCATTCGCATGGGCCGTCTCATCTCGACCAACCCGGAGTGGACTTTCGAGCTGCGGAACCTGCCGACGCTGAAGTCCCCAGCCGAGCTGGCGCCGACGACCGCGGACATGTCGCAGATCCTGCTTTCCGTCCGGCACGCCGTAGAAGCCCTCGCCGTACTCGGCCATCGTGATCTGGCGCAGGTCACCGCCCCTGGCCAGATCGAAGCGATCCACGCGATGTCGAGAACCACCGCTGCCGTGAACGGCCAGGTGGGAGCATCCGCGGTACGCGCCCTCGTGGGGGCGTACCGAGACGTCGTCGGCTACACGAACGCGGTGCTTGCGGATCTGAATCGAGCTGCTCTCGATACGGCGACGCCCGCGGAGCGCCCGCGCGTCATGGTCGCGCTGTCCATCCTTGACCGCCGCCGGAATACCGCCCTGGTCTCGGCACTCTTCGACGACACCACCGTGGTCAACAGAGCGACGGCATCGCAGTACACCTCGAACGTCCCAGAGGTCCCCGTTCGCGCGGTGACGGCAGCCTCGAGGTCCAATTCCGACGGCGGGCGGCAGGCAAGCAAGCCGGCGAGGTAGTGGCGGGGGAGCGACGCTCATCGCCCCACCTGTTGAGCCGATCGGGTGCAGTGCATCACCGGGTTCTCCGGGCCAGTCCCCAAGCAAACCGGTGACGAACTCACCCGCGAGGACATAGGCGATTTCGTGTGTGGCGGCTCCAATTGAACACGAGGGATGGCCGGTCCGGTTAGCGCGGAGGAGCACCCCGATCACTACCGGCACGACAGCGGAATCAGCGTGAGCTGGGCCTGGCACGAGGCACCACGGCAGAACGTCCCCCTGCCGGACCAGGTGCACAGGCCACGTTCGGCAGGCCGCCGCCGCGGAGCAACCGGAGTCGGACTCATGCTCGTGACGCTGTACGTCACCACCACCGTCACTCGCGATGAGGCCCAGGCCGTCGCCGTCGCTGCCGCGGAAGCCTCTCGCATCCCGCATCGCCGGCTGTGGGGCAGCCAGTCCGCCGGCTTCGCCACCACCTTGCCCTGCGGCACCTGCCCAGCCGAATGAATTGCGCCGAGTTTTGATGTTCACCGGCTTTCGTGGAGTCCCTTTGGTTGACTGGCATGCCTGAACCCCCAAGAGAGGTCAGCATCCCCCCGAGTTCCGTCGTAAAATCCTGGACCTGGTGAAGGCTGGGCGCAGAACTTATCGCGGTTGTTGATCGGTTTCGGCGGCGTGCTGCACACCGTAAGACTCAATCAGTGAGACCAGGCGTCACCGGGAATGCGATAGAGGACGCGCGGCGTCGCGAACCAGTCCCGATCGAGAAACCGCCCCGTGATTCGCCCTGCCAAGATCAGGAAACTCTCCACCGTCTGCCGGAAGCCGGCATCCCAGCCCACTTCCAGGTCTCGCGTACACTCCTGGAACTCTTCGATCACCCCCAGCGTGCCTATGAGCTTCCCGTCGAAGTAATAGAGCATTCCTTCATTGCTGAGCTCGTAGATGTCAGCCATATGCTTATGGGTGAAAATACGCCTCGCGGACGCGCTCGCCTCCTTTTCGAATGAGAGACTTCCGCTCATGGCGACCGCGACGGACCAGTCCAAGGAGTGCGCCCCGATCCAGAGCAGATTGTTCTGTGTGTCGTCCCCGGCCCGAGCGAAAGCCGCATCGAGATCACAAGGAATGGCAGAATCCGGATCCGCCCGAAAACATGCGGCAGCCCGGCCGGTGTCAGGCACGTCGATCCATGCCACATCGAACCAGCTGTTCAAGCCGTATTCCTCCAGGAGATCCCACTGGCTCTCGGCGGGCATTGCCCGCGACATGTCCGGCATGTTACTCCTTCAATTATTACGAATATCGATGAGGTGGAGGCCGTCAGACGATCGCCTCCACCTCATGGACATCCTAGTCAAGCGGATTCTTCGCGACCGGTGCGAGCATCGTCCGGCCGCACGGGTCCCCCACCGCTATCTCACGATCTTGACCCAGAACTGGCTGCCGGGTACGACCCGATAGTCGGCGTAGAACTTGTCCAGAGCCGCCCCGTGCGCGTCATTGTGGTCGTTGCTGACGGCTTGGATGGAGTAGTTGCCATCCCTCTTTCCAGCTCCTTGCTCGGTCGATGCGAACGGATACTCATCACACGCCACGCTCTTCTTCTGCGGGACTCCGTAAGCCACCTTGTCAGGATTTGCATACTTCTCTCCGAAGTAGTATTTGCAGTAGTTGACATAGGTGAGATGCCAGGGCTTCACGTCCTCCTTGTCGAGATCCGGCCAGCGCCGTTCGGCAGTGGTCCCCACGTCCGTGGTGAACTGCAACTTCTCGAAATGGCGACGGTTGTAGTTCGCCTTCTCCGTGTTCACTTTGATCAGCGGAGGGCTGTTCGGGTCTTTCCAGTCGCCGTAGATCGTCTTGCTCTCGGGAACCATGATGCTGGTTCTCGCGGGCGGAAACTCGGGCTTGCTCCAGTCGTGGCGGGCTCGCTTCGGCGGCGCGGTGCCCGCGTTGACGTTCGGATCAAGCGCCTTCTCGATATGCTGGATGACTTCGAGGAAGTTCGTGTTACCACTCTTGGACATCACGAACACTCGTGGCACCGAGGCATTTATGCAGCCCCCCTTCCGCTGGCGCGGCCCCCAACCGGCTTTCTCCCAGTCACATTGGACCACGGGCACCAGTTCCGTGTACGGGTAACCGTCCCATTCACTGACGGGGATCCCGGAACCGTGCCGGAGAACCCTGTTCCTCTCGACCTTGTAGCGGGTGTCGACCAGTTTCCGGTTCCAGAGTGGGATGGCCAGGCCCGACTTCTGGTCCTCACCCGGGATGAAGACGACGACACCGACCTCGCACCGGTGAACACCGCTGGTTATCCCCTCCCATCCGAAGATGTACTCGGCGTCGGAGTAGGCATTCCATTCCCAGACGTCAATGGGGCTTCTGGGCCCGCTTTGATAGCGACACGCCCCCGCCCCAGGGCCGGGGTGGACGCCCATCTTTATTCCGCTCAGATCGCTCGACGGCACCTTCACGCTGCCGTTGCCGTCCACGACTGCGAACCCGTCGAGCCGGGTGAATATCTTGAACGTCTGAGCCGACAGCTGGCCCTGAGAGAATTCTTTCCCGCCCGCGTTACCGAGGAAGGTGTGCATGACCCAGGTGGCGCGGAAGCGGAACGCGTCGTCGTCCTCGACCTCGACCGACTGCCCGTTCTTCTTCTTCGCCTTCTTGAGCAACGACCGCTTCGCGGCCCTCACCATCGCGCCCGTGAACGGATTTTCGGCGAATTCCAGGACGTAGATGTAGGACGACCAGCAGTAGTTGTAGGTGGATTCATGGATTCGGGACTGACCGAAAGCGTACTCCCCCTTCATCCAGGTCACGTACGTGTCCGCCTTGTCCCCGTCGTAGTTGTCATCCAGGGCCAGGCAGTCCTCCAACTGGATACGCTTGTAGAAGCTGCCGTCATCCGCGGCGGCGGTGGAAGAGGCGCTCGTTGTGATGCCGGGCGACGTACGAGCCGGGCTCACCTTGCCGGACGGCACTGCCGGAGCCTCAGCCGCCTGGGCCTGCGTGAACAGGTCGGCGACTCCGGCCGCCGACAGCGGACGCTGGTACACCATGGTCTCGTCGATGGCTCCGGCCATGGCCGCGCCGATCCGCAGCGGGG
>NZ_VIRM01000107.1 GCF_006874475.1 Microbispora hainanensis
AGAACCAAGGATCAGTTTAGGTTTTCGTCACGAACGCGTTCTGATTGCCGTTGAGCCAGTCACTGGTCAGCAAAGCGCCGCTTGTCAACGATATCAAGGCAAGGAGCGCAGAGTCTCGATTGGCCCCTGGCGATGTCTGCCAAGCAGAGCGAACCGCTGTGATGCCCTCGGCGAGGGGTGTCGCATCTTCCAGTTCCGGCTCGCGCAGCACATCGGTCATGCGCAACATTATCTTCCCATTGCAAGCGTAGAAGAAGCGGCGCTGTACGGCGCCAGCCTCCCAGCGCATACCCCAGATGAAGGAATTCTTCCCAAGAATTCGCACAAGTCGCTCCTGAGTGCCAACCAGATCATAGGTGTCAAAGAAGAAGTAGCCTCCCTCGAAAAAGTCAAGATAAATCTGTGGTCCTTCCTCATCAACTTCCATCGCCTCTTTGAGGCAAACTTCTTCAAGATGGAAATCGTGAACACCGGAGACCAGGTCTCCTATGTATTCAACAGAGTGATTCTCGCCCATTGGCTCAATTATCGTCCAGGCGACAGGATTCCACAGTATCCATTCGTCCGCAGCGAGGACGGAGTCATAATGAGCGATCAATTCTTGGGCATTCACGGCAAGCTCCACTAGCATTGATAGGGGCGATGGTGTCGCCGCCGAGCGACAGGGCAAGGTCCGCTTCGATGTCCTTCGGCCGCAGGACTCCGTCCTGTTCGATCGAAGTCGGATCGATCTGCTGCGACACGTCGTTCTTCTTGACCCGGATGGGTGTGCTGTGCAGCTCAGCGTGCACGGTCTTGCCGTCGGGGTTAGCAAAGTATGTGCCACTTTCGGAGCGCAGCCCTTCGATCTCGACGCGTGTGTTGTCCCTCTTGGCCTGGGCCAGCGCGGCCCCCATCGGGGTGCTGAGATCGGTCGGCTGTGTTATAGGAACAGTGGATGGCGTGGGACCCTCGGCGGTGGCCGGCACTGTGAGCAGTGAGACGGGCAGCGCCATGGCTGCGATCAGGGCAGCACGGCAGCGCGTCCGGGCTAATATGCCGGACATCAATCGTCGTGTTTTCACTCCGGCCTTTCTGCAGGCAAACGGAGTGATCATGACATAGGTTTTGAGCCGTAAGCAAGGACGCGGCTGCAGTGAAACAGGTGTCGAAGGCAGACGACATTGGTCTATCGGAAGCCCCGGGGACCAACGAGCCAAAGCGGCTCTCCTGCACGATCGCCGGCCGGGCGCGGGTCATCCAGAGCCTGATCAAGCGACATTTGTGAACTGCGCCGAGTTTCGTGGAGGCCGGGTGAGGGCGCGTATCGTGTTGTGATCAATTTTGGGATTCGCCCTTAAGGTCGATCACCCCGAGGTCCTCCGGCCTCCAGGTCGCGCTTTGTCATGGTCACAGCCTGCTACAACTCGACTCGCCCTATTCATACCATGTTGAGATGTTCATCCCTGTGTGTCCCACTTGAGCTTGAGACAGAGAGAGGCAGCAAGGATGGCCGGCCCGTCGGCCACGATGCCGAGCTCCACAAGAAGCGCAACGCCGTGGAGCGCCTGATCAACAAGCTGAAGGCCTGGCCAGGCATCGCCACCCGCTACGACAAGACCCCCGCGGGCTACCTCGCCAACCTCCACCTTCGTGCCACGATGATCTGGATCAGAGACCTCACCCGGACCACCCCTTGATCACAACCACATACACGCTTTAGCTCCTCCTCCGCCGTGCGATGCGCCGCTCCGGACACCGCTCCTTCCGGGCAAATCCTGGCGGTCGCGGCACTAGGCTGGCGGGGTGACAGACCGCATCGAGGCAGCCGCCGCTGAACTGCGTCCCCTGCTCCAAGAATTCATCCTCTGGGCGCCGGACAACGCACCCGGCAGCGACCCCGATCTCGTGGGCCCCGTCGCCCTGTGGCATCGGCTGATCGCCCGCGACGACGTCGGGCTGTGGAAGCGCGGCGACCTGCGCACGGTCCTGCTGGAGCGCATGCCCCAGGTGGTCGAGGACCCGGACGCCGCCGCGGACGGCATGGTCCCCGCCGTCCGGGCCTATCTGACCTTCCTGTCGTCCACCGGGCGGCTCTCGCCGGGCTCGGCGCCCCTGGAGACCCTGCTCACGGAGCTGGACGAGGTCGAGGACGACTTCGTGGACGCGATGGAGGACGCCATCGCCGAGCGCGACTGGGACGAGGAGGAGGACGAGCTCGACGAGGACGAGGCCGACGAGGGCCTCGGCGACTTCGAGCCGTTCGCCGACGAGATCGCCGCCCTGCCCACGATCAGACTGCGTCCCGACACCGAGCTGGCCGAGGCGGCCCGCGGGGTGACGCTCATCGCGCAGGCCCGCGATCTGGCGCTGTGGGTCGGCACCGGGCGCAAGGTGGGCGAGGAGACGCTGCTCGCCGAGTCCGAGGTGGACGAGGCGGTGCGCACGCTCGGCCTGCCCGACGCGCGCAACATCTGGAACCTGTGGAACCTCGCGATCGACCTGGAGTTCCTCGCCCCCGACGGCGACGACACGGTCAGCGTCGACTCCGACACCGCCGCCTGGCCGTTCGAGGACGACGACGACGTCCTGGACGCCTGGATGCTCGGCCTCCACTCGCTCGACTACGGCGACCCTGAGCTGGACGACGACGACCTCACGCTGGCCTTGTCGGGCCTGACCCGCGCGCTGCTGATCCGCGTGCTGCTGGCCGGCGGCACGCGGCCGGTGTCCTCGCTGCGGGAGGAGCTGGCCGAGGCGGCGGCGGAGTACGACGACCTGGGCGCCGACGCCTGGGCCGCGGCCGGTGACCCGCTCGCCTCCGTGCTCGCCTGGCTGACCGGCTACGGCATGGTCACCGTCGACGGCGACGTGGTGACCCTCACGCCGCTCGGCACGGAGGGCCTCGTCCACATGCTGGACGACGAGGACATCGAGATCGACGCCCGGCCCGCCATCGACGCCATGACCGCGCTCGACCTGCTGTCGTTCAGCGCCGACATGTCCGAGGAGGAGGCCGACGAGGAGTTCGCGGCCTGGCTCGCCCTGCGCAACCCGGAGGGGGCCGCCGCCGAGCTGCTCGAAGCCGCCGCCGAGGAGGAGGCCGACGCCCTCGTGCGGGTCCAGGCCGCCAGCCTGGTGGGCTCCCTGGGCGAGGCCGCCGTCCCCGCCTGGCAGGAGGCGCTCAAGGAGCCCTCGCTGCGGCCGTACGCGGCGACGCACCTGACCCAGATGGACGTCGAGGACGCCCCGGAGCCGACTCAGGCGGACACCCACTGGCTGATCCTCGACATGTGGACGATCTCCGCCGGGCTCGGCAGGCCGGAGTTCGTGTCCAGCCTGCACGACATCGGCCCGGCGCAGACGCTCATCGGGCTGCTCGACGTGATCTGGAAGGTCCACCACCCTCACGTCGAGGAGCTGCTGGACCTCATCGGCGAGACCCATCCGGACAAGCAGGTGGTCAAGGCCGCCAAGCGGGCGCTGTTCAAGGCGCGGTCGGGAAGATAGCGCAGGTCGTCGTGCCGTGGGCGTACAGCTTGCCGTCGCTCACGGCCGTCAGCCGCGCCTCGGCGGTCGCGACCGTCCTGCCGACGTGCAGGGCGGTCGCCTCGCACCTCAGGACTCCTGTGTGCGCGAAGGCGGGACGCACCATGTGGACGTTGAGCTGCGTGGTGGTGTAGCCCCGGCCGGCGGGCAGGCGGCTCATGACCGCGCAGCCCAGCGCCGAGTCGAGCAGCGTCGCGAAGTAGCCGCCGTGGACCGAGCCCAGGGGGTTGTACTGGTGCTCGCCCGTCTCCCCCTCGAAGACCGCGACGCCCAGCTCCACGTGGACGAGGGTGAAGCCCAGCGTGCCGGCGATAGGAGGCGGCGGGAACTGCCCGGCGAGCAGCGCTCGCAGGAAGTCGATCCCGCTCATGTCGGCCGGAGGCGTGGTCGTCGGAGCCCACGTATGCGTACGGGTGTTCGCTGTCGTCGTCATGAGTCTGATTTTCGAACTCAGGGTTCCCGGACGCAAATCGTGCACGTCCGCAGGTGAGAAAACCTAGTCTTGTCGTGTGATAGCGACATCACTGAGCGTGGGTGGCGGCCCCGGCTGGCAGCAGGGCGTCGATCTCGCCCTCGCGCTCGTGTTGTCGGCAGCGATCGGCCTGGAGCGGGAGATCCGGCAGAAGAGCGCCGGGTTACGCACGCACACGCTCGTGGGGTTCGGCGCCGCGCTGTTCATGCTCGTGTCGAAGTACGGCTTCTCCGACATCCTCGGCGAGTCGGTGGTGCTCGATCCGTCCCGGGTCGCGGCCCAGATCGTCTCCGGCATCGGCTTCATCGGCGGCGGGCTGATCTTCGTACGCCGCGACGTCGTCAAGGGGCTGACCACCGCCGCCGCCGTGTGGCTCACCGCCGCGGTCGGCATGGCCGCGGGAGCGGGCCTCTGGTGGCTCGCCGTCCTGGCCACCGTGGGGAACTTCGTCGTGATGCTGGGGCTCACCCCGCTGGCCGCCCGGCTCCCCCGCTCCAAGCACGCCCAGTCGCGGCTACGCCTGTCGTACGCGGACGGACGGGGCGTGCTGCGCCAGGCCCTGGCCGAGTGCACGGGCCTGCGTTTCGTGGTCGACGAGCTGTCGCTGGAGCAGCCCGGCAGGAGCCACGACGCCGGCACGGTCACGGTCACCCTGCTGATCCACGGGCCGGGCTCGATCGCGGACCTCACGAGCAGGCTGGCCGAGATAGAGGGCGTGGTCGCCGCCGCCTGTGAGGACGCCAACTCCCAGCACTTCTAGTCCGGTGGCTGTTCAGCTGGCGGCGGGTAGAGCCCGAGCTGCGCGAGCAACTCCAGTTGGTCACAGTAGAACTGATAGCCGATCACCAGCCCGTCCTCGACGGTGGTGATCTCGCAGGCGCGCAGGTGGAATCGACGCCCCGTCGCCTCGATCTCCTCACCGGTCGGCAACAGCAGCGGACCCTTGTGCGTGCCGGTCAGCGTCACCTCGTTGATCGCGCAGTCGCCGACGTCCGTCTGGCGCCAGATCAGGTGGTGACAATCCGGAAAGGCGACGAAGAACCTCTCCAGGTATGACGCGACCTCCATGCGCCCGTCCGCCGTGCCCTCCGGGCCCACGATCGCGCCCCGCGGATGAAACAGCAGCACCGCGCCTTCGACGTCATGAGCGTCCAAGGCATGGGTGTAGCCCCGACCGGATTCGCGCCCG
>NZ_VIRM01000108.1 GCF_006874475.1 Microbispora hainanensis
GCCCGAAAACGACCACACCCGCGCTTCAGGTGCGGCGGCCACGCCTCACTCTCACGGCCGATCCCAGCGCCGATCTCGGAGCCGATCCCAGAGCCGATCCCAGGGCGAATCCCAGAGCCCCTCTCACGGCCGATCTCTGAGCCGAGCCAGGGCCGCCCAGAAGCCGCTCCCGGAAGTCGATCCCAGAAGTCGATCCCAGAAGTCGATCTCAGAGCCGTCCGCTCCGGCCCGTCCTTCTCCTCGTCGACTTCTCCCCGCCCTCGCCGCCGTCTCGCCGCAGCGGGCATCACGCGCCCGGGTGGGCCCTTCGCGAGCGCCCGGAGCACCCCGCCGCCCCCTGTTGCCCTCCGGAACCCCTGTGCCGACGGTGCTCACGTTCTCGCGCCCGAGACACCGGCCGCCGATGAACATGTGACGGCCGGCTCGCCGCGCACGCCGTAGATCGCTCCCAGGCGGACGGGAACGGCTGAAACCCCCGTCACCTCAGACCGCTCGCAGACCGCCGTTCGAGCCCTTTTGGGGCGCCCGCAACGGGCCGCTGAGCGCGTGAGCACGGTCCGCTGAAGGCCCTTTTGACGTAGAAGCCCCTCTCCCGGTTTCATCCGATCAGTGTGATTCGCATCACATAACGCCCCATCTGGGAGCCGTCGCGCGGCACGGCAATGGACGTCCGGCACCACTCGTGATCAGCAGAGATGTCACACAGACCCCTCAACCACCCCGAAGTTCGCAAGGTCGGAGGGGGCGGGCGGACGCGGTGGTTCCACTTACACCACACCAACTTCTCCTATAACTTTCTGACCGTTCCTTTACTGACGTATGGGGCGCAGGAGTCGCCTCACGACAGACCAGGGAGAGAAAGTTGAAGCGCACCCTCGCACTCGGTGGCGTCGCGGCCGGCCTGCTGGCCTCCGCCGCCATCGCCGCCCCGGCTCACGCCGACTCGGTTCCGGCCACCAACCTGGCCAACACCAACCTCGCCGCTCAGCAGGTCGCCCAGTACTGGTACGGCCAGGCCAAGGCCAACCTCGTCAACGCCACGCCGTACACCGCCGAGACCACGGTTTCCGCCAAGCACGTGTCGACCGGCGGGGCCTCCGCTGACACCAAGGCCGGCGTCGTGGGCTCCAGCGGCGACCAGAAGGCTTCCACCGGCACGTCGAAGAACGTGAACCTGCCGAAGACCACCGGCAAGGTGTTCTTCACCGGCGCCGACGGCAAGCCGCACTGGTGCTCCGCCACCGCCCTGCAGTCGACGTACAAGAACGTCGTCGCGACCGCGGGTCACTGCGTCTACGACACCAAGTCGAACGCGACCACGCTGGACAACTGGGTCTTCGTCCCCGGCTACTACGAGGGCAAGACCCCCTGGGGCATCTACGTCGGTAAGACCGCTTACACGCACTACGACTACAGCGTGTACGAGGACGGCGACCGCGACTACGCGTTCGTCACGGTCTACAACGGCGTCATCCCCACGGACGGCGGCACCAACGGCGGCCTCGTGTCGAAGTTCTTCAAGAGCAAGAAGGACGCCTACGACTACAAGGCCAAGCTTGAGGCCGACAAGACCACCGGTTGGTCGAAGCTCGCGGTCGTGCCGGTCTTCGGGCAGTCCCGCGGCAACGACCACGGCCGCAACGACGACCACGGCCGCAACGACCGTGGCCGCAACGACGACCACGGCCGCAACATCATCGGCTACAAGGTCACCGGCGCGAAGCTGGCGATCGGCCTCAAGGACGTCGGCACCCTCGGGTCCAACGTCGGTGGTCAGGGCCTGGCTTACAACCAGAAGGTCGGCACGGCCGTCTTCGAGTTCGGTTACCCGAGCGGGTCGCACCCGGACGGCAACTACGCCTTCACCGGCAAGACCCAGAAGTGGGCCTACGGCAAGACCTTCAAGGCGAGCGCTGCCTCGATGAAGGCCGAGGAGCTCGTCGGCATCAAGTCCTCCTTCACCGGTGAGGGCGCCATCGGTTCGTCCTGGCTGTACCGCTACAGCAGCGCGAAGCGGCTCGGCTACCTCAACGGTGTGACCATCGCGGTCTCCGACACCGACGGCAACGGCCGGATCGACACCAGCGTCTCCCCGTACTTCGACGGTGAGACCCTGGGCGTCTACAAGGCCGCCGCCGCCAACTGGTCGGGCAAGATCGTCTGATCTTCCCCGGTCGATGATGTGAGAAAAGGGCCCGGCCTCCAGCCGGGTCCTTTTTCTTACGCATTTCGCCAGACCCTCGAGAAGGACACCGAGAAGGACGCCGAGAAGACCCCGAGAAGGCGTCGGGAAGGCGTCGGTAAGACGGCGAGAAGACGCCGGGGAAAACGAACCGCGTCGCCTATTAACCATGCCCCTCTCCCCTTCCCTGGACCGCTCGGCCGCCGCCGCAGTGGCGGCATCCGGTTCCGGCGTCGCCAGGGTCTCTCCCTCCGTACGGCCAGGGAGGAGTCCGTCGCCGTCAGGGCCCGGACGCGGCCGCGCCCGTACGGCCACACGGCACCCGGGAGGCCTGCTCCCGCTGCGGCGAATTTCACCGGGAAAGCGCCCCGCAGCGCCCGCGAGCAATGGCATTCACATTGAAGATCACGAGCAAGATCACGAGGTGATACCCATTGCTTCGCCTCTCTTACGCCCTCCGCTATCAATCCGGTAGTTTTTGCGCATCCTTTACTGACGCATGAGGCGAAGCCGCGCCTCACGACAGACCATGGAGAGCACTTGAAGCGCACCCTCGCGTTCGGCGGCGTCGCGGCCGGCCTGCTGGCCACCGCACTCGTCGCCTCCCCCGCGCACGCCGACCACTTCAAGCCCAAGGCCAAGCCGCTGGCCGAGACCAACTTCGCCGCCAAGCAGGTCGCCGCCTTCTGGCTGGGCGAGAAGATGGCGAACATGGTCAACGCCACGCCGTACGGCACGGAGACCAAGGTCGCCGCCAAGCACGTCTCGACGATGCCCAAGGGCACGACCGACACGAAGCCCGGCGTCGTCTCGACGAGCGGCGACAAGAAGGCCACGAGCACGTCGAAGAACGTCAACCTGCCCCGCACCACGGGCAAGGTGTTCTTCATCGGCTCGGACAAGAAGCCGCACTGGTGCACCGCGACGGCCCTGCAGTCGCTGCACAAGAACCTGGTGGCCACGGCCGGTCACTGTGTCTACGACACGGTGAAGGACAAGGACCTGATGGACAAGTGGGTCTTCGTCCCGGGTTACTACAACGGCAAGACGCCGTACGGCATCTACGTCGGCAAGATCGCCTACACCCACTTCGACTTCACCACCTACGGTGACGGTGACTTCGACTACGCGTTCGTCGCTGTCTACAACGGCGTCGTCCCCACGGACGGCGGCACCAGCGGCGGCAAGTACGAGTCCCGGCTCTACAGGACCAAGTGGGACGCCTACAAGGCCAAGGACCAGCTCGCGAAGGACAAGACCACGGCTTACTCCAGCCTCAAGGTCGTGCCCGTCTACACGGACCGGAAGCCGGGCGTCAAGTCGGCAAGCCCCTCCCCGTCGCCCTCGCCGTCCGCCTCGGCTTCCCCCGCGGCCACGCAGAGCAAGAAGTACCTCGTGGGCTACAAGGTCGTCGGCCTGAAGCTGACGATCGGCCTGAAGGACGTCGGCAAGCTGGGCGACAACGTCGGCGGCCAGGGCCTGGCCTACAACCAGAAGGTCGGCCAGCCGACCTTCGTGTTCGGCTACCCGAGCGGGTCGCACCCGGACGGCAACTACGCCTTCACCGGCAAGACCCTCAAGTACAGCTACGGCAAGACCTTCCCCGCCACGGCTTCGGCCCTGAAGGGTGAGGCGCTCCAGGGCATCAAGTCGTCGTTCACCGGCGAGGGCGCCTCCGGTTCCGCCTGGCTGTACAAGTACAACAACGCGACGCGGTTCGGTTACCTGAACGGCGTCACCATCGGCGTCTCCGACACCGACGGCAACGACCGCTACGACACCAGCGTTTCGCCGTACTTCGACGGTGAGACCCTGGCCGTCTACAAGGCCGCTGCCGCGACCCCCTCCTCCAACATCGTCTGACGCCTCCTGAGGCTCAGCTGAGCAAGGGCCCGGCCGCGTGCGGCCGGGCCCTTCTCCTTTTCTCGTGCCGCTTCTTCACGCGGACGCTCTCCACGCTCCCGGCCGCCACGACGCTCTCACGACGCCCTGAGGCGCGTCTTCCGGGCCGGCCGCGGATATGTTCCCCGGCCGCCGGCGCGACGCCGTACGGGGCGAATCAGACGTGATCATCTGGTCGCCCGGTTCCATCTCGCGAATGTGATTTACGTCACATTTGCCGTTCTTGTGATCAGCCGCACAGAGCGCGCACAGCCCCGCGGAATCAGCATCTCATCAGCAGAAACACAGGAACCTTTCAGGTTCGGCTCCTACCTCGATCAATGCGGGTGCGCCGGAGGAGCGGGTTTCGGCCCTACTTTCCGCCCGCCTCCTCCGATAACTTTCTTACCGTCCCTTTACTGACGTGTGGGCCTACTTTGTGCCCCCGACAGACCGAGGAGTACAACCCTTGAAGCGCACCCTCACTCTCGGCGGCATCGCGGTCGGCCTGCTGGCCTCCGCCGTCGTCGCCACCCCCGCGCACGCGGACTCCGTTCCGCACGACACCCTGGCCAACTCCAACTTCGCCGCCAAGCAGGTCGCCGCCTTCTGGTTCGGCGAGCGTATGGCCAACCTCCGCAACGCCAAGCCGTACAACGTGGAGACGCGGGTCTCCGCCAAGCACGTCTCGACCGGCGGGGCCTCCGCGGACAGCAAGGCCGGCGTCGTCGGCTCCAGCGGCGACAAGAAGGCGACCAGCAGCACGAAGAACGTCAACCTGCCCCGCACCACGGGCAAGGTGTTCTTCATCGGCGCCGACCACAAGCCGCACTGGTGCACGGCGACCGCCGTCCAGTCGCAT
>NZ_VIRM01000109.1 GCF_006874475.1 Microbispora hainanensis
CCGTACCAATGGTCCTCTGATAGGCCATGACCCCGCCCCCGCTGCTCGATTGTTCGTGGCCCTTGGTCGGTGTCAACGCCGTCTGTGCTGGTTGGGTGCGGAGTTGCGGTGTACGTCGTTGGTGGACGGACACGCGAAGACGGCATTGACACCTCGGTCGGGCCACTGATGTCGGCAGCTATCGGGGGCGGGGGAGGAGTGGCGCGGGTCGTAGATACAGGTGCGGCCCCGCCCGTGTGAGCGGGGCCGCGTGGGCGCTGGACCGTCTATCGCATCTCGCCGAGCAGCAGGGCACGCCACACCCTGCGCGCCTCCTCGATGGGCCAGCGGTGTGTTTCTCTGACCTTCGGCGACAATTCGGCCTGCGTGGTCTTGCGGATGAACGCCTGCCCGCCGGCCTGGAGCAGCTCGTAGACGACGGCCCGGCAGTCGCAGGTCCAGGCGAGAGCCCGCACGCGCCCGACCCCCTCGAACGGCTTATGCCAGACGAGTTCTACGTGATCTTTTTGGCGCATCTCCCAGTGCGGGCTCAGGCATTCGTCCGGGTCCAGGAAGGTGACCGCCATCAGAGCCGCCGCCTTACTGTGACCCGCCGTTAGCCCAGCCGACGATCCACCGCACGGCAGACTGCGGTTGGTCAACCGAGGGCAGCGGAACCACGGTCCCGGACTTCGGCAGCTTGATCAGAAAGCGGCGCGGCTTGTTCTCCTGATCGATGGTGACCGTCGCGACCTGTCCGCCGAAGCCGTAGACGTCCAGCTCCGCGCCCGCTTTCTCCTGCGTCGGGAACCCGGTCATCCGCAGGGTGATGTGGCTGATGAACCGCGTACGGACCCCTTGGGACCGGAGCAGGTCGCCGAGGGCGGCCAGGATGCCCGCCTGCTGGTTGACGGTTCGGTTGCCGTTCGTGATCTGACGCATGTCTCTCCCATCTGTCTCGCTGACGGGTTGAGCGTACGCCAACCTTCCTACTCCTTCCTAGTCCTTCTTATAGGTACCTCTAGGTACCTGTGGTAACGACATGGAACGCTTTCGTTCCTACTCTTGAGCCCGTGATCGAGTTCCGGCCTGACCAGCTCAAATGGGAAGCCGTCCTCGAAGAGATACGACGCCGTATCCGGACGGGCGAATACCAGGTGGGTCACCCCATCCCTGGTGAACCCCGCATGGCCGAAGAGTTCGGCATCGCCAAGGGCACCGCACGCCGCGTCATCAACGAACTGCTCAAAGCCGGAGACGTCTACACCGTGCTCGGCAAGGGCACCTTCGTCGCCGACCCCGAGACCGGCGGCCCGCCCAGGAGAGACACCGAAGACGAGTGAAGGCCCCCGAACGATTCCGGGGGCCTTCAGCCTTCTATCGGTTGTCAGCGAGACGATGGAAGGCGCACCCAGCGTAGAGCCGACGAGCCGAGGGCAGTAGCTCACCGCCGCGGCACCCCGTGAGACCACCGCCTTAAGAGGTACCCACGACCGCAACATGCCCGCCACGAGCCAGAATGCGAACCTGCTCTTTAGGACACCAACGTGATCAGATTCTCCTACCCCAACGAGCCGGATCCGCAGACCCCACAGGAGTGGGAGGACCTGAAGAACGACCCCGAGCGCTCCCGCGTCTATCCGGATTTGCCGCAGACCGAGACAGTGTCCTGGGAGAAGCTCCAGGAGCTGAGGGAGAACACCGACGCCACCTTCACCGTCGACAGCGACGACCTGCTAGCCAGAGCCCTACCAGAGGACGAACCTGATCCGTCCGAGTTGTCGGACACCCAGCCGCCGACGGTGGTGGCAACCGGCCCGGAGCCCGGAGAAACGGGGGTGTCCATAGACGAGGGCGCGTGGGCGGTGTTCAGCAAACCTGTGAGCGGCGGGCAGTTCCGCCTGAAGGGCCCAGACGGCACGACGGTGCCTGGAACTTCGACCGCGCAAAACGACGACATATTGACCTACGATCCGGATGAACCTCTTGCCGTCAACACTCAGTACACCGCGGAAGTCTCCGGCGCCCGGGACGCGGCCGGCAACGAGATGGTCGTCCCGTGCGTCTGGTCGTTCACTACGGGTGGGACGACATAGACCCCGGACCCCACCCGGCCACCGACAGCAGACCCACCGATCCGCCTGCGTGACACGTGATCACCTTGCCGCTGCAGGTCGACGTCTGGCGGGCAGCGAGGACTACGCCGACTAACGACAGATTTCGACACGGTGCGGTCGGCCCAACCGCTCCGCGGCCCTCCGGGTGCCTACGGCATTGCGCCGGCCGCACCACTCCCGCCTCACATCCGGCACGGTCAGGCCGACTCTCCCCGCTCACGAGCGATCCGGCGAGCGGTGGCGATGTGTTGCCGGATCAGCTCGGCCCACAGATGTTAACCGTGCCGGTAACCGCTTCCGGCGAAACGCCACTGACCGACCGTCACCGTCTCCCGCTCGTCACGAGGAGCCAGGCCGCGCCGTTCCCGCGCCCGCTCGGCCTGGTGATCGGCGCGCACCCGCCGCAGCGCGCCGAGCGTGGTCGAGTAGTGGCGGCTCTTTGTGGAGAAGTGGCCCCGGTAGCCGAGCATGTGCGCCCACTGCCGCAGCGGGATCAGCCGGTAGGCCGGATCGTTCGCCAGGGCGAAGCAGGTGTAGATCATGCGCCGGGCATGCTCGGTCACGTCGAGCCGTGGGACGTCGGCGACCTCTCGGATGGGCCGGTCTACGGTCCCGGCTGACTCGGCCCCCTTGGTGGCGTACTTGGCGATGTAGGCCGCCACCCGCTGATCGGCGATGCCCTCCAACCCCGTCGCGACGTAGATGGGGTCCACGTCCAGTTGCGTTCCCCACCGGCCGACGAACGACGGGTCATCGTCCGGCACGGGAACCGAGACCGCAGCCGCGGTTTCCCGAATCGCCTCCTGGAGCACGGGCACGGTCGCCCAGTCCGGCGGACGATCGGACGGACCGTCCGGTCCGTCGAGACGGATCACCGCGTGGAAGTGGACCAGGCCCCGCGCCTGATACTCGGCCACCTTTGCGTACGACAGCCGCAGCCGCCGACGAAGCTCGGCCCGCGAGACGCCGAGGTGCCGGGCGAACGTCGCGGGCAGAGCTTGAGTGAAGCGCCGCCACAGCTCGCCCGCGTGCGCGTTCCACAGGACCGCGCCCCGGTAGTCGTAGCAGTCCACGCAGATCGGCTGCCCGACCTGGGGGTCATCGTCGGCATGCCGGACCCCGCAGCCTTCCGGCCTGCCGTGCTCGCACACCGGGTTGTCCCGCCGAGGACGGCACGGCAGCACCTTGTCACCCTTCACCCGGCGCGCGTGGACCGCACCGAACGAGGGGGCGGTGAACGTGGCGAACACGCGAGGATGGGCGCTGACGTCCTCGGGGACGCCCTTGCCGCCGCGCAGGCCGGACAGGATCAAGTGATAGGTGTCGTCCCGGTAGACCTCCGAGCAGGCCGGGCACCGGGACGCGCGCCGGTTGCCGCACGCGGTCAGCAGGTAGCCGGTCGGCTCGTCGGCCGTCCGGTAGACGTCCAGCACCTCCAGCCCGGCATCGAAGGTGATCCGGCGTCCCTGGAGCCTGATCGGCTGGGCGCAGCCGCCCGTCGCGCGCACCATCTCCTGCCACCGGGCGAAGTCCGGCATGGCGGCGCGTTGGGCAGCGGCGAGGACATCAGGGGAGAGGGGAGGGAGTTCGCTCACGCGGCGTCCCTCCCGCTGTCGGAGGCGGTGTCGTGCGCGTCGCCGACGTACTCGGCACCGTGGATGGCGGCCAGC
>NZ_VIRM01000011.1 GCF_006874475.1 Microbispora hainanensis
CACAGGCACACCACGCAGACAGCCGATGCGAACAGCGTCGGCACGGAAGAACACGACAACGGCACATCACCGGACGAATCAGGAGCAACCCTCATCCAACGCGACCTCGAAGTACCGCCCTTTTGACGCCTCCTCGTCCCTGACACCGTCCGGGGGAGAGGCAGTGTTCGAGGGAGAGGCAGTGTTCGGGGGAGAGGCAGTGTCGACACTCGGCTCCGCATCCCGTTCAGGCGCTTAGCCCAGGTCCGGCGCCACGCACGGCACTGGCCCCTATGGGGCTGGCCTCATGGTGGTGCAGTGCAGCTGTCGAACACCGCCTCTTGGCCCACGCCGCCGCTCACCGCCGTGCGGCGCGGGGCCAGGCCGCGGGCGTCCCGGGAGAACGACGGCGCAGCCTGGCACATCGCCTCCAGGCGGCTCATCCCGTCCGCGTACAGCCAGTCATAGTCCGCCATGACATACGGGTGCAGCGTGCGCAGCCGCTCCTCGCACTTTTGTACGGCCGACTTGGTGGTGGGGTCGTCGGCCACGTGCGGCACGGCCTCGCTCCATATCCCGCCGACATCCTTGCCGACATCCTTGCCGACATCCTGCCGACGTCGAGCAGGTCGGCTTCCCCGAGCAAGCGCGCGTCGTGGGCCGGAGCCCAAACGGGCACGGGCGGCCTCCCGTACAGCGCCTCTCACTCGGCCCGCGTCCAGTCCTCCCCCGCCGGTACGCAACCGGCGCAGCCGAGGCAGGGTGAGCCAGCCGGCAACGAGGCCCCCGGGCGTACCAGATTTGTTCCCCGGCCGGCCGATCAGCCGTACGGGTCATTCCGGGCAGACTCCCTGCGGGCAGGCTTATGCGGCGCGCGGAGTCAGCGCAGGCGGGGATCGAGGGCGTCGCGGACGACGTCGCCGAGCAGGAGGAAGCTCAGCACCGTGGCGGTGAGGAACAGCGCGGGGAAGACCAGCAGGTGGGGGTGGTCGGCGAAGAACGTCTGGGCGATGTTCAGCTGCAGGCCCCACGACACCTCGGGGTACTGCAGGCCGACACCGAGGTAGTCGAGGGTCGCCTCACCGGCGATGACGTTGCCGACGTTCAGCATGGCCACGACGATGACCGGCGCGATCGCGTTGGGCAGGATGTGCCGGAACATCAGCCTGCGGTCGCTCGCGCCCAGCATGCGGGCGGCGGCGACGAAGTCCATGTCCTTGACGGCGATGACCTGCCCGCGCATCAGCCGGGTCATGGTCGTCCAGCCGAGCAGCACGAGGACCAGTGTCATCGCCCATATCCCGTGGTCGGGGAAGGCGACCAGCACGACGGTCGCGCCCAGCACGAACGGGATGCCGAA
Source organism: Microbispora hainanensis (assembly GCF_006874475.1). Lineage (GTDB taxonomy): Bacteria > Actinomycetota > Actinomycetes > Streptosporangiales > Streptosporangiaceae > Microbispora > Microbispora hainanensis. Next base: position 1,340 of record NZ_VIRM01000011.1, read on the forward strand.
GAACACGTCGGTGAGCCGGGAGATGAGCGCGTCGACGAGGCCCCCGTAGTAGCCGCCCACCAGCCCCAGCAGGATGGAGATCAGCAGGGCGAAGACGGTGACCGCGACGCCGACCACGATGGAGGCCCGGGTGCCGTGCACGACCTGCGACCAGTAGTCGCAGCCCTGCAGGTCATACCCGAACAGGGCGCCGTCGGCCGGGCCGTGTTTCGACATGCGCAGGTTGCAGGCCTCATTGGGGCCGAGGCGGGCGAACAGCCCGGGGAAGGCCGCCATCGCCAGGGCCACCAGCAGGACGGCGGCCGAGAACCAGAAGACCACCCGGCCGCGCAGCTCTCCCCAGGCGTCACGCGCGAGCACGGCGGATCCTCGGGTCGAGCACGCCGTACAGCAGGTCGACGGCAAGGTTGGCGAGAATGAAGATCATGACGAGCAGGGTGACGACGCCGACGACGACGGGACCCTCCTGGAGCTGGATGGACTGGAACACCTGCTGGCCGATGCCGGGCAGGTTGAAGATGCCCTCGGTGACGACCGCCCCGGCCATCAGGTTGCCGAAGTCGACGCCGAGGTAGGTCACGACCGGGATGAGCGAGTTGCGCAGCGCGTGCAGCCCCACCACCCGGCGCCGGGACAGGCCCTTCGCGGTCGCCGTACGCACGTAGTCGGCGCGCAGGTTCTCCACGAGGGAGGTGCGGGTGAGCCTGGCGACGTACGCCAGGCCGAACGAGCCGAGGACCATGCCGGGCAGCAGGTAGCTCCCCGGCCAGCCCTCGTCGGTCCCCGCGGTCGGGAACAGCCCGAGATTGAGGCCCAGCACGATCTGGGCCGTGTACCCGACGACGAACACCGGGACCGCGATGACGAACGTGGTGCCGGCGAGGACCGCCGTGTCGGCGGCCCCGCCACGGCGCAGCCCGGCCAGGACGCCGAGGCCGATGCCGACGACGAGCTCGAAGATCCAGGCGGTCAGCGCGAGCTGCGCGGTGACCGCCCACCGGTCCTGGAGGAGCTCGCTCACCGGCTGGCCGGTGAACGTCTCCCCCAGGTCGCCCCGGAACACCCCGAGCATGTAGTGCCCGTACTGCACGAGCAGCGGCTCGTCGAGGTGGTAGCGCGCCCGCATCACGGCGAGCACCTGCTCGGGCACCGGCTTGTCACCCGCGAGCGCCAGGATCGGGTCGCCCGGCAGCGCGAACACCATCGCGTAGATCAGGAAGGTGGTCGCGAAGAACACCGGAACCGCCTGCGCCAGGCGCTGCGCGGCGTACCTCACCCTCGGGTCACCCCTGCTTGACGCTGATGGCGTCGAGGTTGGCGCTGTACGGCGTGACGTTCACTCCGCTGAGCCGGTTGGAGTAGCCGATCTGGTCCTGCCAGTTCCACAGGGGGATCATCGGCATCTCGGCCAGCGCGATGTCCTCGGCCTTCTGGTAGAGCGGGAGGCTCTCGTCGAAGGTCGGGGCGATGTTGGCCTGGTGGATGAGGTCGAGGAACTCCTTGTTCTCCCAGCCCATCCGGTTGCCCTCGCCCCACATGGACTCCAGGTAGTTCTGCGGGCTCGGGTAGTCCATGACCCAGTTGTTGCGGTAGGGCCCGTCCTGCTTGTGGGCGCGGAGCGTCGACAGGTAGTCGGACGCCGGGATCTTGCGGAACTTGATGTCGGCGATGCCGAGGTTCTGCTTGAGCTGGTTGGCGACGGCGGTCATCCACTGCTCGTAGCTCGGGTCGGCGTTGGAGAACCACAGGTTCAGCGTGCCGCTGAAGCCGCCGGCCTGGTCGAACAGCGCCTTGGCCTTGGCCGGGTCGTACGTGCACGCCTCGCCGCAGGCGTTCTCGCGATAGCCGGGCACCAGCGGGGCCAGCAGCGACGCCATCGGCTTGAACGTGCCGTTGTAGACCGCGTCCACGATGGCCTGCCGGTCGATCGCCATGGAGACGGCCTTGCGCAGGTCGGGGTTGGCGAACCGCTTGTCGAATACGGGGAAGCCGAGGTAGTCCATCGTGCCGCCGGCCGTCGCCACGAACCGGTCGCCGAGCAGCTTCTTGGCCTCCGGCGCGCTCGCCGGAGGGATCGTGAGCTGCAGGTCCACCCGGCCGGCCCGCAGGTCGGTGTAGGCGGTGTCGCGGCTGGCGTAGATCTTGAAGGTCACCTCGTCGGCCTTGGCCGCGCGCTCGCCGCTGTAGGACGGCGACCGCTTGACCTTGATCTGCTTGTCGTGCTCCCAGGCGCCGTCGAGGACGAACGGCCCGTTGCCGATCGGCGCCTGGTCGTACGCCTTGAGGTCGTCGAACGCGGCCTTCGGCATCGGCGCGAACGCGATCCACGCCAGCGTGATCGGGAACTGGCTGAACGGCGCGGTGAGCGTGACCTCAAGGGTGGTGTCGTCGACGACCTTGAGACCGCTCAGCTTGTCGGTGGAGGGCTCCCCGCTTTCGGGGTTGAGCTTGTCGTAGCCCTCGATCTTGTCGAAGTAGTAGTTGTTGGTCCATCCGTTCGGCCCGTACGCGGCCGCGTTCCACGAGTCGGCGAAGCTCTGCGCGGTCACCGGCTCGCCGTTGCTGAACTTCCGCCCCGGCTTGAACTTGATCGTCCAGACCTTCTGGTCGGTGCTGGTGATCGACTCGGCCGCCCGCATCTGCGGCTTGCCCGTCGCGGGGTCGATGGCGACCGGCGTGTCGAACAACGCGTCGAGCACGGTGATCGAGTAGCTGCTCGACGTGTTGCCGGGAGTGAGATGGTCGGGCTCGGTCAGCGCGACCGAGAACGCGTTCGCCGCCTTGCCACCACCGCCGCCGCCGTCGGACGACGACCCTCCCCCGCACCCACCGCTCAGCATGATGGCCGCCGCAGCGAGGGCGGCCGCCCGGCTTCTCGTGACCCTCACTGGTCCTCCACCTCATCCGTCGTGTTGCGGGTGAGGGTAGGAAACGGGGCCGCCGACTGCATCGGAGACTTTACGTATTCCTTGCACAACCTTTACCGGGCAGGCTGAGCATGGAGGATCCATGGATGCAATCAGCCTCAGCGCGCGGAGCCTGCACGCCGTCGCCGAACTGGGTTTCCAGGTGGCCCGGCAGGGGGCGCACGGGGCGATGACCGCGCTGGGCGAGGTCATCCCCGTGGAGGCCTACGAGTTCGTCGCGTTCGACCCGGCGACCGGCCGGCACCGTTCGCTGGTGGCGGCGGGGTACGCGCGGGTGGACGACGACGCCGCGGAGGAGTACGCCCGGCTCGACGCGTACCGCCGCGCGATGTCGCTGCGCACGCCCGTCGTCATGGGCTCCCCCGGCACCGAGCGCTACTTCCGCCGCCACCTGGAGCCGTACGGCTGGCGCGCGGGGATCACGACGCCGCTGTTCCTGACCGGCGGGCGCTACACCGGGCTGCTGCACGTGAGCTCCCGCGCGGACCTGCCGCCCGAGGCGCCCGCGGTGATCAGCGCGGTCTCCCCCGCCCTGGCCCACCTCACCGACGTGACCCGCTGCGTCATCGACCCGCTCGGCCTGCCGCCCGGCTTCCACGCCGTGGCGTACGAACGGGGCGGGCGGCGCAGGGACGTGGCGGGATGGCCCGCGTCGGAGGCGCTCGCGGCCGAGCCGGCGATGGCGGAGCTGGCCAAGGCGTTCATCGACTCCCGCGAGCTGTCGCGCCGGGGCCTGTGGCTCGACGGCACCGGCCAGTGGCGCGAGCTGCGCCTCCACCGGGCCGGTGTGGGCTTCCACGGCTCCATCCAGGGCGCGGTCATCGCCGAGCGCCCGTGCGCCCTCCCCTACGACCTGACCTCGCGGGAGATCGAGGTGCTCACCCGGGTCGCGCAGGGCGACTCCAACCCGCAGATCGCCGCCGCGCTCGTGCTGAGCGTGCGCACCGTGACCACCCATCTGGAGCACATCTTCGCCAAGCTGGGCTGCGACAGCCGTACGCGCCTGACCACGAAGGTGCTGGCCGAGGGATTGTGCCGGCTCGACATCCCGTGACCCCGTAATGATCGCCCTCGCGGGACGCGCCGAGGCCGGGTCCGACATTATTGGCGCATGTCGGTTCACGAGCGTCGGCGGCTCCCCACGGGTCTGGAGCTGCTGTTCGGCGACGGTGGCGACGGCCGGGTGCTGTCCGTCGAGCTGCCGTCCGGGTCCCTCGTGTGGCCTGACCCCGACTACGACAAGCTGCGCACCCATCACCGCCCCTCCTTCTGGCTGAGCGACGAGCCGGTGCCGGCCGGGCTGTGGGCCCGGCTGCGCGCCGAGCACCCCCGGTCGGGCCTGTGGCCGGTGCTGCTGGAGGACGGCGTGCAGCCCTGGTCGGCCGGGCAGATCGCGCCGGACTCGCCCGCCCAGGTCGACTACTACAGCGCGGCCGGGTTCATGGCCGAGACCTGGCAGGACCTGCTGCTGGGCCACGAGGCCTACCTCGCGCCGTTCGGGGCCGAGTGCCCCGGGATCGCGCCGCCCGCCGCGCTCGTGGCCGACCCTGAGGTGGTCGCCGACTGGTACGCCGACGTGGTGGCCGAGCGGATGACGCCGCTGGGGCTCGCCGCGGTGAACCGCGGCGCCGACGCCATGGTCGCCATGGGCTGGCAGGGGGCGCTGCACCACAACGAATGGACCGTGCCGCTGGCGGCCGTCGTACGCAGCTGGGAGGAACGGTTCGGGGCGCGGGTGGTCGGCATGGGGTTCAACACGCTGGAGCTCAGCGTCGCCGCGCCGCCCGCCACGCCCGCGCACGCGCTGCACGTGGCGGCCGAGCACTGGACGTTCTGCCCCGACAGCATCCTTCAGGGCCCCGGCACGCTCGCCGACTACGCCGAGCAGATCGTGGGCCAGAACGCCTGGTCGTTCTGGTGGGATTAGGGCGATAATTACCCGCGGACTGTTGGTGATCGAGGGGAGGCGGTTTGAGCGGCACGGAGCCGGGCGGGGGTGAACGGCCCGCGAAGGCGGCGGGTCTGAGCACCGGCACCGCGAACATCGCCAGGATGAGCGACTACCTGCTCGGCGGCAAGGACAACTTCGCGGCCGACCGGGAGTTCGCCGAGCGGCTGATGGCCATAGCTCCCGAGGTCAAGACGATGGCCGTGGACACCCGGGAGTTCCTCGAACGGGTCGTGGGCTTCCTCATCGGGCAGGGCGTGCGGCAGTTCCTCAACATCGCGTCCGGGCTGCCGACCCGGCGCAACACCCACGAGGTCGCCCAGGAGCTCGCGCCCGACGCCCGCGTGGTGTACGTCGACGACGACCCGGTGGTGCTCAACCACGCGCGGGCCATGCTCGCCCGCGACCCCGGCACCGGGGTGGTCGACGGCTCGATCCTGCGCCCGGCGGAGATGCTGGCCGACCCCGAGATGCTCCGGCTCATCGACTTCGAGCAGCCGGTGGCCGTGCTGATCCCGGCCCGGCTGCAGTATCTTCCCGACGCGGCCGAGCCGTACAAGTGCGTGGCCCAGGTGCGCGACCACCTCGCCCCGGGCAGCTACCTCGCCATCGGTCACGCCGTCTTCGACAGCCGTCCCGAACTGGCCGCGCCGATCGTCGAGCTGTTCCGGCACATCGTGCCGCAGGCCCACGACGCGCCGCGCGACCGGGAGAAGGTGCTTCGCTTCTTCGACGGCACCGAGCTCGTCGATCCCGGCCTGGTCTACATCCGCCAGTGGCGGCCGGACATCCCGCAGAGCACCGGCCGGGCCCAGCGGGTGTGGATCGTCGGCGGCGTCGGCCGGGTGCTCTGACGACCTACCGGATCTCTACCGGATGAGCACGCACGAGGGGGTGCCCACCGCCAGCGCCTGACCGGCCGGCTCGGGCAGCCCGTCCTTGAGCGCCAGCAGGGCGATGGAATCGGACCGCTGGTTGGCGACGTAGAGGCGGTCGCCGTCGATCGCGAAGTGGCGCGGCCAGCTTCCGCCCGAGGGCACTTCGACCACCATCCTGAGGCGCGGCCCGTCGACCTCGAAGACGCTGATGGTGTCCGGCCCGCGGTTGGCGACGTAGAGGTGACGGCCGTCGGCGGACAGCGCGATGTGGGAGGGCAGGTTCTCCTCGCCCTCCAGCACGGCGTCGCTCGCCCGCACCGCGCCCGCCTCCCGCCACTCGCTGTCGTAGACGCGCACGGTGCCGTCGAGCTCGCCGGTGACGTACCAGTAGCCCTCGTGGTGCAGGAAGTGCCGGGGGCCGCTGCCGGGGGCCAGCCGTACGGGCCCGTCGGGGTGCGGGCGCATGCCGGGCAGGAAGCGGCGCACCTCGTCGGTGCCGAGGTCGGTCACGTACAGCACGCCGTCGGGCCCGAAGACGGCCTCGTGCGCGTGCGGGCACTCCTGCCGGTCGGGGTTCGGGCCGTGGCCCTCGTGCCGGAACGTCAGCGGCTCGGGCTCGGGCATCCCGTCCTCGCCCAGCCGGTAGGCCGTGACGGTCCCGTCGCCGTAGTTGGCGATCACCAGCCACCGGCCCTCCGGGTCGAGCGCCAGGTGGCACGGCAGCGAGCCGCCACTGGGATGCTCGGCCAGCAGCCGGGGGGCGGGGTCCTCGTCGGCGAAGACCGCGAGCCCGCCGTCCTCGGCGCGTTCGAGCACGGCGTACAGCAGCGGCAGCCGCGGGTGCGCGATGACGAACGACGGCCCGGAGACGGCCGTCTCGGCCACCGCCTCCAGCCGCCCGTCCGCGTGCTGCCGGGCCACCGTCAGGCCGGGGCCCGACCCCTCCGTGTCGGGGGTGTATCCACCGATCACCAGACCGGGTCGGGACATTCGCCCTCCAAAGGATCAAAACGTTGGGATATCGCATGTTATCGGCCAGGCGGGGCCCGGAGGGACGACCGCCACCGGGCAGGGGGCGCGCCGCAGCAGGCCCTGCCCGACCGACCCGAGCCACCGGGCTCCCGTTCTGTGTGCCCCCACGACCAGCAGCCACCTCTCCCGGGCACACGCCGCCAGGGCGGGCAGCGCCGGCCCCTGGACGACCCTGGTCTCGATCGCGAGTCGGGCCCGGCAGCGTAGCCGCCACGGCTCGACGATCCGCGCCAGCGCCCGCTCGCCCTCCGCCGCGCGCCCTCTCGTGGCGTACACCGCGGTCAGCGGCAGCGACCTGCCGCGGGCGACCTCCACGGCGAAGCGCAGGACGGACTCCGCCTCGGGACCGGCCTCCGGCACTGCGTCGATGCCCGCCACCACCCCTCCGGCGGGCGGCCCGGACGCCGGCGCGCCCACCACGACGACCGGGCAGGCGGCGTGGGCCGCCGCGTACGCGCTGACCGAGCCGTGCAGCAGCCCGGCCAGCCTGGCCAGCCCGCCCACGCTCCGGCGGCCCAGCACCAGCATCGCGGCGTTCCCGCTGAGGCCGACCAGCGTGTCCCTGGGGTCTCCCCGCACGAGCACAGGACGGACCTCGCGGCCCGGCAGCAGGCGCTCGGCCAGCCGCACCCCCTCGAACAGCCGCAGCCCCGCCAGGCGACGCTCCTCGGCGGCGACGGCCTCCGCGCGCTCCGGGTCGGCGCCGTCCCACACATGGCACACCGTGACACCCGCACGGTGGCGGGCCCGGCACTCCGCCGCCGCCCACTCGATCGCGGCCCGGCTCTGCCGGGTGCCGTCGTAGGCGACCACGATCTCCTGCTTCATCTCACTCACACGGCCCGGCCGCGCGCAGACTGCGCTCCATGCCCCCAGCAGAGCACCCGGGCGCCGGCCGCGGCTCCGGGCGAAAGGCACCGGCCCCCGGGACCTTCGGCCCGCAGGACCCGGACGACACGCCGGGACAGGGTAATGATCCGCGCCGGACTTCCCCAGGATGCCGGCCGGGCCCAGCGATCCGGGCATATGCCCTATGTCGCTTTTATCCACTAACGCATGGGCGGGTGGTTGCCAGGTGTCTCGGCACTGCGCGGACGTCTCCAGAACCAACCTCGTCGCGGCGGTGCGGCGGCTCGCGGTGGCCGCGCTCGTCGTCTCGATGGCCGGCCTCGTCGTCGCGGAATCGGCGGAGGCGGCCTCGGCTCCGTTGCGCCGCAAACCCCACTCGGCCGCGGCGCCGAAGGCCGCTGCCCGTGCACAGGCCCGTGCCAAGGCTGCGGCCGAGGCTAAGGCACAGGCGAAGGCTAAGGCACAGGCGAAGGCGCGGGCCAAGCCCAAGCCCGGCCCGTACGGTTACCAGGCGGCGCGGGGCTCGCGGGCCGACGGCCGGCAGTTCAGGTCGGGCACCGGCAAGAACATCCAGAACCTCAACGGCGTCAGCACGCCCTCGCTCCTGAGCGGCCCGCAGTCGACCACCGTCACGTCCGCCGGGAAGATCACCAGCCAGGGCGCCTACTGCGCCCCCGGCAGCCGGTCGTGCGACGTCTCGCAGAACATGAGGTGATCGGCGCGCCGGGACGCTTCGTTCCCGGCGGGTGACCGAGTGAGAAGCGGGGGACGACCGCCTCCGGCAGCGCGGGCTTGATCCCCGCGCGAGCCGGCGGATTCAGATGTGGTGACGGCGCCATCTCCGGTCGGCCGCCACCCAGGCGGCCTCCCATTCGCGGTAGCGCCTGCGGTCCAGCCGGTGGCGCGCGAGCGCGAAGCTGGCCCAGGCCAGAAGGGCGACGCTCGCGACGACGCCGGCGGCGGCCAGCCCCGCCCTCGTCACCGTCTCGGCCCGATGCGGCGGCGGCGCGGCCGGCCTGCCCTCGGCGTCCACCCACAGCCGCGCGTTCGCCGGGCCGTCCCACAGGAGGAGCGCCGCCGGGACCACGCCCTCCCGGACCTCCCCGGACGGCAGCGTCCAGCGCACCGAGCTCGTCACCGGCAGGCCGCGCCCGCCTGCCCGGACGGCAATGCCCTCCCCGGCTGAAACGACACCGGAAGCGGCCCCGGCAGACGCCGCCCCGAGGGAAGCCGCCTCGGCGGGACCGGTCTCGAGGGAGGCCTCCTGGACGGGAGCGGCCTCGACCAGCGTGGCCTCGACCAGGTGCCGCGCCCCCGGCCCGACCCGCTCGGCCGCGACGCCGGCGTCGTACACGGTGTGAGCGGCCAGCGCCGCGGGCCACGCGGCGAACAGGACGGCGGCCAGCGCCGCCGCCGCGAGCGCCGCCTCGATCCGGTCGGAACGGCGGCGCAGCGGGTTGTGATCGGGCCGGTAGCGGCGTAACCGCGACACGACCCATCGGGTGATCGGCCTCATGGCGCACCTCCTGTCGGGCCACAGGAGGTCCCACTTCCCCGGGCGGGCCCGTCCACGCCCGCCCGGGAAAGCCCCCCGCCGACGCGGTGAGCGCCCGGTCGTAGATCTGGAACTCGTCGACGCTCAGGGGCCGGTCGCCGTACCGCGACGTGCCGATCCCGTTGTTGCCGGTCGTGCCGAGGCCGGACGGCTTGAGGGTCACGGAGGCGCTCACGAGTCCCGCGGCGAGGACGGCGGGGGTCAGTCCATCACGTCGGAGGCGGCGCGGCGGACGCTCTCGCTCTCGTCGATGACGAACCCCAGCCGCATGATCATCTGCGGCGCCTCTCCCGAGCACAGGTGCCTGCGGATGAACTCCCGCAACTCCGGCATCTCCAGCGCCTGGGTGTGGAACGCGACGCTCAGCCCGTACGCGGAGGCGTGCAGCAGCATCCGCTGCAGCGCCTCGCCCGCGCGCAGCCAGTCCTCCCGGTCGTCGCCCGCGGTGGTGAGCAGCGCCACGAGGCCCGTCGATGCGGACACCCGCTCGTCCGGCGCCATCCCCCATTCGTGGCCCCGCGCGTAGTCCCGTGGCGCGAAGTGCTGAGGATACGTACGCCGGGGATCGGTCGGATAGCCCGCCGCGGGCACGCCGTCGCGGCGCGAGCTGCCGGGCGGCCGGGCCCAGCGCATGAGTTCGAGGACGAACAACCGGTCCTGCGACTGCACGTCCTGGGCCGCGCCGGTGAGCGCGGCGAGCACCCGCGCGGACGTCTCCGATCTGATCGGCATCAGGTGGCCGCCCTCGGCCGCCGCCTCCGTCACGAGCGTGTCGACCAGGGGGTCGGGCACCGGCAGGGCGGTGAACCCCGACCGGTGGGTGCGGCGGCGCTCGATCTCCGCGTGCAGCAGGCGGGTGTGCTCGCCCGGCTCCCGCCCCGGCCGTACCCGCACGGTGGCCAGCAGCAGCGGACGCTCCGGGTCGGGGAAGCGCCGCATCTGGGGCTCGTATCCGAGGGCCTGCAGCGCGATCCGCACGTTCAACAGCGCGGCGCCGCAACTGATCGTCATCTGCCGGCCGGCGGGGTCGGAGACCCGCAGCTTCCTGTCGGGGTCGGCGCGCAGGCAGATCTCGTCGCCGGAGACGCCGAACGACCAGGGCTGGGTGTTGTGGATCGAAGGCGCCCACAGCGCCCCCTCCACCGCCGTCCTCGCTGCCTGCGCGATCCCTTCAGCGATCCGAGTGTTCACGGTTCCCTCCCCTGGCGGTCCCGGGCTTCGATCAGAGCAACGGCGGGGCGATCAGCAGGTCGTCCACGAGGAAGGCGAGGTCGGCGTCCACCTCGACGACGCCCTCGACCCGGCGTACGGCGTGCAGCAACGGCTTGATGTCCGACCTGCGGGGCACCTGCCCGCTCATCGTGACCACGCCGCCGGAGACGTTGATCTGGAGGTCGTCGGGGGCGAGGTTCATCCGGGCGGCGATCTCCTCGATGTCGGCCAGGATGTCCTCCGCCGGGCGCACGAACACCCGCAGCAGGTCGCCCTGGTGAACCGTCCCCACGATGCGGCCGGTCATGGCGTCGATCACGGGCAGTTGCTTGATGCGGTTGCGGTGCATCAGCCGGGCCGCGTCCCGCACGGACGTGCCGCCCGTGACCGTGATCGCGGGGCGCGTCATGATCTGGCCGGCCGTCGTGCCCGCCGCCTTCCGGCGCTCCTCGCGCCTGCGGGGACCGTCGAGCACGCTCTCGACCGGATCGATCTCCTTCAGCAGGATGTCGTCCTCCGACACCACCCCGACCGGCCGCCGGTCGGCGTCGATCACGGTGACCGCGCCCACCTTGAACCGCTGCATGGTGGCGACGAGGTCCGCGAACGACGCGTCCATCGGCACCGCGATCGCGACCTTGCCCATGACATCCTTCACCTTCGCCGTCATGACGACGCCTCCCATCTCTCAGTGCCCAGCGTGCCTCCGTCACGTCTTACGAGGTCAGCGGTGAAGGTCCCGACCCCCTGGGACTTTCGGCCACCCGTCGCGCCGCCCGGGGGCAGGGCATGGCGAAGGGCATGGCGAAGGGCCCTGCGGCCGGGGCCCTCCGTCCCTTCGTTTCCGGCTCGTACGGCGATGCGATGGGTATGGGACCGGCAGCGAGCCCGTAGAGGGGAGCCGATCATGCACATGAAGGTGCGGGACGTCATGACGAGCGAGGTCGCCTCCGTCAACGGCAGCACACCGTTCAGGGACGTGGCCGAGGTTCTCATCGCGCACGAGGTCAGCGCGGTGCCCGTCGTCGACGGCGAGGGCCACGTGGTCGGTGTGGTCTCCGAGGCCGATCTGCTGCGCAAGGAGGAGTTCCGCGAGCAGTACTACCGCGAGGGCTACCGCCCGCCGCTACGTGCCCGCCTGCGCGAGGCCATGGGGCACCGGGCCGCCAGGGTCCAGGAGCGGGCCCGTGGGGTGACCGCCGCCGAGCTCATGTCCGCCCCCGCGATCACCACGCGGCCGTACACCAGTGTGGTGAGCGCCGCTCGCGAGATGACCCGGCACGGGGTCAAGCGCCTGCCCGTCGTGGACGACGAGGGCGTGCTCGTGGGCATCATCAGCCGCCACGACCTGCTCAAGGTCCTCGCCCGCGCGGACGCGGACATCGCCCGCGAGGTGCGCGAGGACGTCATCGGCAACTGCCTGTGGGCCGACCTGTCGGGCGTCGAGGTGTCGGTGTCGGAAGGCGTCGTGACGCTCACCGGCAGTCTGGAGCGCCGCTCGCAGGCGCGGGTGCTCACGCGGATGGTCGAACGGACCAACGGGGTGATCGGGGTCGGCGACCGCCTGGAGTGGAAGGAGGACGACGTCGGTCCCTGGGAAGAGCACTGACCGGCCGCCGCCCCCGCCTCACACTCCGGAGCGAGGGAAACGCCGACACCGCTGCCCGACCATCAGGAAGGGCAAGGGTGTTATGGCGCACTGGCGCTTTACCGTCGAGAGGCCGTGAGCGGCGACGGCCGCGTCCGGCCTCCGGCAAGGCCCGTTACCGATGGGACGCCGGCCGAAGGCGCGGCCTCTCCGCTCGGCCGGTCAGGATGCATTGGCGCAGATCGCGAACGGGCGGAAAACCGCAGTGAACTGGCTGTTGTTAAAGAACAACAGGTTCCACCCCGTATTTGTGGCGTTCGGTGCGGATGTAACGTTAGAGACGACGCTGTCTTCAGCCGAAATACCACCGGACAACAGCTGATATCCCCCGGAAATCACCACCGTCCCGGCGGGGCACAAAGCTCCTCCGCTCGCGACATTCACCCCTCCGCGCACCGTGATGTCGGGTCCGGTGACGACCTCATAGCCCGAGACTCCCGCAGGCCCCACCCGATCGGCTGCACCCGCAGGCCCCGCCGGGCCCGCAGGACCGGGAGGCCCCGCCACCTGGCTCTGCCGAGGCTCCCCGTCCGAGGCCAGGAGCGCGTGCCGCGTGCTCAAGGTCTGCGCCGTCGCGTCTGAGTTCTGCCAGTTGTACGGCAGCGCCGACGATGTCGTCTGCGTCTTCTGCACCGGCGTCAGCACCTCGGTGAGATCCCGCAGCATGTTCTGCTTCTGATTCACACCCTGACGCCCGTGTTGCCGCTGCTTGTCCTTGCTCTTGTTCTCGTCCTTCTGACTCGGGTCTGACGATGAGAGGAGCGAACGGCCAGGCGAAGGTGTCCATTGCGAACGGGGGAGGCGGCCTCACGTGCAGCACTGACAGATTCGACGGCGGCAATGTCACTGACGGAGACGGCACCTGCGGCCAGCACCGTGCCGATTGCGAAAACCCTGAACAGGCTGCCAAGCGTGGGCAACGTGATCTCCTCTTAATGGGATTTCACACATAGGTGTGCGACGTCGGAATTTCCCCGAAGACACCCGTCGACCGCGGGTCTCCCGGCACGGATCATCTTGCATCCGTTCATTTGCTGCGCTTACGCCGACACACAGGCGCCGGACGCCGCCACCCGTTTGTTTGTCGCGTTATTAATGCGGCTTTCGAGGGGGTCCGCGACCACGGAAGCCGCGACCGGGCTCGACATCCGCCCTGCACGAGGGCGGCGATGATTTTCACGACGAACGGCGGACATCGCAAAACAAGGGCGCCACCTGCACAGATAGCGGCATCTTCGGACGCGATAGGCGCCCTCGAAAGGATCCGTTCCGGAAAAGGTGGTTTCCGCTCTCCCCACGGCGGTAGCGAAGTAAGAGACCGACCAAGCGAGAGACAAGGAGAAGCACGTGATCACTCACGAGCAGATCCCCATGGTGCTCGGCAACCCGGTCCGCGACCTGAACGGCGACAAGATCGGCGAGGTCGCGCAGGTCTTTCTCGACGACGCGACCGGACGGCCGAAGTGGCTCTGCGTCAAGACCGGACTTCTCCACACCAGGAAGACCTTCGTCCCACTGCACAAGGCGAACCTGACGGCCGGCCACGTCGAGGTCCCGTACGACAAGGAGCGCGTCAAGAGCGCGCCCCACGTGGACCTGGACGCCGACGGGCACCTGTCCGCAGAGCAGGAGCGTGCGCTCTGCCGTCACTACGACATGGACTGGGACGCCGCCTGGGAACGCGCCAACAGGCCCGGCAGCCTCACCGGCTGGGCCGACAGCGCCGGGCGACGTGAACGCGAACGGCTGAGGATCGGCGCGGACGGACCCCGGACCTACACGGACGGACCCCGGACCTACACGGACTACGCCGTGACCCGTGGCGGGGATCGGTACGGCGTGGACGACCCGGCGCTCGGCTCCAGGGACCGGCTGGACGCCGAGATCCCCGGCACCCGCCCGGGTGAGCCGCTGGGGCCGCGAGACCCCGAGACGCTGCCCGAGCAGCTGTTCGGCGCGGGCGACCCCTCGCGTACGACGAGCGAGTGGTATGGCACGGAGGACCCGGCCGCCCGATCACAGGAACGGTTCGGCACCGGCGATCCGATGACGAACGCCGGTGACCGGTTCGTCGTCTACCGGGACGCCCGTGATCTGGACGTCAGCCGCCGGGACATCCCCGGACGGGACGAGCCGGGCCTCTGACCGGAAGAACCCGAACCGGCTCAGTCGTCGTCGACGACCTCGCCGTGCACCACGCGGCCCCGGCCCGCCGCGGCCGGCCCGCGGAAGCCGTCCGCCTCGTCGAACCCCGCGCCCCGGCCGAACCCCGGAGTCCCGTCGAACAGCGGCGCGTACGGCGATCGGGCGGCGAGTGAGCGCACCCGGCGGCCGAGGAACCACGACACCCAGCGCCGGGCGATCGGCCGGGTGAACGGCAGGATCATGAAGAACCCGAACACGTCGCTGAGGAAGCCGGGGGTCATCAGGAGGGCGCCGCCGGCGACGATCAACGCGCCGTCGGCGAGCTCCTTGTCGGGCATGCGCCCCGACTCGATGGCCGAGCGCAGCGCCGCCCACGCCCTCCGGCCCTCACGGCGCACCAGCCAGGCGCCGAGGATGCTGTCGGCGATGAGCAGGGCGACGGTCTCCCATCCCCCGATCACGGATCCCACCTGGATCAGGAACCAGATCTCCAGGACGGGAATCACGAGGAACGCGAGGAACAGCCCGATCCGCACCATGTCTTGCCCCACTCACCCGGCACTCGTACGTCTGCGTCAACGCTCCCGCGGCCGTGGGGGTTCCTGTGGATCGCGTTTATCGCCGCGGGCGAAACCGCTCCCCCAGCCCGCTGATCCCCCAGATGGCCACGCGCCAGAAGGCCTCGAAGATGATCTTCCGGCTCATCTTGCTGCTGCCCACGGTACGCTCCACGAACGTGATGGGCCTCTCGGTCACCCGCAGGCCCTGCCGCACGGTGCGGAGCGTGAGGTCCACCTGGAAGCAGTAGCCCTGCGACTCGACGTCGTCCAGCCCGATCTTCTCCAGCGTGGCCGCGCGGTAGGCGCGGAAGCCCGCGGTGGCGTCGCGCACCGGGATGCCGAGCACCAGCCGGACGTAGGTGTTGGCCCCCCGCGACAGCAGCTCGCGCGAGACCGGCCAGTTGACGGTCTTGCCGCCGGGCACCCACCGGGAGCCGATCGCCAGGTCGGCGCCGCCGGCCACCGCGTCGAGCAGCTTGTGCAGCTCCTCGGGCTGGTGGGAGCCGTCGGCGTCCATCTCCACCAGCACGTCGTAGCCCTCGGCCAGGCCCCAGTGGAACCCGGCGATGTAGGCGGCGCCCAGCCCCTGCTTGCTCGTCCTGTGCATGACGTGGACGTGGTCGTCCGCCTCGGCCAGCTCGTCGGCGATCCGGCCGGTGCCGTCGGGGCTGTTGTCGTCGGCCACGAGGAGGTGCACGTCGGGCAGCGCCTCACGGAGGCGCCGGGTGATCAACGGGAGGTTCTCCCTCTCGTTGTATGTGGGGACGATCACGAGCACCCGCCCGGGGGTCCGCTCCATCAGCTCTTCCTCCGCCCAGAGATGGCCGCCACCGTCGCTCCGGCTCCCATGAGTATCATGATCCACTCCGGCAGCGCACCTACCTCCGCCGCCACCGTGTTCTTCGTCCTGACGGGGACGTCCAGGACGTTCATCCCCGCCACCAGCTCGCCGGTACGCCAGCCGACCCGGCCGTCGGGGCCGACGTACGCGGAGATGCCCGTGGTCGCCGCGGTGACCACGGCCCGGTTGAACTCCACCGCCCGCAGCTGCGACATCGCGAGCTGCTGCGGCGGCAGGTTGGTGAGGGCGTAGCTGGCGTTGTTGGTCTGCACGACCAGCGGCGTGCCGCCGGCCAGCACCGTGTCGCGCACCGTGCTGTCGAACGCCACCTCGTAGCACTCCACCGTGCCGATCGTCACCGGCCCCATCCGCAACGCGCCCGGCTTGTCCCCGGCGACCGACTGCCGGCCGACGAGCTGCGCCCGCGACGACAGCGCCAGGAACAGGTCCTTCATCGGGGTGTACTCGCCGAACGGCACCAGCCGCCGCTTGTCGTAGTACACGCCCGGGCCGGTGACCGGATCCCAGACCACGCCGCGGGTGGCCCGGTTCTCGGTGCCGATCTTGACCACCGCGCCGACGAGGATCGGCACGCCGATGTCCTTCGCCGCGGAGTCGATCACCTGCCGGGCGTACGCGCTGGTGTAGGGATCGATGTCGGTGGAGTTCTCCGGCCACACCACGATGTCGGGCCGCTGCAGCTTCCCGGCACGCACGGCCTCGGCCATCCGGTGCGTCTCGTCGGCGTGGTTGCGCAGCACGACGGCGGGCTCGTCGCCGAGGAAGTACATCCCCCGCCCAGGGACGTTGCCCTGGATGACACCGATCCGCACTGTCCTGCCTTCGTCGCCGGGCCGGGGCACGACCAGCCCCAACACCGGTACGGCTATCGCGGCGAGGAGCGTTCCGGCAAGCACCCGGTCGGCCCGCCACCTCGGCGGACGCCGCGTGACCAGCGCCGCGAGCAGGGCCCCCGTGAGGGCGACCGTGAAACTTACAAGCGGGGCGCCGCCCAGCGCGGCGAAGCCGGTGTACGGCGACTCGCCCTGGCTGAAGGCCAGCCGCGCCCAGGGGAAGCCCCCGACGGGGAACAGCCCGCGGGCCCACTCCTGCAGGACCCACAGGCAGGCCACCCAGAGCGGCCACAGCCGCAGCCGCATGACGAGGACGGCCAGACAGGCCAGGGCGGCCCAGAACAGGCTCTCGATGCCCGACAGGGCCAGCCAGGCGTCGTCCCCGATCGGGCGGACCCAGGCCAGCGTCGGCAGCAGGAACGCGAGCGCCCCGGCGTACCCGATCCACGCGGCCCGGCGCAGCCGCAGGCCATGCAGCGCGAGGGCGAGCAGCGCGACGCCCACCGGCGCGCAGAACCACCACCCGAGGGGCGGGAAGGCGAGATAGAGCACCAGGCCGCCCACGACGGAGGCGGCGAGGCGGATCAGCACGCCCGGCACCCGCGGCTTCGGCGCCCCGGCGGCGGGCGGAGCCGCGTCCTGTGCCGTCTTCAGTGCCACGGGCTCGCCTCTCCTCGCGTGTCGGTCGTCCTGACGCAAAAATCATTCCAGGTCAGGGTCGCAGACGGCGGCGCAGCCCGCCAAACCGTCTCCGCCACTTTACGGGCGGCGTCCAAGGGCGATCACACGGACGAAGAGACGAAAAAAGGAAGGAGGCCCGGGCGGCCCTTCGGACCGGTTCCGTCCCGTCGGCGGCGGGCGCGGAGCTCCGTTGTCTACTGGGCGCCCGGGCCCCTCCTGGGTCCAACCCCCCGGCCGGATGGGGTGCCCCGCCTCGGCGGGACGCCACCCTGCGCCTGGTGTGCTGACGGAGTCACGCTCCGTCATCGACGCAGAGGTCGGCGACGCCATAGAACGGCCAACCGGTCAGTCCCGTGCTGGACTGCGCAGCAAACTACCGACCTCAGCGCAGATGTCAACCGCGTCCCGATCAGCGGAAACACCACATTTCCGCAGGTGGGAGCGGTGTCGCTTCAGCGACGTTCGAGACCGTTCAGAACCTCGGGCAATTCGTCCACGTGGACGACGCCGAGGCGGCTCGTGGCCCGGGTCAGCGCGACGTAGAGGTCGCTCGGGCCGCGCGGCGACTCGCGCAGGATCCGGCCGGGCTCGACCACGATCACCGAGTCGAACTCCAGCCCCTTGGCCTCGGTCACCGACAGCACCGCCACGGGCGCGTCCAGCGCGGCCGGGCCGGGGCCGGTGGCCGCCTCGGGAACGGCACCCCGTACGATCGTCCCGATCTCCTCGGTCATCCCCGCCGGGGCGACGACCACCAGGCGGCCCTCCCCCAGGACCCCCGACGCGGCCTCCGCCGCGACCACCGGGCCCGCCTCCGCGAGGCCGGCGACCCGCAGGGCCCACGGCCGCTCGCCCGTCTCCCGCACCGACTCCGGCGCCTTCAGGTCGGGGCCGACGAGTTCGAGCACGCGGGCGGCGACCTCCATCAGCTCGGCGGGGGTGCGGTAGTTGACGCTGAGGTGCTCCTCGCGCCAGCGGCCCGTGACGTACGGGTCGAGCACCCGGGCCCAGCTCGCCGCGCCCGCGGCCGACCCGGTCTGGGCGATGTCGCCGACGATCGTCATGGAGCGGCTCGGGATGCGGCGCATGACCATCCGCCAGGCCATCTCGGACAGCTCCTGGGCCTCGTCCACGATCACGTGCCCGAAGGCCCACGTGCGGTCCCTGGCGGCCCGCTCGGCGGTGGTGAGATAGGTCTCCTCGGCCTGCTGCCGTTCGGCGAAACGCTCGGCGTCCATGATGTCGGCCAGGCCGGTCAGCTCCAGCACCTCGCGGGCGTAGGCGATGCGCTCCTCGCGCTCCTGCTCGGCGCGGCGCGCGGCCCGCAGCACCCCCTCGTCGATGTCCCCGAGCAGCTCGGCGGCCTCGTCGAGCAGCGGCACGTCGGCTGGGCTCCACCAGGTCTCCCCCGCCTTCTCCCCCGGTCTGGGCGGCTCGCGCAGCAGCAGGTCGCGCTCCGGCGCGCCCAGCCCGGCCGCCGCCATGCGGTCGCGGTCGGTGAACAGGCCGATCAGCAGTTGCTGCGGCGTGAGGTAGGGCCACAGCCGGTTGAGCGCCACCCGCACCGGTTCCTCGGTGCGCAGGTCCTCGCGCAGATCGGCGAAGTCGGCGTCGTCGAGGTTGCCGCGGCCCAGGTGGCGGGCGGCCTGCCGGGTCAGCACGGTCAGCAGGTGCCGCACGAAGACGGCCCTGGCCTGGTTGTGCGGGCGGCGCGAGCGGCCGGCCTTCGACCGGGCCGCCTCCAGCGTCTGCCGGTCGAGCTTCAGTGTGAACTTGTCGAGCTTGATCTCGATGGGTGTGCGCGGCATCCGCTGCCGCTCCCGTACGGCCCGGGCGATCACGTCGGCCATCGCGATGCGGCCCTTGACCGCCGCGGCCTCGGGCGGCTCCTCCCGGGTGGCGGTGACGCCCGGGTACAGCTCGCCCACGGTGGACAGCAGCACGTCGGTCTCGCCGAGGGACGGCAGCACCTGCTCGATGTAGCGCATGAAGGTCGGGTTGGGCCCGAGGATCAGCACGCCCCGGCGTTCCAGGCGCTCCCGGTAGGTGTACAGGAGGTAGGCGGCGCGGTGCAGGGCCACCACGGTCTTGCCGGTGCCGGGGCCGCCCTGGACGACGAGCACGCCGTTCAGGTCACTCCGGATGATCTTGTCCTGCTCGGCCTGGATGGTGGCCACGATGTCGCGCATGCGGCCGGTGCGCTTCTCGCCGAGTGCGGCCAGCAGCGCCGCCTCGCCGTTCAGGGAGGCCCGGTCGGCGTCGGTGAGGCTGTCGAGGTCGAGCAGGTCGTCGTCGATCGCGGTGACCCTGCGGCCCCGCGTGTGCAGGTGGCGCCGCCGGGTGACGCCCATCGGGGCGGCCGGGGTGGCCCGGTAGAACGGCTGCGCCACCGGGGCCCGCCAGTCGATCAGCAGCCGGTGCTGGTCGTCGTCCGACAGCCCGATGCGGCCGATGTAGAGCCGCTCGCCCTCCGCGTGGTCGAGCCTGCCGAAGCACAGGCCGTTCTCCACCGCCCACAGGCGGGCCAGCCGCTGGGTGTACATGACGGCGAAGCTGTCGCGCTCCGAGCGGTTCTGGTGGGTGCCGAAGGCCCCCTGGGCGAGCACGGCGTCGAGCTGCCCGCGCGTGCGCTCCCGCAGCACGTCGAGGCGCTCGTACAGCGCGGCGACGTACTTCTGCTCCCGGGCCAGCTCGCCCGTCGAAGACTCTGGCATAGGCCGACAGATTCTACGTGCCGTGCCGCCCTTCTCCCGCATCGGGCGCGGCGGCTCACGGACGCGTCACAGATGGATCTCGGCGCGGATCACGCCCTTGACGGCGTCCCGGCCCGTTCGTACGGTCGCAGCCATAGTTAGGAAACTTTCCTAACCCGCTTCGTGGGAGAACGCATGACCCGGCCCATCGCGGGGACGCCCAGCCTGCTGCGCGCGATCAACGACCGCGCCGCGCTGATGGTCCTGCTCGAACGCGGCCCGCTGACCCGGCCCGAGCTGGGGGCGCTCACCGGCCTGTCCAAGCCGACCGCCTCCCAGCTCCTGGCCCGGCTCCAGGAGGCCGGCCTGGTCGTCCTGGACGGCATCCGCGAGGGCCTGCCGGGCCGTACGGCCGAGCTCTACCGGATCAACCCCCGCGCGGCGCACGTGGCCGCGCTGGACGTCACGCCGGCGCGCATCGCGGCGGCGGTCGCGGACGTCACCGGCGCGGTCGTCGCCGAGCACCGGCTGGCCACCCCGGGCCGCGCCGCCGGCGACGTGGTCGAGCGGGTCCGGGCCGCGCTCACCGGGGCGTGCGGCCCGGCCGGGCTCGACCCGACGGAGCTGAGCCGGGTGGTCCTCGGCATCGGCGGCGCCGTCGACCCCTCGACCGGCAGGCTCGGCTACGCCGCCCACATCCCGGGCTGGCACATCCCCGACCTGATCGGGACCCTGCGCGACGGGATCGGCGTGCCGATCGACGTGGAGAACGACGTCAACCTCGTCGCGCAGGCCGAACGGTCCCGGGGCAGCGCCCGGGGCCACCAGGACTACGTGCTGCTGTGGGCCGACGAGGGCATCGGCGCGGCCCTGGTCATCGGCGGCCGCCTCCACCGCGGGGCGACCGGCGGCGCGGGCGAGGTGGGCTACATGCCCGTGGTCGGCGCCCCCACCGCGCGGGACGTCGGCAGGCGGGCCAACCACGGGTTCCAGGCGCTGTCGGGCGGCCCGGCCGTGCTCGCCCTCATGCGGGCACACGGCGTGCGCGGCTCCACGCCGAGCGGCGCCGTACGCAACGCGGTCGCCCTGGCGGCTCGCGGCGGCCCGGACGGCGAGAGCGCGCGCGAGGCCCTGCGCGACCTCGCCGCCCGTCTCGCGATGGGGCTGGCCGCGATCACGGCCGTGGTCGACCCCGAGATCGTCGTGCTGTCGGGCGGCGTGCTGCTCGCCGGCGGCGAGGTCCTGCGGGAGGCGGTCGAGCGGGAGCTGCACGCGCTCACCATCCCCAGGCCTCGTGTGCTGCTGTCCACCCTGGAGGGCAACCCGGTTATCGCCGGAGCCCTCGACCTCGCCCTCGGGGCCGCACGCGAGGAGCTGTTCGGGCCCGTCAACGGGCCCGTGAACGGCCCTAGGAACGGCCCTGTGAGCGGCGCGGTGAACACATCCCCTTCCACCCGTTAGGGAGGCACCCCCCATGAAACGCCTTCTCTCCCTCCCCGTGGCACTCTCCGTCGGGGCCGGGCTGGCCGCGCTCACCGCCTGTACGGCGGGCACCGAGAGCGGGCCGCCCAAGGTGGCCCAGAGCGGGGCGAGCCACGAGCCGGTCACCATCGAGTTCTGGCACGGCTTCAGCGCCGACAACGAGCTCAAGGCCTTCGACGACACCCTCGCCGGTTTCCAGAAGAAGTTCCCGTGGATCACGGTCAAGGCGACCAAGGCCGTCCAGGACAGCCAGATCCTGCAGTCCGTGCGCGGCGGCAACCCGCCCGACGTGGCCCTGTCGTTCACCACCGACAGCGTCGCCGAGTTCTGCAAGGCCGGGATCTTCCAGGACCTCAACCCCTACCTGAAGGCGAGCGGCATCGACCCGGCGTCGCTGTTCCCGAAGGTGATCGCCGAATACACGGAGTATCAGGGCAAGCGCTGCGTGATGCCCATGCTGGCCGACGCGTACGGCCTCTACTACAACAAGGCGCTGATGAAGGGCCACGAGCCGCCGAAGACGATGAGCGAGCTGGCCGACCTCGCCAAGACGCTGACGGTCAAGGACGACAAGGGCGACATCAAGGTCGCCGGGTTCGTCCCGACCAGCCAGATGTACGAGAACGCCCCCATCCACACCGGCGTGATGGTCGGCGCGAAGTGGACCAACCCCGACGGCACCTCGGCCATCGGCTCCGACCCCCAGTGGAAGAAGCTGATGACCTGGCAGAAGGACCTCACCGAGTGGTACGGCTACGACAAGCTTGAGAAGTTCCGCAAGAGCTTCGGCGACGAGTGGTCGGCCGAGAACCCGTTCAACACCGGCAAGGTCGCCATGGCCATCGACGGCGAGTGGCGCACCGCCATGCTCGCCGCCGACGCGCCCGGCCTCGACTACGGCACCGCGCCGCTGCCGGTGGCCGACGACCAGGCGCAACGGTACGGCGCGGGCTACATCACCGGCACCGTCATCGGCGTCCCCCGCGGCGCCAAGCACGCCGAGGCCGCCTGGGAGCTGGTGAAATACCTCACCACCGACACCGACTCGCTGGTGACGCTCTCGAACGCGATCAGGAACGTGCCGAGCACACTGCCCGCGCTCCAGTCGCCCGGCCTGAAGAAGGACCCGAACTTCCAGACCTTCCTCGACGTCTTCGCCAACCCGAACAGCACGACGGTGCCGGCTCACGTCAACTCCGTCTTCAACCAGCAGACGCTGCAGGAGGCGCAGATCAAGTGGGAGTCGGGCCGGGCGTCCGACCTCGACGCGCTGCTCGCCGACGTGGACAAGAAGATCAACGAGAAGCTCAAGCTGACGGCGGGCGGCTGAGCCTCGATGCGTGGCAATCTGCGCGCCCTGCTCTACCTGTCCCCCTGGCTCGCCGGGTTCGCGATCTTCTTCGTCTACCCGCTGGTGTCCACGGTCTACTTCTCCTTCCAGCGGTACGACCTGTTCACTCTGGAGCCCGTCGGGCTGCTCAACTGGGAGTACTTCTTCAAGGACCAGGCGGCCTGGACGGCGATCCGCAACACGCTGTGGCTCGTCGTGGTGATGGTCCCGCTGCGGGTGCTGTTCGGCCTCGGCGTCGCCCAGCTCGTGACCAGGATCAAGGCCGGCGCCGGGGTCTACCGCACGATCTTCTATCTGCCGGCCCTGGTGCCGCTGGTGGCCGGGACGCTGGGGTTCGTGTTCCTGCTCAACCCCGGCACCGGGCCGGTGGACGCGATCCTCTCGGCGGCCGGGCTGCCCGCGCCCGACTGGTTCGGCGACCCCGCGTGGTCGAAGTGGGGGCTCACTCTGCTGGGCCTCTGGTCGGTCGGCGACCTGATGGTCATCTTCATGGCCGCCCTGCTCGACGTGCCGAAACAGCTCTACGAGGCCGCGGCCATCGACGGCGCGAACGGCTGGCGGCAGTTCACCTCGATCACGCTGCCGGTGATCCGGCCGGTGCTGATGTTCGCCTTCATCACCGGGGTGATCCAGACGCTGCAGTACTTCACCCAGGCCGAGGTCGCCGCGCGGGTCGCGTCCGGGGCGACCGACTCGGCCGGGTCGGTCTTCACCCCCGGCTACCCCGACCAGTCCACGCTGACGTTCCCCCAGTGGCTGTTCCAGCAGGGCTTCCGCGACTACGCGATGGGCTACGCGTGCGTGCTCGCACTGGTGCTGTTCGCGGTGGCGATGGTGTTCACGCTCATCCTGCTGCGGCAGTTCCGCTTCACCGAGGAGGAATCGTGACCCCGACAGCGAGACGGACCGCGCTGCTGTGGGTCGCCCGGCACGCGCCGGCCATCGCGCTCGCGCTGATGTTCCTCGGCCCGCTGGTGTTCATCGCGCTCACGGCCCTGATGACCGACCGGCAGGCGCTCACCTCCGACCTGTGGCCGCACACCTGGAACTGGGGCAACTTCGCCGAGATCTTCGAGAAGGCGCCGCTGCTGACCTGGATCCGCAACACGCTGCTCTACTCGGTGCTCGCCACCGCGTTCATGCTGGTGTCGTCGATCCCCGTGGCGTACGCGCTGGCGCGGTTCCGCTTCCGCGGGCGGCGGCTGGCGTTCCTGCTGGTCATCACGATGATGATGCTGCCGCCGCAGGTCGTGGCCGTGCCGATCTACCTGATCTGGGCCCGCTTCCACCTGACCGGCACGCTGTGGCCGCTGATCCTGCCGATGCTGCTCGGCGACGCGTTCTCGATCTTCCTGCTGCGCCAGTTCCTCGTGACGATCCCGCGGGAGTACTCCGACGCGGCGAAGGTCGACGGCTGCGGCGAGTTCCGCACGCTCGTGCGGGTGGTCCTGCCGATGGCCCGCCCGGCCATCGCCGCGGTGGCGCTCTTCCAGTTCTTCTACTGCTGGAACGACTACTACGGACCTCTGCTGTACGCCGGTACCGACCTGGACAACTGGACGCTGTCGCTGGGGCTGGCGGCGTTCCGGTCGGTGCACCGCGTGCAGTGGAACCTCACCATGGCCGCCACGCTGCTGGCCATGGCCCCGGTGATCATCGTGTTCTTCTTCGCCCAGAAGGTCTTCATCGAGGGCGTCAAGCTGACGGGAGTCAAATGAAGCTGGCCGTTGTCGGGGGCGGTTCCACGTACACGCCGGAGCTGATCGACGGTTTCGCCCGCCTGCGCGGTGAGCTGCCGCTGTCGGAGATCGCGCTCGTCGACCCCGACGAGCACCGGCTCGCGACGGTCGCCGGGATGGCCCGGCGGATGCTCGCCCGCGCCGGGCATCCCGCCGCGCTGACCACCTCCACCCGCGTGGAGGACGGCGTCGCCGGGGCCGCGGCGGTGCTGCTCCAGCTGCGCGTGGGCGGCCAGGCCGCCAGGAACGTCGACGAGACCCTGCCGCTGGAGTGCGGCTGCGTCGGGCAGGAGACCACGGGCGCCGGGGGCCTCGCCAAGGCCCTGCGGACCGTGCCGGTGGTGCTCGACATCGCCGAGAAGGTGCGCGCGCACGCGCCCGGCGCGTGGATCGTCGACTTCACCAACCCCGTCGGCATCGTCACCCGGGCGCTGCTCGACGCCGGGCACCGGGCCATCGGGCTGTGCAACGTGGCCATCGGGTTCCAGCGCCGCTTCGCCGCCCTGCTCGGCGTGGCCCCCGAGCGGATCGCGCTCGGTCACGCCGGGCTCAACCACCTCACCTGGGAGCGGTCGGTCCTGCTGGACGGCGTGGACGTGCTGCCCCGCCTGCTGGACGAGCACGGCGAGGGCATCGCCGAGTCGGTCGGCCTGCCGGTGGAGCTGGTCCGCCACCTGCGCGCCGTGCCGTCGTACTACTTGCGGTACTTCTACGAGCACGACCGCGTGGTGGCCGAGCAGCGCAGCTCGCCGTCCCGGGCGGCCGAGGTCGCGGCGATGGAGTCGGCGCTGCTGGAGATGTACGCCGACCCGGCCGTGGACACCAAGCCCGACCTGCTGAACAAGCGCGGCGGCGCCTTCTACTCGGAGGCCGCCGTCGCCCTGGTCGCCTCGCTCATGGGCGACCGCGGGGACGTGCAGGTCGTGAACACCCGCAACAACGGCACGCTGCCGTTCCTCGACGACGACGCGGTGATCGAGGTGCCGGCCGCCGTTGGAGCCGCCGGGGCCGCCCCGCTGCCCGTCGAGCCCGTGGAGCCGCTCTATCGGGGCCTGATCGCCCACGTGTCGGCGTACGAGTCGCTGGCCCTGGAGGCGGCCCTGGACGGCGGCGAGGACCGCGTCAGGGACGCGCTGCTGGCCCATCCGCTGGTCGGGCAGGCGTCCCTCGCCGACGGCCTCGCCACGCGCCTCGTGGAGGCCAACCGCGCCTTCCTGCCGTGGGCGGTGGCGCGGTGACCGCGGCGCGCACGGTGCTGGCGGTGGACGGCGGCAACAGCAAGACCGACGTCGCCCTCGTCCGCGAGGACGGGACCGTGCTCGCCACGGCGCGCGGGCCCGCGTTCCTGCCGCAGAGCGCCGGGGCCGCCGCCGCCGTCGAGGTGATCGGCCGGACCGTGCGGCGCGCCCTCGCCGGCGGTACCGCCTCGCCGCCGTACGCCGACCACGTCGCGGCCTACCTCGCGGGCGCGGACCTGCCGGTGGAGGAGGAGGTGCTGCGGGCCGAGCTGCTCACACGCGGCTACGCCGCCGACGTCGCCGTGGGCAACGACACGTTCGCCCTGCTGCGGGCCGGCTCGTCCACCGGATGGGGCGTGGCCGTGGTCTGCGGCGCGGGGATCAACGCGGTCGGGGTCTCCGCTGCCGGGCGGATCGCCCGGTTTCCGGCGCTCGGCCGCGTCAGCGGCGACTGGGGCGGCGGGCACCACCTGGCCGAGGAGGCCTTCTGGCACGCCGTGCGCGCCGAGGACGGCCGCGGCGCCGCTACCGTGCTCACCGAGGTCGTGCGCGCGTGCTTCGGCACCGCCACGGTCGAGGAGGCCGTCATCGGCCTGCACGTCGGCGACCTGCCGGCCGACCGGCTGCACGCCCTCGTGCCGCCCCTGCTCGCGGCCGCCGCGGACGGCGACACGGTCGCCTGCTCGCTGGTGGAGCGGCAGGCCGAGGAGGTCGCGCTGCTCGGCGTCGTCGCCATGCGGCGGCTCGGCCTGCTCGCCGCGCCCTGCGAGGTCGTTCTCGGCGGCGGCGTGCTGACGGCCCGGCATCCCCTGCTGACGTCGCTGATCGAACGGCACTACGCCGAACGCGCGCCGCTCGCCCGGCTCGTCATCGCCGACGTGCCGCCGATCGTGGGCGCCGCCCTGCTCGGCCTCGACCGCCTCGGCGCGCCCTCCGAGGCCCACGCCCGGGTGCGTGCGCACTTCCTCAGGGACCCTCAGCCCTCGGCGGCGTCCTCCTCCGGCTCCTTCTCGATCACCGGCGAGCGGTAGTCGTACGGCGTGCTCAGGACGACGGTCGTGCGCGTGCTGACGTTGGCCGACGCGCGGATCTGCTGGAGCAACTCCTCCAGTGCCAGCGGGGACGCGACGCGGACCTTGAGAATGTAACTTTCATCACCCGCGACGCTGTGACACGCCTCGATGGCGGTCAGATGGCTCAGCCGCTCCGGCGCGTCGTCCGGGGCGGAAGGGTCGATCGGCTTGATCGAGACGAACGCGGTCATCGGAAGCCCGATCTCGTCGTAGTCCACGAGAGCGGCGTATCCGCGGATGACACCACGCTTTTCCAGCCTGCGGACCCGCTGGTGCACTGCGGAGACCGACAGCCCGGTCTCCTTGGCCAGATCGGTGAAGCTCATCCGGCCGTCAGTCGCCAGCAGGGTGACGATTCGGCGATCGATCTCCTCCACCCCAGCAACGGTAGCGCCGCCCAGGACTGTCTCGTCCCGAAGCCACCGAAATGCCGCCCAACCAGGACCGGCGGCAGGCGCCCGCGATCACGCGTCGGCGGCCAGCGCCCTCACGTCGGGGTGCATGCCGGGGGTCGCCAGCACGAGCGCGGCGAGCGAGCCGAGGATCGTCACCGGCCGCGTCCTCGACGCCTCCACGGCGGCCAGGTAGCGCCAGGCCACCAGCTCGGCCACGTCGCCACGCGCGTCCGGGTCCACCCAGGCCGTGGCGATCATCGCCAGCAGGGCCGCCTCGGTCACCCAGTCCTCCGGCCCGTACGCCAGGTCGGTCAGCACGCTCCGGCGCGCGGATTCGGCCCACGCCTGGCCGGCCCGGTGGTGGGCGATGCCCAGGCAGGCCCACGCCTGGACCTGCCTGATCCACAGCGGCACGGCCGCGGGCTCGCCGTACGGCGACAGCGGCGGGTGGGCGAGCACGCCGAGCAGATCGTCGAGAGACAGGCCCGATAGGCGCACGGCGTGGTCGTAGGCGGCCGGCAGGTGCGGCCAGCGCAGCGCCGCGACGGCGGCGACGGCCTCCTGCGCCTCCCCGGACGGCGGCGGCACGGCGGGCACGGCCGTCATGTCCTGATAACGCCACACCCGCCGGGCCACACTCCGCACCGGGCCGTGGCCGTACACCTCGGGCACGGTCAGCCGCGCGTCGGGGTCCGGCGCGCCGGCGACCGTCACCGCGAAGCCGGGCACGACCAGCGAGAAGGCGAGCAGCGCGCTGGGCGGCTCGGGGGCGGAGACCGTGAGCGCGCCGCCGGCCGGGACGTCCTCCTGCTCCACCACCTGGTAAAGCACGTCGATCACCGACTCGGTCGGACCGGGGACGCGTCCCAGCCACAGGCGCAGCCCGCAGTGCTCGCCGAGCACCGCGTCGCCGTGCTCGTTGCCGGGGTCGTCGCGCAGGTGGTCGGCGAGCTCCACCAGGTGCCGGACGTCCCCGTCGCGCTCGAAGCGCATGCCGCAGGCGGCCGGATAGGCGTTCGGGTGCCGGGGCTCACGCCGCAGCGCGCGCTCCACCCACTCCAGGCCCTCCTCCGGGCGGCCGCTGCTGTGCAGCATCTCGCCGATGTCGGTGTACAGGGCCAGGTTGGCGGGGTCGTGCTCCAGCGCCCGCACCATGGCCCGCTCGGCCTCGGGCCACCGCTGCAGGTCGCGGCACGCGTACCCCTCGGCGAGGGCGGCCTGGAAGGACGGCGTGAGCGCGTAGGAGCGGGCGGCCAGCTCCGCCGCCTCCTCGGCCTCCCCCACCCGGCGCAGGAGGAGCGAGGCCAGCCACAGCAGCGACGCGTCGTCCGGGTGGGCGCGCAGCCCGCCCCGCACCAGGGCGACGTACGGCGCCAGCGCCTCGCGGCCGTCCTCCGGCACGGTGCCGGGCAGCCCGGAGGCCAGCAGCGAGACGAGCGAGCACAGGTCGCCGGGCGGGATCCGCCCGGGCAGCTCGGGGTCGAGCACCCAGGGGACGTGCGCCCAGCGCCCCTCCGGCTCGTGCCGCTGCACCGAGACCAGCAGGCGCAGCGCGGCCACGTGCTCGCCCCGCGCGGCCAGCGCGTGGGCGCGCGCCAGCGCGGTGCCGAGGAAGACGGGCTCGTCCAGCGGGAACAGGTCCGGCCCGCCGCCCGGCCCGGCCAGCAGCCGCGCCAGCATCTCGTGCGCCTCGGGCAGGGCGGGGTCGTGGGCCAGTGCCGCCGCGACGTGCGCGGCGGCGTGCCCGGTCTCCCCGTCGGCCAGGGCCAGCCGCGCCATGCTGACCTCGCCCTCGGCCTGGGCGCGGGGATCGTCCATGCCCTCGTCGATGCCCTCGTGCGTCATGCGTCCTCCGATCCGGCAGTCGTGATCATCACTCTGCCAGAGGGGGCCGGAGCGGCGCAGAGCGCGATCGTGGGCATCAGTCCACGACGACGAGGTCTCTGGTCGTGTGGTTCACCCGCTCTCCGGCGGTCTCGCCGCAGACGACGATGTCCTCGATCCGGGCGCCGTGCCGTCCGGGCAGGTAGATGCCCGGCTCGACGGAGAACGCGAACCCGGGTCGCAGCTCCTCGGTGTTGCCCGCGACGATGTACGGCTCCTCGTGGGTCTCCAGGCCGATGCCGTGCCCGGTGCGGTGGACGAAGTATTCGCCGTACCCCGCTTCGGCGATCACCTCGCGGGCGGCGGCGTCCACCGACTCGCAGGTCACGCCGGGCCTGACGTGGGCGCAGGCGGCCTCCTGGGCGCGCCTGAGCACCTCGTAGTAGGCCACGTAGTCGGCCGGGGGCTCGCCCACGCAGTAGTTGCGCGTGGAGTCCGAGCAGTAGCCGCTCGGCATGACGCCGCCGATGTCGACCACGACGGGCTCCCCGGGCCGGATGACGCGGTCGCTCAGCTCGGCGTGCGGGCTGGCGCCGTTCGGACCGGAGCCCACGATCACGAAGTCGACCCGGGCGTGTCCCGAGTCGATGATCGCTTCCGCGATGTCCTTGCCGACCTCGCGCTCGGTGCGCCCGGCCTTCAGAAACCGGGGCACCAGATTGTGCACGGCGTCGATGGCCGCGCCCGCCTCCGCGAGCGCCGCCTTCTCCGCGGGCGACTTGCGCATCCGCAGGTCACGCAGGACGCTCCCGGCCAGCACCTGCTCGGCCTCGGGCATGACCGAGCGGAACCGCAGCGACTGCATCGCCCACATGCGGTCGGCGAGCCCGATCCGGGCCACCGGGCCCAGGCGGCGGGCCACCTCGGCGTACGGGTCGTCGGTCTCGTCCCACGCGACGAACTCGATGCCGAGCCGGGAGGCGGGCGAGTGCTCGGCGGCGGGCAGCTCCAGGCGCGGCACCACCAGGAACGGCTCGCCGGACGCCGGCACGACCAGGCAGGTCAGCCGCTCCAGCGGCAGCGCGTCATAGCCGGTCACATAGCGCAGGTCGGGGCCCGGCGTCAGCAGCAGCGCGTCGAGGCCCGCGCGTTCGACGGCCTCGCTCACCGCCGCGGGACGGGTCGTGGGATACAGGTCGGAGGACTCCAAGGACGTCGTTGTCACGCGACCTAATCTAACCAGCAGCGCCCAAGACGACGTACGCAGGTGCGCATACCACAGCCGCCACGCGGGCGAGCTCCGCTGGGCTCTGGCTTATTCCACGGCATAGAAGAAAAGCAACCCCGGGGTGGATGCCAGACTGCTACGCTCCGCGTCAGGGCGATCACAGAACGTCCGTACGGCAGTGCAAGAGCGGCATCGAGAGCGAGACAAATGGTCGGCGTAGTGGGCGGCACGAGGCCCGCCCTTCCCCCCGCGGACGACCGCGACCCGGGCACGACGCCCGGCGCCGTCCCCGCCGACACCCTCATGATCCAGAAGGGCATGGTCCAGGACCTCGCCGGACGACGGTGGGCGGAGCGCCGGGACCGCGTGGCCGAGGAGCGCCGGGTCACCCTGGCGCTGCGGGAGGCGATCCTGCCCGAGCCCGGCGCGTCGATCGACCTGCCCTACGCCCGGATCGCGGTCCGCTACGTCCCGGCGGGCCGTGCGTCGAGCCTCGGCGGGGACTGGTACGACGCCGCGCCGCTGCCCGACGGGCGCATGTTCCTCGCGGTGGGCGACGTGTCGGGGCACGGCCTGCCCGCGATCGCCGAGATGGCCCAGCTGCGTCACGCGCTGCTCGGCCTGAGCATGACGGGCGCCTGCCCCGGCAGGCTGCTGACGTGGCTGAACACCCTCGTCCTCACCCGGCTGGACGACACCACGGCGACGGCGGTGTGCGGCCACTTCGACCCGGCGACCCGCCTTTTCACGTGGGCACAGGCGGGCCACCCCGCCCCGATCCTGGTGCGTCGCGGGGGCGCGCGCCAGCTCGGGGCGCCCCGGGGAGTCGTGCTCGGGGCGACGTCGAGCCTGCCGTACGGGGTGGCCGACGTCCGCCTCGAGCCCGGCGACCTGCTGCTGATGTTCACCGACGGCCTGGTCGAGCGCCGCTCGCGCGACATCGGCGCCGGGGTGTCCCTGATCCTGGACGCGGCCGTGACGACCGGGCTCGGCACGGCGGGAGCGGACCTCGACGCGGGCCTCGACCGCCTGCTGGAGGCCATCGGCGGCCCCAACCCCGAGGACGACACCTGCCTGCTGGCCGTGGCGGTGACCGAAGAGGGTCCGCAGCGCGCCTGACAGGCGTGACAATGGCAGGGTGCTGATGCTTCTCGACACCCCGTCGCTGTATTTCCGCGCCTTCTACGGGATCCCGGAGTCGGTGACCTCGCCGGACGGCATGCCGGTCAACGCGGTGCGCGGGCTCCTCGACATGATCGCCACCCTGGTCCGGCAGCACTCCCCCGCCCAGGTCGTGGCCTGCATGGACGCCGATTGGCGGCCGGCGTTCCGGGTGGCCGCGATCCCGTCCTACAAGGCGCATCGGGTGGCGAGCGGCGACGAGGAGGAGGTGCCGGACACGCTGGCCCCGCAGGTCCCGGTCATCGAGGAGGTGCTCGACGCGCTCGGCATCGCCCGCGTCGGCGTCGCCGGATACGAGGCCGACGACGTGATCGGCACCTACGCGACCGCCACGACCGGCGCCGTGGACATCGTCACCGGCGACCGCGACCTGTTCCAGCTCGTCGACGACGAGAAGCCCTGCCGCGCCCTTTACACAGTAAGGGGAATCCGCAACCTCCAGATCATCGACGAGGCGTTCGTCCGGGCGAAGTACGGCATCCCGGGCCGGGCGTACGCCGACTTCGCGACGCTGCGCGGCGACCCGAGCGACGGCCTGCCCGGTGTCGCCGGCATCGGCGAGAAGACGGCGGCGGCCCTCATCACGCGCTTCGGGTCGCTGTCCGCGCTGCTCGCCGCGCTGGACGACGGGAGCGCCGACGGCTTCCCCGCGGGCGCGCGCAACAAGCTCGCCGCCGCCCGCGACTACCTGGAGGTCGCCCCCGCCGTGGTCCGGGTGGCCCACGACGCCCCCGTCCCGGACGTCGACATCACGCTGCCCGCCGCGCCGCGCGACCCCGAGCGGCTGGTCGCGCTGTCGGAGAAGTACGGCCTGGACAGCCCGCTCAACCGCCTGCTCGCCACACTGACCCGGTAAGGGCGTTTACAGCCCGATATGTCCACACTCGGGTAGGTTGATCGCGTGCCGTACACGACGATCCGTCTCCCGGACACCGCGGACGGGCTCCGCGACGGGTTCACCCGGATCCGCAGCGAGTTCCACCTGCCGGACGGCTTCCCCGCCTCCGTACGGGAGGAGGCCGAGCGGGCCGCGGCGGCCCCGGCCGCACCGCGGGAGGACCACACCGGCCTGCCGCTGGTCACCATCGACCCGCCCGGCTCGATGGACCTCGACCAGGCGCTGTGCATCGAGCGACGCGGGACGGGATACCGCGTGTGGTACGCGATCGCGGATGTCGCGGCGTTCGTCCGGCCCGGCGGGGCGATCGACGCCGAGGCGCGGGTGCGCGCCGAGACCGTCTACATGGCCGACGGCCGCGTGCCGCTGCACCCGCCGGTCCTGTCGGAGGGCGCGGCCAGCCTGCTGCCCGGGCGGACCCGCCCCGTGGCCCTGTGGCGGCTCGACCTCGGGTCCGACGGGGAGATCGAGGCGGTGGACCTGCGCCGGGCGCTGGTGCGCAGCCGGGAACGGCTCGACTACGAGACGGTCCAGGCCGCCGTCGACACCGGCAGGGCGGAGGGGACGCTCGCGCTGCTGGCCGAGGTGGGGCCGCTGCGGCTGGAACGGGAGCGGGCCAGGGGCGGGCTGTCCCTGCCGACCCCCGAGCAGCAGGTGATCCACGACGGCGACGGCGGCTATCGGGTGGAGTTCCGCACCAACCTCCCCTGCGAGGCGTGGAACGCCCAGATCTCGCTGCTCACCGGCATGGGGGCGGCCCGGATGATGCTGGACGCGGGCGTCGGCGTGCTGCGGGTGCTCCCCGAGGCGGGCCCGCAGGACGTCGGCAAGGTCCGCAGGGTCGCCGACGCGCTCGGCGTGCCCTGGCCCGACGGCACGTCGTACGCCGAGGTCGTGCACGGGCTCGACCCGAAGATCCCCGGCCACGCCGCCTTCCTGCACGAGTCGACGGTGCTGCTGCGCGGCGCGGCCTACGTCGCGTTCGACGGCACGCCGCCCGGCCACGCGGTGCACGCCGCGATGGGGGCGCCGTACGCGCACGTCACCGCGCCGCTGCGGCGGCTGGTCGACCGGTTCGCCACCGAGGTCTGCCTGGCCGTGGCCGCCGGCCGCCCGGTCCCCGAGGAGGTCGCCCAGGCGCTGCCCGAGCTGCCTGAGCAGATGGCCATGGGCGGCAGGAGGGCCGGCGCGGTGGAGCGGGCCTGCGTGGACCTGGTCGAGGCCGCGGTGCTGCACCCCAGGATCGGCGAGGTCTTCGAGGCGGTCGTCGTCGACGTCACCGACGGAAAGCCCGGCGGGCAGGTGCAGGTCACCGAGCCCGCCGTCATCGCCCGCTGCGACGGCGAGCGCCTGCCGCTCGGCGAGCGCGTCCCCGTACGGCTCACGCGCGCGGACCCCGCCACCCGCGAGGTCCGCTTCACCGCCGTGTGAACCGGGCAAATCGAGTCGGCTCGTTGAGCCGGGTCAGCTCACCGACGAGTAGGCGACGACACCGCGGCGCATGGCGTCGATGGCCTTGACGGCGTTCTCGGCGACCTTGCTCCCCTTGGGCGCGGCGTCCCTGAGCTGGCCCAGCAGGTCGAGCAGCTGCTTGATCCAGCGGACGAAGTCGCCCGCCGCGAGGTCGCAGTCGGTCAGCACGGCGTCGAGGCTGTGGCCCTTGGCCCAGCGGAAGGCCGCCCAGGCGAAGCCCACGTCCGGCTCCCGGACGAACGACAGGCCGTGGTCCTCCTCGATGCCCTCCAGCTCGCCCCACAGCCGCGCCATCTCCCCGAGCGCGTCGCGCGCCGCCCCGGCCGGGATCTTGGGACTGCGGACGTCGTCGGCCTGCCGCGACTCGTACACCAGCGACGACACGCACGCGGCCAGCTCGGCGTGGTCGAGGCGGTCCCACACGCCCGCTCGCAGGCACTCGGCCGTGAGCAGGTCCAGCTCTGTGTAGAGCGAGGCGAGCCTGCGGCCCTGCTCGGTGACGGTCTCGCCCTCCAGGTAGCCGAGCTGGTCGAGCACGCCGCACACCCGGTCGAAGGTGCGGGCGATGACGTGCGAACGCCCCTCGACCCGGCGGCGCAGCCCCTCGGTCTCCCTGAGCAGCTTGTAGTAGCGCTCGGCCCAGCGGGCGTGATCCTCGCGCTCGTCGCAGCCGTGGCAGGGGTGCTGGCGCAGCTCCCGCCGCAGGCGCGTGATCTCCTCGTCCTCCTGGGCGTGGTCGCGCGCCCGCGGCGGCTTGCCGAGGTCGCGGTCGCCCAGCTTCGCGTGCACGGTCGAGACGAGGTTGGCCCGCTCCTTCGGGGAGCGCGGATTGAAGCCCTTCGGGATCCTGATCTTGTCGACCGGCTCGACCGGCACCGGGAAGTCCGCCGCCGACAGGCGCTTGACCTGCTTGCCGACCGTCAGCACGAGCGGCGCGGGGCCGTCGTGACCCCGGCCGTTGACACCGGGGTCGAGCACGACCGCGATGCCCGCGCGGCGCCCGCCCGGCACCCGGATGACGTCGCCGGGCTTGAGCGCCTCGAGGGACTGCACGGCCTGGGCCCGGCGAGCCGCCCCCCGCTGGCGCGACAGCTCGGCCTCGCGGTCCGACAGCCGCCTGCGCATCGCGGCGTACTCCTCGAAATCGCCCAGATGGCACGTCATCGCCTCGGCGTACCCCTCAAGGGCCTGCTCCGCCTTGCGGAGCTGGCGGGCCAGCCCGACCACGGCCCGATCGGCCTGGAACTGGGCGAAGGAGTCCTCCAGCAGGGTCCGCGCCCGTTCCCTGCCGACCTGCCCGACGAGGTTGACCGCCATGTTGTACGACGGCTTGAAGCTGGAGCGCAGCGGATAGGTGCGGGTGCCGGCGAGACCGGCGACCGCGAGCGGGTCCATCCCCGGCTGCCAGACCACGACCGCGTGGCCCTCGATGTCGATGCCGCGCCTCCCGGCCCGGCCGGTGAGCTGGGTGTACTCCCCCGGGGTCAGGTCGGCGTGGGTCTCGCCGTTCCACTTGTCGAGCTTCTCGATCACGACGGACCTGGCCGGCATGTTGATGCCGAGCGCCAGCGTCTCGGTCGCGAAGACCGCCTTCACCAGTCCCTTGGTGAACAGCTCCTCCACGACCTCCTTGAACGCCGGGAGCATACCCGCGTGGTGGGCGGCCAGCCCGCGCTCCAGGCAGTCGCGCCACTCCAGGTAGCCGAGCACCGCGAGGTCCTCGTCGGGCAGGTGCGCGGTGCGCTCGTCCACGATCTGGCGGATCTCGTGGCTCTCGGCCTCGGTCGTGAGGCGCAGCCCCGAATAGAGGCACTGCATGACGGCGGCGTCGCAGCCGTTCCTGGAGAAGATGAAGGTGATCGCCGGCAGCAGGCCCTCGGCGTCGAGCTT
This sequence comes from Microbispora hainanensis, assembly GCF_006874475.1. Lineage (GTDB taxonomy): Bacteria > Actinomycetota > Actinomycetes > Streptosporangiales > Streptosporangiaceae > Microbispora > Microbispora hainanensis. The sequence continues at coordinate 36,936 of NZ_VIRM01000011.1, forward strand.
CTCGATCACGTCCGAGCGGCTCGGGGTCGTGCCCCGGCCGGGCCGCGAGTAGCCCCGCCTGCCCCTGGCCTGGGCCAGCCGCATCTCGTCGCGGGAGATCCGCATGAGCGACGGGTTGACCCGAAGGGTGCCGTCGCCCTCGTCGACGAAAAGGTCGTACATCTTGTTGCCGACGAGCATGTGCTGCCACAGCGGGACGGGCCGGTGCTCGTCCACGATGACCGTGGTGTCGCCGCGCACCTCGCCCAGCCATTCGCCGAACTCCTCGGCGTTGCTGACCGTCGCCGACAGGGCCACCACCCGCACCGACTCCGGCAGGTGGATGATGACCTCTTCCCAGACCGCGCCGCGGAACCGGTCGGCCAGGTAGTGGACCTCGTCCATGACCACGTAGCCGAGGCCGGTGAGGGTGTTCGAGCCCGCGTACAGCATGTTGCGCAGGACCTCGGTGGTCATCACCACGATCGGGGCGTCGCCGTTGACGCTGTTGTCGCCGGTCAGCAGGCCGACCTTGCTCGCGCCATAGCGCCTGACCAGGTCGTTGTACTTCTGGTTGGACAACGCCTTGATCGGCGTCGTGTAGAAGCACTTGCGGCCCTGCTCCAGCGCAAGATGGACGGCGAACTCTCCCACCACCGTCTTGCCCGACCCGGTCGGCGCGGCCACCAGCACGCCGTCCCCCGCTTCCAGCGCCCGGCAGGCGTCGATCTGGAACTCGTCGAGCTCGAAGTCGTAAAGTGCGCGGAACGAGGCGAGAGCGGGTCCGGATCCGGACTGCCCCTCGCGGAAGGCGGCATAGCGTTCCGCTGGCGTACTCATACCGTCAACCCTACCGATAACGGGATTCCGGGCGTCCGCGATCGGTGTTCCTTCTCAGCGAACGCCCTTACTCCGCAGGTCACGGAACCAGGACGCGCAGCGCTCCCGGCTCGACCACGCAGGTCAGCGGGACCGGACCGGCCCGTTCCCCATCGGCGTACGCGACGACGTCCCCGGCCCCGTGCAGGGCCTCGATCTCGACCCGCCGGGCGCGCCGGAGGGTCACGGCGGGGTGGGCCGTGTGGCCGCCCAGGTAGACACGGGGAAAGGTGCGCAGGAACTCGCCCTTCGGCATCGCCCCGAGCACGAGCACGTCGAGCAGGCCGTCGTCCGGCCGGGCGTCCGGGCACACCCGCATCCCCGCGCCGTACGACCGGGTGTTGGCCACCGCCACCAGCATCGCCTCGCGCTCGACCGCCTCCCCGTCGAGGGTGATCCGGAACGGGATCGGCGTGAACGAGCGCAGCTCGCGCGCCAGCGCGACCAGATATTTCGCCATGCCGGGCGGCCACGTCATGCCGTTGGCCCGCTCGTTGACGCGGGAGTCGAACCCGCAGGCGAGGACTCCGGCGAACCACTCGCCGGTGCCCAGCCGGGCCGCGTCGATCGTCCGGAGGCCGCCCGCGGTCACGACGTCGGCGGCCGCGAGCGGATCCTTGCGCGGGATGCCGAGGGCGCCGGCGATGTCGTTGCCGGTCCCGGCGGGCACGATCCCGAGCGGCACGGCCGTCCCGGCCAGGGCCTGCACGGCCAGGTGGACCAGTCCGTCGCCGCCGAAGGCGACGAGCGCGGCCGGTGCGGCGGCGACGGCCTCGCGGGCCCGGCTCAGGGCGTCCGCCGCCGAGGTCCCGACGATCACCGAGACCGGGCGGCCACTCGCCCGCAACCGCTGTAACACCGGGTCGAGCAGGCGCAGCGTACGACCGCCGCGGGCGGCGGGGTTCACCAGGACGGTGATCTCATCGGCCACATGGGGAACCTACCGCCGCCCACCAGACGACACCAGAGGGATATTCGGTCAGTCCCTCGCGTCGACCGAGCCCGCCGTGCCCTCGGAGGCGGACGGCCCGTCGAGCTCCTCCTCGATGGCCCGGGCGTGCGCCGCGTCGGCGGCGTCGCGCTTCTTGTCGTGGAAGTACATGAACGCCTCCGCGACGAAGAACAGCGCGACCATCGGCAGTGCCAGCGCCAGCATGGTGATGGGGTCCTGGCTCGGCGTCGCGACGGCCGCGAAGACGAACATCAGGAACACGACCATGCGGGTGTGCTTGGACACGGTCTTGAACCTGAGCACCCCGATGACGTTGAGGAACACCAGCAGCAACGGCATCAGGAAGGAGACGCCGAAGATGATCAGCATCGCGAGCGCGAAGCTGAGGTACTCGCTGATGCTCACCAGCGTCAGCGTGCCCTCGGGCGCGAAGCCGAGCAGCAGCGACAGGCCCTTGTCCATCGTGACGTAGGCCAGGGCCGAGCCCGCCGTGAACAGCGGGACCGACAGCCCGAGGAACGCCATGGTGTAGCGGCGCTCGTTCTGGTAGAGGCCGGGCGTCACGAACGCCCAGAGCTGGTAGATCCAGAACACCGCCGAGACCACCACACCGAAGATCACGGCGACCTTGAGGTTGACGAAGAACGAGTCGAAGACCCCGTTCACCACCAGCGTGCACTTGTCGCCGTTGAGCTGGTGGGCCTGCGGCAGCCGGCAGTAGGGCTGCTTGAGGAAGTTCCAGATGGGCTCGAAGTAGATGAACCCGACGGCGGTTCCGACGACCACCGCCAGAATGGCCTTGATCAGCCGGTTGCGCAGCTCGCGGATGTGCTCCATGAGCGTCATCCGCCCGTCGTCCGCCGTGGCGGGAGTCGAGCGTTTCAACAGGGCCATCTAGCTCGTCCTGAAATCGGTGGGGATGCGGCGCCTAGTTGGAGCGCTGCTCGTTCTGCGAGCTCACGGGCTGCTGGCTCTCACGCAGCTTCCGGTTCTCCTCCTCCAGGAGGCGCAGCCGCTCCTCGACGGACGGGGTGGCGGGCGGGATCTGCGCCGCCGGCGGGGCGACCGGCTCGGCCTGCGCCTTGACCGTCTGCCGCGCCTCGTCCTCGTCGCTCATCTTGCTGGTTTCCTTCTTGAACATGCGCAGCGACTGCCCCAGGGCCTTCGCGGTGTCCGGGAGCTTCTTGGCGCCGAAGAGAAGGATCAGAACCAGGAGGATCAGGATCCATTCCATGGGTCCGAGGTTGGGCATGTCGTGTCCTTACCGCGAGGGCCGTGTACTACCTCCCGATCGTACGCGCCCCACGCGCCAAAGTTCACCTGTCCTCGGGCCTCAAAATCACATCAATCGTGGGCAAAGTCCACTATTCCGGCACCCCAAGCCGTCCCTTTGCCCGGCGGACCTCGGCGTGCAGGTCCCGCGCCGCGGCGAGCACCCGGACGGCCGGCCACACGAGGACGGCGAGCCCGGCCACGGTCACCGCCGCCAGGGCGAAGAGCACGGTCATGTCACCCGCCCGGTCACACGGTCTCGTAGTTGGCCAGCGCCTGCTTGGCGGTGGCCGTGACCCGCTCGGCGAGGGACGCCGGCGACAGCACCCGGCCGCTGTCGCCCAGCCGGAGCGCGAGCCGCACCAGCCAGGACTGGTCGCGGGCCCTCAGGGAGACGCGCAGGCGGCCCTCCCCGAGCTCGGCGACCTCCTCGCAGGGGTAGTACTCCGCCACCCAGCGGCCCGCCGGGGTCAGCTCCAGCTCCACCAGCTCGTCGCTGTCCGACGGCCGGAACACACCCTTGGCGACGTCCATCGGCTCGGCCTCGGCCGGCGGATCGGCCGGCACGTCGAGGACCTCGACCTCGATGATCCGGTCGAGGCGGAACATGCGCATCGCCTCGGCGCGGTAGCACCAGCCCTCCAGGTAGTGCCGCCCGTCGACGAGCACGACCCGCAGCGGGTCGACCTCCCTGGGGGTGATCTCGTCGCGCCCCGGCACGTAGTAGCGCAGCGACAGCCTGCGGCCCCGGCGCGCGGCGTCGGTGATCACGGCGTGGGCGTCCGGGGCCGCGCCGATCTCCACCTGGACCTGGCTGCTCACCGTGGCCGCGCCCTCGCCCGCCGCCTGCTCCAGCTTGGCGATGACCCGGCCGAGCACGTCGCGGCCCTGGAACTCGGGCAGCTCGTCGAGCATGCGCAGCGCGACGAGCAGCGCGCTCGCCTCGTCAAGGCCGAGCTTGAGGGGCCGGGCGATCGCCTCGGCGTTGTCGATGAGGATCTCGCCGCCGTCCCACGAGACGTCGATCAGGTCGCCGGGCGTGTGCCCGGGCAGGCCGCACATCCAGACGAGCTGGAGGTCGTCGATGAGCTGCTTTTCCGACAGGCCGAACAGCCGCGCGACCTCGGGCACCTGCGCGCCCGGGTGCGACATGAGGTACGGCACGAGCGCGAGCAGCCGCGGCAGCCGGTCCGAGCTCACTGCAACGCTCCCTTCAGACGGCGGATCACGGCATCGCGCGCGTCCGGCGGGTCCAGCACGACGGCGTCCGGGCCGAGGCTGGCCAGCCACCCGGCGAGCCGTTCCGCGTCGGCGAAGGTCACCTCGGCCTCGTCCCACTCCTCCGGCCCGGGACGCACCGCCTGGGCGGCGTGCCGCAGGCCGAGGCAGGTGCCCTTGCGCACGCGCACCAGGGCGACCCGCTCGTTCGGCAGCTCCTGGTAGCCCACCATGGCCCGCAGGTCCAGCCCCTCGGGCACGGTGAACGCCCCCGGCCGCCCGAGCGTGGACACGGCCCCGGCGATCCGGCTGAGCCGGAAGACCCGGGCGGCGCCGCGGTCGCGGTCGTGCCCGACCAGATACCACCGGCCACGCTGACTGACGACCCCCCACGGCTCGACCGTGCGCCGCAGCACCGACTCGCTGCCGGCCGACCGGTAGTCGAAGGCGACCGCGCGCCGGTCGCGCACGGCCTCCCACAGCGCGGGGAACGCGGGGTCGCGGGTGTCGACCCGCAGCTCCAGCGGGCTCTCCGCGAGGTCGGCGTACACGCCGCCCGCGGTCAGCTTCAGCAGCGCCCCGCTGGCCGCCTCGGCGAGGCTCGCCCGCTGCCACACCTGCGCGGCCAGGCCGATGACGGCGGCCTCGTCGGGCTCCAGCGTGATCTCGGGCAGCTCGTAGGCCTCGCGCACGATCCGGTAGCCGGGGTCGTCCTCCCAGGGGTCCTTGTGGACCTCGATGGGGATGCCGATCTCGCGCAGCTCGTTCTTGTCGCGCTCGAACATGCGCTGGAAGGCCTCGTCGTTGTCCGGGTCGTAACCGGGGACGGCCTGCCGGATCTGCTCCGCGCTCAGCGGCCGCCGCGTCGCGAGCAGGCAGATAACCAGATTGAGCAGCCGCTCGGTCTTCCGCCGCGACATCGGGCCTCCCTTCCGATGGAGAACGCTACCCTTTTCGGCGTGATCAGATGGCGCAAGGGCGAAGTGGTGCGGGTCCGGCGCGAGTGGCCGGGTGCGGTGGAACTCGACGTCGCCGTCGCCGAGGGCGAGTGCCGGGCGCTCGCCTATCCCCCGCTGGTGGGACGCCCTGAAGTGGGCGACACCGTGCTGCTCAACACGACCGCCCTCGCCATGGGTCTCGGTACGGGAGGGTACGCCATGGTGGTGGCCGTCCCGGACCGTTTGCCGCAAGATCCTTCCGGTCCCGGCCACCTGGTGAAGGCACGCTACACGCCGTTGCAGGCCACCGTGCTCGGCGCGGACGAGCAGGGCTCCCCGCATCACGAGGCGCTGCGGGAGGCCGACTCGATCGACGGGATGCCCGTGGTGGTCGCCGACCTGCACTCCGCCCTGCCCGCGATCCTCTGCGGCCTCTACGCGGACGCCCCCGGGATCAGGGTGGCGTACGTGATGCAGGACGGCGGGGCGCTGCCGGCCTGGTTCTCGATGTCGTGCGCGACCCTGCGCGAGCGCGACTGGCTGTGCGGGGTGGTGACGACCGGCCAGTCCTTCGGCGGCGACGTCGAGGTGGTCACCCTCCACACCGGCCTGCTGGCCGCGCGCCACGTGCTCGGGGCCGACGTCGCCGTCGTGGCCCAGGGGCCGGGCAACCTCGGCACCGGCACCCGCTGGGGATTTTCCGGCGTCGCCGCGGGCGAGGCGGTCAACGCCGCCGCCGTGCTGGCCGGGCGGCCCGTGGCCGCGCTGCGGGTCAGCGAGGGCGACCGCCGCGAGCGGCACGTCGGGGTGTCGCACCACTCCCTCACGGCGTACGGCCGGGTCGCACTGGCCCCGGCCCAGGTGGTCGTGCCGGATCTGCCCGGCGAGTTCGGGGCGGCGGTGCGCGAGCAGGCCGCGGCCCTGGCCACGCGCCACGAGATCGTGACCGTGCCGGTGGACGGCCTGCACGAGGCGCTCAAGGCGTCCCCGGTGCGGCTGTCCACGATGGGCCGCGGCCTGGAGGAGGACCTGGCCTACTTCGTGACCTCCGCCGCCGCGGGGAGGCACGCGGCGTCGCTGCTGTCGTAGAAGTCCTTGAACGTGAACGCCTCCGGACCCGGCCCCTGGGCCCGGAGCAGCTCCAGGCGCGCGATGGCCTCGTCGAGCGGCGGCCGGTGACCCTCGGGCACCCACCACATCACCGTGTAAGGCTCGGCCATCCGGAGGAACCACTGCCGGCGGCGCCGCATCACCTCCAGGTGGGCACTGCGATAGACGAAGTTCCACAACGTCTCGCGCGACTCCCAGACCGAGACGTTCACGACCAGCATCGGTCCGTAGTCGTGCTGGATCAGGTCGGTGGGCTCGTCGCCCTCCTTCATGCGCCAGACGAAGCCGGGCGCGTCGTCCGACACCTCGTATATCGGCGCCAGGGCGGCGAGGAAGCTCGCCAGTGCGGGTGAGTCGAGGGGTTCCCTGAGATGGGCGACGTTGAGCTGGGCGAGATGCATGCCGCGATTCTATGTCAATCTACGTTGTTTTTAGAAGGCCCGAAGACCACACAGCACTCCTCCGGTCGCGGGTCGAGCGTCGCGACCACCCCGGTCTCTCCCAGACCGGCCAGCATCCCCTCGCAGAGCGCGAGGTTCATCGAGCACACGAGCAGCGGATGCGTGTCGGCCAGCACGTGGAAGGGGCAGTTGCGCAATCGCACCCGCCCGTCCTCCTCGTACGGCTCGTAGCCGCGCGCACGCAGCACCTCGACGAGGTCGCCGCCCGCCTCGCCGGCGGCCAGCCGCTCCCCGGTCCGGCGGGCGGCCTCTTCGGCCTTCTCCTCGCCGCCCAGCAGGTCGACGGTCTCCGCAAGCACGAGCGCGAGCGTGCGGTAGTCGCGGGGCGGCAGGCTCACGGTCCGCTCCTCGCGCACCCGCCGGTAGACCTTCGCCGGGCGGCCGCCGCCGGGGCCGGCCCTGCCGCTGAGCCGCCGGAAACTCGCCTCGAGCAACCCCGCGTCGACCAGTCTGTCCAGATGATGGGCCGCCAGCGTGCGCTGGACGCCGGTGGCCTCGGCCGCCTCGTTGCGGCCCACGTCGCGCCCCTGCTCGGCCACGAACCGGTACAGCGCCCGCCGTACGGGATCGCCGAGCACGCTCATCGACTCCAGGTCGTCGCTCGTCACAGCCGGGAGTCTAGGTCGTGTCGCCGCCGGGGCCGTTGACGCGGCCGTGCGCCGCTGCTTTTATTAGGAAACCTTCCTAACTAGACCCCCTCACGAGGGCTCACCCCCGCCCGCGCCCCCTTCCCGCCACGTCGCACGGCCGCGGGCGGAGAACGGAGCGACGCACGTGAAAGACCCGCTGATCAGGCGCACTCCCCGGCGCGCGGCTCTGCTGCTCGCGGCCGCCGCGGCCGTGCTCCCCGCCAATGCGGCGGCGGCCGCGACCGGCGGCGGCCCGGCCGCCGCCCGGGAGAACGTGAAGGTGGCGGTCAAGGCGGCGCCGGTCGACCTCACCGACCCGAAGAAGAAGGAGATCGCGATGGAGCTCGTCTCCAGCGCGGAGAACTCCACCCTCGACTGGAAGGCCCAGTACAAGTACATCGAGGACATCGACGACGGGCGCGGCTACACCGCCGGCATCATCGGCTTCTGCTCGGGCACCGGCGACATGCTCGACCTGGTCGAGCTCTACACCGCGCGCAAGCCCGGCAACGTGCTGGCGAAGTATCTGCCCGCGCTGCGGAAGGTGAACGGCACCGGCTCGCACCGGGGGCTGGACCCACACTTCCCCGGGGACTGGCGCGCCGCCGCCGCCGACCCCGTGTTCGAGCAGGCGCAGAACGACGAGCGCGACCGGGTGTACTTCGATCCCGCCGTGGCCCGGGCCAAGGCCGACGGCCTGCGCGCTCTCGGGCAGTTCGTCTACTACGACGCCATGGTGATGCACGGCCCCGGCTCCGACCCGGTCAGCTTCGGCGGCATCCGCAAGACGGCCATGAAGAAGGCCAGGACCCCGGCGCAGGGCGGCGACGAGGTCGCCTACCTCAACGCGTTCCTCGACGCCCGCACGGCCGCGATGAAGACCGAGGAGGCGCACAGCGACACCAGCCGGGTCGACACCGCCCAGCGGGTGTTCCTCACGAACGGCAACCTCGATCTCGACCCGCCGCTGCGCTGGAAGGTCTACGGGGACGGCTACCGGATCCTGAGCTGACCCCCGTACGCCGAGGGCCCCTCCCACCGACCAGGTGAGAGGGGCCCTTGCCGTACGGGTGACCGTCAGGCCGCGCCGAGGACGTCCACGACGAAGACGAGCGTGTCGGTGCCCTTGATGCCGCCCTGCGCGTTGCCCTCCTTGCCGTAGCCGAGGTCCGGCGGGATCGTCAGCAGGACGCGGCTGCCGACCGGGACGCCGGTCAGGCCCTGTGCCCAGCCCTTGACGACCTGGTTGAGGGCGAACGTCGCGGGCTGGCCCCGCTCCCAGCTGGAGTCGAACTGCTTGTCGGTGCCCCAGATCTTGCCGACGTAGTGGGCGAGGACCGTCTGATCGGCCTTCACCTCCGGGCCGCCGCCCTTGATGACGGTCTTGACCACCAGCTTCTTGGGCGCCTTCTCGCTGGTCTTGGTGGTCAGCGCCGGGGCCTTGTCGCCACCGGTGTTCTCCAGCTTCACCCCGTCGACGCCGGGGTCGACGGCGGCGCCCTGGACCGACTTCAGCGCGGCCGACACCACGTCGATGACGAGCACCTGGGACGTGGTGTCGAAGTCCTGGCCCTGCTGCTTGGCCTGGTCGACCTGCTCCGGGCTCAGGTTGTCCTTGGCGACGACGGCCATGACCCGGCCGCCCGGCTTGGCGCCGACCAGCGCCTCGTGCAGCGCCTTGGGCAGCTGCGGGCTGACCGAGACGAACTCCGACTTGCCCTGGTCGTAGTCGGACCCGGCCGCCTTGTTCTCCTTGCCGTCCCAGTTGTACACGGTGACGTTGGCGGTGAGGACGTCGCCGTCCTTCGCCGGGGTGCCCTGGCCCTCGATGACCTTGATGGAAGCGGACGTGAGCGAGGGCTTGCCCGCCGGGAAGGTCAGGGTGGGCTTCTTGCCGGCCTCTCCCGTCACCTTGATGGCCGAGGCGGCGGCCTGGCCACTGGAGGCGGGGCTCGCACTGGACGTGCTCTTCTGCGCGGTGCCGCACGCGGCGGCGAGCAGCAGGGGCAGGACGGCGACGAGTGCCGTACGACGGCGCATATGGGAATCCTCAAACAGACAGCGGGTCCGGGCCAGGCTACCCGAACCCGCCGTCAGAGCGGTGTAAGAGATCACATGCCGGCGATGAGCTTCTCGACTCGCTCGTCCACGCTGCGGAACGGATCCTTGCACAGCACCGTCCGCTGGGCCTGGTCGTTGAGCTTCAGGTGAACCCAGTCGACGGTGAAGTCGCGCCGCTTCTCCTGGGCCTTGCGGATGAACTCTCCGCGCAGCTTGGCGCGTGTGGTCTGCGGCGGAACCGACTTGGCCTCGAAGATGCGGACGTCGTCGGCCACCCTCTCGACGGCCCCGCGCTTCTGCAGGAGATAGAACAGCCCGCGCTTGCGGTGGACGTCGTGGTAGGCCAGATCGAGCTGCGCGACGCGCGGCGACGACAGCGGAAGGTCGTACTTCTGCCTGTAACGTTCAATCATCTGGTATTTGGTGACCCAGTCGATCTCCCGCGAGACGAGGTCGAGGTCGCCCGTGTCGACCGCCCGGAGCGTGCGCTCCCACAGCTCCAGCACCCGCTTGGCGATGGCGTCCCCGCCGCGCCTGTCGACGAAGTCCTGCGCCTTGGTCAGGTACTCCTGCTGGATCTCCAGCGACGAGGCCTCGCGGCCGTTGGCCAGGCGCACCCTGCGCCTGCCCGTCATGTCGTGGGACACCTCCCGGATGGCCCTGATGGGGTTCTCCAGGGACAGGTCGCGCATCACCACGCCGGCCTCGATCATGCGCAGCACCAGGTCGGTGGCGCCGACCTTGAGCAGCATCGTGGTCTCGCTCATGTTCGAGTCGCCCACGATGACGTGCAGCCGGCGGAACCGCTCGGCGTCCGCGTGCGGCTCGTCACGGGTGTTGATGATCGGCCGGGACCGGGTGGTCGCCGAGGAGACGCCCTCCCAGATGTGCTCGGCCCGCTGGGAGACGCAGTAGACGGCTCCGCGCGGCGTCTGCAGCACCTTGCCCGCACCGCAGATGATCTGCCGCGTCACCAGATAAGGGATCAGTACGTCGGCCAGCCGCCCGAACTCCCCGTGCCGGCCCACGAGGTAGTTCTCGTGGCAGCCGTAGGAGTTGCCGGCCGAGTCGGTGTTGTTCTTGAACAGGTAGATGTCGCCCGCGATGCCTTCCTCGCGGAGCCGCTTCTCGGCGTCCACGAGGAGGCCCTCCAGGATCCGCTCCCCCGCCTTGTCGTGCGTGACCAGCTCCACGACGTTGTCGCATTCAGGGGTGGCGTACTCGGGATGGCTGCCCACGTCCAGGTAGAGACGTGCGCCGTTGCGCAGGAATACGTTGCTCGATCGGCCCCAGGACACCACTCGCCGGAACAGGTACCGCGCCACCTCGTCCGGTGACAGCCTCCGCTGCCCGCGAAACGTGCAGGTGACGCCGTACTCGTTCTCCAGCCCGAATATGCGTCGATCCATCACCTCACACTATTCCCATAAACCGGCGGCCGAACAGTGATCAGGCGGTGGAATGCCGAGAAGAAGGGCTCAGGCGGCGTAGATCTCCGTCACCTTGACGATCTGCCCGCCCTTGACCGTGATGAGGGCCCGCAGGTCGCCCTTGTCGGCCCGCAGGACCAGCTTGTCCCGGGAACAGCGCTCGGTGCCGAGGTAGGCGCCGTCGATGGTCTGGTCCTTGCCGTCGCAGCCGACCGCGCTGAGGAAGACGACGTTGCCGGCGATCGGCGCGGCGAAGGCCGTCACGTCGCCCTCCGGCGGCCCCTCGAAGTGGCCGGTCGTGCTGCCGCCGTACTCCTTCACGAACTTGACGGGGCGGTACTCCGCCACGTTCTCGTCGTGCATGGCCACGAGCTGACCGCGTACGACACCGTCGCTGCTGGGGCTGAGCCCCTTGGTGAAGTCGTGCTTGGGGTCCGACTGGATGGTCCCGCCGAAGGGAGCCGGCGTCTTGTCCGTGATGGGCGGCCCGGCCTTGACCGGCTTCCGCGTCGGCGCGGCCGTGGCCGAGTCGGTGGGCGTGTCGGTGGGTGTGTCGGCCGCCGGGGTCTCGGAGGCCGCCGGGTCGGCGGACGGCTCCGCGGGCGACGCCGGGGCCGTCACCGTCACGGTGGCGGTCACGGTGGGCGAGGCCGAGGTGCCGGAGGCCGAGGAGCACGCGGTCAGCGACAGGAGAGTGACGGCGACGGCCGGAACGGCCCCGCGCCGAAAGAGATCAAAAGTCGTCATAACGGCACGAGACTAGCGAAGTCAAGAGTCGGCCGAGCCGAAACGCCCGAGCCCAAGCGCTCAAGCCGGAGTTGCCGGAGCCTCCTCAGCACGCCGGAGGCCGATCCGGAGTGCCCGGATCCGACCTGTCCGACCCGGGGTGCCCGGGCCGGTCCCACCACGCGGCGGCGCCGCGCCCCCTGACGAGGGCGCGGCGCCGCGGCCGTACGGACGGGATGGGAGGTGGGGACTACTCGCCGGAGCCCGTGTCGATGTCGCCCTCGGGGGCGATCGGCGGGGCGGTGCCGGGAGCCTGCTCGCCCTGCGCCCGCTCCCCCTGTGCCTGCTCGCCGTTGCCCTGCTCCGTCTGGGCCTCGGCGGCGGGCTTCGCGCTCTCCTGGCTCTCCTTGGCGGCCTCCAGCAGCTTCTCCAGGCGGGGCCCGGTCAGGCGCAGGAACTTGCGATGCTCCCTGCTCCGGTCGAGGACGGCGACCTCGATCTGGGTCGCCGGAGGACGCTCGCCGCCCGGCTCGGTCAGGGCGGACAGCGCGGCGTCGAGGGCCTGCGGCAGCGGCAGTCCCTCCCTGTAACGCTCCTTCAGGCGTCCGCCGACGGCCTCGGCCTGGCCGCCGATCACGGCCATGCCCTGCTCGTCGAAGACGGAGCCGTCGAAGGTGATCCGGTAGATCTGGTCGTCCTCGGGCGCCTCGCCGACCTCCGCGACGACGATCTCCACCTCGAACGACTTGATCGACTCGGTGAAGATCATGCCGAGGTGCTGGGCGTACAGGTTCGCCAGGCCGCGGCCGGTGACGTCGGTGCGGTTGAACGTGTAGCCGTTGATGTCCGCGTAGCGGATGCCCGCCAGGCGCAGCGACTCGAACTCGTTGTAGCGTCCCACCGCGGCGAAGCCGATGCGGTCGTAGATCTCACTGATCTTGTGCAGCGCCTTGGACGGGTTGGGCGCCACGAACAGGATGCCGTCGGCGTACTGCATCACGACCACGCTGCGACCGCGAGCGATGCCCTTGCGGGCATACTCCGCCCTGTCCCGCATGATCTGCTCGGGCGAGGCATATCCTCCGAAGGGGATGGACACCGGGGGTGATCCTCTCTTGGGTTAGCGCAGCGGCGCGATCGGGCCTTCGGGGGCGGTCATCCGCCTCTCCAGCATGGACTCCACGAACTCGGCGACCTCGTCGTCCGGGAGGCGGCGGTAGCCGTCCGCGGTGATGACCGCCACGATCGGCCAGATCTTCCGCATCACGTCGGGGCCGCCGGTCGCCGAGTCGTCGTCGGCGGCGTCATACAGGGCGTGCAGACAGGCCAGGACGATGTCCTGCGGGCTGGCGTTCTCCCGGTAGAGCTTCTTGAGCGACCCCCGGGCGAAGATCGAACCCGAGCCGATCGAGTGGAACTCCCTCTGCTCGTACGGCCCGCCGCCCACGTCGTAGCTGAAGATCCGCCCGCCCTCGTGGGCCGGGTCGTAGGCCGCGAAGAGGGGCACGACCACGAGGCCCTGCATGGCCATGGGCAGGTTTCCGCGGATCATGGTGGCCAGGCGGTGCGCCTTGCCCTCGGTCGACAGCGAGCGGCCTTCGGTCTTCTCGTAGTGCTCCAGCTCGACGCGGTAGAGCCGGGCCAGCTCCAGGCCGGTGCTGGCGGTGCCCGCGATGCCCATGCAGGAGTAGTCGTCGGTGCGGAACACCTTCTCGATGTCCCGCTGCGAGATGATGTTCCCGGAGGTCGCACGCCTGTCGCCCGCCATCACCACGCCGCCGGCGCAGGTCGCCGCGACGATGGTGGTCGCGTGCGGGATCTCGTCGCCCACCGGCGCCGCCAGCGACTCGTTGCGGGCGGGCAGCAGGCTCGGCGCGTGCACGCCTAGGAACTCCGAGAACGACGACGATCCCGTATGTGTGAAGAGGCTGTTCATCCAGGCTGGCTGAGATGCCACGCGACTCCCTCCAAGCGTGCGTTGTTACGCCCGACCATACTCAGGTCTCAGCACTGGTTGCACTCTTCCCGATCAGCTCAGCGCGAACCAGACATCCCACAAGAGGCCGGGCGCACGTCCCTTACTCGTTCACCAAACCGTTTCTTTACGTGTTGGTAATCGCGTGCGAGGGTCGATTTGTCCGTACGTCAGGACTTACGGGGAGGTCGATCATGAGACCTGCACTCGCGGTGGCGGCGGCGGCCCTGCTGACCCTGGGCGCATGCGGCACCGGCTCCGGCGATGGCGGCGGCTCCGCGGGCGAGGGCGTCACCCTGACCATCACCTCCAACTCGATCTCCGGCGGCAAGAACGCCGAGACCGCCGACTGGACGGCCGAGTGGGTCATCCCCCGGTTCGAGGCCGCGCAGAAGGCCAAGGGCCGCGACGTCCGCGTGGTGTTCCAGCCGAGCGGCGTGGACGACGAGCAGTACAAGACGAAGGTCGCCCTCGACCTCAAGTCGCGGGCGGGCGCCGACGTCATCGACCTCGACGGCATCTGGGTGGGCGAGTTCGCCCAGGCCGGGTACATCAAGCCGCTCGCCGAGGCCGCCGGTCCCGAGGCGGACTCCTGGGAGGGCTGGAGCCGCATCCCGCAGGCCGTGCAGGGCCTCGGCACGTTCGAGGGCAAGAGGTACGGCCTGCCGCAGGGCACCGACGGGCGGGTGCTGTTCTACAACAAGGCCCTGTTCCGGAAGGCCGGCCTGCCCGACCCCTGGCAGCCGCGGAGCTGGCAGGAGATCCTCGACGCCGGCGCGGCGCTCAAGAAGGCCGGCGTCCCCGTCCCGATCCAGATCGACGCCGGCACCGCCATGGGCGAGGCGACGACCATGCAGGGCGCGCTGCCGCTGCTGGCGGGCGCGGGGGCGGAGATCCACGCCGGCGGCAAGTGGACCGGCGCCTCCCAGGCGCTCAAGGACATGCTCGGCTTCTATCGGCAGGTCTACTCCGGCGGCCTCGGCGACCCCAGGCTCCAGCAGGAGGCGCGCGGGCGGGACAAGTCGTTCGCCCAGTTCGCCGAGGGCAGGATCGCGATCCTGGCGGAGGGCGACTACTTCTGGCGGTCGGTCATCGAGCCCACGGCCGGGGTCGCCCCGATGAAGGACCGCGACTCGGTCGTCGGATACGCCCTGATCCCCGCCCAGCGCCCCGGCGCCGGCATCCGGGGCCAGGACTTCGTCAGCATGTCCGGCGGCGCCGTACGGGTGCTCAACCCGAACTCGAAGAACCCGAAGCTGGCCTGGGAGCTGCTGTCGTTCATGCACTCGGCCGAGGCCACCACGTCGCAGCTCGCCGGGGCCGCGCGGATCACGTCGCGCACCGACGTGAACGACGCGGTGCTGGGGGCCGACCCGATGCTGAAGTTCGTCTCCGACGAGGTGCTGCCCCTCACGGCGTACCGGCCGCCGCTGGCCGTCTACCCGCAGGTGTCGGTCGCCCTGCAGGAGGCCACGGCCGCGGTCGTGTCGGGCACGAGCGTGGACGAGGCGGCCGCCGCCTACCAGCGCAAGGTCGAGTCCCTCGTCGGCGGCCCCGCCAATGTCGCCGGCTGAGGTGCCGCGCAGCGCGGCGATGGTGAGCGGGAAGCACAGCTTGGGGTTCGTGGTGCCGGCGCTGGTGCTGATCGGGGTGTTCCTGGTCTTCCCCGCGCTGTGGACCGTCTATCTGGGCCTCACGGACCATCGGCTCACGGGCCTGGCGGCGGCCGATCCGCAGGTGGTGGGGGCGGCCAACTACGCCGAGGCGCTGGGCGACGAGCGGTTCCGCACGTCGCTGTGGCTCACCGTGCAGTTCGTGCTCGGCTCGGCCGTGCTCGGGCAGGCGGTGCTCGGGTTCGCGATCGCGTGGGTGCTGCGCGACCGGCGCGGGCCGCTGAAGAGCGTCACCGAGGGGCTGGTGCTGCTGGCGTGGATCCTGCCGTCGTCGGTCGTCGCGTTCCTGTGGATCGCGCTGCTCGACCGCGACGGCGGGACACTGAACGCGATCCTGCACACGCCCGGCTTCGCCTGGCTGCTCGACCACCCCATGATGTCGATCATCGTGTTCAACGTCTGGCGCGGCACGGCGTTCTCGATGATGCTGTACGGCGCCGCCTTGGAGAACGTGCCGCCGTCGCAGCTGGAGACCGCCAGGCTCGCGGGGGCCTCGACGCTCCAGCAGCTCAGGGACGTGGTCTTCCCGCACATCAAGGGGCATGTGCTGACGAACCTGCTGCTGATCACGCTGTGGACGTTCAACGACTTCACGGCCTTCCAGCTCACCGCCGGAGGCCCCGAGGGGCGGTCGGAGATCCTCCCCGTCTACATCTACAACGTCGCGATGAGCGGCGGCAGGCTCGGCTTCGGCGCGGCGGTGTCCTTCCTGGTCCTCGTGGTGAACCTGGTCCTGGCGTTCGCCTACCTGCGTCTCCTGCGGTCCCGGGGGGAGGTGCGGCCGTCGTGACGCCGGTGCGCCACGCGCTGGGGACCATCGGGCGGGCCGCGTTCCTGGCCCTGGTGCTGGGCTTCTTCGCGCTGCCGCTGCTGTGGCTCGCCTCGGCGCCGTTCGACGCGCACCCGTCGATCACGACATCGGTGCCGGAGTTCACGCTGGCGAACTTCCGGGCGCTGCTGGACAACCCGTACGCGCTGGGCTCGCTGCGCAACTCGCTGATCCAGGCGTGCGGCAGCGCGGCCCTGGTCGTGACGCTGGCCGCGCTGGCGGCGTACGCGCTGTCGCGGGCGCGGGTGCCCGGCCGCGACGCGCTGCTGTACGTGCTGCTGCTCCTGTCGTCGGTGGTGACCGGGACGGCGGCGATGGTGCCGCTGTTCGAGCTGGCGACCCGGCTGAACCTGATCGACACCCACCTCGGCGTCGTGCTCACGCTGTCGGGCGGCCTGCTGCCCGCCGCGATCTTCATCCTGAAGGACTTCATGGACGCCACGCCCACGTCGTACGAGGAGTCGGCGCGGGTGTTCGGCGCGTCGGCGGGGCAGGTGCTGCGGCACGTCGTGATCCCGCTGGTGCGGCCCGGCCTGGCGACGATCGCGGTGTGGGCGGTCGCCAACGTCTGGGGCAGTTTCCTGCAGCCGTTCATCCTGCTGCGCGACCCGGACAAGGCCCCCGGCGCGGTCATCCTCTACACGCTCTATACCGAGGGCGGCGCGCCGCGCCTCGACGTGATCTCGGCGTTCTCGCTGCTCTACTCGCTGCCGGTGGTGGTGATGTACGTGTTCGTCAGCCGGAGGTACGGCTTCCGCTTCCACGGGGGGATCAAGCGGTGATCGCGTTGCGCGGCCTGACCAAGGAGTTTCCCGGCGGGGTGCGGGCGGTCGACGCGCTCGACCTGGAGATCGGCGACGGCGAGTTCTTCGCGCTGCTCGGCCCGTCGGGCTGCGGCAAGACGACGCTGCTGCGGACGATCGCCGGCCTGGAGACCCCCACCTCGGGGCGGATCGAGATCGGCGGCGTGGACGTGACGGGGTCGCCTCCGGGACGGCGGGACGTCGCGATGGTCTTCCAGGACTACGCGTTGTTCCCGCACATGGACGTGACCGCGAACATCGCCTATCCGCTGCGCATCAGGAAGGTCCCGCGGGCCGAGCGCACGGCGAAGGCCGCCGAGACGGCGTCCCGGCTCAGCCTGTCGGAGCTGCTGGACCGCAGGCCCGCCCAGTTGTCCGGCGGGCAGCAGCAGCGGGTGGCGCTCGCCCGCGCGGTCGCCTGCCGTCCGAAGGCGTTCCTGTTCGACGAGCCGCTGTCGAACCTGGACGCGCGGCTGCGCCTGGAGGCCCGCACGTTCCTCAAACGCCTGCAGCGCGAGCTGGGCGTGACCACGGTCTTCGTCACGCACGACCAGAGCGAGGCGCTCGCGCTGGCCGACCGCATCGCCGTCATGTCGGCCGGGCGGATCACGCAGCTCGGCACGCCGTCCGAGGTGTTCCGGCGGCCGGCCACCACGTTCGTGGCCTCCTTCATCGGGTCCACGCCGATGAACCTGCTGCCCGGCGTCGCGGAGGACGGCGTGCTGCGGGTGGGCGGGGCCGAGTTGCCCCTGCCGGACGGCGTCCCGGACGGCGAGATCCTGTACGGCCTGCGGCCCGAATACGCCGACCTGACCACCCGGGAGCCCAGGGAGAAAGGGGCGTTCCGGGGGAAGGTGGCCGTGGTGGAGAACCTCGGCACGGCCCATCTCGTCACGCTGGAGTGCACCGGCCATCTGCTGCAGGTGGTGGTCCCCGAGGGCGCCGAGCCCCCACCCGGGACGGCCGCCTGGGCGGTGCCCCGCCCCGGCCGGGCGCTGCTCTACCGCGACGACGCCCTGGTGGGTGACGCGTGACGACCAGGGCCGCGATCAACGGGACGTGGACGCTGGACGACCGGCTGGCCGGGCCGGTGGCGGAGGTTCCGGTGGAGGTGCGGCCCGGCACGGCCGCCCTCACGGTGCGCCTGTCCTACGACCGGTCGGCCGGCGTGCTCGACCTCGGCTGCGCCGGGCCCACCGGGTTTCGCGGCTGGTCGGGCGGCGCGCGTTCCGAATACACCATCACCCCCTCCTGGGCCACCCCCGGCTATCTGCCCGGCGTGATCGAGCCGGGCGTGTGGCGGGTGCTCGTCGGGCTGCACCGGGTGCCCCTCGGCGGCCTGCCGTACGAGATCCGGGTGATCAGGCACGTGCGGCCGCCCGCCCGGCCGCGCCGGCGCCGCACCCGCTTCTCCCGCGTGCCCGGGCCCGTCCCGCCCGAGCCCGCCGCCGTACGGCGCCGCCTGCCGTCGCCGCCCGGATATCGCTGGCTCGCCGGGGACCTGCACGCGCACACCGACCACTCGGACGGCACGCTGAGCGTCTACGAGCTGGCCTGCGTGGCGTCGGCGGCCGGGCTGGACTTCCTCGCGGTGACCGACCACAACACCGTCAGCCACCACATGGAGCTGGCGGCGGCCTCGGCGCTGGCCGGTGTCGTGCTCGTGCCGGGGCAGGAGGTGACCACCGATCTCGGGCACGCCGGCGCTCTCGGGGACGTCGGCTGGATCGACTTCCGGCAGCCGCCCGACGAGTGGGCGAAGGCCGTACGCGACCGGGGCGGGGTGCTGTCGGTCAACCACCCGGTGGCGGTCGACTGCGCCTGGCGGCACCCGATGGCCGACCGGCCGCGCGTCGTCGAGCTGTGGCACTGGAGCTGGTGGGACCGCACCTGGGGCGCGCCGCTGGCCTGGGCGCAGGCATGGGCGCGCGATTCGGGCGGAGACCCGGCCGGCGACCTCGTGGTGGTGGGCGGCGGCGACTACCACCGGCCCGAGGAGGGTCACCCGCCCGGCGCGCCGACCACGTGGGTGCTCGCCGAAGGAGACGGTCGCGGCCCGGAGGCGGCCGGAGCGATCGTGCGGGCCGTGGCGGAGGGCCGGACGGCGGTGTCGGCCTCCCCCGGCGCGCCGCTGCTGCTGCGGCTGGAGGACGAGTTCCTCGCCGTGGACGCCGACGGGCTCGTGCTGTGGGGGCCGCAGAGCCGGCGGGTGGTGCGGGGGGACCTCGTCCTCCTGCCCGCCGGTCCCGGCGTGCACCGGCTGGAGACGCCCGCCAACGAGGTGGTCGCGCTGTGTAGCTGACACCGTGCACGTGACGGGGGTTGCGCCCCGCCGCCGATGGGGAGGTGCAGGTCAGGTCGCCGAGCGGAGGAGGGTGAGGACGTGGAGACGGTGAAGGTGGGGATCGCCGGTCTGGGCGTCGCCGCGCAGGTCGTCTACCTGCCCCTGCTGGCACGGCGGCGCGACCTGTTCCGGGTCGCGGCCGTGTGCGACCTCGACCGCGCTCATGCCGAGACGATCGGCCGGGAGGCGGGCGTCCCGGCGTACGACGATCCGCTGACGATGCTCGACAAGGGCGGGTTCGACGCGCTGATCGTGCTCACGCCGGGGTCCCACGGGCTGCTGGTGCGGGCCGCCCTCGAACGCGGCCTGTGGGTGCTGTGCGAGAAGCCCCTCGCCTACAGCCGGGCCGAGCTGAGCGGCTTTTCCGGCGCGCGGCTGATGGCCGGCTACATGAAGCAGTACGACCCCGCCTCCCAGCGGCTGCTCGATGCCCTCCACGAGGCCGGCGGGCCGCAGGTCGTCCGCCACCTGGACGCGATCGTGCTGCATCCGTCGGAGGAGTCGCAGCTGCTGTTCGCCCGGGTGCGGCCCGGTCATCCCGCGCCCGAGCGGGTGGCCCCCTACGCGGAGGCCGACGAGCGGGCGCTGACCGCCGCGCTCGGCACCTCGTCGGCGCGGCTGCGGCGGCTGTACGCGGAGGTGCTGCTCAGCAGCGTGTGCCACGAGCTGTCGCTCATGCGGCTGTTCACCGGCTCGCCCGACACGGTGGACCACGTGGCCGTGTGGCCGGTGGAGGCGTTCCCGCCGTCCCTGGAGGTGAGCGGGACTCTCGGAGGCGAGTGCTCCGGCAGGTACGGCATCCGGTGGCACTACCTGCCGAGCTACCCCGCCTACCACGAGATCATGACGCTGCACCACGAGCACGGGTCGATGGAGCTGCGCTTCCCTTCCCCTTACTTGCTGAACACGCCCACCCGCCTGACCATCACCTGCCGGGTCGGCACCACCGAGCGGACGGTCGTCAACGAGGACGTCGCCGAGGCGTTCGAACGCCAGCTGCGCGCCTTCTACCGCTTCGTCACCCTGGAGGAACCGCCGCTCACCGGACTCGACGGGGCTGTGGAAGATATCGTCACGGCGCAGCGGATCGTGCACCGGTACGCGCGGTGGGCGGGCATCCCCATCGGCGGGGAGTGCGCCCAGGAGGTCACCGGCGCCCCGCGGGAGGCGACCGCCGGGGCCGAAAGCAGCGACGCCGAGGAGGGCCGGAGTGGAGCCAGCGGTCACGCCAAGGAGAGCCTCAGCAGATAGCGACAGGATCGTGGTGGTCCCGCACACCCACTGGGACCGGGAGTGGTATCTGCCCTTCCAGCGGTTCCGGGTCGGGCTGGTGCGGGTGCTCGACGAGGTCCTCGACGCCATGGCCGCCGACCCCGCCTACCGCTTCACGATGGACGGCCAGCTCGCGGCGGTCGAGGACTACCTGGAGATCCGGCCCGACCGGCGCGGCGACGTGGCCCGCTTCGTCGCCGGGGGACGGCTCGCCGTGGGGCCCTGGCTGATCCTCGCCGACGAGTTCCTGTGCGCCGGCGAGACGCTGCTGCGCAACCTGGAGTACGGCATGCGGGGCGCCGCCGCGCTCGGCGGCCCCATGCCCGTCGGCTATCTGCCCGACCAGTTCGGCCACTGCGCCCAGATGCCGCAGATACTGGCGCTGGCGGGACTGCGCCGGGCGTGCCTGTGGCGCGGCGTGCCCGCGCACGTGGACCGCGACGCGTTCGACTGGACCGGCGCCGACGGCACCACGATCAGGACCACGTATCTGCCCGGCGGATACGGCAACGCCTTCGGCCTGTTCACCGGCCCGGCCGAGGGGATGCCCGACCGCGTGGCGGCCTTCGTCTCCACCGCGGAGGGCTGGGCGTCCGGCGGCACCCTGCTCGCGATGTACGGCGCGGACCACTCGGCGCCGGCCCGCGACATCACCGCGTCCGGGCTCCGCGTCGCCACCCTCGCCGAGGCCCTGACGACCGGCGAAGCGACCGACGAGGAGGCGCCGCGGGTCGTGGGCGAGCTGCGCTCGCACGCGCGGGCCAACATCCTGCCCGGCGTGATCTCGGCCCGGGTGCCGATCAAGCAGGCCATGGCGCGGGCCGAGCGGGTGCTCACCCGCTATGCGGAACCGCTGTCGGCGCTGTGGCGTCCCGGCGACTCCGCCTGCGCACGCCTCATCGACATGGCCTGGCGGTCGGTCATCGCCTGCAGCGGGCACGACTCCGTCACGGGCTGCGGCTCGGACGAGACCGCCCAGCAGGTGGCCGCGCGGATCGCCGAGGCCGGGCAGACCGCCCAGGCGGTCGTGGACCTGGTCGCCGCGTCCCTCGCCGAGGCCGCGCCCAAGGGCGCGCTCGTGGTCGTCAACCCGTCCCCGTTCGAACGGACCGGCCTGGTGCTCGCCGACCTGCCGGAGGAGCGTGCGTCCCTGGTGGACGCCTCGAACCGGCCCGTCCCCGCGCAGCGGCTCGAACACGCCGCCACGCTGCTCGACGAGACCGTCATGGACGACCTCTCCCGGCTCCTCGGGCGCGTCCACGAGCGGGAGCTGTACGGCCACGAGATCGTCTCCTGGCACGCCGGGGACGGCGTGTTCACCGTCACCGTGAGCCGGCACGCCTCCGGCGCGTACGCCTACGAGGACCTGCGCAGGGCCGTCATGGCGGCCGGCCCCGGGCCGTGGGTCGTCCGCACGGTGGCCGAGCCCGTGGTCACCGTGGCCGCGCTGGTCACCGTGCCGCCGCTCGGCCGTGCCGTCCTCACCGCCCGTCCGCCCGCGCCCCGGCCACCCGCCCCCGTCGCGCATGCCCTGCGGACCGACGCGTACGGGTTCGAGCCGGTGCTGGACAACGGGCTGCTACGGGTGCGCGTGGCCGGCGACGGGACGCTCTCACTGTGCGGCGCGGACGGCACGGAGGTCCACGGCGTCGGGCGCATCGTCCACGGCGGGGACGCCGGGGACACCTACAACCACGCGCCCCCGCCGGACGACCGGCTTTCCGACCGGCCCTCCCGCGTCGTCGTCGAGGAGATCTGCTCGGGCCCGCTGACCGGCGCGTACGAGATCACCCGCGTGTACGACTGGCCGGTCGGCCTCGGCAGCGACGGCGAGGGCGAGGGCGAGGGCGACGAGACCGTGCGGACGGCCGTCACGACCCGGGTGGAGCTCAGGGCGGGCGAGCCGTTCGCGCGGTGCGAGATCACCATGGACGTCCGCTGCCGCGACCACCGCGTCCGCTGGCACGCGCCGCTGCCCCGCGCGGCGGACGGTTCGTACGCCGAGGGACAGTTCGCCGTGGTGCGGCGCGGCCTGACGGCCGAGGGCGGGGGCGGCGAGCGGCCGATACCGACCTTCCCCGCCGAGTCGTTCGCCGCCGCAGGCGGCCTGGCCGTGCTCCTCGACCACGTCACCGAGTATGAGATCGTCAGGGACGAGATCGGCGGGGACGAGATCGGCGGGGACGAGATCGGCGGGGACGGGCGAGAGCTGGCGCTGACGCTCGTGCGGTCCGTCGGCTACCTGTCCAGGAACCGCAATCCCTACCGCGACGAGCCGGCCGGGCCTGAGGTGCCCACTCCGGCCGCTCAGTGCCAGGGGCCGCTGACCGTGCGCTTCGCCGTCCTGCCGTACGCGGGCGAGTGGCACGAGGCCGGGCTGCCGAGGCTCGCCGAGGAGTTCCGCCACGACCTGCTCGCCGTGCCGGGCACCCGCCCCGCCGGACCGGGAGACGCGGACGGGAACGGTCCGGGTGGAGGCGGTCGCGTCGCGATCAGCGGGGACGGCGTCGTGATGGCCGCTCTGCGCGAGCGGGGCGGACGGCTGGAGGTCCGCCTGGTGGCCGAGGATCCCACGGCCACCGAGGCGGTCGTCCGGGGAGATTTCACCGCGGCCTGGACGGCCGACGTGCTGGGCTCTCCCCTGAGCCCTCTGGAGGTGTCCCGCGAGGAGGTGGCTCCCGGCGAGGTGGTTCCGGACGGCGTGGTTCCGGACGGGGTGGTTTCCGGCGGCATGGTTCTGGACGGAGTGGTTCTGGACGGAGTAGTCGCTGACGGGACGGTTCCGGGCGGGGTGGTTCCGGGCGGAGTGCTGCCCGCTGAGTTGTTAGCCGACGATGGGACGGACGGACCGGGACCCGCAGGATCCCCGGGGTCTTCGGGATCCCCGGAATCTTCGTGGCCCTCTGAGTCCTCCGAGCCCGGGGGGTCGTGGCGAACGGTGCGTGTCCCGCTGAGGCCCTTCGAGATCGCGACCGTTCATCTCAGTCGTCTGCGCGAGCCTGACGCCCGGCCCGCGTGGAGACCCTAGACAGGGGCCCTAGACAGAGACTCTCGCACGGGGCCCTATACACAGCCCCCACACAGAGCCCCACACGGAGCATCCAGCCAGACAGAGCATCCGGGCAGGGCCCACACACAGGGCCCGCGCAGAGCCCCCACGGCCCGCGCGTCATCGTCTGCGCGCCGTGGGTCCGCACGCCTCGCCCATGCCTGATCGGCTGCCGCCTGGTCGCCGAGGGCGCGTCCGACGGGAGTCTCCGGGTCCGACGGCGGCCCTGCCGGGAGACGGTCTCCCGGCGCGGCCGCCACCGGCCCGGACGCTGCCCGACGGGTTACTGCCCGCCCTTCTGCACGTAGGAACGGACGAACTCCTCCGCGTTCTCCTCGAGCACCTCGTCGATCTCGTCCAGGATCGCGTCGACGTCGTCGGTGAGCTTCTCCTGGCGCTCCTGGACGTCCGGGGACGCCTGCGCCTCGACCTCTTCGACCTCGTGCTCCTGCCGTCCGGTCTGCTTCTGGCCGCCGGTCTCCTTGGTCGCCATCCCTGACACCTCCGCTGCTCGGGGGGACGCCTCTCCCCATATCTTCCCCGAACCGACCGACAATGCGCGCGAAAGAGCGTGCGATCTTCGGCCCGGCCACTCTGGCCAGACAACCTGCTGAGCGCCGGGAAGGCAAACGCGCGGGGACCCGGCCCTGCGGCGGACGCACAGGGCATCGGGCACCGCCTTTGATAGACCGGATCGTTATCGACCTCACACTCTTCGTGGCCGCCTTTCGGCGTAGCGCTACCGTGTCCGGGACGACAATTGATGGATCACGGCACGACCTAGCGCACGGGTGGTCGATGGCATCGCACGCACGGCAACTGCTGGCGGATCGGTACAAGCTGCTGACGCCCTTCCGGCGCGACGGTGGCGGGATCATGTGGCAGGCGCATGATCTCCGCCTCAAGCGCGATGTCGCGATCAAGGAAGTGCAGCCGCCATACCGGGTGGACGTGGCCGATCTGCAGGCCGCCCGCCGGCAGGCGCTGCGGGAGGCCCGTTCGGCGGCCCGGCTCAGCCATCCGGCCGTCATCACCGTGCACGACCTGCTGGAAGACAAGGGCCGGCTCTGGATCGTGACGGAGCTCCTGCAGGGCGTCACCCTGAGCGACACCGTCCGCCACGTCGGCAGGCTGCCGGTCCACTGGGCCGCCTGGGTGGGCTTCCAGCTCCTGTCGGGCGTACGGCACGCGCATTCGATGGGCGTCGTCCACGGGGACATCCGGCCTGCCAACGTCGTTCTGACCGAGGACCGGGTGGTGCTGACCGACTTCGGCATCGCCGCGTTCGACCGGGACCCCAGCGGGTCGACGACCGTGCCCGTGGGACGGTCCGGGGCCTATCTGGCCCCCGAGCGGCTGCGTGGGAAGGGCCTGGCCCCCGCCGCCGACCTGTGGTCGTTCGGCGCCACGTTGTACTGCGGGGTGGAGGGGCGGCCGCCGTATCAGGCCGCGCAGCCGCTCCCGGCCGCGGCGCTGCTGGGCCGCCAACTGGAGCCGCCGCACCGGGCGGGCCCCCTGCGACCGCTGATCGAAGGGTTGCTGCGGTACGACCCGGAAGAACGGCTCACCGTCGACCAGGCGATGCGCGTGCTGGTGGACGTGTTGCGGCGGCAGGGCATCCCGGCGGCGGCGCCCGGCCGGACGGCCGGCGAGCTGCCGAGCCTCGGCACGGCCGCCGCCGTGCCGTACGCGGCGTCCGGCGCGGCGCCCAGACCGGGCGGGGCGCACCAGCGCGGCCGTTCCTCCGGCCACGCGTGGCCGCCGGCACCCCGTGAACTGACAGCGTCCAGGGAACTCCCAGTGCCCCGAGAACTTCCTGTGCACCGGGAGTTCGCCGCGTCCCGGGAGTTCCCCGTGCCTCGGGAATTCCCGGTGCCGCGGGAGCTGATGGTGCCGGGCGAGCTCACGACCGGGCGGTTCCACGACGCGGAGGCAGGTCGCCGGGACCTTTCCCACTGGCCCCTTCCCACGACCGGGCCCGGCCGGCCCTGGCCTCCGCGCCTCCCGTAGCCCCCCCGACAGCCCCCGACAGCCCCTGTAGCCCCCGGCCGGCCCTGCCCCCATAGCTCATGGTGGCTTGGTAGCGGACGGCGAGTTTGTCGTATCTGGTTGCGATGGCTCGGTGGCGTTTGAGCCGGTTGATGCCGCATTTTACAGCGTGACGGGCGCGGTAGTCGCGGGCGTCGAACGTGTACGGGCGGCCGCCGCGGCTGCCGCGCCGTAGGCGCGCGGCGATGCGATCGGCTGGTTCGGGGATGGTGCATCTGATCCCGCGACTGCGTAGGTGGGCGCGGATCGCCCGGGATGAGTAGGCCTTGTCCGCGCGCACCACTTCGGGACGGGCGCGGGGCCGGCCTGGCCCGAGCCGGGGGACGTAGATGCCGGCCATGATGGCCTGGAACTGTGGGGCATCGCCCCGCTGCCCGGCGGTCAGCACCAGCGACAGCAACCGTTGGCCCTGTTCACAGGCCAGGTGCAGCTTGGTCGACAGGCCACCGCGGGGCACTTCCCGCCGGCGCACCGCGACCGCCGTGGCGAACGGCTCGGCCGGCGGGTGGCCCGGCGCGGCCGCCGACGACGAGCCGCCATTCTGACCTGTCGTGGTCGAGGGGCCCGGGCCATACGGCTCGGGCCCTTTCGCGGTACGCCCGTCATGGGCGATCGCTTGGGGGTGAAAGTCCCCTGGAGACAGAGGTAGTGCTGACTCCGAGCCGGAGGCAACTGCGCCGTCGTGAGGCGGGGGTGGGAAGGAAGCCCGAGGCGACGTCCCGCTGGTCGACGTCCTCGTCGACGTCGACCGCTCCGGCCCAGCCTCATCGCTGGCCCGGGGGGCGATGTCAGCTCGCCGCAGGGTGCGGGACCGGAACAGGCTTGGGATGGACGATGATGGGCACGCTGGCCCGCATCGCGCCGGAGCCGTGGAGGGACCGGCCGTCCTGGTCCTTCCAAAACTCCAGGTGGTAGGTCCCAGCCGGGACACCCGCCCACTTGCGGTACTGCCACGAGTTACAGCTAAACCGCGCGGCCTCGCCCGTGGGCCGGAGCGCCACCCAGTATGTGGTCGTCCCCTCTGGACAAGAGTTGTTCCACCACAGCTCGACGTCACCGGCGGACGTCTGAGTCCACTCCCGCGAAAGGATGCGAAAGGCCATGCGGTCGATCCGCATGGCGAACCCGTATCCGGGATCGGGTGCGGGCGGCGGCGAGGCCGACGTGGCGACGGCCGCCGTCTCCTCGCCCGGAGCGTGGAGAAGGAGGACGAGCACGAGGCCGGCCACCACGGTGGCCCCCGCACCGGCCACTGGGACGAGCCAGCGCCCGCGCCGCCGCCGAGGCCGCGATCGCTCGCGATTATCAGGAGAGTCTCCTGCGTGCATGGCCACAGGGGCAGGCGAGTCGCGGGCCTGAGCAGCAGGCACCTCGGGGGTGGGGGCTGGGCGCTGGAGCTGGCGCTGCCGCTGGTCGCCCCTTGCTTGCCTCTGCAGCTCGTGCCACTCGTCCAGTTCCTCGGCGCTGGCCCCGAAGATCTCCGCCAACGCCGTGAGCACCGCCTTTTCAGGCAGAGTGGTGTGCTCCGTGCTCAGATAGCGGCTCAAGGCCGTGTCGCTCAGTCCTCTGACGTTCTGGTCTTGCAGCTTCACCTTCAGCTTCGCCGCGACCTGGTCCAACTTCAGGCCGCCGGAAGTCACCCACTTGGCGCGCAGTTTCTGAGCGAGCACCACCCTCGCTGCACTAGGAACCTTTCCCATCGGCGCTCCTGCATCGTCGCGGACATCCCGATATCCCGTCACTATCCCTCCGCCATCCCAAAGCCGGACGGTTCCGCAGGTGAGAGCCGCGAAGAGCAATCGGGATCGGGCCGGGATCCGGGCGGGACGCGACCCCCGCCAACAGCACTGGTGGCGCTTCCACGATCTCCCCAATCCTGAATCCGGCGACGCCCACATGGCTCGCCAAGCTCGCAGATCACCCACGTCTCAGCATTCCGGCATCCGCCGAGCCTAGCGATGCGGATCACTGCGAGCAGTGTCTTTCAACTGACCTAAGGGGAGCAATGCTGATCACAGCACGAAGAGAGGGCTGCTGCCGCCGCTATGACGGCCATGGGCCCTGACGTCCAGCCCGGCTGCCGGGACCGCACATGCGGCCGTCCAGCCAGTCTTCGGGAAGGTCTGCATGTTCAACCTCTCCGGAGCTGCTGCCCGGGCTGACGAAATCCCTGGCCATCATGAAGACCTATAGCAACATTCTCAACCACGATAGGCGGCTGGTCAGCGGGGTCAGCACGGCCCCGAACTACTACTTCGGCAAGGTGCTCAACGATGCGCGCTGGGGGCGGATTCTCGCGGTAACGGTGTCCAAGCGTTAGACCCCCGACAGCGGCGGATCGGCCCCTGCTCGCCCCGTCGCCGTCGGCGCATCACTGCAGACGAAACGGACCACAGATCCACGCTCGAACATCGACTGCGGCTGCTCAAGCCGCGACACCAGGAAGGACCGAGCTGATGCCCCGATGCAAGTCATGCGAAGGAAACGGCGAGTGCCGCAAGTGTAATGGGACGGGGGAGCTGGATGGCTTCTTCTCCCGGCCCAAGTGCGACGCCTGCGGCGGGGATGGCGTGTGCCACTCCTGCAAGGGCCACGGAGAGTCATGGGGCTGGTGACAAGTTCTTCCCCGCCCCGAAGTTGATCACCCTTCGAGGTTGTCAGCGGCCAAGCAGACGGCCTCGAAGGATGACACTTCGGTGATCCTGGATTCGGAGCCCTGGATGAACATCAGACGGCACCGCCGCCTACTCTCCAAACTCCTCCGGGCGGCCGCACCAAAGGACCGGTGTACCTCACCGACCGGCGCGCCCGCGTCGCCTTGGCCGCCGCCGACCTCGACCCGACTCCGGCCGGGCCCGCCTGTCCCACCGGCGCGCTGACATCACCGACCCCGACCAGCTCGCCCGCCGCCATCAGCAGGGCCCTGCACGACCTGCGCCACTCTGCCCTCACCCACGCCGCCGAAAAAAACGGCGCCAACGAAAGGATTCCTGTGTCCACGATTTCCTTTGTGCTGCGCACGGCTTCCACAGCAGGCTTGGCCGTGGGGCTGTTCCTGGGCGGTTCCCTCATCGAGGTCCCAGCCCATGCCTCGGCCCAGCAGTCCCAGACCTCCTGCAGCGGCAGGCGCATCGGCCACGTTCAGATCATGGCCACGGGCAGTCGAAAGGCTATGAAAGCGGCCTACCTGCACATCTACCGCAGTGGCAGCCGGGTCTGCGCCTTCACCAACACCAGCGCAGCAGCCGAACGCTTTTCTAAGGACATGGAAGTATCCCTGTGGGCATGTGGCCGCACTGCCGACGAGTGCCGAAGGGCTCACCCGTGGGGCAGAAACGACCCGTCCCCGCAGGCCGAAAACTCCGTGAAGGACGTGCATACCCGTACCAAGTCCGTCACCATTCTCGCCGGCGATCGATGCATCCAGGCCTGGGCAATGGTCGGGTTCACCGACTGGTCTAGCGGTGTCGGGTACATGGGGTATGGATACAGCCCTATTTCGTGCCCGCCCCGCTAGAGCACCTAGGCTAGTCTCTTCAGTTCGGTGTGAGGAATCTATGCGGCATCAGTCCGCGGGGCGTCCCCACCTTGTTTTGACAACCTTCACACCGGAGCCCGGCAGGATCGCGCGACCGGGTGGCGGGGACGAGGTGCCGTCGCACGTCCTTGGGGCGTTCTCGCCGACAATCGGCCGAGGGCGCCCCGTTCGTGTCTGTCAACGGACTCCCGATAGTGGCTCTGGCACTAATTTTGTGATCTTCCCGCGCTCGGCTGCCGGTGTTGCTGATCATGCTGGGTGACGATCTCTGAGTTGCTCGCGGTTCTCTTCCCTCACCTGGCCTGCCTACAGATTGACCAGGTGTCCCGGTCAGGCAGGTCGGTACGGATCCGGGCCAGGACCGTCTCCACGCAGGCGGCGTGCTCCCGGTGCGGGAAGGTCTCCCAGCGCGTGCACAGCCCGCGATCAGCGCCTCGACCGACAGACCCGCGCGCTCGAAGCCGCCGGCTGCATCCGCATCTTCGCCGACAAGCGGTGCGGCGGCGGATACCCATGGCACCCCGGTAGCCCCGGCCACCCGGCCGCCCGGCCTCGTGCCGGGCGGCTCCCCCGCGTGGGTGGCCGGGGGAGCCGGATCTTCCTGCGTTTCCTGTGGTCAGTCGTCGTGGTCGACGCGGAACTTGATGATCCGTCCGGTCGCGATCGCGACGTAGACGTCGTACTCCGTGTGACCCTTGTGCAGCTCGATCTTCCAGGTGCGGTAGCCGTGCTCCCACTCGCGTTCGACCTCGGTGACCCGCGCGCCGGGCACCCGCTTCTTCGCGATCGCGACCGCCTGGCGCCAGGTGATCGCGGCCGTGGAGGCGGAGGCCCGGGAGAGGGAGGCCTGGGAGAGGGAGGCCGAGGCGGCCGAGGAGAGCGGGGCGGGCGCCGCGGCCGCGACGGCGGTTCCGCCGGCGGCCAGTGCGGTGACGGTGACGGCGGCGGCGAGAGCGATCTTCGTTGTCTGTCTCATGCGTCGAGGTTCGCAGCGATCATGTTAGGGCCGCGCTAAGCGATCCCTAAAGCATCGCTGCCTTCTTCCGGCACCGGCGGAACCCCTGCGTCAGCGCCCGTCCGAGTCGCGGCGGGCCGAGCCCAGGAGCAGGCGCACCTCGGCGCCGCCGAGATCCGATCGGCCGACGGTCAGGGAGCCGCCCGACTCCTCGGCCACGCGGCGGGCGATGTCGAGCCCGAGCCCCGTCGAGCCCGCGCCGCTCTCCCCGCGTCTCGGCGGGCCGCCGGGGCCGAAGCCGGGACCGGCATCCGAGACCGTCAGGGCCGCCGCGTCGTCGGGCCCGGGGGCCAGGAGCACGCGGAAGGACGTCCCGTCGGGGGTGTGCGCGAAGACGTTGCCGAGGAGGGCGTCGGCGCAGTCGGCCAGGTCCTCGGCCGCGACCGCCACCGGCAGCGGGCCGGGCACGAGGTCGAGCGTGAAGGACCTCGACTGGTCCTCCGCCAGCACCGACCAGAACTCCACCCGGTCGCGCACCACGGCGACGGCGTCGCAGGAGGCCCGTTCCCGCGACCGCCGCCGCACGTCGTTGATGACGGCGGTGACCGCCCGCTCCAGCGCGTCCACGCGGGCCTCCATCCTGGCCGCCTCGCCGGGATCGGCCAGCGACTCCGCTTCGAGCCGCAGGCCGGTCAGCGGTGTGCGCAGCCGGTGGGAGAGGTCCGCCACCATCTCGCGCTCCTCGGCGAGCAGGTCGGAGATGCGTCCCGCGAGGTGGTTGAGGGCCAGGCCCGCCGTACGGACCTCCGGCGGGCCCTGCGGGGTCGCCCGGGCGGTCAGGTCGCCCTTCGCGAGGCGGTGGGAGACCTGGGCGAGCGCCGTGGTGGGCCGCACGACCGCGCGTGCGAGGCGGTCGGCGACCAGGATGCCGAGCCCGACCAGGGCGACCCCGAGGATCAGCAGCGCGAGCCAGGTCCGGTGGACGCCGCGGTCGAGATCGTCGTCGGAGAGGAAGGCGCGGACGACGGCCGTGCCGCCCGGCGCGCCCTGCACCGCCACCAGGATCTCCCTGCCGCCCGGCACGGCCGCGGTCAGGCTCCGGCCGCGTGCGGCGAGGTCGACGGCGCGGGTGCGGGCCGCCTGGGCCCCGAGCACGCGGCCGTCCGCGAGGAAGACCGTGACGGGGTGTCCGCTCGACGCGCCCGCCTGCTCGGCGGTCAGCCGCAGCGTCTCCTCGTCCACCGCGCCCACGGCCACGGCGACGGATTCGGCGGCCCGGGTCGCGGAGGCGACGGCCTCGCTGTGCGCCACCGACCGCACCAGCAAGGCAAGCGGCACCAGCAGTGACACCAGGACCAGCGACGTGGTCGCCGCGACGAGGGCCGCGAGCCAGCGCCTCATCGGCTCATTCCGCGGGCGAAGGCGGCGCGGTCAGGCGTACGCCCACCCCGCGGACGGTCTGGAGATAGCGCGGACGCTGCGCGGTCTCGCCGAGTTTGCGGCGCAGCCACGACAGGTGGACGTCGACCGTCTTGTCGGTGCCTCCGTAGGGGATGCGCCAGACCTCGGTGAGCAGCTCGCGCTTGGTCACGACCTGCCCGGCCCGTGCCGCCAGATAGTGCAGCAGGTCGAACTCCCGCGGCGTCAGGTCCAGCACCGCGCCGTCGAGCGTCGCCTCCCTGGCGCCCGGGTCGACGCGGAGCGTCCCCACCGTCAGGGAGGTGTCCGTACGCCCGGTGTCGATCCGGCGCAGCACGGCGCGGATGCGCGCGTCGAGCTGCGCGGCGCTGTAGGGCTTGACCACGTAGTCGTCGGCGCCGGCGTCGAGCAGGCGGACCATGTCGGCCTCCCCGTCCCTGGCGGTGGCGACGATGACCGGCACGCGGCTCACCGCGCGGAGCATGCGCAGCAGGTCGGCGCCGTCCATGTCGGGCAGGCCGAGGTCGAGCACGATGAGGTCGGGACGGTCCTCGACGGCCGACCGCAGGCCGTCGAGGGCGGTGGAGGCGGAGGAGACGGCATGCCCGCGGTCGCGCAGGCTCCGGGTGAGGGAGGTGCGGATGGGGGCGTCGTCTTCGATGAGCAGCACGCTTGGCATTTGACCGTTACGGTAGCCGCCCGGTGGAAGCGGCATAAGTCCGTTATCCGGGCCTTAGCGTTCCCTTAGCGTTCGGAGTGGGAAAGTGGCGGCGTGAACAGCCGTCTCGCACTCGCCGTCGCCGGGTGGCTGCTGGCCGCCGTCCTCGCCACCGGCACGGGTGTCGCCGTGCTCGGCCTGCTGGGCCGGCCGCTCACGGGGTCGGCGGAGCGGCTGATGACGGCCGAGGAGATCCGCGTCGCGCTCGCCCAGGACACACCGCTCGCCCAGGACACGCGGGGCGGCAGCCCCGGCGCGCCCTCCCCTGCCGCCGTCCCCTCCGATGACGCCTCGGCAGGCCCGTCCGGCGTACGGACGCCGGGCGCCGCGCCCGCGACCTGGCGCAGGCTCGTCTCCACGGACGCGGGCAGCGTGATCGCCCGATGCGACGGCGAGCTGGTACGGCTCCAGTCGTGGACGCCTGCGCAGGGCTTCGAGGTGGACGACGTCGACCCGGGGCCGGACGACCGCGCCCGGGTGAAGTTCGAGTCGGACGAGGACCGGCTTGAGGTGGAGGTGCGCTGCTCCGGTGGGGTCCCGGTCCCCCGGATCACCCGGCACGACGGCTGACCGGGAGACACCGGCCGACGTCGATCGCGGCGGCGTCCGGCCGGACCGTCGGTACCGGCGCCGCCGTGCCCCGGTCAGCCCTCGCCGGTGAGGGCGGCGACGAGGTCGGCGGCCGTACGGCACCGGTCGAGCAGGTCGCCCACGTGCGCCTTGGTGCCGCGCAGCGGCTCCAGGGTCGGCACCCGCTGGAGCGACTCGCGGCCAGGGATGTCGAAGATGACCGAGTCCCAGGACGCGGCGGCGACCGACTCGCTGTACTGCCGCAGGCACCGGCCGCGGAAGTAGGCCCGGGTGTCGGTGGGCGGCAGCTCGACCGCCCGCTCGATGTCCTCGTCGGTCACCAGGCGCTGCATGCGGCCCCTGGCGACCAGCCGGTTGTACAGGCCGCGGTCGGGACGGATGTCGGAATACTGCAGGTCGACCAGTTGCAGCCGCGGATGCGACCACGGCAGGTTGTCGCGGGTGCGGTAGCCCTCGAGGATCTCCAGCTTGGCGACCCAGTCGAGCTCCCGCGACAGCTGCATCGGGTCCTCCGCGAGCCGGGTGAGCACCGACTCCCAGCGGTTGAGCACGTCCTTGGTGAGGTCGTCGACGCCCGAGCCGAAGCGGTCCTCGACGTACTTGCGGGCCTGCTCCAGGTATTCCATCTGCAGCTGCACGGCGGTCATCTTCCGCCCGTTGCGCAGCGCGATCTCGTACTTGCAGGTCGGGTCGTGGGAGACCGCGCGCAGCGCCGCGACCGGCGACTCGGGGGTCAGGTCGATGGTGAGGAACCCCTCCTCGATCATCGCGAGGACCAGCGCCGTCGTGCCCAGCTTCAAATAAGTCGAAATTTCCGACATGTTGGCGTCGCCGATGATCACGTGCAGGCGGCGATACTTCTCCGGGTCGGCGTGCGGCTCGTCGCGGGTGTTGATGATCGGCCGCTTGAGCGTGGTCTCCAGCCCGACCTCGACCTCGAAGAAGTCGGCCCGCTGGCTGATCTGGAAGCCCTCGCCGCGCGAGTCCTGGCCGATGCCGACCTTGCCCGCGCCGCAGACGACCTGCCGCGACACGAAGAACGGCGTGAGGTGCCTGACGATGTCGGCGAACGGCGTCGCGCGGCGCATGAGGTAGTTCTCGTGGCACCCGTACGACGCGCCCTTGGCGTCGGTGTTGTTCTTGTAGAGCTGGATGGGGGCGTTGCCGGGCATGGCGGACGCCCGCACGGCGGCGTCGTACATCACCCGCTCGCCCGCCTTGTCCCAGATCACCGCGGCACGGGGGTTGGTGCACTCGGGCGTGGAGTATTCCGGGTGGGCGTGGTCGACGTAGAGGCGCGCGCCGTTGGTGAGGATCACGTTGGCGAGGCCGAGGTCCTCGTCGGTGAGCTGACTCTGATCGGCCACCTCACGGGCCAGGTCGAACCCTCGGGCATCGCGGAGCGGGTTCTCCTCCTCGAAGTCCCACCGGGCCCGGCGAGCCCGGGCGGCCGACGCCGCCAGGTACGCGTTGACGACCTGTGAGGAGGTCACCATCGCGTTCGCTCCCGGTTGACCTGGCACGGCGATGCCGTACTCGGTCTCGATGCCCATCACCCGCCGAACCGTCATTCGCACCCCGCCTGTATCAGGCCGTCGTAGTCATATACGAGCCTAGCCCTTTCTCTATGCCCTGCTACCGAACAGTTACGGCACAGATGCCTCGGGACTTTGCGCCGGAATAGCCCTCGTAGTCCGGGAGCTACCCCCGCCGCCCCGGGGGCGGGACCGCCGGAAGCGGTCGAGCAGGGCCCCCAGCCTGGCACGAAGCCAGCGCTGACCGGGTTTGTCGACCATACGGTAGATCAGGTAGGCGAGCCCGATCGAGACCGCCATCGTGATCACGACCAGCGGCCACGGATCCACCACGTCCCGATATGCGGGGATCACGACGGCCGAGACCGTCTGGTGCACGAGATAGAGCGGATACGTGAGGGCCCCCAGGGTCACCAGGCGACGCCAGCGCACCCACCGCAACCAGCCGAGGGCGACCGCGGCCATCAGCAGATAGACGACGGTGATCGCGATGACGACGGCCTCCGGGGGCGCCGGGTAATGCTTGATGCCGACCAGGCGCACCCGCTCCCCCACGCGCTCCATGGCGGCGTACAGGGACATCCCGTAGCCGGCGGCGACCAGCAGCCACGGCATGAAGGCGCCGGAACGCGCGCCGAAGCGGTGGATCAGGAAGAAGGCCATGCCCGCGATGAAGTACGGCGCCTGCCGCGGCATGAAGACGAAGACGAGCGTCTCGTTCTGGGTGAGCTCGGCCAGCAGCGCCAGGCCGGACCAGGCCGCCAGGAACACCAGGCAGCGCCGCAGTGTGATCCCCACGAGGGAGAACAGCGCCACGAGGACGTAGAACCGCAGCTCCACCCAGAGGGACCAGAAGACGCCGCCGGCGTGGCCCACGCCGAACGCCCCCTGGAACATGGTCAGGTTGAGCAGATACTCGCCATCGCTGAGCTTGGGGTCGAACCCCGCGACCCCGCTGAAGCGGTACATGACGAAGATCATGAGTACGGCGAACCAGTACGCCGGATACAACCGCGACACCCGGGAGACCGCGAACTCGCCGACCGTGTGCCCCCAGACGCTCATCAGGATGACGAACCCGCTGATGAGGAAGAACAGCTCCACCCCGAGGATGCCCAGCGTGGTCAGGCGGGCGACCGGCTCGAACAGCTTGGTGGGGTACTCGTCCCACAGCGACTTGCTGGCCGCCATGAAATGGAAGGACATGACGGCGAACGCGGCCACGAACCGAAGGACGTCGAGTTCGACCAGGCGGCGGCCCTTGGCGGCGGCGGCGCCCCGCGCCGGGGCCCTGTCCCGCGCCCTGTCCGGCGCCCTGTCCGGCGCCCTGTCCGGCGCGGCCGAGACCGGAGCGGACTGTCGCACGGGCCGTCCTGCCGGCTGTCTCACAGGCTGTCCCACAGCGGTCATCCGTGCGAGCCAAGAAAGATCATGCCTTCTTTGACGTGATCAGCCCGGGTTTCGGTTCCCTCAGATCACGATCGTTATCAATGGTCGCCTATGCCCCTCCTGTTGTTGCCCTCCCCACGTCCCCGCGCCGGAAAGGGCCTGAAACGCCGGAGGAGCGGCGCGACCCGCGGGTCGCGCCGCTCCTCGATGGCGCCGGTCCGGCCGGAGCCGGGGTGTTACAGGTACTGACCGGTGTTGGCGACCGTGTCGATCGACCGTCCGGCCTCGGTGCCCTGCTTGCCCTGCACGAGCGTGCGGATGTAGACGATCCGCTCGCCCTTCTTGCCGGAGATGCGGGCCCAGTCGTCGGGGTTGGTGGTGTTGGGCAGGTCCTCGTTCTCGGAGAACTCGTCCACGCAGGCGGCCAGCAGGTGCGAGATCCGCAGACCCTTCTGCCCGGTCTCCAGGAACTCCTTGATGGCCATCTTCTTGCCCCGGTCCACGATGTTCTGGATCATGGCGCCGGAGTTGAAGTCCTTGAAGTAGAGGACCTCCTTGTCGCCGTTGGCGTAGGTCACCTCGAGGAAGCGGTTCTCCTCGCTCTCGGCGTACATCCGCTCGACGACCCGCTGGATCATCGCGGCGATCGTGCCCTCGCGGCTGCTGCCGTGCTCGGCCAGGTCGTCCGGGTGCAGCGGCAGGTCGCTGACGAGGTACTTCGAGAAGATGTCCTTCGCCGCCTCGGCGTCGGGCCGCTCGATCTTGATCTTGACGTCCAGGCGGCCGGGCCGCAGGATCGCCGGGTCGATCATGTCCTCGCGGTTGGAGGCGCCGATGACGATGACGTTCTCCAGGCCCTCGACACCGTCGATCTCCGAAAGGAGCTGGGGAACGATGGTGTTCTCGACGTCGGAGGACACACCGGAGCCGCGGGTGCGGAAGATCGAGTCCATCTCGTCGAAGAACACGATCACCGGGGTGCCCTCGGACGCCTTCTCACGCGCCCGCTGGAAGACCAGGCGGATGTGCCGCTCGGTCTCGCCGACGTACTTGTTGAGAAGCTCCGGGCCCTTGATGTTGAGGAAGAAGCTCTTGCCCGACTGGCCGGTCTTCTCCGCGACCTGCTTGGCCAGGGAGTTGGCCACCGCCTTGGCGATGAGCGTCTTGCCGCAGCCGGGCGGGCCGTACAGCAGCACACCCTTCGGCGGGCGGAGCTTGTGCTCGCGGAACAGGTCGGCGTGCAGGTAGGGCAGCTCGATGGCGTCCCTGATCTGCTCGATCTGCCGGCCGAGGCCGCCGATCTCCTCGTAGGAGATGTCGGGGACCTCTTCGAGGACGAGCTCCTCCACCTCCGACTTGGGGATGCGCTCGTAGACGTAGTTGGATCGGGGTTCGAGCAGGAGGGAGTCGCCGGCCCGCAGCGGCTGGTCCAGCAGCGAGTGGGCGAGCTTGACGACCCGCTCCTCGTCCGCGTGCGAGATGACGAGCGCGCGGTCGCCGCTCTCCAGCAACTCCTTGAGCATCACGATCTCGCCGACGTCCTCGTAGCCGAGGGCCTCGACGACGTTGAGCGCCTCGTTCAGCATGACCTCCTGGCCACGCTTGAGCGAGTCGACGTCGACCGCCGGGCTGACGTTCACGCGGAGCTTGCGCCCGCCCGTGAACACCTCGATCGTGCCGTCATCCCTGGCTTCGAGGAAGACGCCGAATCCGGATGGCGGCTGCGCCAGCCGGTCGACCTCCTCCTTGAGGGCGACGATCTGGTCCCTGGCCTCCTTGAGGGTGGAGACCAAACGCTCGTTCTGGCTTGTGAGAGCGGCCACCTGAGCCTGTGCCTCGTGGAGGCGCTCCTCGATGACCCTGGCCTGCCGGGGAGACTCGGCCAGCTTCCGGCGCAACGCGGTGATCTCCTCTTGCAGGAAGGAGACCTGTGTTGTGAGATCCGCGACCTCCCGTTCGCGCTGCGCGGCTCGAGCCTCAGCGTCGTCGCGAGCTGCCACGCCCCGTCACCTCCTTCCCCGTCGAGAACGACTACTCAAGACCCTACCTATCTTGGCGCTGTACGTAACCTGGCCGGGCAGTGTTCGTGTAGTTACGTTGGGTGTTCGGCGTTTGATACCTTATGGACCGATTGTTCGGTTCACCATTAGGAACACACCCAAATGTTCCCGTGTCACGCGGCTTTGCCGGGTTGTGGCTGAATCGTCACACTTGTTCGATCCCCTCTCCGTACGCCCCCTTGGCGGGACGCCTGCGCCGCGGCGGGGGCGTGACGCCGTCCGCCATGCGACGGGCCATCACCAGAAACCCCGTGTGGCCGACCATCCGGTGGTCGGGCCGTACGGCGAGACCTTCGACATGCCAGTCGCGAACCAGGGTCTCCCACGCGTGAGGCTCGGTGAAACTCCCGTGCTCCCGCAGTGTTTCCACGGTTCTGGACATCTGGGTCGTCGTCGCAACATAGCAGCAGATAACTCCCCCAGGAGTAAGGGACTTCGCCGCCGCGTCAACGCACTC
Organism: Microbispora hainanensis; assembly: GCF_006874475.1. GTDB lineage: Bacteria > Actinomycetota > Actinomycetes > Streptosporangiales > Streptosporangiaceae > Microbispora > Microbispora hainanensis. Next base: position 75,247 of record NZ_VIRM01000011.1, read on the forward strand.
CCAAGGGGCGAGCATGTCGAGGATGACGCGATCCACGTCCGTCTCGTCCAGCGCGTCGACGAAGTCACCGACCACGAGACGCCACTGCCCCATCGGGCCGCCGAAGAACTTCTCGACGTTCTTGGTGGCCACCTCGGCGAAGTCGGCGCGCCGCTCATAGGAGGTGACCTTCCCCTCCGAGCCGACGGCGCGCAGCAGGAAGCAGGTGAGCGCGCCGGAGCCCACGCCGGCCTCGACCACCCGGGCGCCCGGGAAGATGTCGGCCATGGCGACGATCTGAGCCGCGTCCTTCGGGTAGACCACCGCGGCGCCGCGCGGCATCGACACCGCGTAGTCGGCGAGCAGGTGCCGGAACGCCAGGTAGGCCGTGCCGCCGGAGGACCGCACCACGGACCCCTCGGGCTGTCCGATCAGGTCGTCATGCGGGATCGACCCCTTGTGCGTGTGGAAGACGCCGCCCTCTTTCAGCGTCACCGTGTGCCGCTTGTTCTTGGGGTCGGTGAGCTGGACCTGATCTCCGGCCTGGAACGGGCCGTGCCTGCGAAAACCCATGCGGAAAAGGCTAGTGCCGCGACCGACGAGATTCGCCCGCGCGGAGCGGTGTCCCGGGGGTGCTTCCTGGGCGGGCGGCAACGCGGCGGGGAGCGGCGGCGGCCGGGAAAAGACCTGGCCGGTGCGGAGTCGCTGCTGGTAACAATGTGACATGTTGCCCCAAGAGGCGATCCCCGCCGGGCCGGCCGTGCTGCGCCTGCCCGTCGAGGGGGATGCCGACCAGATCGCCCGAGCCTGCGCCGACCCCGAGATCGCCAGGTTCATCCCCTTCATCCCTTCCCCGTACACGCGGGACGACGCGCTGACGTGGATCACCAAGACCGTGCCCGCCACCTGGGAGAACGGCGGCGCCGACTTCGTCGTCGCCGATGCCGCCACGGACGAGGTGCTCGGCACCGCCGGGCTCAAGCCGCAGGACCGGTTCGGCGGGACGGAGGTGGGCTACTGGCTCGCGCCGTGGGCACGCGGGCGTGGCGTCGTCACGGCCGCCGTGCGGGCGCTGGCCGAACGGGCCTTCGCCCGGGGCGTCCCGCGGATCGAGCTGTACGCCGACGTGGAGAACGTCGCGAGCCAGCAGGTAGCCCTGCGGTGCGGCTTCGCCCACGAGGGCGTGCTGCGCGGGGCCGGCGGTCCCCGGGACGGCACCCCTGCCGACCTCGCCGTGTTCGGGCGGCTGAGCACCGATCCCGGCGACCCGATCACGCCCTTCCTGCCGTTCTTCCCCGGAGGGTTCCCCGGCGGCTCGCTCACCGACGGCGTCGTCCGGCTCACGCCGCTGACCACGGCCGACGCCGCCGACTACTTTGCGCTGGCGTCCCTACCGGACGTGATCGACTCGTCGGTGCCGCCCGTGCCGCCGGAGTACGCAGGCAGCGAGGTCCTCTGCCGGTACGCCGGGCATCGATGGCTGACCGGCCAGCGGGCGGACATCGCCATCAGGGACGCGGCGACCGGCGAGTTCGCCGGGGAGATCCAGCTCACCGGCGTCGTCCCGCCGCTCGGCCAGGCGATGCTCGGCTACAGCCTCCGTCCGGAGTTCCGCGGCAGGGGCCTGGTGACGCGGGCGGTGGACCTGCTGGTCGAGTGGGCGTTCGCCAGCACGCCGCTGAGGCGGATCATCGCCGGGACCAACCCCGGCAACACGGCCTCCCAGCGCGTGCTCGAACGGGCGGGCTTCGTCCGGGAGCACCTCGTCAAGGGGCTGCTGCCCGGCCCCGGAGACACCCGGCTCGACGACATCCAGTGGGCGCGGACACGCCCCTGAGCGGAACGGACCTCCCGCGCCCGGATGCCGCCCGGAACCCGGCACCCGAGCGCGGGCCGTCCGCGGCACGGGACGCCCGCCGGGCGTCCCGCCCACGCCCTTGAGGCCGGTCCCTCAGTCGGCTCCGTACGCGGCCCGCAGCTTGGCGAAGGCGGCGTCGGTGCCCTGGAGTGCCCGGTCGATCTCCTCGTCGGTGTGCGCGGCCGACAGGAACCAGTTGTGCCAGGGGTGGAGGTAGACCCCCTCCTCCAGGCAGTGCCCGGCCCAGGCGATGCCCTTCTCCAGGGTCTCGTCGCCCTCGAAGGACAGCCACGGCACCTGCACCGGGCCGGTCTGGCGGACCACGAAGCCGTGCGCCCGTGCCTGGGCGGCGAGGCCCTCGCGCAGCCGGGTCCCGGCGCGGTGCATGAGCGCGGGGCCGTCGGTCTCGCGCAGGATCTCGATCGTCGCCTTGGCGGCGGCCATGGCCGTCGCGGAGAACCAGAAGGAGCCCGTCGAGTAGAGCGTCTGGGCCGCCCCGCGCAGCGTGTCGGTCCCGGTGACCGCCGCGATGGGGAAACCGTTGGCCATCGCCTTGCTCCAGGCCGTCAGGTCGGGGCGCACGCCGAGCGGCTCCCACGAGCCGCGCAGGTCGAGCCGCCACCCGGCGCGTACGTCGTCGATGACCAGCGCCGCCCCGATCCGGTCGGCCAGCGCCCGCACGCCCCGGGCGAACTCCGCGTCGGCGTCCTCCTGGTCCTCGAACGAGTCGTGCTTGAACGGGGTGACGAGGATGGCGGCGACGTCGCCGTCCGCCTGGACCGCGGCGGCCTCGGCGCTCGCGAGGTCGTTGTAGGTGAACTGGATCGTGTCCGCCCGCTGGTTGGGGGTGACGCCGGACAGGCCGGGCGTGCACCAGGGGTCGGCGCCGTGGTAGGCGCCGTGGGCGACCAGCACCTTGGTGCGGCCCGTCGCCGCCCTGGCCACCATGAGGGCCTGGGTGGTGGCGTCGGTGCCGTTCTTGGAGAACATGGCCCAGTCGGCCGAGGGGATGAGGTCCACCAGCAACTCGGCGAGCTCCACCATGATCGGCCCGGGGCCGTTCAGGCAGTCGCCCTCCGCCTGCTGCGCGGCGGCGGCGGCCTCCACGCGCGGGTTGCGGTGGCCGACGATCATCGGCCCCCAGCTGCACATCAGGTCGACGTACGCACGGCCGTCGGCGTCCCACTGCCGGGCGCCCTCGGCGCGTACGAAGAACTGGGGGTAGCGGTCCCCGTGCAGGGCCGCGTTGAGGTGGCCGTACATGCCACCGGGGATGACCTTCGCGGCACGGGCCCGCAGGGAGGCGTCGAGGGACATGGGCGGCACTCCTGGGATCGGGAAATCGGAGAGGTCGGGGGGCGGGGGCCGGGTGGGGAGCCGCGTCAGGCGTCCGGGCCGTGGCCGGCGGCGACGAAGCCGTCCAGCCCGGCGTCGGAGCCGAGCCCGCCCGCGACCCGTGCGGCGACGGCGGTGCCGAGGCGTGCGGCGCCGAGGACGTCGCGGCCGTGCAGCAGTCCCGCCGCGAACCCGGCGCAGTACGCGTCGCCGCAGCCGGTGGTGTCGACCACCGGCACGTCGAGGGCGGGCACGCGGGTGACTCCGTCGGCGGTGGCCACGAGGCTGCCGGCGGCCCCCAGGGTGACGATCACGCCCGTGGGTCCCTCGGCGAGCAGCGCGGCCGCGGCCTCCTCGGGCGTCGCCGCCCCGCTGAGCATGAGCGCCTGCTCTTCGTTCGGCAGGAGGTAGTCGACGTGAGGCAGGAACGCGCGGACGCCGGGCATGAGGTCGGGCATGTTCGACAGCAGGTCGAGCGTGACGGTCGTGCCGCCCTCGCGGGCCTTGTCGAGCAGCTCGAAGAAGGCGGGGTCGTGCAGGCCCCAGGTGACGTCCATGCCGCCGAGGTGCACCACCTTCGCACCGGTGAGACGATCCGCGTCGAGGTCGGCGGTCGCCAGGCCGAGGTTGGCCCCGGGCACGTGGAATGAGGGCCGTCCGCCGTCGGGGCGGATGGGCAGGATGGAGGCGGCGGTCTGCTCCCCCTGCCTGCGCACCAGGCCGCTCACGTCGACGCCGTGCCGCGCCATGATCATCAGGAGGAAGTCGCCGAGCTCGTCGTCGCCGACGGCGCCCATCGAGGCGACCGGCACGCCGATCTTCGCGAGGGTCACGGCCGTGCCTGCGGCGGCGCCGGCCGCGGTGATGCGGATCTGCTCGAGCAGGTGGGTGTCCTGACCGGCCGGGATCGACTCGACCGGGCGGGCCAGGACGTCGACGATATGCACGCCGACCGTCACTACCGTCATGAGCGGATAATAGACGGGCGCCCGACTAAAATGTCAACCGAGGTGGTGCACCATGCCGAAGATCGTCAATCACGAGGAGCGCAGGGGCGAGGTCGTCGCGGCGGCGCGCCGGATCATCCTGCGCGAGGGCATCGAGGCCGCGACGACGCGGGCCATCGCCAAGGAGGCCGGCTACTCCAACGGGGTGCTCACGCACTACTTCGCCGACAAGGACGAGATCCTGCTGTCGGCCCTGGAGGCGTCCCATCGCCGGATCACCGACCGGCTGCGGGAGAAGCTGTCGGGCCGCACCGGCCTGGAGGCGCTGCGCGAACTGCTGCTCGACAACGTGCCGCTCGACGACGAGCGGGCCGGGGAGACCGGGCTGGAGGTGGGCTTCTGGGGGCGCAGCCTGACCAGCCCCGCGCTGCTCGAGGTCCAGCGCCGGGAGGCCGCCGAGCTCCGCTTTCTGGTGACGAGCCTGCTCAGGTGCGCCGCCGAGGCCGGTGAGATCCGTACGGACGACGACCTGGAGGACGTGGCGGAGCGGCTGCTGGCGCTCGTGGACGGGCTGAGCATGCACCGGCTGCTGTATCCCGCGCACGTCACCGCCGAGCGGCTGGAACGGCTGATCCTCGGCGAGATCGACAGGCTGCGCGCCTGACGAGGGCCGCCGGGAGCCGGTTGCCCCGGCGGCCTCGGGATCGTCAGGCGGTGCGGTGGGGCTCGTACCGCATCGTGCGCGAGACGCCCACACGCACGGTCGTGCCGGGCAGTATCGGCACCGGCTCGTTCGGCGGGATGTCGTAGAAGTTGGGGTCGCCGGGCGGCTGGATCTGGGTGCCGTTCACCGAGCCCAGGTCGAGCAGGTTGACGTCCCAGTTGTCCAGGAAGACCCGCAGGTGACGGCGCGACACCGAGCCGTCGGGGCTGGTCACCCTGGCCGGCCTCGCCTCGCCCGACTGCACCTCGGGCGCGCGCTCGGGGTCGCGGCCCAGCAGGTAGTCGGCCTCCAGCGGCAGCGCCATGCCGTCGTCGAGCAGCAGCACGCCGAGCAGCGGCCGGGGACCCTTGTAGGGCACCACGGCCCGCTGGTCGATCGGGATGCCGCAGACCGCGCAGTAGGGCGCGCGCGGGTCGTTGAAGTGGTCGTTCTTGCAGTCGACGCCGTAGACCATCGGCCGCTGCTCCGGCTCGGGCGTCGCGTCCAGCTGGGTCGCGTCGCCCGGCTCCTCGTCCGCGAGCGCGTGCGGCACCGGCTCGAACGGCCCGCTCGGCGGGCCGTCAGGACCGCCGAGGTCATGCGGCCCGCCCAGGTCGAGCGGCGGGTTCAGGTCGTGCTGCGGGTTCAGGTCATGCTGCGGGTTCAGGTCGTGCGGGGGGTTGAGGTCGTGCAGGGCGCCCCGGTCCTCGGCGGGCTCGGGCAGCGGAGGCAGCGGCTGCGGCCCCGAGTGGTGCGCGGGCCCCGGGTCGGGGAGCGGAGGCAGCGGCTGGACGGGCGGCGGCGCGAGGGGCTGGGACGGTCCCGGCGACGGCGCCCCCTGCTCCCCCGACGGCCCGCCGGACAGCGGACCGGAGAACGGCGACACGGGCGGCGGCGGCACGGTCGACGGCACCACGGGCCCGCGCGGGGCGATCGGCTCCGGAGCGCCGATGGGCGAGGGCTGCACGCCCTGCTGCTGCGGCTGGGGCTGGGGCGGGCGCGGGGGCAGCGGCGGGAAGGCGAGGTCGCCGTGCCGCGTGAAGTCGCACTCCAGCCCGGCCCCGGTGACCACACCGCCGTCCAGCCGGGCGTACGGGCTCGACGGGCCCGCTCCCGGCAGGCGCAGCTCGACCCGGGACACCGCACCGTTGACGAGACGATCGGTCCAGGTCAGCGCGTCGTGCCCGGCGAGGCGGACCTCGCCGTCGGGCCCGCCCGACACGGTCGCGTACGCGGCCCCGCTGACCAGCACGGCCACGCCGCCTCCGGCGGGACCGGCGACCGCGCAGGCCATCGGCTCGCCGCCGATCGACCTGTCCATGGCGCGCGCGAGGACCTGGGCCACCCGCCGGGCGAGCGCCCGGCCGTCCCCGCCCGTCGTGGCGGTCTCGTTCAGCGCCGCCAGCAGGTCTTCGACCGGGTGGTCGCCACCGGTGGCGCACACGAGCAGCAACCCGTTCAGATGGGCGACCACGCCCTCCCCCGGCAGCGGGCGGACCACCCCCACGCCCTGTTCCGTCACAGAAGTTCTCCCTCCGGAAACGCCACCGGATGACCGGCACCATCGCCGGCACGCCATGTGCCGGATCGATCACCCCAGAAAGTAGCAAAAAAGAACGATGAAGCGGCCTGCGGGACCGCGCGAGGGGTGCCCGGACGGTGGCCGGCCCCCGTTTCGACCTGCGGAAGCGCGCGGGGCCCGGCGTGCGGGCGTGTGGGCCGCCCCGGCGGGCCGGGACGTTTCACGGGCCGTTCCCCGGGCCGCTCACACACCGCTGAACATGCGGTTGACGTCGGCCGTGGCGAGCACGCCGTAGATCTCACCGCCCCGCTCGACGAGCAGGTATTCCGGCGCGGGGGCCTCCCGCATGGCGTCGAGTAGGGACTCCCCCTCCAGATCGGCGCCGAGCACGAGCGAGGGCTCCAGAGATCGGGACAGCGCGCCGACGTTCACCCACGGTCTGCGCTGCTCCGGAGTGGCGTTGACCGCCGCCTCGTTGACGATGCCGACCGGCCGCCCGTCGTGGTCGACCACCACCATGGCCCCCGCTCCGGCCTCCCGCGCCCGGCGCAGGCCCTCGGAGAGCGGCACCTCGGCGGTGACCGGGATCGCCCTGCGGGCCAGCACCCGGGCCCGCAGCTGCGGCAGCCGGGCCCGTACGCGGGCCACCCGCAGCGACTGGGAGGCCCCGAGCCAGATGAACGACGCCAGCACCACCGTCCAGAGCATGCTCCCGATGCCGGGCTCCTGGCCGGACATCAGGTTCATCAGGAGCGGCACCACGACCAGCGCGATCGCGACGCCGCGGCCGACCCACGCGGCGGCCAGCGTGCCGATGCCCGCGTCGCGCTTGGCCTTCCACACGGCGGCCCGCAGCATCCGGCCGCCGTCGAGCGGCAGGCCGGGGAGGAGGTTGAAGATCCCCACGATCAGGTTGGACGACCAGAGCTGCCAGATCAGCACCGGCACGAGCCCGTCGGGCGGGCGCAGGAACATGGACAGCGGGTCGACGGGACCGGTCACGAACGCGACCGCGGACACCAGATAACCGATCGCCGCGAGGCCCAGCGAGAGCAGGGGCCCGGCGAGCGCGACGTTGAACTCCCGGCCCGCCGTCTCGGGCTCGCGTTCGATCTCCGAGACGCCGCCCAGCATGTAGAGGGTGATCCTGCGCACCGGAAGGCCGTAGTGCTTGGCGACGACGCAGTGCGCCAGCTCGTGGAGCAGGACCGAGCCGTAGAGCAGGACGGCGAAGACCAGCGCCACCACGGAACTGCCGAGGAGCCCGTATCCGGGGAGGCTGGCGGCGAAGACCGGCTGGAAGCTGTAGGTGATGAACGCCGCCACGATGAGCCACGTGGGCGAGACGTAGACGGGAATGCCGAAGGGCCGCCCCATCCGCAGTCCAGTGGACTCCTTGACAGGTGTGCTCATGTGCCGCCTTCCCCTCCCACGCTCCTCGATGCTACGTGCCGGAGCGTGAGATCAGCCTAAGAGCTCGCCCGCCCGTTGCGCACCGTGTGATCGGCGCCGCGGCTCCCCGGGAGGGGCGGGGCGGGAGCGTTCTGTCGGCCCGGTGTCCTACAGTTCCGGCATGACCCTCGCCGAAGAGCGCGCCGTGATCGGGGCGCTATCCCCCTCCCGGGCCGGTGACTTCATGACCTGCCCCCTGCTCTACCGGTTCAGGGTGATCGACCAGCTCCCCGAGCGGCCCTCGGCCGCCGCGGTCCGGGGCACGCTCGTTCACGCCGTGCTGGAGCGGCTCTACGATCTGCCCGCGGAGGCGCGGACGGTCGCCGCCGCCCAGGACCTGCTGGAGCCCCAGTGGCTGCGGCTGCTCGCCGAGGAGCCCGACTACGCCGGGCTGTTCGAGGACGACGCGGAGCGGGACGCCTGGCTGACCCAGGCCCGCGGCATGGTCGAGCGTTACTTCACGCTGGAGGACCCCCAGCGGCTGGAGCCCGCCGAGCGGGAGATGTACGTCGAGGTCGTGCTCGACAGCGGGCTGCTGCTGCGCGGCTACATCGACAGGCTCGACGTGGCCCCGACCGGCGAGGTGCGGGTCGTGGACTACAAGACGGGCACGGCGCCGGGGCGCGAGTGGGAGGCCAAGGCGCTGTTCCAGATGAAGTTCTACGCGCTGGCGCTGTGGCGGCGCAGCGGCCAGGTCCCCCGGATGCTCCAGCTGATGTACCTGGGCAACGGCGAGATCATCCGTTACGTCCCGGACGAGGCCGACCTGCGGGCGACCGAGCGCAAGGTGGAGGCCCTGTGGGCGGCCATCGAGCGTGCCGTACGCACCCGTGAGTGGCGCGCCCGGCGCTCCCGGCTGTGCGACTGGTGCGACCACCAGGCGCTGTGCCCGGAGTTCGGCGGCACCCCGCCGCCCGTGCCCGACCGCGAGCCGGGGCTGTCCGCCCGCGTGAGCAGGAGGTCGGCCAGCGACGAGCTGTGACGCCCGGACTGCTGCGGGCTCCTCCGCGAGGAGGAGGGGGGATATCCCTCCCGGGCAGGGTGGCCGCGAGGGGCGAACGCCTAGATTTGGTACGTGCGCACCACCCCCGGCAACATGCGGTCCTGGCTCAGGGCTCGTCCCCTGGTCTACGACTCGATCCTCGCGGTGGTGCTGACGACCGCGTCCCTGGCGTGGATCGCCTCGGCCGGCCCGGGGGAAGGCGCCGGCTGGCTGCGGTCCGGGACGCCGCGCCCGGCGGACGCGCTCAACCTGATCCTGGCGGCGGCCTGCACGCTGCCCGTGGCCCTGCGCCGCAGCCGGCCCTTCGTGCTGCTGGTGGCCACCTGCGTCCCTCAGGCGGTGCTCGACACGCTCGACTACGACCCCGGTCTGAGCGGGTTCGGCGCGCTCGTCCTGCTCTATTCCGTGGCCGCCTATCGGGGGCTGGCGCTGAGCCTGGTCGCCCTCGTCGTCTCCTTCGCCTCCTACGCGGCCAGCGCGATCGCCGGGGTCATCACCCCGTCGTGGACCGACCACGTCGTCGTCGCCTCCGTCCTGCTGCTGTGCTGGGTGTGCGGCCGGGCGCTGCGGCTGCGCCGCGCCTACCTCGCCGAGCTGGTGCAGCGGGCCGACCGGCTGGAGCGGGCGCGTGAGGCCGACACCAGGGCCGCCAGGGCCGAGGAGCGCTCCCGCATCGCCCGGGAGCTGCACGACGTCGTGGCCCACCACGTCAGCGTGATGACGGTCCAGGCCGCCGCCGCCCGCAAGATGCTCGACACCAAGCCCGACGTGGCCCGGGACGCCCTGTCCGCGATCGAGGAGATGGGCCGTACGGCGATGGCGGAGATGCGCAGCATCGTCGGCGTGCTGCGCACCGACGGCCCGGCCGAGCGCGGGCCGCAGCCGGGCATGCACGACCTGCCCGCGCTGGTGGAGCAGATGCGCGAGGCGGGGCTGCGGACCCGGCTGTCGATCGAGGGCGAGCGGCGCGGCCTGCCGCCGGGGGTGGATCTGGCCGCCTACCGGCTCGTGCAGGAGGCGCTGACCAACAGCCTGCGGCACGCCGGGCCCGCGGCCCGCGCCTGGGTGACCGTACGGCACGAGCCGAACGAGCTGAGCATCCACGTGGAGGACGACGGGCGCGGCGCGGCGGAGGAGTCGGTGCGTATCGGCGGCAAGGGTCACGGCCTCGTCGGCATCCGCGAGCGTGTGGCGCTCTATGGTGGAGTTCTGCGGATCGGTCCCCGCACCGGGGGCGGGTTCGAGGTCCGCGCCCGGTTCCCCTTGAAGTGAAGCCCCCGCACGTAGAGCCCCTCTGAGGACAGACCATGACGATCAGGGTGTCCCCCTCCACCCGGCGGCCCGCCGCCCATCCCATGACGGACGCATCATGACGATCCGGGTGTTGCTGGTCGACGACCAGCCGCTGCTGCGCACCGGGTTCCGCTTCATCCTGGAGGCCGAGCCGGACGTCACCGTCGTGGGCGAGGCGGGCGACGGCGCGGTGGCCATGGAGCAGTCGCGGGCCCTGTTGCCCGACGTGGTGCTCATGGACGTCCGCATGCCCGGCACCGACGGCATCGAGGCGACCCGCCGCATCGTGCGGGAGGCCGCACCGAGCGCCCACGTGCCGAAGGTGCTCGTGCTGACCACGTTCGACCTGGACGAGTACATCGTGGAGGCGCTGCGCGCGGGCGCGAGCGGGTTCCTCCTCAAGGACGTGCCGCCCGACGAGCTGGTCCAGGCGATCCGCGTGGTGGCGGCCGGCGACGCGATCGTGGCGCCGAGCGTCACCCGGCGGCTGCTGGACAAGTTCGCCGCCCGGCTGCCCTCCGCCCACCCGCAGGCCACCCCCGCGCGGGTCGACCGGCTCACCGAGCGCGAGCTGGAGGTGCTGCGCCTGATCGCGAAGGGCATGTCGAACGCCGAGATCGCCGCCGAGCTCGTGGTCAGCGAGACGACCGTGAAGACCCATGTGGGCAACGTGCTGACCAAGCTGGGGCTGCGCGACCGGGTGCAGGCGGTCGTGCTCGCGTACGAGACCGGGCTGATCGTCCCCGGCGCCTTCTCGTGACCACCGGTCTACGACCGCAGGAGGAGTGAGACAGGCCCGGGTCCTCCCCTGGTCGCGGGCGAGAGCCGTACGGGAGGCCGATGCCGGGCGGGGGCGCGCGCCGATAGCGTCGTGACAGGGGCGTGGCCGAGGTGGCGGAAACACGCCCCGCCGGTACGGCTCCCGCGGACCGTCTGGGGGAAGACGGCGGGGGCCGTACCGGCGGAAAGACCCGGCGTGGAAAGACCGGTGCCGAAAGTCCCGGTGCCGAAAGTCCGGTGCCGAAAGTCCCGGTGCCTCAGTCGGCGGGCGCGGCGGCCGGCTGCGCGGGCGCCGCGGCCGCGTCGCCGGAGGGGGCGTTCTCGGGGAAGTGGCAGGCCACCTCGTGCCCGGGAGCGAGCGTCACCAGCGGAGGCTCGACCTGCTTGCAGATCTCCTGCGCCTTCCAGCAGCGGGTGTGGAACCGGCAGGCGGGCGGCGGGTTGAGCGGAGAGGGCACGTCGCCCTGCAGCCGGATGCGCTCCCGCTCCGTGCGCCGCTTCGGGTCCGGGATCGGGACCGCCGACAGCAGCGCGTTGGTGTACGGGTGCATCGGCGACTCGTAGAGGCCCTTGCGGTCGGCGATCTCGACGATCTTGCCGAGGTACATCACCGCGACGCGGTCGCTGATGTGCCGCACCACCGACAGGTCATGCGCGATCACCACGTAGGTGAGGTCGAGCTCCTTCTGCAGGTCCTCGAGCAGGTTGACGACCTGGGCCTGGATCGACACGTCGAGCGCCGAGACCGGTTCGTCCGCGATGATCAGCTTGGGCTTGAGCGCGAGCGTCCTGGCGATGCCGATGCGCTGCCGCTGACCGCCGGAGAACTCGTGCGGGTAGCGGTTGTAGTGCTCGGGGTTGAGGCCGACCAGTTCGAGGATCTCCTGGACCGCCTTCTTGGTGCCCTGCTCGGTCTTGATGCCCTGGATCCGGAACGGCGCGCCGACGATGGCGCCGACCGTGTGCCGGGGGTTGAGCGAGCTGTAGGGGTCTTGGAAGATCATCTGCACGTCCCTGCGCAGCGGGCGCAGCCGCCCCTGGGACATGTGGGTGATGTCGGCGCCCTCGAAGACGATCTTGCCGGCGGTCGGCTCGATCAGACGCGTGATGAGGCGTCCGCTGGTGCTCTTTCCGCATCCCGACTCGCCGACCAGGCCGAGGGTCTCGCCCTTCTTCACGTCGAAGCTGATGCCGTCGACCGCCCTGACCGCGCCGACCTGCCGCTTGAGCAGGCCCTTCGTGACCGGGAAGTGCTTCTCCAGCCCCTGTACGGACAGCAAGGGCTCCTCGTTCACGAAGCCTCCAGGTTCGGCTTGATCTCGTTCTCCCAGATAGCGCGCCGCCGCTCGCGCGGCAGGTGGCAGCGCACGAGGTGGCCGCCCTCGGTCTCCAGCAACTCGGGGACCTCCGTCTTGGCCCGCCCGCCCGTACGCTCCTCGAACACGCAGCGCGGGTGGAAGGCGCAGCCGGACGGCACGTTGATCAGCGAGGGTGGCGAGCCCTTGATCGGCATCAGCCGCTCGGTCGGCTCCCGGTCCAGCCGCGGCATCGAGCCGAGCAGGCCCCACGTGTAGGGGTGCTCGGGCCGCTCGAAGATGTCGTCGGAGGTGCCGTATTCGACGCACTTGCCGCCGTACATCACGAGGATGTCGTCGGACAGCTCGGCGACGACGCCGAGGTCGTGCGTGATGATGATCAGCGCGGCGTTGAAGTCGCGCTGCAGGTCGCGCATCAGGTCGAGGATCTGCGCCTGCACGGTCACGTCGAGCGCTGTCGTCGGCTCGTCGGCGATCAGCAGCTCGGGGTCGCAGCTCAGCGCCATGGCGATCATGGCGCGCTGCCGCATGCCGCCGGAGAACTCGTGGGGGTAGCTGTCCACGCGGCGCTCCGGCTGCGGGATGCCCACCCGGCCGAGCATGTCGATCGCGTGCTTGCGCGCGACCTTCTTGCTGACGTCGTTGTGGATGCGGTAGGCCTCGATGATCTGGTCGCCGACCGTGTAGAACGGGTGCATCGCCGACAGCGGATCCTGGAAGATCATCGCCATCTTCTTGCCGCGCAGCGCCCGCACGTGCTCCTGGCCGGCGCCGACGAGCTCCTCGCCGTCCAGCCAGATCTCGCCCGAGATGCGGGCGCGCCCGCCCTTGTGCAGGCCGAGGATGCCGAGGCTGGTCACGCTCTTGCCGGAGCCGGACTCGCCGACGATGCCGAGCGTCTTGCCCCGCTCCAGGGTGAACGACAGCCCGTCGACGGACTTGACCAGGCCGTCGTCGGTCGGGAAGTGGATCCGCAGGTCCTTCAGTTCCAGGAAGCTCATCCCAGCCTCACCCTCGGGTCCACGACGGCGTACAGGAGGTCGACGATCAGGTTCGCGAAGACCACGAAGAAGGCGGCGACGAGCGTCACGCCCATGACCTTGGGCAGGTCCTGGTTCGTGATCGCGTCGATCGCGTACTTGCCCATGCCGGGCAGCGAGTAGGTGCTCTCGGTGAGCACGGCGCCGCCGAGCAGCAGGCCGAGGTCGAGGCCGAAGATCGTGAGGATCGGAGTGAGCGCTCCGCGCAGGCCGTGTTTGACCACGACCCTCCGCTCGTTCAGGCCCTTGGCCCGTGCGGTGCGGATGTAGTCCTCACTCATCGTCTCCAGCATGCCCGCCCGGGTGAGCCGCGCGTATCCGGCGGCGTACAGGAAGGCCAGCGTGATCCACGGCAGGATCAGGTTGTAGGCCCACATCGCCGGATTCTCATCGAACGGCGTGAAGCTGCCGCCCGGGGCGGTGATCCGGAATGGATGACCGTAGCTGAAGATGACCAGCGAGACGATGCCGGTGAAGAAGATCGGCAGTGACACGCCGGCCAGGGCGACGCCCATCGCGGCGCGGTCGAACAGGCTGCCGCGTCTCAGCGCGGACAGCACGCCGGTCGCCACACCGGCTAACACCCAGATGACGGCGGCCCCGATGGCCAGCGAGAGCGTCACGGGCAGCCGGTCCAGCAGGTCGGGCCAGACGGGGAGCCGGGTGAGGAACGAGTAGCCGAAGCAGGGCGCCGGGCAGCGCTCCACGCCGGGGCCGTAGTCGTAGTCGGCGCCGGCGACGATGCCCTTGGCGAACCGCCCGTACTGCACGATCAGCGGATCGTTGAAGCCGAGCTTGTCGGCCGCGATCTTGACCTGTTCCGCCGAGGCGGTGCGCCCAACGTAGCGCGCGGCCAGGCTCTCCGAGGTGGCGCCCGCCAGGCGGGGCACCAGGAAGAAGATGGCGAACGTGATGATGCTCACGATGGTGAGCATCACCACCGCCCAGATCAGCCGCCGGATGATGTATGTGACCACAGTCCCCCCGGCTCCGGGGGCCGGCCCTGTGGGACCGGCCCCCTTGCCGCGTTCACGCGTCTATCGGATCTGTCTGGTCTCGGCGGACGCTTACTTGACGCCCATGCCGAGGTAGTCGTACATGCCGTACGCGTCGTTGACGAAGATGTTCGTGGCGTTCTTGCTGCGCACGAGCAGGGTCTTCGTCCACACGTTCGGCAGGATGAAGGAGTCCTCCATGACCTTCTTGTCGATCTGGGTCCAGATCGCGTTGCGGGCGTTGGTGTCGGTCTCCTTCATCGCCTGGTCGATCAGCTTGTCGACCTCGGGGTCGCGGACGCTGATGTTGGAGGAGCCACCGGTGTCACGGATGACGCGGCTGTCGACGATCTGCTGCAGGAAGCCGAAGCCGTCGGGCCAGTCGGACTGCCAGCCGTTCATGGCCAGACCGATCTTGTAGTCCTTGGCGTAGCCCGGCTTGCCGGCGTACAGCGCGAAGTAGTCGGCCTGCGGGAACGGCTTGAGCGTGAGCTTGATGCCGACCCGGCCGAGGGACTGCTGCAGCGCCTCGGCGGCCGCCTTCTCCTTGGGCCGCTCGGCGCGGTAGGAGATGTTGGTCTCGAAGCCGTTGGGCTGGCCGCAGGCGGTCAGCGCCTCCTTGGCCTTGGTCAGGTCGCCCTTGTTGTCGGCGCCCGGCGGGTAGAGGTTGAAGTCCTCGTGGCCGGGGATCGCCGGCGGCAGCAGGCTGGTCGCGATCTGGCCGCCGGAGAACTCGCCGCCCCAGGCGGTCTGGAGGGACACCTTGTCCGTGGCGTACTGGACGGCCTTGCGGCAGTCGATGTTGTCGAGCGGCGGGACGTTGCCGTTGATCGACGTGTACCAGAGGCGCGTGCTGGTCGGGTTGTCGGAGTTCGCCTTCAGGGCGGGGTCGGGCAGGACCCGGCCGAGGGCCGCCGACTGGATGCCGATGCCCGCGACGTCGATGTCGAGGTCGCCGGCGAGGATCCGGTTGTCGATGTCGTCGGCGTTGACGTTGGTGGAGACCTCGTAGCCGTCCGGCAGCGCCTTGCGGTTCGGGTCGGTCGCCGGGTCCCACTGCTCGTTGCGGACCAGCGTGAAGCCCTTGCCGATCTCGTTCTTCTCGAACTTGTACGGCCCGGTGGCGATGACGTGTTCCTTGTACTTCGCGCCGGTGTCCTTGTCCTTGGGGACCGGGATCGTGGCGGGAAGCTGGGCGAAGTAGTCGAAGTTGCTCAGCGGCTGCTTGAGGTGGAAGACGATCGTGGAGTCGTCGGGCGTCTCGATCGCGCTGTCGGTGTTGACGTCCTTGGACTTGTAGGCGCCCTTGTAGCCCTTCGGCCAGTCGAGGAAGTCGTTGAAGTAGGTGTACCCGTCCGGGAACACCTCCTTGTCGAACGACCGCTCCACGGCGTACTTCACGTCCTTGGACGTCACCGGGGTGCCGTCCTCGAACTTGATGCCCTTCTTGAGCTTGTACGTCCAGGTCTTGGCGTCGTCGCTGGGCGTGCCCAGGTCCTCGGCGAGGTCGGGGGTGAGCTGGTTGCCCTCCTTGCCCACGGCGGACTTGAACATCAGCAGGGACCGGCCGTACAGGCGGATGAAGTTCCAGGAGTAGCCGTAGTAGGTGTCGCCCGGGTCGAGGGAGTCCCAGTCACCGCCGTTGGCGAACTTGAGGATGCCGCCCTTCTTGTCGGACGGGTTCACGACCCCCGTGAGGGCGGCGTTGAACTCGCCGGTCGCGGCGGCGCCGCCGCCCGCGGCGTCGCCGGAGGACGACGGCGAGCTGCTGCCCGAACCGCCGCCGCAGGCGGCCACGGCAAGGGCGAGCACGGCGCCGATGGCCGCCACACCCAGTCTTCTTCTTAGCATTGCAAACCCCTTGGTGATAGGAGCCGGGGACTTTATGAGAAGGGAGGGCTCAGCGGGCCTTCGGGTCGAGAGCGTCCCGCAGGCCGTCGCCGAACAGGTTGAACGCCAGGACCGTGATGAAGATCGCCATGCCGGGGAAGAACATGAAGTGCGGGATCGTGTAGAACCGCACCGCGTCCGCCAGCATGCCGCCCCAGGTGGGGGTGGGCGGGCGCACGCCGACGCCGAGGAACGACAGCGCCGCCTCGAACAGCACGTTCGTGGGGATCAGCAGCGTCGCGTAGACGAGGATGGGCGCGATCAGGTTCGGCAGCAGCTCACGGAAGATGATGTACGGCCCGCGCGCCCCGAGGCTCCGCGCCGCGTCCACGAACTCCCGCTCGCGCAGCGACAGGGTCTGCCCCCGGACGATCCGCCCGATGTACGGCCAGTTGAAGAAGCCGATGATGAACACCAGCAGCGAGACGCGCAGCGTGTCGCCGGTCAGGCCGAACGCCGAGTCGGGGACGATGCCCGCCAGCGCGATCGCGAAGACCAGGAGCGGGAAGGCCAGGAAGACGTCCATGGTCTTGCTGATGATCGAGTCGACCAGGCCGCCGAAGAAGCCCGCGGTGACCCCGAGCAGGGTGCCGATGACCACCGAGAGCAGCGTGGCCAGGAAGGCGATGAGCAGTGAGATCCGCGCGCCGTACACGACCCGGCTGAAGATGTCACGGCCGTTCACCGGCTCGATGCCGAACAGGTGGTCGACGCTGATGCCGGTGCCCGTCTTGGGCACCATCGTGGAGGAGTCGATGAGGTCGGAGTTGAACTGCGTCGGGTCCTGCCCGAGCAGCCCGACGATCACCGGCGCGAAGACCGCGACCAGGATCAGGAAGATGACGATCAGACCACCGGCGAGGGCGACCTTGTCGCGCTTGAGCCGCATCCAGGCGATCTGACCGAGAGACCTGCCCTGGATCGCCTTGCCGCCCGACGCGTCGACGACGGCCTCCGGCGCGGCCTCTGTGTCCCCACCGGTGACGTCCATCGGCGCGGTCATCGATCCTCCTTCGCCCTGCCCGAGCGCACCGCATCAGCGGTGACATGCTCGGGATAGCCCGGGATCGATCCGGCGACGAAGAAGCTGTGGCCGCTTACGACCTTGCCTCGCACGGCCATGTGGTGCAGGCCCCCTGGATCCCAGACGACATTGTCCGAAGGGACCGCGTGGTGTGCGGCCCCCGGAGGCAGAATCTATGGTCTGAGCTGGGCTGACCAGTCCCCAGAGGGCCGCTGTGGCTCAACTGTGATTCACGCGAAACTCATTCGTGTTGATCTTGGAGGGATTGTCCGCGTCCCGTTTCGATTATGTCGTGGAACTGTAACATTGCACTGGCCGGTAACTTCGTCTCACGATGCGAGAACGATCAGCTGATCCCCCGGCGCTTGAGAATGTCCTCGATGTCCGAAAAATCATCTGATGCGGGCTGTTCCACCTGTCGTGGTGCCGTCTTCCCGGTCTGTGCCGTTTTAGACGTGGCCGTCTTGGACGTTTTGGGCTCGGCGGAGCGTTCGGACGCGGCGGCGCCGCCCTGCTCCGGCCGTGCCGTACGGGCCCGGGACAGGGCGCGGCCGCGCAGCCTGCCGGAGACGACGAACAGCAGCGCCGACAGACCGGCCAGGACCACCCCGGCCCAGACCGCGGGCGACAGGACCAGGCCGGTCACGAAACCCACCGCCGCCGCGCCGATGTTCCAGATCGTCCGCAGCGCGCCGGTGAGGTAGGCGGCCAGCGGCAGCAGGGACCAGGCGGTGGCGCGCAGGCCGGCGGTCACCCCCCGCCGCCGGAAGGCCAGGTAGCTGAGCCCGACGCCCACCGCGGTGAGGCCGGCGCACAGCGGCAGCCAGGCGATGTCGTTGAAATTCATGAGGGCCCCCTTGGTCCACGGCGTACCCCCATCCTGGCACCCGCGCGACGATCATGCGGGGGCCCGCGTTACCGGACGAGCCCCCGCAGGAAGTCGACGTCCACGTCGAGCAGCGAGGGCATCACGACCCGGCCCGGCGCCTGGGCGATCGGCAGGACGCCCGGCACGGCGACGACCCTGCAGCCCGCGGCGGTGGCGGAGGCGACGCCGTTCGGCGAGTCCTCCAGCGCGACGCACCGCTCCGGGTCCACCGACAGCAGGCCGGCCGCGGTCAGGTAGGGCTCCGGGTGCGGCTTGGTGCAGGTGACATCGTCGGCCGTCACGACGACCTCGAAGTGCTCCCGGCCGACGGCCTTGAGCACGGCGTCGGCGATGATCCGCAGCGACGAGGTGACCAGCGCGGTGCGCACCCCCTGGTCGCCGAGCCCCCGCAGCAGGTCGAGGGCCCCCGGCATGGGCTCGACGCCTCTCGACAGGCGGCTCTCCATCCCGTCGATCAGCCACTCCCCCACGAGTGCGGGATCGACGTCGGCCTGCGTCAGCTCCAGCATGTACGCGACGGTGCGGTCCCAGGAGCCGCCCACGAGCTGTTCCTGGTGCTCCGGGCCCCAGTCTCCGCCGAGGCGGGTGACCACCTCGGTCTCGACCTCGAACCACACTCCTTCGGTGTCGACGAGCAATCCGTCCATGTCGAACAGCACGGCGTCCACGTGGCCCCTTCCCCCTGCGAGACCCCCGAAGAGGGGGGACCAACATGGTAAGGGGTGTCCGTAAATGCCCGTGCGGCCGGTCAGACGTTGAAGTACTTCGCCTCGGGGTGGTGGACGACCAGGGCGGAGGTGGCCTGCTCCGGGTGGAGCTGGAACTCCTCCGACAGCGTCACGCCGATGCGCGCCGGGTCGAGCAGCTCCACGACCTGCACCTGGTCCTCCAGGTTGGGGCAGGCCGGGTAGCCGAAGGAGTAGCGGCAGCCGGTGATGTTCACCTTGAGCATGTCGGCCAGCGACTCGTCGCCGCCGATGCCCAGCTCCGACCGCACCCGCGCGTGCCAGTATTCGGCCAGCGCCTCGGTGAGCTGCACCGACAGACCGTGGAGCTCCAGGTATTCGCGGTAGGCGTCCTTGGCGAACAGCTCGGCCGTGGCCTCGCTGATCCGGTTGCCCATCGTGACCACCTGGAAGGCGACGACGTCGGTCTCCCCGGACTCCCGGGAACGGAAGAAGTCGGCCAGGCACAGGTGCCGGTCGCGCCGCTGCCGCGGGAAGGTGAAGCGGGTGCGCTCCTTGTCGTCGTCGTCCAGGATGATCAGGCTGTCGCCCTCGCTGACGCAGCGGAAGTAGCCGTAGGCCACCGCCGCCTCCAGCAGGTTCTCCGTCTGCAGCCGCTCCAGCCACATCCGCAGCCGCGGCCTGCCCTCGGTCTCGACCAGTTCCTCGTACGAGGGTCCGTCGCCGCCCCGGGCGGCCTTGAGGCCCCACTGGCCCATGAACGTCGCCCGCTCGTCGAGGAAGGCGGCGTAGTCGGCCAGCGGGATGCCCTTCACGACCCGGTCGCCGACGAACGGCGGGGTGGGCACCGGGTTGTCGGCCGCGACGTCGGAGCGCGCCGGCAGGTCCTCCTCGGCGGTCCGCGTGAGCACCGCCCCGGTCTTCACCCGCCGCGCGCGCAGCGGCGGCAGCGTCGCGCCGTCCTCGCCGCGCTTGACCGCCATGAAGGCGTCCATGAGCCGCAGGCCCTCGAACGCGTCCCGCGCGTAGCGGACCTCGCCCCGATAGAGGTCGGCCAGGTCCTGCTCGACGTACGCCCTGGTCAGGGCGGCGCCGCCGAGCAGCACGGGATACCTGTCGGCGATGCCCCGGGAGTTCAGCTCCTCGAGGTTCTCCTTCATGACCACCGTGGACTTGACCAGGAGCCCGGACATGCCGATCACGTCGGCGCGGTGCTCCTCGGCCGCCTCCAGGATCGCCGACACCGGCTGCTTGATGCCGAGGTTCACCACGTCGTAGCCGTTGTTGGACAGGATGATGTCCACGAGGTTCTTGCCGATGTCGTGGACGTCGCCCTTGACCGTGGCCAGCACGATGCGGCCCTTGCTGCTGCCCTCGACCTTCTCCATGTGGGGTTCGAGGTAGGCCACGGCCGTCTTCATCACCTCCGCCGACTGCAGCACGAAGGGGAGCTGCATCTCGCCGGAGCCGAACAGGTCGCCGACGACCTTCATGCCGTCGAGCAGCACGTCGTTGATGATCTCCAGGGCCGGCCGCTGGGCGAGGGCCTCGTCGAGGTCGGCCTCCAGGCCCTTGCGCTCGCCGTCGATGATGCGCCGCTTGAGCCGCTCCCACAGCGGCAGCCCGGCCAGCTCGGCGGCCTTGCCGGCCTTCATGGACGCGGCGTCGACGCCCTCGAACAGCTCCATGAACCGCTGCAGCGGGTCGTAGCCCTCGCGCCTGCGGTCGTACACGAGGTCGAGCGCGACCTGCCGCTGCTCGTCCGGGATCCGGTTCATCGGCAGGATCTTGGAGGCGTGCACGATCGCCGAGTCGAGCCCCGCGTTGACGCACTCGTTGAGGAAGACGCTGTTGAGCACCATGCGGGCCGCCGGGTTGAGGCCGAACGACACGTTGGAGACGCCAAGCGTGGTCTGCACGCCCGGATAGCGGCGCTTGAGCTCGCGGATCGCCTCGATCGTCTCGACGCCGTCGCGCCGGGTCTCCTCCTGGCCGGTGGCGATCGGGAACGTCAGGCAGTCGACGATGATGTCCTCGACCCGCATGCCCCAGGTGTTCACCAGGTCTTCGATGAGCCGGGTGGCGATGCGCACCTTGCCCTCGGCGGTGCGGGCCTGGCCCTCCTCGTCGATCGTCAGCGCGACCACGGCCGCGCCGTGCTCCTTGACCAGGCGCATGATCTTCTGGTAGCGCGAGTCGGGGCCGTCGCCGTCCTCGTAGTTCACCGAGTTGACCACGGCCCGGCCGCCGAGCATCTCCAGCCCCGCCTCCAGCACGGCGGGCTCGGTGGAGTCGATCACGATCGGCAGCGTCGAGGCGGTGGCGAACCGGAACGCCAGCTCCTTCATGTCGGCGACCCCGTCGCGGCCGACGTAGTCGACGCACAGGTCGAGCATGTGCGCGCCGTCGCGGGCCTGGGCCCGGGCGATCTCCACGCACTCCTCGTAGTCGCCGGCCAGCATCGCCTCGCGGAACGCCTTGGAGCCGTTGGCGTTGGTCCGCTCGCCGATGGCGAGGTAGGAGGTGTCCTGCCGGAACGGCACGTGCTGGTAGAGCGACGCCGCCCCCGCCTCGGGCCGGGGCCGCCGCTCGCCGCGGGCGCGGCCGCCCACCCGCTCGACCACCTGGCGCAGGTGCTCGGGAGTGGTGCCGCAGCAGCCGCCGACCAGCGCGAGGCCGTAGTCGCGGGTGAACGCCTCGTGCGCGTCCGCCAGCTCACCCGGGCTCAGCGGATAGTACGCGCCGTCGGCCGTGAGCTGGGGCAGACCGGCGTTCGGCATGCAGGAGATCGGGATCCGCGAGTGCCTGGCCAGGTAGCGCAGGTGCTCGCTCATCTCGGTCGGGCCGGTCGCGCAGTTGAGGCCGATCAGGTCGACGCCGAGCGGTTCGATCGCGGTCAGCGCGGCACCGATCTCGGAACCGAGCAGCATCGCGCCGTTGGTCTCGATGGTGACCTGCGCGATGATCGGCACGTCGCGCCCGGCGGCCTCGACCGCCCGCTTGGCGCCGACGACCGCCGCCCGCACCTGCAGCAGGTCCTGGCAGGTCTCGATGATCAGGGCGTCCGCCCCGCCGGCGATCAGTCCGGCCGCGTTGTCGCGGTAGGCGTCGCGCAGCGTCTCGTACGGCAGATGGCCGAGCGTGGGCAGCTTCGTGCCGGGGCCCATCGAGCCGAGGACGAACCGGGGCCTGTCCGGCGTCGACCAGTGGTCGGCGCGCTCCCTGGCCAGCCGCGCGCCGGCCTCGGAGAGCTCGAAGATGCGGTCCTCGATGCCGTACTCGCCCAGGGCCGCCCGGTTGGCGTTGAAGGTGTTGGTCTCGACGCAGTCGACGCCCACCTCCAGGTATGCGTCGTGCACGGCCCGTACGATGTCGGGACGGCTCACGTTGAGCACGTCGTTGCAGCCCTCGTGGCCCTGGAAGTCGTCAAGGGTGGGGTCGTAGGACTGCAGCATCGTCCCCATGGCTCCGTCGGCGACAAGAACTCGCTCGGACAGCACTTCTCGGAACGACGGTCTGCTGGTCATGGAGGCAAGCCTATCGGCCCCGCCGGACGGAACATCGTCCACGCGCGGGAAACGGGAATATCGGTCGCGCGGGGGACGGCGGGCCCCTGTCCGCCCGGCGCGCCGCCGCAGGTCAGCGCCGCTGCGACGGGCCGGTCCCCCGCGGAGGTGACGTACGGGGCCCCTCACCGAATAGTCTTGGACTGAGCCATACTGCACAAGGCCAGTGAGGAGGCGGCGCGTGATCGAGTTCGAAGGGCTCCCCGAGCTCGTCGACCCGGTGCTGATCGCCGCGTTCGAGGGGTGGAACGACGCCGGCGAGGCGTCCAGCGGTGTGCTCGCGCACCTCGAGTCCGAGTGGAAGGCCACCCCACTCGTCGAGCTGGACCCCGAGGACTACTACGACTTCCAGGTGACCCGGCCGGTGGTCGAGCTCGGCGACGGCGTGACCCGCTCCATCGTCTGGCCGACGACCCGGCTGCTGCTGGCGCGCCCGCCCGGCGCCAAGCGCGACGTGGTGCTGCTGCGCGGCATCGAGCCCAACATGCGGTGGCGGTCGTTCTGCGCCGAGATCGTCGGGCTCTGCCACGACCTCGGCATCGAGCTGGCCATCCTGCTCGGCGCGCTGCTCAACGACTCGCCGCACACCCGGCCGGTGCCGATCACCGGCTCGGTCAGCGACCCCGGCATGGCCCGCGCGCTCAACCTGGAGCTGACCAAATACGAGGGCCCGACGGGCATCGTGGGCGTGCTGCAGCACACCCTCGGCACCGCCGGGCTGCGGACGGTGTCCCTGTGGGCGTCGGTCCCGCACTACGTCGCCCAGCCGCCCAACCCCAAGGCCACCCTGGCGCTGCTGCGCCGCATCGAGGACATGCTCGACATCCCGATGCCGTACGGCGACCTCGCCGAGGAGGCGCGGGCCTGGGAGCACGGCGTGGACGAGCTGGCGGCCCAGGACAGCGAGGTGGCCGAATACGTGCGGGAGCTGGAGGAGCGCAAGGACGCGGCCGAGCTGCCCGAGGCCAGCGGCGACGCCATCGCGGCGGAGTTCGAGCGCTACCTGCGCCGCCGCGACCGCGGCACCGACCGCTGAGCCCTGAGGCGGCCGTGGCGGTGGGACCGGTCAGGCCGGCCACCAGCTGAGGTAGCGCTCGCCCGTGTCCGGGAAGATCGTCACGACTGTCTGTCCCGACAGGTCCCGGCGGCGGGCCAGCTCGGCGCAGCCGTACGCCGCCGCGCCGGAGGAGACCCCCACCAGCAGCCCGGTGGTGGCCGCGATGCGGCGGGTCATGGCGGCCGCCTCGCCGTCCGGCACGGTGATCACCTCGTCGATCAGGGTGACGTCGGTGACGGGGCTGATGAAGCCGCCGTTGAGGCCGGGGATCCGGTGCGGCCCCGCGGCGCCTCCCGACAGCAGGGGCGAGCCCTCCGGCTCCACCGCGACGACCCGCAGCCCGGGGTTGCGCTCGCGCAGGTAGCGGGCCGTCCCGGTGAGCGTGCCGCCGGTCCCGACCCCGCACACCAGCACGTCGGCCTGCCCGCCGGTGGCGGCCCAGATCTCCGGCCCCGTGGTCGTGTAGTGGGCCAGGACGTTGGCGGGGTTCTCGTGCTGGCGGGCGTACCAGGACCCGGGGAGGGCGGCGTGCAGCTCCGCCGCCCGGTCCACGCAGCCCTGGAAGCCGAGGGTGTGGTCGGTGAACTCGACCCGGGCGCCCAGCATGCGCAGGGTCAGCGTCCGTTCCCGCGACGCGTTGTCCGGCATCACGACGACGCACGGGTATCCCCGGCTGACCGCGAGCGCCGCCAGGGCGATGCCGGTGTTGCCCGAGGTGGACTCGATCACGGTGGCGCCGGGGGTCAGCGCCCCGGACGCCTCGGCCTCCTCGATCATGCGCAGCGCCACCCGGTCCTTGATGCTCGACAGCGGGTTGGCCGCCTCCAGCTTGGCGAGCACGGTGGCGTCCGGGGGCAGGCCGTCGAGGCGGAGACGGAGCAGGGGGGTGTCGCCGATGAGGTCGTCGATCCTGGCCGCGATGTCGCCGCCGATCAGCGGGATCATGCCTGCTCCTTCTCGGCCACGAGCAGGTATTCGTGCGAGCGGTTGGTCAGCATCGGGCCGTCGTCGCTCACCGGCCGGTCATAGCAGTGGATCCGCTCGTCGCCGAGGGTCAGGTGGCGGCCGAGCACCCGGGCGACGTCCCAGGCCAGCGGCACGAACCTGCCGGCCAGGCGGCGGTTCTGCACGGCGAGCACCGCCCGCGCGCCGGGCCGCATGACCTTCGCCACCGCGGCGAACGCCTCGTCGATCGCGCTCAGATACTCGTCGTAGTCGCGCAGCGCGTAGAACTGGCCCTCCACCGTGGAGTCGGTGTCGAGGTTGGTGCCGAAATAGGGCAGGTCGGCCAGGACGAAGTCCACCGACTCCGGCGGCAGCGGCGGCGTGCGGGCGTCGCCGCACAGCATGGTCTGGCCGGGGTACGCCTCCAGGCGCTTGCGCGCCTGCTCCGCGCGCTCCGGCGAGACCTCGAGGCCGATCCCCTTCCGGCCCTCGACCGCGCACGCCACCAGCGTCGTCCCCCAGCCGGCGAACGGGTCGAGCACGACGTCGCCCGGCTCGGTCATCTCCACGATCAGCGGCCTCAGCTGGCTGACCCAGCCGCACTGCCCCGCGGCCTCCGGCAGCTCGAAGGCGGGGTCCTCTCCCCGCAGCACGTGCCAACTCGATCTGCCCATCACTCCACACCAGCCTTCTGTGTCGTCGTCGCTGCGCGACGGTCGTCCGTATCTGTCTTTTCGGTGTCGTCGGGGTCTTCGGGGTTCTCGGGGTCGTCGGGGACTCGCGCGTGGACGGCCCGGGCCGGCAGCCGGGGCTCCAGGCGGAGCATGGTGAGGGCCGAGCAGGAGACGCCTCCCGCGAGCAGCAGCCACATGGAGACCGGCGACAGGCTCAGCAGCGCGGTCAGCACGGCCGGGGCCAGCGTGATCGGGATGGCCCAGGAGAACTGGTAGACCGCCATATACCGCCCCCGGGTCTCCTCGGGGGCGGCGCTCGACACGAGCGCCGACAGCGGCGCGCCGTGCAGCATCTCCCCCAGCGTGAACAGCGCCGTCGCGGCGAACACCCCGGCCAGCGCGACCGGCCGGACGGGGACCCCGGCCAGCAGGGCGAACGCCGCGAACGAGGCCCCGAACGTGGCGGCGCCCGCCGCGACCGTGCGGGTGCGCCGATAGCGGATCAGCCGCCGCGTCACCGGGATCTGCAGCAGCGCGATGCCGACGGTGTTGACCGCGTACAGCACGCCGACCAGCGACGCGGGGACGTCCAGCTCCTGGGTGACGTAGACGGGCAGCGCCACCGACAGCACCATGTAGCCGAAGGCGGTCGGCACGTTCTGCAGGGTCAGGGCGAGGAACGTCCGGTCGCGCAGGACGAGCCGGTATCCCCCGCTCCCCCGCGCCGCCACCGGAGCCGGTGTGCCGGCCGCACCGGCCCGCGCGGCCGTACGATCCTGCCCGCCGGGGACGGGGATCGTACGGAGGATCAGCGCGGCGCCTGCGAACGCGGCGGCGCTGACGAGCACGATCACCCGGTAGGCGGCGTCGCTGCCCAGGCCGAGCGCGGCGCCCGCGATGAGACCGCCCGCGCCGAGGCCCGCGTTGCGCAGGCTGCGCTGCGCGGCGAGGAGCCTGTCTCGGTCCGCGCCCCGCGCGATCGCGGCGACGAACGACTGGATCGACGGCGGGTAGGAGCCGTCGCCGAGCGCCACCAGCGCCACCGCGAGGAACATCGTCAGCGGCGAGTCCACCAGCGGGTAGGCGGCGAACCCCACGGCGCGCACCAGATAACCGCCCACGACGACGGCCCGCGCGCCGAAGCGGTCGACGAGCACGCCCGCGATCGGGTTGGCGACCAGGCTGAACAGCGCCGCCGCGGTCATGATGACGCCGACCCGCTCGATCGGCAGCCCGGTGACGTGGTGGAAGAACAGCAGCGACAGGGGCAGGTACATGCCGCTGCCGGTGGAGTCGACCACCATGCCGGCCATGTAGCGCACCTGCGTCGACGGGCGGATCACGACGACACCGCCCCGATCCGCACCTGCTCCTCCAGCCGCGCGCCGAGCGAGCGGAGCCTGCGCTCGCACTCCGCCCGCGTGGGGGCCGAGGCGATGGCCACGGTCAGGAAGTCGGCCGAGCCCGAGGCGGGCGGCACCACCTGGCCCGGCCGCGCGTAGAGCCAGAAGTGCTCCACCCAGGGCTCCTGCGGGACGTCGGGCAGCGCGTGGATGAGCCCGGGCCGCTTCATCATCAGCACCTGACCGGCCATCCGCGCCGGCTCCGGCCGGCGCCCCGGCCGTACGGCCCGCTCCACGTCGGGCAGCGGAAGGCCGAGCTGGGCCCGGATGGAGCACTCGGCGAGGTTGACCCCGAACAGGGTGTGGAAGACCTCGCGGATCTTCCCGCCGCCGGACCGGCAGGCGATCTCGCACAGCACCAGCCGGTCGTCGGGCGTGTGGAAGATCTCCGCGTGGAAGGCGTGGTCGCGCAGCCGGCCGCCGGGCCGCCGCAGCGCCGCCAGCGTCCGCCCGGTCAGCTCCAGCAGGCGGCCGGTGAGCGGGTCGCCGGGGTCGAGCGCCAGGTCGACGCGGGAGCCCGGGTCGCTGCCGAACGACGCCAGCTCGTACTGGTACTGCGAGGGCCAGGCCAGCACGACCTCGCCGTCCACCACCAGCCCGTCGACGTGGCACATGCGGCCGGGCACGTACGCCTCCAGCAGCAGGTCGTCGCGCTGCCCGTCCCGTCGCGGGCCGTACGCCTCGGTGAGGAAGGCCGTCAGCGCGTTGCGGTCGCGCAGGACGCGCAGGCCGATGGAGTTGAAACCGGCCCTGTTCTTGACCACGAGGGGGAATCCGTGGACACCGGCGAAAGCCGGCGCGTCGGCGGCGGTCCGCGGCACCGTGTGGGGCGCGACCTCCACGCCCGCCCGCGCCGCGTGCTCCTTCATCAGGGCCTTGTCGCGGAACGGCAGCACGTCGGCGGCCCGCGCGCCGGGCAGCCCGAGCTCCTCGCGCAGGGCGGCCACGCGCAGCACGTCGGCCTCGTGCTCCCCGATCAGGTGCGTGGCGCCATACTCGGCGACGAGCCGCGCGACCCGCCCGGCCACCTCGTCGTCGTGGTCGAAGAGCTCCAGGTGCGTGTAGCCGAGGTTCCCCTCGGGGATCCGCTCGCCGAACGGCTCGAACCTGTCGCGGGCGGCGAGGATGACCACCGGGCCCTCGTGATCGCGCAGCCAGCGGTCGTACGGGAACGGCTCCAGCGGGTTGCGGTGCACGATGACGACACTCATGTCACTCCCTCGCCCGGCGGCTCGGGGTCTGCCGGTTCGCTCGCTTCGCTCCTTCATGCCGGCACCTCCGCGAAGGATCGCGCCTCGGCCACATGCGCGAACCAGGTGCGCCCGTCCTCGCCCGCGATCCGGATCCGGATCGCGTCGCCGACGACCTCGGCTCCGCGGCGGATCGCCGCCTCCGTGTCGGGGCCGGTCACCGCCACCAGGCCGAGCCGGTCCCAGTTGTCGCGCAGCGCGTGCACCGTGTCGCCCGGCTTGGCCGTGACGCGCACGTCGAGCACGCCGTCCCGCGCCGCGGCGTCGGCGACGCCCTCCACCGACTCGACCCGCCCCGGCTCGCTCACCAGGGAGCGCACGCTGGCCCCCGCGTGCGCCTCCGGCCGTTCCGGCAGCTCGGGGACCAGCCGGAACGGCCAGCCCAGGGCATACTCGATCAGGTCGATGCCGTACGCCCCGCGCACGAGCTCCGGGATCATGTCGCCGGCGACGCGGCTGTGGCTCTCGATGACCACCGGGCCGTCCGGGCCGAGCCGCAGCTCGGTGTGCGTGACGCCGTCCCTGAGACCGATCAGGTCGAGGAAGCGGCACACGCTCGCGCGGATGCGCTCCCGCACCGGCTCGTCCAGCCGGGCCGGCACGGCGTGGCCGAGCTCGGCGAACCGCTCGGGGTGCACGAACTTCTCGGTGATCGCCACCACGACGTGGCGGCCCGCGAAACTGAACGCCTCGACGCTGAACTCCGGCCCCTCGACGTACTCCTCCATGAGGAAGTCCCGCAGGATGAACATGGTGGAGACCCGGTCGGTGCGGGTGCCGCGCAGGCCTTCCACCGTGGCCCACACCTGCCCGGCGTCCTCAGGTCCTCCGATGCGGAAGACGCCGATGCTCGCGGTCGCGTCGGTCGGCTTGACGATGAACGGATAGCCGTGGGCGGCGCCGAAGGCGTCCAGGTCCTCGCGCCGCAGGAGCGGCGCGGCGGCCACCGCGGAGGGGTCGAGCTCCGCGCCCGGAACCGATGCGAGGTGGCGGCGCATGGCAAGTTTGTCGCGGAACCTCCGGGTGACCTCATAACCGGTGCCGCCCAGGCCGAACAGGTCGTTGACCCGTCCCGCGTTCTCCAGCCCGGGCTCGGTGATCGACAGCGCGACGCGGAACCCCGGCTCCCGCCACAGCTCCCTGGCGACGGGCTCGACGGCCGCCCAGTCGGTGTAGTCGAGCACGCGAAGGACGTCGGCGAGCTCCTCCTGCTCGGGGCTGACCTTGGTGGGGTGCTGGAGCAGCAGGACGGTCAGCCCCAGCTCCTTGGCCGTGCGCACGGTCTCGTCGGTGGCGCCGACTATCAGGACCGTGCTGTCCGGATTCATCGATCCGCTCCTTTCGTCGGGGGGTCGGGGCAGGTCGGCTCCGGCCGTACGGGCCGGGGCGCCGCCGCGCGGCGCGGCCACGGTCCCGGCGGGGGCGAGGACGCGCGCGCCGGCGGGCACGTCGTCGAGGACGAGCGCCCGCGCCCCGATGACGGCGTCGTCCCCCACGCGCACCGGGCCGAGAACGGTCGCGCCGGCGCCCAGCACCACGCGGGCTCCGATCACCGGGTGCCGTCGTTCCCCGTCCGCGCGGAGGTTGTCGCGCCACCAGCCGACCGCCCCGAGGGTCACCTGGTGATAGATGGTCACGTCGTCGCCCACGACGGCGGTCTCCCCGATCACCACGGCCGCGCCGTGGTCGACGAAGACCCTGCGC
This sequence comes from Microbispora hainanensis, assembly GCF_006874475.1. Classification (GTDB taxonomy): domain Bacteria; phylum Actinomycetota; class Actinomycetes; order Streptosporangiales; family Streptosporangiaceae; genus Microbispora; species Microbispora hainanensis. The sequence goes on from NZ_VIRM01000011.1 coordinate 104,558, forward strand.
CCCAGCTTCGCGCCCGGGTGGATCTCCACTCCGGTGACGTGGCGTGCGAGGAGCATCAGCAGCCGGGCCGGCAGTCGCCTGCCGCGCCGGTGCAGCAGGTGGGCGACCCGGTGCAGCCACAGCGCCGGGAGCACCGGGTGCAGCAACGCCTCCTTCCGGTCGCGTACGGACGGGTCCCGTTCGACGATCGTCCGCAGGTCCTCGGCCAGGAGACGCGGCAGCCTCTCCGGCCGTTCGCTTCCCGGGGGCGGCGGAGAAGACCTGAAATCGGCACGCGGCATCTTCGCCTCCTCACATTCAGCTCGGCGAATGAACCATGAATGAAACCCGGATTCATGGAATGGCAGACCGCCACTGGCGTGGAGATCCTCCACGGCCATCTCCGGGAGAGTGAATTACGGACCCTTTTTCCTCGGTTATTGGGTAAGCGTGCTTGCCCTGGAACCACCAGGTCAACCCCTACCCGACCGGCCGTCGACCGGTAACCGGCGGGCCGATGACCCCGACTGGACAGGCGTCGTACCGAATTATGCGAGCCCAAGGCGGCGTTTTCCCGGAGTCGGCGGGGTCGGAAAACGCCTACGCGCCGGCCCGAAACGGGCCGGCGCGGCAAAAAAAGAAAAAGCCCCACCCCCGGCCCCCCAGACGGCGCAGGGCGCCCGCAACGGCCGCGCGGAGCCGTCGGCGAACGGCTCGGCAGCGGGCGCGGGCGGCTGATGGCCCAGCCGCGGATACAGGGACGGGTCAGGCCGGGGTGGGGGGTGGCCGGCGGCTCAGGCGTGGGTGCGGATGGCGAACGGGGTGCGGGCGGGCGTGATGGCGGCGCGGTGCCGGGCGAGGGCCTCGTCGAAGCGGGTCCAGACGAGGGCGGCCAGGTCGTCTTCCACATCCGATGCCCTCGCCGAGGCAGCACGGCAAACTAAGGGTAAACAATCAATCGCGTTCCGTAAGCAAGAAACAATTGTGCATGGCACAATTCGTCTTCGTGCGTAGAATCAGGTTCACGCAGTCAGCACGGAAGCATCGCATCGGGACAGCGCGGGTCCTTGCCGTTATCCGGGGCCAGCCACCCCGGATAGTGCCGCCACCAGGGCCTGGTCTGGACGAGCAGTGGCACTGGCTCGGCTTGGATGATCGCGGACTGGAGCTCGAGGTGATCGCCGTTCTGACCGAGAAGTACCTGCTGGTGATCCACGCGATGCCGACCGCGTTCAGGAGGAACGAGCTATGACCGAATACACCGGCCCCTGGCCCCCGGAGGACGTCGAGCTCGCCGTGGACGACGAGTCGGACGTCGACCTGAGCGCCGAGGAGCTCTATGACAGACGGGGGAATCGGATCGACGAGGCCTATGTCGAGGCCGCTGTCGAGCATGTGCGCCGGACGGTCGGCCGTCCCTCGCTCACGGCACCGGGCAAGCATTCACCGCAGGTGACGTTCCGCCTGAGTCCGGAGGAGAAGGCAGCCGCCAGGGCGCTGGCCGAACGGGAGGGCAAGACGGTGTCGCAACTGGCCAGAGAGGCGTTCGCCCGGTACCTCCGCGACCACGCGGCCTGATGGATCCAGCGTTCGGAAGGCGCAGTCACGGCGAACGGCTCAGCCGTGCGGGCGGCTGACAGCTCAGCCGCGGGTGCGGGTGGCCGGCGGCTCAGGCCCGGGTGGGGGGTGGCTGCGGGTGGGGGGTGGCTCGGGCCGGGGTGGGGGGTGGCCGGTGGCTCAGGCGTGGGTGCGGATGGCGAACGGGGTGCGGGCGGGCGTGATGGCGGCGCGGTGCCGGGCGAGGGCCTCGTCGAAGCGGGTCCAGACGAGGGCGGCCAGGTCGTCGTCCACGCCGAGGGGCGGGCTGACCAGGTCCGCGCCGCTGCTCACCAGCCGGTCGTGGAAGAACCCGGGCGCGAGCAGGTAGGAGGCGACGGCGACGCGCGGGGCGAGGCCGGCTCTGGTGCGTTCCAGGGCCTCGGCGAGGGTGGGCGTCCCGGCCGACGCGAACGCGGCCGTGACGGGACGCGAGAGCCGTACGGAAAGGAGCCGGGCGGCGGCGCGGACGTCGTCGAGGGCGGCGGGGTCGGACGAGCCGGCCGCGCCCAGGATCACGGCGTCGCAGGGCCGCAGGCCGGCCGCGGCGAGGCGGCGCGCCAGCACCGAGGTCAGCAGCCGGTGCGGCCCGAGCTGCCCGGCGACGACCGCGTCGGGCCGGCTGCGGGCGACGACGGCCGGCAGGTCGATGTGCGCGTGGTATCCCCCGGCGAGCAGCATGGGGACCACCACGACGGGCCCGGCCACCCCCGACAGCACGTCGGACAGCAGCGGCGCGCTGATCTCCAGGAACCCCAGCTCGACCGGGGCGCCGGGCCTGGCGCGGCGCACGCGGGCCGCCAGAGAGTCCATGACCGACTCCCAGTGGCCGCTGCGTGCCCCGTGCGCCGCCATCACCAGGGTCGGGGTCATCGCTCGTCCCGGCCGCAGGCGAGGCGGTAGCCGCGCTTGACGACGGTCTCGACGATGCCCGCGGGACCGAGCGCCCGCCGCAGGCGGGTGATGGCCATCTCCACCGCGTGCTCGGCCGAGTCGCGGGAGGGGCCGCCGGGCAGCACGACCCGCAGGTCGGCCCGGTTGACGACATGCCCGGGGCGCTCGGCGAGCCGCTTCAGCACGGCCATCGGGGCGGGCGGCAGCGGCTTGAGCTCGCCGTCGACCACCACGGCGTGACCGCGGATCTCCAGCTCGTGCCCGCCCGCGACGAGCCGCGTGACACCGCTTTCCGGCAGGTGGCGGGCGAGGATCCGGGCGAGCGCGCCGAGGCGGGCCCGCTCGGGCTGGACGGCCCGCACCCCGCGCTGGGTCAGCGGCCCGGCCGTGACCGGGCCGACGCAGGCCGCCACCACGCGGCTGCCGAACGCCGCGAGCAGCGCGTCCTCCAGCCCGTCGGCGCGGGCCGCGCCCAGCATGGCCAGCACGGCGGGCGCGCTGGTGAAGGCCACCGCGTCCACCGAGCCGGTGATCGCCTGGCTGATCAGGCGGCGCAGCGGCGAGGTGTCACGGTAGGGCAGCCATCGGTAGACCGGCACCTCGATCACCTCCGCGCCCGCCTCCCGCAGCGCCGCGACGAAGCTGTCCAGCGGTTCGCCGTGGAGCTGAACGGCGATGCGGCGGCCGTGCAGGTCCTGCGCGAGCAGATACTCCTTGACCTCCTCGCACGACTCCGTGGCCGGCGTCCAGAAGTCCACCAGGCCGGCCGCGCGGACGGCCCCGCGCGCCTTGGGGCCGCGGGCGAGAAGCCGCGCGTTGCCGAGGTGCGCGTTCAGGTCGGCCGACAGGCCCCAGCCCTCCGCCGCCGCCATCCACCCGCGGAACCCCACTCCCGTGGTGATGACCACGTCGTCGACGGGCGCCTCCAGACAGGCCCGGGTCGCGGCGAGCAGCCCGGCGTCCTCCGCGAGCGGCACGATGCGGATCGCGGGCGCCCGCACGACCCGGGCGCCCCGCCGTTCGAGGAGCGCGGCCAGCTCCTCGCTGCGGCGGGTCGCCGTCACCCCGATCGTGAACCCGGCCAGCGCGTCCGGCGCCGTCTCCAGGCTCATCGGGGTCTCGTCCACCAGCGCGGTCATACCACGCTCACCTCCACGGTTCCGTCGGTCACCCGAACGGGATAGGTCGGCACTGCGACGCCCGGGTCGTCGGCGCAGACGCCGGTGACCAGGGAGAACACCTGCTTGTGCATGGGCGAGGCCACGGTCGGCTCACCGTTCCTGGTGCCGACGATGCCCCGGGACATGACGTACGCCCCGCTGAACGGGTCGAGGTTGCCCAGGGCGTACAGGGCGCCGTCGAAGGTGCGGAAGACCGCCACCTGCCGGTCGCCGACGAGCACCGCCGCACCCCGCTCGGGCAGCAGGTCGGTGTAGGAGCAGACCGGGGTCCAGTGGCCGGCAAGGGCCGGCATCTCGTCGAGGATGGTCATCTGCGGGTCACCTCCAGTGGAATCAGCACCGGCTTGATCTGGTCGCGCTCGGTCTCGAACGAGATCGAGGGGTCGGGAACGCCGGGGGCGTTGACGAAGCTCACGAAGCGGCGCAGTTTGTCGGGGTCCTCGATGGTGGCGCGCCACTCGTCGACGTACGTGGACACGTGCCGTTCCATCTGCGCGTCGAGTTCGGCGCAGATGCCGAGCGAGTCCTCCATGATCACCTCACGGAGGTAGTCGAGCCCGCCGTCCAGGTTCTCCAGCCACGCGGCGGTGCGCTGGAGCCGGTCGGCGGTGCGGATGTAGAACATCAGGAACCGGTCGATCGTCCTGACCAGGTCGTCGGTGGACAGGTCGGACGCGAGCAGGTCGCCGTGGCGGGGCTTGAAGCCGCCGTTGCCGCCCACGTAGAGGTTCCAGCCCTGCTCGGTCGCGATGATGCCGAAGTCCTTCGACCTGGCCTCGGCGCACTCCCGGGCGCAGCCGGAGACCGCCGACTTCAGCTTGTGCGGCGAGCGCAGCCCCCGGTAGCGCAGCTCCAGGGCGATGGCCAGGCCCACCGAGTCCTGCACGCCGTAGCGGCACCAGGTGGACCCGACGCAGGACTTCACCGTCCGCAGCGCCTTGCCGTACGCGTGACCGGACTCGAAGCCGGCATCGACGAGGCGGCGCCAGATGGCCGGAAGCTGCTCGACCCGGGCCCCGAGCAGGTCGATGCGCTGCGCTCCGGTGATCTTCGTGTAGAGCCCGAAGTCGCGGGCCACCTCGCCGATGACGATGAGTTTGTCCGGGGTGATCTCGCCGCCCGGGATGCGGGGGACGACCGAGTAGGTGCCGTTCTTCTGGATGTTGGCCAGGAACTGGTCGTTGGTGTCCTGCAGCGCGGCCTGCTCGCCGTCGAGGATGTGGCCGCGGCCGAGGGAGGCGAGGATCGAGGCGACCGCGGGCTTGCAGATGTCGCAGCCGCGGCCGGTGCCGTGCTCGGCGATGAGCTGGGAGAACGTCGTGATCCCGCGGACGTTGACGATGTCGAACAGCTCGGCCCTGCTGTGCGGGAAGTGCTCGCACAGCGCCTTGCCGACGTCGACGCCCGACTTCACCAGGATCTGCTTGAGCATCGGCACGCAGCTCCCGCAGGTGGTGCCGGCGCGGGTGCAGTCCTTGACGCCCTGCACGTCGGTCAGGCCCTTGTCGGCGATGGCCTCGCAGATCTTTCCCTTGGTGACGTTGTTGCAGGAGCAGACCTGCGCGTCGTCGGGCAGGTCGACCGTCGCCTTGCCCGCTCCGGCGAACAGCAGGTCGCTCGGCGCGCCGGGCAGCGGCTTGCCGACGAACGGCCGCAGCGCGTTGTAGGGCGCGGCGTCGCCGACGCAGATGCCGCCGAGCAGGGTCTTGGCGTCGTCGCTGATGAACAGCCGCTTGTAGACGCCGCCGACGGGGTCCATGTAGGTGACGTCGAGCGCGCCCGACATGGCGCCGAACTGGGCCACCTCCACGCCGAGCAGCTTGAGCTTGGTGGACATGTCGGCGCCGGTGAAGGCGGCCTGCCCGTCCAGGATCCGTTCGGCGGCCACCTCCGCCTGGGTGTTGCAGGGCCCGACGAGGCCGTAGACCATGCCTCCGGCGAGGGCGCACTCGCCGATCGCGTAGATGTGCTCGTCGGAGGTGCGCATGCCCTCGTCGACCACGATGCCGCCGCGCTCGCCGACCTCCAGGCCGCAGGCGCGGGCGAGCTCGTCACGCGGCCGGATGCCGGCCGAGAAGACCACGACCTGCGCCTCGATCGCCTCTCCGTCGGGCTTGACGAGCGACGCGACCCGGCCGTCCGGGCCGGCCTCGATCGACCCCACGCCCGCGCCCGTGTGGATCGTCAGCCCGAGCCCCTCGATGTGCCCGCGCAGCACCGAGCCGCCGCCCTCGTCCACCTGCCGCGGCATGAGCCGGCCGCTCATCTCGATGACGTGGGTGTCGAGGCCGAGCCCGCGCAGGGCGTCGGCCGCCTCCAGGCCGAGCAGGCCGCCGCCGATGACCACGCCCGCGCGGGCGTCCCGCGACGCGTCCCTGATGGCGTCCAGGTCGTCGATCGTCCGGTAGACGAAGCAGCCCGGCAGGTCCCGGCCCTGCACCGGCGGCACGAACGGCGCCGACCCGGTGGCCAGCACCAGCACGTCGTACGGCTCGCTGTCGCCGGCGTCGGTGGTGACGGTGCGGCTCGCGCGGTCGATCGCGGTGACGCGGACGCCGGTCCTGACGGTGACGCCGTCCGGCACCGGATAGGTGAGGTCCTCGACGCTCTTGCCGCTGAGGTAGGAGGTGAGCGCCACCCGGTCGTAGGCCGGGCGGGGCTCCTCCCCGACAACGGTGACCGTCCCCTCGAAGCCCCGGCCGGCGAGCGTCTCGATCAGGCGGTGTGCCGTCGGGCCGTGTCCGACGACGACGAGTCTCATGCCCTTACGGTCCTTCATGCGCTCACACCTTCCTGCTCACACAGCCAGCCGACGATGCCCTCGACCGCGTCGCGGCAGCTGCCGCAGCCGGTGGTGGCCCTCGTCGCGGCGGCCACGGCCTCCACGTTCCGCGCGCCGGACTCCCAGCACGCTCTGATCTGGCCCTTCGTCACGTTGTTGCACTGGCAGACCCGCGCGGAGTCGGGCATCCGGGTGGGGCTGTCGGCCACCGCCGCGCCGCCCATGCCTGCGAGGTCGGGGAACAGCAGCCCGGTGCGGTCGCCGGGCAGGGGACCTCCCCGGTCGAAGAGCTGGGTCAGCGTGCCCACCGCGGAGGTCTCGCCCAGCAGGATCGCGCCGACCAGCCGGCCGTCGCGGATGACGAGCTTGCGGTAGGTGCCCTTGTGCCGGTGGGAGAAGCGGACGATCTCCGCCTCGTCCTCCGTCAGCTGGGTCTCCCCCATCGCCGCGAGCTCCACGCTCCTGGCCTTGAGCCGGGTGACCAGCCGCGAACCCCGATAGCGGGCGCCCTTGTCGGCGCCGGTCACGAGGTCGGCCACGACCGACGCCTGCTCCCAGCCGGGGGCGACCAGCCCGTAGACGAGGCCCGCGTGCTGGGCGCATTCCCCGATCGCGAAGATCGACGGGTCGTCGGTGCGCAGCTCGTCGTCCACGACGACGCCGCGCTCGACCTCCAGCCCCGCGTCGCGGGCGAGCCCGACGACCGGGCGCACGCCGCAGGCCAGCACGACCAGGTCGGCGTCGATCAGCTCGCCGCCGGCCAGTTCGACGTGCCGCTCGCGGATCGCGCTCACGGTGACGCCCGTGCGGATGGCGACGCCGAGCGCGCCGAGCGTCTCGCGGAGGATCAGCCCGGCCTCCTCGTCGAGCTGTCGCTCCATCAGGTGGCCGGCGAGGTGCAGCAGCGTCACCGGGACGCCCCGCCCGGCCAGGCCCCGCGCGGCCTCGATGCCGAGCAGCCCGCCGCCGACCACGACCGCGCTGCGCGCGCTCTCTGCGGCCTCCCTGATCCGCTCGCAGTCGTCCAGCGTGCGGAACGCCGTCGCCCGCTGCACGCCGGGGATCGGCGGCACGATCGGCTCGCTGCCGGTGGCGAGCACGAGCACGTCGTACGGCTCGCGCGTCCCGTCGGCGGCGACCACCGTCTGGCAGTCCCGGTCGATGGCGGAGACCGGGACGCCGAGGCGGGCGGTCACCCCGTGGTCGGCGTACCAGCGGGAGTCGAGCAGCCGGACCTGGTCCGGGCTCGACGTGCCGGCCACCACGTTCGACAGCAGCACCCGGTTGTACGGCTGCCATGCCTCGGCCCCGAACACCGTGATCTTCACGTCCTTGGCCCGGGCGCGGACCTCGCTCACCACGCGCGAGCCCGCCATCCCGTTCCCCACCACCACAAGCCTCACGCGACACGCTCCCCGTCTTCGGCGCACCGCTCGACGGCGGCCGCGCAGACCTTGAACTCCGGCATGCGCGACATCGGGTCGAGCGCCGGGTTGGTGAGCAGGTTGACGCCCTCCCAGTGGAACGGCATGAACAACGTGTCCGGCCGGATCGAGGCGTTCACGCGGGCCACGCCCTCGGCGGCGCCCCGGCGGCTGCGCACCCGGACGCGGTCGCCGGAAGCGACCCCCAGCCGCTCGGCGAGGTCCGGGTGCAGCTCCACGAACACCTCGGGCGACGCCTGCGTCAGCGGGCGGATGCGGCGCGTCTGCGCCCCCGACTGATAGTGGGCGAGCACCCGGCCCGACGTCAGGTAGAGCGGGAACTCCTCGTCCACGTCCTCGGCGGGCGGGCGGTGCTCCACCGGCACCAGGCGCGCCCGGCCGTCCGGGGTCGCGAAGCGGTCGAGGAACGGCCGCGGGGTTCCGGGGTGCGGGTCGCCCCCGGTGTCGTTCCCGGCGCCGTCGTTCCCGGCGCCGTCGTTCCCGGCGCCGTCGTCCACCGTGCCGTCGTCCACCGTGCCGTCGTTCCCGGTGCCGTTGTCCACGGCGCCGTCGTCCACAGTGCCGTTGTCCACTGTGCCGTCGTCCACTGTGCCGGGGCAGGGCCAGAACACCCCGGTCTCGGCCGCGATCCGCTCGTAGGTGATGCCGGAGTAGTCGGCGACGCCCCCGGCGGAGGCCCGGCGCAGCTCGTCGAAGACCGTGCGCGGGTCGGCGGGGAACTTCTCGCCGCAGCCGAGCCGCTCGGCGAGGCCCCGCAGGATCTCCAGGTCGCTGCGGGCGCCCGGCGGGGGCGCGGCGGCCTGGCGGCGCAGCAGCACGCGGCCCTCCAGGTTGGTCATCGTGCCCGCCTCCTCGGCCCACTGGGTCGTGGGCAGCACGACGTGGGCCATGGCCGCCGTCTCCGACAGCACGAAGTCGGAGACCACGAGCAGGTCGAGCGCGCCCAGCCGCCGGGCGACGTGCCCGGCGCGCGGCGCGGAGACGACGGGATTGGAGCCGAACAGCAGCAGGGCCTTCGGTCCCTCCGGCGTGCCGAGCGCGTCCAGCAGCTCGTACGCCGACCGGCCGGGTCCGGGCAGGTCGGCGGGGTCGATTCCCCACACGGCGCCGACGTGCGCCCGCGCCGCCGGGTCGTCGATCTTGCGGTAGCCGGGGAGCTGGTCGGCCTTCTGGCCGTGCTCCCTGCCGCCCTGGCCGTTGCCCTGGCCCGTCACGCAGCCGTAGCCGGAGCCCTCACGGCCGGGCAGCCCGAGTGTGAGCGCCAGGTTGACGAACGCGGTGACGGTGTCGGTGCCCTTGGCGTGCTGCTCGGCGCCCCGGCCGGTCAGCACCATCGCGCGCTCGGCCTCGCCGAGGATCCGTACGGCCTCGCGCATCTGGGCGACCGGGACGCCGGTGACGCGCTCCACCCGCTCGGGCCACCAGGCCGACACGGAGGTGCGCACCTCCTCGAAGCCGGTCGTGCGGGCGGCCAGGTAGTCCAGGTCGGCATACCCCTCGGCGATCGCGATGTGCAGCAGGCCGAGCGCGAGGGCGAGGTCGGTGCCGGGGGTGACCTGGAGGTGCAGGTCGGCCATCTTGGCGGTCTGGGTGACGCGCGGGTCGACGACGACGAGCCGGCCGCCACCGGACCGCATGGCGCTGAGGTGGCGCACGAAGGGAGGCATGGTCTCGGCGACGTTGCCCCCGGCGAACAGCACGGCGCCGGCGCGGGCGATGTCGGTGATCGGGAACGGCAGCCCCCGGTCCATGCCGAAGGCCCGGTTGACCGCGCTGGCCGCCGACGACATGCAGAACCTGCCGTTGTAGTCGATCTGGCTGGTCCGCAGCGCGACCCTGGCGAACTTGCCGAGCTGGTAGGCCTTCTCGTTGGTCAGCCCGCCGCCGCCGAACACCGCCACGGCGTCCGGCCCGTGCGCGGCCCTGATGGCCTCGATCCGCTCGGCGACGTAGTCGAGCGCCTCGTCCCAGCTCACCGGGCTGCCGTGCAGCAGCGGGGTGGTGAGCCGTTCGGGCGAGGTCAGCAGCTCCGCCGCCGTCCAGCCCTTCTGGCACAGGCCGCCGGCGTTGGCCGGGATGTCCTCTCGCGGGGTGATCTCTCCCTTCGCCACGTACATGCCGCACTGGAGTGCGCAGTAGGGGCAGTGGGTGGCCGAGCCCACGGTCGTGCCCGCGGTGGCCTGTGACATCACAGGTCCGGGAGCGTGCAGTGAGATCGGCATGGATCCGATGGTGCTGACAGGCGGTTTCACCGCTGGGTCCCTTCTGTTACCGCTGTGCTACAAGGCGCCAACCGCGCTAACTTCGGCGAGCGCGGCGTGTGAGAGACCCCGTCGTCTCGAAAGCTCACTTGTGCTGTCGCCGCTTGTGAGGCGTCGGTCCGGAAAAGGCGGGCGCCGTGACCGGCGCCCGCGAGTGGCGGTGAGCGGCCGGGCTCAGACCCGGGCCGCCGCGAGGCTCGGCGCCGACTTCGCCCCGAGGGTGCGCATGTAGCAGAACCAGGTCAGGGCGAAGCAGAGGACGTAGAAGGCGGCGAAGGCCGCCAGCGCCGCCCCCGCGCCGCCGGTCGCGGAGATGGAGCTGCCGAACCCGCGGTTGATGAAGAATCCGCCGAACGCGCCCACCGCGGAGATGAACCCGATGGCCGCCGAGGCGTCGCGCTTGCCGGTCACCAGGGCCTCCTCGTACGCGGGGGTGCCGGGCTCGACGCCGGCCACCGCCTTCGCCCGGAAGATCGCCGGGATCATCCGGTAGGTGGAGCCGTTGCCGACGCCCGCCGTGCCGATCAGCAGCATGAACGCCGCGAAGAACAGCGGGAGGCTGTGCGCGGACATGGCCTGCCAGACGAGCAGGACCGAGACGGCCATCCCGGCGAAGTTCCAGAACGTCACCGCGGCGCCGCCGAGCCGGTCCGACAGCCAGCCGCCGACCGGCCGGATGACCGACCCGACCAGCGGGCCGAGGAACGCCAGCGAGGTCAGCGCGGCGTGCTCGGGAAACTGCGACTTGATGAGCAGCGGGAACGCGGTCGAGTAGCCGATGAACGAGCCGAACGTGCCGATGTAGAGGACCGACATGATCCAGGTCTGCGCCCGGCCGGCCGCCTTGGCCATCTCCCTCGGCTCGGCCTTGGCCGAGGTGAGGTTGTCCATGCAGAAGTACGCGCCGACGGCGGCGGCCAGGACGAAGGGCACCCAGAACAACCCGGCCGCGGCCAGCCCGAATCCGGCGATGACCAGCGGCATCAGCAGCTGCACGGAGCTGACGCCGATGTTGCCGCCGGCCGCGTTCAGGCCGAGGGCGGCGCCCTGCCGGCTCTGCGGGTAGAAGTAGGTGATGTTGGCCATGCTGGAGGCGAAGTTGCCGCCGCCGAGCCCGGCCGTCGCCGCGATCACCAGGAAGGCCCAGTAGGGGGTGCCCGGGTCGTTCACCGCCACCGCGAGCAGGACGGCGGGCACCAGCAGCAACAGCGCGCTGACCACGGTCCAGTTGCGGCCGCCGAACCGCGCGGGCGCGAAGGTGTAGGGGATGCGCAGCGTGGAGCCCACGAGGTTGGGCAGCGAGACGATCCAGAAGAGCTGGTCGGTGGAGAACTTGTACGCGCCGAGCTTGACCGCGACGATGCTCCAGACGGTCCACAGGGTGAAGCCCAGATGCTCGGCCAGGATCGAGAACACCAGGTTCCGCCGGGCCACCTTCTTGCCGGTGCTCTCCCAGAACACCGGATCGTCGGGTCGCCAGTCACCGATCCAGCGGCCTTTCCTGGGTTCTTCCGGGGCCGTGCGCGCCGCCTGCGTCGCCGTCATCGCTCCTCCTGCGTCCTTGTCGCCTGGGGCCGATAACCGAAACTAGGAAGAGCGCGTTACGCACTTTGACCATGGGTGACCGTGCGGCCGTTACATGTGCCGCACCCGCGAAACATGCAATCCACAGGCATAACGGACGCAACATCGGGTTAACACAAGCCCCCCTCTCATCGGGCCCGCGTTTCAGCCGCATGACCTTCGCCCCACTCGCCGCCATTACGCATGGTCAGCACGGTGACCCGTACGCAGGGTATTTCGGGAAATTCCCGCGATCGCGGTCGTGCCATTCCGTGACCGGACTACGGCGTTTTCCGCCGCGGCATGGCACGGACATTTCGGTTGACATGTGACCGGTTTTCGCTCGCAGGAATATCCGCGGCGGGGAAAGGGGATATCGATGCCGCCTCCCGCCGTACGAGGGCCCCCCGAGGGCCCCGCGCACTCGGGGAGGACGGATGTCTGCGGTCTCGCGCCGCGCATTTCTTTCGACGGGGCTCCTCTGGTCGGCGTGCCTGCCGGCGGCGATGCTGACCGCGCAAAGCGGGCTCGTCGCGGCGGCCACGCCCGTCTGGGCCGGGGGCCGCCCGCGCCCGCCGCGCGTGTACACCCGGTCGGACTGGAAGGCCGATCCGCCCAGGAGCAAGGCCGAGGTGCTCGACCGCGCGCCCGACCGGCTCGTCGTCCACCACACGGCGACGGCGAACACGGACGCGACCGACCTCGACGCGGCCTTCCGGCTGTCCCGGACGATCCAGCGCTACCACATGAAGCACAACGGCTGGGAGGACATCGGCGAGCAGTTCACCGTCAGCCGGGGCGGACACATCATGGAGGGCCGCAACCGCTCACTGCCGGCCGTCGAGGCGGGCAAGCACGTGATGGGCGCGCAGGCGGCCGACCACAACGACCACACGCTGGGCGTCGAGACCGAGGGGACCTACACCTCCACCCTGCCTCCGGTCCGCCAGCTGTCCGCGCTCACCGCGCTGCTGGCCTGGCTGTGCGACGTCTACGAGCTCGACCCGCACGAGGCCATCATCGGCCACCGCGACCTCAACCGGACCGCCTGCCCGGGCGACCGCCTCTACGCGTACCTGCCGCGGCTGCGGGACGACGTCGCCCGCCGTCTCGGCGGTCGCGGGTCCGGACGGGACGAGCCCCCGCCGCCGCGGCTCGCGCTGCCGGACGACGCCTACGAGGGGGTCGCGCTCGTCGGCGACCTGCCGTACGAGCACGGTCCCGCTCTGGGTCCGCACGATCTCACGAGGCGTGACCGCGCCTGACGCCACGGAAGCGGCCGCCCGCCCGCGCGCGGGCGGCCGGGATGGGCGCGAACGACACCGGCGATACCGGCGGAAACGGAAACGGGCGGCCCCCGCAGGGACCGCCCGTGACCGTCGTACAGGAGCGAAGACGCTCCGCGCGCCCGGCTTCTGCCTGTGCGCGGCGGCGCGCTCGGGGCCGGCGTGGGCCGGCGTGGGCCGGCGTACCGCTCCGGGTACGGCCGGCGTCCGGGGAGGGCCGCCATCGCCGTGGTCTCCCACTCGGCACGGAAACGGCCCGCCCCGCATGCTCCCCACGCCGGCCACACCGGCGCCGGTCTACTCCGTGACCCTGCGGCGCCGCCACGGCAGCAGGGCGAGAGCGAACGCCAGCAGGCCCGCGCCCGCCGCGCCCACTCCCGCAGGGGCTCCGGTGAACGGCAACCCCGGGCCGCCGGGGCCGGGGGCGGCGGGACCCGCGGGGGCGCCGCCCATCATCGGCGGAGCCTGCTCCTCCCAGGAGACGTCCTCGGGCTCGTCCTCGTACTCCTCTTCGACGCTCTCCTCGGGCTCCGCCTCGAACTCCTCCCCGGGCTCCTCGAAGTACGCCTCATCCGGCATCTCCTCAGGCGTGATCGGCCCCGTGGGAGAGGCGTCGGCCTGCTGCATGGCGTTCTGCACGGGAAGGGCCCCGCCGTTGCCACCCCCGCCGGTCGGCGCCACGACGGGCTGGGCCTGAGCTCCGTTGTCGTTCTGGGTGTCGTTGTTGGTGTAGGTCTGGGGCCAGTTGCTCCATGACCAGTTCCTCGGCTGGGACCAGTTGTTGTTGTTGTTGCAGTTGCCGTTCGGGCAGTTGTCGTTCTCCACCACTTCCGGCTCCGCGACCTGTCGCGTCACGGCTACCGGCTCGGTCGCCGCGACGGGCTCGGTCTCCACGACCGGCTCGGTCTCCACGACGGGCTCGGTGTCGGATCGCCGCACGCCGTCCTCGACCGCGTCGTCGTCCGCGACCACCCTGTCCTCGGCGTCCGCGGCGTCCGCGGCGTCCTCGCCGTCCTCGCCGTCCTCGAACCATGCGCCGTCCTCGAACGTGCCGTCCGAGCGCAGGCCGTCGTTGCCCACCGGGCCGTACTCACCCGCCAGTGCCAGTGTGTCGGCGGTCGCGGGCTCCTGAGCGGCCGCCACGACCGGGGCCGCCTTAGCGTCCGTCACGACGTCCGCCGCATTCTGGGCGTCCGCGGCGGCAGGCTCCGCCGCCGTAACCGGCGTTGTCTCCTTGGCCGGCTCCGCGGCCGTGATCGGCGTTGCCTCCTTGACGGGCTCCACCTCGGTGGCCGGCGTCGCCTCCTTGACAGGCTCCACCTCGGTGGCCGGCGCTGCCTCCTTCACCGGCTCCGCGTCCGCGATCGGCGTCGCCTCCTTGACGGGCTCCACCTCGGTGGCCGGCGCTGCCTCCTTCACCGGCTCCACCTCAGTGGCCTCCGGGCCCTTCGCATCCGCCGCCGCCTGATCGTCGCAGACGCACTCGGCGTCCGCCGCGACAGGAACCACATCCGCGACCGCGTCGGACCGCGCGTCCGCCGCGACCGGCACCGCCGCCTTAACGGGCTCCACCTCGGTGGCCGGCGCTGCCTCCTTCACCGGCTCCACGTCCGCGATCGGCGCTGCCTCCTTCACCGGCTCCACGTCCGCGATCGGCGTTGCCTCCTTGACGGGCTCCGCCTCCTTGACTGGCTCCACCTCGGTGGCCGGCGCTGCCTCCTTGACCGGCTCCAGCTCAGTGGCCTCCGGGCCCTTCGCATCCGCCGGCACCGAATCGTCACAGACGCACTCGGCGTCCGCCGCGACCGGCTCCGCCGCCTTAACGGGCTCCACCTCGGTGGCCGGCGCTGCCTCCTTCACCGGCTCCAGGTCCGCGATCGGCGTCGCCTCCTTGACGGGCTCCGCCTCCTTCACCGGCTCCACCTCGGCGGGCGGCGCTGCCTCCTTCACCGGCTCCACCTCAGTGGCCTCCGGGCCCTTCGCATCCGCCGGCACCGAATCGTCACAGACGCACTCGGCGTCCGCCGCGACCGGCACCGCGTCCGTGGCCGCCTCGCCCTCAGCGGACGCGGCCATAGCCATGGGCTCGACGTCAGCCGGGTCTTGCGTGTTCGGATTCGTCGTGGCGGGTTCCCTCACGCCCACGGTCGCGGCGCCCGAGGTTCCGTTCTCCGCTCCCCCAAGGGTGTCAAGCGGGGGCGAGTACTGCTCCGGCTGAGTAGCGGACGTCTGCTCGGGTGCATGGGCCTGCGCACTGGCGATGGCCTGGGTGCCGAGTGTCAGGCCGCCCGCGACCGTCACCGCCAGAAGAACAGGTACAGTATTTTTTCGCGCCACTTTGGACTCCCGATAACGGTCGCTCAATTGATAGAGCATTTGCCCGGATTGCCAGCGACATTTCGCTGCTCGACTGTTGTATGCGCCCCTCACAGGGCCGCCTCATTCCGGCGCACGGTGCTTACCGAAGGATCGTCCAGGTTTTCGCTTCGTTGACCACGACCGCACCGCTGCGGATCGCCGGAGCGGCCTGCCAAAAAAATTCGCCAACGGCCCTCATATGGCCGCGGCCCGCGCTCGACAGGCGGCGATACTCGGTCCGTGCGCGAAGAGAACGAGGGGGCCGTGCGGACGGTCGTACGGGTCGTCGGCGAGCTGTGCCTGCCCGCGGGGCTGGTCCTGCTGCTGTTCTACGCGTACCTGCTCTGGGGCACCGGCGCGGAGACCGATCGGGAGCAGCGCGTGCTCCAGCAGCGGCTCGGCGACGTCTTCGCCAGGCACGGCGAGCACGCGGGGCCCGGTCCGGTGAAGCTCGGCGACGCCCTGGCGCTGCTGCGCATCCCCCGGCTGGGCGCCGGATACCGGTACGCGGTGGTCGAGGGCGTCGGGCCTGCGGAGCTGCGCAAGGGCCCCGGCCACTTCCCCGGCACGGCCCTGCCCGGTCAGGTGGGCAACTTCGTGCTCTCGGGCCACCGCACCACCTACGCCGCGCCGTTCAATCGTCTTGACGAGCTGCGGCGCGGCGACGACATCGTGGTGGACGCGCGGGACGCCCGCTACACCTACGAGGTGACGCGCAAGAAGATCGTGGACCCAGGCGAGGTCGACGTCGTCGATCCCGTCCCCGGCCATCCCGGGAAGCGGCCCACGACCGCGCTCATGACCATGACCACCTGTCATCCCGAGTTCTCCGCGGCGCAGCGCCTGGTCGTCCAGGGCGTGCTCGTCCGCCGCGAGGAACGCCAGGACTGACCGAGGGAGATCCGGCGTGTACAGGTTCCTCTGGCGGCGGCTGCCCGGCGGCACCGCGCTCCGGCTGGCCGTGGTGCTGCTGCTGACCGGCGCGGCCGTGGCCGCGCTGTGGTACGTCGTGTTCCCCTGGCTGGCGCCGCGGGTGCCGATCGGTTAACGACGCCGCCCATATGACGAAAGCAGCGGAAAACTGGCCTGTCCCCCGCCGCACCCGTCCGGCGTACGTATGCGGGTGCCCCACCCGAGTCCGCACCGGTCACCGGCGCGCCGCGCCGCCGGTCCTTCCGGTGTGCCTCGTGGTGGTCATCCCCCCGCTGAGGAGAACCCTATGCGCATGTCCCCGATGCGGACGTCACGGTTCCTCCGGACCCGCGTGGCCCTGCTCACGGGAACGGCCGTGCTGCTCACGGTGTCACCGGCCCGGGCGGCCGAGCCGGCCGGCGCCACGACGGCGAGCACGGCGGCGAGCACGGCGGCGGGCACGGCGGTGCGCGTGCTGCGGTATGACGCGAGCCGCGCCGCCGAGTTCCGCACGGTGATGGACCAGGCCGCGCAGGTGTGGAACGCCACCGTCGCCGAGGTCCGCCTGGTCGCGGGCACGCCCGCCGACTTCGTGGTGCGTGCCGACGACGGCTGGCCGCGCACGAGCGTCACCAGGCTGGGCCGGGGCACCATCTGGATGGGCAGGGAGGCGACCGCCGAGGGCTACTATCCCCTGCGCATCGCCACCCATGAGATCGGCCACGTCCTCGGCCTGCCCGACCGGCGCACCGGCCTGTGCACCGACCTGATGTCCGGTCACAGCGCCCCGGTGAGCTGCACCAACGCCACCCCGAGCGCCGCGGAGCGCCGCGCGGTCGACGCGAACTTCGCCGGCTCCTCCCTCCGCGCCGGGGAGCCCACCGGCCGGCTCTTCGTCGACCGTCCGGACGCCGCCCGCGACCCGGTTCCCGCGCCGTAGGAGTGCCCGGCGCACTCACCGTCCCCGGGTCCGGCCGTCGTGGCCACGGTCCAGGGACGGCGCGTGCCGCACGGGGCGAGAGTCGCCTGCGCCGTCAGGGCGAGGATCAGAGGCGAGAGTCGATCAGGGGGCGGCACGGTTCAGAGGGCAACGCGGTTCAGACGGCGACGCGGTTCAGACGGCGGCGCGGTTCAGACGGCGACGCCGAGGAGCGCGTCGGCGACGTCGCGCACCAGCGCCGGAGACGAGGCGTCGTCGCCCTCCTCCGCCGCCCAGGCGTCGATAGCCGCGAGCGCGCCGGGGGCGTCGAGATCGTCGGCGAGGCGCTCACGCACCGCCGACAGCACCGGGCCTCCCGCGGGGCCCGCCGGGCGCGCCACCGCGGCCCGCCACCGTGCCAGCCTCTCCTCGGCCGTGGCGAGCTGGTCCGGCGTCCACTCCCAGTCCGTACGGTAGTGGTGCGCCAGCAGGGCCAGCCGGATGGCCATGGGGTCGGCGGTCTGCCGCAGCCTGGAGACGAACACGAGGTTGCCCCTGGACTTCGACATCTTCTCGCCGTCCAGGCCGACCATGCCCGCGTGGACGTACGCCCGCGCGAACGGCCACTCGCCGGTGGCCACGTGGCCCTCACAGGCGCCCATCTCGTGGTGGGGGAAGATCAGGTCCGAGCCGCCGCCGGCGACGTCGAAGCCGCTGCCCAGGTTGCGCAGGGCGATGGCGGTGCACTCGATGTGCCAGCCGGGCCTGCCGCGGCCGAGCGGCGACTCCCAGGACGGCTCTCCCGGGCGTTCCGCCCGCCACAGCAGCCAGTCGAGCGGGTGGCGCTTGCCCTCCCTGCCGGGGTCGCCCCCGCGCTCGCCGAACAGCTCGAGCATGGTCTCCTCTGAGTAGCCCGAGACCGCGCCGAACTTGGGCGCGGACGCGACCGAGAAGTAGACGTCCCCGTCGATCTCGTACGTGGCGCCTCGATCGGCCAGCCGGGTGATCAGCTCGGCGATCTCCCCCACGGTCTCGGTGACCCCGACGTACTCGCGGGGCGGCAGGATGCGCAGCGCCTCCATGTCGGAGCGGAACAGCTCGATCTCGCGCTCACCGAGGGAACGCCAGTCGGTGCCGGTCGCCTCGGCCCGCTCCAGCAGGGGGTCGTCCACGTCAGTGGCGTTCTGGGTGTAGTGCACGTCGTGGCCGGCGTCCCGCCATACCCGGTTGACCAGGTCGAAGGCGAGGTAGGTGTTGGCGTGCCCCAGGTGGGTGGCGTCGTACGGCGTGATCCCGCAGACGTAGAGCCTGGCCTCGCCGGAGGGGGTAGTCTCCCGCACCTCCCGGGCGGCAGTGTCGTACAGACGGAGCATGAGGCCCGAACCGGGCAGCCTTGGGACATTCGGAGCAGACCACGATCGCATGGTGTGAAGCCTATCCGCGCCGCCGGCGGACCCGGTCAGCCGGTGCGCTCCACGACATGTCGACCTCGTGCCAGGTGGCGGGGTCGTCCGGCTGGGGGCAGAAGTCGTAGCGGAGCCCCTCCTCCGCCACGGCGACCAGCGTGATCGAGAGGCTGGCGAAGATCCGCCCATCCGGCAGCCGCCGCCGCATGACCAGCGCGCGGGGATCGTCCCAGGGCACCCCCGCGCCCGAGGCGGGGTCGAGCCACTCCCCCCAGAACCGCCCGGTCGAGCCGCCCGTCATCCACCCGGGCCGGGCGACCCTGGCGAAGCGGGGCCGGAACCAGGCGGTGCGCGGCTCGCTCTCGCCCCGGTCCCAGCCGGTGTTCACGATCATGTGCACGCCCGCGGGCAGCTTCTCCTCGGTCAGGGACCTGCCGTCCCAGCTCCACAGGCGTACGCCGTCGAGCCCGCCGAGGACGAGATGAAAGGGGTCATACCAGGATAAATCGAGCGGCGGGAACTCTCCCGCGGCGGCGGCGAGCAGCGGCAGCTCGCCGCGCGAGTGACGCCTGCCATCCGCGGCCGCGACGCCGTCACCGTTGAGCAGCGCCGCCACGCGCCGCTTTTCGGGGTCGGCCGCCAGCCAGGTGCCGCCCGCCTGGAGGTCGCGGCCTCCGATCAGGCCGGGGTACGCGGGCCAGTGCCGGTCCGGCGACATCCACGGCCGCGTGACGAACTCGTCACGCACTCCCGCCAGGAGCACCGGCGCGTCCGCCTCCGGCTCGACGCTCACGATGACCGTACACAATGCGTGTTCCCTCCAATATCGGTAGAGACCCCTGCAGAGTGCACAATTCGCACGTTTTGCGCAAGCCTGGCTGCATTGATCAAATCGGGGGCCACGGTATCGCCGGCCAGTCCTCGGACGGGTGCGGGTGGACCCCCGTGGCGAGCAGCCTCTTGACCCGCTCCCACGTGGCCTCCACCTCGGCCTGGGTCAGCAGCTCGCGCAGGCGCCGGCCGAGGCGCCCCCGCTCGATCTCGCGTTCCAGCCGCACCAGCACGTTGACCGCCTCGCGCGGGAGCGTCTTGCCGCGCCACTGCCACAGCACGGTGCGCAGCTTGTCCTCCACCGCGAAGCAGACCCCGTGGTCGACCCCGTACACGTGCCCGTCGGGCAGCGGAAGCAGATGGCCGCCCTTGCGGTCGGCGTTGTTCACCACGGCATCGAACACGGCCATGCGGCGCAGGGCGGGGTTGCGGCTGCGCATGAGGGCCATCAGGTCGGTCTCGGGGTCGGCGTCGATCCACAGCTGCACCATCCCCGGGCCGAAGGGACCGTCCCGATAGACGGTCGGCGGCACGATGCGCCATCCGGTGGCGGCGGCCACCTCGTAGGCGGCCACCTCACGGGCCGCCAGCGTGCCGTCGGGGAAGTCCCACAGGGGACGCTCCCCGCGCACCGGCTTGTACACGCACGCCGCCGCGTGCTCGCCGTTCCTGATGGAGCAGTAGAGCGTCATGTTCGTGGCCTCGACGAGTCGTCCCGCCACTTCTAAGGTGCCCTCCCGCAGCAGGCTCATCGCCGCCGCGTCGTCCAGCCCCGGCCCGTCCACGTCGCTGATGCTCGCCTCGCCCTCGGCCGTCATCCGGTTCCTCGCCCGCGCGGCGCGAGGCCGCCCTTCCACCCGTTCACCGCCGCACCTCTCATGCCGACAGTCCTCCGGGGTGGTGGCCGTTGAGGCGGACGCAGATGTGGCCCTCGGGGTCGAGGGGCCTGCCGCACAGCGGGCACGGCGGGCGGCCCGCGGCGACCACCTCAAGCGCCCGGCGGCTGAACGCGCGGGCGGCGGCGGCGCTGATCCGCACCCGGAGGACGGCGGGCTCGGGCCGGTCGTCCACCGGGGGCTCCTCGTCCTCCTCGTCGCCCTCGGTGGCCTCCTGCGCCTCGATGATCACCTGGGCGGTCTCGGGATCCCAGGCGAGCGCCATCGTGCCCACTCGGAAGTCCTCGTCGATCGGCAGGTCGAGAGGGCCCTCGTCGCTCAGCTCCGCGGGGGCCATGGCCGGGACCGGCGCGCGCCCGCCGCTGCGCCGCAGAACCTCGTCGAGCAGCTCGTCGAGGCGATCGGCCAGCACGGCGACCTGGAACTTCTCCAGCGCAACCGTGGTGATCCTGCCCTGGCCTCTGGCTTGCAGGAAGAAGGCTCGCGCGCCCGGTTGCCCCACGGCACCGGCCACGAACCTGTCAGGCGGATCGTAGTCGAAGACCGGCATAGCCCGACCTTATGTGGTCCCGGGTCCGCCGCCGACGGCGGCATCGCTTCCGGTGTTGGTTTCTCCCCCGTCTTCGTCCTCCGACACCTCAGGCGGGGGCACCAGGTTGGCCACTCCCCCGCCCACGTCGTTGGCCCTGAGCAGGAAGGGACGCAAGGGGGTGTAGCGGATCACCGTGACGGACGCGGGGTCGGCCGTGACCCGCTGGAACTGGTCCAGGTGCAGGCCCATGGCGTCGGCCACGATCGCCTTGATCACATCCCCGTGGCTGCAGATGAGATAGGTGGCCTTCTCGCCGAGCCGCTCGTTCCAGTCGCGTACGGCACGCACGGCCCGGCTCTGCACGTCCGCCAGGGCCTCCCCGCCGGGGAAGACCGCCGCGCTGGGATGGGCCTGCACGACCCGCCAGAGCGGCTCCTCGGCGAGCTCCTTCAGCGGCCTGCCGGTCCAGTCGCCGTAGCCGCACTCGCCGAACCTGTCGTCGGTCTGCACCGACACGGGGCGGCCCGTCGCGATGGCGGCGGCGGTCTCCTGGCACCGCTCCAGCGGGCTGGACACGATGGCGTCCAGCTCCAGGGGCGCGAGCCGTTCCGCGACGGCGCGCGCCTGCTCCCGCCCGCGCTCGTCGAGGTGGACCCCGGGGGTCCAGCCGGCCAGCACGGGGCCGGTCATCGCGGTGAGGCCGTGCCGTACGAGCAGGACGGTCGTCATGACTGCACCACTCCCAGGGCCAGCAGCGTGAGGAGGAACGTGCCGGCGAAGACGCGATAGACGACGAAGACGATGGTCGAGTGGCGCGCCACGTAACGCA
Source organism: Microbispora hainanensis (assembly GCF_006874475.1). GTDB lineage: Bacteria > Actinomycetota > Actinomycetes > Streptosporangiales > Streptosporangiaceae > Microbispora > Microbispora hainanensis. Next base: position 126,228 of record NZ_VIRM01000011.1, read on the forward strand.
GCAGCCAGGCGATCGAGGCGTATCCGACGACGAACGAGACGACGGTCGCGACCAGGGTCGGCGCGACCGGGGGGCCGCCGCCGTCGCCGACATGGCGCAGCTCGAACAGCCCCGAGAGGATCACCGCCGGGATCGACAGCAGGAAGGAGTAGCGGGCGGCCGCCTCGCGCGTGTATCCGAGGAACATCGCGCCGGTCATGGTGGAGCCCGAGCGGGAGGCGCCGGGGATCAGCGGCAGCATCTGCCAGGCGCCGACGATCAGGCCGTCGCGCATGTTGAGGTCGGCGACCTCTTTCTTCTTGCGGCCCATCTGGTCGGCCACGAGCAGCAGCAGGCCGAAGACGATGAGCATGACCGCGTTCAGCCACAGGTTGCGGGCCGGGCCCTCGATCGCGTCCTTGAACAGCAGGCCGGCGACGCCGATCGGGATCGTGCCCAGGCCGATGTACCACCCCATGCGCGCGTCGAGGTCGCCGCGCAGCTCCGGCGTCCAGAGGCTGCGCAGCCAGGCCCAGGTGATACGGACGATGTCGCGCCAGAAGTAGATGAGCACCGCGAGCATGGTGCCGAGCTGGATCACCGCGGTGAACGCCGCGCCGGGGTCGCCCCATCCGGCCAGCTTGGGCACGATCAGCAGGTGGGCCGAGCTGGAGATGGGCAGGAACTCGGTGAGACCCTGCACGAGCCCGAGCACGATCGCCTGTAGTACGTCCATGGTGCGGACAGCCTATCGGCTAGTCTGTCCGCACCATGGACCAGCGACTAGTCGGGCGCAGCGGTCTGTCGGTGTCCAGGATCGGGCTCGGCACGATGACCTGGGCCCGCGACACCTCCGCCGAGGAGGCGACGGCGCAGCTCACCGCCTTCGCCGAGGCCGGCGGCACGCTGATCGACACCGCCGACGTCTACGGAGGCGGCGACGCCGAGCGCCTGATCGGCCGGCTCATCCGCGACGTGGTGCCGCGCTCCGAGCTGGTCATCGCCACCAAGGCCGTGCTCACGCCCGGCGGCGGGCACGACGCCTCCCGCCGTCACCTCATCCGCGCGCTCGACGCCTCCCTGACCCGGCTCGGCCTGGAGGAGGTCGACCTGTGGCAGCTCCACGCGTTCGACCCCAGGGTGCCGCTGGAGGAGACGCTCGCCGCCGTCGACTACGCCGTCTCCACCGGGCGTACGGCCTACGCGGGCGTGTGCAACTACACGGGCTGGCAGCTCGCGGCGGCCGCCACCTGGCAGCGGTGCGGCGAGTCGCGGGCGCCGATCGTCGCGGCGCAGGTGGAGTATTCCCTGCTGGCCAGGGACGCCGAGGAGGAGGTGCTGCCGGCCGCCGGGCACGTAGGCGCCGGGATCCTCGCCTGGTCGCCGCTGGGACGCGGCGTGCTGACCGGGAAATACCGCACCGGCATCCCCGCGGACTCCCGCGCCGCCACCCCGCACTTCGCCGAGTTCGTCCGGCCCTACCTCGACGAACGGTGCCGCAGCATCGTGGAGTCGGTGACCACGGCGGCCGAGGGGCTCGGCGTGTCGCCGCTCGCCGTGGCGCTCGCCTGGGTGCGCGACCGCCCGGGCGTGTCGTCGGCGATCGTCGGCGCGCGCACCCACGCACAGCTCCTCGGCGTGTTGCAGGCCGAGAAGCTGACACTGCCATGGGAGATCCGCGAGGCTCTGGACGACGTCTCCGACCCTTGATCGCCGCGCCGGGCGCGGGAGGCGAACGAGAATCGTCCTCACGTATCACACATCGATACCGAACTGCAACTTTCTACTGCATAACCCCGCGCTCCGGCGAAGAGTGGCGGGTATGTCGGGGGATGGACCAGAGCACTGCGGAAGGGGACACATGGGGATCGTAGGCAAAGCCTCCGCGATCTCCGCCGGGGCTCTCGCGATCACCCTGGCCGGAGGGCTCCCTCTCGCCGCATCCCCGGCACAGGCCTTCGACTGCACCGGAGGCGGCGGCCTGGTCTCGGGCCTCACCGGCGGCGTCTGCTCCCTGGTGGACGGCGTGGGCCAGCTGGCCGACGGCGTCACCGACATCGCGGACAAGGCCACCGGCGGCGTGACGGAACCGGTCACGAAGGCCGTGGACGACACGTTGAAGACGACCACCGGAGCCGCGGGCACGGCGGTGAACGACGTCGGGAAGGCGGTCGACACGGCCGGCCGGACGCTCACCGGGGCGGCGGACTCCGCGACCGGCGCGGCGAGCGGGGCGACCGGAGGCGCGGACGCCTCGGCCGGAGCGACGGGCGCGGTGAGCGGGGTGACGGAGGCCGTGAGCGGAGCGACCGAAGCCGTGAGCGGAGCGGCCGGGAAGCTGACGGGCGGCGGAGCCACGAGCAGCCCCTCCCCGACGATCCAGAAGCTCACCGACGGGCTCACCCGCGCCGTCCAGGACACCTGCCTGCCCCTGGTCGCCGGCGAGGAGTGCGCGTCCGACGAGGGTGACGAGGGCGCGGGGAGCGCCGGAAAGGCGGGGACGGCCGGCAAGAAGGCGACCCGGCCCAAGGCGTCCATGACGCCCGAGGGCATCCTGTCTCCCGAGCCCTACCGGCCGCGTCTCGTCGCGGCGCTCGAGGACGCGTCCCGGACGGGCCGCGGAGGGAAGGTGGACCCCGACGAGGACGGCGTGATCCCCCTCCTCTGGCCCGGGCAGAAGGTGCCCGAAATGCCGGAACTGCACGGCGACCACGCGGGCGCGCGCACGCGGGCCCACCGGTCCTACGACACGGCGGGAACGGCGCTCACCGCGGTTCTGCTGCTCTCGGCGCTGCTCGCCACCCGCGTGGTCTCGGCTCGGCGGGCCCGAGCCGGACAGCAGGAGGCGACCGAGTCGATCCCCTTCGAGGGCGGCCTGCGGCTGCCCGGGAAGGCCGGGCGCCACCGGCTCGCCTGACGACGACGTGGGCGCGCCGGTCCGCGCGCCCCGCCGGTTGATGGGTTGATGCGAACCCGCGCCGGATGATCGCGCATCAACCTCCGGCCGGGTTATCCATGCCGTGACGGGCACCGCGAGGTGCCCCGGCACGGAAGGAGCAGCCCTGGATGAGATGGAGCATCGCCCTGAGAGCACTGGCCGTTCCGGCGGCGGCCGTCGCGCTGACGACGACCGCGACCGGTGCGGTCGCCGGAACGGGAGACGGGCCTGGCGGCGGAACGGGAGACGGTCCGGGTGCGGGATCGGGCCGGACCGGTGCCGTGCGGCTCGACGACATCCCGCGCGGCGGGACCGTCCGCCTCCCGCGCCGCGTCTCCGACACGTCGTGCGACCGGGGGCGCAAGAGCGCCCAGACCTGCGACGGAACCGACCCGATCAGGAGCCGCTGCGACAGCGGGGCCTACACCGTGGCGAGTTCGCGGCTCTGGTATCACGACGGTCGCGGCCGGGCCACGCGGCCCGCCGGCGCCACCGTCGAGTTGCGGTACTCCCCCCGCTGCGGCACCAACTGGTCGAGGGTCATCCTCGACCAGGGGCGCACCGGGCCTGTGGGTGTGCTCGTGTGCTGGGGCGCGGGGGTCGGCGACTGCACCGAGATGTACGCGACCCGCGGCCGCACCGCGTACTCCGACCAGCTCTACGCGAAGGACGTGGAGGCGACGGCGTACGGGCTGTGCTGCGGCACCTGGCCGGACATCGCCGCCGCCTGGGGACGGGGCTGAGCCCCGCCGCGGGACCGGCGGTCCGCAGCCCGCACGCCGACCGGCGCGGATGGGCGGGCGCGGACACGGGGGCCGGCCCCGCGCCCGTCCGGCCTCGTCGGCCGCTTCGGCCTCCCACGGCTTGGCGGTGAGGCCGCCGTAGAGGCCGATGACGTACGGCTCGTCGACCGCGCGCGGCTATGGGTCAGCGCGCGCAGCGGGTCTTCGCGTGGGGGCCCTCCCCCTGCTCGGTGACCACCCATCCCTCCACCCAGACGCATCCGCGCGTCAGGGAGAGCATGTCTCCGTAGCTGCCCGGCGGCGTGTTGTTCGCCCACTGGGAGCGCACCTGGGCGTTGTCCGCCGGACGATGCGCGGCGAGCCACACGGTGTAAAGGTGGGGATTGTCGAAGTGCGCCGACGCCCACGCCGTGTCGCATCCGGGACTGCGCCGCAGCCGTAGCGTGCCGAACCGGGTGCCGTCGGGCAGGTTCAGCGGAACCGCGTCGAGTGTCTCGATCTCGTCGAGGTCGTCTCCGCACCCGCGGGCGCGGGGGTCGTCGCCGTCCATGTCCTCGGCCCGGCTCAGGTCCCCCGCCCGGTCGGTGACGTGCTGGTTGCGCGCGATCCAGCCGGGCGCGAGCCCGAGGCCGCCCCCGACGGCCAGCGCCACCACGCCGGCGACCACGAGGACGACGGCGAGCGTGAGCAGCCGCCCGCGTCGCCGCACGAAGCCGGCGCGGCCACCACCCCCGGCCTCCGGCGCGACGACCTCGACCGCGCCGGGAGCCGTAGCCGAGGCTCCCTCGGCCGCCGGGGCCGGTTCCGGCCGTTCCGCCGCCCGGCCCGTGATCTCCTCGCCGGCCCGGTGCCAGCGCCGCGCCCACGCGTCCTCGTCGCCCCCGCAGGCGCGTACGAACGCGAGGGTGACCTCCAGGCTCGGGAAGACACGGCCGCCGGCCGCCCGCGACAGCACCGTGGGCGAGTAGTGCGCCCTCTCCGAGAGCGCCCGGTAGGTGGGCGACCCTGCCTCCTCGCGCAACCGCCGCAACGCGACGGCGAACGCCTGCACGGGCCCTTCCCCGGGATCGAGGTCGCGCTCTGGTCGTCCCATGGTCCCCACACGAGTTCGACGGCCACGTCGCCGCGGGCGGCGCCGTCCGGGGCGTACGGGGACGGGGCGGCCCGGGCACCACGCTCGCGTCTGACGGCCCATGCCCACTGCGGAGAACCGCGAGCGTCAGACACGCCCAGATGCTAAGCGCAGGGACGGGCCGCGGCAAGATCCGTCTGCCACGGCCCGTACGCCCGCCCGGCGTGGGAGGCGGGATGTCGCGAGAGAGGTGCCGTCAGGCGCCCATCGCGTGCACGCCGCCGTCGACGTGGACGATCTCGCCGGTGGTGGCGGGGAACCAGTCGGACATCAGCGCGACGCACGCCTTCGCGGCCGGCGCGGTGTCGGCCAGGTCCCAGCCGAGCGGCGCGCGCTCCGGCCAGGAGTCCTCGAACTCCTTGAACCCGGGGATGCTCTTGGCCGCCATCGTGCGGAGCGGACCGGCGGCGACGAGGTTGACCCGGATGCCGTGCTTGCCCAGGTCGCGCGCGAGGTAGCGGGAGCACGACTCCAGCCCGGCCTTGGCCACGCCCATCCAGTCGTAGACCGGCCACGCCTTGGTCGCGTCGAAGTCGAGGCCGACGATCGCGCCGCCCTCCTTCATCAGCGGCAGGCACGCGACGGCGAGCGACTTGAACGAGTACGTCGACACGTGGACCGCCGTGGCGACGTCCTCCCAGGAGGTGTTGAGGAAGTTGCCGCCCAGGCAGGTCTGCGGGGCGAACCCGATCGAGTGGACGACCCCGTCCAGCGCGTCGAGGTGCGCGCCGACGCGGTCGGCGAGCGTGTCGAGATGCTCGTTGTTCTGGACGTCCAGTTCGATCACCGGCGGCGGCTCGGGCAGCCGCTTGGCGATGCGCTCGACCAGGCTGAGGCGGCCGAAGCCGGTCAGCACCACCTGGGCGCCCTCCTCCTGGGCCAGCTTGGCCACGTTGAAGGCGATCGACGCGTCGGTGAGGACGCCGGTGACCAGCAGTCGCTTCCCGTCCAGCAAACCCATGTCCAGCTCCAGTCAGTCGGGTGTCGGGCTCAGCGTGTCCGGCTCAGTGGCCCATGCCGAGGCCGCCGTCGACGGGGATGACCGCCCCGGTGATGTAGGAGGCGTCGTCGCTCGCCAGGAACCTGACGACCCGGGCGATCTCCTCGGCCTGCGCCTGCCGCCCGAGCGGGATGCTCTTGCGGATCTGCTCCTGCTGCGCCTCGTCGAGCACCGCGGTCATGTCGGTCTGCACGAACCCGGGCGCGACCACGTTGACCGTGATGCCGCGCGAGCCGAGCTCTCGGGCCAGCGACCGGCCGAAGCCGACCAGTCCGGCCTTGGAGGCGGCGTAGTTGGTCTGACCGGCCGAGCCGGACAGGCCGACGACGGAGGAGATCAGGATGATGCGTCCGCGCCGCATGCGCAGCATGGGGCGTACGGCCCGCTTGGCGATGCGGTAGGCGCCGGTCAGGTTCGTGTCGATGACGTCGGTGAAGGTCTCCTCCTTCATCATCGGCAGCAGCGTGTCCTTGGTGATCCCCGCGTTGGCGACGACGATCTCGACCGGGCCGTGCTCGGCCTCGGCCTTCTCGAAGGCGGCGTCGACGTCGGCGGAGCTCGTCACGTCGCAGCGGACTCCGAACAGCCCCTCCGGGGGCTCGCCGGAACGGTAGGTGACGGCGACGGCGTCTCCCGCGGCGGACAGCTCGCGGGCGATCGCGAGGCCGATGCCGCGATTTCCGCCGGTGACGAGAACAGAGCGAACCATGCGACCGACCGTATCGGCTACTTGGGGGTAGTCCACTTGTCCGCAGGGCACAAGATCACAGGGTTAGGATCGTGGACATGCGCCAGATCGACCCCGACTTCCTCGCCCTGCCGCTGCGGCGGCTGGCGGACGCGGCCCTGCAGCGCGCCCGTGACCTTGGAGCCGAGCACGCCTCGTTCCGGCTCGAACGCGTACGCGCCGAGACGCTGCGCCTGTTCGACGCCCGGCTCGAAGGCTCCTCGGACGCCGACGACCTCGGCTTCGCCGTACGGGTGATCAAGGATGGCACATGGGGCTTCGCGTCCGGGATCGAGCTGACCCCGGAGGCGGCGGCCCGGGCGGCCGAGGAGGCCGTGCGGGTGGCGGCGGTCAGCGCGCCCATCAACCGTGAGCCGGTTGAGCTCGCCCCCGAGCCGGTGTACGACGACGTGACCTGGGTGTCGTCCTACGAGATCGACCCGTTCGACGTGCCGCTGCCGGACAAGGCGGCGCTGCTGGCCGAGTGGTCGTCCGGCCTGCTCGGCAAGGTCGACCACGTCTCGGCCTCGCTCATGCAGGTCAAGGAGCAGAAGTTCTACACCGACACGGCGGGCACGGTGACCACGCAGCAGCGCGTGCGGCTCCACCCGGTCCTGACCGCGATGCGGGCCGACGGCGACCGGTTCGACGACATGCGCACGCTCGCCCCGCCGGCCGGCCGCGGGTACGAATACCTGACCGGCACCGGCTGGGACTTCCCGGCCGAGCTGGCCGAGATCCCCGGCCTGCTGGAGGAGAAGCTCAAGGCGCCCTCGGTCGAGGCCGGCACGTACGACCTGGTGATCGACCCGTCGAACCTGTGGCTGACGATCCACGAGTCGATCGGCCACGCGACCGAGCTCGACCGGGCGCTCGGCTACGAGGCGGCCTACGCGGGCACCTCGTTCGCCACCTTCGACCAGCTCGGCAGCCTGCACTACGGCTCGCCGGTGATGAACGTGACGGGCGACCGCACGGTCGAGCACGGCCTGGCCACCGTCGGCTGGGACGACGAGGGCGTGGCCGGTCAGTCGTTCGACATCGTCCGCGAGGGCACGCTGGTGGGCTACCAGCTCGACCGGCGGATGGCTCTGCTGAAGGGCTTCGGGCGGTCGAACGGCTGCGCGTTCGCCGACTCCCCCGGGCACGTGCCGATCCAGCGGATGGCCAACGTGTCGCTCCGGCCCGCCGCCGACGGCCCCTCGACCGACGAGCTGATCTCCCGGGTCGGGCGCGGGATCTACGTCGTCGGCGACAAGAGCTGGTCGATCGACATGCAGCGCTACAACTTCCAGTTCACCGGCCAGCGCTTCTACAAGATCGAGAACGGCCGCCTGGCCGGGCAGCTGCGCGACGTGGCCTACCAGGCGACCACGACCGACTTCTGGCGCTCGATGGAGGCCGTCGGCGGCCCGGAGACGTACGTGCTCGGCGGCGCCTTCAACTGCGGCAAGGGCCAGCCGGGCCAGGTCGCGCCGGTCAGCCACGGCGCCCCCGCGGCCCTGTTCCGCGGCGTACGGATCCTCAACACCGTCCAGGAGGGTGGCAGCAAGTGAGCGACCGGGTGACCACACCGCAGGAGACGGTGGAGCGGGCGCTCGCGCTGAGCGAGGCCGACGGCTGCGTCGTCATCGTGGACGAGGGCTCCACCGCCAACCTGCGCTTCGCCGGCAACACGCTGACGACCAACGGGGTCGCGCGCTCTTCCCGGCTCACCGTGATCTCCGTGGTGGGCGCCGGGGTGGGGGTCGTCTCGCGCTCCGCCGTACGGGCCGGCCGGCTCGCCGACGTGGTGGCCGCGGCGGACCGCGCCGCGCGGGAGGCCCAGCCGTCGGAGGACGCCCGGCCCCTGGTGGAGGGCGCCGCCGGAGAGGGCTGGGAGCGCCCGGTGGAGCCGACCTCCATCGACGTGTTCCGGGGGTTCGCCCCCGCGCTCGGCGAGGCGTTCGCCTCCGCCGACGCCTCCGGACGCAGGCTGTACGGCTTCGCCGAGCACAGCATGACCTCGACGTTCGTCGGCTCGTCGACCGGCCTGCGGCTGCGTCACGACCAGCCCACCGGGCGGCTCGAACTGAACGCCAAGTCGGCGGACATGACGCGCTCGGCGTGGACGGGCGTGGCCACCCGCGACTTCTCCGACGTGGACGTGGCCGCCCTCGACGAGACGCTCACCCGGCGGATCGACTGGGCCAAGCGGCGGATCAGCCTGGAGCCGGGCCGCTACGAGACGCTCCTGCCGCCGACGGCGGTCTCCGACCTGATGATCTACCTGTACTGGTCGGCCGGCGCGCGGGACGCCGCCGACGGCCGCACGGTGTTCTCCAAGCCCGGCGGCGGCACCCGCGTGGGCGAGCGGCTTTCGACGCTGCCGGTGTCGCTGTACAGCGACCCGGCGCGGGCCGGCGTCGAGTGCGCGCCGTTCGTCGTCGCGCACTCCTCCAGCCGGGAGCAGTCGGTGTTCGACAACGGCCTGCCCCTGGGCCGCACCGAGTGGATCAGCGACGGCACGCTGGCCAACCTCGTGCAGACCCGGCACTCCGCCGAGCTGACCGGGCTCGCCGCCACTCCGCAGATCGACAATCTGATCATGACGGGATCGGAGGACGGCCGCTCGCTGGAGCAGATGATCGCCTCGACCGAGCGGGGCCTGCTGCTGACCTGCCTGTGGTACATCCGCGAGGTCGACCCGCAGTCGCTGCTCCTGACCGGCCTGACCAGAGACGGCGTCTACCTGGTCGAGAACGGCGAGGTCGTGGGCGAGGTCAACAACTTCCGGTTCAACGAGTCGCCGGTCGACCTGCTCGGCCGCCTCAGCGAGGTGGGCCCGAGCGAGCAGACGCTGCCGCGCGAGTGGAACGACTGGTTCACCCGCGCCGTCATGCCGCCGGTCCGCGTGCCCGACTTCAACATGTCGACGGTCAGCCAGGCCAGCTAGCGGGAGGCCGAGCAGGGACGCCGGTCCTGACCGGCGTCCTCACGGCTCCTATTCGGCGTCCTCAAGGCGGAAGCCGACTTTCATGCCGACCTGGAAGTGGGCCACCTCGCCGTCCACGATGTGCCCGCGCACTTCGGTCACCTCGAACCAGTCCAGATGCCGAAGCGTCTGGGCGGCCCGCCTGACTCCGTTGCGGATGGCCTGCTCGACGCTCTCGGCCGAGGTGCCCACTATCTCGGTCACCCGATAGGTGCGGTCCGACATCACGTCCTCCTGGCTGTGCGTCTCGCATGATCGTATCGCCGTGCGGGCATCACCCCCGCCCCCCTCGGGGTCTACCGTGGAAATCGTGAATCCATGGCGCAGGTTGCGAAAAGACCGCCCGGTCGTTCACCAGGTGACGGACGCCCAGCCGTCGCTGACCGACGACGTGCGCAAGCGGGAAATCAGCTACCTCATCAAGATGGGCATCCGCCTCGTGTGCCTCATTCTGGCCGTGGCGGTGCCGGCCCCCTGGCCTGTCAAGGCCCTGTTCGTCGCGGGGGCCGTCCTTTTGCCATACCTTGCCGTTATCGGGGCCAATCAGAGAGGTCACGAGCCTCCTCCGCCCCCTGACTTGACCTCGTCTAACCAAAACGAGATACCACGCCATCGACGCGAGATCGGGTCGTGACAAAGTCTTGACGCAACCCATGGGTTGGAGGTGTACAGTTTAGCCAAGCGCTCTGGTCCCCCGTCGGAGCGCTGGTGCCGGCGTTCCGGGCCCCCGTCGGAACGCCGATGAAGCGACGCCGGGTGGTTTGCCCCCGTAACCACCCGGCGTCGCCCTTTTTTCCGAAGACTTCGTACGGGCCTCACGGACCGGCCGTCGTGGTCGTCCCCGGCGGGGACGGCCCTTCCGCCGAACGGCCCCCGGCGCCCGCCCTTCCCCTCCACGCGGCGCGCCGGGGCCGTGGAAGCCGGCGTCAGGAACCGGAGGTGTCGGTGACCGCCGGTTTCTCCGGGTTCGCGTCCGCCCAGTCCTTCGCCATCCGGGACAGCCGCTCCACCACGTCCGGCGGCGCCGTGCCCGCCCCCTGCGCCAGCCCCACCAGATAGGCGGTCAGCGGAGCGGCGGGCCGCGCCACTCCGTGCGCCACATCCCTGGTCAGGTCGAGCACCGCGGTCCGGTCCACCCGCGCGGGATCGATGCCCAGCTCGCGGCAGACCAGTGCCGTCCATTCCTCCAGCACGTTCACGCGCACTCCCTTCCCCCGCGCCCTCCGGCCCGCTCGCGGGCGGCGCGCAGATCGTCGTCGGTGTCGCAATCGAACCACGGCGGGGTCTCCCCGGGCGCCACCGGCGGGCGTACGGGCACCGGCCTCAGGGGGCCGAGCAGCCCGCGCAGCGACCGTCCCTCGTACGTGCCGAGCGCGTCCCGCAGAGCGGCCGTCCGCCACGCACCGGTGAGCCACTGCTCACGGCCCTCGTCGTCCACGAGCACCGCGCCCGCGCCGTCGTCGGGCACGGCCGCCAGGAGCGCCCCGACATGGCCGGCGACGACGAACGGCAGGTCGGCGGCCAGCAGCACGACCAGCGGGGACGTCACCGCGGCGAGCCCCGCGCGCAACGCCGGCACCGGCCCGCCGCCCGGCGGGTCCTCACGGGTGAACAGCACGCCCGGCATGTCCCTGGGCGGGCCCACCACGACCACCGCGCGGGCGTCGCGGACCGCCGCCGCCACCCGCTCGACGAGGGGAAGCCCGCCGACGAGCGCACCCGGCTTGTCCGCCCCGCCGAGCCGCTCGGCCCGGCCGCCCGCCAGGATCACGGCGTCGTACGGCGGCGGGCATGCGGTCTCACCGGCGCCGGTTGCGGAACGGGGACGCACGGGTGCTCCCTGGACTCTCTCTCGCGCTTTCCCGGGGGCTCTCTTGCCGCCCCGTCAGCCGCCGATGGCCGACATCGGGCGGGCCGGCTGGAGGAACGCGGGGTCGTCGATGCCGTGCCCGGCCCGCTTCCCCCGCACCGCCGCGACCCACCGCGCCGCCAGTTCCTCGTCCGTGGCTCCCGCGCGCAGCGCCGTACGCAGGTCGGACTCCTCGGTGGCGAACAGGCAGTTGCGGACCTGGCCGTCGGCGGTGATCCGGACGCGGTCGCAGGCGCCGCAGAACGGCCGGGTGACCGAGCCGATCACGCCCACCCGGTGCGGGCCGCCGTCCACCAGGAACAGCTCGGCGGGTGCGCTGCCCCGCTCGCGCGGGTCGTCCTCGGTGAGGTCGAAGGCGTCCTTCAGCAGCCCGAGGATCTCGTCGGCCGTGATCATGTCGTCGCGGCGCCAGCCGTGCTGGGCGTCGAGCGGCATCTGCTCGATGAAGCGCAGCTCGTATCCCTGGTCGATGCAGTAGCGCAGCAGCGGAGCGGCCTCGTGCTCGTTGACCCCGCGCATCAGCACCGCGTTGACCTTCACCGGCGTCAGGCCCGCCGCCGTGGCCGCGGCGAGCCCGTCCAGCACGTCGCGGAGCCGGTCGCGGTGCGCCAGCCGTACGAACACGTCGCGGTCCAGCGTGTCCAGCGAGACGTTGACGCGGTCGAGACCGGCCTGGGCGAGCGGCTCCGCCAGGCGGGCCAGGCCGATGCCGTTGGTCGTCAGCGACACCTGGGGACGCGGGCGCAGCGCGGCGGTCGCGGCCACGATCTCGGGAAGCTCCCGCCGCAGCAGCGGCTCGCCACCGGTGAAGCGGACCTCCCGGATGCCGAGCCGCTCCACGCCGATCGTCACCAGGCGGACGATCTCCTCGCCGGTGAGCAACTCGGGCTTGGGCAGCCAGTCGAGGCCCTCCGGCGGCATGCAATAGGAGCATCGCAGGTTGCACCGGTCGGTCAGCGACACCCTCAGATCGGTCGCGACCCGGCCGAACGAGTCAACCAGCACGAGAGGACCTCCAACCCCAGAGAGCCTCAAGCCTAAGCCCTGCCGTCATGATGGCGACAACCTCGGCCGCCCCGGCGTGATTCCCCCGCTCCGGGACGGAACGGATCCCCCCGCGGTCAGCGGTCGCGACGGCGCTCGATCCGCTTGCGGCGGGCCACCTCGCGGCGGTGCTCGGCCAGCGCGCTCCCGCTCGCGCCGGTTCACCCGCGCCTCGCCCTTCGCGCTCTCCATTTCGAGCCGCACCGCCTCCTGGGCGGCCGTGCCGCGCCGCGTGACCCGGGCCGCCGCACGGGCGGCCAGCTTGGCCGCGCGCTTGGGATTGACCCGCCGGTCCCCTCGCTCCTCCACGGGTACGGCGGGGGCCGTCTCGGCGCGTTCGAGCAGGGCGACTCCGTGCCGCATGAGGAACGCGTACAACTCGGGGTCGGTGGGCTCGGAGCCGAGCACGAATCGGGTCGCGCGAAGCTCGCCGTCCTCGACGATCTCCAGCATGCCGACCCAGAACGGGCTCTCGAAGTAGACGGACAGGGACACCACGATGCCTCCACAGGTATGCCGACAGGCGGCTTGGCGAAGCCGCTTCCGGCACACCGGACATCCTCCGAGGCTCCCCGAGGGGGACACGAGAGGCGGATACGAGACCGCCGGCACCGGCTCGGAACCGGGCCCGGCGGGTGCCCGGGCTACCGACCGGGACCGCGTTTTCGTGTGCGAGGCCCAGCTTGACGATCGCGTCTCCGGCGCGGCCATCGCCTTTCCGCGGGCGGCGGACGGAACGCGGGGCAGACTGATGGGCATGGAGCCGATATCTCTCGACGCGCGTGCCAGGGAACTCCTCGATCGCGCCGCCACGGCGTCCAGCGGGCGCGCGGCCGACACCGTGTACGGCGGCCACGAGCACGCGCTGCGCCAGACGCTGCTCGCCCTCACCGCCGGGACCGGCCTCGCCGAGCACGAGAGCCCGGGTGAGGCGACCCTGCTGGTGCTGCGCGGTCATGTACGGCTGACCAGCGGCGACGCCTCCTGGGAGGGGCGCTCCGGCGACCTGCTGACCATCCCGGACGCCCGGCACGCACTCGACGCCGTCGAGGACAGCGCGGTCCTGCTCACCGTCGTCAAACGCCCCTGAGCATCGCCACGCCGCGTCACCTCACCAGGCCCTCTCCCCCGAGCCTGACTCCGTCCGCATATTCGCCTAAGTGTGACGGCCTGTGGTTCTCAATCTGTGGTGGCTGAACTCGATCGCGTTCGCCGATCCCTCCTACGAACAGCGCGCGCAGGAGGCGGCTGGTGGGGTCGGCGAGTTCGTTTCCCTGGAGGAGGCTGTTCCCGACTGGGAGGAGCCACTGCGTAACGCCTCATCGGCGGCTGCGGTCCGGGACTAAGCGGCCTGGAGGACGCAGCCCAGGGCGAGCAGCGACACGACCTTCACGGCCTCCAGCGCCACGTAGTAGAGGTGTGCTCCCGACCTGTGCCGCGCCGGGTCCTCGCCGGACAGGACGCGGTCGGACCTGCGGTTGAGCGGCGGGCGTACGACGGCGATCTGGATCGCCAGGACGACGGCGGCGATCAACGTGAGCGCGACCACGGCGGTGCCGGGCGATCCGGTGGCGACCGCCACGATCACGACGATGGCCAGCACGGCCTCGGCGGCGTTGAGCGCCCGGAAGACGAGCCGGCCGATGCCGAGCCCGATCGGGATCGTCACCCCCGGCGCGCGGAACTTCAACGGCGCCTCAATGAAGGAGATCGCCAGCACCATCCCGAGCCAGACGAAGGTGGCCGCACCGCCCACGGCGGCCGAGGCGGAGTTCATTCCCGCTCTCCTCTCGCACGCGCGAAACCGGCGGAACGGGGCCGGGATCCGGTGAGCTATGCGACCGGTCGTCAGGTCCGCCGCCGCCCTCGCCCAGGGTTCCACGCGTGGGCGCCGGTCCCCGATCCAGGGTCACGTGCGGGCGACGATCGCACTCCCCGCCGCCCCCGCGTCCCCATACGGCGTCATCTCCAGCCGGTCCGTTGGCGCAGCCAGGCCAGCGCCGGCCGGCCCTGGGCGAGCTGGAACGCGCGGAGCGTGGGGAGGCCCGGCGGCGGGGGAAGGCTTCCCCGCTGCAGGAAGTAGCCGGTCACGGCGGCCAGGACCGCGGTGACCGCGTCGGGGTCGGCCTTCGCCGCGACCGGGTGGCCGTCGAAGACCTCGGCGGGCGGCGGCCCGCCCTGCATGACCACGCTCGGGAGCATCCCCAGGAGATCGAACCACGGGGCCGCCAGGCACGCCCAGGGCCAGTCGACCACGTAGACGCGCCCGTCCGCGGTGAGCAGCAGGTTGTCGGCCCGGAGGTCGGCGTGGGCCATCGTGTCGCCCTCCGCCGCCCGGTCCCAGGCCGCCTCCAGCTCCGCCAGCCGGTCCAGGTGCCGCCGGGCCCACGCGACGTCGGATCCGTCCCCGCCCAGGCCGCCCGAACCCAGCCTGCCCAAACTCAGGCCGCCCGAGCCCAGGCCGCCCGAGCCCAGGCCGCCCGAGCCCAGGCCGTCCGCGCCGAGGCCGCCCGAGCCGGCCGCCAGGCGCCGCCATCCCTGGAACTCCTTCGCGAACCGCTCGCCGGCCGGTGGCACGGCCACGGGCGCGGGGGTGAGCGTGTCGGCCAGCTCGGCCACCGCGCCGAGCACGAGGCCGAGTTCGGCGGCCGTCCAGGGCTGGGCGGGCGTGCGGCCCTCGACGTCCTCGAACAGCAGGACCACCCAGCCGTCCTCGTCGAAGGAGGCGAGCAGCCGGGGCGCGGGCGCCGTGGCCGGCAGCGCGGCGGCCACCCGGGCCTCCGCCCGGTGGATGCCGGGGCTGATCGGGTTAGGCTCGGGCCCGACCGCCTTGACGAAGGCCCTGCCCCCACCGGCGAGCCGCAGGCGTGCCGCCACGCCCGGGGAGAATCCGCCGGGCTGGGTGACGGCCTCGGCCACGCGGTCTCCGAGATGCCGCTCGACGGCCAGCCGCAGGTGCGCGGGCACCGCGGTCCACGGCAGCCGTACGCCGCCGGCGGGCGGGGGCGGGCCGTCGTCACCGGTACGACGCCGCTCCTCCTCATCGAGGCCGGCGTGCTCCCCGGAATCGTCGCTCATCCCGGCATGATGGGCGACGGGCGGGTAGGGCGGCAAACGAGTTTCGCCGCGATATTCGGTTGGGATTCCCGCTGGTGCCCGGCACAGTGGATCTCGACCAAGGAGGAGTTCCAACCATGCCGAAGCACATCGCCCCGAAGGTGCTGTCCTGGGCGAGCGAGATCGACGACGGGACGATCGACCAGGCCGCCCGGGCGGCGCGCCTGCCGTTCGTGCCCGGTCACGTCGCGCTCATGCCGGACGCGCACGTCGGAATCGGCGCGACGGTCGGCTCCGTCATCCCGACGGAGGGCGCGATCATCCCGTCCGCCGTCGGCGTCGACATCGGCTGCGGCATGGTCGCGACCGAGACCACGCTCACGGCCGCCGACCTGCCCGACTCGCTCGACCCGCTGATGCGGCTGGTGGAGCGGCGCATCCCGGCGGGAGTGGGCAAGGGGCACGACGACCGCGCGGTGGACCGTGCGCTCGGCGACCTGGGCCGGCCGCACACCGGCCTGACGCCCAAGCAGGAGAACACCGTGGCCTGCCAGTTCGGGACCCTCGGCTCGGGCAACCACTTCGTGGAGGTCTGCCTCGACGAGCGCGACCGGGTGTGGACCGTGCTGCACTCCGGCTCGCGCGGGATCGGCAACCAGCTCGCCACCGCGCACATCAACGGCGCGAAGCGGCTCATGCGCAGCCTGGCGATCGGGCTGGAGGACTACGACCTGGCCTACTTCACCCAGGGCACCCCGGAGTTCACCGCCTACATCGAGGACATGCTGTGGGCGCAGCGCTACGCGATGGCATCGCGGGCGCGGATGGACAAGGTGCTGAGCGACGCGCTGTTCCGCGTCGTCGGCTCCGGCACCCGGGTCCGCACGATCAATTGCCACCACAATTTCACGCAGATGGAGACCCATCAGGGCAAGGAGCTGTGGATCACCCGTAAGGGGGCGATCAAGGCGGACATCGGGGACGAGGGCGTGATCCCGGGTTCGATGGGCACGCGGTCCTACATCGTGCGCGGGCGGGGCAACCCGCTGTCGTACAACTCCTGCTCCCACGGCGCGGGGCGCAGGATGTCGCGCAGCCGGGCGAAGCGCGAGCTGTCGGCGGCGTCGCTGAAAGAGGCGATGCGCGGCCGGACGTGGAACGCCGACCGGGCCGCCGCCCTGGTCGACGAGCACCCGGAGGCGTACAAGCCGATCGACCAGGTGATGGCGGACCAGAAGGACCTCGTGGAGGTCCGGCACACGCTGCGCCAGGTGTTCAACTACAAGGGATGAACCGCCGGGCGCGGCCGTTTAGCCCCCGCCGTTGCGGGGGACGAGGCCGCCCCGGCCGGCCGCAGGACGAAGCCGCTCGCCACCCGGGCCGGGATCCGGTAGGGCGAGATGGTGAGGTCCTGCTCCGGCACGGTGTAGTCCAGCGTGGCCAGCCGCGGCGCGAGGGCCTTCAGCAGGCCCACGGCGACCGGCTCTCCCGGGCACCGATGGCCGGTCGCCGGGTCGCCCCCGCCCTGCGGGATCAGGTCGTACGGGCCGATCTCGCGGCCGGCGAAGCGCTGCGGATCGAACGCGTACGGGTTCGGCCAGAGCGCCGGGTCGTGGTTCTGGCCCCAGATGTCGAGCAGCACGAGCCAGTCGGCCAGGATCTGCTCGCCCTTCCAGGTGAGGTCCTTGACGGCGGTTCCCGCGACGAACGGCGCGAAGGGGTAGAAGCGCCGCACCTCATGCGCGAACGCCTCGGCGTACGTGCCGTCGGTGTCCTCGGCCAGGTGGACGCGGGTGACCGGCCAGCGGTGCAGCGCGTGCGCGGCGAACGTGACGAACCAGCTCACCGCGACGGTGGGACGCACCAGGTTGAGCAGTTCGACCGCGGCGATCCGGGGCGCGAGCGGCTCCCCGTCGGGCTCCAGGTGGCGGGCGGCCACGGCGAGCGCCGAGGTGTCCGGCACCCGCAGGGCGCCGCGGCGCACGTCCTCGACCATCCCCGCCAGCCACGCCTCGCGCCGCCTTCGGGCGGCGCGGGCCCGCCAGTGCCGCGGGCCCGGTGACCCGAAGCCGTCGACCAGCGCGACGAGGTCGGCGGCGAGGGGCGCGGTCTCCTCCTCGGCGAGCGGGATGCCCGCCCACCGGCACGCTCCCCGGGTGATGACGCGGGCGGCCTCGTCGAAGAGCACGACGTGTCCTCTGCCGGGCCAGGTCGCCACCGCCGCGTCCCACGCCGCGGTGGTCTCGCCCACCAGGGCGGCGACGCTTTCCGGCGTCAGCAGGGACATGAACATGCCCTTGCGCGCCCGGTGCGCGGCCTGGTCCAGCGTGTGCACCGCGCCGTGGCCGAACAGCGTGCTCTTGATCGGCTCGGGCAGCGCGGGCGCCCGCTGGACGTGGTTGTCGTCATAGAAGAACCGGACGGCGTCCGGCCCGCGCAGCACGACGGCGCGCCGGCCCGTCAGCCGGGTGTGGACCATCTCTCCCTGGCTCTCCCGCCGGCGGGCCGGCAGCCAGGCGTAGCCCTCGAGCAGCAGGAGCAGCGTGGTGTCGAGCAGCGGCATACGTCCTGACTGCCCGCGTTAATCCGGTGGAAACGGACACCGCCCGTCCGGCCGGAGCCGGACGGGCGGGCGTGTGGGTGAGGCGGGATGGGCGGCGATCAGGCTTGGACGCAGGTGCCGCCGTTCAGCCTGAAGCCGGTGGGATCGGGGTTGGCGCCGGTGTGGGTGCCGTTGAACCCGATCTGCAGGGACCCGCCGCCCTGGATCACCGAGTTCCACGGCATCGCCGTGGCGGTGACGTCCTTGCCGGACTGGGACCAGGTGGCCGACCAGCCGCTGGTGACCTTCTGCCCGGCGTCCGGGAGGACGAAGCGCAGCGTCCAGTTGTTCATCGGCGTCTGCCCCAGGTTGATGATCTTCACCGTTGCCGAGAAGCCGCCGCTCCACGACCACGCGGTGTATTCGATCTTGCAGCTCACCGGAGGCGGCGTGTAGGTGGGGTAGCCGCCCGACGCCGTGGCCGTCACCAGGTCGGACGGCAGGCTGACGTTGCCGGCGGCGTCCTTGGCCGCGATGACGTAGACGTACGACTGGCCGGTGACGAGGTTGCCCTCGGTGAAGTGCGTGCCGATGGACGTGCCCACCCGCGTCCAGCCGGTGGCGGTGCGCCGGTAGACGTCGTAGCCGACGACCCGGACGTCGTCGGTGGACCCCGTCCAGCACAGCGACGTCCCCTTGAAGTCGGGCAGGCAGTTGGGCTGCAGTCCGGCCGGCTTGGTCGGCGGCGTGGTGTCGGCCGGGGCGGGGGTCGGCGTCGGTCCCGCACCGAGCGCCGGGGCGCTGACCAGCGCGCTGGGCGGGCTCACATTGCCGGCGGCGTCCCTGGCCACGACGTAGAACGTGTAGCTCCGGTCGCCGCCCAGGCCGGTGACGACGGCCGTCGTACGGGAGGTGGAGGCCGCCTCGACGAAGCCGTCGGCGGTGAGGAGGAACACCGAATATTCGGTGACCCCGGTGTCGTCCGAGGACGCCGTCCAGCACAGGCCGACCACGCCGCGGAAGCTCCCGCTCGGCGGCGGAGGCGGCGGGCACGCCTCGAGATCGCCCGGAGCGGTGGGCGGCGTGACGTCCGCCCCGGGCGCGGGCGACGTGGGCGGCGGGGCCGTGCCGGCCGCGTGGACGGAACGCATTTCGGCCGCGTGGACGGCACGCATTTCGGCCGCACTGCCGGCGAGCACGGGCGGAGCGGTGATGTTGGCCACCAGGAGCGCGGCGGCGACGGCGCCCGCCGCGGCCCACGCGGCAGGCCATGACAGTCTGGGCACGGTTCCACCTTCCGGAGACGAAGTCCGCCAACGATGTCGCCCGGATGATCGGTCGGCCCAAGGAGCCGGTCAAAGGACCGCCCGCGTCCCCGCCGGTCGTTCCGTAAGGATTGTGAAACTTTCAGCCCGGCAGGCCGCCGATACCGTGGCGAGATGAAGATCGTGGTCACCGGCGCGGCCGGTTTCATCGGGAGCCGGGTCGCCGGGTTGCTGCGCGACGCCGGGCACGAGGTGCGGGGATTCGACCTGCGCGGCGGCGAGGACGTCACCGCGGGCGACGTGCGGGACGAGGACGCCGTCGCCCGCGAGGTCGCCGGGGCCGACGCCGTGGTGCACCAGGCGGCCAAGGTCGGCCTCGGCGTCGACGTGTCCGACCTGCCGGCGTACGTGTCGGTCAACGCGCTCGGCACCGCGGTGCTGCTCGCCGCGATGGCGCGGCACGGGGTCTCCCGGCTGGTGCTGGCGTCGTCGATGGTCGTCTACGGCGAGGGCGTCTACGACTGCGCCGGGCACGGCCGGGTGCGTCCCGGCCCCCGGGCCGAGGAGGACCTGGCAGCCGGGCGGTTCGAACCGGTGTGCCCGCGCTGCGGGCGCCCGCTGTCGCCGGGGACCGTGGACGAGGACGTCCCGCCCGATCCGCGCAACGCGTACGCCACGAGCAAGCTCGCCCAGGAGCACCTGGCGGCCAACTGGGCCCGCGAGACCGGCGCTGTGGCGGTCGCCCTGCGCTACCACAACGTGTACGGCCCGGGGATGCCGCGCGACACCCCCTACTCGGGGGTGGCCGCGATCTTCCGGTCCGCCCTGGAGGCCGGGCGGGCGCCGCTGGTGTTCGAGGACGGCGGACAGCGCAGGGACTTCGTCCACGTCGGCGACGTCGCGGCGGCCAACCTCGCCGCGCTGGACGCGCTGGAGGCAGCCCCGCCCGGCCGGCTCCGCGCGTACAACGTGGCCAGCGGCGAGCCCCACACGATCGGCGACCTGGCCGAGGCGCTCAGCGCGGCGCGGGGCGGGCCCGCGCCAGAGGTCACCGGCCGCTACCGGCTGGGCGACGTCCGGCACATCGTGGCCTCCCCGGACCGCGCCGCCGCCGACCTCGGGTTCCGGGCGCGGATCCGCTTCGCCGACGGCATGCGCGAGTTCGCCCACGCCCCGCTGGCGACGACCGGCTGAGTCACCAGGGAGATTTCACGAACCCCTGCAGCAGCAGACCCACTGCCGCCTGCACCACGAGCAGGCGGCGGTCTGTCGTACGTCCGGCAGCCGCGGCCACCCACAGGGCGTACGGCAGCCAGATCCGCTCCACCTCGCCCCTGGTGACGCCGCTGACGTCGAGGGCGAGCACCGCGGCCAGGGCCGCCAGCGGCAGGATCCGGTCGCGGGCCCGTCCCGGCGCCACGAGCCCGGCGGCGGTGGCCGGGCCGGTCACCAGGGCGAGCACGGCGAGGTTGGCGACCAGGAAGTACAAGTAGGGCCGTTCCGCGCCGGGATCGGCCGCCCACTCGGCATGGGTGGCGAGCACCCCGGCCGGCCACCAGAACCCCCCGGCGGCGAACAGGGCGCTCACCGCGGCCATCCCGGCCAGGCAGGCGGCCACGGTCGTCCGCGGCACTCCCACCGCGACCGCCGCGACGAGGGGGACGAGCAGGAACGGCACCATGCCGTAGCTGAGGTAGGGCAGCGCGCCCAGCGCCAGCCCCGCGCCGAGGCCGAGCACCACCCGGCCCGCCCGGCGCCGCGCGCCGAGCACCAGCAGCGCCGTCCCCCACGCCCCCACGCCCGCGAACAACGCGTCCATGGTCGTCGCGATCCACACCGCCGCCGGGCACAGGGCCAGGTAGGGCAGCACGCGCCGGGCCGCGTCCTCACCCGCGACGCGCCACACGGTCAGGCCGATCGCGACCGTGGCCGAGCACCCCGTCACGACCACGAGGAGGGCGGCCCAGAACGGTCCGGGCAGCCCGGCGGCCGCCAGCGCCCACAGCACCAGCACCGGCAGCGGCGGATGACCGCGTACGTGCGTGGGATAGGCCGGCAGGTCCCGGGTGAACCCGGCGAGCCAGCCGAGGGGATCGTCGCCCACGGCCCCGAGCCCGGCCAGGTATTCCTGCGGGTGGGTGAACGGCCAGGCCAGCCCGTCCCCCGACACCGCCAGGAGCACCGTCCACGCGAGCGACGCGGCGAAGGCCGCCGCCAGCGCCGCGCGCATCGGCAGGTTCGCGGTCAGCCGGGGCAGCACGGGGACCGCGACCGCGGCGAAGACCACCGCCGGAAGCAGCGCGGGCGTGGGCAGACGCGCCAGCGCGTGCAGCGGCGGGAGATGGTCGATGCGCAGCCCCCCGCGGGCGTGCAGCAGCCCGCCCACCGCGAACGCGCCCGCGACCAGCGCCGCCCAGACCACCAGCGCCCGCTGCCGCGTCGTGAGCGCCCGTCGCCGCGCCGTCGCCGCCCGTCCATCCGCCAGTGCCCCCTGCTGATGCACCGCCGCGCCCTGCTGATCCGCCGGCGCTTCCTGCCGCCCCGCCGGCGCCCCCTGTCGTGCCGTCACGACCGCCACCGTAGGCGTGCCGGGGCCGCCGTCCGGGCCCTCCGGGCGGCCCCGTAGTCACTTCGTAAGAACTCGGCGGCCCCCTGGGCTCTAGCTTCTGCGGCATGCAGATCGATGTGGTGCTTCCCTGCCTCGACGAGGCGGCGGCGCTGCCCTGGGTGCTCGGCCGCATGCCGGACGGCTGCCGCGCCATCGTGGTGGACAACGGATCCACCGACGGGTCGGCCGAGGTCGCCGCCCGGCACGGCGCGCTCGTGGTGAGCGAGCCCAGGCCGGGCTTCGGCGCCGCCTGCCACGCGGGCCTGGAGGCGGCGACCGCCCCCGTCGTGTGTTTCATGGACGCCGACGCCTCCCTCGACCCCCGGCAGCTTCCGTACGTCGCGGAGGATGTGGTGAGCGGCGCCGCCGACCTGGTGCTGGGCCGCCGCAGGCCCGTCACCGCGTCGGCGTGGCCCGCGCACGCCCGGCTGGGCAACCGGGTGCTCGCCTGGCGGCTGCGCCGCCGCACCGGCGCGCCCCTGCACGACCTCGGCCCGATGCGCGCGGCCCGCCGTACGGCGCTGCTGGCCCTGGGCCTGCGGGACCGGCGGTTCGGCTACCCGCTGGAGATGGTGCTGCGGGCGAGCGAGGCGGGCTGGCGCATCGGCGAGGTCGACGTCGACTACCTGCCGCGGGTGGGCCACTCGAAGGTGACGGGGACGGTCCGCGGCACCGTGCGGACGGTGCGCGACATGTGGCGGGCGGCGTGACGCCGGCCGCGGGCGGCGCCGGGGCGCAGCTCGTCGTCATCGCCAAGTCGCCCGTGCCGGGGACCGTGAAGACCCGGCTCACGCCGCCGTACACCGCGCGGGAGGCCGCCGCGCTCGCGGAGGCGGCGCTGCGCGACACCCTGGCGGCCGTCGCCGCCGTCCCCGCCGCGCGCCGGGTGCTGGCCCTGCTCGGCGAGCCGGGGCCCTGGCTGCCCGCGGGGTACGACGTGGTCGCGCAGCGGGGCGGCGACCTGGCCGAACGGCTGACCGCCGCCTTCGCCGACGCGTGGACGGCCCTCCCCCTGCCGGTCGTGCTGATCGGCATGGACACGCCGCAGGTCACCCCCGCACTGCTGACCGAGGCGGTGCGGCTGCTGGACGGGCACGACATCGTGGTCGGCCCGGCCGCCGACGGCGGGTTCTGGCTGCTCGGGCAGCGCACGCCCGACCCCGCCCTGCTGGCCGGGCTGCCGATGTCCCGGCCCGACACGGGAGCGCTGCTGATGGAGCGGATCCGCGCCGCCGGCGTGCGGACCGCTCTGCTGCCCGAGCTGACCGACGTGGACACCGCCGCGGACGCGCACGCGGTGGCCGCGCGGATCCCCTCCTCGCGGTTCGCGGCGACGCTGGCGGCCCTCGGCGCGGACGTCCCCGCGTGATCGGCCCCCTCTACGCCGAGTCGCTGGACGGCGCACGGGTCGAGGTCGAGTCGGCCGACGGCGGCACCTGGCCGCTGGAGGCGTGGCGCTGGCTCCACGACGCCGAAGGGGACGAGGCCATGCTCGCCCGCTGCGCCGACCCGACTCTCGACGTGGGCTCGGGACCGGGGCGGCTGACCGTGGCGCTGACGAGGCGCGGCGTGCGGGCGCTCGGCATCGACGTCACCCCCCGGGCCGTACGGCTCACCCGCCTGGCCGGCGGGCGGGCCCTGTGCCGTGACGTGTTCGGCCACGTGCCCGGCGCGGGCCGCTGGGGCACCGTGCTGCTGGCCGACGGCAACATCGGCATCGGCGGCGACCCCGACGCCCTGCTGCGCCGGGCCCGCGAGCTGCTGCGGCCCGGCGGCGAGGTCGTCGCCGAGCTTGATCCGCCCGGCGCCGCGACCCGTACGGAACGGGTCCGGTTGCGCCGGGAGGGCAGGGTCACCGGATGGTTCGCCTGGGCGCGGGTCAGCGTGTCCGACATCGGGCCGCTCGCCGCGCGCACCGGCTTCCGTCCGCTGGAGGTGTGGACCGAGGCCGGCCGCTGGTTCTCCGGCCTGGGCTGAGCGCCGTGCCCCTCCACGCCCCTCCACGCCCCTCCGCGGCCGGCGCGGGCAGGCCCGGGTTTGGGGAGCCGATGAGGCAAAACGGAGGCCGCGGTTCCGATCCGCGTCGCACCTGCGCGGATAGCCTGCCGACGGGGGCAGGCGGAAGCGAACGGGGCGGATGGCGGGGATCGCGCGCGCGGTCGCGGGGACGGTCGCACGACGGTGGCGGGCACGACGGTGGTGGGCACGACGGTGGCGAGCAGAGCGCGGCGACCTCACCGGAGGGAACGGCGTCGCCGGACGGCCCGCCACCGGGAGCGTGTCCGGCCGGGACCTCGCCTGGGTCGCGGCCCTCACCGTCGCCGCGGCGGCGCTCTACGCGTTCTATTCCTGGCTGAGGCTGGCGCGGTTCCGGGCGGGCGCGTACGACCTGGTGATCTTCGACCAGGCGATCCGCTCGTACGCGCGCTTCCAGGCACCGGTCTCGATGCTGAAGGGCGTGCACAACGGGTTCGGGCCGGGGTTCAGCGTGCTCGGCGACCACTGGTCTCCGGCGCTCGCGCTGCTGGCGCCGCTCTACTGGATCCACGACGGGCCGGCGACCCTGCTCGTCGCGCAGGCCGTGCTGCTGGCACTGTCGATCCCGTTCGTCTGGGCGTACGCCTTCCGCGCCTCCTCGGCGGTCACGGAAGGGCGCCGGGTCGCCTATCCGGTCGCGGTCGCCTACGCCCTGTCGTGGCCCATTACCGAGGCGGTGGCCTTCGACTTCCACGAGGTGGCGTTCGCGCCGCTGCTCACGGTGGCCATGCTGGAGCGTCACCAGGCCGGGCGCAGGCGGGCGGCGGTCCTCGCGGCGCTGGCGCTCCTGCTCGTGAAGGAGGACATGGGCCTGCTGCTCGCCGGGTTCGGGCTGTTCCTCCTCACCCGTCCTCGCGACCGGTGTCTGGGCGCGCTGTTCGTCGCCGGCGGCGTCGCCGCGACCCTGGTGGCGACGCGGGTCCTCATCCCGCACTTCGGGGGCAGGGCCGACTATTACTGGGCGTACTGGACGCTCGGCCCGGACCTCCCCCGGGCCGTGGCGCACGCCGTCACACACCCGGGCGAGGTCGTCGCGCTGCTCGCCGATCCGCCGCTGAAGCTGCGCACGCTCGTGCTGACGCTCGCTCCCGTGCTGTTCACCGCCGCGCTGTCCCCGTTGGGCCTGGCCCTGCTGCCGCAGCTGGTGGAACGCATGCTCGCCGCCACCTACCCGAACTGGTGGACGCCCCGCTACCACTACACGGCCTTCGTCGTCGCGATCGTCTTCGCCGCCGGGGTCGACGGCGCGCT
The DNA here is from genome assembly GCF_006874475.1 of Microbispora hainanensis. GTDB lineage: Bacteria > Actinomycetota > Actinomycetes > Streptosporangiales > Streptosporangiaceae > Microbispora > Microbispora hainanensis. Next base: position 151,395 of record NZ_VIRM01000011.1, read on the forward strand.
GCGTGTGGCTCGCCTTTCTAGGCGGCCCGGAAGGCCGGCGCGGGCATGGGCGCTGCTCGTGCTCGCCACCGCCCTCGCGCTCGTGCCGTTCTTCTCGTTCTGCGCGCTGTTCACGCCCGCCTTCCACACGGAGACCGACAGGACCCGCGCGGCCGAGCGGGCCGTCGCGGCCGTGCCGGACGGCGTGCTGGTCGAGACGGCCGACTCCCTCGCCCCGGCCCTGTCGCCGCGTACGCGGACCCTGCTGTGGGACCGCACGCCGCGCGGGGCGCCGTGGGTCGTCGCCGACGTGGGGGCCAGGGCGTTCCCCTTCGACTCGGTCGCCGCGCAGGTCGCGCGGGTCGAGGCCCTGCGTGCGCGGGGCTACCGGGTGGTGTTCCGGGAGGCGGGCTACGTCGTGCTCACCCGGCCGTGACCGGCCGCCTCAGGCGCGCACGTACGCGTGCGGGGTCGTGCCGAAGGCGTGCTTGAACGACTGGATGAACGCGCTGGGGCCGCTGTAGCCGCAGGCGGCGGCCGTCGAGGTCACCGACCGGCCGCCGGCCAGCAGGATGAGCGCGTGGTGGAGCCGCAGCTGGGTGCGCCACTGCGGGAAGCTCATGCCGGTCTCCGCGCGGAACAGCCTGCTGAGCGTGCGTTCCGAGGCGCCCACCACCGCGCCCAGCTCGGCGAGCGTACGGCCGTCCGCCGGATCGGCCTCCAGGATCGCCGCCACGTCGCGTAGCCGGGGATCGGACGGCGTCGGCAGGCACAGCGGCAGCGCCTCGACCTCGCGGAGCTGGTCGAGCAGCACGCGTTCGAGGTTGGCCCTTTGGCCCGGCGTCGGCTCGTCGTCGCCGGTCAGGGCCACCACCACCTCCCGCAGCAGGGGTGTGATCGCCATGACCGTGGGCCGGTCCAGCCGCAGCGGGTTCACCGCCGGGCCGAAGAGCAGCGCCCGCATCTCGGTCGGCCCGTAAGCCTCGTGCGCGTGCGCCACTCCCGCCGGGATCCACACGCCCCGATGCGGCGGCACCACCCAGTCGCCGATCGGCGTCGAGATCCGCAACACCCCACGATGCGGATGGATGAGCTGATGGGAGGCGTGGTCGTGCCAGTCGATGCGCTCACGGTGGGCCAGCGGCACGCGGGACGCGCCGCCGCCGGAGGGATGGCGGGTTGCCGACATGACTCGGCAGAGTATCGCTAGTTCGCCGACACGGTCGTCCGGGATGCTCGACGAAGCCTCTCAAGGAGACGATCAGTGACACAGACATCCGTTCAGGCGCCGGCGGCGCGGGCGACGTCCGCGTGGCCGCGCATGTGGCTGTGGGCGGCCGCGCACGCCGTCGACGACCTCTACCAGGGACTTGTGCCGGCCTGCGTGCCCTATTTCGTGCTCGACCGGCACTACGGCTACGTGGCGGCCTCCGGGCTGACGATGGCCGCGGCCCTGGGCAGTTCGATTCCGCAGCCGTTCATCGGCCTGGCGGTCGACCGATTCCGCCTGGGCTGGCTGGCCGCCGCCGGTGTCGCACTGGCCGGCCTCGGCCTCGGCCTGTCCGGGCTGGTGGAGCCCTACCCCGCGGTCTGGGCCCTCGTGCTGCTGTCCGGGCTCGGCGTGGCCATGTTCCACCCGGCGGCGGGCAAGGGGGCCAGGGAGACGGCGGGAGACAGCGCGACGGCCATGAGCGTCTTCGCGGCGGGCGGGAGCGTCGGCTTCTTCCTCGCGCCGGTGCTGGCCACGCCAGCCCTCATCGCGATGGGCGTCGGCGCCACGGTCCTGTTCATCCCACCGGCCCTGCTCGTCGCGTTCGCGCTGCTCAGGAACCGGCCGTCGGCGCGGCCGGGCGCGGCGGGCACGCGCGCGGGCACCGACAGGTGGGTGCCGTTCATGGTCCTCACCGGCATCGAGGTCGTCAGGTCGGTGACGTTCTTCGGCGTGCTCACCTTCATCGAGCTGTACTGGATCAGGCATCTCGACGCCGGGCGCGGCCTCGCTGGCGCCGCCCTGGCCTGCTTCCTGGTCGGCGGGGTCGCGGGCACCCTGCTCGGGGGACGCCTCGCCGACCGGATCGGACTCGTGCGAACCGTGCAGATCGGCGGCCTGCTCGCCATACCCGCGCTCGCCGCGCTGCGCCTGCTCCCGGGGCCCGACCTGCCGCTGCTGTTCGCCGTGCTCGCGGGCATCGCGATCAACATCCCGTTCGCCGTGCTCGTGAAGCTGGGCCAGGACTACCTGCCCAACCGGCCGGGCACGGCGGCCGGTGTCACGCTCGGGCTCGCCGTGAGCGTCGGCGGGCTCGCCGCGCCGGTGCTCGGCGTCACGGCGGAGGCGTACGGGCCGCAGGGCGTCTTCACCGTCCTCTGCCTGGTGCCGATCGCGGCCGTGGCGCTGGGACTGTTGCTTCCTCGCAAATGAGCCGGCAGGTGTGCCTGCTCGGGACGCTCGCAGACGCCCCCCGGCGATCCCCACGGGGTCTGACCGCCTTCGCCTCAGCCCCAGCCTCAGCCTCCGGTGACGACGCCCGGCGTGGCGGCGAGCAGCAGGACGTCGATCCCGGCGGCGCCGATCGCGGCGGCGAAGGGCGCCACGGGCACACGGCGGGCGAGCAGCAGACCGGCCGCGGCGCACGCGGCCACTCCGGCGAGCGCGAGCCATCGGGCCGGGCCTGCCGGTCCCGGAGGCGCGACAACCAGAAGCGCCGACGCGGCCAGCAACGGCAGCGGCAGGACAAGCCGCACCCGGGCCGGGCCCAGACGCTGCGGCCAGCCCCGCACCCCCGTCGCGACGTCCGTCTCGATGTCGGGCAGCACGTTCGCGAGGTGCGCCGCGCAGCCGAGCAGCGCCGCGGCGAGCACGGCCCACCACGCCGGGGGTGAGACCGGCAGCGAGGCCGGCAGTGAGACCGGCAAGGAGACCGGCAAGGAGACCGGCAGGGCGTGGCCCGGCGTTCCGGTCGTCACGAACACCGGCACCGCGCCGAACCCGGCCGCGTACGGCACCCAGGAGGCGGCCGTGCCCTTGAGCCACAGGTTGTAAGCCCAGGCCGCGGCGACGGCGACCAGGTGCGTCGCCCCGGCCACCACGCCGCAGGCCAGCGAGAGCGGCACGCAGACCGCCAGCGCGGCGAACGCGGCGACGCGCACCGTGCGCGCGGACACCAGGCCCGCGACGATCGGCTTGGACGTCCGGCCGGCCGCGGCGTCCCTGCCGGCGTCCACGGCGTCGTTGCACCAGCCCACGGACAGCTGACCGGTCAGCACGGCGAGAGCGGTCAGCGCCGTCCCCGCCGGGCCCCACCCCGCGACCGCCACGAGCGCCGTGACCAGGGTCGTCACCGCCGCGGTCGGACCAGGGTGACATGCCCGGGCCAGCCCGGCGGCCGTACGCGCCACCCCGGCCGCCCCGGCCACGGTAGGCGCCACCCCCGCCGCCCCGTTGGTTCCGGTCGCCCCGGCGTCCCCGGTCATTCCGGCGGCTCCGCTCACCCCGGCGGCCCCGGTCACCTTGTGCGTCCCGGCGACGCCTTGGCCATCGGCAGCCGCCTCCCTCGCGGTGCCGTTGATGCCTGCCGAGGAGGAGCCCGCGCGACGCGCGTCCCGGACCGGCGCGGCGGCGCCCGCGCCGCTACCGGCCACCGCGTCCTCGGGCAGTTCCCCTGAACCGGTCACAATTTCGAGCGTAACGGGGCATCTCCGACAGATCACGATCCGCTCCGAAATGTATGCCGCGGCCGCCAACGGGCAAGAGGGAATTGTCACGGTTTTCGCCTGCACAAGGATGTGAGATGACGCGGATCGCGGCCGTCCATGGTGTCGTTCCCCCGCATCGCCACTCGCAGGCGGAGATCGCGGACGCGCTCGCGCGGGTCTGCCTTCCACCGGGCGCCGATCGCCGGCTTCTCGACCGGCTGCACACCAGTGCCCGGGTGGAGCACCGCAACCTGGTGCTGCCGCTCGACCAGTACGGCAAGCTCGACGGCTTCGGCGCGGCCAACGACCTGTTCATCGAGGCCGCGCTCGACCTGGGCGCGCAGGCCGTCACGGGGGCGCTGGACGCGGCCGGTCTCACCCCGGCGGACGTCGACATGATCATGTGCACCTCGGTCACCGGCGTCGCCGCGCCGTCGCTGGACGCCCGGCTGGCCAACCGGATCGGCTTCCGCCCCGACGTGAAGCGGGTGCCGGTGTTCGGCCTCGGCTGCGTGGCGGGAGCGGCGGGGATCGCCCGGCTGCACGACTACCTGCGCGGCTGGCCCGGCCACGTGGCGGTGCTGCTCTCCGTCGAGCTGTGCTCCCTCACCTTGCAGCGCGACGACACCTCCACCGCCAACCTCGTGGCGGGCGCCCTGTTCGGAGACGGCGCCGCCGCCGTGGTCGCGTACGGGGACGAGCGCGAGCCGTTACCGGCGGATGCGGCCGGACCGGCGGTGGTGGGGACGCGCAGCCGTCTCTACCCCGGCTCGGAACGCGTGATGGGCTGGGACGTCCGCGACAGCGGCTTCCGGGTCGTGCTGGACGCCGGGGTGCCCGACGTGGTCCGCACCTATCTGGGCGACGACGTGCACGGGTTCCTCGCCGACCACCGCCTGACCGCCGGCGACATCACCGCCTGGGTCTGCCACCCCGGCGGCCCCAAGGTGCTTGAGGCGGTCGCCGAGACGCTCGCGCTTCCGGACGGCGCGCTCGACCTCACCTGGCGTTCGCTGGCCGCCAACGGAAACCTGTCGTCGTCCTCGGTGCTGCACGTGCTGCGCGACACCCTCGCCCTGCGGCCCCCGCCGCCGGGCACACCGGGCATGCTGATGGCGATGGGCCCGGGGTTCTGCTCCGAACTCGTCCTGCTGCGCTGGTAGGGAGGAGCCATGTCGTCCTGGCCTGTGTCGTCCTGGCCTGTGTTGTCCTGGCCTGTGTCGCCCTGGTATGTGCTGCTCATCGCGCTCGTCGCGGTGGAGCGCCTCGTCGAACTGGTCGTCGCGCGCCGCAACGCCCGCTGGAGCCTCGGCCGGGGCGGCGTGATGTACGGCAGGGGCCACTATCCCTGGATGGTCGCCCTGCACACCGGCCTGCTGGCCGGATGCCTGCTGGAGGTGTGGCTGGCGCACCGGCCGTTCGTCCCCGGCCTGGGCTGGCCGATGTTCGTGCTGGTCCTGGCCGCGCAGGGGCTGCGGTGGTGGTGCGTCACCACGCTCGGCCCCCAGTGGAACACCCAGGTCATCGTCGTTCCCGGTCTGCCGCTCGTGCGGCGCGGGCCGTACCGGTTCGGGTGGCTGCGCCACCCCAACTACGTCGCGGTGGCGGTGGAGGGCGCGGCGCTGCCGCTCGTGCACTCCGCCTGGCTGACCGCGCTGGCCTTCACCCTGCTCAACGTGCCGCTCATGGCCGTACGCCTGCGCTGTGAGAACGCCGCCCTCACCACCGCGGCCAGCGGCTCGGTCGCGCCCGGCGCCGGGGCGGAGACCGCGGCGTGATCGACCTGCTGGTCGCCGGCGGCGGGCCCGCCGGGCTGGCCACGGCCATCCACGCGGCGCTGGCCGGAATGGAGGCGGTCGTCGTCGAGCCGCGGACCGGCCCCGTCGACAAGGCGTGCGGGGAGGGCCTGATGCCCACCGGCGCCGCCGCACTTGCGGACCTCGGGGTGGACGTGCCGGACGGCAGGCCGTTCCGTGGCATCCGCTACGTGGACGGGCCGCACCGGGTGCAGGCGGAGTTCCGGAACGGCCCCGGCCTGGGCGTGCGCCGCACCGCCCTGCACACCGCGCTCGCCCTCCGTGCCCGGGACCTCGGCGTCCGCGTCGTGCCGGGCCGGGTGGACGTGGTGCACGCCACCGGTGAGGGCGTACGCGCCCACGTGACAGGCGGCCCGGACCTGTGCGGCCTGGAACTGTGCGACCTGGAACTGTGCGACCTGGAACTGTGCGGCCTGGAGCTGTGCGGCCTGCGTGGCCGGGAACCGTGCGGCCGAGAGTTGCGCGGCCGAGAGGTGCGCGCCCCGCTCGGCCAGGAGTTCCGTGCCGGAGAACCGTCCGGCCGGGAAGTGGACGCGCGGTGGCTGGTCGCGGCCGACGGGCTGCACTCGCCGATCAGGTCGCGGCTCGGGCTCGGCCTGCCTGCCCGCGGCCCCCGCAGATACGGACTGCGCCGCCACTATCGGGTCGCGCCGTGGACGGACTTCGTGGAGGTGCACTGGGCGCCCGGCGGCGAGGCGTACGTCACTCCAGTGGGCGACGACCTGATCGGCGTGGCCGTGCTGAGCAGCGAGCGGCGGACCTATGACGAGCACCTCGCGCGGTTCCCCGACCTGCTCGCCCGGCTGGACGGCCCTCCCGTCACCCCCGTACGCGGAGCCGGGCCGCTGCGCCAGCGGGCGCGGCGGCGGGTGGCCGGGCGGGTGCTGCTCGTCGGCGACGCCGCGGGCTACGTCGACGCGCTCACCGGCGAGGGGATCTCGCTCGCGCTGCTGTCGGCCCACGCGCTGGTCTCCTGCCTGCGGGCGGGCCGCCCCGAGGAGTACGAGGCCGCCTGGCGGCGCCTGTCGTGGCGTTCCCGTCTGCTGACGGCCGCCCTGGTGGGGACCAGGCGGCATCCTCCCGCGGCCCGGATGATCGTGCCCGCCGCACGGCGCCTGCCCGCGGTGTTCGGGGCGGCGGTGCGGTCGCTCGCCTGAGCGCCGTCGCGGCACTCGCGGGCGTTCTCCTGCCGACGGTCGCTCGTGCGATCGCCGCTGCGCCTGCAAGCCCCCGAGCTTGCCCTCCCCGCGCCTCGCACGATCCCCGCATCCGCCACCCCCGCACCTCCGCCGCCCCGCCGCCCCGCAGCCCGCAGCCCCCGTGTTTCCACGCTCACGCGTCTTCCATGCGAAACGGGCATGGCCGCCTGAATTGTTACAACCGGATTCACAATTCGTGAACGCCCGTTTTTAGGACACCACCGGATAGCCCTTACGCGGTGGTAATAGAACCTACTTCGACATTGACGAAGTAGCCATATTTCGCGACCGGTATGCAAAGATCTGGTGTGTGTACCGAATGGCCAGGCCGATGTTACGGCAAGGATGACTGGAGGGTCGTCACTTGCCCCACGTGCACAACATCGTCCTGCTCACCCTGCTGGCTCTGCTCGGTACGCTCCCGATCGCCGCGCTGGTGGTCCTCGCGATGCGCCTGCGCCGGCTGCGCGCCACGCAGGCCGAGGCCGCACGGCAGGCGGCGGCCGAAGCGCGCGAGCAGTTCGGCCGCGACGTGCACGACCTCGTGAGCAGCCGCCTGTGGCTGGCCACCCTGCGCAGCGAGCTCGCCTATCGCCTCGCGGACGACGACAGCCCCCTGCGACCGGCCCTTGCCGACGTGGTGCAGTCGATCCGCCAGGCGTCCGCCGACATCCGCAACGTGACCCGATCCTTCCGCGACGTCTCGCTCGCCTCGGAACTGGCCAACGCGCGGGCCGTGCTCCGGGCGTACGGCACCGACTGCAAGGTCGAGGCCACCGAGGCGGAGCTGGGCGAAGAGGTCGGCGCGGTGCTGGCGATCATGGTGCGGGAGGCGGTGACCAACGTTCTGCGCCACAGCAGGGCGACCCTGTGCACGATCGAGATCGTCGTGCGGGGCGGCATGGCGACGCTCACCGTCGCCAACAACGGCGTCGACCCCTCCATCCCGCCCGGTGAGGGGACCGGGCTGGACAACCTCCGCACCAGGGCGGCGGAGCTCGACGGCGTCGTGGGAACGGTCCTCGACCCGGACGGCTGGTTCCGCCTCATCGCCGAAATCCCCCGCAAGGGCGGGGACCGCCGCTGACGCAGGCCGCGCTCCCCGGCCGGACGACCCGGATCGCAAAGCGCGACGCGTGGGGCCTCCACATGACGACGCACGGATCTCCGCACAACCATGCACCGGGCTTCACACGCGAGGCAGCGCCTCCACATAGCGGCGCGCGGACCTCTGCACAGCGAGGCGCAGTCTTCACATAGCGAGGCAGGGGCCTCCAAGTAGGTCCCCGCAACAGCCGGGGCACGGGCCTGCCTCACCCGCGCCCGCAGGCCGCACGCATGCGCGTCGCACACCCCCGGCCCAGCCCCTCCTGCCCCTTCACCAGCCCGTCACGGGCCCCGGCCGGGCCCGGAACGGCGGCGTCACGCGCTTGACCAGCCCCTTGACCGAATAGTCCATCAGGCCCCTCGGTGACCGCAATGAAAAGCATCACCGCCGACCCATGACGGCGTCACGGTTGTTATGTGCAGATTTCACACGGCGCAGTTGACGGGCGTAACTTGGCCCTTCTCTTTATTTCCGGAATTCTTTGACGTGACCGGCCTGAGGGGACATCTGGTGATTAGTAAGTACGAGATTTACTGCCTCGCAGATCCCTTGTTCTACGACACCCTCGACACCAAGCGCGAGGAGCATCCCGACTTCGCCATCGCCGCGCGGCCCACCCCCGAAGGGTGGGCGCACGCCGAGAGCGAGACCTGGCTGCACTACGCGCCGGCCGGTGCGACCCTGCCCACGCAGGGCTGGAAGATCCACATCTCCTCCTCCGTACGGGAGGCGGAGCGGGTGATCGCGGCGGCCTGGGACTACTGCGTCCCCCGCGGGCTGGCCTTCAAGTTCCTGCGCGGCCGGCGCGTGATGACGATGCAGAACTCCAAGTACGCCTTCCGCGGGTCGAGCGGCAAGCTCGTCACCATCTATCCGGTGGACGAGGCCCAGCTTGAGCTGACGCTCAAGGAGCTCGCCGAGATCCTCGACGGCGTCGAGGGCCCGTACATCCTCAGCGACCTGCGTTATGGCGAAGGACCCCTGTTCGTCCGCTACGGCGGGTTCGCCGAGCGCCACTGCCTCGACGAGAACGGCGAGCGGGTGCTGGCGATCGAGAACGCCGACGGCGACCTCGTCCCCGACGTGCGCGGTCCCGCGTTCGCCCTGCCCTCCTGGGTGACCCTGCCCGCGTTCCTCGAACCCCACCTGGCCGCGCGCAACGCGGTGACGCTCGAAGGCGTGCCGTACGCGGTGGACGGCGTGCTGCACTTCTCCAACGGCGGCGGCGTCTATCTGGGGCACGACAGGCGCACCGGCGAGAAGGTGGTGCTCAAGGAGGCCCGCCCGCACGCCGGGCTCGACGTCGAGGGACGCGACGCCGTCACCCGCCTGCGGCACGAGGCGGCGATCATGGAGCGCCTGGCCGGCCTCGACGTCGTCCCGGCGCTGCGCGGCTACTTCACCGTCGGCGAGCACCACTTCCTGGTGCAGGAGTACGTCGACGGCACCTCGCTCAGCCAGCTCATCGCCCAGAGGCACCCCCTCACGCGGGCCGACCGCACCCCCGAGCTGGACGCCGGCTACGCCGAATGGGCCATCGGGATGCTCGCCAAGGTGCGGGCAGCCGTCTCGGCGCTGCACGAGCGCGGCGTGGTGTTCGGCGACCTGCACCCCTTCAACATCCTCGTGGACGGCGACCGCGTGGTCCTGATCGACTTCGAGGTCTCCTCCCCCGTCGAGGAGCGCAGGCGGCCCACGCTCGCCAATCCCGGCTTCGTGCCGCCGCGCGAGCTGGCCGGCGTCGAGGCCGACGAGTACGCGCTGGCCTGCCTGCACCTGGGCGTGTTCGCCCCGATGACCACCATGCTGCTGCAGCTCCACCGGCCCAAGGCCGCCCAGCTCGGCCGGCTGATCGTCGAGACGTTCCCGGTGCCGCCCGCGCTGATCGAGGGAGCCGTACGGACGATCCTCGGGCAGGACCCGCCCGCGCCTGAGCCGAGCCGGCTCCCCCGGCGGGGCCGGCTCGCTCAGGGCTGGCCCGCCCTGCGGGAGGCGCTGGCGAAGGCGATCCTCGCCTCGGCGACGCCGGAACGCGACGACCGGCTGTTCCCCGGCGACATCGTCCAGTTCGAGCCCGGCGGCGGGGTGAGCCTCGCCAACGGCGCGGCGGGCGTCCTGTACGCGCTCGCGGCGACCGGGGCGGGACGCTTCCCCGAGCACGAGGAGTGGCTGCTCGGACAAGCCGCCAAACCCGGCATCGGGCCCGGCTTCTACAACGGGCTGCACGGGGTGGCGTACGCGCTGGAGACGCTCGGCCGCCGCGAGGACGCGCTCGACGTGGCGGAACGGTGCGGACGGCAGCCGGAGGAACGGCTGGACCTGAGCCTCTATCGCGGCCTGTCCGGCATCGCCCTCGCCCTGATGCACCTGCACGACGCGACCGGCGAGCCGGAGTTACGCGACCGGGCCGCGCGCATCGTCGGGATGGTGGCCGACCGGCTCGGCGGCCCGGACGACGTGCCCGAGATCAGCGGCGGCAAGCACCCGCACGCGGGGCTGATGTACGGCTCGTCGGGACCCGCCCTGATGTTCCTGCACGCCTACGAGCGCACCGGCGACCCCGGCCTGCTCGACCTCGCGGCCACCGCGCTGCGGCAGGACCTGCGCCGGTGCGTCGGCCGCGAGGACGGCCAGCTCCAGGTGCAGCAGGGCTGGCGGACCAACCCCTACCTCGACGAGGGGTCGGCCGGCATCGGCCTGGTGCTGGACCGCTACCTCACCCACCGGCACGACGAGACCTTCGCCGAGTCGCTGGCCGCCATCCGGCCGGTCACGACACTGCACTACTACGTCCAGCCGGGGCTGTTCGCGGGCCGGGCCGGCATGATCGCCTGCCTGTCGTCCGGCTCGCGCCCCGACTCCGAGGCCGCCGCGGCGCAGATCGCCCGGCTGGCCTGGCACGAGCTTCCCTATCAGGGCGGGCTGGCCTTCCCCGGAGCCCAGTTGCTCCGGCTGTCCATGGATCTCGCCACCGGGAGCGCCGGCGTGCTGCTCGCGCTCGGCACCGCGCTGCACGACGAGCCGGTCCGTCTCCCGTTCCTCGAACCCCCCGGACGGTCCCAGGCGCAGGGGCCCCTGCGCACCGCCGCCGGGTCGAACGTCCCGACCAGCCCCGGAAGGAGGTGAACGCACAATGGCGCTCCTCGACCTGCAGACCCTCGAGGCCCCCGGTGGCCACAGCGGTGGCGGTGGCGGCGGCAGCAACCTGAGCCTGCTCGGGTGCACCCCGCACGAGAACAGCAGCCTCAGCATCATCTGCGGCTGAGACCCTCCGGTGAACACGAACGTCAGCCCCATCCCCGGCTGATGGAACCCATACAAGGAGATGATCCAGATGGCGCTTCTCGACCTGCAGAACCTCGAGATCCCCGGCGGCCACGGCGGTGGCGGCGGCGGCGGCAGCAACCTGAGCCTCCTGGCCTGCACCCCGCACGAGAACAGCAGCCTCAGCCTGATCTGCGGCTGACAGCACGCTGAGGGAGTCCTGGGCGGTCGTCGCGGCCGCCCAGGCTTCCGCGTTTCCGGCCCCGGCCGGTCGGCCACGGGAGCCCTCCCGTCCTGTCCGGCCTTTCACCCCTATGGAGGACCCGGTGAGCTCTCGTCCGGCCGACCTGCTGATCGCGCGGGCCGTACGGCGCGGCGGCCCGTGGCTCGCGGTGCTCGCGGCGACGGCGCTTCTGGGCGCGGCGGCCGACCTGCTGCTCCCGGCGGCGCTCGGCCGCGCCGTCGACGCCGTCGTGCGGATCCCGGCGCAGACCGGAGCGGAGGCCGGGGCGGGGCCCGGAGCGGGGGCCGGAGCGGGGGCCGGAGCGGGGGCCGGAGCGGCGGGGGGCGAGGCCGCGGCCGGAATCATCGGCCCGGTCGCGACCGCCGCGCTGCTGGTCGCGCTGGTCGTCGCGTGCGACACGCTGGGCGTGCTCGCGGCCGGGGTGAGCGGGGCGCGGGCCGCCCGCTGGCTGCGCTCCCGGGTGGTGGCCCACACCCTGTCCGTCGGCGCCGGCATGACCCGTCACTTCACGCCGGGTGAGATCGTCACCCGCGCCGGGGTGAACGTGGAGGAGGCCGGGCGGACCCCCGAGGCGGTGGTCACCGCCGCCACGCTGGTCGTCCCCGCGGCCGGCAGCGTCGTCGCCCTCGCGCTGATCGACCCGTGGCTCGCCGTCACGCTGGTGGCCGGTCTGCTCCTCATCGTGGCCGTGCTGCGCGCGTTCATGCGCAGGACCACGGCGGCCTCCGGCGGCTACCAGCAGGCCCAGGGGGAGATCGCGGGCATGCTGGTGGGGGCGCTCGCCGGGGCCCGCACCATCACCGCGGCCGGAACCGAGGACCGGGAGGCGGCGCGCGTGCTCGCCCCGCTCCCCCGCCTGCGCGCCCACGGCCTGGCGCTGTGGCGCCTGCAGGCGCGGGCCGGGGTCCAGGCCGCCGTCGTCGTCCCGCTTCTGGAGATCGCCGTGCTCGCCGTCGGCGGGCTGCGCCTGTCGGCCGGCGGCCTCACCGTCGGGGAACTGCTCGCCGCCGCGCGCTACGTGGTGCTCGGGGCGGGCCTGGGGTCGGCGCTCGGCTACGCGGCGCGCATCGCCCGCGCCCGGTCGGCCGCCCAGCGCCTGGAGCAGCTGTTCGCCGTGCCGCCCCCGGCGTACGGAGACCGGCCGCTGCCGCCGGGTCCGGGCACCCTGGAACTGCGTGACGTGACCGTGCGGGCCGACGGTGTGCGGCTGCTGAGCGATGTCAGCCTGGTCGTGCCGGGCGGCACGTGCACGGCGGTGGTGGGCCGCTCGGGCTCGGGCAAGTCGTCGCTGGCCGCCGTCGCCGGCCGGCTCGTCGATCCCGGACGCGGCATGGTCCTGCTCGACGGCGTGCCCCTGGGGGAGATCGGCCGTGAGCCGCTGCGCCGGGCCGTCGGATACGCGTTCGAGCGGCCCGTGCTGTTCGGCGAGACGCTGGCCGAAGCCGTCGCCTTCGGTCTCTCCTCAGGGGACGGCGCGGCGGACGGCGCGGCGGACGGCGCGGCGGACGGCGCCAGGGGGCGCGGCGGGGACATGACGGGCGGCGCGAACGCGACGCGGGCGGCCGCGGTCGCCGCCTGTGCCGACGTTTTCATCCGGCGGCTGCCACTCGGGTACGCCACCCCGGTCGGCGATGCGCCGATGTCCGGGGGCGAGGTCCAGCGGATCGGCCTGGCCCGCGCGTTCGCCCAGGCCGGCCGGCTGCTGATCCTGGACGACGCCATGTCGAGCCTCGACACGGTGACCGAGCGGCAGGTCGGGCGGGCGCTCACCGGGAGCCTGTCCGGCCGCACCCGGCTGGTGGTGGCCCATCGCGTGACGACGGCGGCGCAGGCCGACCAGGTCGTGTGGCTGGAGAACGGACGGGTCCGCGCGACCGGCACGCACGAGCGGCTGTGGCACGACCCCGGCTACCGCGCGGTCTTCCGCGCCGAGGATGCCTCGTGAAGCGCCGCGCATCCGGCGGGGCCGGCGCGCGGGGTCCCGATACCCACGCCACGCCCCCGGCCGCACCCGCCGCCCGGAACAAGCCGGGCGGGGCCGAGGCGCGGCGGGTGGTCGTGGGGGCACTACGACGCGAACCCGCCCGGCTGCTGTGGCTGGCCTGCTGGTCGGTGGCGGAGACCCTGCCCGCGCTGACCGGCGGGTACGCGATCGCGCATGCCGTGGACGACGGCTTCGCCGCGGGGCGGCCCGGCACCGGCCTGATGTGGCTGGGCGTGCTCGCCGCCGCGTGGGGGGTGGCCGCGCTGGCCGCCCGGCAGGTGCTGCTGCTCATCGCGGGCATCGTCGAGCCGTTCCGCGACGACCTGCTGGAGCGGGTGGTGACCGGGGCGCTGCGGGCCGGGCGGGGCGGCGACAGCGCGGCCGTCGCCCGGATGAACCACCAGGTCGAGCTGGCCAGGGACGCCTTCGGCGCGATCATCACGGTGGTCAGGACCTTCGTGTTCACGCTGGCCGGCGTGGCGGTGGGGCTGACGACCCTGGCCGCCGAGGTCGTGCCGCTCGTGCTGGCGCCGGTGGCCCTGGGCCTCGGCCTGTTCCTCGTCTCCCTGCCCGCCCTGGCCCGGCGTCAGCGCGAGTTCATCGTCGCCGACGAGCGTACGGCCGCCGCGGTGGCCGCGATGGCGGGCGGCCTGCGGGACGTGACCGCCTGCGGCGGCGAGACGCGCGTCGCGGCGAGCGTCGGGCGGGAGATCTCCCGGCAGGCGGGGGCCGCGCGGGCGCTGGCCCGGGTGACGGCGTCGCGGACGCTGTCGCTGGCGGTGGGCGGGTGGCTGCCGGTGGTGCTCCTGCTGGCGGGCGCACCCTGGCTGGTGCGCCAGGGGGTGACCGGCGGGGTGATCCTCGGCGCGCTGACCTACGTGATGCAGTCGCTCTCCCCCGCGCTCGGCGGCCTGGTCCAGGGCCTCGGCGTGAGCGGGGTCCGCTTGGCCGTCACGCTGGAGCGCATCCTGCACGCGCCGGGCCCGCCCGTGCCGCACGGCGACCGGGAGCCCGGCGGGGTCCGGCTGGAGCTGCGCGGCGTGCGCTTCGCCTACGGCGTCCCGGGGCACAAGGCCCCCGAGCCGGTGATCGACGGCCTGGATCTCGACGTGCCCGAGGGCGACCACCTGGCCGTCGTCGGCCCGAGCGGGATCGGCAAGTCGACGCTGGCCGCGCTCGTCGCCGGCCTGCTGACCCCGGACGACGGCGAGGTCCTCGTCGGCGGCGTCCCGGCCGCGCGGGTCAGCCCGGCCGCCCGCGCGCTGATCCCCCAGGAGGCGTACGTCTTCCCCGGCACCCTGGCGGAGAACCTGACGTACCTCGCGCCGGGGACGCCTCCCGAGCGGGTGGACGAGGCGGTGGCGGCGTTCGGGCTGACGGAGCTCGCGCGGCGCACCGCGGGCGGCCCGCTCGACCCGGCCGAGCTGTCCGCGGGCGAGCGGCAGCTCGTCGCGCTGGCCAGGACCTACCTGTCCCCCGCCCGGCTGGTCGTGCTCGACGAGGCGACCTGCCATCTCGATCCGGCCGCGGAGGCCCGGGCGGAGGCGGCCTTCGCGGCGCGCGGGGGCACGGTGATCGTCGTGGCGCACCGGATCTCCTCGGCCCTGCGGGCCCGGCGGGTGCTGGTCATGGACGGCACGCGCGTCCGGCTCGGCACGCACGAGGAGATGGTGGCCTCCTCGCCGCTGTACGCCGACCTGGTGGGCCATTGGGAGGGCCCGGGGAGGCTACCGGCGGGGGCGGTAGCGCAGGATGCCGAGGTCACGGCCGGGCGCGGGCCACAGCCAGCCGCATTCGGAGGCGATCTGGATCGCCTCGACGCGTGAGCGGGCGCCGACCTTCGTGAGGATGCGGGACAGGTAGTTGCGGACCGTGCCCCGCGACAGCGACAGGCGGTCGGCGATCTCGCCCACGGTGGCGCCCCCGGCCGCGCTCTCCAGGACGTCGAGCTCTCGGGCGGTCAGCGGGTTGCTGTCGGCGTCGAGCGCGGCCACCGCGAGCTCGGGGTCGATGACCCGTTCCCCTTTCGACACGCGGCGGATGCAGTCCACCAGGTGGCCCGGCGAGGCGTCCTTCACGACGAAGCCGCGCACGCCGGCGTCCAGCGCCTTGCGCAGCGCCATGGGCGTCCCGAGCCCCGTGAGGACGACGCTCTTGCAGGAGGGCAACCGGCGGTGCAGTTCGGCCGCCGCGGTGATGCCGTCGACACCGGGCATCCCGATGTCGAGCACCGCGACGTCGGGGCGCCGCAGGCAGCCGAGCCTGACGATGTCCTCGCCCTTGTCCGCCTCGGCCACCACCTCGAGGTCGTCCTCGCTCGACAGCAGGGCGACCAGCGCCTTGCGGATGAGGTGCATGTCCTCGGCGAGCATCAGTCGGATCAAACCAGACCCCCCTACACGCGGTGCGAGCGGCCGCTCGCCGTTGGTGACCGCGGCGCTTCACTCACTATGAGGGTTCCGCGCGCACGCCGGGACCTCTCTACCCGAACTGTCACCTTTAATCAGGAAGCGCGTCAGAGAAAAACCGACGCCCGGCCCCCTGCGCGGGAGCCGGGCGTCGCGGTCGGGTTTCTAGTGGCGCACGACCTTCACGTAGTCGGTCGCCTGGGAACCCTTGAGCCCGCGGTTGCCGTCGAAGCGCACCGCCCAGGTGCCGGACCGGAAGGCGCGGACCTTGGTGGCGAAGTCGCCGTCACCGTCGGTCTTGATGGTGTCGACGTACTGCCACTTGTGGGAGCCGGAGGACTGGAAGTAGACCTTCACGCTCTGCGAGCCCAGCCAGCGCCAGCTGTTCCAGTAGTTGTGGCTGTCGGAGCAGAAGCGGTCGCCGCCACGGCGGCCGGAGAAGTCGTCCCACCCGTCGTAGTACCAGTCACCCCAGCACTGCGCGACCTGCAGCGTGCCCTTGAGGGTCAGCGCACGGCCCTTGCGGACCGGCTCGGGGGTGGCGTCGAAGCCGGCGATGCGGGTCGCCTTGGGACCCGTCGGACGCGGCGCGTGCCACTCCTTGCGCTTCACCGTGAAGCTGCGGTCGGTGGTGTACCTCTTGCCGTCGAGGCCGACGGCCACGACGTGCACCTTGTAGGTGCCGGCGCGGTCGTTCCAGTCGAAGCTCCACGACCGCGAGGTCTGGTCGAACTTCGGACCGTTGTGACCGCTCTTCTGCTTGCCGAACCAGTGGTTGCCGCCGTGGTCGCCGTGACCACCCCGCGGACCCCACAGGTCGATGTCCACGCTCTGGACGTCCTTGGTCGTGACCCGGGCGGTGACCTGGGCGGACCGGCCCTTGCTCACCACGACCACGTTCGGGCTGACGTCGACCGACACGATGCGCGGGTCGGGCGTGTACGGCTTGTGGAAGTCGGGCTTGTGGAAGTCCGGCTTGTGCGGCTTGTGGAAGGTGTCCCCAGCGGAGGGGCTCGGCGTGGGCGTCGGCGTGGGCGCGACAGTGGCCGCGTACGCGGGCGCAGTCGCGAGCGCCGTGGCGCCCATGGCGACCGCTACCAGGGTGGTAGCAGCTCGTTTCACCATGAGGGTAATTCCTCTCCCCGTTCAGGAACGCACCCCCGATTTGGGGTACGCCACCGTCATAGACGTCACAAGGGCGAGAAAAGTTGCGGTACATCCCCGGAAAAGTGATTACAAAATCATAACGTCCATTACGCCTGCTTTATACTTTTTGTGGTACGTGAGGCTGTTCATGCCTCTCGTTGCGCGCTGGCTTCGGCGGCGTACCGGGACGTGCCCGCGTACTCGGCACGCCAGGCGCCCTCGCCGTCCGCACGGACCTTCGCGGTGAACCAGCCGTCCTTGCGGGTGACCGCCTCCCCGACGGTCTTCCAGCGGGACGACCCTTCGGGACGGAACCGGATCCTGACCCGCTGCCCGGCGAAGGGCCGGTAGTCGACCTTCCCGCCGGGGCCCACCCGCAGCAGCGTCCCGGTGACGCGCACGCCGTTCCCCTCGCGAGCCACCTTGAGCCCCTCGATCTCGGTCTCCCTGCGCAGGTTGAAGCCCGCGTAGGCGACCACCTGTTCGCCCCGCGCGTTCACCGCGGTCGCGGTGACCGTCCAGGGGCCGCTCGGATACCACCGCGACAGGGCCTTGTCGGGGAGGAACCGCCAGGTCTCCCACTCGCCGGACGAGATCCGCCGGGCCGGCCGGCCGTCGCGCGACGCGCCCGTCACCCTGGGCACCAGGGCGGACGCCAGCCCGCCCAGGCCCGGCAGGGGCGCAGCGGCGGGCACGGTCCCGGGCACACCGGGGGGCACGGCGGGGGGCACGGCGGGGGGCACGGCGGTGCCCGGGGGGACCATCGGGTCCGGAGAGGCGGGCGGCACCGGAACGGCGTCGCCCGACGGCGGCGAGGGGGTGACGTCCGGCTCGGGCTCCTGGCCGGGATCGTCGCCTCCCGAGGGGGCGCGGCCGGGCTCAAGGACGACGGAGACGCGGTCCGCGCCGCGTGCGACCACGTCGACGACCAGCCGCACCGACCCGCTCGGGCCGACCACGGGGTCGGACGGGCGCACCACGATCGAGCGGATGGCCAGGTCGCCGGAGGCGGGGGCCGGCGCGGCGGCCGCCGCCGTCGTCGCGGTCGCGAGGACCAGCGTCGCGAGCAGAGGTCTCATCATGCCCCGTGACCGTACGCATGCCCGCGGGCCGTCCCGCCCCCGACACACTCCCGGCCCGGTAAAAAATGGGTCCGGTCAGTGGGCCCGGTAGATCGGCCACCCGCCTCGTGATCAGCCGGTCGTGTACAGCTCCTCGATCACCTCGGCATACCGGGCGTGGACGACCCGGCGCTTGAGCTTGAGGCTGGGGGTGAGCTCCGCGGTCTCGGCCGTCCACTCGACGGGCAGCAGCCGCCACCGCTTGACCTGCTGCACCCGGGCGAGCTTGTGGTTGGCGGCCTCGACCGCCGCCTCGACCTCCTTGAGCACGTCCGGATGCGCGGCGAGGCCGGCCAGGGAGTCGAAGCCGATGCCGCGCGCCCGCGCCCACTCGGGCGCCACCTCGCCGTCCAGGGTGAGGATCGCCACGGGGTAGGGCCTGCGGTCGCCGTACGCGAGCGCCTGGCCGATGAGCGGGTGCTCCTTCAGGTGGCCCTCGATGGCGGCCGGGGAGACGTTCTCCCCGCCGGAGGTGATGAACAGCTCCTTCTTGCGGTCGACGATGCGGACGAAGCCGTCCTCGTCGATCGACCCGACGTCGCCGGTGTGCAGCCAGCCGTCGTCGTCGAGAAGCTCGGCGGTCGCCTCCGGCAGGCCGAGATAGCCCCGGGTGTTGAGCGGGCTGCGGGTGAGGATCTCGCCGTCCTCGGCGATCCGCACCTCCACGCCCGGCTCGGCCCGGCCCACCGTGCCGAGCTTGAAGACCTCCGGCGTGTTGCCGGTGAATGCTCCGGTCGTCTCGGTCATGCCGTACACGTCGATGACCTTGAGGCCGAGGCCGGCGAAGAACCGCTGCACCTCTTCCGGCATCGGCGCGGCGGCGGTCGCGCACCAGCGGGCCTGGTCGAGCCCGATCAGGGCGCGGACGATCGACAGCAGCGCGGCGTCGGCCCGCTCGTACGCCTCGCGCACCTCGGGCGTGACCGTGTGGCCGTGCTGCTGCCCCTCGACGTACGCGAGCCCGGCGGCCATCGCGGCCCGCACGTTCTCCTGCTGCTCGGGCGGCTGGGTGGCCAGCATGGCCTGCAGCCGGGCCGTCATCTTCTCCCAGACGCGGGGGACGCCGAAGAACAGCACCGGGTGCACCTGGCCGAGCGTGGCGCCGAGGTTCGCCAGGTCCGTGCAGAAGTGGACGTGGTTGACCTTGACCAGCGGCAGATAGAGGCTGAGCACCCGCTCGGCGATGTGGGCGTAGGTGAGGTAGGAGATCTGCGTGCTGCGCATGGGCAGGTCGATCATGCGCTGGGTCGCGACGAGCTCGAACAGCACGTTCGTGTGCGTCAGCGGGACGCCCTTGGGGTTGCCCGTCGTCCCCGAGGTGTAGAGGACGGTCAGCGTGTCCTCCGGGGTCACCGCCTGCCAGCGGGCCTCCACCGCGGCCGGGTCGGCCGCCAGCGCGTCGGCGCCGAGCCTCAGGAACGCCTCCCAGCTCAGAAAGCGCTCGTCGCCGTCGGGGGCGCCCTCCAGCATGACGATCCTCGTGAGCGCGGGCAGCTCGCCGAGCACCGGCTCCCAGCGGGCCAGGTCGGCCGGGCCGCCGAGCACCGCGATCCGCGCCCCGACGTCGCGGCCGACGTACGCGACCTGCTCGGGGGCGAAGGTCGCGTAGATCGAGCAGGGGACACCACCCGCGTGGACGGCCCCGAGATCGGCGAGCACGTGCTCGCTGCGGTTGACCAGCATCAGCGCGACGGAGTCGCCCGGCCGCAGGCCGAGCGCGGCGTAGCCGGCGGCGATCTGCAGCACCCTCTCGCGCGCCTCGGCGTAGGTCAGCGTCGTCCAGCCGTCGCCCGTTGGATCGGAGTAGGCGGGCGCGTCCGGATGCTCCTGCGCGGCCCACCTGAGCTGCTCGCATACCGTCCTGCCGGCGATCTCCTGCTCGATCGCGGCCCGCTCCTCAAGTACGCCGGACATCGCGCCTCCCAACGGGTATTCCGCACGCGTGGCATGCATCGCACCACACGGGATCACCGTGGACAAGACCCCCGCGAGGAGAAGCACGGCGGGCTGTGCTATACGCGGCCCCCATAATCGGACAAATAACACATAAAGGCAGGTAAGGTACACAAGACGGAGTGTGATCGGGGGTTCACATGGCATCCGGTAGATCGGGTCCGCCGGAAGTCGAGCGGACGTTCTTCGGCCATCCGCGGGGGCTGGCCACGCTGTTCGGCACCGAGATGTGGGAGCGGTTCAGCTACTACGGCATGCGCGCCATCCTCGTGCTGTTCCTGACCGCGCCCGTCACGCGCGGCGGCATGGGCCTGCCGGAGACGACCGCCGTCGGCATCTACGGCGTCTACATCGCCTCGGTCTACCTGCTCGCCATCGCGGGGGGCTGGCTCGGCGACCGGCTGCTCGGGGCGCGCAGGACCGTGCTGTGCGGCGCCCTGGTCATCATGGGCGGCCACGTCAGCATGGCGATGCCCATGGGCGGCGGGTTCGTCTGGCTCGGCCTCGTGCTGATCGCGCTGGGCAGCGGACTGCTCAAGCCGAACATGTCGGCGCTGGTGGGCGAGCTCTATCGGCACGAGGACGACGCCCGGCGCGACTCCGGCTACACGATCTTCTACATGGGCATCAACCTGGGCGCCTTCATCGGCATCATGGTCGTGCCCTGGCTGCAGACGGGCGGCCGCTGGCACCTCGCCTTCGGCGCGGCGGCCCTCGGCATGGCCTTCGGCCTGGCGCAGTACGTCCGGGGCCGGGCCACGCTCCGCGGCGCGGGCGAGGAGCCGGACCACCGCCTGACGCCGGACGAGGAGCGCCGCTTCAAGGTCGTGGCGAGCGTCGCGCTCGCCGTCGGCGCGGGCGCGCTGACCCTGTGGGCGCTCAGCGGCACGCTCACCGTGGACCGGTTCGCCCTCGTGCTCACGGTCGTCACGGCGGCCGTGCCGGTCGCGTACTTCGTCTTCCTGTTCTCCTCGCACGAGGTCACCGCGGAGGAACGGAAGGGCCTGTTCGCGTACGTGTGGCTGTTCCTGGCCGCCGCGATCTTCTGGCTCGTCTACGACCAGGCCGGCAGCGCCCTGCTGCTGTTCGCGAAGAACGACACCGACCTGGACGTGCTCGGCTTCACGATCCCGCCGGGCTGGGTGGGCAACATCAACTCGCTGGTGATCATCCTCGTCGCCCCCCTCTTCGCCGAGATGTTCCTCAAGGCGGGCACCCGGATCAGCACGCCGCTGAAGTTCGCGGTCGGTCTGGTGCTCGTCGGGCTGAGCTTCGTCGTCATGTCGGTCGCGTCCGGCATCGCCTCCGGCGGGGTGAAGGTCTCGGTCATGTGGCTGCTGTCGGTCTACCTCATCCAGACCGTCGGCGAGCTGTTCCTGAGCCCGGCCGGGCTGTCGGTCACCAACAAGCTCGCCCCCCGGGCGTTCGAGAACCAGCTCATGGGCCTGTGGTTCCTCTCGATGGCCCTCGGCGACTCGGTCGGCGGCCAGGCCTACCGGCTGACCAGGGTCGTGCCGATGCCCGTCTATTACCTCGCCCTCGCGCTCGCCGCGATCGCGGCGGGGCTCGTCATGCTGCTGTTCGTCCGCAGGCTCCGCGTGCTGATGGCCGAGCACCACGTGCCGTCCGTGCCCGCGCCGAGCTGACGCTCATGCCCACGCCGAGCCGACGCTCATGCCCACGCCGAGCCGGGGCTCACAGGGCCGGCATGAGCGGCTCCCGCGGGCGATAGCGGGCGGGGTCGCGGGCGATGCGGCGCACCGCCTCCTCCATCACCGCCGGCGGCTGGGTGAACGGCAGCCGCAGGTAGCGCTCCAGCGTGCCGTCCACGCCGAACCACGGGCCAGGAGCCAGGCGTACGCCACGGGCGGCGGCGGCCTCGGCGACCGAGCTCGCCACCGGCCCGTCGAGCCGCACCCACAGCGAGCCGCCGCCGCGCGGCGTGGTGAACGCCCAGCCCGGCAGTTCCTCCCGCAGCACCGCGGCGAGCGCCGCACACGACGCGCCGAGCCCACGACGGCGCTCGGCGCGCGCCTCCTCGATCCGCTCGAACAGGCACGTGACCACGAGCTGCTCGAAGACCGCGCCCGCGATGTCCACGGCGGCCCGCAGCACGGCCAGGCGGCGGACGGTCGCGGCGCCCGCCCTGATCCAGCCGACCCGCAGGCCGCCCCACCACAGCTTCGATGCCGAGCCCACGCTGATCACCCGGCCGTCGGTGTCGAACGCGGCCAGCGGCGCCGCACGCGCCGTCTCGTCCAGCACGATCTCGGCCCAGCTCTCGTCGGCGATCAGCGTGACGCCGTGCCGCCGGGCCGCCTCCACCAGCTCGGCGCGGGCGGCGTCGGCCATCAGGTGGCCGGTCGGGTTCTGGAAGTCGGGGATGACGTAGGCCAGACGCGCCGCCGTCTGCCGCATCGTGCCCGTCACCAGGTCGAGGTGCCAGCCGTCCTCCTGCACGCCGACCGGCACCAGGCGGGCCCCCCGCATCCGGGCCGCGTCGATCGCGTGCGGGTAGGTCGGCGACTCGACCAGCACCGGGTCGCCCCTCCCGGCGAACGCCGCCATCAGCAGGTGGATGGCCTGCTGGGCCCCGGCCGTGACGAGGATCTGCTCGGGCCGGGTGGGCAGCCCCCGCTCGCCGTACCTGCGGGCGATCGCCTCGCGGAGCGGCGCGAGCCCGGCCGGGTGGTAGCCCATGCCCAGCGCGTACCGGTGGTAGGCCCGGCCCGCCTCCTCGATGGCCTCGCCGAGCAGGCCGCTCGCCGGGGGCGCGGCCGCGTGCAGCGGCAGCAGCCCGTCGTCCTCGGACGCCAGCCACGGGTTGTCGGTGCCGAGCGCGCCCGCGTCGGGCAGGGCCGCACGGCTGCCGGACCCCTGCCTGCTCTCCAGGTAGCCCTGCTCGCGCAGCCGGTCGTACGCCGCGGTCACGGTGGTGCGGCTGACGCCGAGGGCCTCGGCCAGGTGCCGTTCGGCCGGCAGGCGCACTCCCACGGCGAGCCTCCCGTCGAGGACCAGGCCGCGTACGGCCTCCGCGAGCGCCCGGTAGTAGGGCCGGGTCTCCGATGTGTCTGCCGCGCCCTTCCCCGTGGCCTTTTCCGTGGTGCCGAGGACGAGCCGGGCGAGCTGGGGAGCGCTGAGGTGCCGATCCATGCAGGCCAATTTCTCTGATTGGCCCTTTTCTCGCAACCCCACCGGACTGCACGATGGGCCGACTATGACCGAACTGTCCCTCCCTCGCCCCCGTTCGCTCCCATTGCGGCTCATCCGCCTCTATATCGGCCTGGCGTTGTACGGCGCCGGGATCGCCCTGCTCGTCAGGTCCGGGCTGGGCCTCGACCCCTGGGAGGTCTTCCACCAGGGCCTGTCGGTGCGCACCGGATGGTCGATCGGCCTGTGGATCAACCTGGTGGGCGCGCTGGTGCTGCTGCTGTGGATCCCCCTGAAGCAGCGGCCCGGCCTCGGCACGATCAGCAACGTCCTGGTGGTCGGCACCAGCGCCGACGGGGTGATGGCGGTGGTGCCCGCGCCCGCGGCCTGGCCGGTCCAGTGGGCCTTCCTGCTGGGCGGCATCGTCGCCATCGCCGCCGCCTCCGGGCTCTACATCCACGCGGGCTTCGGCCCTGGACCGCGCGACGGCCTGATGACGGGCCTCAACCGGCTCGGCCTGTCGATCCGGGCGGCCCGCACGATCGTCGAGATCAGCGTGCTCGCCGTCGGCTGGCTGCTGGGCGGCACCGTCGGGATCGGCACGGTGGTGTTCGCGGTGACGATCGGCCCGGTGACGCAGGTCTTCATGAAGCTGTGGGCCCCCTCCGGGGACACCGCCCGGCCACCGGGTACGAAGCCGTCATGATGCGGCGAGCGCTCCGGGAAGGCCCGGTCGCCGGGAGGTGAGCGCGTGCTCATCGAGGACTACGCCATGATCGGGGACACCGAGTCGGCCGCCCTCGTCGGCATGGACGGCTCGGTCGACTGGCTGTGCCTGCCACGGTTCGACTCCCCCTCCTGCTTCGCCCGGCTGCTCGGCGACGAGTCCAACGGCTTCTGGCGGGTGGCCGCCGCAGGACGCGACCGGGCCACCCGCCGGGCTTACCTCGAGGACACGCTCATCCTGGAGACCGTCTGGGAGACGCCCACGGGCGCGGTCAAGGTGGTCGACTTCATGCCGCCTCGCTCGGGCAATCCCGATCTCGTGCGGATCGTGGAGGGCCTGTCGGGCACCGTGGAGATGACGACCGAGATCCGCATCCGCTTCGACTACGGCCGGATCGTGCCGTGGGCCCGCCGGATCGGCGGTCACCTGCACGCCATCGGCGGCCCCGACTCGGTCTGGGTGCACTCCCCCATCTCCTTGCAGGGCGGCGACTACCGGCATCAGGCGACGTTCACCGTCGCCGCCGGCGAGTGGGTGCCGTTCGTGTTCACCTGGCACCCCTCCCACCGGCCGCAGCCCGGGGTCATCGACCCCCTGCGCGAGCTCGGCCTGACGGTCGGCGAGTGGCGCGACTGGGTCTCCCGTTGCACCTACCGGGGTCCCTGGCGCGAGCCCGTGGTCCGCTCGCTC
>NZ_VIRM01000110.1 GCF_006874475.1 Microbispora hainanensis
GTACAACCAGAAGATCGGCAGCGGCACGTTCGTGTTCGGCTACCCGAGCGGCTCGCACCCGGACGGCAACTACGCCTTCTCCGGCAAGACCCTCAAGTGGTCGTACGGCAAGACCTTCAAGGCGGCCGCGCCGTCGATGAAGGCCGAGGAGCTGATCGGCATCAAGTCCTCCTTCACCGGTGAGGGCGCCATCGGTTCGTCCTGGCTCTACCGCTACAGCAGCACCAAGCGGCTTGGTTACCTGAACGGTGTGACCATCGCGGTCTCCGACACCGACGGCAACAAGCGCATCGACACCAGCGTTTCGCCGTACTTCGACGGTGAGACCCTGGACGTCTACAAGACCGCCGCGAAGAACTGGTCCGGCAAGATCGTCTGATCGGTCACCGCTGCACGCGAAGGGGCCCGGCATCCCGCCGGGCCCCTTTCCGCTGCTCGGACCCCGTGTCGGGCGCGGATCTGCGGGGGTGCGGGTGACGCTAAGCTCGGGTCCCATGTCCAGGCAGTCCAGGCGCGGCGACACAAGGCGGTAGGGCGGGCGATGAGCGCGATCACGGTGCGCGTGCCGGCGAAGGTCAATCTCCAGCTCGCGGTCGGACCGCTGCGCCAGGACGGCTATCACGACCTGGTGAACGTCTTCCACGCGGTCTCGCTGTTCGACGAGGTCACCGCCGCCGAGCCGCTCGACGGGGATGGCTCCGCCGCCCCGCTCAGGGTCAGGGTCGAGGGAGACCTCACGGGAGAGGTCCCGGTGAGCGACGACAACCTCGCCGTACGGGCCGCCAGGGCGCTGGCCGACCGCGCGGGCCGTTCCTACCGCGCCGATCTGCTGATCCGCAAGTCGATCCCCGTGGCGGGCGGCATGGCCGGCGGCAGCGCCGACGCCGCCGCGGCGCTGGTGGCCTGCAACGAGCTGTGGGGCCTCGGCCTGCCGGTCGAGGACCTGATGGAGATCGCCGCCGACATCGGCAGCGACGTGCCGTTCGCGCTGCTCGGCGACACCGCCGTGGGCACCGGACGCGGCGAGCGGCTCGCCCCTCTGGAGACCGCCGGGGTCTTCCACTGGGTCTTCGCGCTCGCCGACGGCGGCCTGTCCACGCCCCGGGTGTACGGCGAGTGCGACCGGCTGCGCGAGGAGGCGGGAGTGGCCGCCCCCACGCCCGCGGTGAGCGAGGCCCTGCTCGCCGCCCTGCGCGAGGGCGACGCGAGGGCGCTCGGGCAGGCGTTGTCCAACGACCTGCAGCCCGCCGCGCTGGCGCTGCGTCCCTCGCTCGCGGACACGCTCGCCGCCGGCCGTGCGCACGGCGCGCTCGGCGCGATCGTCTCCGGATCCGGCCCCACCTGCGCCTTCCTGGCCGAGTCCGCCGGGCATGCGCACGAGCTGGCCGCCCTGCTCAAGGACGTGGACGGCTGCAGGTCGGTCGTCACCGCCCACGGGCCCGTCCCCGGGGCCACCGTGGCCGGATAAGCTTTACGGGCGATGAATCTGGTCAATCTGGAGTCCGTCTCCCACGCCTTCGGGCCAAAGCCCCTGCTCGCCGACGTCTCTCTCGGGCTGGAGGAAGGCGACCGGATCGGCGTCGTCGGCCGCAACGGCGGCGGCAAGACCACGCTCATCTCGATCATCGCCGGAACGCTGAAGCCCGACAGCGGACGGGTCACCCACACGCGCGGGCTGCGCGTCGGCGCGCTCGCCCAGCGCGACCAGTTCGACCCGGACGCCGCCGTGAAGGACATCGTCCTGGGCGGCCGGGCCGAGCACGAGTGGGCCGGCGACGCCGCGATCAGGGAGATCCTCGCCAATCTGCTCTCCGACATCGATCTCGCGTCCCCCGCGGGCGCGCTGTCGGGCGGGGAACGCCGCCGTACGGCCCTGGCGCGGCTGCTGGTCGAGGAGCACGATCTGCTGATTCTCGACGAGCCCACGAACCACCTCGACATCGAGGCCATCGCCTGGCTCGCCGGGCATCTCGTCCAGCGCAAGTCGGCGCTGCTCGTCGTCACCCACGACCGGTGGTTCCTCGACGCCGTCTCCACCCGAACGTGGGAGGTCGTCGACGGCTCGGTCGAGCGATACGAGGGCGGTTACGCGGCGTACGTGCTGGCCAAGGCCGAGCGGGCGCGGATCGCGCAGGCCGCGGAGGAGCGCCGGCAGAACCTCATGCGCAAGGAGATCGCCTGGCTGCGGCGCGGCCCGCCGGCCCGGACCTCCAAGCCCAAGTTCCGCATCAACGCCGCCGAGGCGCTGATCGCGAACGAGCCGCCTCCGCGGGAGACCGTCGAGCTGCTGAGCTTCGCCTCGGCCCGGCTCGGCAAGACCGTCGTGGACCTGGAGGACGTGACGCTCCACGCGGGCGGCCCCGATGCGGGTCCCCTGGTGCTCGACCACTGCACCTATCAGTTCGGGCCGGGAGACCGGATCGGCCTGATCGGCGTGAACGGCTCGGGCAAGTCGTCGGTGCTGCGCCTGCTGTCCGGCACGGTCGAGGCCGACTCCGGCCGCATCGTGCGCGGCAAGACCGTGCGGCTCGCCCACCTGTCGCAGGAGCTCGCCGAGCTGGATCCCACGCGGCGGGTGCTGGAGACGGTCGAGGAGATCCGCAAGTACGTCCAGGTGGGCAAGAAGGAGTGGTCGGCCTCCCAGCTGCTCGAACGCCTCGGCTTCCGGGGCGAGGCCCAGTGGAAGGTCGTCGGCGACCTGTCGGGCGGCGAGCGGCGGCGATTGCAGTTCCTCCGGCTGATCATGAACGAGCCCAACGTGCTGCTGCTCGACGAGCCGACCAACGACCTCGACATCGAGACGCTCACCGAGCTGGAGGACCTCCTCGACGGCTGGCCCGGCACGCTGGTGGTGGTGAGCCACGACCGCTACTTCCTGGAGCGGGTGGCGGACCGCTGCGTCGCGCTCCTCGGAGACGGCAGGCTGTCGATGCTGCCCGGCGGCGTGGACGAATACCTGGAACGCCGCGCGGCGGGCGCCGCGTTGTCGGCCCGGGCGGCCGCTGTCACTGCCGCTGCCACGGGTGCTCCCGAGCGGGCCGCCCGCGACGAAGAGCCGGCGCCGGCGGGCGGGCTGTCCGCCAAGGAGCTGCGGGAGCTGCAGAAGGAGCTCAACCGGCTGGAACGGCAGATCGACAAGTTCGGCGAGCGTGAGGCGAAGCTGCACGCCGAGATGGCCGAGGCGGCGAGCGACTTCGAACGCCTGGGCAGGCTCGACGCCGAGCTGCGGGAGATCGCCGCGCAGAAGGAGTCGGCCGAGATCGAGTGGATGGCGGTGGCGGAGCGCCTCGAAGGGCGGTAAGCCGCCGCCGGTACGCGAGAGAACGAAAAGGGGCCCGGCGCGCTGCCGGGCCCCTTCGCGTGCAGCGGTGGCAGATCAGACGATCTTGCCGGACCAGTTCTTCGCGGCGACCTTGTACACGCCGTAGGTCTCACCGTCGAAGTACGGGGAGACGCTGGTGTCGTAGCGCTGGTTGCCGTCGCGGTCGGCGACGCCGATGGTCACGCCGTTCAGGTAGCCGAGCCGCTTGGTGCTGCTGTAGCGGTACAGCCACGCCGAGCCCAGCGCGCCCTCGCCGGTGAACGACGACTTGATGCCGATGAGCTCCTGCGCCTTGATGGTGGGGGAGCTGGCCTTGAAGGTCTTGCCGTACGACCACTTGAGGGTCTTGCCGGAGAAGGCGTGGTTGCCGTCCGGGTGCGAGCCGCTCGGGTAGCCGAACACGAACGTGCCGGCGCCGATCTTCTGGTTGTAG
>NZ_VIRM01000111.1 GCF_006874475.1 Microbispora hainanensis
GGGATGTGCTGATCCACCCCTCCTGCTCAAACGCCGCCCGCGACGCGGTCTGGCGGTTGCTCGTGACCCGGGCCCGGCAGAACGGGCCGCAGTGGATGGTGAGTGCCGTCGGCGTTGCCATACCGGCACTGCGCGGCATCAGCGGCAGGATCTGCCGCGGCTACGTTGCCGGAGACCTGGAAGACATCGACACCGAGGTCCTGACCGCGTTCATCGAGGCGATCCGTACGGCCGACCTCGACACCCCAAGCGTCTTTCCGCGGATGTGCGCCGCGGCCAAGCGGGCCGGCGAGCGTGCCCGGGAGAACGCGGAGGCGGGAGCGGCCCGGCGCTTTCCGCTTCAGGAATCGTCACCCCCTCCCGTCCCCTGGGGACACCCGGACCTCGTCCTCCTGGACGCCGTCGCCAAGGGCGTCATCAGTGAGGTCGACGCCGAACTGATCGGCATGACCCGCCTGGAGAAGCGCACCCTGGCCGACGCCGCCCGGCAGCTCGGTCTGACCATCGAGGCCGCCAAGAAGCGCCGCCAGCGCTGCGAACCGATCCTCGTCGAAGCCGTCCTGAGCGGCGAAGTCGAGGCGGCCACGTCCCCAACGATCTCCTCCACCCCTCCTAGAGAGGTGGAGGAGGACGTCCCCATGACTTCCGCGCGGAGCCGGAGCTCGGATACGCAACCCGACACCACCACGAGGAAAGGAGGCTGGGGCAGCCTCACCGGCTCCGCGCGGATCCCTCACCTGCCGACATTGCGGAAACCGCGGCGGCATGTCGTTCGTGTCCTGCTCGTCGTCGGCATAGCGGCGGCAATCGTTTCCGTCCTCGTTGCCGCGGCCCTGGCCGACGGCGGCAACGCGACTGCCATGATGCACGCCGCTGCTCCGCCGACCCGGCCGGACCAGCTCGACCAGGTCTTCACCAACCTGCGGAACTGGATCGTCGGGCTGCTCGCCACGCTGGCGACGCTGATGTTCACCATCGGTGGCCTGCGCTACCTGGTCGCCGGCGGCGATCCCAGCGAGGTCCAGAAAGCCAAGGTCGCTTTCAAGGCCGCGGCCCTCGGTTACGCCCTGGCCGTGCTGGCACCGCTGTTCGTCAACGTGCTCAAGCACGTCGTCGGCGGGTGACGGCGATGACAATCGAGATTCTTATCCACACCCTGTGGACTAATCCCTCGCCCACTCCAACACCGGTGGTCGAACTGCCACCGCTCCCGAGCGGCAACACCGGGATCAGCTTCGGCATCGGCGACTGGATCACCAACCAGATAAACACCTGGTTCACCGAGCTCGTCGGGTCCGCGATCAAGCCGCTGCTGGACGCCCTGGCCGCCACGCTACTGGCCACGCCGAGCATCGACGGTCAGACACGGATCGAGGACCTGTGGCACGTCACCCTGGTCATCGCGAACGGATCCTTCATCCTGTTCGCCACCGTCGGCGGGATCCTGGCCATGAGCTACGAGACCGTCCAGACCAGGTATGCGATCAAGGAGATCCTGCCCCGGCTCGTCGTGGCCTTCCTGGCCGCCAACGCCAGCTTCCTGCTGACCAGCAAGGCCATCGATCTCGGCAACGCGATCGCCCAGGCGCTGCTCGGCCAGGGCTTCGACGCGCGCCGAGCGGCCAACGCGATCCGCCTCCTCGTCCTGCTGCCCGACGCATCGCCGATCTTCTACATCCTGCTCGCCCTGGTGGCCGTGGTGCTGCTCGTGGTGTTGCTCATCACCTTCGTGCTCCGAGTGGCCCTGACCACCTTGCTGGTGGTCGCGGCTCCGCTGGCCCTCGCCTGCCATGCCCTGCCTCAGACGGACGGCCTGGCGCGACTGTGGTGGCGGGTCTTCACCGGGCTGCTGCTCATCCAGATCTGCCAGTCGCTCACGCTCGTCACGGCCGTACGGGTCTTCTTTAACCAGGACGGCCGTGAGGTCATGGGGCTGACCGGCCGGGGCCCGCTCTACAACCTGCTCCTCGCCCTCGTCCTGTTGATCGTCCTGGTACGCATCCCCACCTGGGTCTCACGGGTGATGTTCCTGCCCGGCGGCCGCGGTCTCGGTGTGGTGCGCATCGTCAAGTACGCCCTGGCGTACAAGGTCACCAGTCCGCTTCTCAGCGCCCTGCACCTCAAGAAGGGTTCCAGGGTCGGTGCGGCCAAGCGCGCGGTGAACACGGCAATGGTCAGGCATGCCCTGCCCGCCCTGGCGGCAGGCCCTGCCGGTACGGTTGCCGCGTCCGCTGCCACTGCGGCAACTGCCGCTGCCGCAGCGCGCGGAGGTGCCGGACCGGCAAAGCACGCTCCCGTCGCCGCTCGCCGTCCGGTCAACCCGGCCAGCTGGCAGCCTGCGGTCGCCAAGCACGCCCCCAGTGCCCCGCCGGTCCAAGGGAAGTACCGCCCGACGCCTACGCCCTCGCGCCCGGTTCCGCCGTCCACTCCCGTCTTCGGCTACCCGCGCGAGAACTACTACGCCGCCGGGCCCGCCGGGCTCAGCCAGATGTACTGGCTGCGGAGCGCGGGAACCAGCTCGCCGCCTCCCCCACGCCAGACGGTCGTCCCTCCGGCGGCACCGAAACGACCGGTGCAGCCGATCGTGCCGCCGAACGCTCCCATCCCGGGCTCCGTGGACTGGCCCGAGAACCCCGGACGACGTAAGCCGCCACCTCCGCCTCGCCGCCGTACGCGCTGGCAGCGAGGGAGTGATGGACGATGAGCTGGAGCGAAGTCGTCCGCATCCCCGCCGATGTGGAACAGCCCGACCGGATCGTCTGGGGGTTCACCGCTCGGCAGGTGGCCATCCTCGCCGTCACCGGTGCGACGCTCTACCTCGTCTATACGACGCTCGGTGAGCGACTTCCCCTCGCCGTATTCGCGGCGATCACCTTGCTCGTGGCGGTGCTGGGAATCCTGCTGGGCGTCGCCACGCATGACGGTGTCAGCCTCGACCGGTTCCTCCTCGCCGCCCTCCGATACCGCTGGTCCGCGAAGCGCCTGGTCTCGACGCCCGACGTGGTCGCACCCGCGCCCGCTTGGATCGCGGCCAGTCGAGGCCCTGTCCCGGCACCGCTCAAATTGCCGGCGCGCGGAGTGGGGGAGGACGGCCTGATCGACCTCGGGCCGGACGGAATCGTCGCGATCGCCGAGGTCTCCACCGTCAGCTTCGCCCTGCGGACCCCGGACGAGCAGGACGGCCTGGTAGCCGCCTTCGGACGCTGGCTGAACTCGCTGTCCGAGCGAGTGCAGATCCTGGTCCGCGCCGAGCGCGTCGACCTCGCCACGACGATTGGCGCTCTCGAGGAGCGCATCCCCCTGCTCCCGCACCCGGCACTGGCTCATGCCGCCCGCGAGCACGCCATGTTTCTGACGGATCTGGCCACCCGTCACGAACTGCTGCGGCGGCAGGTCCTGCTGGTGATTCGTGAACCCGCCGTCGGCGCCAACGGCACGACCGCGGCCGCGGCTCGCGCCTACCGCCGCCTGGCCGAGGCGGCCCGGCTCCTGGGCGCGTGCGGGCTCACCGTACGCCCGCTGGACGGCGCGGCCGTCAGCGCGCTGCTGGCCTCCTGCTTCGATCCGATGGCCCCGCCCCTGCCTGCGGACTCGCTCGCCCACCCCGACGAAGTGATCAGCTGGGGAGGCCGCCGATGAAGCTCCGCCTCCGCCGTACGCCCGCTCCACCCTCTGGCATCGGCCCAAACTCGATCCAGGTCCGGCCCCGCTGCCTGCATCTGGCTGACGGCTTCTG
>NZ_VIRM01000112.1 GCF_006874475.1 Microbispora hainanensis
CGGTGACGGATTCCTTTGACGGCATCTTTCCTTAGCCGGGGGGTGCCGGCCAGAGTGATTATTTTCCAAGCATTGTTTGGAGAGTTTGATCCTGGCTCAGGACGAACGCTGGCGGCGTGCTTAACACATGCAAGTCGAGCGGAAAGGCCCTTCGGGGTACTCGAGCGGCGAACGGGTGAGTAACACGTGAGTAACCTGCCCCTGACTCTGGGATAAGCCTGGGAAACCGGGTCTAATACCGGATATGACACTCCTCCGCATGGTGTGGGTGTGGAAAGTTTTTTCGGTTGGGGATGGGCTCGCGGCCTATCAGCTTGTTGGTGGGGTGATGGCCTACCAAGGCGACGACGGGTAGCCGGCCTGAGAGGGCGACCGGCCACACTGGGACTGAGACACGGCCCAGACTCCTACGGGAGGCAGCAGTGGGGAATATTGCGCAATGGGCGGAAGCCTGACGCAGCGACGCCGCGTGGGGGATGACGGCCTTCGGGTTGTAAACCTCTTTCAGCAGGGACGAAGTTGACGTGTACCTGTAGAAGAAGCGCCGGCTAACTACGTGCCAGCAGCCGCGGTAATACGTAGGGCGCGAGCGTTGTCCGGAATTATTGGGCGTAAAGAGCTCGTAGGTGGCTTGTTGCGTCTGCCGTGAAAGCCCGTGGCTTAACTACGGGTCTGCGGTGGATACGGGCAGGCTAGAGGCTGGTAGGGGCAAGCGGAATTCCTGGTGTAGCGGTGAAATGCGCAGATATCAGGAGGAACACCGGTGGCGAAGGCGGCTTGCTGGGCCAGTTCTGACGCTGAGGAGCGAAAGCGTGGGGAGCGAACAGGATTAGATACCCTGGTAGTCCACGCTGTAAACGTTGGGCGCTAGGTGTGGGGGTCTTCCACGATTCCTGTGCCGTAGCTAACGCATTAAGCGCCCCGCCTGGGGAGTACGGCCGCAAGGCTAAAACTCAAAGGAATTGACGGGGGCCCGCACAAGCGGCGGAGCATGTTGCTTAATTCGACGCAACGCGAAGAACCTTACCAAGGTTTGACATACACCGGAAAGCTCTGGAGACAGAGCCCTCCTTTGGACTGGTGTACAGGTGGTGCATGGCTGTCGTCAGCTCGTGTCGTGAGATGTTGGGTTAAGTCCCGCAACGAGCGCAACCCTTGTTCCATGTTGCCAGCACGCCCTTTGGGGTGGTGGGGACTCATGGGAGACTGCCGGGGTCAACTCGGAGGAAGGTGGGGATGACGTCAAGTCATCATGCCCCTTATGTCTTGGGCTGCAAACATGCTACAATGGTCGGTACAGAGGGTTGCGATACCGTGAGGTGGAGCGAATCCCTAAAAGCCGGTCTCAGTTCGGATTGGGGTCTGCAACTCGACCCCATGAAGTCGGAGTCGCTAGTAATCGCAGATCAGCAACGCTGCGGTGAATACGTTCCCGGGCCTTGTACACACCGCCCGTCACGTCACGAAAGTCGGCAACACCCGAAGCCCGTGGCCCAACCACTTGTGGGGGGAGCGGTCGAAGGTGGGGCTGGCGATTGGGACGAAGTCGTAACAAGGTAGCCGTACCGGAAGGTGCGGCTGGATCACCTCCTTTCTAAGGAGCACTCGGCCGGCTCGGACCTCTTAGGGGGTTGGGTTTGGCCCATGCCGGGTTCAGGGGCGAATGTTCCCTGCCTGGTGCGCTCATTAGTGGAGCACTGGTTATTCAGCCGGTCGTGGTTGCCGGGTCTGCTAGTACCGCCGTGAGTGATCGCGGAGTGGGAATGTGGGCTGCGGGGGCCGGGGTTGGTTGGGCACACTGTTGGGTCCTGAGGAAACGGGCCCGTTCACTCGGCCATCACTGTGTGGTGGTTGTGGTGGGGTTTGTTTTCTCCAGGGCTGGTCTCCTGCCATACCGGCCGGGGTCCTTGCTTGTGGGTTCGCCTGTTGTGGGTGGGCTTGCGGTGGGGGTTCGGGTGTTTGGTGGTGGGGTGGGCTGGTTGTCTGGTTGTTGTTTGTGAATTGCATAGTGGACGCGAGCATCTTTGTGGCCAAGTTAGTTAGGGCACACGGTGGATGCCTTGGCATCAGGAGCCGATGAAGGACGTGGGAGGCTGCGTTAAGCCTCGGGGAGTCGCCAACCAGACGTTGATCCGGGGATGTCCGAATGGGGAAACCTAGCACCAGTCATGTGGTGTTGCCGCCGTCTGAATGTATAGGGCGGTTGGTGGTAACGCGGGGAAGTGAAACATCTCAGTACCCGTAGGAGAAGAAAACAAATAGTGATTCCGTGAGTAGTGGTGAGCGAAAGCGGAGGAGGCTAAACCGTGCGCGTGTGATAGCCGGCGGGCGTTGCGTGTGCGGGGTTGTGGGACCTTCCGGGGGAGACCGCCGTCTCTTCAAGCAGTGAGAAATCGGTGGGGTAGTCGAACGCTCTGGGAAGGGCGGCCGTAGACCGTGATAGCCGGGTAGGCGAAATTCTGCCGACTGCTGGGAGTGTTCCCGAGTAGCACGGGGCTCGAGGAATCCTGTGTGAATCTGCCAGGACCACCTGGTAAGCCTAAATACTTCCTGATGACCGATAGTGAACGAGTACCGTGAGGGAAAGGTGAAAAGCGCCCCGGTGAGGGGTCGTGAAATAGTACCTGAAACCGTGTGCCTACAAGCCGTAGGAGCGTAGTCGCCTTTGGGCGGCTGTGATGTGACTGCGTGCCTTTTGAAGAATGAGCCTGCGAGTTATGGTGTGTGGCGAGGTTAACCCGTGTGGGGGAGCCGTAGCGAAAGCGAGTCTGAATAGGGCGTTTGAGTCGCATGCTGTAGACCCGAAGCGGGGTGATCTACGCATGGGCAGGTTGAAGCGTGGGTAAGACTGCGTGGAGGACCGAACCCACCAGGGTTGAAAACCTGGGGGATGACCTGTGTGTAGGGGTGAAAGGCCAATCAAACTCCGTGATAGCTGGTTCTCCCCGAAATGCATTTAGGTGCAGCGTTGCGTGTTGCTTGCCGGAGGTAGGGCTCTGGATGGCTGATGGGCCCGACAAGGTTACTGACGTCAGCCAAACTTCGAATGCCGGTAAGTTGAGCGTGGCAGTGAGACTGCGGGGGATAAGCTCCGTGGTCGAGAGGGAAACAGCCCAGATCACCGACTAAGGCCCCTAAGCGTGTGCTAAGTGGGAAAGGATGTGGAGTCGCAGTGACAACCAGGAGGTTGGCTTAGAAGCAGCCATCCTTGAAAGAGTGCGTAATAGCTCACTGGTCAAGTGATTCTGCGCCGACAATGTAGCGGGGCTCAAGTACACCGCCGAAGTCGTGGCACCGC
>NZ_VIRM01000113.1 GCF_006874475.1 Microbispora hainanensis
ATCGTCAAGCAGTTCCCCGGCGTACGCGCGCTGGATGGTGTGGACCTTGAGGTCAGGGCCGGTGAGGTGCACTGCCTGCTCGGGCAGAACGGGGCCGGGAAGTCCACGCTGATCAAGATCTTGTCGGGTGCGCATGCGCCGGATGAGGGCGAGGTGTCGCTGGATGGTGCCGCGGTGCGGCTGGCGCCGCCGACGGCGGCGATGGGTCACGGCATCGCGACGATCTATCAGGAGCTCGACCTGGTGGACGGGTTGAGCGTGTCGGAGAACATCTTCTTGGGTCATGAGCCGGCGCGGCTGGGGTTTTCGCGGCGGGGTGAGGCCGATCGGGCGGCGGCGCAGCTGCTGGGGCGGCTGGGGCATGCGGAGATCCGGCCGCGGACCGAGGTGGGCCGGTTGTCGCCGGCGCACAAGCAGATCGTGAGCATGGCGCGGGCGTTGTCGCATTCGGCCCGGTTGATCATCATGGACGAGCCGTCGGCGGCGTTGGCGCATGACGAGGTGGCCAACCTGTTCCGGGTGATCCGTGATCTCACCTCTCAGGGGGTGGCGGTGATCTACATCTCCCACCGGTTGGAGGAGATCCGCGAGATCGGGGATCGGGTCACGGTGTTGAAGGACGGGCGGACGGTCGCGGTGGGGTTGTCGGCCAAGGACACCCCGACGGCGCAGATCGTGGCGTTGATGACCGGGCGGAATGTGGAGTATGTGTTCCCGCCGCGGCCGGGCCGGGATGCCCATGAGGGGCGGCCGGAGGTGTTGCGGGTGGAGAAGCTGACTCTGCCGGGCCGGTTCGCGGATGTGTCGTTCAGTGTGCGGGCGGGGGAGATCGTCGGGCTGGCGGGGCTGGTCGGGTCGGGCCGCAGTGAGATCGTCGAGGCGATCTACGGGGCGCGGCGGGCCAGTGGCCGGGTGGTGCTGGACGGGCGGGTGGTGCGGCCGGGCAGCACGACGCGGGCGGTGCGGATGGGCATGGGCCTGGCGCCGGAGGAGCGTAAGGCGCAGGCGTTGCTGCTGGATCATCCGGTGGCGCAGAACATCACGCTGGCGAGTTTGAGCCGGTATACCCGGCCGCGGTGGCTGGGGTGGCTGGATCGGCGGGCGGAGCTGGCCGAGGCGACGCGGTTGGCCCAGGCGCTGGACATTCGCCCGCCGGATCCGCGGCGTGCGGTGCGGACGTTGTCGGGTGGTAATCAGCAGAAGGCGGTGCTGGGGCGGTGGCTGGCCGAGGACCGCAAGTTGCTGCTGCTGGACGAGCCGACGCGTGGGGTGGATGTCGGGGCCCGGGCGGAGTTGTACGCGTTGGTGCGCCGGCTGGCCGATGACGGCATCGGGGTGGTGCTGGTGTCCAGCGAGGTGCCCGAGGTGCTGGGGCTGGCCGATCGGGTGCTGGTGGTGCGGGAGGGCCGCATCGTGCACGAGGCCCCGGCCGAGGACCTGGACGAGCACCGGGTGCTCGACCTGGTGATGGTCTCCACCGAGCAGACCACCGAGCAGACCACCGAACAGACCACCGCACAAACCACCGCACAAACCCCCGGACAAACCGCCGAGCAAACCACCGAGCAAACCACTGGACAAACCGCCACCGGCGAGGCCCCAGCCCCCGAGCCGGGGACCACCCCCGCCTCCGATTCCGGGACCGCCCCCGGTTCCGCCTCCGGCTCCGGTTCTGGTTCGGGGTCGGGTGTTGCACATTCCCCCTCTGAAGGAGCGTTCGATGACTGAGGTCGATCAGGCCGCGCAGGCCGGTCCGCGCGTGGCGGCGGGTCCGGGCGGGCGGTTCGGCCGGCTGGGCGAGGTCCGGCATCTGGGGCTGGTCGCGGCGTTGGTGCTGCTGGCGATCGTGGGTCTGGTGACCAGGCCGGAGAACTTCGCCACCTCGTCCAATCTGGTGAGCATTCTGGCGCTGGCCTCGACGATCGGGGTGATCACGGTCGGGATGACGTTCGTGATCATCGGGGGTGGCATCGACCTGTCGGTCGGGGCGTTGATGGCGCTGGCCTCGGTGTGGGCGACGACGCTGGCCACGCAGGCCTACGGACCGGTCGTGATGATCGTGTGCGCGGTGCTGGTCGGCACCGGCGCGGGGCTGCTGAACGGCATCTTGATCGCCTACGGGCGGATGGTGCCGTTCATCGCGACGCTGGCCATGATGGTGGCCGGGCGCGGCCTGGCGCAGCGGATGTCGAACCAGCGCACGCAGCTGGTGCAGCCGGACAACTCGCTGATCGTGGACCTGTCGACCACGCGGCTGCTCGGGCTGCCGCTGCTGGTGTACGTGTTCGCGCTGGTGGTGCTGATCGGCTGGCTGGTGCTGAACCGTACGACGTTCGGCCGGCGCACCTACGCGGTGGGCGGCAACCCCGAGGCGGCGCGGCTGGCCGGTATCGACGTGCGCAAGCACACGCTGATGTTGTACGCGCTGTCGGGTCTGTGCTGCGGGATCGCCGCGGTGCTGATCATGGCGCGGACCACGACGGGATCGTCCACGCATGGTGATCTGTACGAGCTGGACGCGATCGCGGCGGTGATCATCGGCGGGACGCTGCTGAGCGGCGGCCGGGGCACGATCATCGGGTCGATCCTGGGTCTGCTGATCTTCACGGTGATCACCAACCTGTTCATCCTCAACGGTCTCAACACCGCCGACCAGCTCGTCGCCAAGGGCGCGATCATCGTCGTCGCCGTGCTCCTGCAGCGGCGCAGCCTCACATCACACACCTGAC
>NZ_VIRM01000114.1 GCF_006874475.1 Microbispora hainanensis
CGAGAGCGGAGGCGGCCCTGTGAGCTAGGTCCCAGTGCCGCCAGGCGTCGGCGCCACGGTGGTTCTTCGCACAGGCGATGGCGGCGAACAAGTGCAAGGAACCCCACGCCGACAGCACGGCCTGCGAGGAGCTCGACCTCGGCTGCAAGTAGGTCGCCGCGGTCGACGCCACTTCGAATGCCTCGTCAGTCTGGCCGCGCCCGAGTGCGGCCATCGTGGAAGTCCAGGCGGAGATCGCAATCAGTTGCGGATCGTCGGTCTCCTCGGCGGCGACCATCGCACGGTCGGCTGCGCGGGCCGCCAGTTCGGCCTCCCCGACGCAGTAGAGGAAACGCTGCGCGAGCTGGAACGTCTCGGCGAGAAGCGCCCAGATGGTGCGCCGCATGCTGGGCCCGGCTGCTCGGTGCAGGTTCAGTGCGTCTTGTAGCAGGCCGGGCGCCACCGCTCCCAAAGCGGTGTACGGCCGAGCCGACCCGTGCCAGGCCGACCAGGCGACGGCCAGTCGGCGCTTCAGCTTCTCGCCTTCGGCGGGCAGGTCGTCCACGGGCTGCGGCGGATAGATCGGCGTGGACAGCACCTGACGAATGGCGGGAACGGCCTCGTGCCGGATCCTGCCGCCCTCGGTGACGGTGCACGTCATGCCCTGGAGCCGGTCTTCGACGATGAGGCTGAGATCTCGTACGCCGAGCACGTTCGCCAGGGCGACGAGTGTGGAGAGCTTGTCCAGGCGCTGCTCACCGCGCTCGACCTGGCGCAGCCACTCCTCGGTCCGTCCGCACAACTCTGCGCAGGCGCGCAGTCCGAGGCCTCGGCGCAACCGAAGCGCTCGGACGCGCATGCCGATGCGCCGGTCCAGCTCTCCACTTTCCACGTGCTCAGTCGCCATGGCACGACCTCACGTTGGGGACGTAGTGTTCGCCTCGACCACGGTAACCGTGTCCGTGGGTTAGCGGATAGTAACCGATGGTGATTGCAGAGGAATGGGGAACGGCGAGATATGGCAGAAGGCAAGCCGGTTCTGTATGTGATCGCGTGCGGAGGTCGGCCGGCGGGTGACCTTCCCGCCTTCGTCGAGCGTCTTCAGGCGGACGGCTGGACGGTCTGCGTCATCGCGACGCCGTCAGCGACGAAGTTCGTCGACGCCGAGCGGCTCAGCACACTCACCGGCTATCCCGTACGGCATGACTACAAGCGGCCTGAGGA
Source organism: Microbispora hainanensis (assembly GCF_006874475.1). Classification (GTDB taxonomy): domain Bacteria; phylum Actinomycetota; class Actinomycetes; order Streptosporangiales; family Streptosporangiaceae; genus Microbispora; species Microbispora hainanensis. The sequence goes on from NZ_VIRM01000114.1 coordinate 1,204, forward strand.
ACCGGACGTGCTGCCGACGGCCGACGCCATAGCGGTCGTTCCGGCGACCTTCAACACCACCAACAAGTGGGCCCAGGGCATCAGCGACACCCTGGCCCTGGGCCTGCTGAACGAAGCCCTCGGGCTCGGCCTGCCGATCGTCGCCGTCCCCTGGCCCAACCACGCGCTCGCGAAGCATCCGGCCTTCCCCAGCAGCGTGGCCCGGCTCAAGGAATGGGGCGTACGGATGATCCTCGACTGGGACCGTCTCCCCGCACCCAACTCAGGCGCACCAGGAGCGGTTTCCTTTCCCTGGGACGATCTTCACGAAGCACTGCACGCCATACTCGGAAACATCGGCTCTTCACCCGGCTGAAACGGCTGTGTCGCCGGTCATCCCAAGGCGCTCGCGTGGTCGGCGATGAACGGGAAGCGACTCACCAGTTGGTCTCCCCGCGAAATACTTGGCCGCCCGGCGCAGGATGTCGCGCTTAAGCTCCAGTTCCCGGATCAGGCCTTGAGCTGCTTGTTCTCCTCTTCCACGTCGCCCAGCGGTAGCGGGACCTGCGAATACTTGGGCATCGACCTCGCCTTTGCCAGCCCCCGGCCGCCTGGGCCTGGCGCGCCCACAACCGCAGCGTCTCCCGGCCGATGCCCAGATCCCGGGCCGCCGACGTGATCGTCCGGGTCGGATCCGACAGGTACAGCGCCCCGCGTCGGCTTTGACCTCAGGTGGGTAGACCTTCATGACTACCAGGAACTCCTCGGTCTTCAGATCTCCGTGATCTGGCACTCAAGGTGTCCACACTTCGGGGGACAACCCTCCGACCCATCCTTGATGCGTCCGGCCACTCACACCTTCAGTCCGAACCGGACATGCGTCCGTGTTCGCTCGCGCTCCGGCCTCGTGGTCCGAGGAAACTGAAGCGTTGGCGGCACCGAAGTGATGCGAATCACATCTGATGACACCTCTCCACGGAAAGGGGACAGTGTTTGAGATCGGCAATGAGTGCGCTGGTGGCTTCACCGCGTGGCGGCGAATGCATGGACGGGGCAGCGTAGAACATGTCAGACCGGCCTTTTCAGAACACCGCGAGCATGACCTGCTCGGCATAGTCACACTCTCGGAGGTTGGCGGCCATCACCGAGAGGGCAACCAGCGGCCGGGTTATGTCCGGGATGAATCGCCTCCGGTCCTTCTTCTTGGCGACGTCGCCGAGTCCGGTGCTGGCATCCCCGGGATCAAGGAGAGTCTGCTGCGGACGGGCCCTGATGCCTAGTTCGGACAGCAGCGTGGCGATGACCCCTGTCTGCTCCCACCGCTGGAAGTGCCAATAGACCGTC
>NZ_VIRM01000115.1 GCF_006874475.1 Microbispora hainanensis
CTTATGCCTCACCCACGATCTCGTCGTGTCCTGGGATGCCGAACGCGCAGCGTTGACCGCGCGGATTGCCGATCCGCTGTTCAGGCGGCCCGAACCGAACGCGACGTTCACAACGAATGATCGTTAGTGCGTGACCTTCGCCGTGTCAGCGTCGGTGACCGTTGAGGCACGTCATCCCGCGTGTTAACCCCGACGTCGGCACCGACCCGCTGCGCGTCGTCCTGCCCCCGTCTTCTGGAACGTCATCCACCTCGCCCGGTGAGTGGGGACGGCCGGACACCAGGATTCAGCCATCGTTGAGAGGGCCCTTGGTTCAACCCCCGCGTGTGCGAGGCGGACTCTGGTACACCGGTCATTTCTTGCATGGCCCGCGGTTCACCCCCGCCGGTGCAAGGCAAAGCTTCTCGTCGGGAAATTCAACGCCGAGGTCCGGTTCACCCCCGCGCGGGGGTGAACCCCTTACGGCTATCGGCATCGGTGGCCAGACGTAGTCCGCCCCGCATGCGCGGGGGTGATCCCTGGCCGGACCCCGCTTCGCTGCAGTTCGAGGCGTCCGCTCCGCACGCGCGGGGGCGATCCTCCCACATACGTGACCTCCTTGGACGTGGTGCTGCCCGCCCTGTGCGCGCGGGGGTGATCGTCCCTGACGGGGACCGCCACCGGCGCGCCCACCCTGCACACGTGGGGAGATTGCGGATCTTTGCATCTGACCAAGGCTTGCCGATCATGGTGACAAGTGAAAAGGCCCCGGTGGTCGGCCAGGGCCATGATGGAGAAGGCAGCTTACCCGAGGGCTTTGTTGATCTTTCCGTTGATGTGATCCTGCTGCCCGTCCAAGCACTTCGCGTAGACGCGAAGGAGGACATCCACGCTGTGGCCGGCGCGCTTGGCCACCTCCGGGGCCGGGACGCCCGCGTTAAGCCAGAGCGAGACGGCGGCGTGCCGCAGATCGTACGGCCGCGCAGCCAGGGATGAGACGACCTGAGCCGGGGTGAGGGTGAGCTTGCGGGCTTCCTGCCAGACGTAGGAGTAGGCCGAACTGGAGTAGAAGCCGCCCGTAGCGGTGCGGAACAGCCTGCCGTCCTTGGCCACGCCGTACGCCTTGATGTGCTCTCGGAGGACGGTGACGAGGATCGGAGGGATCGGGATCTCTCTGGTCTCCTTGTCCGCGCGGTGCTTGAGGCGACGGGACTCGTGAGTCTGGCCGCTATCAGTCCAGCGCTTCGTTCCCTGGGGCCGCGCGCGCTCCAGGACCATCAGGCCCCATCCGGTATCGGGCAGGGTGAGGTTCTTTTCCCGCAGATCGGCTGCCTCCTCCGGGCGGAGCGCAGCGTAATAGACGCAGGCGAACAGCGCCTTGAGCCGGGCACCGCGCTTGCGTCCAACCCTGGAGACAGCGTCTAGGAGGTCGCGGGCCTGGGTCGGGTTGACGACCGTCTGAGGGTCAACGACGGTGACGGCCCTGGGCGGGGTCCACTTGATCTCATCCAGCGGGTTGCTGGGGAAGAACTTCTGTTCCACGGCCAGCTCCAGGAGGTGATGCAGGACAGCTCGCTTGCGCCGGACCGTGTTCGCTCCCGCCGCCTTACCCGAGAAGGTCGCTGAGATGACGTCGAGCCCCAGGCGCAATGTGGCGGGCTCCCCCAGTGACGACGTCGGGAGAGACGCCTTCTCCACCCAGCGCAGAGCCGCGGCCTGCTGACTGGTCAGATCAGCCGCCGATCCTCAGGCAGCAGGGCATGAGCCCTGAGCACGGCGCGTAGATCCTCGGGATCGGGACGTCCCGGAACGTCGGCCACGAGCGCGGGCACCAAGGTGAGCAGGGCGTAAGCGTCCGTTTCCCTGGTCCTGGCCGCCGAGGTACGCCAGCGCCGGAGCACGTAGGACTGGGCGAACTCCAGAAACGAAGGTCCCGAAGGCTCCGGCGCGAGCATCGACACCGGAAGCCCTGTCGTGACGTCGAACGCCTCCCCCGCCTTGGCCGCCTGCCGAAGGTCGGACAGGAAGCTGTCCGCTAGTCCCTTGGTTCGGAAGCTCTTGGACTTGGTCTTGCGGTCCACCGTCCAGCGCACGAGGAAGGCCGACGTCTGCCGAATTCGAGGCCCGCTACGAACACACATCGACCCGGCTATCCTCACCCAGCCGGCTAACCCGGTGATGTTCACTCGGCCGCACGTGCATAAGGCCCGCTCCCAGGGTGGTACCGGAGCGGGCCTCAGCGCATGCCAGGACAATCTCGGGATCTTGCGAACATCACACGGGGAAGGTCGTCAGGGGCCGAAGCTCCACATGTTGCCGACGGGACGGCCGCCGCGCCGCAGCGCGGTGCCGGAGGAGGGGACTGTACGGTCTT
>NZ_VIRM01000116.1 GCF_006874475.1 Microbispora hainanensis
AAAAGATCAACTTGTCGGTGTGTCGCGGTCGTTTGGCACTGCGGCGAGCAGATTTGCTGCAGTGCGGTATCGGATTGGCGCGTCGGGGGGAATGTGGCCTGCTTGCTGGAGCAGGGGACGGGTTTCGCGGATGACGTTGCCGATGGACGATCTGCTGACATCGCCTAGAACGTCGGCCAGGACATCCATCGTGCAGAGTTTCCGCTGGTAGAGAATCGTGAGCACGACCCGTTCGCTGTTGCTGATCTTCTGGGGGAAGACGCCGGATCGGGTCCCGGGCTGGCGGTGCCCGCCCCGCCGCTGGTAGCCGAGGCGCTCGCCTTGAGCGACCTGTGCTGCGGCGAGGCGCTGGATGAGGAGACGGAGTTCGTCGCGGCTGATCCCGGTCAGAACCGGATGGGATAGTTGATCGATGATCACGGCTCGTGCGGGGCGCTGGCCGGTGTCCAAGAAGCCGAGGAGAGCGGCGGGTTTGGCGAAGCGGACCTGAGCGGCTCCGGCGTGGTGGCCGTGGTCTTCCAAGACTCTGCGGGTCTCCTTCACCAGGTCGGCGATGCAGACGTCGGTGACCTCCAGAAGGTCGGCCAGGACCTTCATGGAACAGACCTGCCGCTGGTAGAGGAGCGTGAGCAGGAGGCGGGCGGCGGCGTCGAACAAGGGCTTGGCGCGGAGGTTGCCGGTGGCGCGCCGAGCTCGGCCGCCGCGTTGCCGGCTGTGCCGTTCCTGGGTGCGGGCGGCCTGTGCAGGCGCGAGCGCGGTGGCCAGCTGGCGTAGTTGAGGGGTGCTCATGCCGGTCAGCCGCGGATCGGCCAGACGCAGCAGCATGGCCTGGCGCCGCTGCGCGGGTCCGTCGCCCTCGCTCACCGGCTGGGACGTGGCCGGGTCGTCGGCCATTACTGGGCGCAGGGTGTAGTTCCAGGTGCCGTGGGTGGCGTGTCGTTCCAGGGGCAGGGCGGCGAAGCGCTCCTTGCTGATCGCGACACCGGTCGGGTAGTCGCCGGTGTCCAAAACCGCCTCCACCCGCAGTCCGGTACTGGTCTGGGTGGAAGCGATGGTGTTGACCACTACGTCATGACTGGTCAGGGGCCTGCCGCGCCAGTTGAGGGTGATGTGGGAGAACAGCCGGTGCTCGATCTTGTTCCATTTGGAGGTGCCGGGCGGGAAGTGACAGACCGTGATCACCAGCCCGGTCTCGGCGGCCAACGCGGCCAGTTCGCTCTTCCAGACCCGATAACGGTAACCGTTGGAGCCGCCCGCGTCCGCAGTGATCAGTAGCCGTGAGGCGGACGGGTAGTCGTGGCGTCCGCGCGCTTTCCACCAGCGGCGGATGGACTCCACCGCGAACACCGAGGTGTCATGGTCGACACCGACGTTCACCCAGCCGGTGTTGGCCGTGATGTCGTAGATCCCGTACGGGATCGCCTGCTCGACGTCCGGACCGGAGAAGAAGAAGTGGTGGTCTTCGACCTCGATCGGCTCGCCCCTGGGGCGCCACTCGCGTCCGGTCATCGGGAGCCGGCCCAGCTGTTCCCGCTTCTTGGTGTCCACGCTGATCACCGGCTCGCCGTCAGCCTGATGGGCTTTGACCTGCTCGTTGATATAGCGGAACTGGGCGTCACGGTCGGGGTGCTGGGCGCCTTCGAGGGTCTTGACGTTGGCTTGCAGGCTGAACCCGGCCGTCTTCAGCAATCGTCCTACCGTGGGCGCCGATACACCGTGTCCTTGCCGGGTCAGCTCGGCGGCCAGGTGGCGTAGCGACTTGGTCGTCCACCGCAGCGGGGATTGCGGGTCGCCGCGCTCATCCGGCTCCACCAGCCCCAGCAGCGCCGTCAGGACGGCCGGATCGTCGTCTTCAACACGCTTGCGACCACCCCCGGATCGTCGGACACGACCTGCCGGAAGCGGCTTCCGGCCTTCTTCCAGCTCGAAGATGCCGTTACGGACGGTCGTCTCGCTGACCCCAGCGGCCTGAGCGACAGCCCGCACCCCACCGTGTCCCAGCAGCCGCGCCTCGGTCGCCAGCACCAGCCGATGCTGTCGTTCGTTCAGATGCGGGCGTAATGCCTCGAATTTCCGCGCGAGTTGGCCGCGGACCTCGCTGGAGATCGCCATACCATCTCAACGAGCCGAAGATCACGAAGCAACGCCTTATTTCTTG
>NZ_VIRM01000117.1 GCF_006874475.1 Microbispora hainanensis
GCTATGGGTCGCTCAAGTGGAGGGCAAAAGAGGTATTCCAAAATGTCCTGGCAGAGCTTCTGGTAAAGCGCCCAGTCATCCCATCCGCATCTAACAACATCAATTCGCATCAACAATGTGTGCGCTATGGGATCTATAGTGGTGTCGCCGAAAAAACGCCGGGCTTCTCGCTGTAATCCGTGCTGTAACGCTGCCCTTGCGATCTCTTCGGCGCCCATTACCGATATATCATGGGCCGAGAGGAATTCCCTATTGCGAGGGCTTAATGAGGATGATACGACTAGCGTAAGTCTGGGTGGCGGCTTGTCCGGGTTTTCTTTTAGGAATTGGTGCTCATGCGACTTAAGTTGATTCACTACTTGCTGTAGGCGTGGGTGTGTTTGTGGTGGGATGTGCTTGACTTCGTAGAAGTGGACCCGGTCTCCCTCTTGGGATATGATGTCGACTTCTTTAAAGGATGGACCCTCGGGTTTTACTAATTTTCCCTGCCGGGCAATTATCGAGCGGACGAGTTCTTCGAATTCAAAGGCGCTAATTCGGGCAGAATCTCCGGATGGCATAAATTACCTCCTCATAATAATGTCTGTGTCGCCTTTGTCTACAGAAAAGGGTGTCGTGTTATCAGGGCTTGGTAGGCCGTCATGTAGCGTTCGTGGAACTCCTCGGCGAGGGCTTCGCGGCGGTAGCGTTGGCGTAGGACGCGGTCGAGGTCTCCGGCTCGGTTAACGAGGTCGGTAAGAGACTTGCGTTCGATGTCGAACGCGGCCAAGCCTTGCTCGACGGCGGCGTCAAGGTCTCCGCGTCGGGCGTGGACGATCCCGAGGTCTATGTGCGCGTCGGCGACTCGCATCGGTGCGTTCGAGGTGCCGTCCGGGCGGGTGTGCATCTGGATGGTTTCCAGCGCGTGCTCCTCGGCTCGGTCGTTGTCCTCAAGCCAGGTATACGCGGTGGCCGCGTAGAACACCCACTTGGCGTGGTCGAACACGAAGTGGTGATCAGGGTTCTCGGGGAGCGGGAGCTTGGCGAGGATGTCGGCCCCGCGCGATAGCGCCCTGTCTGCTTCGCGGCGGTCACCAATCCGGGCCAAGCCGCGGGCTTCTTGCAAGGTGAGTTGTACCTGTGCGCTGGATTGGCCGGCGAGGGCCTGTCCCTGGCGGGCGGCGGTGATGACGTCCTCGTATCGGCCTTCGACGAGGGCGAACCATGCGGACATCTCGTGTGCCCAAACCATGAGTTCGCCGTGCCCGACCTGGCGGCCCATCTCGTAGGCGGCCTGGCGGGCGGTCTCGGCTTCTTCGCGCTCGCCCAGGTCGTAATGGACGCAGCCGAGTAGAGCGGTAAGCCATCCGGTGATGACCAGTAATTCGCGGTGCTGGTCGAGTGTGATCCTGCCGGACAGGAGCCGGGTCACCTGGGCGAGGCGCTTTTGTGTCCGGTCGCGCAACGTCGCGGCGGGAACAACCGGGTAGGCGCGGCACAGCAGATCGACGGCCTCGGCGAGGGCTTCGAGGGTGCCGGTTCCGACATCGGACGCCTGGAGCTGCTGCGCGAGTTCCATAGTGCCGTACAGGTCGGCCTCGGCCCGCAGCGCGTCGACCGGCATGACGTGTGCCTCGATGAGACGGCTATTGCCGCTGCCTCTCCTTGTGGGGGAGAAGCCGAGATTTTCGGGCTGTAGTCCGGTGGCTTGAGTCAGCGCGAGCCGGAATGGTGCGCGGGGCCAGGAGACCTCGCCGGCCTCCCATCGCCTGATGCGTTCTTCATCGACGGCGAGGCGTTCCTTGATGCCCACAGGGGTCCGGTTGATCCGCTCGGCGAATTCGGCGCGGGTGAGCTGTTGCGCGTTGCGCCATGCCCGGAGTTGGACATTCGGGATGCTGTCTGGCATCTCGGGGTCTTCCTCCCGTCGGGGAGTCATCAGGGGGTTAAGAGGGGGCTTTTCGGGGGTCCTATCGCACTCGCTTTGCCGGTGGACTTGCCATCAACCAACCACGGTACGTCAAGCGGCTTCCCGCCACAGGGAACGCCGGATGAACGAGGAGATGGCGACGGTGACCCGGCCAGACGAGAACAGCGAGGCAAGACCCTGTCC
>NZ_VIRM01000118.1 GCF_006874475.1 Microbispora hainanensis
AGCCCATTACGCCAGCAGGTGATCGTGCGACTCGTGCTCTTGACTACTCGGGGGATGGACTCATTTTGCGGCCAGATCTGCAGCAGATAACGATCGATGATGGCATCCGTCGAGCAGTCCGATTCTATGGCCCGGTCCATGTGGACGGCGTGATACCGCAGTCGGTACCAGCCCGGGCCCGACGACAAGTCGGGTAGCTTGTGAAATCCCTCGCCTCCCCACTCGACGAGGAAGATCCGTCCCGTTTGGGTGTGGAAGCTGATTTCCACGATGTCCTCGAACTCGTTGACGTCCGGCCCCGGGTCGCGGTCCAAAACGGTCACCGAGAAGCCGACCGTTCCCGTGTGCAGGCCCGTGACCAGGAGACCTTTACCGTCTTTCACCCGAATGATGCCCACGGGGTGCTCGGGATGGTCATCGGGGAAGGTTTCCGGACCCCACATGTCGTCGGCGAGATCGTCGAGGTAGATCTGACCGTAGCTGACGTGGACATCGAACGACACGGTCCGATTGGTAGGCATGGTCAGGACTCTACGGCTATGACGATTCGGAAGACCGCGCAAGTCATGACGCCTGGCTGTCTCTCTAGATGGGCAGCCCCGACCTCTTCCGCCCCCGCTGATCGATTGTTCGTAGCCCTTGGTCGGTGTCAACGCCGTGTGTGCGGGTTGGGTGAAAGCCGGAGACGTCTACACCGTGCTCGGCAAGGGAACCTTCGTCGCCGACCCCGAGACCGGCGGCCCGCCCCAACGAGACACCGAAGACGAGTGAAGGCCCCCGAACGAGTCCGGGGGCCTTCAGCCTTCTATCGGTTGTCAGTGAGACGATGGAAGGCGCATCAAGCGTAGAGGCGGACGAGCCGAGGGCAGTGGCTTTCCGCTGTGGCGCCCGGTGAGACCGCCGTCTTTAACTGACGGCAGCGCAAGTCCCAGCAAAGGGGTATCCGCGACCGCGACATGCCCGCCACGAGTCAGGAGTACGAACCCGCTTTTAGGATCTCAACGTGATCAGATTCTCCTACCCCAAGGAGCCGGATCCGCAGACACCACAGGAGTGGGAGGACCTGAAGAACGACCCCGAGCGCTCCCGCGTCTATCCGGGTTTGCCGCATACCGAGGCAGTGTCCTGGGAGAAGCTCCAGGAGTTGAGGGAGAACACTGACGCCACCTTCACCGTCGACAGCGACGACCTGCTAGCTAGAGCCCTACCAGGGGACGAACCTGATCCGTCCGAATCGTCGGACACCCAGCCGCCGACGGTGGTGGCAACCGGCCCGGAGCCCGGAGAAACGGAGGTGTCCAGTGACGAGGGCGCGTGGGCGGTGTTCAGCAAACCTGTGAGCGGCGGGCGGTTCCGCCTGAAGGGCCTGGACGGCACGACGGTGCCTGGAACTACGACCGCGCAAAACGACGACATACTGACCTTCGATCCGGATGAACCGCTTGCCGCCAACACTCAGTACACCGCGGAAGTCTCCGCTGCCAGGGACGCGGCAGGCAACGAGATGGCCCTCCCGTACGTCTGGTCGTTCACCACGGGCGGGACGACATAGACCCCGGACCCCACCCCGCCACCGACAGCCCACCCACCGATCCGCTCCTGCGAAACACGTGATCATCATGCCGCTGCAGGTCGACGTCTGGCGGGCAGCGAGGACTACGCCGACTAACGACAGATTTCGATGCGGGGCGGCCGGCCCAACCGCTTCGCGGCCCTTCGGGTGCCTACGGCATTGCGCTCGCCGCACCACTCTCGCCTCACATTCGGCAAGGTCAGGCCGACTCTCCCGTTCGCGGGCGATCCGGCGGGCGGTGGCGATGCGTTGCCGGATCAGCTCGGCCCACAGGTGTTCGCCATTCCGGTAACCGCTCCCGGCGAAGCGCCACTGACCCACCGTCACTGTCTCCCGCTCGTCAGTTGCAGGCAGGCGCTGCCGTTCCCGAGCCCGCTCGGCCTGGTGATCCGCCCGCACCTGACGCGGCGCGCCGAGCGTGGTCGAGTAGTGGCGGCTCTTGGTCGAGAAGTGGCCCCCAGTAGCCGAGCATGTGCGCCC
>NZ_VIRM01000119.1 GCF_006874475.1 Microbispora hainanensis
CTAAGGGCAGGCGTTTTGCGGGGGGACCGTGTACGTCGGGGGGTCGTCCATGTTCCTGCCGTAACCCTGACCGTTCCAGTAGATTCCCAGTACGGCCTTCGGCACGCCCCCCGACAGGACGATCGGGAAGTCCGTAACGTATTTCTGGCCGTCGAGTGTTCTCCCTTGGACCACCAACTGCCATGTCTCTTCGTATTTGTCCGTGGCCGGTAGATGAATCGAGCGCTTCACGACGGGCTTGTCTCCGGGCAGCAGGCACTGCCGCAGGGCGTCCCGCAGAAGTGTCTCGCACGTCGCCGTGCTGCGCGCGAATGTGGCACAGAAATCGGCGACGCCGTTCCTGCTGACTCCGGCGACGACTTTCGCGAGGACCGACTCCGCCATCTGCGGCGTGAACGCGACCGCGGGAGGTGGCTTTGGTCGCTCCGGCTCGAATGAGCAGCCGGCTGCCATCAGCGCGGCCACTGCCGTTACCGTAATTCGCCGCAGCGAGATTCGACGCACGATCGGGAGCATATGCCTATTTCGGCGAATCCCGGCCGTACGCGACCTTTACGGCGAGACGATCAGCGCGGCGGGACAGAACCCGCGGCGTCATGCCGTCCGGGCGGGCGTCCAGGATGGGAAGCGTCCCAAGGGAGGTGGCGAGCGTCTCCTCCGCGACCATGCATCTGGAAGCGGGCGACCCGGCCGACCCCGTGGCGTAGGCCACGACCTGAGCGGCGGCCCCCGCGGCGGCCAGGGCCCCGACTCCCGCGCCCATGAGCACGAGCATCCGTCTCATGCTCGGGCCCCTGCGCCTCACCGTACGGCAGCCGCCCAGAGGTGCAGCCGATGGGCCCTCGCCAGCCGGTGGGCGGCGTGTAGAGCCAGCCCGGCTGCCAGGCGAAGGGGGCGTCCAGCGAAGAGCTGCATCGGCGGCACCGGCCCGATCTCCGGCCCGATCTCCGGCCCGTACGCCAGGTCTGCTTCCATTGGGGACAGCGCTTCCCCGATCTGCGCCACGCTCCGTAACGGACGACGTCGAATCCCGGCTGGCTCGCGTCGGGTGCAAGGTCGCCTCTGCCTACGGCCTGTCCTGGACGGCTTGTCTTAGACGGCTTGTCCTGGGCGGCGGACATGCCCTCCAGCTCCTCGGGATGAGGGCGCGCCCCTCAGAGGACATCGATCTGTGCAGCTCTCATCTGAGGGGCCCCCGCTGAAGCCGAAGCCGACCTCGTCACCGGGCACAATCCGGCCGGCACGCCTTTTTCGGGTTGACCTGCGGCTCCAACCCTTCCCTTCGGGCGGTTGCCGCTCGGTCACGGACTGTGAAAGGATGCATACATCAGTTCGAATCAAGCGAGGAGGGTGTGATGGATCTGTTCGACATCGATCCTGAGCGCCTTCGTCATTCGAACAACCCTGACGACGGCTGGTGGGACCGTCTGATCGCCAATTCCCCGCTGTGGTCGTCCGACGGCTCATCCGCCCGCGCGCCCTTCCCGATCGTCGACTTTGAGCCCAGGCAGCACGCCGACGCGCCCGGCGCCGCAAGCACGGACGCCCCGGGCACGGACGCCGCCGGTGGGGCTGCCGCTGGCGCAGATGCCACCCGCACCGATGCCGCCGGTCCGAAGACGGCTGGCGTGGACGGCGCTGGCGCGGATGCCGCCCGTGGAAGTGCTGATGGTGCGGGCGCTGCTGACGCGGATGGCGCTGGTGCGGGTGGCTCTGGCTCGGGTGCTTCCGGTGTGGGTGGCCGTGGTCGCGGCCGTGTCCGGTCGTCGTGGGTGGTGGTGGGGTGTGTTCGTGAGGTGGCGCAGGAGCTGGCGCTGGTGCCGCTTCCCGACGATGTGGATGTCTGTCTTGCTGAGGCGGAGGAGTTGCTGTTCGCGCGGGATCGGATCACGTGCGCGCTGGCCGACCGGGTAGGCCGGGTCCATCGTGCAGGGCAGGCCAAGGAGCATGGGCATGCCTCCACCCGCTGTTGGCTGCGTACCGCCGCCGGGATGACGGTGGGCGGTGCGGGCCGCCTGCTGATGCTGGGCGCGGAGCTGCCGCGCCTCCCC
>NZ_VIRM01000012.1 GCF_006874475.1 Microbispora hainanensis
TGAACGGTCCGTGGCTGCCGGTTGCCGCGGGGCCCCTGCGATCCTCGCCTCATCCGCGCCTGCCGGGCATCGAGGACAGGACGGCTTCGGCGAACTCCTGGTGGCTCACGATCGGGGTGGCCCCGTAGCGTCCGGAGAGGTAGCGCCGGCCGATCGCCTCTTCCTTCCGCGGTCCGAGATCCGACAGCGGATACAGGCGAGTGCTGCCGTCGGCGAGTTTCTCCGTGAACCAGATCTGGTCCCGCCCGAGCGCGCGATCGTCGGATGTCCCGCCGAGGAGCGTGGCGTCGTGCGAACTGAAGATCAGCTGTCCGCCGAGCGGATTGGACTCGGGATCCTGGAAGAGGCCGATCAATCGGCGTGACGAGTGTCGGGTGCAGGCTCGCATCCAGTTCATCCGCGAGCAGGACCGCTCCCCTTTGCAGCGCAGAGACGGTGGGGCCGATCAGTCCCAGCCAGACAAGGGTGCCGAGTGACTCCTCCTGCACGTCGAAATCGACATCCTCGTCCGAGCCGGCATGGCTGAGGACCAGACCCATTTCCGTCAGGTCGATCTCGAATGTTCCGTCCGCGTCATCCTCCCGTCCGGCGAGGATTTTGACGGCCCGGCGAACACGGTCCACGACCGCGGGATCGAGCGGCCGGATCCGGGCGTCCGCGATGCCGACATCAGCGGCCTTGATCAATGCGAGAACCTGCTCGCGGCTGTCGTCATTGCGCAGGAGATGAGTGGTGTAGGCCCACCGTATCTGCCGGCTGGATGCTTCGGCGAGGAGCAGATTCCTTTCGAACCACTGGAAAAGAGGAAGCAGGTCGGGGTGTCCTGCGGCAGCGGCCGCCGAGAGAAAAAGCGAGTTGGGTCGAGTGATTTTTTCGACGGCCCGGCCGACGGCGCGGTTGCTTGATCCCAGCTCTATGGGCTTGCCCGCGAACTGAGACCGAGTCGCTCAACGTGGCTGTGGTGCCCCGGCCCTCCCGCTGATCCGTACGCGAGGGCCGGGCGGGGTGGTCAGCTCTCGATGAACTGGTGGTCGGTCCTGATCCGGCCGTCCTCGCCGAGTATGAGGAAGTCGAACCCGACCGAGTCCACCTCGCCGGAGGCCGTACGCACCATCTCCCAGGTGAAGCGGACCGCGCCGTGGTGCCCGTTGGCGTTCTCCACGGCCCGGAAGACGTACGTGCCCGGAGCCACCCACTTGTCGTACGACGTGGCGATGCGCACCTCCAGCTCCGCGTGGCCGTGGGCCTCCAGCGACGGGGTGTAGTGGGCGGCGTCGGGGGCGAACAGCCGGGCGATCGACTCGCGGCGTGCGGTGGCGTCGGGCTCGTTCCACACCGCGACGTAGCGGCGGGCCAGGTCGTTGAGGTCGTTCATGGTTCTCCTCCGATGACGGTCAGGCTGCGGCTCTGGCACGCGGCAGCCACTGGACGAGAGCGGCGATGGCCAGGGTGATGACGATGAGGTAGGCGAGCCCGTGCTGGAACGCGACGGTGACGCCGCCGGACAGGGCGCTGTAGAAGACGATGCCGATGATGCCCTCCAATGTGGATAGAACGATCGGTATACGCCGCCCAATTAGATAGACCGGTTGATCTACTGTCAAGTGCGTGCCAGAATCGTCACGTGACGACGAGACCCGGTCCCCGCCAGCGGCTGCTCGACGCCGCCAGGGAGCTCACCTACAGCCAGGGCGTGCAGGTGGGCGTCGACGCGATCCTCAAGCAGGCGGACGTCGCGAGACGCTCGCTCTATCAGCACTTCGGCGGCAAGGACGGCCTCGTGGCCGAGGTGCTGCGCAGTGACGGCGGGCTGGACCGCTACCACCAGGTCATGGACGCGGCGGGGGACGATCCGCGCGATCGGGTGCTGGCCGTGTTCGACGAGCTCGACGTGATCACCTCACAGCCGGCCTTCCGCGGATGCCGTTACACCGCGGCCGAGCTCGCGCTCACCGACCCCGCGCATCCGGCGCACGGGGAGGTGCGGTCCTTCAAGGAGGGTCTGCACCGGTTGATGGCGGCGGAGCTGACCCGCCATGGGCATCCCGCTCCCGACGCGGGCGCCGACCAGCTCCTCGTGCTCATCGACGGCGTGCTCGCCCACGCCGTCACCCGGCCCGCCGCCCGTCCGGCCCTGGCCGCGCGGGCGCTAGCGGAGGCCGTACTCGCCGCGTCGAGATGATTGGCCTTGCCCAAATTTGACTGTTTCGGTCATCTCCTGGTTGATGATCCGCAAGGATGATCGCCAGGACGCCGCCCGGACCGAGGGCGGCGGTTGGGAAAGGACAACGTATGCGCAGGTCTGCGGGTACGGTCGTCGTCGCTGCGGCGCTGGCCGTCGGAGGGCTCGTCGCCAACCCGGCATACGCGATCTCGGCCGGCTACACCCCCGAGGGGGTGTGCGGCTCCGGCTTCGGCCGGGTCTCCACCGACGGCAGCCGGGCGGTGAAGACCCCTTCCGGGCGGGTCTTCGGGCGCGTCTACCTGCTCTACAACCGCAAGACCGGGCAGAACTGCGTCGTCACCATCAAGTCGTCGTACGCCGGCACGGCCACCCGGACGTCCGCGACGCTGGTGACGCAGGTCAGGCGCCACCGCGACGAGCCGGTGACCACGGCACGCAAGAGCGACAGCGGGAAGTACAAGTACTACGCCGGTCCGGTCAAGCTCTACGCCAAGGGCCTGTGCGTCAAATACTCCGGCACGATCGCCGACACGCGCATCAACGGCGAGGTCGCGAGCGGCGGTCGCAGCGGGTGGGGCAACTGCCGCTGATTCCGGACGTCCGCACCACGGCTCGGTAGGGCCGCCCGGCCTGCGCCGGGCGGCCCCTTCCGCGGGCGGCCCGCCGCGGGTGGCATTCGGGCCGGCCGTAAATGATTGGCGGGCCGGACGGCAGGTCCGATAGAACAGGCGGACCTTCGATGACGAGAGGAGGGACGAGCCGATGTACACCGAAAACGTCGTGCCGGTTCCTTCCCGGGGTATGGCCGGACGCTGACCCCTGGGCGCGAGCGGCACACCTCACCCGAGGAAGTGCAGTGAACCCCGACAACCTGATCATTCGCCCCATCGCGGGGCGTTCGGAACTCGACCTTTTCCGCCGTCTGCCCTACGTACTGAACGACGAGCTGGACGACGACCTCGCCGCCGGCCGGCGGCGGCCCGAGTGGATGTGGATGGCGTTGCGCGGCGACCACCTCGTCGCACGGCTGTCCTGGTGGGCCCCGCGTGCGGGCGAGCCGCCGGAGCTGTTGGACATCCTCGACCTCGACGACGCCACGCCCGCACCGGCGAGCATCGACGCCGGGGTCCGGCTGTTCGAGACCGCGAGCGCCGCGGTGCTGCCGGCCGGGGTACGCCCGCCGGAGCACAACGCGTTCGTCCCCGCGCGGTGGCGCGACGACGCGGGGGCGAGGCGGGCCGTCGAGGGCCGCATCGCCGTACTGGAGCGGACCGGCGCCCGGCCGCTCGTCGAACGGCTGCGGCTGGAGTGGCGTCCGGGCACGCCCATCGCACCGCCGAGCGGGCGACTGGCCTTCCGTCCCGTGGCCGGCAGGGAGGAACTGGTCGCGCTGATGACCCTCGTCCTCGACGGCACGCTCGACGCCCACAGCCGCGCCGACCTCGCCCGCATGCCCGCCGAGCAGGCCGCGGCCCAGCACTGCGACGACGAGCTCGCCCACTATCCGAGCCCACGGGAATGGTGGCGGATCGGCACATCGCCCGAGGGCGAACCCGTGGGATTCGTCATCCCGGCGCGCAACTCCTACAACGCGATGATCGCGTACATCGGGGTCGTGCCCGCGCACCGTGGCAAGGGCTACATCGACGACCTGCTGGCCGAGGGGACGCGGATCCTCGCCGGGCAGGACGTCCCGCGTGTCCGCGCCGCCACGGATGTCGGGAACGTCCCGATGGCTCAGGCGTTCCTCCGTGCCGGATACGAGATCATCGGGCGGCGCATCGACATGACCTGGAGCGAAGGCGAGCCCGAGTAGTTTCACCCCCCGGACCCGGTGCTCGCCGGGCCCGGGGGACCTCCTTCGCGGAACCCGAGGTCGCCCGGCGGGGGGCCGGGGTCGGCGGCGCCGTACGCGTTGCCCAAGGACCTGACCGCCGGTCAATGGGCGTCCCTCTGGCGGGAAGCGGCGCGGAACCGGCGGCCGGGCCTGTGATGATGTCCTTTTCGCCACATTGTGGACGAAAGGAATCACGTGAACGATCTGGTCGCCCGGCTGTGGCGGAGCATCGGCGGCTCGGTGCAGTGGCGGCTGCTGTGGATTTCGCAGGCGAAGTTCATGGTCGGCGTGACGGGGATCGTTCGCGACGGAGACGGGCGGGTTCTGTTGCTCCGGCACCGGTTGTGGCCGGAAGGCCGTCAATGGGGGTTGCCCACCGGCAGCGCCAAGAAGAGGGAGACGTTCCAGGACACGGTCGTCCGGGAGGTGCGCGAAGAGACCGGTCTGACGGTGCGCGTCGGCGAGCTCGTCCAGCTCAGGAGCGGCTACCGGCTGCGGGTCGAGGTGGCGTACGAGGCCGAGTTCGTGGGCGGCGCGATGAAGCTCGACCCCAGGGAGATCCTGGAGGCCCGGTGGTGCACGCCCGACGACCTGCCGGAGGGGACGTTGGAGGCCCATCGGCTCCTGATCTTGGGCAGGGCCGTTTAGAGGGCCGGTCGGAGGGTCGCCGCACAGGTCGTCGACCCGTGACCTGTGGACAAGGGCGGCGTGGCACGGAGATTCGCCCGTTCTGCTCGCCGGCTGTCCACAGAATGGCGTTCTGTCGGCCCGGACGACGGTGGATTCGCGCAGGCTGTGGCTCTGCGGTAGTGCGGGGAGCGGCAGGCGCGGAGCCGCCTGCTCCTGCGGCACTTCCCGCGGCCGCTTCGGCGGTTGAAATGCAGCACGTCGCGGAGGAGGAGCCATGCGAATCACCTATCCCGTGCCCGCGCAGACCTCGTCGGTCTTCGTCGTCGTCACGGACCGCACGCCGACCGATCTCTCGTCGATCGTCCCCTGGCGGATGGGGCCGTCCCACCGGCGCGCCGCCAGGGACGCGCTCGGCACGCCACGGCTGAGGCTGGAGGCGTTCCGGTCGACGCGCTCCCCATGGCGGCGCATGGACCTGAGCGCCGAGGACCTCAAACGGGTGAGACGGGCCCGCCACCACGTGGTGGTGACGAGCAACGCTCCCGTCGAGGAACAACCCGAGGCCGCCCAGGTCGCCCGGGCGGCAGCGCGCGGAATCGCGGAGGTTTATCACGGCGTGTTGTACGACCCGCTCACCGGAGCGGCCGTCTACCACTGCGCCGAGTGCCCGGGGGAACGGCGCGACTTCGACCTCGGCGACGACTGGCTGGGCTGGAGAGTGTCGTGCGCCGACGAGGAGCACGCCTGTGCCCTCGGCCTTGGCGCTGCCGCAGCCGTGGGAGCCGATGCCGGCGAGGGCTGTTCGTGCCTCGTCACGACCTCACGCGGCCTGCGGCGTTTCGGTCTGCCGGAGATCGCGTTGACCGGCCTCGCCTGCGCGCACAGCCTGTGCGCGGCAACCGTCCTGCGGGCCGTGGCCGACTCGTTGCTCGCGGATCACTTCGCCTGGCTGTCCTCGGGCTCCCGGCGGCAGACCGAAACGCCGCCGCTCTGCCGTGCAGTCTCCCGCCGCCTCCGGGTGGCGGGCATCGACTACGCCGTGCTGTCCAGCGGAGCGGACGAGGAGGGCGCGCTGCTGCGCGTGCGCCTCACGCCGGCCGCCGCCGCGCGTTCGTGCCTCAAGCTCGGCCTGCCGGGCGGTCACGGCGGGAACCCCCACCCGCACCACACCCCCGGCCTGCTGGTCGCCTGAACCGCCCCTCCGGGCGGCGTGCCGGAGCGGGGCGCGGTGTGCGGCGCACACGTGAGGCGTGCGGCGCACGAGCCGGGGGAGGACGCAGGATCGCCGGCACGATCGGGCTGGTCCCCTGGCCAGGTGATCAGGCGGCGGCGCGGGAACGTTTGGACCTCTATCGGACGTCTGTGAGGTGTGACCCTTTTCGCTGCCATCGATGACGAGATCCGGGACGCGCGGGACCGCGCCAGACGCCGCGACCAGCTCACCCGGCAGCGTGCCACTCTCCTGACGCAGATCGAGGAGGTTCGTGGCATGCTCGCGGAGTTGGAGCAGCAGCTCGCCAAGGAGGACCGCGACGTCGCCAAGCTGGAACAGGGCGGCTTCACCGCCTTCCTGGCGGGACTCACTGGCGACAAGGAGGAACGCCTGGCACGGGAACGGGCCGAGGCGGCGGCGGTCCGCCAGCGGGTCACCGGCCAGCGCACCCGGCTCGAGTGGCTCACGGGCGATTTGCGGACCACCGACCAGGCCCTCGCGGAGCTGGGCAACCCGCATCAGGAGCTGGAGGTGCTGCTCGCCCGCAAGGAACGGATGCTGGTCGAGTCGGGGGACCCGCGCGGGCGGGAGCTGGCCGACATCGCCGCCCGGCTGGCGAACCTCGGCGCCGACCTGCGCGAGCACCAGGAGGCGCAGCAGGCCGGAGCCGCCGCGGGCCAGGCGGTCGGCTACGTCCTGCGGCACTTGGGCGGCGCTCGCGGCGCCTCGACCTGGGACATGTTCAGCAGCGGCGGCGGCTTCGCCGACATGGTCGAGCATGGGCACCTGCGCCAGGCCGACGAGGCGGCCTGGCACGCGCAGGGTGCGCTCGACCGGTTCTCCCGCGAGCTGGCCGACATCGGCGTCGCCGCCGCGCCCCAGTTGCCGAAGGTGGACACCCGCTGGTTCGCCGACGTCTTCTTCGACAACATCATCACCGACGCCATCAAGCACCAGCGCATCACCCGTACGGCGGAGGCCGTCCGCGAGGTGGCCGAGTGGGTGGGGGCGATGGTCAACCAGGTGTCCGCCCGCTGCGGGGAGCTCACCCGCCAGCAGGAATCCCTCGCCCGGCGGCGCGAGGAGCTCCTGAGCTCCTGACCTGTCCCGCCCGGCCCGGCCAGCCGGAGAAGCCGTCGGCGGACGCGCGTCCTCAGGCGGCGTGCGGCGTTCGTCCCTTGGCCGTGGTCAGGGAGTGCGCGTCTCTGGCTGCGCCATGGGATAGCGCCTTGGCCGGCCCGTGCGGTCCGCGCCTTGGCCGGTGCTGTGGGGTTCGCATCCCGGGCCGACCCTGTGTGGCGCCCACCGTGGGCGGACTCGTGGTCCGAGCGGCCGCGTCTCATATCAAGTAGTCCGCTGATCGGGCGAGGTCGGCGAGCACCGCGAGGGTGCGTTCCTGCTGGTGCGCGTCACCGTAGGGCGACGCGGCGAACTCGGTGACACCCGCTTCGGCGAGTCGCCGGATCTGGCGCACCACCGCCTGTTCGTCACCGACGATCACGACGTCTTCCGGGCCATCCGCACCCTCCCGGTCGAGCACGGCCCGATATTCGGGCACGTGGCCCGCCAGCCCGAACTCCGCGGCGATGCGCCGCCGTACGCCCTCCTCGTCCTCCGTCACGCAGACGATCAGCTCCGCGACGACGCGGGGGGAGGGACGCCCGGCGGCATGGGCGGCCCGCGTGACCGCCGGGACTATGTGGCCGGCCAGGGTGCGAGGGCCGGTCATCCAGGTCACCACGCCGTCCGCGCGCTCGCCCGCCAGGCGCAGCATGGCCGGGCCGAGCGCGGCCAGCAGCACGGGCGGCGGCGTGGCGCCGGGAACGTGCACCGTGCTCTCGACGGTGTACATCTCGCCGTGGTGGCTCACGTGCTCGCCTCTGAGCAGGGGACGGAGCACCGACAGGTATTCGCGCATCCGGGCGACGGGCCGCTCGGCGGACAGTCCGAACATCGTCCCCGTCATCATCGCGATCCCGGCACCGATGCCGAGGGTGAGCCGGTTCCCGGTCGCCGCCTGGACGCTCAGGGCCTGACTCGCCAGCACCAGTGGATGACGTGCGGGCACCGGCACCACGGACGAGCCCAGCGCGATGCCCGGCACCTGGGCGCCGGCCATCGCCAGCGCGGTCAGCGCGTCCCATCCGAGCGCCTGGGCGGTCCAGGCGGTGGCGAGACCGGCGTCCGCCGCCGCACGCACCTGGCAGGTGAACTGTTCGGCCGTCACGGCTCCCCGCACCTCACCGACGAGAACACCGATCCTCATCGAACCCCTCATCTCCACGAGCTCAACCGGAGAGGCTCTCCGGTTTAAGTGCGGTTAGAATACGGAGAACCTCTCCGGATGGCAATGTGAGGGTGGAAGTGAGGACCGAGAGTGCCGGGGCACGCCGACGGCAGGCGAAACAGACGGCCAGTGCGAGTTCACCGGCCGCTGGACCGGCGGCCGAGCCGAGTTCATCGGGCGCTGGGCCGGCGGGTGCCGTGAAGCCGACCGGCGCTGCCGGGGGCAGGCAGATGCGGGCCGACGCGCGGGATAACCGCGAACGCGTGCTTCGCGCCGCCAGAGCCGCCTTCGCCGAACACGGGGCCCAGGCGTCGCTCAACAAGATCGCACAAAGCGCGGGGGTGGGCCCGGGCACGTTGTATCGCCATTTCCCCACCCTCGGAGCCCTGCTCGTGGCGATTATCGGGGACGACGTGGCGGCGCTGTGCGAGAAAGGACGCGACCTGCTCGGCCACCCGTCCCCGGTGGAGGCGCTGCGCACTTGGCTGCGAGCAGTAGCCGAGCACGCGACCACGATGCGGGGTTTGGTGGCCGCCCGGATGGCCGTTCCTCCCGCGCCGGACGACGACGCGGCGCTCGCCGCGTGTCACGAGCGGATCCGGGCCACCGGGTCCGCCCTGCTCGAACGCGCGCAACGGGACGGCGGAGTGCCTGGCGACGTCGAGATCGGCGACCTCCTCACGCTGGTCAACGCGATCGCGTGGGTCAGCCAGCAGGCCCCGTGTGACGAATATCTGCTTGACCGTCTTCTCGCCCTCGTGCGCGGAATGGAGCCGTTGCCCTGAGAGGAGAAGGCATGACGAGCAGAGTGACGGCGGTGAGCCGCAGCGCCACCCACACCTTCAGCAAGACTCCGCTGGAGTCGATCCGGCTGCTGGCCGGCCTGGGCGTCGAGGGGGACGCCCACGCCGGAGTGACGGTGAAGCACCGGTCGCGGGTCGCCCGTGATCCCCGTCAGCCGAACCTGCGTCAGGTGCACCTGGTGCACGCGGAGTTGCACGACGAACTGCGCGAGGCGGGCTTCACCGTACGGGAGGGGGACATGGGGGAGAACGTCACCACCAGAGGCGTCGATCTGCTCGCATTGCCCACCGGGACGCGGCTGCGCCTCGGCGAGACCGCCATTGTCGAGGTGACCGGTCTGCGCAACCCGTGCGTGCAACTCGACGGTTTCCAGGACGGGCTGATGAAGGCCGTGCTGGGCCGGGACGAGGAGGGCAACCTGGTGCGCAAGGCCGGGGTCATGGGCATCGTCATCGAGGGTGGCGAGGTCCGGCCGGGCGACTCCATACACGTGGAGCTCCCGGCCGGACCGCATGAGCCTCTTCGGCCGGTGTGAGCGGTGCGGGCGCCTGCCCGCGGTTCCCCGACGCTTGACCGGCCGTCAGCAGACGGGTCTCAGTGGGTGTGGCCCGGCTCGTCGTGGTCGTGATCGTGATCGTGGTCGTCCTCGTCCTCCAGGGTGCCCTCCGACGGCTCCACGCCGAGCATCGCCTCGCGCGGCTCGACCTCGGCGACGTGCTCGACCAGGCCCAGCACGTGGTCGGGCTCGATCAGCCACTGCAGGGCCGCCGCGCCCGTCTCGTCGGAGTTGACCAGCTCGATCTGCTCCTGCCGCTCGGCGTCGTCCAGCTCGGCCTGGGGGTCGCGGATCTCGGCGAGCGCCGCTGCCTGCAGCGCGTCGACATCGAGGACCTCGACCACCAGGTCGACGGTGAGCCGCAGGTAGCGGCCGGTGTCCGTTCCATCGCTCATGGTGGTGATCCTATCGGCTAGCCGTTACGGCAGTTTCCACTCGACCGGCGTCCCGCCCTGCTGCTCCAGCAGGGCGTTGGCCCGGCTGAACGGACGGGAGCCGAAGAACCCGCTGCGCGCCGACAACGGGCTGGGGTGGGCCGACTCGATGCACGGCACGTCGCCCAGCATCGGCCGCAGGTTGCGGGCGTCGCGGCCCCACAGGATGGCCACGAGCGGCCCGCCCCGCGCGACCAGCGCCTTGATGGCCTGCTCGGTCACCTCTTCCCAGCCCTTGCCCCGGTGGGAGGCGGGCTTGCCCGGCATCACCGTCAGCACCCTGTTGAGCAGGAGCACGCCCTGCTCCGTCCACGGGGTGAGGTCGCCGTTCGAGGGCGGGGTGGGGTGGCCGAGGTCGGCCATGTACTCCTTGAAGATGTTGACCAGGCTGCCCGGAAGCGGCCGTACGTCGGGGGCCACGGAGAAGCTCAGCCCGACGGGGTGCCCGGGGGTGGGGTACGGATCCTGACCGACGATCAGCACCCGGACCTCGCTCAGCGGCTGCTGGAAGGCGCGGAGGACGTTGTCCCCCGCCGGGAGGTACTGGCGGCCTTCCGCGATCTCCTGCCTGAGGAAGTCGCCCATGGCGGCGATCCGCCCGGCCACGGGCGCGAGGGCCTCGGCCCACCCGGCTTCCACGAGTTCGTGCAACGGACGTCCTGACATGTCCGCGCACTCTATCGGCTTTTCGGCCCCCGTACGGCCCGGCAGCGGAAAGATCGGATGCCCGCTTACCCCCGTGAAGCGGGCATCCGACGTACTTTCGGCACGGTGCGCCATACACGGGACATTTCCCGTGGTGACCGCGGTGATGCCGGAGGCCCCGGGACGATCCGGGGCCTCCGGCCGGTCACTTGACCGAGCCCGCAAGCATGCCCTGCACGAAATACCGCTGGAAGGCGAAGAACAGCACCAGCGGGATGATGAGCGACAGGAACGCGCCCGGCGCGAGAATGTCCACGTTCGTGCCGAACTGCCGCATCTGGGATTGCAGTGCCTTCGTCATCGGCTGGTTCTCGGTGTCGGCGAACACCAGCGCGACGAGCAGGTCGTTCCACACCCACAGGAACTGGAAGATGCCGAGCGACGCGATCGCGGGCTTGGCCAGCGGGAACACCACGGTGGCGAAGATCCGCCACTCCGGCGCGCCGTCCATCCGCGCCGCTTCGAGCAGCTCACGCGGAATGCCCACGAAGAAGTTGCGCAGCAGGAAGATGGCGAACGGCAGGCCGAACGCCACATGGAACAGCACGACCCCGAGGATCGAGCCGAAGATCCCGAGGGCTCCGTACAGCTTGGCGATGGGGATCAGCGCGATCTGCACCGGGACGACCAGGAGGGCGATGACCACGAGGAACACCAGGTCCCTGCCGGGGAACTCGATCCAGGCGAACGCGTACGCCGCCATGGCCGCGATGCCGATCACCAGCAGCGTCGCCGGCACCGTGATGAGCACGGTGTTCCAGAACGACGAGCCGAAGCCCGACGCGAGCAGGCTCGAGTAGTTGTCGAACGTGAGCTGCGCGGGCTTGGTGAACAGCGTCCACCAGCCGGAGGAGTTGTTGTCGGTCTCGCCGCGCATCGAGACGACGAGGAGCCCGAGAGTCGGGAGCAGCCAGAAGAGCGCGACCAGGACCATGAAGACCTGGACCAGGCCGCCGCCGAGGCGGTCGGCCACCCGTGCGACCACGTTGCGCTGGATCGGCTGCGCGTGCCGGGGTTCGGCCAGGGTCGTCATCCCTCGTCCCTCCTGAACCGGCGGATGTTGAAGATCATGAACGGCACCACCAGCACGAGCAGGAAGATCGACAGCGCGCTTCCCAGGCCCTGGTTGCCGCCGCCGCCGAACGACACGCGCCACATCTCCAGCGCGATCACGTTGGCCTGTGGCTGCACCGAGCCGGGGGCGATGATGAACACCAGGTCGAAGACCTTCAGCACATTGATGATCATGGTGACGAAGACGACGAGCAGCACCGGCGACAGCAGCGGCACGGTGATCCGGCGGAACACCTGCCACTCGGTCGCGCCGTCGATCCTGGCCGCCTCCAGGGCGTCACGGGGGATCGCCGACAACCCGGCCGCGATCAGCACCATCGCGAATCCGGCCCACACCCAGATGTACGCGCCGATGATCGCGGGGGTGATCAGCGCCGGCCCCAGCCAGGTGAGCCCGTTGAAGGGCGCCGTGAAGTTCGACTGCGGCAGCCGTACGACGTAGGAGCCGGCCGGGAGACCGGAGAAGCGGAACGTGCCGTCGGCGGCCGTCTCGGTCGTCGCCTTGACCGCGCCGCCGGATACCGCCTCGACCGTGATGCCGCCGAGGCCCTTCTCCTGCGGGTCGATCTGGTTCAGGGTGCCTCCGCCGCCGCGGACGACGTCGAGCCAGACGGTGCCGCTCAGGCCGTCGCCGCCGGGGGCCGCCTTGGCGGGTGCGGCGTCCTTCACGACGTCCTGGGTCAGGCCGACGAGCGGGATCAGCACCGGGCTGCCCGCCTGCACCTCC
The DNA here is from genome assembly GCF_006874475.1 of Microbispora hainanensis. Lineage (GTDB taxonomy): Bacteria > Actinomycetota > Actinomycetes > Streptosporangiales > Streptosporangiaceae > Microbispora > Microbispora hainanensis. The sequence goes on from NZ_VIRM01000012.1 coordinate 12,453, forward strand.
TGTCTCGTCACGACGGCGCCGTCCTGCACGACCGCGGGCGCCTGGTCGTTCTCTCGCGGCCGGGCTCCGGGGTAGCCCGCGCTTGAGGAGAAGGCGTCGTGGACGGTCGTGACGATGGCGTTGGCCACGCCCTTGTCGGGGTCCTGCTCGTACACGAGGCGGAAGATGACCCCGGCGGCGAGCAGCGAGACGGCCATCGGCATGAACAGCACGAGCTTGAACGCCGTCGACCACTTGATGCGCTCGGTGAGCACCGCGAAGACCAGGCCGAGCGCGGTGACGATGATCGGGGCCACCACGACCCAGATGATGTTGTTTCTGATCGTGGTGAGCGTCGAAGAGTCGGTGAAGATCGAGACGTAGTTGCCCAGTCCGACGAAGCGGTCGCCGGTGGCGTCGAAGAGGCTGCGCCAGATGGAGTAGACGACCGGGTAGATCACCCACGCGGCGAGCAGCAGCACCGCCGGGAGCAGGAACATCACCGCGAGTCTCGGCGGTGGGCCGAGGCGCGGGGACGCCTGCGCGGCGCCCTCCGTGCCCTCCATGCCCTCCGCGGCGACCGCGCCGGGCGGGGCCGCCGTCGCGGACCCCGCCGCCGGCTCACCGGAACCGGCAGCGGAATCGGGCTCGGCAGTGGAATCGGAATCGGAATCGGAATCGGTAGAGGACTCGGAAACGGTCAGGGAGTCCGAGGCGTCCGGGGCGCCGGCCCCGGAATCGGAGTGGGCCGCTCCCGGCTGGGGGGAGTCGGAGGAAGGATCTGCGAGGGGTTCGCGCGGGCCGGAGGAGGCCCCGGCGACGGCTTCTCCGTCGCCGGTGGCCTGCGGGCCGTCCAACCGATCGGTCACGGCCGTACGTCCTTTACTTGAAGGCCTTGGCGGCGTCCGCCTCGAGCTTCTCCTGCGCGCCCTTCACGTCGGAGGGGTTGCGGAGGAAGTCCTGCAGGTCCTTCCACTCGCCCTTGCCGTCCGTGCCGCCGAAGGCGCTGGGGGCGAGGTCGGACATGTCATACCGCACCGACTCGCCGGCCGAGATGATCGTCTGGGCGAGCTGCTTGGTCAGGTCGTCGGGGTAGTTGTCGGGGGAGACGTTGCGGTTCGGGGACAGGTAGCCGGGCTGCTTGGCCCAGACCTCGCCGCCCTCCTTGGACGCGAGATACTCCACCAGCGCCTGCGCGCCCTTGCTGTCCTTCATCACGACCGCGACGTCACCGCCGAGGATGACCGGAGCGGTGTCGCCGGCCTTCGGGAACGGCATGATCTTGGCTTCCTCGCCGACCTTGGCGCCCGACTGGCCCAGGGAGGCGGCGACGAAGTCGGCCTCGATGACCATCGCGGCCTTCTTCTGGGCGTACACCTGGGTGACGCAGGTCGGGAAGTCGGTCTGCAGCGCGCCGGACGAGCCGCCGAGCATGAACTCCTTCTTGCCGAAGATCTGCGCCATCTTCTCCAGGGCGGTCGCGACCGTGGCGTCGGTCCACGGGATCTCGTGCTTGGAGAGCTTGTCGTAGTTCTCCGGGCCCGCCGTGGACAGGTAGACGTTCTCGAACAGGTCGGTCAGCGTCCAGCCGGAGGCGGCGCACAGCGCGAACGGCGGGACGCCGGAGTCGGACAGCGTCTGGGCGTTCTTGATCAGATCGTCCCAGGTGGTCGCGGGCTGTGCGCCGGCGTCGTCGAAGGCCGACTGCCGATACCAGACGAGCGACTTGTGCGCGGCCTTGACGAGCACGCCGTACACCTGGCCCTTGGCGGAGCCGAGCTCCTTCCAGTAGGGGGTGTAGTTCTGGTCGATCTGCGCCTGCACCTCGGGGGCCAGCGGCTTGAGCGCGTTCTCGTCGGCGTACTGCTGCACCAGGCCCGGCTGCGGCAGGATCGCGACGTCCGGAGGGTTGCCGCCCTGGATGCGGGGGCCGAGGTAGGCGCCGGTGTCCTCACCGGTGGACGCGTAGGTGACCGTGGCGCCGGTCTTCTCCTCGAACGCCTTGAGCACCTTCTCGAAGTTGGCCTGCTCGTCGCCGGTCCACTTCGCGGCGACCTCGACCTTCACACCCTCCAGGGGCTTGGCGGCGGCGCTGTCCGCGGCCGGGGCGCTGCCCGAGGCGGCGGGCTCGCTGCCGGAGTCGCTGCCGCACGCGGCCGCGGCGGCGAGAGCGAGGCACGCGACCATGATGGGGGGAAGTTTCCGCATATCTATCCTCCGAACTGGATGACCTCGCCGAGTCCCTGTTTCAGGTCGGCGACGGTCTCGTCTACGGGTTTTGCGAGGGTGAGCGCGCCGGAGACGGCGCTGGAGATCAGCAGGCTGACCTGGTTGTAGTCGGCGGTGACCGGCCTGGGCCGGGCCGAGACGATCGCCTCCTTGAGCGCGGGCAGATAGGGGAACCGCTTGATGAGCTCCGGGTCGTCGTACAGCTCCGCCCACACCGGCGGGAACGAGCCCTCGGTGAGCACGAGCCGCTCGTTGTCGAGACCGGTGAAGTAGCGGATGAAGTCGAGCGCCGACTTCTGCCGCTTCGAGAAGGCGCTGATGGCGAGGTTGTAGCCGCCCAGTGAGCTCGACCCCGGCCCGTTCAGCCCGGGCAGCCGGGCCACCGAGAACTTCCCGGCCAGTTTCGAATGGGCGGCCGGTCCGTACGCGTGGGGCCAGTTGCGGGCGAACAGCAGCCGCCCCTCCTGGAAGGCGAGCCGCGACTCCTCTTCCTTGTACGTCAGCGCCTCGCGGGGGATCCACCCCTCCTTGACGCCGCCGACGAGGAAGTCGAGCGCGGCCCGCGCGCTGCCGAGGTCCATCGTGACCTTGCGGGCGTCCGGACTGAGGATCGACCCGCCTGCCGACTGCACGGCCTCGGCGAAGTTGACGGTCAGCCCCTCGTACGGCAGGAACTGCCCGGCATATCCACCGATGTGATACTTCGCGCTCAGGCGGGAGGCCTGATCGCGCAGCTCCGCCCAGGTCTTGGGCGGCTTGAGGTGCTCCTTCTTCAGGATGTCGGACCGGTAATAGAGCAGGCCGGCGTTGCTGGTGTAGGGCGCGGCCCACAGCCTGTCCCGGTAGATGGCGGTGTCCGCGACGCCCTTGAGCAGCTTGTCCAGGGGGAACAGGCTGCGGTCGAGCGGTACGATCCAGCCGGCGTCGGCGAACTCCGCCGTCCAGATCACGTCGAGCGCGAGCACGTCGTAGACGTCGTTGTGCGCCTGCAGGTTGGCCACCATCTGTGCGCGCTGCTCGTCGGCCGCCTCGGGCAGTTCGAGCAGCGACACCGGCTCGTCCGGGTGTGTCTGGTTCCACCGGTCCAGCAGCGGGCGGAGGTAGGCGGTGGTGTCCCTGCCGATCGCCAGTGTGATCGGCCCGGTGCCGTCGCTGCCCACCGTGGACGGGGCGCCGGTGTCGGCGAGCCCTGCACAGCCGGCCGCCAGGAAGACGGCCAGTGCGGCGAGAGCTCGGCGAACCATGTGGCCTCCGTATGAAAAGCCGGTTACATACGTGTTAGGTAGGTGCATGCATGTTATGCATAGCGATAATGTGAGCGTCAACGGATGAGCTCGTAACGCTCCGATAACTGCTCGATACGGCTGGGGGGGTGGGCGCGTGCGGCAGTCGCTGCTGGCGCTCCTTGCGAAGGAACCTGCCCACGGATACGAGCTGAAACAGGCACTCGAAACGATCTTCGGGGGCGCCTACCCGTCGCCCAACATCGGCCAGATCTACGTGACGCTGGGCCGGTTGGAGAAGGACGGGTACGTCCGGTCGGTCGACGTCGAGCAGGCCAACCGGCCGAACAAGAAGGTCTACTACATCACCGCCACCGGCAGGGAGGCGCTGGAGACCTGGGTCGAGGAGCCCACCGAGGGCCCCCGGGTGCGTGACGAGTTCTTCATGAAGCTCGTGCTGGCTCCGATGACCGGGCTCTCCGACCGCATGGCGTTGGTGAACCGGCAGCGACGGCACTACCTTTCGCTCATGCGAGATCTCCGCGAGCTGGCCGAGCGCACCGATCCGGCCAACCGCGTCGCGCTGCTGCTCATCGAGGGAGCCATGCTCCACCTGCAGGCCGACCTCGACTGGCTCGAACGCTGCCAGGAGGACCTGCCATGAGTTCAGAGGCGCCCGTCGTACGGGCCGTCAACCTGGTGAAGATCTACCAGACCGGCGGGTTGCCGGTGCCCGCCGTACGCGGGGTCGACCTGACCGTCGAGGCGGGAGAGTTCGTCGCGATCATGGGCCCGTCCGGGTCGGGTAAGTCCACCCTCGTGCATATGCTCGGCGGCCTGGACACGCGCACCAGCGGCGAGATCTGGCTGGACGGCAGGCGGGCCGACACGCTCTCCGAGAGCGGGTGGGCGGTGCTCCGCCGGGAGAAGATCGGCTTCGTCTTCCAGTTCTTCAACCTGGTCGCCAACATGACCGTGGCCGACAACGTCGAGCTTCCCGCGCTGCTGGGCGGCGTCTCGCCCCGGCAGGCCAGGGAACGGCGCGAGTATCTCCTCGGCGAGCTCGGCCTGGCCGACCGCGCCGGGGCGTCGCCGGCGCAGCTCAGCGGTGGCGAGCAGCAGCGGGTCGCGCTGGCCCGCGCGCTCGCGAACCAGCCCCGGCTGCTGCTGGCCGACGAGCCGACCGGCAACCTCGACAGCCGCAACACCCGCGACGTGCTGCGCCTGCTCGGCCAGGTGCACGGGCAGGGCCAGACGATCGTGCTGGTCACCCACGACGCACGGGTGGCGAGCATGGCCGACCGCGTCGTCAGCCTGCTGGACGGCCAGATCGTCGACGACGGCGCGATCCCGAAGTCGCGCCGGCGCCCCCTGGGAGCGGCCGGAGACGTCGTGGAGCTGCGCAGTTGAGTCCGTCCGGCCGCCCTGCCTCCCCGGCCACCCGCCTCAAGAGCCCGCAGAGCCCGGCTCGGCGCGAGGGGGCCGCGTGATCACGACGAGGACCGCGGAGCTGCGGTGGATCCGCGCGGACCTGCGGGCGCGCCGGGGCCAGGCGGTGCTCACGGTCCTCGCGGTGGCGGGGATCGTCACCGCGCTGATCATCGCGGCCACGCTGCTGGAGGACGGCACCAATCCCTGGCGCGGCCTGTTCCAGCGCAGCAACGGCGCGCACATCTGGATCCACAGCAAGGACGTGCCCGACGTGTCCGCGCTGCGCCAGTTGAAGGGCGTGACCGACGTCGCCGGGCCCTACCGCAGCGCACCCGCCACGCTGGTCGCGCGCGGCCGGCGGGTGCCGATCACGCTGCAGGAGACGCCGGCGGCCCTCCCCGCCGTGGCCCGCCCGCTCCTGCGCGAGGGCCGCTGGCTCGACGTACGCACGCCGAACGGCGTGGTCGTCGAGCGGTCGTTCGCCCGCGCTCTCGGCCTGCGGCCGGGCAGCCCGTTCACCGTCACCGGACTGAACGGTGCGACCCACACGCTGACCGTCGCCGGGCTGGCGGAAAGCGGTGACCAGGGGTTCTACCCGGAGTGGACCCCGGGCCTGGCCTGGACGCTCGCGCAGACGCTGAACGTGGTCGAGCCCGCGCCCGGCCGCACCGAGACCGTGACCGGGCTGCGCCTGGCCGACCCCGCCGCCACCGATCTCGTCGTCCAGCGGGCCGTCTTCACGATGCGCAACCAGGTGCAGCGGGTGACGACCTGGCGTGAGGTGCGGGCCTCCATGGAGCTCGACAACCGGCTGCTCGGCCTGCTGCTCGCGCTGTTCGGCGGCGCGGGCCTGGTCGCCGCCGCGCTGGCGCTCGCCAACGCCGCCGGAGGCCGGGTGCTGATGCAGTTGCGCGACATCGCCACGCTCAAGTCGCTCGGGTTCACCCGGGGCCAGGTGGTCCGGATGCTCGTCATCGAGCACGGCACGCTCGGGTTGCTCGGCATCGCCGCCGGCGCGCTCGTCGCCCGGCTGATCACGACGTACGCCATGGGGGAGTCGGTCGTCGTGCCGCTGTCGGCCGGCCCCCTGTCCGCGATCCTCGTGGGGACGTCGCTGACGGTGCTGGCCGCGGTGCTGATCCCGGCCTGGCGCGGCGGGCGCACCCCGCCGATCCCGGCCGCCCCGGCGGCGCCGCCGCGCGGGCACCTGTCGAGGCTGGCGCGGGTCGCCCTGCTCGTACGGCTGCCGCCCGCGCTCGTCCTCGGCGCGAGGGACGCCTTCACCCGCAGGGCGCCCGCCGCGCTCACATTGTGCGGCGTCGCCATCCCGATGATGATGATCACGATCGGGCTCGGCTGCTGGACGACCCTGGACGACTTCATCCGCCATCCGGAGAGCGTGGGCCAGGCGGCGGCCCTGACCGTACGGCCGGCCGAACTGACCGCCGAGGAGGCGCGCCAGCGCGCGATGGCCGACCCGGACGTGGTCGCGGCCTATCCGGGCGCCGAGCTCGACGCGCTCGTCCCCTGGCAGACCAGGACCGTGCGGACCAGGGCGCTCGGCCTGTCCTCCGACCCCTACCCCTTCCCGGTCGTCGAGGGCCGGATGTTCGCCGACCGTGGCGAGGCGGTGGCCGGGCAGGGCCTGCTCGACCTCCTCGGCGTACAGATCGGCGACCGGGTCCGCGTGACGATCGGCGGCACGCCGCTGATCGTGCGGATCGTGGGCCGCGTGGTCGAGCCGGAGCAGGACGGCGAGGTGCTGTCGCTGGGGGTGGACAGCCTGGCGGCCAAGGACGCGGAGCCGCCCCAGTTCTACGCCCTCGTGCTGAGATCCGGCGCCGACGCGGCCCAGGTGCGGGCCCGTCTGCAGGGGCAGGGGCTGGAGGTGGCCCAGGCCGTGAACCCGGCCGACCGGCTTGTGGTCATCCGGGTGATCATCGTCGCGCTGGTCGCCGTGCTGGCCCTGATCGGGCTGGCCAGCCTGCTGACGGCGAGCGCGCTCGGGCTGCGCGACCACATCCTCGACCTGGCCGTGCTCAAGGCGATGGGGCTGACCCCGCGTCAGGTGATGGCCACGCTGGTGACCGCCACGGGCCTGCCGGCGGCGGTGGGGGTCGTGCTGGGCGCCGCGGCGGGGGCGTCCTGGTCACGGTGGCTGATCGATCTGGAGGGCCGCGGCAGCGGCGTCGGCGCCGGCATCGGCCGCGCCCCCACACCCGGCATGCTCGCCGCGGCCCTGCTCATCGCGATCGGCGCGGCGTTGCTGGTGGCGCTGATCCCCGCCAGGCGGGCGGCGCGGGCACAGGTGCCCGTCACCGCCCGCTGAAGGAACGGAGAACCCGCCCCAGGCACCCGCCGATCCTCCAGCGCCGTAGGGTTCAGCGCCTGCTGAAAGCGCCGTCTCTCCAGGAAGCGCCTCTCAGTCTCTCCGGAACACGCCGCAGGCGATCCGGCCGCCCGAGTCGCCGGCCTTGAGCGTCTCGGCGTCGGGCCCGGCCGTCCCCGAATGGGTGTAGCGGCCGGGGATGTTCGCCTGGTTGTCCGGCTTGGCATGGACGACGACCGACCTGCCGCCGCCGCTCAGCAGGTCCTCCACTTTGAACCGGTCGGTGACGTAGGCGGCCTGGCCCACGCCGTCGCCGCGGACCTGGAGATCGGGCAGGTCCCCCGTGTGCCCCGGGTGCGAGCCCGAGCCCAGGTGGGGGCCCGCACTGAAGAAGGGGCTGCCGGTCGCCGGGTCCTTCGCGTTCGGGTCGCAGACGGCCTTGTCGTGGATGTGCACGCCGTGGAACCCGGGCGGCAGGGCCGTGACCCTGATCTTCACCTCGGTCCCGCCGTTCTCGTCGTTCTCCACGTGGACCGTCCCGACGTTCTGCCCCTGCGCGTTCGTGAGAGTCGCGGAGGCGTCGACGTCGCCCGGCACCATTGGCGTCCGTGCCGTGGCGACCCCGGAGACGGCCGCGCCCGCGACCAGCGCGGCGGCCAGGGACAGGTAGGTGTGCCGGAGCATGAGGCTCCCCCTCCCGCCGATGCGAGAAATCCGCCCGTTCATCACGGTAGGCACATCGGGCGAAAGGGGTGGGCCAAGGCGGCGTCAAGTCTGCCGTGAGCGCGGCGACGCCCCGCCGGAGGCCCCCCGTTGGAAGGGCCCGTGGAAGGGCCCGTGGAAGGGCCCGGGGCGGGGCGTGCCGCGCCGGCCGGATCAGGACCTGCGCAGGGACAGCCAGTAGAAGCCGTACCCCGGCAGCGTGAGCAGGTAGGGCAGCTCGCCGACCGTCGGGAAGGGGACGCCGCCCCGGCACTCGACCGGAGTCACCCCGGCGAAGCGCCGCAGGTCGAGCTCGACCGGCTGGGCGAAGCGCGACAGGTTGTTGACGCACAGGACCACGTCGTCGCCCTCCTCCCGCAGGAAGGTCAGCACGCTCGGGTTCGGCGACCACAGCTCGGTGTAGCTGCCGGTGCCGAAGATCGGGTGCTCCCGCCGGATCTGGAGCATCCGCCGGGTGAAGTGGAGCAGCGACGACTCGCTCTTGGTCTGCGCCTCGACGTTGACCGACTGGTAGCCGTACACCGGGTCCATGACCACGGGCAGGTAGAGCCGGCCGGGATCGGCGTCGGAGAACCCGGCGTTGCGGTCCGGGGTCCACTGCATCGGCGTACGGACCGAGTCACGGTCTTCCAGCCAGATGTTGTCGCCCATGCCGATCTCGTCGCCGTAGTACATGACCGGCGAGCCCGGCATGCTGAGCAGCAGCGCGGTGAACAGCTCGATCTGGTCCCTGTCGTTCTCCAGCAGGGGGGCCAGGCGCCGCCGGATGCCGAGGTAGGCGCGCATGCGCGGGTCCTTGGCATACTCCGCGTGCATGTAGTCGCGCTCTTCCTCCGTCACGGTCTCGAGCGTCAGCTCGTCGTGGTTGCGGAGGAAGATGCCCCACTGGGCGCTTTCCGGCAGCTTCGGGGTGCGCGACATGATCTCGGAGATCGGCTCGCGGCTCTGCCGGCGTACGGCCATGAAGATGCGCGGCATCAGCGGGAAGTGGAAGGCCATGTGGCACTCGTCGCCGCCCTTGGTGGGGTCGCCGAAGTATTCGACGACGTCCTCCGGCCAGCCGTTGGCCTCGGCGAGCAGCACCCGGTCGGGGTAGATCCGGTCCACCTCGGCACGGACCTTCTTGAGGTAGGCGTGCGTCTCCGGCAGCCCGGCGCAGGAGGTGCCCTCGCGCTCGAACAGGTAGGGCACCGCGTCCAGCCGGAACCCGTCCACGCCGAGGTCGAGCCAGAAGCGGATGACCTCCATCATCGCGTTCTGGACGTCCGGGTTGTCGTAGTTGAGGTCGGGCTGGTGGTGGAAGAACCGGTGCCAGTAGTACTGCTTGCGCACCGGGTCGTACGTCCAGTTCGACTCCTCCGAGCCCACGAAGACGATGGGGACGCCCGAGTATGTGTTCGGGTCGTCCGACCAGACGTAGAAGTCTCCGTACGGGCCGTCCGGGTCGCTCCGGGACGCCTGGAACCAGGGGTGCTGGTCGCTGGTGTGGTTCATCACGAGGTCGGTGATGACCCGCAGGCCGCGCTCGTGCGCGGCCTCGATCAGCTTCACGAAGTCGCCGAGGTCGCCGAACTCCGGAAGGATCTTGAGGTAGTCGGAGATGTCGTAGCCGCCGTCCTTGAGCGGGGACTCGTAGAGCGGCAGCAGCCAGAGGCAATCGACCCCGAGCCATTTGAGGTAGTCGAGCTTCTCGATCAGCCCGCGCAGGTCGCCGGTGCCGTCGCCGTTGGAATCCTTGAAGCCGCGGACCAGTACCTCGTAGAAGACCGCGCGCTTGTACCAGCGGGGGTCCTGTGAGGTGAAATCGGTGATCTCCGGGAGATCGCCGGTGGTGGCGCCGAATGACCCGGAAGCCGAGTCAGGGCAGGGCGCAGCAGCGTTCATCTGGTTCTCGCTTGAGGAAGGAGGAGCGTGTTGTCAGGTCACACCCGAGCTTTTGAAGCTCTCGCCATGATGTTTGGCTCTATTTGACCAAAACTACCACCAGAAGTGGTCTGACCGAAAAGGCTGACGCCGGTCTGACATGCAGTTTTTACCTGTTTTCAGGTGATCACAGGCTGTTACCGCACAGACGCGTCCCACGACTGTGCGGACTCCCCGCCCTACGCCCCGGACCAGGGCGGAGTGAGGTCGCCGAGCACGTCCTCGTAGTCGGTCAGCCACGCCCCGAACGCCACCAGCGCCCGCAGCCAGAACCGCGAGTTCCACGACCCGAAGGCGGTCAGCGCGTCCGGCCCGCCGGCGATCGCGTCCCCCATCTGGGGCGACACCAGCCCGGGGATCCGCGCGGCCCTGACCAGCATCCGGTGGTTCCACTCACGGGCGACCGGCCCGTTCGAGCGCAGCGGCACCCGGCGGTTCGGCAGCAGCGGGGTGTTGGTCGAGGGAAGCGCCGCCACGCGGGGGTTGGCGGCCCGCAGGACCTCCCGGTAGAATTTCCCGCCCTCCTTGCGGACGACCGGCACCGACAGCGCCGCGTCGAAGAACTCCGGGTGCAGGAACGGGAAGACCGGGGTCGCCTCGGGGCCGACGAGGTTGACCGGCGACCGGGCGATGCCCCGCACGGTCCGGGTGTGCAGCACGCTCAGCGGCAACTCGGCCCGGTGCCCGTGCAGCATCGAGGTCGCCCGGGTGAACGCCGTGCGGACCCGGTCGTCCATCCACGCGGCGGCGGCCTCGCCGAGCACCGGGATGTGGGCGTCGCCGGTCGACAGCGCCTTCAGCAGCGCCTCGCGGCGGGACGCGCCCGTCCCCGCGCCGACGGCGTCCGCCGTGATGAGGAAGTTCTTCATCAGCGGGCCGCCCGCGAGGCCGTCCACCAGCGCCCGGCCCGCGCCGTGCACCTCCCGGGCGAAGGGGGAGTACCACGCGTGGTGGCTGGTGAGGAACTCCAGGCGCCGGGCCGCCCACAGCGCCTCCTCCGGGTACGCGGCCGGGTCCTGCGGCATGATCCGGTGCGGGACGCCCAGCTCGCGAGTGATGTAGCGGGCGAAGTCGATGTCGTTGTCCAGCCCGTCGTCGGGGCTGGTGGTCCACGACTCGACGTCCATCTTCCTGGCCACCGCCACGCTGGCCAGCAGCCGCGAGTCATACCCGCCGCTCACCGGCACCAGCACCCGCTCGTACGGCTTGAGCGCGTCGTGCAGCAGCGCGACCAGGTCGCCGCCGGTCACGCCCCGGTCGACCGGCTCCTCCCGCACCCAGCGAGGGGCCCGCCGGTCCACCTTCAGCCTGCGCTCGCGCCGCGACCAGGTCAGCGCGGTCGCGCCGGGCAGACGCCGGATCTGGCGGTAGGGCGTGTCCTCGAGGAGCGGATAGGTGAGCATGAGGATCGCCGCCCACGCCTCCCAGTTCACCTCGTAGGGCCGCCGGGCCAGCGCGAGCAGCGGCTCGATCAGCGAGGAGAAGTAGACGGCGTCGCCGTCCTGGAGGTAGTAGACGTCGACCAGGCCGAGGCCGCCCGTGTGCAGGCTCACCGTGCCGGGCTCGTCCACCAGCCCCGGGGTCTCGTAGGTCTCCGCGACCCGCAGCCACGCGTTCGCCCGGGGCTCGCCCCCGGTCTCGGGCTGCCGGCCGCCCCACGCGTACGCGGTCGTCCGGGCTCCCGTGGCGTACGGCGCCAGGGGGGCCGACGTGAGCAGCGCGGCCTCCGGTGCCGTGTGCACGGCCTGCACGGCCGGTCCCGACCGTGCCAGCAGGTCGAGCGTCGCCTGCTCGAAGGGCCCAATGGCCCCGCAGACGTACGGCCTGGCCTGGAATCGCGGCCACTCACCCTTGCGCACGGTTTGCCCTCCCTTGAACCCCAGCCGAGTCTACGGACCTCAGGGCCGCCCGGGGGACCGGAGCCCGCCCCGGCCGCCGGCGAGAGCGCAGTCGTTCAGCGGCCGTAACGAAACGGCTTCCCCTGTTTGCGGCGGCCTGCCGGACTGGTGAGATCAAGGCAGGCCCGATTCACGGTGGAGACGGCGAGAGGTGTGGCTCTGATGAAAACGGTCCTGCGCCTCATCCTGGTGCTTGCCGTGACGGCCGGTCTCGCCGGCTGTGTGCAGAACCAGATAGGGACTGTGGGGCTGACGCGATCGCAGGACGGTGGCCTGAGCGTGCCCGTCGCCTGGTGCGGAAGGTCGCCTCACTCCATGACCGTGACCATCCTGGTGCACGAGTCCTGGGAGCGAGTCGCCGAGTTCAGCACAACGCGGGTCGGGAGTGGTTCCGTGACGCTTGATCTCGAGTCGCCGTCACCGGACTGGAAATCGGTGTGGGGTGATCCGCATCTCCGTCCCGGCGTCACCTACTACGTCGAGGCGTCTCCTGACGACGGGAAAGACGCGATCGTGGGTCAGCTCAGGTTCAGCCTGAACGACGCGGCCACGCTCCGCCCCGGGGAGGTGTATGTCGGCGACAAGAACGATCTGTACACCTGGAACGAGTTCCTTGAGAGTGCGGATGTCATGTGCGCCTGAACCTGTCGATCTCGATCTTGTGGTCTGGCGAGCTGATGTCTTCCCGTTCTGGGCAAGCGCAACGGCTGGTGCGCGGCGGGCGACTGGCCCTGGCCCTGTGGACTGCGCTCGTCCTTCTGCCCGGCTGTTCTTTCTTCTCCGGCACGACATCTCGGGTGGAGCGTGCCGTCGTCGACGAAGTACGACATATCGGCGGCGTTATCGCGGAGGCGACGACGGAACGCCACTGGGATGGTCAAACGGCGGTCACGGACGTTCTGGTCACCGACATGAGGAGCACAGGCAGCCGGACGGCGCTGGAGAAGGCGATCGCCCTGCTGAAGGCCTTTGGCTGGACGATCGAAATGCGGCGACTCCCTGACTGGGTATCCATGCGATCGGGCCGATGGAAGGACACCCGACTGTCCCTGATTCGAATCGCGTCCTACCAGTTTGACGAGTTCGAAGACCCGGAGCTGGCAAAGATGATCACAGCCGTGCGCACACGGGGCGAAACCGAGGGTGTCGTCGTCCTCGAACTCGACCGGGCAGACAGGTCGTGATCGCCGCTGCCCTGCATCAACCGGGGACTGTAGATCGTCGGGCATGGCCGCCCGGCAGATCCCCCCATGCCGGTCAGCGCCCTGAGGCAACTGCGACTCCGATCGGAGCCGCGACACAGCCCGCGACGGGGTTACCCGAGAACAGCGTCTGACACGAGCTCCGGCATGCGCGGGTTCGTCCGAGCCACCGCCTTCGGAGATCGTCCGCGGACGACTCGCTCGGCATGGTCGGCGCGAGGTCGAGGGTGGTCTGCGAAGGGCTTTTCGCCAGCTCAGGCTGGCACAGGGGGTGGTCACGTGACGCGTTGGTCGCATGATCGCTGGTGAAATGGTCGCTAGCGTCGTGGTGAATCGGTCGCAGGGTACGTGGTGGATCGGTCGCCTGGTTCGTGAGCCGTTGGTCGCTGGGGAATGTGGCCGGTGAGGTGAGCGAGGTCTGGGCTCCGGCTGAGAGCGATCAGGGCGTTCTGCGAATATTGTGACTCTGGTCCTGAAGGTCTACCGCGGAGTCACCCCCTATGAGCGAGCTAAGCGAGCCGGCAGCCGGACAGCCCGAGCGGAGCGACCCGGCGGCGCTGCGGCAGGCGCTGGCGGAGGCGGTGGAGCGGGCCTCCGGCGCGGCGGAGCTGGCCCGGCTGATCACGGACTACCAGCGGCGGCTGGAGGAGGCGGCGCGCTCGGAGGCCGAGGCGCTGACGAAGATGCGTGAGGCCGAGGCGCGGCTGAAGACCGTCGAGCGGCAGAACGCGCAGCTCGCCAAGCAGCTCGCGGAGCAGAAGTACCAGACCGAGGTCGCCAACTGGAAGCTCGCCTCGCTCCAGGAGAGCCGGTGGAGCAAGCTCGGCGACGCGATCCACAGCAAGAACCCCGGCTCGGTGGCCAGGACGCTCAAGGCGCCGATCAGGAAGCGCCCCGCGCCCAAGCGCTCGGACTTCAAGCCGGAGGTCCCCGCCGTCCCCGAGGTGAAGGCGGCCCCCGCCGCGCCCGAGCCCAAGGCCCCGCAGGTCTCCGCCCCGCTCGCCGAGTCGTTCACGGTGCCCAAGGGCCCGACGGCCCGGCCGTACATGACGGTGGCCGCGATCGTCGACAGGCAGACCGAGGCGCTGCTGCGCTACGAGTGGCGGCTGGTGACCAACTTCGGCCCCGACAACTGGGAGGCCATGCTCGACCAGCAGCAGCCGCACGTGCTGTTCGTCGAGTCCGTACGGCCCGGCCCCCTGCAGGGCAACGGCGGGCGCTGGCTGGAGGCGCTGGCCGGTGAGACACGCGCACTGCGCGACCTGGTGGCGGCCTGCCACAAGCGGGGGATCAAGACGGTCTTCTGGCACTCGGGCGGCGCGGTGTCGCGAGCCGTCCCGGCGGCCGAGCACTTCGAGTACGTACTGGCCACCACGGAGGCCCGCGCCCGCGAGTGGCGCTCCGCGCTGCGGCACGAGCGGGTCGGCGTGCTCCCGCTCGCCATCCAGCCCCGCGTGCACAACCCCATCCCCGCCGAGGGCGGCAGGACCGGGGAGATCGTCACCCTCGGCACGGTCACCCCGCCGGCCGGTGGTGCGGCGTGGCAGCCGCTGGCCGGGCAGGGCGACGACAAGACGCCGTACGACGACGTGCTGACGGCCTACCGGCGGCCGGCCCTGGTGGTCGCGGGCGCCGACGCCGAGCCGAGGGTGATAGGGGAGGTCGCGGCCTGCGGCACCCCGGTGCTCCAGGTGCGGGCCGGGGCGAAGGGCGAGGAAATCCTCGCGGCGGCGGAGATCCTCATGGCCGACGAGGGACGGCTGGCCAGGGAGGCCCATCTCGCCTGGCGGGCCCGCACCAGCGTCACCCCGCTGCTCGACCCGATCCTCGACACCCTCGGCGTGCCGAGCGTGCGGGGCAGCGGCGTGATCTCGGCGATCACCGCCGTCTCCGACCCGGCGGAGCTCGACCGCCTGCTCGCCCAGGTCACCCGTCAGGTCGAACGGCCCGGCCAGATCGTGATCGTCGCGGACGGCCTCGACGCGGGCCTGGTGGACAAGACGGTCCGCCAGTCGTGCCCGGACATCGACGTCGTGGTCCGCGCCACGGGCGAGCCGATCACCCGGGGCGCCGCCCTCGACCGCGCGGTGCGGCTCGCCGACGGCGACTACGTGGCCGTGCTCGACGCCAGGGACCTGTACGGCGAGCACTACCTGGCCGACCTCGTCCGCCACTTCGCCTCCACCGACGCCGAGGTGCTGGGGAAGGCGTCGTTCTACGCCCACCTGCCGGCGACCGGCGCGACCCTGCTGCGCCAGCCGGAGGCCGAGCACCGGTTCCTCCCCGAGGTGGCCGGGGGCACCGTCCTGGCCCGCCGCCAGGTCCTCACCGAGCTCGGCTTCGCCGACGTCTCGGAGGAGTGGGGCGAGGTCCTGATGCGGCAGTGCCGTACGGACGGGGTGCGGGTCTACTCCGCCGACCGCTACTCCTACGTCTGCGTCCGCGACTCGGCCGAGGGCTCGTTGCTCGGCTCGGCGCGCATGGAGGGATACGTCCCGGCCGAGCCCCTCGCCTTGCTCTGACCTCTCCGGCGAGGTCGGCCTAGACTGGCCGCGATGACCACCACAGCCGTCCCGACGACCGCCGCGCCTACGGCGTGATGATCGAGGAGCTGCGCGGCGTCCTCGGCGTCCCGCCGGTGCCGCAGGGATCGTGGGAGCGGGACGCGTGCTTCGTGTCCACGGCCGCGCTGCGTGGAACGACGGCTGCGCTGCGTGGAACGACGGCTGCGCTGAGTGGAACGACGGCTGCGCTCCGTGGAAAGTCGGCTGCGCTGGGGGAAACGGCGGAGGCCCCGGCCGAGGTGGCGGAGCGGCTCGCGGCCCGGCTGCGCGCGGTGCCCGGGGTCCGGCGGGTGGACGTCCGGCCGAACGGCTTCCTCGTCATCGTCGTCGCCACGCCGGGACGGATCGTCGAGGACGTCCTGGCCTCGTCCCAGCGGCAGCGAGCCGCCCCGGTCGCCGTGCCCCGAACGGGGGAAGCCTCGGCCGCGCTCGCGCAGCCGGGAGCCGTGCCCCCGCGGCCGGGTGCCGTCGCGGCGCCGTGGCCGGACTTCCCGCGCACGTGGGACAACCCCGGCTTCGCCGTCCGGTACGCGTACGTGCGGGCGGGAGCCGTACGGCGGTGGGCGGGTGCTCTGGGCGTGCGGACCGGCGTGGCCGCGCGGCCCGAGCTGCTCGACGGCCCGTTCGACCGGGCCGTGCTGCGGGTGCTGGCCGAGCTGCCGAGCAGGAGGGAGAGCCGCGACCCAGGATGGGCGGCGTACCTGGAACGGCTGGCCGAGGTCTACCACACCGCCGTCGAGCGCGCGTGTCCGATTCCCATGGGCGACGAGCCGCCGTCCGAGGTCCACACGGCCCGGGTGCGGATGGGGGAGGCGGTGCGCCTCGTGCTCGGCGAGGGGCTCGTGGAGCTGGGTGTCGCCCCGCCCGGCAAAATCTGAGTCAAACCGCCCGATAGCCGGAAGCAATGCCGTCAACGACCTGCGGATCTGAATATCTTCCTTTCGGGCCGTCTCGCAGGGTGAACAGCGGGCGCGAGTGAATCGCAGGGTCGGCTAGCCTCGTTCGGGTGAGTCGATTCGCCCACCCAGCCGGCGACCTGCACGCCGCTTCATCTATCGTCGCCGTGACCGCCGGACTGCCAGAGGAGCGTCCGCAGCACGTGCCCGCCGACCTCAACGCGCTCGAACCGGCCATCTGGCCGCGAACGTCCGGCAGGGCCGACGGCGCCGTCACCATCGGCGGAATCGACGTACGCGACCTGGCGAAGGAGTTCGGCACGCCTCTGTACGTCATCGACGAGGAGGACTTCCGCTCACGCTGCCGCGAGTATCGATCCGCCTTCCACGACGGCGAGGTCCACTACGCCGCCAAGGCGTTCCTGTGCCGTGAGGTCGCCCGCTGGATCGACCAGGAGGGCCTCGGCCTCGACGTGTGCAGCGCCGGTGAGCTCGCCGTGGCGCTCAGCGTGGGCTTCCCGCCCGAGCGGATCACGATGCACGGCAACAACAAGTCGCTCGCCGAGCTGGAGAAGGCCGTCCAGGTCGGCGTGGGCCACATCGTGGTCGACTCGTACGAGGAGATCGCCCGCCTCGGCTTCCTCGCGGACAAGCACGGCGTGCGGCCGAAGGTGATGATCCGGGTGACCGTGGGCGTCGAGGCCCACACCCACGAGTTCATCGCGACCGCCCACGACGACCAGAAGTTCGGCCTGTCGCTGAGCAGCGGCGCCGCCGCCGAGGCGGTGCGGCGCATCCTCGCGCTGCCGCAGCTCGAACTGGTCGGCCTGCACTCGCACATCGGGTCGCAGATCACCGACACCGGTGGGTTCGAGGTCGCGGCCCGCCGCCTGGCCAGCCTGCTGGTCGAGATCAAGGAGGAGCACGACGTCGTGCTCCCGGAGCTGGACCTCGGCGGCGGATACGGCATCCCGTACGTGGTGGGCGACGAGTCCCTGGACGTCAAGGTCATCGCGGACAGTCTGCGGGAGATCGTCACAAAGGTGTGCGAATCGGCCGGGCTGCCCGTGCCCCGGCTCACGGTCGAGCCGGGTCGTTCGATCGCCGGAGTGTCCGGTGTGACCCTGTACGAGGCCGGTACGGTCAAGGACGTGGAGGGCCTGCGCACGTACGTGAGCGTGGACGGCGGGATGAGCGACAACATCCGCACCGCCCTCTACGGAGCCGAATACACGGCCGTGCTCGCCTCCCGAGTGAGCCAGGCGGCGCCGATGCTGTCGCGCCTGGTCGGCAAGCACTGCGAGAGCGGCGACATGGTCGTGCGCGACCTCTACCTGCCGGGCGACCTGGCCCCCGGAGACCTGATCGCCGTCGCCGGCACCGGCGCCTACTGCCGGTCGCTGGCCAACAACTACAACTATCTGCCCAAGCCCGCCGTCGTCGCGGTGTCCAACGGCCAGGCGCGGGTCATCATCCGCAGGGAGACCGAGGACGACCTGCTCAGGGGGCAGCTGTGACCGCCCGCCCCGAGCAGTCCGGCGGCGAAGCGAGGAGGCATCGTGAGTAAGGCCAAACCGGCGCTCAGGGTCGCGCTGCTGGGCTGCGGCGTCGTCGGTTCGCAGGTCGTGCGCCTGCTCCGCGAGCAGTCCGACGACCTGGCCGCCCGTGTCGGCGCCCCACTGGAGCTGGCCGGCGTGGCCGTGCGCAGGCTGGGGCGCAAGCGGGACACCGACGTGGACCCCGCCCTGCTCACGACCGACGCGGAGGCCCTGGTCACCCGCGACGACGTGGACATCGTGGTCGAGGTGATCGGCGGCATCGAGCCGGCCAGGTCGCTGATCCTCGCCGCCATGGCGCACGGCAAGTCCGTGGTCAGCGCCAACAAGGCGCTGCTGGCCGAGGACGGCGCGACGATCCACAGGGCCGCCCGCGAGAACGGCGCCGACCTCTACTTCGAGGCGAGCGTCGCCGGGGCGATCCCGCTGCTGCGCCCGCTGCGCGAGTCGCTGGCCGGCGACCGGGTGCGCCGCGTGCTGGGCATCGTCAACGGCACCACCAACTACATCCTCGACAAGATGGACTCCACCGGCGCCTCGTTCAACGACGCCCTGGAGGAGGCCCAGGCGCTCGGGTACGCCGAGGCCGACCCCACCGCCGACGTCGAGGGCTTCGACGCCGCCGCCAAGGCCGCGATCCTCGCCGGCATCGCCTTCCACAGCCGGGTGACGGCCGCCGACGTGCACCGCGAGGGCATCACGGAGATCACCGCGGCCGACGTGGCCTCCGCCAAGGGCATGGGCTACGTCATCAAGCTCCTGGCCATCTGCGCCCGCTCCGACGACGGCAAGACGGTCGGCGTCCGGGTGCACCCCGCCATGATCCCGAGGTCGCACCCCCTGGCCGGGGTGCGCGAGGCGTACAACGCCGTCTTCGTGGAGGCCGAGTCGGCCGGGCGGCTCATGTTCTACGGCGCGGGCGCGGGCGGCGCGCCGACCGCGAGCGCCGTGCTGGGCGACATCGTCGCCGTGGCGCGCAACCGCATCGCCGGCACCCGCGGGCCGGAGGAGTCGACGTACGCCGACCTCAAGGTCCACCCGATGGGCGACAGCGTCACCCGCTATCACGTGTCGCTGGACGTCGCGGACAAGCCCGGTGTGCTCGCCCGGGTGGCCGAGATCTTCGCGAGGCACGACGTGTCGATCCAGACGGTGCGGCAGGAGGGCCGTGGCGACGACGCCCAGCTCGTGCTGGTGACCCACCGGGCCAGCGACGCCGCCCTGTCGGCCACGATCAAGGACCTGCGCGACCTGAACATCGTCCGCGCGGTCGCGAGCGTCATGCGGGTCGAGGGCGACGACACGCCCTGACGCCGAGGGCGGCGGCGTGGACTGAAGGAACTCCCGGGCGCTCCGCCCGGGAGTCCCCGTCGCGCCGCCGCGATCATGCCCGGACGGGCCCTGTGCGACCTTCCTCGTCGCCGTGCGGCGGCTCCAGCGGGCAGGGACACCCGGAGCGCCCTCTTGCCGTCGCCACGCCGTGACCAGCCGCAACCGTGGACGGCGGGCCGCGCGTCTCCGCCGGTCGTCATCTGATCACAAAGGGTCTCCAGACACCGGCGGGAGAACCCTGCCGCACCCCTCTGACCGGCCAGGATGTCACCCGTCGAGCCTTTACGAGGGCACCGCACGGACGGAGGAGATCGGCAGATGGGCAAGAGAAGTGTCAACGCCCCTGACGGCCTCACGATCACGGTGCCGGACGGACCCGTGAGCATCGGCAGCGGCGTGCCCGGCGACCCCATCAACGGCCGGCTCGGCGTGGTCACCGTGCCCGGCGAGCGAGCCGCGCTCACCGCGACGTGGGTGGCCACGATGTCGGCCGCCGCGGGCACCTGCACCGGCACGGTGAACCACTCCGTTGCCTGACCGCACAGCCCGCACGATCATCGCCTCCGGCCTGCTCGCGATCGTGTCGTACGCCGCGGCCGTCACACCGGCGGCGGCGTACGACGGTGAGGGGCGGCGGCGGCACGTGACCGTGTATCCCGCCACGGCACGGGTCGGCGACGGAGGGTTCACCTTCGCCCCCGGCCGCGCCGGCAACGAACTGACCTCCTGGATCACGCTCGACCGGACGGAGGTGGACGTGCCGCCGCATGGTCACGTCCCGGTGACGGCCACCGTCGCGGTGCCGCCCGCGGCGTCCAAGGGCGAGCGCTACGCGGTCATCTGGGCGAAGAACTCCTCGGCCTCGCCCGGCCCGTCGGGCGACATCGCGCTCGTCAACCGGGTCGGCGTCCGCACCTATCTGGACGTGGGGCCGGGCGGCGAGCCGCCGACGAGGTTCCGGATCCGCGAGGTGACCGCCGGGCGCACCGACGACGGGCGGCCCCGGCTGGTGGCCGAGGTCGGCAACACGGGGAAACGCGCGGTCGACCTGGAAGGACAGGTGCGGCTGTCGGAGGGGCCGAGCGCGCTCGGCGCCGGGCCGTTCCGCACCGCCGGCGTCACCACCCTGCCTCCCGGCGGCCACGGTCAGGTGGCCGTGCTGCTGGGCGGCGACCTGCCCGCCGGGCCCTGGAAGTTCCGGTTCACCCTGCGCAGCGGCCGCGTCAGCCGTACGGCCACCGGGACGATCACCTTCCCCGCGGCCGGGGAACGGGCGGCGGCGAAGGGCGACCCCAGCGTGCCGGGCCTCGCCGCCTGCGCCGCCGTGGCCCTCGCGGCCGCGGTCCTGCTGGTCGTGAACCTCCGCCGGTTCCGCCGCCGCCCCCTGGACGGCGAAGCCGCCTGACCAACGACCGCGAAGCCGCCTGACCCCGAGGTGCCGTACGGCACCCGCGAACGCCTCGGCGGCCTCACGCAGGCGCAGCCGGCCGCTCTCGGCCGCGCGGTGCGCGCGCCGGGGACGGGCGGCAGCGGGCCCGTAGGCCACCAGCCCGCGGCGCCTCCGAGACCCCGAGATCTCGTACGGTGGTGCCGGGCATGTCCGGAAGGCAGGGCGGTCGCGGGCAACGACTCGATCGGATAACGGCCCGCCGATCCGTGCGTCCGTGCGTGTTCGATGTCCTTTGACATCGCCGAAATGATCAGATCTGTAGGGGGAAGCGTGGTTACGGGCGAGGCGGTCCGGACGTCCGGTCAGAGGACGGATGCCGAAGCGAAGGACTGGCCCCGCTGGACGCCGCTGCTCGCGGGCCTGCTGACCACCTGTGTCGCGATCTCCGGCACCACGGCGTCGCTGTCAGCCGACGAGGTGGCGACCTACAGCGCCGCGGTGGCCCGGCCGCTGAGCGGGCTGTGGGGGCTCGTCCAGCAGATCGACGGCCACTTCCTGCCCTACTACCTGCTCATCCACGTCTGGTCGTGGCTGGGGGAGGCCGAGTGGTGGCTGCGTCTGCCCTCTGCCCTCGCGGCCGGGGTTGCGGCGGGCTTCCTGGCCGACCTCGGCCGCCGGCTGGCCGGTCCCCGGGCGGGCGTGCTGGCCGCGGCGCTGTTCGCCATATTGCCGTCGGTGTCCTACCACGGGGCGAACGCCCGGCCGTACGCGTTCGCGGCGGCGGCGGCCGTCATCTCCGCGTGGACGCTGCACCGGGTGGCCGAGGCGCCCACCGGCTCGCGAACCCGCTGGTACGCGGCGTCGGTGGCGCTCCTCGGCTGCACCCATCTGTTCTCGGTGCTGGTGCTCCCGGCCCAGTTCCTGGCCGCCCTGCTCGTGCTGCCCCGCCGTACGTTCCTGACCAGGATCGTCCCCGCGATGGCGGTGGGGTGCGTCCCCCTCGCGATCCTCGCGCTGGTGGGCTGGGGCGAGCGCCACGCGATCAGCTGGATCGAGCCGCACGGGCCCGACGTGCTGCTGAAGTTCCCCAAGCACGCGGCGGGCTCCGACCTCGCGGGCCCGCCGCTGTTCGCCCTCGCCGTCGTGGGAGTGGTGATCCTGCTGCGCAGGTCGGTGCCCTGGGGCGTCCTCGCCGGCGGCTGGCTCGTCCTCCCGCCCGCGCTGCTGCTCCTGGTCGACGCGCTGGTGACCCCGGCCTACGTGGACCGTTACGTGTTCGTCACGGCGCCCGCCCTGGCCCTGGCGGCAGGCGTGGCGCTGGCCTCGGTGCGCCTGGCCCCCGTGCCCTTCGCGCTGGTCGGCGTGCCCGTCGTGCTGGCCGTCGCGCTGCTGGGGCTGCCCGCGCAGGCCGACTATCGGCAGCGCAACGGCCACTACGACGACTTCCCCGGCGCGCTCGGGGTGATCCAGGCGCGGGAGCGCCCCGGCGACGCCATCGTGTACGGCCAGAGCCGGCTGCGCACCGGCTTCGTCTACTACGGCCGTGAAAACCTGCCCGACGACGTGCTTCTCAAGGGACAGGGCCCCGCCTTCGAGTACGTGGAGCGGGACGACCTGGCCGAGGCCCTGGCCGGGCACCGCCGGGTCTGGGTGGTCTGGCGGGGGACGAAGCAGGCCGGGCTGACGGGAAAGAAGATCCCCAGGGTGGCTTCCGTGCGCGCGGCCGGATACCGTCTTTCGACGGCCTGGCATTCCGCGGAGCTGCCGGGCCTCACCGTCGCACTGTTCGAGCGCGCTCGTGGCAGGAGCTGAGCGATGTTGGACCGTTTCATTACGGTTGGACATCGCGTGCAAGAGTAATTGCCACGGGTGAGTAAAGTTTCTCTCCATGCGACTTACGGTGAAGAGACTTCTTCCGGCCTGTCTCCTAACCGCGGCGTCGATCGCGGGACTCCAGCACCCTGCCGCGGCGGCGGCCGGATCGGCCGTCCCGGCGCACGTGACACAACAGCAAGCGCGGGCGGCCGGGGTGCCGACAGTGGTCCTCACCTTCGACGACAGCACGGCCGACCACCTCGCCGTCGCCAAGATGCTGAGCAGGCGCGGACTCAAGGGCACCTTCTATGTCAACAGCGGCCGCCTCGGCAAACGCGGCTTCCTGAGCGTGGCCGCCGTACGGGCCATCGCGAAGCAGGGCCACGAGATCGGCGGCCACACCCTCCACCATCCGCATCTGCCGGAGATGTTCGACGCCGCCCAGCAGGCCGAGATCTGCGACGACAGACGGGCGCTGCTGAAGATGGGCTTCGCCGTGCGCTCGTTCGCCTATCCGTTCGGGGCCATGGACGAGTCGAGTAAGCGGATCGCGATGGGCTGCGGCTACAACAGCGCGCGCGACATCAACGGCCTCTACCGGCCCGACAGCTGCCGTGCCTGCCCGGTCACCGAGTCGATCCCGCCCGCGGACCCCGCCGCCGTACGCGCCACGAGCCAGACCCACCTGCCGCGTACGGCCCGCACGCTGCGCGAGTTCGTCACCCGTGCGCAGCAGGAGAGCGACCCCGGCGTGGTGACCTTCGTGTTCCACGAGATCAAGAACCAGCCGCGGGACCAGTACGCGACGGCGCCCAAGGAGTTCGCCGCCTTCATCGACTGGGTGGCCAAGCAGCGGAAGGCCGGGAAGATCGACGTGAGGACGATGGGCGACGTGGTCGGCGGGGAAGTTTCGCCCGCCCCGTGATCCCGTCTGTCGCGCCGTGTCACAGCGAGTCGTCAGGTTGACCTTCACGGTCACAGGGATTCACAAGGTTCGGCTGATACAAGTTCACCAGCCTGTAAACGGACGCGCGGGAGGGACCACCGTGACGGTGACGACCGGCATCTGCTCGCCGTACGGCTTCACGCGCAGCCCGACCGAGGAGACCGCGACGCTGTCCTGGAGCGACGGACGGTGGACGGTGGCAGGCCGCCCGCTGGCCGTCCCTCCGCAGGCCGACGACGTCGCCGCCCTCCGGCCGCTGCGCGGGCTCCGGGTGGAGTGGCCGGAGCGGCCTGCCCCTGGGGCGCTGGACGTGATCGCCGCCCTGGCCGCCGCGGGGGTGCCGCTCACCGGCCAGGACCCGCCGGGATGGGTGCGGGAGGACGATCCCGTGCTCGCCGGCCTGGTCGCGGCCTGGACTCCCGAGGCCGACGACGGCAGGCCCGACTCGGTCGCCGATCTGCGCAGGGAAGAGCACAGCGTGCGCCTGCGCAGGCACGCGCTGCGGACGACGGGCGTCGGCACCGGCCTCGCCCCGGTGACCGTCGTCATGGCCACGCGGCGGCCCCACTACGTGGCCCACGCGCTGCGGCAGCTCGCCCGGCAGCGGGGCGTCGGCCTGGAGGCGGTCGTCGCCCTGCACGGGTTCCCGGCGGCGCGGGTGCGGGAGGCGCTCGCGGAGTTCCCCCACCCGATGACGGTCGTCGAGGCCGACCCGGAGGCGCCGCTCGGGGCCGTGCTCAACATGGCGGCGGCACGGGCGTCCACCGGCATCGTCACCAAATGGGACGACGACGACTGGTATGGCCCCGAGCACCTGGCCGACCTGCTGCTGGCCATGGCCTATTCCGGAGCGGAGCTGGTCGGGACCGCGCCGGAGTTCTTCTACCTGCAGCCCCTCGACGCGACGATCCGCCGCGTCGACTACAGCAGCGAGGTGTGGGCCGACCACGTCGCGGGCGGCACGATCATGGTCGGCCGCGAGACCTTCGAGCAGGCCGGCGGCTTCGGGGCGCTCGACCGCGGGGAGGACGCGCACCTCCTGCGGGCGGTCGCGGCGGGCGGCGGACGCGTCTACCGCACCCACGGCCTGGGCTACATCCTGCGGCGATCGGTCGGCGCCGAGCACACCTGGAACCTTCCTCTTGCCCACTTTCTGCGAGTCGCCGCGAACCAGTGGCGCGGCTTTCGCCCAAGTGTGATGTTGGAAGCACCATGACGCCACGCATAAGGGGAAACGACTACACCGTCCTGCGGCCGCCCGCCCTCGGGTCGTCGTGGACGCCCCGTCTGCGGGTCAGCGTGGTGATCCCCGCCTACGCCGATCAGGTCAAGCTCGATCTCGCGCTCGCCGGGCTGGCCAGGCAGACCTACCCGGCCGACCTGCTCGAAGTGATCGTGGTCGACAACGGCAGCGATCCGCCGCTGCGCCTGCCGGAGATCCGGCCCCGCGACACGCGGCTGCTGGTCTGCGCGGCTCCGGGACGGGCCAGGGCCCGCAACACCGGCCTGGCCGCCGCGACGGGCGACGTCATCCACTGGATGGACTCCGACGTCGTGCCCGAGCCGGAGGAGGTGGAGGCGCACATGCGCTGGCACCACCTCGCGCCCTATCTGTCGGTCACCTCCTACCTGCGCTTCACCACCGCCCCGCTGCCCGGCCCCGCCGACGTCGCGCGTACGGACGACCTGGCGAAGCTCTTCGAACCGGCCGAGCCGCACGCCTGGATCGAGGACCTGGTGCAGCGGTCGCACGGGCTGGTCAACTCGCCGCGGCCGTTCAGCATCCACATCGGCGGCGCGTCGTCGGTCTCGGCGCGGCTGTTCGAACGGGCCGGGCCGATGGACCCGGAGATGATCCTCGGCCAGGACACCGAGATGGGATACCGGCTCGCCCAGGCGGGCGCGGTCTTCATCCCCGACCCGCAGGCCAGGGCCTACCACCTCGGCCCGTCGATGCGCATGCGCGACAGCGCGCCGATCAGCAGGGTCAGCCACGCCCTGGTCACCGACCGGGTGCCCGGCTATCGGTGGCTGCGCACCCATCCCTCGCGGCAGTGGAAGGTCCCGCAGGTGGAGGTCCTCGTGGACGCCACCGCGGGGTCGTACGACGAGGTCAGGGCCACCGTCGACGGCGTGCTGGCCGGCACGGTGACCGACCTCGCCGTGGTGCTGACCGGCCCGTGGGAGGAGCTCGCGCCCGAGCAGCGCGCGCCGCTCAAGGACCCGCGCCTCGATCTCGTGCTGCTGCGGGCCCACTACACCCACGAGGGCCGGGTGCGGCTGGCCACCATGGCGTCCGACACCCAGTCGCCCTACCGCCTGCGTATCCCGCCCGGATGGGTGCCCGAGGAGGACGGCATCGGCCGGCTGCTCGACGTGCTGCGCGGGCGGGAACGCGGACTGGTGAGCGTGCTCCTGGCCGAGGACGCCGAAGGCGTCACCGTCGCCCGGCTGGAGCGCACGGAGGCGTTCTCCCGCGCCGCCCTCGTCGTAGAGGAGGGCGAGGACCTCGACGACGCCGTCGACGAGATGTTCGGCGTCTACTGGGTCGACGGCGAGACCTTCGGCTTCCGGACGGCGGAGGAGGCCCCGGCCTTCGTGAGAGCGCGCGCCGCCTATCGCAAGCGCGTGCAGGCGGAGGCCGAGGTCGAGCGGCTGACCAAGGAGGTCGAGCGGCTGCGGGAACAGGTCGCCAGATGGCGCGACGAGGCCGGGCGGTGGCGCAAGTCCGCCGTCGAGTTCCGCCGTGAGATGGGCGCCCTGCGGCGGCAGGTGTCGGTGCTGCGCGGGCAGGTCTCGGCGCTGCACCGCGGCCGCGGCCTGCGCGGCATCGCCCGCGGCCTGCGCCGGCCTTTCACGTTCAAGAAGACCTGACCGCCCCGCCGGTCGCGAGGCGGCACGGACATCCCGCGCCGATCGCGACCGGCGGTAGTCCTTTCCGGCGCATTCGCGCGGATCGCGGAGCCGGGACCGGTTGCCGAACCCCCGCATCCCGCCCGCGCCGCCCGTCTCCTCCCGCGTCCCGACCACTGCTCGGGGCGGGTCGGTGGCCGGGGCTCCGGGTCAGGAGCGGCGGGGCTGCGGGTCAGGAGCGGCGGAACAGGCCGCGACGGCGCGGCGGCGCCGCCTCCGGTTGCGGGCCGTGAGCCGCGGCCGGTTTCGAGTTCGCCTGCGCCGCACCCGGGCTCGCCGTGACCTGTGGCTCGACGGCGTTCGGCACGGGGTTCGGCACGGCGTTCGGCACAGCGGGCGCGGCCGGTCTCGCCGCCGCGGAAGGCCCCTCGAACTCGCTCGCCGCGTCGTGCCGTACGCCGTGGGTCTGGGTGATCACGTCGGCCGGGTCCTCACCCGGCGCGGCGAGCCGGCGGGCGCGCGCGACGGCCTCGGTCCGCTCCAGGGTGGCCGTGCCCCCGCCCGGCAGGTCGAGGACCAGCAGGCCGATGCGTTCCTCCAGCATCGCCTTGACCGCCCGCTCCAGCAGCGCCGGAGCCGGAGGGCTGTCTACCGGCGCGGTGTAGCGGAAGGGGACGGGCGCGGCCGTTGGCGCCGCCCGGTCAGCGAACCGCACCCGCGCGTCGTGCCCGAACGCCGCCTTGACCAGGGCGAGATCGAACGCTTCCGTCCCCGGCGCCCACCGGCGTCCGCCGTCGAGCGACGACCAGGGGCCGGTCAGCGTCACCACGACGTCGGTGAGCGTGCCGCGCAGCACCGCGTCGACCGCCGCGACGATCCGCCGCTCGTCCGCCCCGGTGACGTCGAAGACGACCTCCACGTACGGCACGAGCCAGCGCCGGCCGGGCACCTTGCGCAGGTCACGGCGGAGCGGGACCCGGTGTGCCAGGTGGGCCTCGACGAGCCGGACGATCGACTTGCCGTGCTCGCCGCGCTGGGCCGGCAGGCCCAGATGCACGGCGCGGGCCTCCATGTCGGGGACGAACACCGCCCCGGCCTGGGCGAGGCGGTAGGCGAACTCGGTGTCCTGGCCGCGCACCACCTCGGGATCGAACCCCCGGACGTCGTCGAGCAGGGCCCGCCGCAGGGAGACCGTCGGGCCGGTGCACACCTGATAGGGGTTCTTACTGGCCCGCAGGCCGTCGAGGCGGCGGATCGTCTCCTCGGTCGAGCTGGACACCAGCGCGGACGGGTCGAACAGGTCCTCGGGCGAGCCGTGCCGTACGGCCTCGTGGACCTGCGCCGGAGTGAGGGCGGGCTCCTCGGCGAACCTCTTGCCGCCGATCGTGACGAGATAGTCGGTGAGGTGGTGCCAGCGGAACAGCGCCTCCAGGTGCTCCCGCGAGATCACCATGTCGGCGTCGAGACGCTGCACGATCTCGCCCTCGGCCGCCGCGATGCCGGCGTTCATCGCGTGCCCCGCGCCCCATCCTCCGGGCGGCACGACCACGACGCGGGTGTTGTCGGGCCGCAGGTCGGGCAGGCGCAGCGGAGGGTCGCTGCGGTCGTCCACCACGATCACCTCGATGAGGTGCGCGGGATAGGTCTGCGCGGCCAGCGCGGCCAGCGTCAGGTCGAGGCGGTGCTGCCCGCCGTGCGCGGGAATGACGACACTCGCGCTGAGCGTGGGCGTCCACTCGCCGATGGGCGGCGGCGTGAGCGGAGAGTAGTCGTTGTGGCGAATCCTCGGCCGGGGCTCCACGCCCGTCAGGTGGGCCAATCCTCGTCCTTCACAGCGTTGGTCAAAAGGTTGCTCCACCCTAGCGAAAGCGGCTGACGGTTCCCTAAGGTGACGCCCAATATGTCCATTTGGTGGACAACGGAGTCCGCACGTCAGACGGTTGGCCGTAGACTCGGTGACCGATACCCCTGGTGACACGCGTACGCGCGCGTGGGAGGAGCGACAATGTTCAGGGCTTGGCGTGGCCTGATCGAGGAGTACCGCGACCGTCTGCCGGTATCCACGACGACGCCCGTGGTGACCCTGCTCGAGGGCGGCACGCCGCTCGTCCCGGCCAGGCGGGTGTCCCAGATCACGGGCTGTGACGTCCACCTCAAGGTCGAGGGCCTCAATCCGACCGGCAGCTTCAAGGACCGCGGCATGACCGTGGCGATCAGCAAGGCCGTCGAGGAGGGCGCCCAGGCGGTCATCTGCGCGTCCACCGGCAACACCAGCGCCTCGGCCGCCGCCTACGCCGTACGGGCCGGGCTGACCTGCGCCGTCCTCGTGCCGCGCGGGAAGATCGCGATGGGCAAGCTCGCGCAGGCGCTGGTGCACGGCGCCAGGCTGCTCCAGGTCGAGGGCTCGTTCGACGACTGCCTGGAGATGACCAGGAAGCTGGCCGAGACCTACCCGATCGCGCTGGTCAACTCCGTCAACCCGCACCGGCTGCAGGGCCAGAAGACGGCGGCCTTCGAGATCGTCGACGCGCTCGGCGACGCGCCCGACGTCCACTGCATCCCGGTCGGCAACGCCGGCAACATCTCGGCCTACTGGATGGGCTACAAGGAGTACGCCGAGGACGGCGTGGCCACCAAGCGCCCGCGCATGCTGGGGTTCCAGGCGAGCGGCGCGGCGCCGCTGGTCGGCGGCAGTCCCGTGACGCACCCGCAGACGATCGCCACGGCGATCAGGATCGGCAACCCGGCCTCGTGGCGGCTCGCCGAGGCCGCGCGCGACGAGTCCGGCGGCGACATTCAGGCCGTGACCGACCGCCAGATCGCCGCTGCGTACAAGCTGCTCGCCCAGGAGGAGGGCGTGTTCGTCGAGCTCGCCTCCGCCGCGAGCGTCGCCGGCCTGCTCCAGGCGCACGAGCGGGGCCTGCTCACGCCCGGGCAGCGGGTCGTGTGCACCGTGACCGGCAACGGCCTGAAGGACCCCGACTGGGCCATCTCCGGCGCCCCGGCGCCGGTGACGATCCCGATCGACGCCTACGCCGCCGCGGCCGCGCTCGGCCTTGGCTGACCGGCCTCTATTCCCGCCCATAAAAGGGTTCAGGTGACGAATTGACGGACAGTCACGGTGTCGTCGTCCGCGTGCCGGCGACGAGCGCCAACCTCGGCCCCGGTTTCGACAGCCTCGGCCTCGCCCTCGACCTGTACGACGAGGTGGAGGCCGAGATCTCCGGCTCGCCCGGCGTGCGGATCGAGGTGGAGGGCCAGGGCGCCGGTGAGCTGGACGAGGGCGAGGGCCACCTCGTCGTCAGGACGATGCGGGCGACGTTCGACCGCATGGGGTTCGCCCAGCCGGACGGCGTCGCGCTGCGCTGCCGCAACCGCATCCCGCACGCGCGGGGGCTCGGCTCGTCGTCGGCGGCGATCTGCGCCGGCATCCTCGCCGCCCGCGCCCTCGTACGCGCGCGGGGCGCGGGGGATCTGCCGGACTCCGAGGTGTTCGCGCTGGCCACGGAGCTGGAGGGGCATCCCGACAACGTGGCGCCGTGCCTGGCGGGCGGGCTCACCATCGCCTGGACCGACCAGTCGGGGGTGGCGAGTATGGTGAAACTGAGCCCGCACGAGGACGTCCGGCCCGTGGTGCTGATCCCGGATTTCCGGTTGTCCACAGAGGAGGCTCGAGGGCTGCTGCCGAAGGACGTACCGCATTCCGACGCGGCGGCCAACGCGGGGCGGGCGGCTCTGCTCGTCGCGGCGCTCACGCAGAGACCGGAACCGGATCTCCTGCTCGCCGCCACCGAAGACCGTCTGCACCAGTGGTACCGCGCTCCCGCGATGCCCCGCACCGCTGAACTGGTGCGACGGCTTCGCGAGGCCGGGGTGCCCGCCGTCGTCTCGGGGGCCGGTCCGACGGTTCTCGCGTTGACGACACGGGACACCGAGGATTTGATCGCGCCAGAAGTGGGTAATGACTGGCACATCCAGCCAATGAACGTCGACCCGCTTGGTGCGTACGTTCGGTTTCCCGAGACACGCTGATGCTTCTTCGACCTTCAGGGAATAGCTGTGCGCGCTGGTGATGTTAGGCTGATAGCCGCACCAGGTGCCCCCGTGTTGGGTGCGTGCTTGTCATTCGCACATCGCTGCACTTCGCCTCGCGTCCTTCGACGCGGGCAGGGCGATTTCCCCGAAACCGTTTCCTCCAGTCGGCACACCTTCGGGTGGCATGGCCAGAGGCGGCGTTCTCGGAGACATGCGCGTTCGAACCACCAAGACATCTGGTCGGTGGCGGCAATCCGGGGGATCGCCCCCGGGCACCTACCGCTCGCGGATCCCGAGGGTCATCGACACATGAGATTCGCGAAGCCCGACCCGGTCTGTCCCGCCGGGTCGCATCACCGGGACGCCTGGACGCACGATTCTGGCGCCCGACCCCTGGGAAGGACCCTTAGTTGAGCGACACCACCGAACTCCTCTCCGACGGCCAGGCCGCCGGCGACACCCCCACTTCCGCCCCGGCCCGTCCGCGACGTCGCTCCGGCACCGGCCTGGCTGGCATGGTGCTCCCCGAGCTTCAGGCCCTGGCGACCAGCCTCGGCATCACGGGGACCGGACGGATGCGCAAGAGCCAGCTCATCGCGGCCATCCAGGAGAAGCAGGGCGGATCGGGAGACACCGCGGCCGAGCCGAAGGCCGCCGCAGAAGCGCCCGCAGTCGCCGAGCGCCCTGCCCGTGGCCGCCGGGAACGTTCCCGCGCCGCCCAGGCCTCCGCGCCCGAGCCGGCGCCGGCCGCCGAGCCCGCCGTCGCGGCTCGTGAGGAGCGGCCCGTGGTCGAGGCGGCGCCCGCCGTGGCCGCCGAGGCCGCGCAGAACGGCGCCGCCACCGTAGCCGAACCGCAGGCCGAGGCCGCCGCCCAGCCGGAGACCCGCAGCGAGCGGCCCGAGCGCGGCGACCGCCGCGAGCGCCGCACGCGCGGTGAGCGTGGCGAGCGGGGCCGCGAGCGTGACGGCCGCGGTGATCAGCGCGGTGACCAGCGTGGCGACCAGCGTGGTGACCAGCGCGCCGTCGATGCGGGAGACGGCGGCCAGGGCCGTCGTGACCAGCAGGGCCGCGGCGACAACCGCTCCGACGGGCGTGACGGCCGTGACGGCCGCGGCGACAGCCGTACGGACAGCCGCGCCGACGGCAAGGGCGACCAGCAGGGCGAGGACGGCCGCGGGCGCCGTGGCCGCTTCCGGGAGCGCGGCCGCCGTGGGCGCGACCGTTTCGAGGGCAACGAGCCGGTCATCGGCGAGGACGACGTCCTGATCCCGATCGCCGGCATCCTGGACATCCTCGACAACTACGCCTTCGTGCGGACCAGCGGCTACCTTCCGGGCGCGAACGACGTCTACGTCTCACTCGCCCAGATCCGCCGCAACGGCCTGCGCAAGGGCGACGTCATCACCGGCGCCGTCCGGCAGCCGAGGGACGGCGAGCGGCGCGAGAAGTTCAACGCTCTCGTCCGCCTCGACACCGTCAACGGCATGGACCCGGAGCAGGCCCGTCAGCGGCCCGACTTCAACAAGCTCACGCCGCTCTACCCGCAGGAGCGCCTGCGCCTGGAGACCGAGCCCAACGTCCTGACCACGCGGATCATCGACCTCGTCTCGCCGATCGGCAAGGGCCAGCGCGGCCTCATCGTGTCGCCGCCCAAGGCCGGCAAGACCATGGTGCTCCAGGCGATCGCCAACGCGATCACGCGTAACAACCCGGAGTGCCACCTGATGGTCGTCCTCGTCGACGAGCGTCCGGAAGAGGTCACCGACATGCAGCGGTCGGTGAAGGGCGAGGTCATCCACTCGACCTTCGACCGCCCGGCCGAGGACCACACCACCGTCGCCGAGCTCGCCATCGAGCGGGCCAAGCGCCTGGTGGAGCTGGGCCACGACGTCGTCGTCCTGCTCGACTCGATCACCCGCCTCGGGCGCGCGTACAACCTCGCGGCGCCGGCGAGCGGCCGCATCCTGTCCGGTGGTGTCGACTCGACCGCGCTCTACCCGCCGAAGCGGTTCTTCGGCGCCGCCCGCAACATCGAGAACGGCGGCTCGCTGACGATCCTCGCCACCGCGCTGGTCGAGACCGGTTCCAAGATGGACGAGGTCATCTTCGAGGAGTTCAAGGGCACCGGCAACATGGAGCTCAAGCTCAACCGGTCGCTCGCGGACAAGCGCATCTTCCCGGCGGTGGACGTGGACGCGTCCGGCACCCGCAAGGAGGAGATCCTCATGGCCAAGGAGGAGCTGTCCATCGTCTGGAAGCTCCGCCGCGTCCTCCACGCCCTCGACATGCAGCAGGCGCTGGAGCTCCTTCTCGAGAAGATGAAGGAGACCAAGTCCAACGCCGAGTTCCTGCTCCAGGTGCAGAAGACCACGGTCAGCAACGACCGCGACTGACGCCCTTCCGGCCGACGCCCCGGACGGCCCGTGCCGTACGGGGCGTCGGCGTGATCCGCCGATCCGCCGCCCCGTCACCACGGTGTCCGGCCCAGGAATAGCCCATGGCCTGGGATGGTTGGAGGATCTGGCACACTGGTAGCCGAACCGCAGCGGTACCGGTTCCCGCAGCCGCGCATCACAGGTGTGCCGATGCGCGCAGGCCGTGACAGGCGAAGCGACCCGGCGACCGCGCCTAGCGTTAGGACTGAGACATGAAGCCCGACATCCACCCGGAGTACGTGGTCACCCAGGTGACCTGCACCTGCGGGAACACCTTCACCACGCGTAGCACCGCGAAGAACGGTGTGATCCACGCCGACGTCTGCTCCGCCTGCCACCCCTTCTACACGGGCAAGCAGAAGATCCTCGACACCGGTGGCCGGGTGGCGCGCTTCGAGGCGCGCTTCGGCAAGAAGGCCCAGAGCAAGTAGCTCCTCCAGGACGCCGGCTCGGGGGCGCCCCTTTCGCGGGGCGTCTCCGGGTCGGCGTTCTTGGTGATTACGGCCTTTACCGAGGAGCTTGAGCAAAGGAGCGTGCGGTGAACCTCGACGAGATCATGAGTGAGTACGCGGATCTGGAACTGCGGCTCGCCGACCCCGCCGTGCACGCCGACCAGAGCAAGGCGCGGACGTACGGCAAGCGTTACGCCGTGCTCACGCCGATCGTCGCGACCTACCGGGAGCTCGAAGGCGTACGGCAGGACCTCGCCGCCGCGCGCGAGCTGGCGGCGGAGGACCCGGCGTTCGCGGAGGAGGCGGCCGAGCTCGAAGGCCGCATCCCGGTGCTGGAGGAGAAGCTCACCCGTCTCCTGGTCCCGCGCGACCCCAACGACGACAAGGACGTCATCATGGAGATCAAGGCGGGCGAGGGCGGCCAGGAGTCGGCCCTGTTCGCCGGAGACCTCCTGCGGATGTACCTCAGGTACGCCGAGCGGATCGGCTACAAGACCGAGATCATCGACGCCCAGCACTCCGACCTCGGCGGCTACAAGGACGTCACCGTCGCCATCAAGGGCAGGGAGGGCGTCTGGTCGCGGCTCAAGTTCGAGGGCGGCGTGCACCGCGTGCAGCGGGTGCCGGTGACCGAGTCGCAGGGCCGCATCCACACCTCGGCCGCCGGCGTGCTCGTCTACCCCGAGGCCGAGGAGGTCGACGTCCAGATCGACCCCAACGACCTGCGGATCGACGTGTTCCGCTCCAGCGGTCCCGGCGGTCAGAGCGTCAACACGACCGACTCGGCGGTGCGCATCACCCACCTCCCGACGGGCGTCGTCGTCTCCTGCCAGAACGAGAAGAGCCAGCTCCAGAACAAGGAGTCGGCGCTGCGCATCCTGCGCGCCCGGCTGCTCGCGATGGCGCAGGAGGAGGCCGAGGCGGCGGCGATGGCCGAGCGCAAGTCGCAGGTGCGCACGGTCGACCGCTCCGAGCGCATCCGCACCTACAACTTCCCGGAGAACCGCATCTCCGATCACCGCGTGGGCTTCAAGGCCTACAACCTGGACCAAGTCCTGGACGGCGATCTCGACGCGGTGATACAGGCTTTGCTCGACGCGGAACTCGCGGAGAAGCTGGCCGCTCATTCGTGAGCCCGCGGCGAGCCTGATGAGGGGACGATGGGAGAAGCGGTGATGGACGTGGGACGTCGAGCGACAGTGGGCCGTCCCGGCGGCCTGTCTGCCCATGAGCGACGTTTCCCCGGCCACGGCGGCCCGTCTGCCCACGAACGACCTTTCCCCGGCCACGGCGCCCCCTCTGCCCATGACCGGCGATTCCCCCGCCACGCCGCGAGGACCGTGCTGTAAGAGACCATGACCTTCCTGCTCGACGAAATCGCCCTCGCCACCGCCCGGCTCGCCGAGGCGGGAGTGCCGTCACCGCGAACGGACGCCGAGGAGATCGCGGCATTCATCCACGGCGTCCCGCGGGGCATGCTGCACACGGTCAAGGACGCCGACTTCGACGCGCGGTTCTGGGAGGGCGTCGCCCGGCGCGAGGCACGCGAGCCGCTGCAGCACATCACCGGCCGCGCCTACTTCCGCTACCTCTCCCTGGAGGTCGGCCCCGGCGTGTTCGTGCCCAGGCCGGAGACCGAGGTCGTGGCCGGCTGGGCGATCGACCGGCTGCGCGAGATGGACGTCGCCTCTCCCGTCGTGGTCGACCTCGGCACCGGTTCCGGGGCCATCGCGCTGTCGATCGCGCAGGAGGTCGCGCTGGCTCAGGTGCACGCCGTCGAGATCGACCCCGTGGCGTACGGCTGGGCCAAGCGCAACATCCTCGAACACGGCCAGGGCCGCACGACGCTGCATCCCGAGGACCTGGCCGACTGTCTGCCGGAACTGGACGGCCAGGTCGACCTGGTCATCTCCAACCCGCCGTACATCCCGCCCGGAGCGATCCCGCGCGATCCCGAGGTGCGCGACTACGACCCCTCGCGGGCCCTCTACGGATCGGGGGAGGACGGTCTGGACGAGGTGAGAGCAGTCGAGCGCACGGCGCGGCGGCTGCTGCGGCCCGGCGGGTTCGCCGTGGTCGAGCACGCCGACCAGCAGGGCAACGCCGTCTATTGGCTGTTCGCCGAGGAGAACGGCTGGCGCGACGTGCGGTTGCGCCAGGACCTGACCGGCCGGGACAGGTTCGTCACGGCCCGGCTGAGCTTGGACTGACCCAGACCGACCCCGGTGTGACGCGAACGGCCCGGGCGGTGGCCACGGCGGCGGCGGAGTCGGGCGGGACACGTGGAAGGATGGCTTCGTGAGCCGACGGTTTGACTGTGCCGACCAGACGGAGCGGATGACCGGATTGGCGGAGGCGATCTCGACGGTACGGCGGGGCGAGCTCGTGGTGCTGCCCACCGACACCGTCTATGGGGTCGGCGCCGACGCCTTCACCCCTTCCGCCGTCAACGCCCTGCTGGAGGCCAAGGGCCGGGGCAGGGACATCCCCGTGCCCGTCCTCGTGGGCACCGTACGGGCCGCCAACGCCCTCGTGGAGAGCCTCGGGACGTATGGGCAGGACCTGGTGGACGCCTTCTGGCCCGGGCCGCTCACGCTCATCCTCAGGGCCAACCGGTCGCTGTCGTGGGACCTCGGCGACACCAAGGGGACGGTGGCCCTCCGCATGCCGCTGCACCCGGTCGCGCTGGACCTTCTCAAGGAGACCGGCCCCATGGCCGTCTCCAGCGCCAACCGGTCCGGCAACCCGCCGCCCACCACGGTGGACGAGGCCGAGGAGCAGCTCGGCGACGCGGTGGACGTCTACCTCGACGCCGGCCCCTGCGCCGACACCATTCCGTCCACGATCGTCGATCTCACCACAGCCGTGCCCCGGGTGCTGCGCAAGGGTGCGATCCCCGTGGACAAGATCCGCGCCCTCGTGGGATACCTCGCCACCGAGGAGTGACCGCGATCCGGGCGTACGTCTCACATGGCGAGATGACGCCACGGCTCTGATCAGGGCGATCGATGCCGTCTGGCTATCGGGCTTCTTTACCGATGCCACCCCGGCTACCGTGAAGTGCGCCGATATCTCTGTGGAGGCGCGCCCATGGCCAAGCTCGACGGGATGGATCCGAAGCTCGTCCGTGAGTTGCTGTCGGAGGTTCAGCACGCTGCGAAGCAGATGGACGGCATCGAGGCCCGGATCACCCAGTTGACGCGTACGGCCGGCGTCTCGGTGCACGTGACCCACCGGCCGTCCCAGGTCGCCGACGCGTGCACGACGATGGTCAAGGACGTCACCAACCGCGTGACCCTGCTGGAGAAGAAGGAGAAACAGCAGAGCACGGGCACGGTCCCGACGACCCGCGGGGCCTCCTTCACAGAGGAGAGGGACACCACCGCGCCCGCGGACGATCCGGCGCCGTCCAGCACGCAGGGCGACAAGTCCGACCACAAAGCGGATCACAAGCAGGACGGCAAGTCCGACCACAAGTCCGAGCACAAGACGGACCACAAGCCCGACGCCAAGCCCGACCACAAGGCCGACGCGAAGCCGGAGGCCAAGCCCGAGGGCAAGGCGGTTCGCGACACACAGGACGCCCCCAAGACGTCGTCGCATGGTTCAAGCGATTCCGGCACGGCGGCGAAGGGGGAGACCTCCCACCGGGCGCACGGCGCCGCCGACGGCGCGACCCGCGCGAACAGCGACGGCGGAGGCCAGGGCGCGGCCGAAGCGAAGCTCGCGGACAAGCCCGCTTACGGCACCATCGAGGGTTCCCTCGCCCAGATGCCCTCCTCGACGCACGGTCCCGCACACCCCGCCGACGCCGCCGGTCCGGCCACAGGCGCAGGAACGTCCACGGGCGCAGGAACGTCCACGGGTACGGCTGCAGGTGCAGGCACGGGTGCAGGTTCTGGCGCGGGGACGCCTCCGGCCACGGGTGCGAGTGGCGACAGCGGCACGGCGGCTGGCTCCGGCACGGCGACTGGCTCCGGCACGGCGACCGGGTCCGGCGCGGCTGCCGGCTCCGGTGCAGGACAGGCAGGCGTCAACGGCGCCGTAGGCGGCACCGGCGACGCGGGCGCGAACATCGGCTCCGGCCAGGTTCACCACCCCGTCGGCCCGGGTCAGCCGACCGGCGACAGCCAGAGCGTGGGCCAGAGGGTGGATCAGGGCATTGGCCAGGGCGCGGGCCAGGATCGGCCTGCGGTCCCGGGGCAGCCCGTCGGCGATCAGGTCGTTGGCCAGGATCAGGGAGGCACGGGCCACGTCCAGCCCGTCGGCGACATTCAGGGTGCCGATCAGAGCCAGTCCGACGGCGGTCGGCAGCAGCCCGTCGACCAAGGACAGGGCCAGAACGCGGGACAGGGCCAGAGCCAGGGACAGAACCAGGGGCAGAGTGCGGGTCAGGGGACGCCGGCCGACTCGAAAGCGGCAGGGGAGCGGCCCCCGATGGGCGGAAGCGACTCCGCCATCTACGACACTCCCGGCAAGGACCACCCCGACGACATCGACCCCGCCGGTCGGCAGGTGACCGTCGTCGACGGTGTCAAGGTCGTCAGCACTCCGCTGATCCAGCCCGGTGCCGAGCAGGCACAGGGCGTCCAGCCGATCGACATGCCCGGTATGGACGCGCAGACGGCGAGTGCCACCGGTGCGCACCCGGACGGGCCGCCCGGATTGGTGCCACCCGCCGAGCCGACCAACCCGGCGGCGAACCGGCCTGCGCAGCCCGGCCTCGCGCCCGGCGATCCCATGGGCGCATACGTCGGCACGCCGGCCGACAACCTCTCCGTCGATCCGTTCGCGACGGGGGCCTCTGACACCGTGCAGGGGACTTCCGCCGGCCACACTGCGGTGGCCGCGAGCGCCGGCGGTCATGCGTACACGGGCGACCCGGTCGCAAGCGGCACGGCGACCGGGACCTCTCACCCGTCGGACGCTGCCGGCACGAGCGGTGCCACTGGTGCCGGTGGTATGGCCCAGGCGGCAGATACAAGCGGCACGGCACAACCGGCGAGTACGCCCGGCACGGCGACCGGAACTTCGCATCCGGCGACCACGGCGGGTGCGGCAGGTACCGCCGGCACGGCGGCCGGGACCT
Source organism: Microbispora hainanensis (assembly GCF_006874475.1). Classification (GTDB taxonomy): domain Bacteria; phylum Actinomycetota; class Actinomycetes; order Streptosporangiales; family Streptosporangiaceae; genus Microbispora; species Microbispora hainanensis. The sequence continues at coordinate 50,753 of NZ_VIRM01000012.1, forward strand.
CGCCTTCGGCGACCACTGCGGGTACGGCTCACACGGCGATCGGAACCTCGCATCCTGTGACCACGGCGGGGACGGCTGATACAGCGATCGGAACCTCGCATCCTGTGGCTGCGGCGGGTGCTACGAGTTCGGCCGGTGCCACCCCCGCGCCGCCTGTGGCGACCGTGACCACCCAGCCGGCCGGCGTGGCCGATGCCGCCCCTGCCACCCCTGCCGCGCCTGCCACGGCCGCCACGCCTGCAACACCTACGGTCCCCGGGGCGGCCGCGCCTGCTCATCCAGTGGGCACAGCGGCCGATGGGACGCCTGCGGCACCGGCGGGGACGAGCGCGACGAGCGGCGCGGCTCACGCGACCGGACCGGCAGGTGCCACGGGCACGGCCGACGCGGCGCCTTCATCATCGGCTGCGACGCCGAGCGGGACGGGGACGGTGACCGGCAACCTGCAGGTGGTGAGCGCTCCTGGCGCCGGGCATGCGACCGGTACGACCGGCACGGTCACCGGCAGCCTGCCCGCCGTGGGAGCGGCGGCCGGAGACGGCCACGCGGCCGGGACGGCGGGAACGGCGGGGACCGCGAGCGCGGCGGGTGCCGGTGGCGACGGCGCGACGGGCCACACCGGGACGACCGGTGTGAGCGACAGGGCCGACGGCGCGCCCGGTTCGGGCGGACGACCGTGCGACAACGATGCCGGTACGCGTGCGACCGGGGTGGCCGGAGGTGGCGCACACGCCGCGACGGGGCACACCACGGGAACGAACGGCGCGGAGACCCACGACGCGGAGACCAGCGGCACGAGGAGGACTCCGGGCACCGGCCAGGCCCCGGCTCCCGATGCCCGATCGCTCGCCGCCGCGCAGCCCGGAGACGTGCACGGCCATCCCGCTCGCCACTCGGACGACGAGGCCGTGCCGCGCATGCTGGTGGACCACCATCGTGACATCGAGCCCGTGGACATGCCGGACGTCGGCGCCCCGGAGGGGGAGTGGGGCAAGGGCGAATGGGTGGCCGGGAAGGTCGAGCCCGACGGGCCCGCCGGCCGCGTCGAAGCCGTCGAGGTCATCATCCAGAAGCCGGAGAAGTGAGGCGTGCCAGCGACGTTCCCGCTTGGGCGTGCAGGGATCCGACCGCCGCGAAACCCAGAAGCGGCCGTACCGACGCAGATCGGCAGCACCGCGCGGCAGCCGGACGAGGATGCGGGGCAAGGCGACCCCGTGAGCGGAGCCGGGCGGCGGGCCGCCGGGGTGTCCGGGGCAGGGCAGGCGATGACCAACGCCGGCGTGCTGGCCGGCTTCGCACAGGAGGCGCGATCGTGAGTTATGTCGACCCGCCGGCGCCGACTCCGCTGCAGCCGGGGGAGACCCCGCCGGCGCCGTCGAGCACCGACCTGCTGTCGCCCGGCGGGCAGCCGACGGGCTGGGTGTTCAATCCGGAATACCAGAAGCTCGTCGACCTGTGGCTGCAGGTGGTTCCGCTGATGGACCAGCTCACCAAGTCTCTGGACAAGCCGTACGAGAGGGCCCGGAGCAGGGACGTGTGGGACGCTCCGGTCGCCGAGCGGTACGTCCAGGACCTGGCGGAATGGCGCAACCGGCTCGGGATGTACCGCCAGGCGGTGCTGACGGCGATCAGCGACCAGGCGGCGGACACGCCGCGCTGGATCCCGGCCAAGGCCGGCGCGCCGCACGCCTTCACCTCCTGACGACCGTCCAGGCACCCCGAGCAAGCTCCTGCGACCGCTCGCAGCTCCCTGACCAGCGGCGTCTACTCTTGGAGCGAAGACCGCCACGGGATTGTGAGGCGGTTCTATGGACAGTTCGGAGCCGTTCTACGGGCCTGACTTCGCCGGGCTCGCCGCGCAGGATCCGGACGTCGCCCGGGTGCTGCTCGACGAGGTCGCCCGGCTGCGCGGCGGGCTCCAGCTCATCGCGGGGGAGAACCTCTCCTCGTCCGCGGTCCTCGCCGCGCTCGGCTCGGTGCTCAACGACAAGTACGCCGAGGGCTACCCGGGCCACAGGTACTACCGCGGCTGCGAGGAGGCCGACCACGCCGAGCGGATCGCCGTAGAGCGGGCCAAGCGGTTGTTCGGGGCCGATCATGCCAACGTGCAGCCCTACAGCGGCATCACGGCCATCCTGGCGGCGTACGCGGCCCTTCTGCAGCCGGGCGACACCGTCCTGGCGCTCGCACTGGAGCACGGCGGCCACATCACCCACGGGTCCAAGGCCAGCTTCTCCGGCAGATGGTTCGACGTCGTCTCCTATGGCGTGCGGCGGGACACCGAGACGATCGACTACGACGAGGTGAGGGACCTGGCGCTGCGCCACCGGCCCCGGGTGATCGTCTGCGGCGCCACGGCGTATCCCCGGCTGATCGATTTCGCCGCCTTCCGTGCCATCGCCGACGAGGCCGGGGCGTGGCTGCTGGCGGACGTCGCCCACGAGATGGGCCTCATGGCGGGTGGGGCCATCCCGTCGGCCGTGCCGTACGCGGACGTCGTGACCTTCACGACCCACAAGTCGCTGCGCGGCCCGCGCGGGGGAGGCGTGCTGTGCACGGACGAGCTGGCGCCGGGGATCGACCGGGCGGTGTTCCCCTTCAGCCAGGGCGGGCCGCTGATGCACGTGGTCGCGGCCAAGGCGGTGGCGTTCGGCGAGGCGCTGCGCCCCGAGTTCCGGGTCTACGCCGCGTCGGCGGTGGACAACGCCAGGACCCTGGTGGAGGGGCTGGCGGCCGAGGGGCTGCGCCCGGTGTCGGGCGGCACCGACACCCACCTCGCGCTGGTCGACCTGCGCGGCGCCGGGGTGAGCGGGACGGAGGCGGAGCGGCGCTGCGCCGAGGCCGGCATCCTGCTCGGCCACAACGCGATCCCGTACGATCCCGCGCCCGCGACCGTGACCTCCGGGATCAGGGTCGGCACGCTCTGCACGACCACCCAGGGGATGGGCGCGGCGGAAATGAGAGAGATCGCGTCTCTCATCGTCCGGGCCATCCGGCACCCGGGTGCGATAACGTCGGTCCTCGAACGGGTAAAGGGGCTGACCGCGACGCATCCGGCATATCCCCGTTAGGGATAGGGCGATCTATGTCTTTTGCCCGTCACAACTGATCCGCCTATCCAGGAAACTAGGTCCGTGCGCGAATATCTCCTCTTGGCGCTCGTGGCGGCTGCGGTGACCTACCTGCTGGTGCCGCCGGTCAGGGTGTTCGCGCTGCGCATCGGCGCGGCCCCCGAGGTGCGGGAGCGGGACGTGCACACGGTGCCCACCCCGCGTCTGGGCGGGCTCGCGATGTTCGGCGGGATGGTCGCGGCCCTGCTGGTGGCGAGCAACCTGCCGTACGTCGGCGGCGCCTTCGACAGCGGCCAGACGGGAAAGACGGTGACCGCCCTCCTCGCGGCCGGCGGCCTGATCGTCCTCACCGGGTTCCTGGACGACTGGCTCGGCATGGACGCGCTGGTCAAGCTGGGCGGCCAGATCGCCGCGGGCGGGCTGCTCGTCTACTTCGGCGTATACCTGCAGTTCCTGCCGCTGCCGCAGTCGATGGGCGGTTCCCAGGCCCTCGACGACACCCTGCACACGATCCTCACCATCATGATCGTCGTCGTCGTGATCAACGCGGTGAACTTCGTCGACGGGCTGGACGGCCTGGCCGCGGGGATCGTGGCCATCGCCGCGATGGCGACCTTCGCCTACTCGATCGTGCTGCAGCAGACCGCGAGCGGTTCGCGGATCAACGGGACGGCCGCCATCGCGGCGATCCTCATCGGGATGTGCGTGGGCTTCCTGCCGCACAACTTCAATCCCGCCAAGATCTTCATGGGCGACACCGGCGCGATGCTGCTCGGCCTGCTGCTCGCCACCTCGCTGATCACGAGCCTGTCGTCGGTCGAGCCGGACGCGGTGGTCGGCAAGCTCAACCGGTTCCCGGTGATCCTGCCCCTGATCCTGCCGATCGCGGTCGTGGTGCTGCCGCTGGCCGACCTGATCATGGCGGTCGTCCGCCGTACGTCGGCGGGGATGTCCCCGTTCGCCCCCGACCGCGGCCATCTGCACCACCGGATGCTCGACATCGGCCACTCCCACCGGCGCAGCGTCCTGATCATGTACGCCTGGACGTTCCTGTTCGCCTTCGCGATCGTGGGCCTGTCGATCGGCCGCGTGCCGCTCATCGTGTTCCCCCTGACGATCGTGCTCGCGGTGGCGGTGCTGGTGATCATGGGCCTGCCGAGGTGGCGCTCGCGCCGTACGGCGACACAGGACGACAAGGGAGACAGGGGTGGCCAGGGCGGCCAGAAGACCGGAGCGCATGCGGCGGGGACCCGTCCGCCGGGCGCGGGCACCGTCTCCGCACCGGCCGCCAGGCGCGTGATCTCCGAACATGACACGCTCGTCTACCCCGTCGTCCCCCCGCCCGCCCCTCCGGTCACGCCCGGTCACGCCGCTCCCTCCGCTCCCGGCCAGGCGGTGCCCGGCCAGGCGGTTCCGGGCCAGGCGGGTCCCGGCAGGCTCCCGGCGCAGGGCCGCAACCCCTACCCGGGACAGAGCGGCCCGGGTGCCCCGGGCTCCCCGGGCGTCCCTCCCACCACCTCCCGCGCCGACACCGGGACCTTCCGTTGAGCCGTCCTCCGAGCCGTCCCCGCAGGTCGACGCCGACCCGAAACGGCAGGTAAAGGTGGCACTCCGGGGCTTGTGATAGCTTTCACTAGCAAGGGGCGAGGCCAACGACGCCCCAGCAGGTAGCAATCGCTCGTTTGACAACCGATTCTGGAGTCCCATTGCAGGCCAACGACGTGCGCGTTCTCAAGGGCGCCGCCGTGCCGACCTTGGTCGTCGGTCTCCTCGCCGCGCTCATCGCGGTGTTCACGACCGGGGCCAAGGGTGCGTTGGGCGCCGGCATCGGTCTCGTCCTTGTCGCGGCCTTCTTCACCATCGGTCTGGTCGTCGTCTCCTGGGCGGGCCGGGTCTCGCCGATGGCGATGATGGCGGCCGCCGTGCTGGGCTATGTCGTCAAGGTTCTGGCGATCATGGCGATGCTCAAAGCCTTCGAGGGCACGACCGCGTTCGACTCCCGCGTGTTCGCGCTGAGCGTCATCGGTTGCACGCTCGCCTGGACCGTCGGTGAGATGCGCGGATTCATGAAACTGAAGATGCTCTACGTGGAGCCTGAGGCGAAGGTTCCCGGGCAGGGGCGCGGATGACCATGCGTACGGGGCAGCCCGATATGACTAGTCCGCATGGCTCCTGCTATCGTCGTGCCGCGATGAGCGAACAGGAGCGCAGGCCCGAGACCGACGGCCGCGACTTCGCCGACGCCGCCTGGTCGGTCCCGAGCTATCTGCTGTCCGGGATCCTGGTATGGGGCGGCCTCGGCTGGTTGCTGAGCTGGTGGACCGGCGTGCATGCGTTCATCCCCATAGGCGTCATTCTCGGGGTCGGGCTGGCTGCCTACCTCGTCTATCTGAAGTACGGCCGCTGACAGCCGGCCCGCTTCCAACGCTCTTCTGTTGATCCAATCGTTGAAGGGAACGCCCGTGCGCGAGCGTAGCGAACGGACGAACAAGCACATGCTTCGGGCATTCCGCCCCGAGCAGGTAGGCGAGGTGGCCAGGTGACCCCCCTCATGCTCGTCGCCGACGACTTCAAGGCGCCGGGACCGTCGATCTTCGACTTTCCCCCGCTTTACGACGGGGCGCCTTACTGGCTGACCAAGCCGGTGCTGATGGCGATCTTCGGCGCCGTCGTGGTGTGCGCGGTCGCATGGAGTGCCTTCGCCAAGCCCAAGCTCGTTCCGAGGGGAATGCAGAACCTCGGCGAGATGGGTTACCAGTTCGTCCGCGACCAGGTGGCCCGGCCGTTCCTGGGCAAGGACGCCGAGCGGTGGATGCCGCTGCTCCTCAGCCTGTTCTTCCTGATCCTGCTGTGGAACTTCTTCGGCGTCATCCCGCTGATCCAGATCCCGGTGGCGTCGCACATCGCGTTCCCCATCGTCTTCGCGATCACCATCTACGTGATCAAGATCTACCTGGGCATCAAGCACCAGGGCCTCGGCGGCTACTTCAAGAACATGATGTTCCCGCCCGGCCTGCCCAAGCCGATCTACGTGCTGCTCGCGCCGATCGAGTTCCTGTCGAACCTGATCATCGCGCCGTTCACGCACGCCGTCCGACTCTTCGCGAACATGTTCGCCGGCCACCTCATCCTGGCCTTCTTCAGCATGGTCGGCTTCTGGTTCCTCTTCGAGAAGCCGACTCCCCTCGGTGCGGGCCTCGGTGTCGTCGGTGTGATCATGACGATCGCGATGACCGGCTTCGAGATGTTCATCGAGTTCCTGCAGGCGTTCCTGTTCACGATGCTGGCCGCCATGTACATCGGCAACTCGCTCCACGCCGAGCACTGACGGATCTCCCCAGACCCGACCTTTCGACGTAGACCAGACCGGTGAGACCACACTCACCGGCCGACCAGTAAAGGAAGAACAGCAATGAGCGTTCTCGCTGAAGTCTCCGGCAACCTTGGCGCTGTTGGTTACGGCCTCGCCGCCATCGGCCCCGGCATCGGCGTGGGCATCATCTTCGGTCAGGGCGTGCAGGCCATCGCCCGTCAGCCCGAGGCGTACGGCCTCATCCGCCAGAACATGCTGCTCGGCTTCGTTCTCACCGAGGCGCTGGCCCTGATCGGCCTCGTCGCGCCGTTCATCTACTGACGTACCCACTCTGAAGGAAGGCTGCACCTATGACTCTGGCAGCTACGTTCCTCGCGGCGGAGGGCGAGAGCCCCCTCATTCCGCACGCTTACGAGCTGGTCGTCGGCAGCTTCGCCTTCCTCGTCGTCTTCCTCGTCGTCGGAAAGATCCTCACCCCGCGCATCCAGAAGACGCTGGCCGAGCGGACCGAGGCTATCGAGGGCGGCATCAAGAAGGCCGAGGACGCCCAGGCCGAAGCCCAGCGCACTCTGGAGCAGTACCGGGCGCAGCTCGCGGAGGCCCGCCAGGAGGCGGCCCGTCTCCGCGAGGAGGCCCGGGAGCAGGGCGCCGCGATCAAGGCGGAGCTCCGCGAGGAGGCCCAGGCCGAGGCGCGGCGCATCATCGAGGCGGCCCACGCCCAGATCGAGGCCGACCGTCAGCAGGCGTTCACGCAGCTGCGCGGTGAGATCGGGCGCCTGTCCACCGAGCTGGCGAGCCGCATCGTCGGCGAGTCGCTCGAGGACGAGGCCCGTCAGCGCCGCATCGTGGACCGGTTCCTCGAAGAGCTCGAGGGCCGTCCGGAGGCGGTCCGCTGATGCGCGGCCTCAGCAGGACCGCCCTGACGGAGGTCGAGGAGCGGTTCAACACCGTCGCCGCGACCGCCGACCTCGGTGCCCTCGCCGAGGAGCTGTTCGCCGTCGCCGACCTCTTCGACCGCGAGCACGGGCTGCGGCGGGGTCTTTCCGACCCTTCGCGCCCGGCGGAGCAGAAGGAGAGCGTCCTGCGCTCCCTGCTGCAGGGCAAGGTCGGCGACGCCGCGCTGGAGATCGCGGTCGCCGCGGTCAGGGCGAAGTGGTCCAAGGCCAGTGACCTGCCGGACGCCCTGGAGCGTATCGGCGTGATGTCCGCGGCCGCCGAGGCCGAGTCGGACCGCCGCCTCGACGACGTCGAGGACGAGCTGTTCCGCTTCGGCCGCATCCTCGCCGCCAACCCGGAGCTGCGCCGCGCGCTCAGCGACCCGGCCGTCCCGGCCGAGCGCAAGCGCGACCTGCTCGCCACGTTGCTCGGCGGGAAGGCCGCCCCCTCCACCGTCCGGCTCGTCACGCAGGCCGTTGTGCACCCGCGGGGACGTAGCCTGGAGACGGCACTAGAGGAGTTCGGCTGGATCGTCGCGCGGGCGCGCGAGCGCCTGGTGGGTGTGGTCCGCAGCGCGGTGCCGCTCTCACAGCAGCAGAAGCAGCGGCTCGCGGCCTGGCTGCGAACCACCTACGGGCGAGACGTCCACCTGAACGTCGAGGTGGACCCGGAGGTGCTCGGTGGGTTCTCCGTCAGAGTCGGAGACGACTACATCGACACCACGATCGCCGGACGTATCGAAGAAGTCCGCCGCCGGTTGGCCGGCTGAGGCGAATAGGGAGACAAGAAAGAGATGGCGGAGCTTACGATCCGGCCGGACGAGATCCGGGACGCCCTTGAGCGCTTCGTCCAGGCGTACGAGCCGGAAGGTGCCGCGCGCGAGGAGATCGGGACCGTCGTCGACGCCGGGGACGGCATCGCCCATGTCTCCGGCCTTCCCTCGGCGATGGCGAACGAGCTGCTCGAGTTCGAGAACGGCACCCGTGGTCTGGCGCTGAACCTCGACGTCCGCGAGATCGGCGCGGTCGTCCTGGGCGACTTCAGCGGCATCGAGGAGGGCCAGCAGGTCCGCCGCACCGGCGAGGTCCTGTCGGTGCCGGTCGGCGACGACTTCCTCGGCCGCGTGGTCGACCCCCTGGGCAACCCGCTCGACGGCAAGGGCCCGATCGCCGCCGAGGGCCGCCGCGCCCTCGAGCTGCAGGCCCCCTCGGTGGTCCAGCGTCAGCCCGTGAAGGAGCCGCTGCAGACCGGCCTCAAGGCGATCGACGCCATGACGCCGATCGGCCGCGGCCAGCGTCAGCTGATCATCGGCGACCGCGGCACCGGCAAGACCGCGATCGCGGTCGACACCATCCTCAACCAGAAGGAGAACTGGCTCTCCGGCGACCCGAACCGCCAGGTTCGCTGCATCTACGTCGCCGTCGGCCAGAAGGGCTCCACGATCGCCCAGGTCCGCGGCCGCCTCGAGGAGGCGGGCGCGCTGGAGTACACGACCATCGTCGCCGCTCCGGCCTCCGACCCCGCGGGCTACAAGTACATCGCCCCGTACACCGGTTCTGCCATCGGCCAGCACTGGATGTACCAGGGCAAGCACGTGCTGATCGTCTTCGACGACCTCACCAAGCAGGCCGACGCCTACCGCGCCGTGTCGCTGCTGCTGCGTCGTCCGCCGGGCCGTGAGGCGTTCCCCGGCGACGTCTTCTACCTCCACTCGCGTCTGCTGGAGCGCTGCGCCAAGCTCTCCGCCGACATGGGCGGCGGTTCGATGACCGGCCTGCCGATCATCGAGACCAAGGGCAACGACGTGTCGGCGTTCATCCCGACCAACGTCATCTCCATCACCGACGGCCAGTGCTTCCTGGAGACCGACCTGTTCAACGCCGGTGTCCGCCCGGCGATCAACGTCGGTGTCTCGGTCTCCCGAGTCGGCGGTTCCGCCCAGGTCAAGGCCATGCGCAAGGTGGCCGGCACGCTCCGTCTGTCGCTGTCCCAGTACCGCGACCTGGAGGCCTTCGCGGCCTTCGCCTCCGACCTGGACGCGGCCTCCCGCGCCCAGCTGGAGCGTGGCGCCCGCCTGGTCGAGCTGCTCAAGCAGCCGCAGTACAGCCCGTTCCCGGTCGAGAAGCAGGTCGTCTCGGTGTGGGCCGGCACCACCGGCGAGCTGGACGATGTGCCGGTCGAGGACATCCGCCGCTTCGAGGCCGAGTTCCTCGACTATCTCGGCACCGCCCAGAAGGGTGTCTTCGACAGCATCCGCGAGACCAAGGAGCTGACGGACGACACGGTGACCGCCCTCAAGGACGCCATCACGGAGTTCAAGAAGGGCTTCACCACCTCCAGCGGTCAGCTGCTCGTCAACGACGAGCCGGTGGAGGCGCTGGACGCCAGCGAGGTCGGCCAGGAGAAGGTCGTCAAGCACGTCCGCAAGGTCGAGGCGAAGTAACCCATGGGTGCCCAGCTTCGACAGCTGCGGCGGCGGATCAAGTCGGTCAAGTCCACCGCGAAGATCACCCGCGCGCAGGAGCTGATCGCCTCGTCGCGCATCGTCAAGGCGCAGCAGCGGATGCAGGCGGCCGTGCCGTACGAGCGGGAGATCACCCACGCGGTGTCGGCCGTCCTGTCGAACACGACGAACGTCGACCACCCGCTCACGGTGGCAAAGGAGCAGCCGGCCACGGCCGGCGTCCTGATCGTCACCAGCGACCGCGGCTTCGCCGGCGGCTACAACGCCAACATCCTCCGTGAGGCAGAGGCGCTGAAGGGCCACCTGACCGGACGCGGCCTGGCCGTGAAGCCGTACGTCGTGGGCCGCAAGGGCATCACCTGGCACCGCTTCCGCAGCCGGGAGATGTTCGGCGAGTGGGACGGCTTCTCCGACAACCCGTCGTACGCCGACGCCAAGGAGATCGCCGACGCGCTCATCACGGCGTTCAAGGCGGAGGACGGGATCGACGAGATCCACGTCGTCTACACCGGGTTCGTCTCGATGCTGACGCAGAACGTGATCGTCAAGCGGATCCTGCCGCTCGAGGTCGAGGAGGCGGAGACGGCCCCGGAGGGCATCCCGCCTTACTACGAGTTCGAGCCGACGGCGGGTGACGTGCTCGACTCGCTGCTGCCGCGCTACATCGAGTCGCGCATCTACAACGCGCTGCTCCAGTCGGCGGCCTCCGAGCACGCCGCCCGGCGCCGCGCGATGAAGTCGGCCACCGACAACGCCAACGAGCTCATCCGCGTGTTCACCCAGCAGATGAACCAGGCGCGTCAGGCCGAGATCACCCAGGAAATCAGCGAGATCGTCGGTGGCGCGAACGCGCTGGCTGACGCCGCAGCGGGGAAAGAGTGAAATGACCGCACAGACTGTTGAGACCACCGTGGGCCGTGTCGCCCGCGTCACCGGTCCGGTCGTCGACGTGGAGTTCCCCGTCGAGGCCATGCCGGACATCTACAACGCGCTCACCGTCGACGTCACGCTCGGCGAGGAGACCAAGACCCTGACGCTCGAGGTCGCCCAGCACCTCGGCGACAACATCGTCCGGGCCATCTCCATGCAGCCCACCGACGGCCTGGTCCGCGGTGCGGCCGTCATCGACACCGGCGCGCCGATCTCGGTGCCGGTCGGCGACTCCGTCAAGGGCCACGTGTGGAACGCCCTCGGCGAGCCGCTCGACGCCGACAAGGCCAGCATCCAGGTCAACGAGCGCTGGCCGATCCACCGTCCGGCCCCGGCGTTCGACCAGCTCGAGGCCCGTACGGAGATGCTGCCCACCGGCATCAAGGTCATCGACCTGCTCACGCCGTACGTGAAGGGCGGCAAGATCGGTCTGTTCGGCGGCGCGGGCGTCGGCAAGACCGTTCTGATCCAGGAGATGATCCGCCGCGTCGCGCTGAAGTTCTCGGGCACCTCGGTGTTCGCGGGCGTCGGCGAGCGCACCCGTGAGGGCAACGACCTGTGGCTGGAGATGGAGGAGGCGGACGTCCTCAAGGACACCGCGCTCGTCTTCGGCCAGATGGACGAGCCGCCGGGCACCCGTCTGCGGGTGGCGCTGTCCGCTCTGACCATGGCGGAGTACTTCCGCGACGTGCAGAAGCAGGACGTGCTGCTGTTCATCGACAACATCTTCCGCTTCACCCAGGCGGGTTCCGAGGTGTCCACGCTGCTCGGCCGTATGCCGTCCGCCGTGGGTTACCAGCCGACCCTCGCCGACGAGATGGGTGTGCTCCAGGAGCGCATCACCTCCACCCGCGGTCACTCGATCACCTCCATGCAGGCGATCTACGTGCCCGCGGACGACATCACCGACCCGGCGCCGCACAACGCGTTCGCGCACCTCGACGCGCAGACCGTTCTGTCCCGGCCGATCTCGGAGAAGGGCATCTACCCCGCGGTGGACCCGCTCGACTCCTCCTCGCGGATCCTCGACCCGCAGATCATCGGTGAGGAGCACTACGCGGTCGCCCAGGAGACCAAGCGAATCCTGCAGAAGTACAAGGAACTGCAGGACATCATCGCCATCCTGGGCATCGACGAGCTCTCCGAAGAGGACAAGGTCACCGTCCAGCGGGCGCGCCGCATCGAGCGGTTCCTGTCCCACCCGATGTACGCCGCCGAGGCGTTCACCGGTCAGCCGGGTGAGTTCGTGCCGCTGGACGAGACCATCGCCTCGTTCAAGGGCCTGTGCGCCGGCGAGTACGACCACCTGCCCGAGCAGGCCTTCTTCATGGTCGGTGGCATCGAGCAGGCCATCGCCAAGGCGAAGGAACTCGAGCGCTAGGACGCCTTCGACGCCTGTGCGGCACGGCCCCGGCCGCGCCGCACGGGCGTCCGTCGAAAGGGAGCTGAGAAGTGGCAAAGCTTCGCGTGGGCGTCGTGTCGCCGGAACGTGAGATCTGGACGGGCGAGGCCGACATGGTCATTGCCAAGACCGTGGACGGCGAGATCGGTATTATGCCGAACCACGCTCCCGTTCTCGGTGTCCTCGTCGAGGGCGGAGTGCTGCGCGTCAAGCGCGGCGACGAAGGCGACCTCGTGGCCGCGGTGCACGGCGGATTCATCTCCGTCGCCGACAACGACGTGTCGATCCTGGCCGAGGCGGCCGAGCTCGGCTCGGAGGTCGACGTCGCGCGGGCCAAGGACGCGCTGCAGCGTGCTCAGGCCTCGATCGAGGCCGACCAGGAGGACGCGGACGCACGACTGCAGGCCAAGCGTGCGGCAGCCCGGCTTCGGGCGGCCGGCGAAGAGGTCTGACACCAGGAGGAGGGCGGCATTGGCGGCGCTTGAGATACTCGCGGGCGTCTTCGCCGTGGCCGCGCTCCTCGTCCTCCGGGGCTTCGTCCTGGCCCGGGCCCGGGGCACGATCGTCTGCCGGGTACGGCACGGCCAGGGGAGCTGGAAGAGCGGGGTCGCCCGCTACGTAGGGGGAGAGCTCCACTGGATTCCGTTCCTGGGACTCGGCCTGAGGCCGCGCCACGCTATCGCGAGGCGCGGCCTCACCGTTTCCAGCCGGAGAATGCTCGACACGGGTGAGGGGCCCGCCGGCTACTGGACCGTCGTCTGCTCCGCCGAACGCGGTCCGCTGTCCCTGGCGATGAGCGAGGACGCCCTCACCGGCTTCCTCGCCTGGCTGGAGTCGGCCCCGCCCAGCGCCCATCTGGACGCCGCGTAAAACCGTCTCGCCTCTGGCGTGCCCCTCAGTCGCGCTCAGCGGGTGGCGCCGGGCCTCCAGAGGATCTCGTCGCCGGCGGAGGCCACGCGGCAGAGGATGAACATCAGGTCGGACAGGCGGTTCAGATATTTGGCCGTCAGTGGGTTCACGTCGTCGTGCTCCTCCAGCGCCGCCCAGGCCGACCGCTCGGCCCGCCGTACGATCGTGCGGGCGAGGTGGAGGGAGGCCGTGGCGGGCGCGCCGCCGGGCAGGATGAAGCTGCGCAGCGGCTTCAGCTCCGCGTTGAACCGGTCGCACTGCTCCTCCAGCCAGGCGATGTACGGCTCCTCGACCCGCAGCGGCGGAAATTCCAGGTTCTCGACGACCGGGGTGCACAGGTCGGCGCCGACGTCGAACAACTCGTTCTGCACCCGGCTCAGGACGGCCGTGACGTCCTCGGACAGGCCGCCTGTGGCGAGCGCGACGCCGATGGCGGCGTTGGCCTCCTCCACGTCCGCGTAGGCGGTCAGGCGGGGATCGGTCTTACGGGTGCGGCTCATGTCGCCCAGTGCGGTCGTGCCGTCGTCGCCCGTCTTCGTGTAGATCTTGGACAGGACGACCGGTGTGTCGTTGTCGGCTCGGGTCATGTGGCTCAGCGTAGTCGCCGTGCTCTGCTCAACTCGGGGGAGGCGGCCGGGGGTCACTGGGCGGAGGCCGCCAGGGGACCGTCGGAGGAGAAGGTGCGGCGGAAGATGTACACGGCGGTGTCGATCAGCTGCTCCGTGGGCGGTGACGGCTCGGTCATCACCCACTCGATGAGTAACTCGGTGATCGCGCCGATGAGCCCGAGCGCCAGCAGGTGGAGATCGAGGGCGGGCACGCGCGCGCCCCGCGCCGAGGACTCGATGACCTTGGTGAACGACGCCACCGCCTGCTGACGGGCGCCGCTGAGCACGTTGCCCGCCCGCCGGACCTCCAGGTGCATGAGACGGGCGCGCCGCACGTCCTTGGTGACGAAGCGGATGTATTCGGCGATGCCGGCGACGATTCGGTCGTCGAGCGTCGGCGGGGCCGCGTCGATGGCCTCGCTGACCGACGCGAGCGTCTCCTCGATGCACCGCTCGTAAACCGCGCGCATCAGATCCTCGCGGCTGGAGAAGCATTCGTAGAAGGCGCGATTGGAGATGCGCGCGGTCGCGCAGAGCCTCTCGATGGTGGTTGCGTGGAAGCCGGGTTGGGCGAACAGGGTGTAGGCGGCCGATATGAGCCTTTCCCTCCTGTCTGCAAGCCTTTCGGCAGCCGACATCCCCCGATAGTCCCGTCCCGCCACTTTTCACCTCACCCTGTCATGGTCCCCCCAGAAGTCCCCATTATGAACGCAAGATCCTTTTTGTGGAAGTGCTGAGAAATAGGCACTTTCGTGCTATGCCAAAGACGCTCAATAGCTTGACATAGCCGTCAAGAGGTCAGCACGCTTACCAATTGGGATAGATCACCCTCGCTGCAATTGCATCGGCAATTACAGAAGCGCGTGCGAAGGGGCGTGCCCCGGTGTGCTGCCGGGCTCACCCGTCGTGCCGCCCCTTCCAGCGGAACGTCGTCACGCACAGCACGAGACCACCGACGAGCCACGCGCCCAGGACCAGGGCCACCTTGCCCAGCTCGTACGACCCGGTCAGCTCAAGGGCGGCCCCCGCGTCGCCGAGGAAGACGGATCGGAAGCCCTGGCACATCCACTTGAGCGGGAAGACCGAGGCGGCGTTCACCAGCCAGTCGGGCAGCTCCGTGATCGGGATGAAGACCCCGGAGACGAACTGCAGCACGACGAACGGCAGGCTGATCACCGCGGTCGCGCTCTTGCCGGAGCGAGGCAGGCCGCTGACGGCGATGCCGAGCACCGAGGCGGCCGACACGCCGAGCACGAACACCCAGACGAACGTGAGCCAGGTCGACACCTGTGAGGGCAGCTCCAGGTCGTAGAACAGCACCGCGATGGCGAGCAGGACGGCCACCTGGAGGACCGTCATCACCAGTACGCTGGCGATCTTGCCGATGAAGTAGGCCGCACGCGGCATCGGGAGCCCGACGAGCCGCTTCAGCGTGCCGTCGTCCCGGTCGCCCGCGATGCCGATGCCGAGGTTCTGGAACCCCGTGCCCATCACGCCCGAGCCGATGAGCCCGGCGGTGTAGAGCTGGGCGACGGTGACGCCGGTGCCCTCGGCGCTGCCGGAGAAGATCGCGGCGAACAGCACCAGGAACACGATCGGCAGGGCGAAGGTGAAGACGACGGCGTCCCTCTCCCGGAAGAGCACCTTCGTCTCGACGGCCGCGCGGGCCAGCGCGATCCTCAGCGGAGACGGCAGGGATGCCGCCGCCCGTGGGACGGCGGCCGGATCGGAGGCGGCCGGATCGGAGGCGGCCGGATCGGAGGCGGTGGTCATGGCGCACTCTCCACGGGTACGGCGGGGGTCTCCAGGGTGCCGCCGGCAGGCGGCTCCTCCGCCTCGATGAGGCGGAGATACACGTCCTCAAGCGTGGGCCGCGTGACGGTGAGCCCGGGGATCTCCCCGTCATACCTGCGCGACAGCTCCAGGACGACCTCGGTGGGGGTGTCGGTCTCGATCTCGCCGTCCGACCAGGCCACCCTGGCCCTCGCGGTGGCCCGGCCGCCCAGGGTGGCGGGGTCGCCCTGGGCGACCACGCGTCCCCGCGCCACGACCGCCACGCGGTCCGCCAGCGTCTCGGCCTCCTCCAGGTAGTGGGTGGTCAGCACGATCGTCGTGCCGTCGTGCGCCAGCCCTTCGATGAGCTCCCAGAACCGCCGCCGCGCCTCGGGGTCGAAACCCGTCGTCGGCTCGTCGAGGAACAGCAGTTCGGGACGGCCGATGACGCCGAGGGCGACGTCCACCCGGCGGCGCTGGCCGCCGGAGAGCTGGCGGATGCGTTTGCCCGCGCTGTCGGTGAGCCCGACCTGTTCCATGAGCTCGTCCGGATCGCGGGGGTTCGCGTAGTAGGTGGCGAAGTGCCGCAGGGTCTCCCGTACGGTCAACTCCGCCCGGTCGTCGGCGCTCTGCAGCACGATGCCGATGCGGGACCGCCACTCGCGGGTCGGCCGGGCCGGGTCCCTGCCCAGGACGGTGACCTCTCCCGCGTCGCGTTGGCGGTATCCCTCCAGGATTTCGACCGTGGTCGACTTGCCCGCGCCGTTCGGGCCGAGGACGGCGAACACCTCGCCGTGCTCGACGTCCAGGTCCAGGCCCGCGACGGCCTGCACCTCGCCGTACCGTTTCGTCAGGCCCCGTACACGTATCGCGTGTTCCATGCCCCGATGATCCACGCGGAAGGATGACGGGACACCCCCCGATCGGACGATGATCGGCGTCCTCCGTACGGCGGACGCCCGGCCGGGCCACGCGCCTACCGGAGCTGCCCCGTGAGCGCCTGGATGCCGTCCAGAAGCCGCTGCAGGCCGAACCGGTAGGACTCGGCGTTCGCCTCCGCGGTCGCCGCGTCGAAGCCTCCCTCGCGCCAGACGCGCGTGATCGCCGGATGCCGGGTCGTGTCGAAGTAGTCCTCCCAGAACGAGCCGCGCGCCGCCCACCAGGCGTCCGCTGACTCCCCGGTCGTCCGCTCCACGTGGTCATACTCGGCGCTGACGGCCGCGGCGGCGTCGACGAAGGTGACGATCGCCCCCGCGGCCGCGGTCATCTGCCGGGGTGACAGCCCGATGCCCGAGAGCGCGGACAGCAGGTATTCCTGCTGCGCCATCAGGCCCGGGCCCAACGGCGGCCGCACCGTGGAGACCTGCCGCAGCCAGGGATGGCGCCGGTACGCCTCCCGGGTGCGTTCGGCGTACAGCTCGATCTGCTCCCGCCAGCCTGCCGGCCGCGGGTCGCCCGGGCCGGGCAGATCCCGCTCGGCGAGCACCGCGTCGACCATGAGATCGATCAGCTCGGCCTTGCCCGGAACGTAGGTGTAGAGCGACATCGTGCCCACGCCGAGTTCCTCCCCGACCCGGCTCATCGACATCGACGCCAGCCCTTCGCGGTCGGCCACCGCCAGGGCGGCACGGACGATCTGGCCGACGGTCAGCCGGGGCCTGCGCCCCTTGGTCGGCTTGTCGCCGGCGCGTCCGGTGGCCGCATGGTCCCGCCAGAGCAGCGCCAGCGTCCGCTCCGGATCGCCGCCGCCGCTGCGCTCCACTCCCATGAGCGTGAATCCTACATTTTCGTATGCGGTACGGTTATTCTCTCCGTACGCCATACGAGAATGGAGTGAGACATGACTGTCCTGGTCACGGGCGCGACGGGCAACGTCGGGCGGATGGTCGTCGAAGGGCTCATCCGGGCCGGTGAGCGGGTGCGCGCGCTCACCCGGCGGCCGGACGACGCGACGCTGCGGCCGGAGGCGGAGGTGGTGTTCGGTGATCTCGCGGATCCGGCGACGCTGGCCGGGCCGCTGTCCGGCGTCGAGCGCGTCTACCTGTTCCCGCATCCCGCGACCGCCCAAGCGGTCGTGGAGCAGGTGAAGCGCGCGGGGGCGCGGCGTGTCGTCGTCCTGTCCTCGGGCGCCGTGACCTTCGGCCTCGACAAGGACTTCCACCTGCCGGTGGAGCGCGCCGTGGAGGAGTCGGGACTGGAGTGGACGCACGTGCGGGCCGGCGAGTTCATGACGAACAGGCTCGAACTGTGGGGGGAGTCGATCCGCACCGAGCGGGTGGTCCGCGACCCCTTCCCGGAGCAGGCCGGAATTCCCGTGCACGAACGGGACATCGCCGACGTGGCGGTGCTGGCGCTGACCGAGGACGGCCACGTAGGCGGCGCGTACACCCTCGCCGGTCCCCAGTGGGTGACGCGGCGCGAACAGGTGGCCGCCATCGCCGCCGCGATCGGCCGGGAGATCCGTTTCGAACAGGTCGGCCGGGAGGAGGCGCGTGAGCTCTACCTCCGGATGGGCGGCTTCGCCGCGGCGAACGCCGACTTCCTGCTCGGGTTCACGGACTACGGAGGGCGGGAGATCGAGCGGGACACGGACACGGACACGGACATGGACACGGACGCGCGGCCCGCGCCGGAACGCCTGCCGTTGCCGACGGCCGAGCAGGTCACCGGCCGGCCCGCGCGCACGTTCACCGAGTGGGCCCGTGACCACGCGGCGGACTTCACGGGCTGACCGGGGTCGGACAGGGCGCAGACCGGGTTCAGACCGGGTTCAGAACAGTGTCGGGTTCTCCGGCTCGATGCCGCGCAGGGCGTCGTAGTCGAGCGTCACGCACTCGATGCCGCGGTCGGCGGCGAGCACGCGGGCCTGCGGCTTGATCTCCTGGGCCGCGAAGATCCCCTTGACCGGGGCCAGGCGCGGGTCGCGGTTGAGCAGTTCGAGGTAGCGGGTGAGCTGCTCGACGCCGTCGATGTCGCCGCGCCGCTTGATCTCCACGGCGACCGCGCCGCCGAGGTGGTCGCGGCACAGGATGTCCACGGGGCCGATGGCGGTCATGTACTCCCTGCGCACCAGCGTCCAGCCGTCGCCGAGCGTGGTGATGTGCTCGGCGAGCAGCTCCTGCAGGTGCGCCTCGACGCCGTCCTTGCGCAGGCCCGGGTCGACGCCCAGCTCGTGGCTGGAGTCGTGCAGGATCTCCTCGATCGTCAGCACGAGCTTCTCACCGGTCTTGCCGTGCACGACCGACCAGGTGAGCACGCCGTCGATCTCCTCCTCCCGAACCTTGCAGGGAGGGTTCATCCAGTTCAGAGGCTTGTACGCCCGGTCGTCCGCATGGATCGACACGCTTCCGTCCGCCTTCATCAGGATGAGCCGAGGGGCCATGGGGAGATGGGCGGTGAGCCGTCCCACGTAATCCACGCTGCACCGCGCGATGACCAGCCGCATGTGCGCCAACCCTACCGGGATCGCGGAGGTCCCGAGGCGTTCTGGGAGACTGGCGGGCATGGCCCGGGCAGGGGAGGAGACCGGAGGGTGGGCCGGCGCGGTGCGCGGGGTTCGCGGCGTCCGCTTGTACGCCGCCCGACCGGGTGCTGGAAGAATGGGCCGTCTTCTCCCGTTCTGCCTACATGAACCCCCCGGAAGGATGCCCGCCGTGAGTCCCCGACGTGCCCGCCGCCGCGGCCCGTTCGAACGCCCGGACGGCCGTGCCGCACGGCCGGTGGGCCCCCAGGTGGCCGGGGTGGACCGCGTGGAGAGCGCGCACGACGGCGAGTGGGTCGTCCGCAACGTCTCCGGCGCCGCCCAGGGCAAGGGTTACCGGTGCCCGGGGTGCGAGCAGGAGATCAGGCCCGGGCTGCCGCACGTGGTGAGCTGGCCGGCCTGGGCCGGGGGAGAGGACGAGCGGCGGCACTGGCACACCACGTGCTGGCGCAACCGGGCCAACCGCGGTCCGGGCCGCAGCCGTTATTGACACGAGCTTTCGGAGTGGGAATGGACATCAGGGCGTCCACGGTGCTGCCTGCCCGGCGCGAGGACATCGAGCTGCAGACGGCCGACGGGCTCACCCTCGTCGGCGAGGTGGCCGTGCCGGAGAGCCGGCCGCCGGTGGCGACGCTGGTCTGCCTGCATCCTTTGCCCACCCACGGCGGGATGATGGACAGCCACGTGCTGCGCAAGGCGTCCTACCGGCTGCCCGCGCTCGCCGACATCGCCGTGCTGCGGTTCAACACCCGCGGCACGACCTCCGACCGGGGCACCTCCCAGGGGTCCTTCGACGGGGGCGAGGCGGAGCGGTGGGACGTCGCCGCCGCCCTGGAGTACGCCGACTTCCACGACCTGCCGAACCCCTGGCTGCTCGGCTGGTCGTTCGGCACGGAGCTGGCGCTGAAGTGGGGCCGCGACCCGATCGTCCAGGGCGCGATCCTGCTGTCGCCGCCGCTGAAGCGGGCCGGCGAGAAGGACCTCGTCGCCTGGGGCGAGTTCGGCCGTCCTCTGGTGGCCCTGGTGCCGGAGCACGACGACTACCTGCAGCCCGAGGAGGCCGTACGCCGGTTCGCGGCGGCGCCGCAGGCGGAGGTCGTCGGCGTGGAGGGAGCCAAGCACCTGTGGGTCGGCGAGCCGTACGTGCGGATCGTGCTGAACGAGATCGTCAAGCGGGTGAACCCGCCCGCCGCGCCGCTGCCGACCACGGTCTGAACGTGACGGACGGGCCGCCGGGGTCGCGAATCGGTGACGAACGGCGGCGGCGGGCGCGCGGCGCGTTACCGTGACCTGATGCAGCTCTACTCGCGTTCCGCCGGGAGCGGCCTGCCAGTCGTCCTGCTCCACGCGTTCCCCCTGTCCTCCGCGATGTGGCTCGCCCAGCGCGAGGGCCTCGCGCCGGTCTGCCGGGTGATCACCCCGGACCTGCGCGGCTTCGGTGGCACGATGCTCGGTGACGACGAGCCCTCGATCGACCTCATGGCCGACGACGTGGCGCACCTGCTCGACCAGGAGGGCATCGACCGCGCCGTGGTCGGCGGCCTGTCCATGGGCGGCTACGTGGCGATGGCCCTGTGCCGCCGCCACCCCGACCGCGTACGCGGCCTGATCCTCGCCGACACCAAGGCCCAGGCCGACCCCGAGCCGGCCAGGGCGAACCGGGAGCGGATCGCCGCGGCGGTCCTGGAGAGCGGCACGGGCATCCTCGTGACCGAGTCGCTGCCCGCGATGCTCGGGGCGACCACGAAGGAGCGCAGGGGGATGGTCGTCGGGCGCGTGCGCGGGCTCGTCCAGGCGGCGCCGCCCGCGGCCGTCGCGTGGGCCCAGCGGGCGATGGCCGCGCGGCCCGACGCGTTCGGCACACTGCGATCCCTGACCGTGCCGGGGCTGGTCGTCGTGGGCGACGAGGACGAGCTGTCGCCGCTGCCGGACGCCCAGGCCATGGCGGAGGCCATCCCGCAGGCGCGGCTCGCCGTCATCGAGAAGGCGGGTCACCTGTCCGCCATCGAGCAGCCCGACGCGTTCAACCGCGCCGTCGCGGAGTTCGTCAAGTCTCTGGACTGAGCCACCCGGGGTTTCCCGGCGGAGGCGAGGGCCGTGGGCTTCGACTGAGCCGGGGGCCGGACTGCTCGGCTCGGACGCGGGTCGGGGGCGGGCACGAGAACGGGGCCCGGCGGTGCCGGGCCCCGTTGGTTCAGCCGTCAGACTCCCCGATGATGTGCGCCTGTGCGCCGGTGACTACTCCTGCCACCACTCCGCGTCGTCGTCGCTCTTGGTGGAGCTGATCGGCTCGACGGCCGGTGCGGCGGGCACGGACGGCTTCTCCACGACCGGCGGAGCCGACAGGGCCGGCTTCGGCGGGGCCGCGGTGACGGGCGCCGGCTCCGGGTCCATGCCCGGCAGCGGGGCGCCGCCCAGCAGCTGGCGGAGCTGGGCGAGGTGGCTCGTGATGCTGTCGCGCTGGCGGGTGAGTTCGTCCACCTGGCGCTGCATCGCCGTACGGGTGCGCTCGGCCTCGTTCTTCGCCTCGGTCACGATCGTGTCGGCGCTGGCCTTGGCGTCGGCCACGAGCTGGTCGGCGTTCTTACGCGCGTTGGCCAGCAGCTGCTTGGCGTGGGTGTCGGCCTCGCGGCGGGTCTGCTCGGCCTGCTGCGTGGCCTTGGCGGCCCGCTGCTCGGCCGTGGCGGCGCGCTGCTCGGCCTCGGCGACCAGCTTCTGGGTGTTGGCCTGGGCGGTGGCGTGGCGCTCGGCCTCCTGGCGCTCGGCCTCCTCGCGGCGGGCGGCGAGCTGGATCTCGAACTCCGCCTCGTCCTGAGCCCGCTTGGCCTCCGACTCCTCCAGGATCCGCTGGGCCTGGGCCCGCATCTCGTCCGCCTGACGCTTGGCGGTGGTGAGCACCTCGTCGCGCTCGCGCTTGGTCGAGGCCCGCAGCTGGGCCACCTCGCGCTCGGTCGTGGTGCGCAGCTTGGCGATCTCGCGCTCGGCGTCCGCCCGCTTCTCCGCGACCTCGTGGTCGGCGGTGGCGCGGATCTTGGCGACCTCGCGCTCGGTTGTGGCGGTCAGCTCGTCGGACTCGCGCCGGGCCGTCGACCGGATCTCCTCCGCGTCGCGCTCGGCGGTGCTGCGCATCTCCTCGGCCTCGCGCGTCGCCAGCGCCCGCTTCTCCGCCGCCTCGTTCTCCGCTGCCGCCCGCAGGTCGGCGGCGTCCACCTTGGCGGCGGCGCGGATCTCGTTCGCCTCCGACCTGGCCGCCTGGACGAGCTCGGTGGCCTGCTCCTCCGCCAGCCTGAGCAACTGCTCGATGCGGGCGCCGAGACCCGAGTACGTCGGCCGCTCCTGCTCCTGGAGCTGGCGCTGCGAGTCGGACAGCTCCCGCTGAAGGGCGCCGATCTGTTCCTTGGCCTGACGCAGTTCGGTGTCGAGGGTCTTCAGGTGGTCGTGGACCTGGTGCCGGTCATAACCCCGGAGCACCACGTCGAATTCGCGAGATGGGGCGTCCTCGAAGAAGTTGTTCAGCTGGGCGTCGATGTCGGACTGCATGAGGCTCGATCCTGGTTGTCGAGACGGCTACAGGGGGCCGGACGGGGGGTCGGTTCCGAGGCGAGGAAGCCGGTGTGGCGTCCACGTCCGGTGGTACGCCAGCGTACTCCGGTACTGCCGCGTTGGAGGCCCCCTCCGACTTTCTGCGCGACTTGTTACGTATGAACGTTTCTTGCGTTTACCTAGCGCCTGGACGTCTCGACGAGCTCGGTGAGAACCCCTCCCACGTCCTTCGGATGCAGGAACGCGATCGAGGCTCCCATCGACCCATGCCTGGGCCTCTCGTCGATCAGGCGCACGCCCTTCGCCCCGATCTCCTCCAGGGCCTTGGTGACGTCCGCCACGCCGTACCCGATATGATGCACGCCCTCGCCCCGCTTGGCGAGGAACCTGCCCACGGCTGTGTCGGGGTGCAGCGGCTCGAGAAGCTGGACATACGACGCGCCCTGGTCGCCGTCGGCGACGTGCAGCATGGCCTCGCGGACGCCCTGCTCCTCGTTCACCTCCCGGCTGACGACGGTCAGGCCGAAGACGGACTCGTAGAACTCGATCTTTTCTTCCAGGTTGTGGCAGGCCACGCCCACGTGATCGATCCGCAGCAGCATCGGCCGTCTCCCTCCGCGTTCCCGTCGCGCCGCCCGCGTCCGGGCGGCCGGCCTACTCCTGGGTATGGTGACACCGTCGCCCCGATCTCGCAGTGGAGGGTCCCAATGTCTGGTTCCGTCATCGTTGCCGGAGCACGCACACCGATCGGACGGCTCCTCGGCTCGCTCTCCGATCTGTCCGCCGTCGAACTGGGCGGGATCGCGATCGAGGCGGCGCTGGAGCGCGCCGGTGTTTCCCCTGACCAGGTCCAGTATGTGATCATGGGGCAGGTGCTCCAGGCCGGGGCCGGTCAGATCCCCTCGCGCCAGGCGGCGGTGAAGGCCGGCATCCCCATGACGGTGCCCTCCCTCACCATCAACAAGGTCTGTCTGTCGGGCCTCGACGCGATCGCGCTGGCCGACCAGCTCATCCGCGCGGGCGAGTTCGACATCGTCGTCGCGGGCGGCATGGAGTCGATGACCAACGCGCCGCACCTGCTGCCCGGCCTGCGCAAGGGCGTGAAGTACGGCAGCGCCGGGATCCTGGACGCGATGGCCCACGACGGGCTCACCGACGCGTTCGACCAGATCGCGATGGGGGAGTCGACCGAGCACCACAACGCCAGGCTCGGCCTGACCCGGGAGGAGCAGGACGAGTTCTCCGCGCGCTCGCACCAGCGCGCCGCCGAGGCCACGGAGAAGGGCCTGTTCGACGACGAGATCGTCCCGGTGCCGCTGCCGCAGCGCAAGGGGCCGGCGGTGCTGTTCTCCGCCGACGAGGGCATCCGCAAGGACACCACGGTCGAGGCCCTGGCGAAGCTGCGCCCGGCGTTCACCAAGGACGGCACCATCACGGCCGGATCGTCCTCGCAGATCTCCGACGGCGCCGTCGCGGTGGTCGTGATGTCGAAGGCCAAGGCCGAGGAGCTGGGCCTCGAATGGCTGGCGGAGATCGGCGCGCACGGCAACGTGGCCGGGCCGGACAACTCGCTGCAGTCCCAGCCCGCCAACGCCATCAAGCAGGCGCTGGGCAAGCAGGGGCTGACCGTCGGCGACCTCGATCTGCTGGAGATCAACGAGGCGTTCGCCCAGGTCGTGCTGCAGTCGGCCAAGGAGCTCGGCGTCCCGCTCGACAAGATCAACGTCAACGGCGGCGGCATCGCGCTCGGTCACCCGATCGGAGCGTCGGGGGCCCGGATCGTGCTGACGCTGGCCCACGAGCTGAAGCGGCGCGGCGGCGGCCTCGGCGCGGCCGGCCTGTGCGGCGGTGGCGGCCAGGGCGACGCGCTGATCATCCGGGTTCCCGCGCCCGGCGCCTGAGCGGAGCCGCAGGTGGACGTCCGTGAGCTTGTCGGTCAGGCGCGGCAGGGCCGGCCACGCGCCGTGGCGCGGCTGATCTCGCTGGTGGAGAACGCCGTCGAAAACGCCGCGAACGGCTCTCAGAGCGGTGTTTCCGCCGGGGGAGACCGGGCGGCGACCAGCGCGCTGCGCGAGGCGATGGCCGAGCTCGCCACCGGCGGCGCCCGGCCGCACCCCGCCAGGGTCATCGGCCTGACCGGCTCTCCCGGCGTCGGCAAGTCGACCTCGACCGGCATGCTCATCCGGGCGTTCCGCAGGCGCGGCAGCACGGTGGGGGTGCTGGCGGTCGACCCGTCCAGCCCGTTCACCGGCGGCGCCCTGCTCGGCGACCGCGTACGCATGCAGGACCACGCGACCGACCCCGGCGTCTTCATCCGCAGCATGTCGAGCCGCGGGCACCTGGGCGGGCTCGCGTGGGCCACGCCGCAGGCGCTGCGTGTGCTGGAGGCCGCGGGGTGTGACGTGATCCTCGTCGAGACGGTCGGCGTCGGGCAGGCCGAGGTGGAGATCGCCCGCCTGGCCGACACGACCGTCGTCATCCTCGCGCCGGGCATGGGCGACGGCGTGCAGGCCGCCAAGGCGGGCATCCTCGAAGTCGCCGACGTCCTGGTGGTGAACAAGGCCGACCGCGACGGCGTCCAGACGACCGTGCGGGAGCTGCGGACCATGACGGCCCTCGTCGAGGCGCCCTGGCGGCCCCCGATCGTCACGACCGTCGCCTCCAAGGCCGAGGGCGTGGACGACTTGCTGGCCGCGCTGGACAAACACCAGGCATACCTGGAGGAGTCCGGCGAGGCCCGCAGACGGCGGCTGGCCAGGGCGCGCGACGAGATCGAGGCCATCGCGCTGGCCCAGCTGCGCTCGCGCTTCGCCGTGCTCCACGGCGACAGTCTCGACGTGCTCGCCGAGCGGCTGCTCGCGGCGGAGACCGACCCCTACGCCGCCGCCGACGACCTCATCGCCGCGCTGCGCTGAGCCGTCGGGCCGCCGCGCCGAGGCGTACGGGCCGCGCTGAGTCAATCGGCCCGAGCCGGGGTGACACGGCGCGCTGGGGTGACGCGCCGAGGTGCCGCACCCGGCCCGGCCCGTACGGCTCTCGCATCGCGGCGGCCGACGGGTCAGGGCTCGCCGTTGTATTTGACCGTGATCGTCGTGAAGCCGAGGGACTTCAGCATGCCCTCAAGCATGGCCTTGGTGTTCTGGTCGGCCCGGGAACGCAGGTCGCTCGCGGTGGCGGCATCGCCGATCTTGCGTTCGGCCAGCACGTAGAGCTCCTGCTGGTTCTGCGGCGACGACGACAGGAAGTCGGAGATCCGGTCGAAGATGCCCCGCTCCTGGGCGAAGACGTACGACCGCTTGTTGTCGAGGTTGGGCTTCTCCAGCTCGGCGTGCGGCAGCCGCACCGTCACGGCCGTGCGGTCGGGGGAGACCGTGAAGGCGTCCTTGGGCAGCGTGGAGAAGTCCACGTAGGCGTCCACGGTCCCGGCGCCCACGAAGAGCGTGCGGGAGCCCTTGATCGCGTCCGGGAGGAACCTGGCGTCCTTCTCCAGGTCGACGATGACCTGGAAGTCGCCGGTCGCGGCCTCGAAACGGCTCAGGTTCTGCACCGACCGCAGCAGTGCGGGCCCGCTGCGGTCGACGGTCCGCTCGCCCAGCGGATCGAGCCAGGACCAGGTCAGCCGCGCGCCGACCACGAGCAGCAGGATCACGAACAGCAGGCCGGCGAGCACCCGCCAGCCGCGCCGGGAGCGGGGGGCGGGGGCCGCGGCGCTCGCCGTGGCGTCGGTGGCGGCGGCGCCGGAGTCGGCCGGCGCGAACGAGGGACGGGTCTGACGGTCCACGGGGGGAATCTTCCCGGTATTTCCGCGATCTCACCCGGGACAAGATCGCTTCCGTCCGTGAGCCATGCTTCGGACGTCCGAAACTCGTCATCAATCCGGACCGATAATCAAGCCGGCCTCCCGGCAGTGCTCCGGCGCTACACGGCCGGCGCCAGGAGCGCGCCGGGCACGCCCGCCACACCGGGGTCGTCCTCGGGGATCGTGTCGTGGGCGCCGGTGTCGCCGGTGGCATGCGGGGCAGGGGTCGCGCGACCGCTGTCTCGACCGGTGTCGCCGGGGGGCGTGGTGCGTCCGGCGCGTCCGGTGTGGCCGTCGTGCCCGTCGCGGCCGGGAAGCGTGCCGCCCGACCGCCGCCGGCCGGGCCGGTGGTCCTGGGCGGGCGAGGGGCTCGCGCCGCCGGGCCGGGCGCCGGGACGCGCGCGGCCGGAACGACCCGGAGCGGGCGAAGGGCTCGCGGCGCCGGGCCGTGTCTGCGCACCCGCCCCGTTCGAAGCACCGGACGCACCGGAAGCACCGGGCCCACCGGGCCCACCGGGAGCACCGGGAGTGCCGGGCCTTTCCTGGCTTCCCGGCCGCTCCGGGGACGCGGGGTCGGCGGGCCTGCCGGTCCTTCCGGGGCGCCAGGGGTGCGGCGACCGCCCGGGGATCGGCATCCAGGGACGGCCTCTCCGGGCGCCTTCGCGGCCCGGCGTGTCCCACGGACCCGGATGACCCGGGCGGCCCATCGGGCCCTGACCCGTCGAGCCGTGACCGGCCGGACCCTGACCGCCTGTGCCCGGACCGCCTGTGCCCGGACCGCTTGTGCCCGGACCGCTTGTGCCCGGACCGCTTGTGCCCGGGCCGCTTGTGCCCGGACCGGCTGGGCCCGGACTGACAGAGCCCGGACCAGCGGGACTCGCGGCGGGAGACGGCCACCCGGAGGTGGCCGGACTCGGGGGGATCCACCCCGGGCCGACCTCGCCGCCGCGCGGGTCCGTGACCGGTTCCCAGGCGGGGCCGACCGGCATGCCGGTGGCGACGGCCATGCCCGTAGGAGACGGCTCGACCGGATAGCCCGGCGCGTACGCGGGGGTGGGGTTCACCGGATAACGCGACGCGACGGGGTCGGCGGGATGGGTGCCGCCGCCGAAGTGCTTGGCCTGCAGGCCGCAGGAGACGAAGTCGGAGTAGAACATGCGCAGCCAGTCGTGCCGCTGGGCGTTGCTCAGCTCGGAGAACCAGACGGCCGCCTCCTGGTGCTCGTGCAACGGCCCCCTGGGCAGTGGGACGTCCCGCAGCCAGGCGATGACGATGGTCCGGTAGCCCGCGGCCACGGTGCCCGCGCAGGGGTGGGCCAGACGGTCGAGGAACTCGGCGGCGGCCCGCTGGGCGTACCCGGACCCGAGGTCGTCGATGTGCACGACGATCACGCCCGTCCCCACGGACTCGTCCTCGCCGTGCTCCCGTTGCTCGACCCTCGTGAAGGCGGCCGGCGTGCCGTCCAGCTTCAGCGCGAGCGTGGTGAACACGGTGGCGAGCTCGGCCAGGCCCGCGCGCAGCGCCGGATGGACGCAGACGTTGATGGGCCATTCCTGACAGACCAGGCGTTCGCTCACCGGCACCGTCTGCGGCACGGTGACGAGCCGGGCGGCGCCGGTCCCGGCGGCCAGCACGGCGATCACCGCGGCGGCCAGTGCCAGCGTCCGCCGGGTCACCAGGGCCACCCAGCCGAGGAGCAGCGCGGTGCTCAGGCCCAGCAGCCACAGCGTCTGGTCCGCGTAGGCGGTCTCGCTGACGCCGGAGAGCAGGTCGTACGGCTCCCGCGTGGCGGGCGTGAGCCGGTCTGCCCAGTTGGGCCCGGTGGCCAGCCAGGTGAACAGCCCGAACGTGCCGGCTCCCGCGATCACCGGGACGACGACGACAGGCACGAGCCAGCCGAGGATCCAGCCGATCACGACGTACAGCCCCAGCCCGGCGACGGACATCGCGAGACCGCCGGGCAGCGGCGGTCCGCCCTGCCCGGTCAGCGCGGCGCGCAGCCCGAGCAGCAGCACGGTGGCCCCGAAGGAGCCGGTGACGACCGCGATGATCGACAACGGCGCCCTGGCGGCCCGCCACGGCGTCAGGACACGACCCTTCTCCGCGCGGCGCCTGCGGAGCCCGACCCAGGCCGCGAACGCGGCTCCGAGCGGCCCCGTCAGGCGCAGCGAGCCGATGACGGCCGCCACTATGTCGTCCCAGTCCATGAAACCGGGAATGAGGACGCTCCACGCGGCGACGAGCGCGAGCACGAACAGCACGGTCGCCGCGACCAGTGCGCCGTGTCTCAGCTCACCGCGTGAACCGCCCCTATGCTCACCCACAGCAGGGCGCGGCCCCCGGCCACGCCGCCGAAGTCCGGCGCGCATGCGGCGCCGGGACAGCGATGCTGTCCATTGAGAATCTCCCCCGTGTCTGTGTGAGCGGTGCACGCGAACCCACGCCGTTCCCCGTGGCGCTGATTCGCCGGCCGGCCTCGCCTCGCCCGCCGTCGGACGCGTCTCCCCGCGGACCCCCGTCCGCGAGACGTCCTCTAGCAGACGGGGTTCCCCGTGCCGCCGGGTTTGCCGCCGCCTCACCTTTCGACGTCGCAACCATAACGGAGCGTGACCCGTACGAGGGGGAGTTCTGGGGTCAAGGAATGAATCCGGTTACGCTCGGTGCACTGGTCGATCTTGGCGGGCGTCGCGCTACCGTATATCGCTGTGTCCGTTCCGCCCAGCTCAGAGCCGCCGCCCACGGGTGGCCCGCGGCCGCTCAAGCTCCCGTTCGACCCGATCGAGCGGGCGGCCGAGACATGGCGTTCGACCTTCGGGCCGTCGTCCGCCATGGCCGCCGTGACTTCGATCATGAGAGCCCATCAGATCCTGCTCGCGCAACTGGACACGCTGCTCAAGCCGTACGACCTGACCTTCGCCCGTTATGAGGCCCTCGTGCTGCTCACGTTCAGCCGGGCCGGGTCGCTGCCGCTGTCGAAGATCGGCGAGCGGCTGATGGTGCACCCGACGAGCGTGACCAACACCGTGGACCGCCTCGAACGGGCCGGTCTGGTGCGCCGCATGCGCAACCCGCGGGACGGCCGCGGCGTGCTCGCCGAGATCACCGACGAGGGCCGGGACATCGTGCGGCGGGCCACGGCCGACCTGATGAACGCGGGTTTCTGCATGGGCATGTACGACGACGCCGAGCTGGACGAGATGTTCGGCCTGCTCAGGACCCTGCGCGTCGCTGCGGGCGACTTCAGCTCCTGACGGCGGCCCGGGGAATCACCAGGGCGCCGCGCCGCCCGGGGTGGGCCGGTGGCGCCCCGCCGTACGGGTGCGCCACCGGCCCCAAGAGGAACCGGCGAATCAGCGGCCGACGGCGCGCAGGGCGTCGACGATGCCCCTGCCGTAGAAGCCGTTGTCCGACGGCCCGCCTTCACAGGTGTGCGTGGCGGTCACGGTGGACCCGCTCGGCAGGATGCGGGTGTAGGTGAACGCGGGCGGGTTCGGGCACGCCGTCCTGGTGGCCGTGCCCTTGAGGATCTCCTCCACCTTGCCGGGGTCGAGCGTCAGCCCGCCGTGGGCGTGGTCGCGCTTGCCGTACCGGCTGACGATCAGCGCGGCGACGCCGGCCGCGCGGGGCGAGGCCATCGAGGTGCCCTGAAGGTACTGGTAGTAGCCGCAGGTGGAGCCCTTGCAGTCCTTCACGACGTATTCGACGGTCGGGTCGCCGTTCGCGTCGATCTCGCCGTTGGCGACGGCGAGCGCCTTGGGATAGGCCGCGAGCGTGGCCTTGGTGATGTCCCTGGTGTTGCCGGGGGTGTCGTAGACGTCGCCGCCGGGCGAGGCCACGTCGATGTAGTGGTTGCCGTAGCTGGAGTAGTACGCCTTGCGCTTGCTGACGCCGGTCGCGGAGACCGAGATCACGTGCTCGGCCTCACTCGGCAGCGAGACGCACGACGGGGGGATGGTCCGGTCTCTGGGAGCCTGGCCGGGGAAGCCGGCGAAGTCGGGGCTGCCGCTGTCGACGTTCGTCTTCGTGTAGTCGATCGCCTCGTTGCCGGCCGCGCTGACGACCGTCACGCCGCGCGCGTGGGCGTAATTTATCGCCCGTTGCGTGGCGGCGATGTACAGCCGTTGCTGGGCCCGTTCCTCAGGGCTGTCGGCAGGGTTGTCCGCGCAGTTGAACAGCCACGGGTCGACGTAGTAGCTCATGTTGACCACGTCGACGCCGATGTCGCCCGCGTAGGTCAGGGCGTCGACGGTGGGCTGGAGGAAGAAGTAGCCCGAGTCCTGGCCCGCCCGCAGGTTGACGATCGTCACCTTCGGCGCGACGCCCGAGACGCCCAGCTTGTTGATGGGCGAGGCGATCGACGAGGCGACGTGGGTGCCGTGGCCGTTCTCGTCCACGTCGTTCGGGTCGGTGCAGGAGCCGTCGGGGTCGCTCTCACAGGAGCCGTCGATCTCGGTGCCGTTGGCGTCCGCCGGCAGGTCGACGGTGAAGTTGCGGCTCAGCCTCCGGTCGAAGTTCGGCGCGATGTCGGGGTGGGAGCCGTCGACGCCGGTGTCGAGGATGCCGACGAGGACGCCCTTGTCCCCCTGCTCGAACCGGTGGGCCTGGTCCGCGTGGATCTGCTTCATGTCCCACTGCAGGTCGGCCAGCGGCTCGTCCTTGACGTTGCGCCCCCACTTGAAGGGCCCGCCGCCCCGGCCCTCCTTCTCCACGGCCTGGTTCTTGGCGGCCTGCGTCACGGCCTTCTTCGCGGCGGCGGACGCCTTGGCGTCGTCGGGCGCGCTGCCGATCGACTGGTTGCGGGCGACCCCTTCGATGGCCGCCGAGCCCCGCAGGGCATCGGCGAAGCCGGCGTTGGCGCTGCTGACCGTGGCCAGCCCGACCTCGGTGTTCACCTTGATCACGCTGCCGCCCGCCGCTTCGATCGCCTTCTGGGCGTCCGCGGCGGCCGTGCCTTCCCTGAACAGGACCACGTATTCGGTCTGGGCCGCGGACCCGGCGGCCGCCGGTTCGGCCTGAACGGGTGTGGCGAGGGTTGCCGCCACCATCGCCGCGGTCGCGGCGACGACTGTCAAGCGCTTCACATCCACCTCCATGTGGACTTCACGGGCGCTGACAATGTTTGGAGATTCAGCGGCTCTGTCAAAGGTCCGTGACAATTCGCGACCAACGTGTGACATGACCGCGGTGGAGGCGGGGAGTCGAGAGGGACCGGTGGTGGCCGGATTTAATAGGACGTCCTAGTATCTTCTCGAAGAGTGAGACACGGGGAGGGACGCATGGAGCCGGACGCGACGAGCGCCGAGGCGATCGAGGCGGGCAGGGCCCGCTGGCAGGCGCGATACGACGCCGCCTTCAAACGGGACCGTGAGTTCCGCACCCTGTCGGGGCTGGAGGTGGACCCCGTCTATGGCCCGCCCGGGGACGACACCGGGTTCGAGCGCATCGGCTGGCCGGGGGAGTTCCCCTTCACCCGCGGCCTGTACGCCACCGGCTACCGCGGCCGTCCCTGGACCATCCGGCAGTTCGCCGGGTTCGGCAACGCCAGGCAGACCAACGAGCGCTACAAGATGATCCTCGGCGCCGGAGGCGGCGGCCTGTCGGTGGCGTTCGACATGCCGACGCTGATGGGCCGCGACTCCGACGACCCCCGCTCGCTCGGCGAGGTGGGCCACTGCGGCGTGGCGATCGACTCCGCCCTCGACATGGACCTGCTGTTCGACGGCATCCCGCTCGGCGACGTCACCACCTCGATGACCATCAGCGGGCCCGCAGTGCCGATCTTCTGCATGTACGTGGTCGCGGCCGAGCGGCAGGGCGTGCCGGTGGGCAAGCTGAACGGCACGCTCCAGACGGACATCTTCAAGGAGTACATCGCGCAGAAGGAGTGGCTGTTCGCGCCCGAGCCGCACCTGCGGCTGATCGGCGACCTGATGGAGTTCTGCGCCGCCGAGATCCCGGCGTACAAGCCGCTGTCGGTGTCGGGCTACCACATCCGCGAGGCGGGCTCCACGGCCGCGCAGGAGCTGGCCTTCACGCTCGCCGACGGCTTCGGCTACGTCGAGCTGGGCCTGTCGCGCGGGCTCGACGTGGACGTGTTCGCGCCGGGCCTGTCGTTCTTCTTCGACGCGCACATCGACTTCTTCGAGGAGATCGCGAAGTTCCGCGCCGCGCGGCGCATCTGGGCCCGCTGGATGCGCGACGTGTACGGCGCGCGCACCGAGAAGGCGCAGTGGCTGCGCTTCCACACCCAGACGGCGGGGGTGTCGCTGACCGCGCAGCAGCCCGACAACAACATCGTCCGCACCGCGATCGAGGCGCTGGCGGCCGTGCTCGGCGGCACCAACTCGCTGCACACCAACGCGCTGGACGAGGTGCTCGCGCTGCCGTCGGAGAAGGCCGCCGAGATCGCGCTGCGCACCCAGCAGGTGATCATGGAGGAGACGGAGGTCGTCAACGTCGTCGACCCGCTGGGCGGCTCCTGGTATGTCGAGGCGCTGACCGACCGGCTGGACGCCGAGGCGGAGAAGATCTTCGCGAAGATCCGGGAGATGGGCGGGGACGGCACGATGACCGCCGGCATCCTGCGCGGCATCGAGGACGGCTGGTTCATGTCCGAGATCGCCGAGTCGGCCTTCGACTACCAGCGCAAGCTGGAGAAGGGCGACAAGCGGATCGTCGGCGTCAACTGCCACACCGCGAGCGTGGAGGAGCCGCTGGAGATCCTGCGGATCAGCCACGAGGTCGAGGTCGAGCAGCGCAGGGTGCTGGCCGAGCGGCGCGCCGCGCGGGACCAGGAGGCCGTCGACGCGGCGCTGGCCGCCCTCCGGGCCGCATCCAAGGGCGACGACAACATGATCCCGCCCATGCTGGAGGCCGTACGGGCCGAGGCCACGCTGGGCGAGATCTGCGACGTCCTGCGCGAGGAGTGGGGCACCTACTCCGAGCCGGCGGCCTTCTGACGCGGACGTTTGTCGGGACGCCCTTCGCCCGGCCCACGACCGCCCGGCCCATGACCACGGGGCAGCTCGCCACGCTGGCCGGCACGGTTCCGAGCGCCATCGCCTACCACTGCGACCGTCTGGAGGCGGCCGGGGTGATCCGCAGGGAGCGCGGGGGCCGCGAGGTGTGGATCCTGCGCACCCCCCGCGGCCACGAGATCATCGGCCTTTTCTCCCGCTGACGACCGCGCTCATGACAGCGCTCGCGACAGCGCTGACGACGGCGCTGACGACGGCGCTGACGACAGCGCTCACGACAGTGCGGCGACGCGGTCGAGGAGGGCTTCGAGGGTCTTGTCGTCGGTCGCCGGGGCGATGACCGTCACCCGCAGGTGGCGCACACCCCCGACCTCGGCCGAGGTCAGGTGGAAGGAGCCCTCCTCCAGCAGGCTCTCGCGGATCTCGGCCTGGTCGCCGTCGCCATAGCGGAAGCAGACGATGTTGCTCTCCGGCTCGTACGGGCAGTGGAAGCCGGGCCGCTCGCGGGCCAGTTCCCAGAAGCGGTGCGCGGTGGCGTACCGCGCCGCCACGTGCTCGCCCAGGCCTCGCTCGCCCCGCCAGGCCAGGTTGAGGAACACCTTCGTCCCGAGCGCGGCCTTGCTGCACTCCACGGTCCTGCCGACGAGGTCGAAGCCCTGGTCGCCGTAGAACAGGTAACTGGCCTCCTGCCGGAACGCCGCGTCGAGGTCGCCCTCGCGCCGGACGAGCACGGCCGCCGCGAGGCTGGCGGTGCGCAGCATCTTGTGGGCGTCCCAGATCACGGAGTCGGCCAGTTCGATCCCGTCGAGCAGATGGCGGTGCTCCTCGCTGAGCAGCGCCGAGGCGCCGTGTGCGCCGTCCACGTGGAACCACAGGCCGTGCTCGGCGCAGAACTCGCCGATGGGCCGCAGGTCGTCGTAAAGGCCGGTGCCGGTGGCGCAGGCGGCGGCGACCAGGGCCATCGGCCGGCGCCCGGCGCGCCGCACCCGGTCGAGCCCCTCGGGCAGCCGGGCCACGTCGATCCTGCCCAGGTCGTCCACGTCGAGCGGCACGACCGCGCGCTCGCCGAGGCCGAGGATCGCCGCCGCCCGGGTGATCGAGTAGTGCGCCGACGGCGGCGCGAGGAGCGCGAGATCGCCGGGCACGCCCTCGGTCCACGCGTCCGGGGCGGCGACGGCCCGCGCGGCGAGCAGCGCGGTCAGGTTGGCCAGCGACCCGCCGTGGGTGAGCACCCCGCCGCCCTCGGGGAAGCCGACCTTGGCGAGCATCCAGCGCAGCACCTCGAACTCGGCGGTCGCCGCCGCGGCGCCCATCTCGTAGATCGCCATCGGGTTGTTGATCGCCCCGTGGACGAAGTCGGCCAGCGCGGAGGGGAAGTCGGGCGCGGCCGTCTGGTGGGCGAGGTAGGCCGGGTGGTGCAGCCGCGTTCCCTCCGCGAGATAGGCGTCGAGCCACTCCCGGTAGGTCTCCGGGGTCATGCCGCCCTCCCGGATCCAGCGGGCGAGCCCGAGCCGCCCGGCCAGCTCCGCGGGCGGTGTGCGGCGGATCACCGGCACCGCCCCGTCCTGGCTCTCCCGGACGTACGCGGCGAGGCCTTCGACGGTCGCCTCGGCGGCCTGGACGAAGTCGTCGATCTCCCAGGTGTGATTCGGTGTCATGCCCGAATAATGGCTCTATCGGACGTAACCCGCCACGAAGGCCGAATCGATGGACGGATCACCCGGACGGCCGCTGGAGGCGGTCTCCTGAAACGCGGGGACGGGGCTCGGCTCAGACGCCCACGGTCCCGTCGACGCCCTCGCGCAGGAAATCGGCGTGGCCGTTGTGCCGGGCGTACTCGTGGATCATGTGCAGCATCACCAGCCGCAGCGAGACCTCCTCGTCCCACCGGGGCTGGTAGGCGGTGACGTCGAGAGACTCCGCCGCGCGCTCGATCCTGCGGGAGTGCTCGACCTCCGCCTGCCAGGCGGCGAACGCCTCCGCGCCGGTGGACCCGCTCGGGTCGTACGCCGCCTGGTAGTCGCCCTCGTCCGACCACAGGAGCGGCACGTCCTCCTTGGCGATCACCCGGCGGAACCACGCGCGCTCGACCTCGGCCATGTGCCTGACCAGACCGAGGAGCGTGAGCGTCGACGGCGGCATCGACCTGCGGCGCAGCTCCTCGTCCGACAGCCCGTCGCACTTCAGCGCGAGCGTGGCCCGGTGGTAGTCGAGGAACGCCCGCAGCATCTCGCGCTCGTCCGCGACGGTCGGCGGGCCGATCCGCTCCACAGCCATCTCCTGCTCCCTCCAATATGGCGATTTATGCGTCGTTCACCCTATGGCCGGAGCCGCCTCGGCCCGATCGCCGGGCGGAAGGGGCGGGGATCGCACAGATCACGCGGGCGGGTACGGCAGGATTGGGGGTATGGCAGCGGAGTTCTCTCGACCTGGATCGCTCTACGGCGCCGTGGACCTCGGCGCGCGCAAGCAGGCACTCGAGGCCCAGGCGCGGCGTGAGGCCGCCGGGCCGGCCGGAGCCGCCTCGGCGGACGTCATCGAGGTGACCTCGGCCACCTTCAACACCGACGTGGTGGAGCGCTCGCTGAGCGTCCCCGTCATCGTCGAAGCGACGGTGAGCAGGGCCGAGCAGGTCCGGCAGTTCAGCGACGTGATGGAGAAGCTGGCCGCGGAGGCGGCGGGCGCGTGGGTGCTGGCCCGGGTGGACGTGGAGGCCGACCCGCAGCTCGCCCAGGCGCTGCGGATGCGCGCGGTGCCCACCGTCTATCTGGCCTTCCAGGGGCAGCTCATGCCCCTGTTCGAGGGCCCGCTGCCGGAGTCGCAGCTCCGGCAGGCGCTGGCGCAGGTGTTCGAGCAGCTCGGTGTCGAGCTGGCCGCGCCGCGCGAGGGTGAGCCCGAGGAGCCGCCGGTGGACCCCGAGCTCCTGGCGGCCGAGCAGGCCGTCGAGAAGGGCGACCTGGACGCCGCCGCGGCGGCGTACGAGCGCCTGCTGGCGAGGTCGCCGTCGGACGAGGGCGCGAAGATCGGCCTCGCGGGGGTCGGGCTGCTGCGGCGCACGCAGGACCTCGACCCGGCCGACGTGCTGCGCCGGGCCGCCGAGAACCCCGACGACGTGGACCTGCAGCTCCAGGCCGCCGACGTGGAGATGGTGACCAACCAGGTGGACGAGGCGTTCGACCGGCTCGTCGCGCTCGTGCGGCGCACCCGGGGCGCCGACAGGGACAAGGCGCGGGTCCACCTGCTGGGGCTGTTCGACGCGCTGCCCTCCGACGACCCGTCCGTGGCGCGGGCGCGCAGGGCGCTGGCCAGCGCGCTTTTCTGACCCATTCCCGCCCGCGTTCCCGCCCGCCGCTCCCGCCCGCCGCTCCCGCCCGTGCCCGCCCCGCGAAAGCGGCATGGCTGGGCGCGGGCCGGGTACGACGGGTGTGAGACGTACGGACACGGGCTGAAACACCCCGCCGGGGATGGCACGATGGATAGCACCCATGAGCCGTCCAGCCGGATGCGGGAGCGTGGCCGCCACGCGGAGGCCGCGCCCCACTGGAGCAGCCGGGAGAGCACGGCCAGGCATCACCCCGCAAAGGAGCGGATAGACGTGGCCACCGTGCCCAGCGTGTCCTACTCGATCACCGTGCGCCTGGAGGTGCCCGCTGGGGGCAAGGCGGTCAGCCTGCTCACCCACGCGGTGGAGAACGCGGGCGGCGTCGTGACCGCCCTCGACGTGACCAACGCCGGTCACGAGAAGCTCCGCATCGACGTGACGTGCGCGGCCAAGGACGCCGACCACGTGCAGTCGATCGTCGACAGCCTCGGCGCGGTCGAGGGCGTCGCGATCCACAAGGTCTCCGACCGGACCTTCCTCATGCACCTGGGCGGCAAGATCGAGATGCAGTCGAAGGTTCCCCTGCGCAACCGCGACGAGCTGTCCATGGCGTACACCCCGGGTGTGGCGCGGGTCAGCCTGGCGATCGCGCGCAACCCGGAGGACGCCCGCCGCCTGACGATCAAGCGAAACTCGGTCGCCGTCGTCACCGACGGCTCGGCCGTCCTCGGCCTCGGCAACATCGGCCCCGCCGCCGCACTGCCGGTGATGGAGGGCAAGGCCGCCCTCTTCAAGCGGTTCGCCGGCATCGACGCCTGGCCCATCTGCCTCGACACGCAGGACGTGGACGAGATCGTCGCCACCGTGCGGGCCATCGCGCCGGGCTTCGGCGGCATCAACCTGGAGGACATCTCGGCGCCGCGCTGCTTCGAGGTGGAGCGGCGGCTGCGCGAGCTGCTCGACATCCCGGTCTTCCACGACGACCAGCACGGCACCGCCATCTGCGTGCTCGCCGCGCTGACCAACGCGCTGAAGGTCGTCGGCAAGGAGATGTCCGAGGTGCGGATCGCGATGGCCGGAGCCGGCGCGGCCGGCACCGCCGTCTTGCGCCTGCTGCTGGCGGCCGGGGCGCGCAACGTCGTCGTCTGCGACTATCGCGGCGCGGTCCACCTCGGCCGCGACGACCTCGACGACTCGCTGCGGTGGATCGCCGAGCACACCAACAGCGAGGGGTACGGCGGCGACCTGCGCGGCGCGGTCAAGGGCGCCGACGTCTTCATCGGTGTCTCCGCGCCGGGAATCCTCACCGGGGACGACGTCGCCGCCATGGCGAAGGACGCGGTGGTGTTCGCGCTGGCCAACCCCGAGCCCGAGGTCTCCCCGGACGACGCCCGGGAGCACGCGGCGGTCGTGGCCACGGGCCGGTCCGACTACCCCAACCAGATCAACAACGTGCTGGCCTTCCCGGGCGTGTTCCGCGGCCTGCTCGACGCCCAGGCGAACGGCGTCACCCAGGAGATGCTCCTCGCGGCGGCCCGCGCGCTGGCGGCGGTCGTCACGAGCGAGGAGCTCGGCCCCAACTACATCATCCCGAGCGTCTTCCACCCCGACGTGGCCAACGCGGTGGCGGCTGCCGTACGGGAGTCGGCCGGCGGCAGGGCCCGGGGCTTCACCGAGGCATGATCGGGGCCAGATCCGGGCCTGATCGAACTCCCTCTCGGTGACATTGTCGTTACTATCAGTAATATGATGCGGCAAACCGGGGTCGGCGTACACGAATCCGCAATCCTCCCTCATGATGGGATGTATGGCGGAGGCGATCTACGTCGGCGGGTTGCTTGTAGCGACGCCACTGCTCGACGACCCCAACTTCCGGCGTAGCGTGGTGCTCGTCCTGGAGCACGACGAGGACGGCGGCACGTTGGGTGTGGTGCTCAACCGGCCCAGCGAGATCGCCGTGACCCAGGTCTTACCTTCCTGGGACGCCCTGGTCACGGGTCCTCCGGTGCTGTTCGAGGGCGGCCCGGTGCAGACGGACAGCGCGCTCGCGCTCGCCGTCGTGCTCAGCGGCGAGGAGCCGCTGGGCTGGCGACGACTGCAGGGCAGGGCGGCGGTCTCGCGCCTCGGCACGGTCGACCTCGACGCGCCCCCGGAGATCCTGGCGGGGGAGATCTCCCAGATGCGGATCTTCGCGGGCTATGCGGGCTGGACCGCCGGACAGCTCGAAAACGAGCTCCAGGAGGGCGCCTGGTACGTCGTGGACTCCGAGCCGGGCGACACCTTCCACCCGAACCCGGCCACGCTGTGGCGCACCGTGCTGCGCAGGCAGAAGGGGGACCTGGCGCTGGTCGCCACCTTCCCCGACGACCCCCTGCTCAACTGATCCCCCTGCTCAGCCGATCCCCCTGCTCGGCCGATCCTCCGCAGCGCCCATCCCGGGCCGGCCGCGACGCGCGGAGGCCGGGCGCGGGGAGCGCGCCCGGCCGTGGGTGACACGCCGCGTCTCAGTTCGCGTCTCAGCTCGCGTCTCAGCTCGCGGTGCAGCTCACCGCCGGCACCGAGTTGGTGCCGTTCCAGGAGCCGAGGAACCCGAACGAGGTGGACGCGCCGGCGCCGAGGGAGCCGTTGTAGCTCACGTTCCTGGCGGTGACCGACGACCCGCTCGACGTCACCGTGGCGTTCCACACCTGGGTGATCGCCTGGCCGTTGGCGTAGGTCCAGGTCACGGTCCAGCCGGAGATGGCGCTGGAGCCGGCCTTGACCGTCACCTCACCCTGGAAGCCGCCGCCCCATTGGTTGGCGACCGTGTACGTCGCCGAGCAGCCCTTGGCGCCGCCGGTGGGGGAGGGGCTGGGGCTCGGGGACCTGGTCGGCGAGGGGCTGGGGGACGCGGGCCGGCTGGGGGAGGCCGACGGGCTGGGAGACGGGCTCACCGGCGGCTGGCCGCTGTAGATCGTCGCCTCCTTGGCAGTCGACTTGATGCCGTTCGCGCCGTTGAAGAGCCGCTGGCCCCACGAGGTGAGCTGGTCGACGTTGAAGTTCGTCACCTGGTCGAGGTATTCGACGCCGCCGCCGTTGCCGCTCCACGACCAGCCGAGGTAGCCGACGCCGCGCGACTGGGCCTGCGACATGATCGTGTCCTCGTCGGGGTCGCCGTCCGAGTGCATGTTGCCGAACTCGCCGATCACCAGCGGCAGGCCGGCGCTCTGGAACGCCTGGAGGTAGCCGGTGACCTCCGCGGCCGTGTCGAAGACGCCGTACATGTGGATCGAGAAGACGGTGTTCTTCTGGGGGTCGCTGTCGAGGACCGAGGCGGCGTTGTCGCGCATGACGAACTGCCAGTCCTGGCCCCAGGCGGGCGCGTCGACCATCAGCAGATGCTGAAATCCGGCCGCCCGCATCCTGCTGATCGCGCTCTTGGTCGCGTTGGTCCAGGCGGACTGGTTGTTGTTGCCGTACGGCTCGTTGCCGATGTTGATGACGACGTAGTTCTCCTGACCGGTCAGCACGCTCTTGAGACCGACCCAGTAGTCGACCGCCTGGTCGAGCGTGTACGCGCCGCTCTGCTCGCCGTAGCCGGTGGTGTCATGGTTTTCGAGCACGCAGATTAACCGGTTCTGCTTGCACAGGGAGATGACGTTGGCGACATCGCTCGCGGTGTTGGCCGTCCAGCGGCCGCCGCTCAGCACGACGCGGACGGTGTTCGCGCCCAGGGACTTGATGTTCGCGAACGAGCTCGTCTGGCTCGAGTACCAGGTGTGGGCGTGGCTGGTGCCCCGCATGACGAACTGGTTTCCGTTGGCTTCGAGGATCCTCGTGCCGCTGACGTGGAGTCCGGTCGCGGCCTGCGCGTTCTGGGTCATCGCGAGCACTGACGTCAGGAGGGCGAGGATGGCCGCGCCCGCGGCGATGAAACGTGTTCTCATTCTGTACCTCGGATGGGGGGATCGGCGCCGGTGGAAGCGCCGAACGCACCATAGGCAGGGGGAGCCGGGGCCGTACAGGAGACGGCTCCCGCGCGCCCATCGACGGGCGCGGCCTTACTGAACCGGTTCGGCAGCGCGTGCCATCGGACCAGCGCGATCTCCCTCCCAGGGCCCCGTCTGGGCCGCGTCATCCCGATGAAACGTTCACCGGCCCCGGGCGCCGCGCGGGGGCCCGGAGGCCCTCTGTAGAGTCGGCTGCCATGCCCGACCCCGGTGTGCAGGATCTCGGTGCCCAGGATCTCGGTTGGCCCGGCCTCGGCGTGCCCGGTCCCGGTGTGTCAGATGTCAGCGGGCCCGATCTCGGCGTGCCCGGTCCCGGTGTTTCAGATGTCAGCGGGCCCGATCTGCGCTGGGCGCCTCCGGGCGCCGTACGGTTCGACGGTGGGGCGCCCGTCGCCCTCGTGGCGCCCGGCGCGGGGCTGCCCTCGCTGCCCGCGGCCGTGGGCGACATGGCGACGCTGCGCCACGTCGACCTCGACGGGAACGCGCTGACCACCGTGCCCGGCTGGATCGGCCGCCTGGAGCGGCTCCGGGTTCTGCTGCTCTACGGCAACCGGATCGCGGCCGTTCCGCCCGAAGTGGGCCGCCTCGCCGCGCTCGAACACCTCAGCGTGGGGCACAACGCGCTGACCGCGGTGCCGGACGCGCTGTGGCGGCTGAGCCGGCTGCGGTCGCTCAACCTGGCGGAGAACGAGATCGCGGACCTGCCTCCCGGCCTCGGCGGCCTTCGCGAGCTGCGCATGCTCGACCTCGGGCACAACCGGCTGCGCGAGGTGCCCGCGGAGATCGGCGACCTGCCCGGTCTCACCGACTACCTCTACCTGAGCGACAACGGGCTCACCTCGGTGCCCGCCTCGCTGGGACGGCTCGACCGGCTCGGCTACCTCAACCTCGCGGAGAACCGGCTGGCCGCGCTGCCGGAAACGATCGGCGGCATGACCGGCCTGCACGAGCTGCGGGTCCACGACAACCGGCTGACGGCGCTGCCGGAGTCGATCGGCCGTCTGACCGGGCTGCGCGAGCTGCACCTCAGGAACAACCGCCTCGCCGGGCTGCCCGAGTCGCTCGGCGGGCTGCGCGCGCTGCGTCACCTGGACCTGCGCGGCAACCCCCTGGAGCGGCTGCCCGACGCCGTCGTACGCCTGACCGAGCTGACCCACCTCGACCTGCGGGCGACCCGCCTCACCACGCTGCCCGGCGGGCTGGCGGAGCTGTCGCGGCTGGAGAAGCTCGACCTGCGCTGGGTCAAGTTCGACGAGACCCCCGCCTGCGTCCGCCCGCTGCGCGAGCGCGGGTGCGTCGTCCTGCTGTGAGGACGGCTGTGAGGACGGCTGTGAGGACGGCTGCCGGGGCGGCCGGGTGTGTCAGCCCGTGGTCGAGGCGGCCTCGGCCGGGCGCCCGGCGCTCTCCGCGGAGCACGCGGCCAGGTCCCAGCCGGGACACAGGGAACGCTCGGCCAGCGTGAGCAGGTCCTCCAGCCGTCTCGCCAGTACGACGGGGTCCTGCGTGCGCTCGTCGAAGCAGGCGAGGGCCACGCTGACGAAGACGGCCACGATGAACTTCGGCTGGAGGTCCCACGGGTCGGCTCCCAGCCTGCGGGCCACCTCGGCGACCAGCCTGCGCTCGTTCTCCTTGATCAGCCGCATGGCCCCGGCGAGCAGGGCGGGCGTGGAGTGCACGACCTTCTGGCAACGCAGGTACCTGCCCGTCTCCGCGTCGTCCGCCTCTCGTAGCATCTTCAGCAACGAGCGCATCGCCTGACACAGGGCGGTGAACGGCGACTCCGACTCGGGACGTGCGACCAGCTCGGCGAGGAGCACCCGCTGCTCGTCGGCGGTCAGCGAGAGTGCCACGTCCTCCTTCGAGGCGAAGTAGCGGAAGAACGTCCTGGGCGAGACCTCCACCTCGGCGGCGATCTGGTCGATCGTCGTCGCCTCGTAGCCCCTGCTGAGGAAGAGGTCGAGGGCCGCGTCGACCAGGGCGTCCCGCGTCCGCTGCTTCTTGCGTTCGCGCAGACCCACGGAGGTCACCTCCTCGAAACTGCCGGTTCACAAACTCTCATATGTCACCGTATGTCGGATAAAAGGATTTGTCATCTGTCATCGACTGACATAAATTGCTGCCGGTCGACTCAGTGGTGCTAAGGGGGAATCTCCATGACTCAAGCCGTATCGGTGGACGCCGACGCGCCTCCAGGACGAGGCCAGGGGCATCCATGGCTCACGCTGCTCGCCGTCTCGCTCGGCGTGATCATGGTCATGCTCGACGGCACGGTCGTGGCGATCGCCAACCCGGTCATCCAGGTCGAGCTCAAGGCGACGCTGGCCGACCTGCAGTGGGTGACCAGCGGTTATCTGCTCGCGCTGGCGGTCTTCCTGATCACGGCCGGCAAGCTCGGCGACCTGTTCGGACACAAGCGCGTCTTCCTGATCGGCGTCGCCGGCTTCGCGCTGACCTCGCTCGCCATCGGCCTGTCGTCCTCGATCGGCGTGCTGATCGCGCTGCGGGTGCTGCAGGGACTGTTCGGCGCGCTGCTCCAGCCCGCGGCGCTCGCGTTGCTCCGGTCGGCGTTCCCCGGTGAGCGGCTCAATATGGCCATGGGGGCGTGGGGCGCGATCATCGGGCTGTCGAGCGCGGCGGGCCCGATCGTCGGCGGCCTCCTCGTGGAGAACGTGAGCTGGCAGTCGGTGTTCTTCATCAACGTGCCGGTCGGCGTGGCGGCGCTGGCGTTCGGGCTGTGGACGCTGCGGGAGAACCGGACCACGATGCTGTCGCGGGTCGACTGGCTCGGCGTCGTGCTGCTGTCCGGAGCGATGTTCGCGCTGGTGTGGGCCATCATCAAGGCCCCCGAGTGGGGCTGGGGCGACGCCAAGACGCTCGGCTTCCTCGCCGCCGCCGTGGTCGTCGGGGCCGTGTTCCTGTTCTGGCAGTCCAAGGCCAGCGAGCCGCTGCTGCCGCTGAGCCTGTTCCGCAACGCCTCGGTCTCGATCGGGACCGTCCTCATGATCCTCATGTCGTTCGCGATGTTCGGCGCGATGTTCTTCCTCACGTTCTTCTTCCAGGGCGTGCACGGGCTCACCCCGCTCGACTCCGGCCTGCGGATGCTGCCCATGAGCGCCGGCATGATCGTCGCCTCGCCCATCGCGGGCGTCCTCATCGGCAAGCTCGGTCCGAAGATCACCATCGCGGGCGGCATGGTGATCAGCGCCTTTGCGATGTTCCTCATGTCCCGGCTCAGCGTCGAGGCCGCCTTCGTCGACAGCGCGATCCCGTTCGTGCTGCTGGCGTTCGGCCTGTCGCCGGTGTTCGTCGGCGCCACGGAGATCATCGTGGGCAACGCGCCCGAGGAGCTGAGCGGCGTCGCGGGCGGCGTACAGAACTCCGCGATGCAGGTCGGCGGCGCGCTCGGCACCGCCATCCTGGGCGCGGTCGTGTCGGCCAAGGTGGCCGACGTGCTGCCCGGCTACCTCGGTCCGGTGGCGCAGGCCGTCAAGCCCGCGGAGATGGAAGGACTGAAGGCCCTGGCGTCGGTGGGCCAGGCCCCGCCCGGGCTCCCGGCCGAGGTGGCCAAGACGGTCGCCGACGCGGCGCACCTGTCGTTCATGGACGGCCTGCACCTCGGCTTCGTCGTGAGCACGGCGGTCGCCGTCGTCGCGGCGGCCCTGGCCCTGTTCGTCAAGGCCGGCCGTAAGACCGAGGGCGCCCCGGTCCACATGGGCTGAGGTCCGGTCTCCTCCGTACGGCTCCCGCCACCTCGGCGGGGGCCGTACGCGCGTCCGGGCCGGGTGCGCCTGCTCGCTCAGTAGACTTGGTATCCGTGAGCGGCA
Organism: Microbispora hainanensis; assembly: GCF_006874475.1. Classification (GTDB taxonomy): domain Bacteria; phylum Actinomycetota; class Actinomycetes; order Streptosporangiales; family Streptosporangiaceae; genus Microbispora; species Microbispora hainanensis. Next base: position 95,094 of record NZ_VIRM01000012.1, read on the forward strand.
CGAAGATTCTTCCCGAGAGCGACGTAACACCCCGGCTCTCGCACGGCGACGGTGACCACGAGCGCTTCTCGCACTTCGCCGACAAGAACAAGATCACTGAAAGCTACGTGACCGGTGCGCCGGTGCGGGCCCTGTGCGGCAAGGTCTGGGTGCCCAGCCGCGATCCGAAGAAGTATCCGGTCTGCCCGGAGTGCAAGGAGATCTACGAGGGGTTGCCCAAGGGCGAACCGTCCGGCGAGTGAGTGTCGATCCGGGATCATCGCGTCCCCTGCGGCTAGGGTCTGCCTTCTGACCAGCCGTATCGGGGGAACGAATGGTTCGGCGACCCATCGCCGTCGTCCTTGCATGCCTTTACGCGCTGGGCGGCGCGTGCGCCGCTCCGGCCGCCGCCTCCCGGGCGCCTGGTGGTCTCACCGGCGCCGCACTGCGCGGATCGCCGGCCTCCCGGCCGGACGCCTGCCTGACCCGTCACGCCGCTTCGAAGCGCCGGAACGGCGTGGGCCGGCTCACGCATGCCCTGGAGCCGCGCGAGCCGGGGCCGGACGAGGTCGCCCGGATGTCGGCCGACCTTGCCCGCCGGCTCGGCGCGAAGTCACGACAAGCCGCTCAGCCGGCAGAAGCCGCGCACGCGACGGCTGGTGCGCGGGCAAGAGAGGCCGCGCGGGCAACAGCAACCGTGCCGCCGAGAGCGGCCGCGCGGCCCGTGGTCACTCCGCAGCCGGGGGCGACCGTGCGGCCGGGGGCGACGGCAGCGCGGCCGGGGGCGACGGCAGCGCGGCCGGGGAGCGGGGCCGTCGCGCGGCGGAGCGGTTCCGCGGCCGTCGAACGGATCACCGTCCCGGTGCGGGTGCACATCATCAGGGACCGCACGCTCGGCCTGCCCGACGCCGCCGTCTCCCGGCAGATCGCCGTGCTCAACACCGCCTATTCCGGCGGGTACGGCGGCGCCGACACCGGCGTGCGCTTCGAGCTCAAGGGCATCACGCACACCGAAAACCGGAACTGGTTCCGCGACCCCCTCGGCTACGAGGAACCGATGAAGAAGAAGCTGCGGGTCGGCGGCCCCGAGACGCTCAACCTCTACATCGCGCAGCTGAGCCGGCTCGTGCTCGGCTACTCCACCTATCCGTACTGGTATGACGACGAGCCCGTGCTGGACGGCGTGGTGATCGACTGGCGGAGCGTCCCCGGCGGCCCGCTGCGCGACTTCGCCAGGGGCTTCACGGCCGTGCACGAGATCGGCCACTGGCTGGGCCTGCTGCACACCTTCGAGAACGGCTGCAAGGCCCCGGGCGACTCGGTGGACGACACGCCCCCCGAGGCCCACCCGACGAACGGCTGCCCGGCGAAGAAGGACAGTTGCCCGGCTCCGGGCAGCGATCCGGTGCACAACTTCATGGACTACGCCCAGGACCGCTGCATGCGTGAGTTCACCGCGGGCCAGGGCGTACGCGTCCACCAGATGTGGGACGCTTACCGCCGCCCGGCGCCGCTGGGAACCGGGGCGGCATCGCAGAAGGCCGCCACCGGGGTGGCCGCGGCGGGGGTTCAGGGGGCCACGCCGGCGACTCAGGGGACCGCCGCGGAGGTCGCCGACGGCGCGGACGCCGCAGACGCCGCGGTGGTGTCCACCGGCGCCGCGAACGACCTCGATGCCGTTTCCGTGAGCGACACTGTGAGCGACACCGCGAACGGAACGGCGAGCGACTCCGCGAGCGATCCTGGGCCGGGGATCGTCACCCGTAGCTCCGAGCATCCGGCTGGCGACACGCAGGGCGATGAGAGATCATCGGGAGGAACAGGGCGATGACGAATCGGTCGGAGCCGTTGACGTCGCGGCGCGGGTGTGAGTAACTCCACAGCAGCGTTCATGGTCACGAAGCCTCGCGCCCGGCCGTGAGCGCCGAGTTCGCTCGCCGGTTCCGTCCCACACGCCCGGCCAGGCCGCCCGGGGAGGCTATGTGGATGACCAGTGGACCCGCCGGGTCTGGCCACCCGCGGAGGAGGAGTCTCCGCCGTCCGGGCAGGCACCCACTCGCCCGTACGGCGTCCCGGGCGGGTCGCCGCGGTCGTCCACGCCGCCCACGTCCCCCCAGTGGCCCACCCGGCCGTACGGCGGCCGTGAGCCGGACCGGAACCCCTCCGAGGAGAGCCTCGCCGGCCTGTACGGCGCGCCGGTCGCCGAACGGTCACAGGCCGGCCGCCCGGCCTGGCCCTCGCTGGGCCTGGAGTCCCCGGAACCCGAGGACGACCTGCCCCCGTCGGCCCGCCGCTATCGAGCGCCCGAGACGCCTCCGCGCTCGATGCCGAGGTGGTTACGGCGCCTTCTCGTCGGCGGCCTCGCGCTGGTCTGCTCGGCGGCCGTCATCGGCGCGGTGGTGGTCACGGTCCTGAACCGGGCCGAGAGCGCGCCCCCCACGGTGATCCAGGACCAGATCGCCGGGGTCTCCTACACGTTGCCCCCGGAGTGGCGGGAGGGCGTGGTCGCGCCCGTGACCGGCTTCACCTCCGCCGCCGCGCGTGGCGACAGCGCCACCGTTATGGCCCGGCCCGGCGACCGGGTGGACCCGCCCAATCTGCGCTCGGCCGTCATCGACCTGAGCGATCTCTACACGCAGCTGCTGCTGCACGGCGACAAGGTCGAGGTGCTCGACGATCGGGCCGTGACCGTCGGCGGGCGGCCGGGCCACACGCGGGCCGTACGCGCCGAGTACACCGACGTGGTGAACGAGCCCGCCTTCATGCGGGTGACCCTGCTGACCCGGCCGGACGGCGGCAGCACGGTCCTGCTGGGGCTGGCGCATCCCGACCGCCCCCAGTCGCGCGCCGAGATCGAGGGCCTGATGTGGGGAGCCCGCTGAGCGCGTCGTGAGACCGGCCGCGCGCTCGTACGGCGGCCCGGCGCTGATGCCCGAAATAAGCTCTTTTTGTCTCGTCTTCGGATGTTCGGAACGGATATAGGCATTAAAAAAAGCGGTCGAGCAGTATGTCGGCTCAGCTCGTTGTCCTTATTGTCCGGCTGAAACTTCATATGTGTGCGTTGATCTACTCTCGGCCGTTCACTCATGGAATAAGAGGAGATAGTGGGATCGCCGGGACGCCTTTGAGATAGGCGTAACATCTGTTTGCCGCTATCCGATAAGTGGCTCGCTGCCCGCGTTTCCCCTGACAGGTATCTTCAATGTCGCATCGCACGAAAAACGCGGTGACCCGGAAAGACCAATTCTCTCACCATGGGGGGAAATCAAATTGATTTCTCGTAGGAGCAGCTCGGCCTCTGGTTCGCGTGGCGCCGGTCGCCTGCTGATGTGGTCCGCCGCGGCGGCGGTGACCTGCGCGACCCTGGGGCTCTCGGGCGCGGTCGCAGCGAATGCCACCACAACGAAGACCGCCCCCGCCACGCAGGCGGCAAGCCCGACGGGGGAGAAGCCAAAGGCCAACCTTCCCTACCCGCGCCTGGACGCTACCAACGTCGTCACGGGCTTCACCGGTGAACTCGCTGAGACAAGGACCACCGGCGTTATCGACACGCCCGTGCCCGATCTGTTCCCCAACCGCTCCAACCACTACACCGGTTCCGCCCGTAGGGGAAACGCGTGGGTCTTCGACAGCAACAACAACCGCTGGGTCAACCTCACGCCGGTTTTCGGTAACGCCTTCCTGTATGACATCGCCCTGGCTCCGTCACCGAGCAGGCCGCTTGTCCTGACCAGCGCCACAGCCCTCGCACCCATCACTCTTCCGAACACGGGGGATCCGGCGGGTCTGCTGCGGGTCAGCGTTCGCAGGGCGGACGGCCGCATTCTGTTCACCGACTGCACCGTCTCCGTGGTGAATCCGGCGATCGCCGGCGGCCGTTCGTTCAACGAGATTCCGCTCAGCGCCACCAACTGCAGCACGGCCAGCCTGCTCCCGACTAGCTGATGGAGGGTCCGGCACAGGCGAATCAGGGCGGACGTCGGTAGAGGAAGCTGCTCTCGCCGGGCTGTCCGCCCTGGTTGGCTGTAGGAAATGGTGCTCGCCACCATCTGCCGGAGTGCGGAAGGCCATCTCGGAAGCAGGTCTTCCTGGCATATAAAGCCTCGCTGTGCGCGGGCAAGGCGTGCTTTGCCCGCGCACTGACGGGATCTCCCCCCAGGCTCGAAACGAAGTGGGGCAGGGGCGCCGCTGGGAGAACGTGGCTCCTCCTGCGGGCCATGCACCCACCTTCGCCTACCCGGTTATGGGCGTGTTTTCAAGCACTCCCGAATCGGATCAAGTTCACCTGGGCAAGGCGCCAGACCTGTCCCAGCTCGGTGGCCTTGGCTTGGTCGGCCACCCCTTTTGCGCAATTTCTCTAGCCCTCTCCAGGAGACCAGTCAAATGAGATTCTCCAAGTTTCTGGCGTGCGCCGCATCGGGCGTTGCCGTCGCCAGTGCCGCCAGCATGACTGCAGCACATCCGGCGAACGCAAAGCTCGGTCCTTATACGGGTGACCATTGGGGTGTCATCTACCGCAATACATCGGGCGACCCCAGCGCGGTGCTGCGTGGCGGCCCATACGGCCGCACCAGCGATGCACCTGCGGCAAAGCAGCCGCCGCCCTACGGCATCGGCAGCCTAGGGCTCATCGTCGGCGGGAACACGGATCACATCCAGTTCGGCAACGAGACGGACTTCGCGAACATACCGCTCGCGGACATTGACACTCTGACGTACTGGATCTTCACTGGAGCCGACGCCGACGTCTTCCCAACCATCAACCGTCCGAACCTCAACCTGGAGGTCGACCCCAACAGGCCGGAGACGGGAAACTACTCCAGCCTGGTCTACCTGCCCAACACCTCGGTGGCGCCGTCGGCCCCGTCGACCCCGCTCCCCAACGTGTGGCAGCAGTACGACGCCAGCGCAGAGGGCAGCCGGTGGTACATGACCCGTCCCGGCACGCTGACCACCTGCACGCAGGCCAATCCGTGCTCGTTTGCCGAGCTCAAGGCCCTTCTGCCGGATGCGGTCATCACCTACAGCATCGCGATCAACAAGGGCAGCAACGACGGCCCCTTCCACGGGGCGGTCGATGGCCTGCGCATCAACGACGCGGTCTATGACTTCGAGCCTCTGGGAGTCAAGACACTCTTCGATGGGACCTTGGCGAGCGCCGATGTCTCCCCGCCCTCGGAGTCGGAGCCTTCCGAGAAACCGCAGCCGAGGCTCAGGCCGAAGTCGGCCGACGCTCCCGAGTCTGGCACTGCCGTTGAGGCGGACCCGTCCCCGTCTGCGGCGCGTCTCACCGCTCGGCTCCACGCGCATGTGGGTGCCGGGCTGGCGGCCCGGCTCTAGGTGACCGGCGTGAGTCGGTGAGGCAACCGCGCACGTGAATCTGCGGAGAACCAGATCACGTGCGCGGTCGCGTTTAAGGTGATACCGGGTTGATGCACGACCCACTCCATGCCGGCCGGCCCAGGCCGCCGGAGCGCGCGCCGACGAGCCCCACACCAACGCGACTTCTCGGCTGTCGAGCCTCGTATCTGCCTGCTGCGGATGTGGCACGTCTGTTTCTCCCCGATGTACCCCCACGCGTGCCTCATGGGCGAGGTCACTGTGCCGATCGCACTAAGGACTCCTGTGGCCGGGACCACACCTGGTAATTCCGGCCGGGCTGCGCGTGCTCGGCGCGTTCTGTCGGTCTGGCGGGCTAGTCTGAATCCACTGTGAGGGAGCGAACCGATAGAGACACCAGTGTTCCGATGAGTTCGGGGAGGCGTCGTTGAGCGTTTCGGCCGCGTCCCACCTCTCCCCGTCCTACCCCGACAGAGCCGCCTGGGGCACCGCCCCCAAGCTGCGCGCATGGCAGCAGCAGGCCTACGATCTCTACTTCAGCCGCGAGCCGCGCGACTTCCTGACCGTCGCCACCCCCGGCGCGGGCAAGACGACGTACGCGCTGCGGATCGCCAGCGAGCTGCTCAGCCGCGGGATCGTGCGCGCCATCACGATCGTCACCCCCACCGAGCACCTCAAGCGGCAGTGGGCCGACGCTGCGGCCCGGGTCGGGATCAGCATCGACCCCGAGTTCAAGAACAGCCAGGGCGCCACCTCGCGCGACTACATCGGAGTCGCGGTCACCTACGCGCAGATCGCCATGCACCCGGCGCTGCACCGGGCCCGCACCGAGGCGCGCAAGACGCTGGTGATCTTCGACGAGATCCACCACGCCGGCGACGCGAAGTCGTGGGGCGACGGCATCCGTGAGGCGTTCGAGCCCGCGACCAGGCGACTCGGGCTGACCGGCACACCGTTCCGGTCCGACGACAGCCCGATCCCGTTCGTCACCTACGTCGAGGACGGCGAGGGGGCGATGCGGAGCGTCTCCGACTACTCCTACGGGTACGGCCCGGCCCTGGCCGACGGCGTCGTCCGGCCGGTCATCTTCCTCGCGTACTCGGGAGAGATGAAGTGGCGGACGCGGGCGGGCGACGAGATCGCCGCCACGCTGGGCACGCCGCTGACCAAGGACCAGCTCTCGCAGGCGTGGCGGGCCGCCCTCGACCCGAAGGGCGACTGGATCCGCCAGGTCATCCACGCGGCCGACCGGCGCCTCACCGAGGTGCGACGGGGCGTGCCCGACGCGGGCGGCCTGGTCATCGCCTCCGATCACGAGGCGGCCCGCGCCTACGCCCGGCACATCCGGGCGGTGACCGGCGAGGGCGCCGAGGTCGTGCTCTCCGACGACCCGGGCGCGTCCAAGAAGATCAAGGATTTCGGCGCCTCCGACCGGCGCTGGCTGGTCGCGGTCCGGATGGTCTCCGAGGGTGTCGACATTCCCCGGCTGTGCGTCGGGGTCTACGCCACGAGCACCTCGACCCCGCTGTTCTTCGCCCAGGCCGTCGGGCGTTTCGTCCGCGCCCGAAAGCGCGGCGAGACCGCGTCGGTCTTCCTGCCCTCGGTGCCCGTCCTCATGGGCCTCGCTGGCGAGATGGAGGAAGAGCGCGACCACGTGCTGGGCCGCCGCCGCGACGAGGACGGCCTCGACGACCTCCTGCTCGAACAGGCCCAGCAGGAGAAGAAGCAGCCCGACGCGCTCGGCGACGAGCTACCCTTCCAGACGCTGGAGGCGTCCGCGACCTTCGACCGGGTGCTGTTCGACGGCGGCGAGTTCGGCACCGCCGCCGCGCCCGGCTCCCCGGAGGAGGAGGACTTCATCGGCCTGCCCGGCCTGCTGGAGCCCGACCAGGTGGCCTCACTGCTGCGCAAGCGCCAGGCCGACCAGCAGGCGGCCAAGCGCAAGACCAAGAAGAGCGAGGAGCAGGCCCCCGCCCTCGCGCCGCACGAGCAGCTCGCCGAGCTCCGCAAGGAGCTGAACGGCCTGGTGGGCGCGTGGAACCACCGCACCGGTCAGCCGCACGGCGTCATCCACGCCGAGCTGCGCCGCGCCTGCGGGGGCCCCGCCATCGCCCAGGCCACCGCCGAACAGGTCCGCGAGCGCATCGCGATGATCCGCAAGTGGGCCACCCAGCGCAAGTGACCTCGCGGTCATTCCATCGGGGCCGTACGGCTACGCGCGTGGTCCAGCGCGCCGGACCGGGCGACGCGTCGCGCCTCTGGTCGCCGTCGAGCACGACCTGCGGCTCGTGCACGCGCGCCTCCGGCGGCAGCAGCCAGAGTGCGCCGAAGAGTCGTTCGGTGTCTGCTGACGGCCTGCCGCCCGACGGGTGACGGACCGCGGCTCGCCGGTCCCTTGCGGGGCGGCGAACCGCGGTGTCGTCGCGCCGGCTACCCGGGGCGGGCCAGGAGGACCTGCGGCAAGCCGTTCCGGGCACTGCCTGGGCCCCTCCCCGGGCTCCGGATTCCGGGCCGGGTCGATCAGGCGGACGCCTCCGCTCCGCCGTCCTCGGCATCCTCCACGCGCCGGGGGGCCGGTCGGTCGGCGAGGTTTCTCATCCGGATCTGGGCGTACACATCTTCCAGCCGGGTCAGGACCGAGGTGAACATCGTCTTGTTCATGTCGGTCATCCTGCGGAGGTGGTCGGCCATGCCGTCGACCTGTTCCGTCAGTGTGGTCACCTGGCCGCTCATCGCGTCGACCCGGGTGGTGAGGCCGTCGACGCGGCCGGTCAGGGCCTCGACCTGATCGGTGAGCCCGTCGACACGAGCGGTGAGCACGTTCACCTGCCCGGTGAGGGTGTCGACGCGGTTGGTGAGTGTGTCCACGCGTGTGGTGAGGCCGTCCACTCGGCCGGTCAGGACCTCGACGTGTCCTCTGAGGGTCTCGACCTCCCCGGTGAGGGTGTCCACCCGGCCGGTCAACGTGTCCACCTGGCCGGTCAGGGTGTCGACCCGATTGCTGAGTTCGTCGATGCGCCCGTCCAGGCGCGCGATCTCGTGATCCACGCGGTCGAACCGGCGACTGGCGGCGGCCATCTGGCTTTTGAGGACGCCGATGTCCGTTCTCGTCCGCTCGCCCATCTGCTCGACCCGGGTGAGCCGCTCGCCCACCGCGTCGATCTTGACCCAGACCATCTGCTGGGAGTCATAGGCGCGTATCGTCGCCTCCAGGCGATTGTTCTTGCCGAGACTGACCATTTCCTGCTCCAGGAGATCGACGCGTTCCTCGAGCGTCAACATGCATGTCCTCCGATGCTGCTCGCAGCGTAGCCGGGGCTTCGCCGGGGGGAAACAAGAGCGCTGTGCGTGCGCGGAGGTAATTGCTATCAGCTCGAAGGCTGCCGGAATGGGAATGTTCGCGGCGGATTTTGCGCGGGTCCGTCGGTGGGGTGAGGATTTTTCGCTAGCGGTGTGACGAATATTCACCCGGCTCCGCGTGTTCTACGCGTCGTGTCCTCATTTCTCGCGATTTATGAACGGCTCGTCTTCGCCCTCGCGGCGACGCTATGAGGTGCGGGAGCGCAGCGGGATCTTGTCGCCGGTGTGGCCGTTGATCGCCACGTAACGCCGGTGGTGCCGGGTGACCGAGCCGAGCCGGAGGCTGAGGGAGGCCATGCCCTGCTCAACGCGTACGGGGACGTTGTGCGCTCCCTCGTGCCGCCGCGCGTCGCCGCCCTCCTGCACCCAGATGCGCAGCCGGCGCCCGGCCTGGTGGACGGCCACCGTCGCGGTGTCGCACTGCGCGGGCGATGCGGGCCAGAACACCGTGAGGCCGTGCAGGGTCCTGCCGTGGAACGACAGCCGCACGGCCTGGGGGTCGGGGACGCGGGAGTCGCAGGCGGGCGGGGCGCCGGGTGCCGGGGACGGTGTCGCGGCCGCCGCCACACCGGGGGACGGCGTGGGCCCAGCGTCCGCCGGTCGGCTCGCGTCGGCGCGCGGGTCGCGTACGGCGACCGTCTGGGCGGGGACCCGGGCGGGCTCCTGGGCGAATCCCACGGTCATCGTGACCGTCTGCAGGGCCGCCAGTGTCAGCGCGCCCGTGACGCGGAGCACGCCCTTGTGGCCGCGGCCGAAGAGCAGCCAGATGCAGACCGGGGTCAGGACGAGCCAGCTGAGGCCGAGCAGGAACGCGAACATCGGGGCCGCCAATCCACGAAGGGGTCGTCGCTCTAGGTAATACACCCGTGACGCTTCGTGGTGAAGCCATTGATGTCCTGCGCGTGTCCCGGCTGCACGGCTCGTCGGTGTCGCGGATCAGGAACGGAGGACGGGCTCCCCGACGAGCTCGACCCCGGCCTCGGCGAGGCGGGCGAGCGCCTCCTCGGTCGTCTCCCGGGCCACGCCCGCCGTCAGGTCCAGCAGGACCCGTACGGCGAAGCCTTCGGCCGCCGCGTCGAGGGCGGTGGCCCGGACGCAGTGATCGGTGGCGATGCCGACGATGTCGACGGCCTCCACGCCGCGCTCGCGCAGCCACTGGGCCAGGCCCACGCCGTCGGCGTTGGCGCCCTCGAACCCGCTGTAGGCCGCCTGCCGCTCGCCCTTGCTGAAGACCTCCTCGACCTTCGAGGTGTCGAAGGCCGGGTGGAAGTCCGCGCCGGGGGTGCCGGCCACGCAGTGCGGCGGCCACGAGTTGACGAAGTCGGGCTCGGCCGAGAAATGGGGGCCGGGATCGACGTGGTAGTCGCGGGTGGCGACCACGTGGTCGTACGGGTGCTCCTGTATGTGGCGGCTGATCGCGGCGGCCACCTCGGCGCCGCCGCCGACCGGCAGGCTGCCGCCCTCGCAGAAGTCGTTCTGCACGTCCACGACGATGAGCGCGGTCTTCATCGGGTCACCTCACAGTGGCGATCACGGAGGACCGGCGTCGTCCTCATGCGCCGGTCCCCCGCGATCACTTGAAGATAGTAGGGACTGCGGGGTCTCCGGGGGAGAGGCTGCGCGCTTCCAGTGGCAACTCGGACAAAGTCGCCCGGTGGCGGTCGCGGGCGGCCGCCAGGGGTTCGCGGCCGACGATCTTGCCGTCCCGCACGAGTTCGGCCAGCAGGGGGCGGTCGTCCGTCTCCACCGGCTCGCGGGTGACGATCTCGGCGGTCGCGGTGCCGCCGACGGTCCTGCGGTAGGCCCACTTGCGCCCGCCGATGCTCGGCTTGCCGACGGACGCCTTGGCGACCGGCTGGAGCCGGCCCGCGCGGTCTTCCCGGGCGACGAGCTTGTAGACGAGGCTCGCCGTCGGATGGCCGGAACCCGTGGACAGGGCGGTGCCGACGCCGTAGGCGTCCACGGGCGCCGCGGCCAGCGCCGCGATCGCGAACTCGTCCAGGTCGCTGGTGACGACGATCCGCGTGCGGGTCGCGCCCAGCTCGTCGAGCAGGCGGCGCACCTCCACCGCCACCGCCGCGAGATCGCCGGAGTCGATGCGCACCGCGCCGAGATCGGGCCCGGCCAGCTTCACCGCGGTTCGTACGGCCTTCGCCACGTCGTAGGTGTCCACCAGCAGGGTGGTGCCGACCCCGAGGGAGTCGAGCTGGGCACGGAAGGCCTCCTCCTCCGAGTCGTGGAGAAGGGTGAACGCGTGGGCGGCGGTGCCGGCGGTCGGCACGCCGTACAGGTGGCCGGCCATGAGGTTGGAGGTGGAGGCGAAGCCGCACAGGTAGGCGGCCCTTGCGGCGGCGACCGCGGCGTACTCGTGGGTGCGGCGCGAGCCCATCTCGATGAGCGGCCGGTCGCCGGCCGCCTGGGCCATCCGCGAGGCCGCCGCCGCGATCGCGCAGTCGTGGTTGAGGATCGACAGGGCCACGGTCTCCAGCAGCACGGCCTCGGCGAACGTCCCCTCCACGACCATGATCGGAGAGCCGGGGAAGAACGCCTCGCCCTCGCGATAGCCGTACACGTCGCCGGAGAAGCGGTAGCCGGCGAGGAACTCTCCGGTGGGCTCGTTCACGATCCCGGCGGAGCACAGGAACTCGATGTCCCGCTCCTCGAAGCGGAAGGCCTCGAGCGCGTCGAGGAACCGCCCGGTGCCGGCCACCACCCCGTAGCGCCGTCCTCCGGGCAGCCGCCGGGCGAACACCTCGAAGACCGCCCGCCGATGTGCCGCACCGCTGGCGAGTGCGGCCTGGAGCATCGTCAGTTCGTAGCGGTCGGTCAGCAGGGCCGTGCCCGTGGTCGTGCGCACGTGTCGAAGACTACGACGGTCGTGGTGCAGGATGGGTACGTGGGTAGCACAGCTCCAACCGAGGTCGAGCGTCCGTCGTCGGACGTGCGTCCCGATCTGCCGTGGCTCACGATCGTGTGGAACGACCCGGTCAACCTGATGTCGTACGTCACGTACGTCTTCCAGACCGTGTTCGGCTATCCCCGGCAGAAGGCCGAGAAGCTGATGATGGACGTCCACCACAAGGGCAAGGCCGTCGTCGCCAGCGGCACCCGGGAGGAGATGGAGCGGGACGTGCAGATCCTCCATTCCTACGGGCTGTGGGCGACCGTCCAGCAGGACAGGTGATGAGCACGGGATTCCAGGCGACCGGCGACGGGGTGGCCGTACAGCTCGACGCGGGCGAGGTGTCGATCCTGCGCTCGCTGGTGTCGCAGGTGCTCGGCCTGGTCGAGCCGGGGGCCACCGGCGACGACCCGCTGGAGCGTGCCCTGGGCATCGGCTCCGCGGCCCCGTCGGCCGACCCCGTGCTCGCGCGGCTGTTCCCCTCGGCCTACTCGGACGACGAGGACGCGGCGCAGGAGTTCCGGCGCTACACCGAGGCGACGCTGCGCGACGCCAAGCGGGCCGACGCGACCACGCTGCTGGAGACCGCGGCGCCGGGCCTGCTGACGCTGACGGCCGAGCAGGGACAGGCGTGGCTGCGGGCGCTCAACGACGTCCGGCTCGCGCTCGGCGTGCGGCTGGAGGTCACCGAGGAGGTCCACGAGGAGATCGCCTCGATGTCCGAGGACGACCCCCGCTATCCGGCGTACGTGACCTACGACTGGCTGACCTACCTGCAGGACACCCTTGTCAGGGCGCTTTGGTAGGTTTCGCAGCATGCTGACGATCTCACGCGAGCTGGTCGACAAGATCGTGGCCCATGCCCGGGCCGACCACCCCGACGAGGCGTGCGGTGTCGTGGCCGGGCCCGCCGGATCCGACCGTCCCGAGCGGTTCGTCCCCATGGAGAACGCCGAGCGCTCGCCGACGTTCTACCGGTTCGACTCGATGGAGCAGTTCCGCGTGTGGCGGGAGATGGACGACCGCGACGAGGTGCCCGTCGTGATCTACCACTCCCACACCGCCACCGAGGCGTACCCCTCCCGTACGGACATCAGCTACGCCTCCGAGCCCGACGCCCACTATGTGCTGGTGTCGACCGCCTCGGAGGAGGAGACGCCCTTCCGGTCCTACCGGATCGTGGACGGCGTCGTGACCGAGGAGGAAGTCAAGATCGTAGAGTCGTACGGTTAAACTTGAGCCATGGCTAACGATGACGCTCGTCCCGTGTCGTCACCGGCTGTCCTGTCGCGCCGGGTGCGCCCGGAATCGCCTGTTCAGGCATTCCTCTTCGCGCACACGCCGTCTGTCGTCGTCTACGACTGTCGCTGAACCCGGTCGCCCACGCGGCGTCGGGGGAAGAAGGCCGCTGGAATCGCCGCCCGCCTGCCCATGTTCAGAGCAGGTGGACGCTCCACCATAACGACGACCACTGATCAAGGAGATTGAGCCGACATGGCCATCGAGGTCCGCATTCCTACGATCCTCCGCAATTACACCGATGGCGCCAAGGCGGTCAACGCCAAGGGAGCGACCCTCGAAGAGCTGATCGGCGACCTGGAGTCGCGTCACCCCGGCCTGAAGGACCGGCTGGTCGACGAGTCCGGGCTGCGCCGCTTCGTCAACGTCTACCTCAACGACGAGGACGTACGCTTCCTCGGCGGGCTCGGCACCCCCGTCGCCGACGGCGACACCGTGACCGTGCTCCCGGCCGTCGCGGGCGGAGCGCGCTAAATGCGCTTCGACTCGTTGATCGACTCGGTCGGGCGCACCCCGCTGGTGGGTCTGCCCCGGCTTTCGCCGTCTCCCGACGTACGGATCTGGGCGAAGCTGGAGGACCGCAACCCGACCGGGTCGGTCAAGGACCGGCCTGCGCTGTGGATGATCGAGCAGGCCGAGAAGGACGGGCTGCTCACGCCGGGCTGCACGATCCTGGAGCCGACCTCCGGCAACACCGGCATCTCGCTGGCGATGTCGGCCCGGCTCAAGGGCTACAAGCTGATCTGCGTCATGCCGGAGAACACCTCCGAGGAGCGCCGCCAGCTCCTGCGCATGTGGGGCGCCGAGATCATCTCCTCGCCGGCCGCGGGCGGCTCCAACGAGGCCGTGCGGGTGGCCAAGGGCCTCGCGGCCGAGCATCCCGACTGGGTGATGCTCTACCAGTACGGCAACCCCGCCAACTGGCGCTCCCACTACGAGTCGACCGGACCGGAGATCCTCGCGGACCTGCCGACCGTGACCCACTTCGTCGCGGGGCTCGGCACGACCGGCACGCTCATGGGAGTCGGCCGCTACCTGCGCGAGCAGGTGCCGGACGTGAAGATCGTGGCCGCCGAGCCGCGGTATGGCGAGCTGGTCTACGGCCTGCGCAACGTGGACGAGGGCTTCGTGCCCGAGCTGTACGACGCGTCCGTGCTGACCACCCGCTACTCGGTGACCTCGGCCGACGCGCTGCGCCGCACGCGTGAGCTGCTGGCCGCGGAGGGCATCTTCGCGGGCATCTCGACGGGCTGCGCCCTGCACGCCGCCATCGGCATGGCCCGCAAGGCCGTCCAGGCGGGCGAGCGGGCCGACATCGTGTTCATCGTGGCCGACGGCGGCTGGAAATACCTGTCCACCGGCGCGTACGAGGGCACCCTCGACGAGGCGGAGGACCGGCTCGAAGGCCAGCTCTGGGCCTGATCGCCGTCGAACGCCGACCGGCTCACCCCGCCCGCTCCGGCATGGGTGGGCCGGAGATCCGGTTCGGACGGGATGAGCCGGAGTATGGGGTTCAGTTGAACACGACCCGGAGGGTGAAGGTCGAGCCGTCCTCGCCGTGGGTGCCGCTGAGACCGACCGCCCGCAGCTTCTCCGCGTCGGCGCGCTCCTGGTCGTTCAGCGCGCGCAGGTAGAGCTTCTCCAGCCGGTCGAGGTCGGCGTACACGGCGTAGGTGGCGTTCGCGGCGTCCGGGACGGCCAGGCGGAAGGTCTCGCTCTCGCCGAGCGTGCCGCCGCCGTTGAGCGCGTCGGCGTACTCCTGGGTGCTCGCGATCACGAACCGCCCGTCGCCCTCGGCGGTGGCGATGTCGGCGGACCTCTCCATGCCGTTCAGATGGCCCCTGAGCCGGTCGACCACGTCGCGCGCCTTGGCGGTGTCCGTCGTGACCACGGCGCCGATCCGGGGCAGCGCGCCGTCGAGGTCCTGCTCGTCCAGGGCGAGCGTGAACGTGCGGCCCAGCAGCGTCGCGAGGTCGTCCGGCAGGGACAGGCCATACTGCGCCCGCGCCTGGTCGAGGGCCTGCCTGACCGATGCGCCGCCCGAGTCGCTCGCCGCCTGCTCGATCGACGGCCACTGCTCGCGCAGCAGGTCGCCCAGGCCGGAGACCGAGGCCGCCGCGACCGTGGAGGCGGGCAGCTCGCCGATGCTCACCGGCTCGGGCCGGCCCTGCACGGCCGTGCCGCCGCGGGTGATCCCGGCCAGCTCGGCGTAGTCCCCCGAGAACCGGAGGGCGCCGGCGAACCGCATGCCCTTGATCTGCTCCAGCACGGGCGTGGCGGCGACCTCGCTCCAGCCCGCGCCGGCGACCTTCTCCACGTCCATCCAGAACGACAGCACGCCCTGCTCGCCCAGCGCGCCGAGGTCCGCGGCGAAGTGCGGATCGCCGGACAGCGGCGCCGCCTTGACGTACTCGTCGGCCAGCTTCTGGCTCGTCGCGATCACGGCGTACCCGTCGCGGAACGCCAGGCCGCCCTTGCCGCCGAGGCCCATCTTGGCGATGCCGGTCCGGGCCGCCGCCTCGTCCTTCACCTGTACGGCGAGCGCCCCGACGGGGTCGCCGCCGCCGTCCCCGGGGAGCACGGCGAGGCCGACGCGGTCGCCCAGCCAGGGCTCGACGTCCCTGGCGTAGTCGATCTTCGACAGTTCGGGGTCGTCCTTCTGCAGCGCGGTGACGAGGGCCTTGCGGGGGTCGTCCCCGCCGAAGGCGTCGCGGGTGGCGGAGAACTTGCGGGCGATGCCGAACAACGCGAGCTTCTGCCCGGCCGACGGGTCGAGGTCGAGCCGCACGTAGGCCATCGCGTTCGCGGGCAGCACGTCCTGCGGCTGCGTGCCGCCGCCGCTGAGCTTCGAAGCGGCCCATACGCCGCCGCCGGCGACCACCCCGACGAGCACGGCGGCCACCAGCGCGATTATCCAGCCGCGCCCCCGCCTGCCCTCGCTGCGAGGCGGGGCGGGCGGGCCGGGCACGGTGGCGAAGCCGATCTCCTCCGGCTCCGTCCAGGACGGCAGCCGCACGGTGTGCGGCTCGCTCGCGGCGGCGCGGGGAATGCGATAGGCGACGGTGCGGTCGAGGTCGGGCTCGTCACCCGGCCGCCAGGGGCTCGGGGGGTTGGGGGAGGTGTCGGGGGACATGGGGGCTCACTCACAGGCGTCGTCGTCAGGTACGCCGCGAAGGTAGGCGCGGCCGGTAGCGGTGCGCTTGCAGCCCGCTTGACCTCGAGCGCGGCGCGGCCACGCCCGGCGGGCCGCGCGCGAGCCCACCCCGGTCCGGCCCGCTCGCGTGAGCTGTCTCACGCGCGCGGGCCGTGGGATCCGCCGGAGTGCCACGCTAGAGTAATGAGCAGAACATTATTCGGTAGAGCGGCGAGGGGCGCATGACCAAGTTCGACGAGGCGACGCAGGCCATCCGGGTCGACGACACCACCTACGACGTGTGTCTCGACGACGGATACTCCATCGGAGGGCCGCTCAACGGCGGCTACCTCATGGCCACGATGCTGCGCGCCGTGGTGGACGCCTCGCCGCATGCGCACCCGATCTCGACGAGCGCCCAGTTCCTTCGCGTGGCCCGGCCGGGCCCGGCCCGGGTGCTGCTCGAACCGCTCAAGACGGGCCGTACGGCGGCGATGACCCGGGCGCGGCTCGTCCAGGACGGCGAGTCGTTCATCGAGATGCTCGTCACGACCGCCACGCTCGCGGAGGAGGCGGTCCCCGACTGGGCGGACGGCCCGTCGGCCGTCATGCCGGACCTGGCCGGCTGCGTGCGCCTGCCCCAGCCCAAGCCCGAGTCGAACATGAACCTCAGCGCCCGGATGGAGCTCGCCTTCGACCCGCCCACGATCGGCTGGCTCACCGGCACGCCGACGGGACGGCCCGAGTCACGCGCGTACTTCCGGCTGGTGGAGCCGCAGGACCCCGACCCGTACGTGCTGGCGCTGGCGGTGGACGCGCTGCCGCCGGTCGTGTTCTCGGCGGGGGCGCGGGGCTGGGCCCCGACGGTGGAGCTGACCTGGCACCTGCGGGCCCTGCCCGCGCCCGGGTGGCTGACCCTGATCGGCGGCGGGCGCCTGATCAGCGACGGCTGGTTCGACGAGGAGGTCGAGGTGTGGGACTCGGCGGGCCGGCTGGTCGCCCAGTCGCGCCAGATCGCGCGCCTGGGCCGAGGCTAGACCGTACGTCCCCGCCGCCCGGCGCGCGATGTGAGCATTCTTACCGTCTGTGGCGGGGATCAGTCCCCTAACCTTGGGAAGCGTGCCGGAGGACAACACCAGGGCGATCGGGATCTTTGACAGCGGGGTGGGCGGCCTGACCGTCGCCCGGGCGATCATCGACCAGCTACCCCACGAATCGATCTTCTACGTGGCCGACACGGCCCACCAGCCGTACGGGCCCAAGAGCATCGCCGAGCTCCGCGCATACGCGCTGGAGGTCATGGACCACCTGGTCGAGCACGACGTGAAGATGCTGGTCATCGCGTGCAACAGCGCCAGCTCGGCCGTGCTCAGGGACGCCAGGGAGCGCTACGACGTCCCGGTCGTCGAGGTGATCCAGCCCGCCACCCGGCGGGCCGTGCGGGCCACGAGGAACGGCAGGGTCGGCGTGATCGCCACCCGGGCCACGATCGAGTCGATGGCCTACCACGACGCCTTCGCCGCCGCCCCCGACGTCGAGCTGGTCGCGGTGGCCGCGCCCCTGCTCGTGGAGTTCGTCGAACGGGGCGAGACGATGAGCGAGGAGCTCATCGAGGTGGTCACGGGCTATCTCAAGCCGATCCAGGACGCGGGGTGCGACACGCTCATCCTCGGCTGCACGCACTATCCACTGCTGACCGGCGCCCTGTCGTACGTCGCCGGGGACGGGGTCACGCTGGTGTCCAGCGCCGAGGAGACGGCCAAGGACGTCTACCGCGTCCTGCACGACCGCGGGCTGTCCAACGGCGCGGGCGAGCCGCGCCACCACTTCCGCGCGACCGGCGACACCGAGCTGTTCGAACGGCTCGGGCAGCGCTTCCTCGGTCCCGAGCTCCAGTCGGTGGAGCGGACCGCCTCCGGCATCGGCGACGTCAGCGGCGTAGGGAGTTCTCGATGAAACTGACGATCATCGGATGCTCGGGCAGCTTTCCCGGCCCCGACAGTCCGGCCTCCTGCTACCTCTTCGAGGCGGAGGGCTTCCGGCTGGTGATGGACTTCGGCAACGGCTCGCTGGGCGCGCTGCAGCGGCACGCCGGGCTCTACGACGTCGACGCCATCCTCCTGTCCCACCTGCACGCCGACCACTGCCTCGACCTGTGCGCCTACCACGTCGTGCGCACCTACACCCCCGACGGCCCCCTGCCGAAGGTGCCCGTGCACGGACCGGCGGGCGCCTCCAAGCGGCTCAACGCGGCGTACGCGATGCCGGACGAGCCCGTAATGGAGAACTCCTTCGACTTCGTACGGCTGTCGCCCGGCACCCGGCACGTCGGCCCGTTCGAGGTGACGGCCGCCCCGATGAACCACCCCGTGGAGACCTACGGCTTCCGCGTCACCCACCAGGGCCGCTCCGTCGCCTACTCGGCCGACACCGGCGAGTCGGCCGAGCTGGTCAAGCTGGCGCACGAGGCCGACGTGCTGCTGTGCGAGGCGTCCTTCCTCGACCAGCCGGGCCTGACCCCCGGCCTGCACCTGAGCGGCAGACAGGCGGCCGAGCACGCCGCCCGCGCCGAGGCCGGCGCGCTCGTCCTCACCCATCTCGTCCCGTGGTACGACAAGTCGCGCATCCTGGAGGACGCCTCGCGCGGCGGCTTCGCCGGGCCGATGGAGTTGGCGCGGAGCGGGGCCGTGTATGACCTAGGGTGACCCGTATGGCTCGTTCACACGGTCGTCGTTCAGACCAGCTTCGCCCCGTGACCATCACCCGGAACTGGCTCGCCCACGCGGAGGGTTCCGTACTGGTGGAGTTCGGCGGCACCAAGGTGTTGTGCGCCGCGACGGTGGAAAGCGGCGTGCCCCGCTGGCGCAAGGGCAGCGGACTCGGCTGGGTGACGGCCGAGTATGCGATGCTGCCCCGGTCGACGAACACCCGCAATGACCGCGAGTCGGTCCGCGGCAAGATCGGCGGGCGCACCCACGAGATCTCCCGCCTGATCGGCAGGTCCCTGCGGGCGTGCGTCGACTACAAGGCCCTGGGGGAGAACTCCGTCGTGCTCGACTGCGACGTGCTGCAGGCCGACGGCGGCACCCGCACCGCCGCCATCACCGGAGCGTACGTCGCCCTCGCCGACGCGATCGCCTGGATGCGGCAGCGCCGGATGTGCCCCGGCGACCCCCTGGTGAACTCGGTCGCCGCCGTCTCGGTCGGCGTCGTCGGCACCGAGCCGATGCTCGACCTCGACTACAGCGAGGACGTCAAGGCCGATACCGACATGAACGTGGTGATGACCGGCAGGGGCGACTTCGTCGAGGTGCAGGGCACCGCCGAGGGCACGCCGTTCGACCGGACGGCGCTCAACGGCCTGCTCGACCTCGCCGCGGCCGGCTGCGCGGAGCTCACTCGTCTGCAGGCCGAGGCCCTCGCCTGATTCACGGGAGATCGACAGCATGAACAAGGTGATCCTCGCCACCCGGAACACCGGGAAGATCGTGGAGCTGCGCCGGATCCTCGCCGACGCCGGCGTGCCGGTCGAGCTCGTCGGTCTTGAGGCGTTCCCGCACATCGGCGACGTGGCCGAGACCGGGCTCACGTTCGCGGAGAACGCGCTGCTCAAGGCCCACGCGGTCGCCTCGGTCAGCGGGTTGCCCGCCATCGCCGACGACTCCGGCCTGTGCGTCGACGCCCTGAACGGCATGCCGGGCATCTTCTCCGCCCGCTGGTCGGGGCGCCACGGCGACGACGACGCCAACCTCGACCTGCTGCTCGCGCAGATCGGCGACGTGCCGGACGGCCGCCGCCAGGCCCACTTCGCGTGCTCGGCCGCGCTCGCGCTGCCGACGGGGGAGGAGCACGTGGTGGAGGGAGCCGTGCACGGCCACCTCATCCGCGAGCGGCGCGGCACGGGCGGCTTCGGCTACGACCCGATCTTCGTGCCGGACGGCGACACCCGCACGACGGCCGAGATGACGGCCGAGGAGAAGGACGCGATCAGCCACCGGGGCAAGGCGTTCCGGGCCATCGCCCCGGTGATCGCCCAGGTGGTCTCGTAACCCCTCTCGTAATGACGCCGTAAGACCCGGGCGGGCGGACGGGCGTAGCGTTCAGGACGTGAACGCAGCAGGCACCCGCATGCCCGCCTGGGCGGCCGCGCTGACCGGCCTCGTCGCCGGCGCGGTGGCGCTCGGGGTGGCCCAGATCGTCGCCGGTCTGATCGATCCCGCCGCCGCGCCGGTCGTCGCCGTGGGCGGCGCCATGGTCGACGCCACGCCCGCCGGTCTCAAGGAATGGGCGATCCGCACCTTCGGCTCCAACGACAAGCCGGTCCTGCTCGGCGGCATTGTCGTCGTGCTCGCCCTCGTCGCCGCGGGTCTCGGCCTGCTCGCCCGCCGCAGGACGGCGTACGGCACACTGGGCCTGGCCGTGTTCGGCCTCGTCGGCGCCGCCGCGGCGCTGTCCCGGCCGGACGCCGGGGTGGCGCACGTGCTGCCCTCGCTCGTCGGCGCCGCGGCCGGCGCGTGGACGCTGCCGCGTCTGAAGCGCCGCGCCCTGAGCAGCGGCGAGGAGGACTACGTGGCGGCCAGCCGGGCCGCCGACCGCGCCGAAGGCGGCAGGGTCCTGGCGGCGCCCGCGCCGGCAGATAGCACGAGGGCCGCGGGGGAGGGGAGCCGCGCGGCGGAGTCCGGTCCCGCGCCATCGCCCGGCCGGCCGCCCGCGCCGTCGCCCGCTCAGCGGTCCGTGCCGTCGTCCGCTCGGCAGCCCGCGCCGTCGCCCGCCATGCCGGCCGTCATGCGGGCGGGCATGGGGTTGGGCACAGGGCCGGGCACAGGGCCGGGCACAGGGTCGGGCGCGGGATCCGGTGTTGGGCCGGGTGTCGGATCGGACGCCGTGCCGTACGCCTTCGACCGGCGCAGGCTCCTGACCGGAGCGGCCGCGGGGGTCGCGGTGGCGGGCGTCGCCGGGTTCGGCGGATGGCTGCTGAAGGGCTCCAAGGACGCCGAACTGGCCCGGCGCGGCGTGTCCAGGATGCTGCCGCGCGCGGCCCGCCCGGCCGCGCCCATCCCCGCCGGGGCGGACCTGCGGATTCCCGGCCTCTCGCCGTTCGTCACCCCCAACGCGGACTTCTACCGCGTGGACACCGCACTCGTCGTGCCGTCGGTGGACCCGGCCCGATGGACGTTGAAGATCCACGGCCTGGTGGACAGACCGGTCGAGCTGACCTTCGCCGACCTGCTCAAACGCCCTCTCATGGAAGCGGACGTCACGCTGACCTGCGTGTCCAACGAGGTCGGCGGGCCGTACATCGGCAACGCCCGCTGGCTCGGCGCCCGGCTCGCCGACGTGCTTCGGGAGGCCGGGATCCGGCGCGAGGCCGACATGCTGCTCAGCGTCTCCGAGGACGGCTGGACCTGCGGCACGCCGGTCGACGTGGTCATGGACGGCCGCGACGCGCTGCTCGCCGTCGCCATGAACGGCGAGGTGCTCCCGGAGTCCCACGGCTTCCCGGTCCGCCAGGTCGTGCCCGGACTGTACGGATATGTGTCGGCGACGAAGTGGGTCACCGAGATCAGGGTCACCCGGTTCGACCAGGACGAGGCCTACTGGACGCCGCGCGGCTGGGCTCCCAAGGGCCCGATCAAGACCCAGTCGAGGATCGACCTGCCTCGTGACGGGGACGATGTCACGCTGGGCCGTACGACCGTGGCGGGCGTCGCCTGGGCCCAGCACCGCGGCGTCGACGCGGTGGAGGTGCGGGTGGACGGCGGCGCGTGGCAGCAGGCGAGACTCGCGCAGGTCCCCGGGCCCGACACCTGGCGGCAGTGGTCGCTCGACCTCGTCCTGACGCCGGGCCGGCACACGATCGCCGTGCGGGCCACCGACGCGTCCGGCTACACGCAGACCGCGGACGAGGCCCCGCCCGCCCCCGACGGCGCCACCGGCTTCCACACGATCACCGTCACGGCCCGCTGACCGTCCCCGCGCGATCTCCGGCGGAGAGCCGGGCCGGCAGTCGGATCGAAGCCGGATCTGAAGCCGGATCTGAAGCCGGGTCGGAAGTCGGGTCTGAAGTTGGAAAAACCCGCCGTGCCCCGGACGGCCCGCCTCTACCATCGGCACGCTGATGTGCGCGAGGAGGGGGGCCAAGCGCGTGAACCAGGAGAGGGCGCGCCGCCACGGGAGGTGGCGGTTGCCGTCCGGTGTGTACAACCCGGTCGTGTCGGCCGACGGCCGGCGATGGCGGGACTACGAGCAGGCCGCCGAGGCGCCTGCTCCCTCGCTGGAGGACCGGCGCCTGGAGGTACGGCTGGCGGCGCTGCCGCTGGGCGTGGACACCGTGACCTTGCCGGTGGTGCCGGCCGCGAGGAACGGCGAGAACGGGGGACGCGGAGGCCACGGGCTGGGAACGCCGGCCGGGCGGCGCGCGGGGTCGTCAGACCCCCGGGAGGCCGTCCCCGCCGTGACGCCCGGCGGAGCCGAGGCCACCCGGAGCACCGGAGACCAGGAAGACGCCGGGGATGCCGGGGATGCCGGTGGCTTCGAGGACGCCGATGGGGAGGCTGCCCGCGACACGGCGGACGAGGCGGCGCCCCAGGAGAGCGCCGAGGAGAGTGGCGAGGAGAACGCCGAGGAGGCTGCTCAACTGACCGCCACAGCACCTGAGGGCGCGTCGTCGATCCTCGAAGAGTCGAGCGCGGCGGCCTCCGGGGCAACAGGGTCCGAGGCGGCAGGGTGCGAGGCGGCAGGGTCTGAGGCTGCAGGGTGCGAGGCGGCAGGGTCTGAGGCGGCACAGTCCGGCGCGGAACCTTCCGGCTTGGGGGAGCCGGACGTGGGGGCGCTCGGAGTCGGGGTGCCCGGTCTGGGGACGCTCGGCGTGGGGGAACCCGGCGTGGAGGAGTCCGGGGCCGGGGAGCCCGGCTCGCACGACTCCGGCGATCTCACTCACATGGTGGAGCGCCTGACGGCCGCAACCGAGGCGGACGACACCGACACCGACATCGACGCCGGCCTCGACGCCGAGGGCGAGTACGAGGGCGACGCCGAGGAATCGGCCGAGCCCCAGGATTCCCTGGAAAGCAGGGACCACGTGGAGACGGCGGCCGCAGGCACGCAGGACGGTGCGGCGGAACAGGACCGTGCGGCGGAACAGGACCGTGGGGGGGAACAGGACGATGCGGCGGAAGACGAGGTCACGACGGCCATGACGGCCGAGACGACCCGGACGGCCGCGACGGCCCTGACGACCGTAACGACCGACGAGAGCGATCGGCCGGGCGAGCCGATGCCCGAGACGGGACACGACGCCGCAGCCCCGGCCCGACAGGACGAGTGGCTCGTCGAGACCGCACCCGCGCCGACACTTCCCGCGCAGCCGGACATGGGCGCCGACGACGGTCCGGAGACGGGCGACCTCGATGACGCGGACGACTTCTGGTCGGCCGTGCTGCACGACGAGACCGAGCGCGACTGGCTCGACAGCCCGGGCCGCCCGCGACGGCTGGAGGAGACCCGCCCGTACGGCAGGCCCGGCGGCCTGGCCGAGGCGGACCCGGGCGGCCAGGTGAGCCTCGTGCAGGCGGTGAGCGGGCGCTTCCCGGACCCGCGGGGCACCTGGATCCGCCTGATCAACGCCGAAGGCCCGACGGAGGACGCGTTCAGGTCCAACAACGCGGTCGACTGCGCGCTGTCGGTCATGTCCACCTGGCATGGCGAGCCCGTCGTGGCGGCGCGCAGGCAGCCGGAGTACGACGGGTCGGGACGCCCCCTGCTGACCGGGGAGACCGGGGGTGTCGCCCGCGCCGAGGAGTGGCTCGGGCACCGCTTCGAATACGTGGGCCACGGCCGCCGGGCGTACGTGGCGATCGCGCAGCGGCTGATCTTCGGTGGTCACGGTGCCGCCGCCGTCCTTATCACCCGATGGGCCGGGGGAGGCAGCCACGCGTGGAACGCCGTCAACTGCCGGGGCGAGGTCCTGTGGATCGACGCCCAGCGGGGCCACATGGCCGTGGAACCGCCGTACGAGGATGTGACGGGGGTCTTCGCGGTGGTGATCGACCGTCAGGGCCGCCGCCTGTGACCGCCCTGCCGACGCCTACGGCCCGTGCGGCGAGCACGGGCCCGGCGGCGACGATGGTCAGTGACGGCCGTGGAGCGCGTCGTCCGCGTCGAGCCGTTCGAGGAAGCCGAGGACCCGGGCGGCGACCCGCTCGGGGAACTCGCCGTTGAGGGCGTGGGAGGCGTCCGGCCACAGCTCGACGACGCCGTGGGCGAGCAGCCGGCGGGCGCGTTCCGCGGCCCTGCCCGGATTGTGGATGATGCTGCGCCCGGCGATCACGGTGAGGGCCGGTACGCCGACCGCGGCGACCTCCTCGTCCGAGGGGTACGTCGGCGGAGGGAGGAAGGCGGCGAAGTCCCGCATCCCAGCGGAGATCAGGGCGGCGACCGGCTCGTCTTCGGAGACGTCGGCACCGCCGGAAATCCAGCGCAGCAGTCGCCTGCGCCACGGCTCGGGGAGCGGCCCCACCGCTCCCAGCGAGACGGCCACCGCCTTCCAGGTGATCCGGCCGAACAGGCAGGCGGGGTCGAGCAGGCTCAGGGAGGCGACCTTCTCCGGGGCGTGCAGGGCGAGCCGGAAGGCGGTCCACCCGCCGATCGACACTCCCAGCAGGTGCGTACGGTCGAGGCCGAGCCCGGTCAGGAGTTCCGCGAGCCACACGCCGTGGTCGGCCGCGCTCGCGAACGGTCTGCTCTGCACCGAGAGGCCGGGCTCGCCGAGCAGGTCGATCGCGTAGACGACGCGGCCGGAGGCGCGGAGGCCGGCGAGGTTCGGCGCCCACATCGGGGTGGACGCGGTGCGTCCCGGCAGCAGGAGGAGCGGCGTTCGGGTGTCGGCGCCGTCCGCGCCGAAGCGGTAGGCGCGGACCATGCCGAAGCCGGTCGGCACGTCCTGGAATCCGTCGTAAGGCGGAAGGACGGCCATGGCCCGGTCGTAGGTCCGCCGGTAGCGCGCGTAGGCCGGCGCGTCCCGGAAGTGCCCGAGGCGGCGCCGACGGAACTGCGCTCCGATGTTGGGCCGCACGACCTCGTCCACGTACGGATCCTCCGTTCGCCATTGGCGGTACGATCGTATTGCATCAGTATCACAATACATTCGTATCGCGAAAGAGGGGGCGAGCCGTGCCGAAGCAGGTCGACCACGCGGCTCGGCGGGAGGAGATCGCCCAGGCCGCGCTGCGGCTGTGCGCGCGAGACGGCCTGGCCGGAGTGACCATAGGGCAGGTGGCACAGGAGGCCGGCGTCTCCAAGGGGCTCGTGCAGCACTACTTCGCAGGGAAGGCCGATCTGCTGCGCGCCAGTGCCCAGGTCCTGAGGGGAGAGATCGAGCGCCAGGTTCGCGATGCCGTCCGGGACGCTCGCGGCCCTGCGGAAACCCTGCGGTGCGTGCTGCTCGCGATCGTCGAACTGGGCGCGACCGCCGTGGTCCCGCTGCTCGCCGGGCACGCGTTCGTGAGCATGGCCGTCGCCGACCCGGAGATCCGCGCCCTCTATCGCGCCGGCGGCGACGGCGTCCATCGCGAGATCGCCGCGCTCGTGGCGGCCTCCGGCCCGGCAGGGGATGTCGATCCCGGCGCGGAGGCCCACGCACTGCTCGGTCTCGCGCGTGGCCTCGCCGACGGGGTGCTGCTCGGGGAACTCGGCGTCGACGACGCGACCGCGATCGTCGACCATCACCTCCGCCGGATCCTGCCTGGGGCCCTGACCCGCTCCGGCGATCCCTCCCCGCCGGGGGTCTCCGGCTGACGATCGTCGGGCGCCGGGCGTCGGGCGTCGGGCGTCGGGCGTCGGGCGTCGGGCGTCGGGCGTCGGGCGTCGGGCGCCGGGCGTCGGGCGTCGGGCGCCGGGCGTCGCGCGGCCGGAGGCGGCGGGTGTGCCCGGCCCCGCTCGCCCGGGTCACGCGCTCGCTCGGGTCACGCGCTCGCCCGGGTCACCCGCGCGCGCGGGCGGCCCGGGCGACCGCCGTACCGGGCCGTGCCGGCCGTACTGGGCCGGTCCGGCACGGCACGGCACCGGCGAGCAGCGGACGAGTGGCGGTCAGGAGGCGGCCAGCGCTCCGACGACCGAGGCCCGCGCGGCACGGCGGGCGGGCAGCAGCGCGGCGAGCACTCCGGCCAGGCCCGAGGCGGCGATGAAGAGCAGGATCTGCCCGATAGGCAGCTCGAAGGAGACGTCCGCCGTGAACGTCGCCGTCGCCGCCCAGCCGTACGCGATGCCGAGCACGACGCCGACGATCGCACCCACCAGGCCGAGGATCAGCGCCTCGACCGAGAGCATGCCCCGCAGCTGCGGCCGGGTCAGGCCGAGGGCGCGCAGCAGCGCGGACTCGCGGGTGCGCTCGTGGACCGAGAGCGACAGCGTGTTCGCGATGCCGAGCAGTGAGATCACGATCGCCAGGGCCAGAAGCCCGGTCACGACCTTGAGGATCGAGTCGAGCGCCTCGTCGAACTGGCCGCGGATCTCGGTGGTGCTGCCGACCTTGACCGCCGGGTAGGCCGCCGTCACGTCGTCCACGATCTTGCGGGCCCGCTCGGGGTCCACCCCGTCCGCGGCGTTCACGAGGACCTGCGCGTCGCCCACCCTGCCGAAGTGCCGCTCGAAACTCTGCTCGGCCATGGTAATCGACGGCAGCATCGACGCGTCGGACTTCAGCACGGCCACGAGCTTGAGCGGGGTGCTCTTTCCTCGCGACACGACCGTCACGGTGTCGCCGACCTTGGCGCCCAGGTCCCGGGCCACCTCGTCGGCCACCGCGACGTCGCCCGCGCCGAAGCCGTCCATGGTGCCGGACGACGCCTCCGGCTCGATGGCGGTGCCGAGAGCCGACTGGGTGACCGTGCCCACCTTGTAGTCGCGGCCGTTCACCTTGGCCTTCTCCCCGCGGAACTCGGTCACCGCCGCCAGGTCACGGCTCGCACGCAGCGTGTCGGCGATCGAGCGGGGGATCGTGCCCGTTTGTGAGGACAGGATGTAGTCGGCGGGGAACTGCTGGTCGAGCCGGCCGCTCACGGTGGTCCGCATCGTGGAGGTCAGGACCGCCATGAACGTCATCAGCGTCACGCCGACGGTCAGGGCCACCGTCGTGGTCGCCGCCCGCTTGGGGTTGCGCCGCGCGTTGTCCACGGCGAGCCGTCCCGGCACGCCGAACAGCCGCGCCGGCAGCCAGCCGGCCAGCCCGCTCAGCGGCCGTACGATCACCGGGCCGAGGATGAGCACCGCGAAGAACACGAGCACGCCGCCCGCCATGACCGTCAGCAACGCCGCCTGGCTCGGCCCCTGCAGCACACCCGCCGCGGTGAGGCCGACCCCGGCCAGCACGAACAGGGCGGAGGCGACCATCCGGACGACCCCGGTGCGGAACGTGTGCTCCTCGACCTGCGTGCGCAGCGCCGCGACCGGCGGCACGCGAGTGGCCTGCCGCGCCGGGAGCAGGGCGGCGGCCATCGTCACGACGGTGCCGGTGCACATGCCGACCACGATCGTCAGCGGAGACAGGCTCACGGTGCCCGTGGGGACGTCGGTCCCGGTGGCCCGCAGCACGGCGACCGCGGCCGCCCCGAGGCCGAGGCCCGTCAGCAGGCCGAGCACCGACGACACCAGGCCGACCACGGCCGACTCCAGCACGATCGAGCCGAAGACCTGCCGTTTGGTCGCGCCGATGCAGCGCAGCAGCGCCATCTCGCGCATCCGCTGCGCGACCAGGATGTTGAAGGTGTTGTAGATGACGAGCGCGGCGACGAGCAGCGCGACCGCGCCGAACAGCAGCAGGCCCAGCCGGAGGAAGGACGTGTCCATGTGGTTGCGCTGGGCCACCTCGTCGGCGCGTTCCCGCCCGGTGACGACCTTCGCGTCGCCCACGGCCGCCGCGACGGCCGCACGGAGGCTCTCCGGGGAGGGGCCCGAGGAGAGAACGTCGATCTCGGTGAAGCCCTTGGCGCCGGTGACGCGCCGTGCCGCGCCGGGAGTGAACGCGACCGCGCCCCGGTAGGCGAGCTCCTGGTCGAGGCCCACGTCGAAGATGCCGACGAGGCGGAACTCCTGTCGCTCGCCGGCCTGGTCGAGCACCGCGACGGTGGCTCCGGGCGCGAACCCCTGGGTCTTGGCGGTGTTCTCGTCGAGCACCGCCTCGTCCGCGGCGGAGGGGGCCCTGCCCGAGGTGATCTTGATGCGGCTCGCCGGGATCGACACCCCGACGGTGGGGTAGTCCCCCACGACCTTGCCGTCCTTGCCGATGAGCGGCGCGTCCCCGGACACCATGGGCTGCGCGTCCTTGACGCCCCGCACCGCCTTGATGGCCGCGAGCGCGCTCTCCGGCAGATTCCGGTCGGGCTCGGCGCCGTCCTTGGGCGTCACCACCACGTCCACCTTGCCGGCGTCCGCGGCGAACGACTGGGCGAACCCGGCGTCGATGGTGTCGGTGAGCACGAACGTGCCCGCGATGAAACCGACCCCGAGCACGATCGCGAGGGAGGTGAGCACCAGGCGCAGGCGGTGCGCCAGGAGCCCGGCGAGGGTGGTCCGGAACACGGCTCAGGCCTCCAGCGCCATCAGCGTGTCGAGCACGGTCTGCGGCGTCGGCCGATCGACCTCGCTCACCAGCAGCCCGTCACGCAGGAAGACCACCCGGTCGGCGTACGACGCCGCCACCGGGTCGTGGGTCACCATCACGATCGTCTGCCCGAGTTCGCGTACGGACCTGCGCAGGAACGCCAGCACCTCGGCGCCGCTGCGCGAGTCGAGGTTGCCGGTCGGCTCGTCGGCGAAGATCACCTGGGGCTTGCTGATGAGCGCCCGCGCCACCGCGACGCGCTGCTGCTGGCCGCCCGACAGCTCGTTGGGCTTGTGCCTGAGCCGGTCCCGCAGGCTGACCGTCTCGATCACGCGGTCGAACAACGCCTGGTCGGCCTGGCGGCCCGCGATCTCCAGGGGGAGCCGGATGTTCTGCTCGGCCGTCAGCGTCGGCAGCAGATTGAACGCCTGGAAGATGAACCCCACGCGCTCGCGCCGCAGAAGCGTGAGCTGCTTGTCGTTCAGGCCGGTGATCTCGACGTCGCCGATGCTCACCCGCCCGTCCGTCACCGTGTCCAATCCGGCCAGGCAGTGCATCAAGGTGGACTTGCCGGAGCCGGACGGCCCCATGATCGCGGTGAACGCCTCCGCGGCGAACCCGACGTCGATGCCGCGCAGCGCGTGCACCGCCGCGTCGCCCTCGCCGTAAACCTTTGTCAGTCCACGCGCGACGACCGCGGTGCGGACCTGGGTTGTTGTGGTCATGCGGCCACGCTATGGCCGTGATCAGGGCGTTTCCTCGGCCTCGCGGACGTTCTCGGCGTGCGGCCCCGGGACGGGCCCGCTGGGACGTGTGCGACTACTGAGGTAGTCCGGTCTCAGCCCCGCGGATGATCGGGGGAGACCACGCCCGTCTCATACGCGTGGACGACCACCTGGGCCCGGTCGCGCAGCCCCAGCTTGGCCAGGATGCGGCCGAGATGCGTCTTCACGGTCGCCTCCGCGAGATGCAGCCGCGCCGCGATCTCGGAGTTCGACAGGCCGCGGGCCACGTGCACCATCACCTCCCGCTCCCGGGCCGTCAGCACGCCCGCGTCCGCCCGCCGCGCGTCCCCCTCCGGCAGGAGCACGGCGAAGCGGTCGAGCAGACGGCGTGTCGTGCTGGGCGCGACCACCGCGTCACCGGAGTGCACCGACCGGATCGCGCTGATCAGCTCGGCCGGCGGCACGTCCTTCAGCAGGAACCCCGCCGCCCCCGCCTTGATCGCGGCGAACGCGTACTCGTCGAGGTCGAACGTCGTGAGGATCAGCACCTTGGGGCCGTCGGGCGCCGCGCAGATCACGCGGGCCGCCTCCACCCCGTCCATCCGGGGCATGCGGACGTCCATGAGCACCACGTCCGCCTCGACGGCGCGCAGCGCCTCGACGGCCGCCAGCCCGTCCGCCGCCTCGCCCACGACCTCGATGTCCGGCTGCGCCCCGAGGACCATCCGGAACCCGGTCCGCACCAGTTCCTGGTCGTCGACCAGCATGACGCGTATCACTGCCGCCGCTCCGTTCCGCTCGTCATCGCCGCGATCCCCGCAACCGTACGCGGCCGGAGACGGCCGGGTCACCACGGTCCGGGGCCGGCCGGCCGCTCCGGTCGGGGGACGGCCGGGTCATGCGGCCACCCCGAGGGGAATGCGGGCGACCACCCGGAACCCGCCGCCCAGCCGGGGGGAGGCATCGACGCTTCCGCCGTACATCGCGGCCCTCTCCCGCATGCCGATCAGCCCGTGCCCGCCGACCACGCGCGGCGCCGCCGCGCCCCTGCCGTCGTCGCTGATCCTCAGCTCGATCTCGCGCCTGCCGTACGTCACCTCGACCCAGGCCCGCGTGCCCGGACCGCCGTGCTTGAGCGCGTTCGTCAGCGCCTCCTGCACGATCCGGTAGACGGCGAGCTGCTCGCCCTCCGGCAGGCTCCGCGCGGTGCCGGACACGGTGAACTCGGTCGGCAGCCCCGAGTCCCTGACCTGCCTGATCAGGTCGTCGAGCTGGGCGACGCCGGGCTGCGGAGCGTACTCCTCCGCCGGGCTGCCGGCGTCGTGCCGCAGCACGCCCACCAGCCTGCGCATCTCGGCCAGCGCCTGCCGCCCGGTCGCCGAGATCGCCTGCATCGCGCGCCGGGCCTGCTCGGGGTCGCTGTCGATGGCGTATCCCGCGCCGTCGGCCTGGACGACCATCACGCTGACGTTGTGGGCGACCACGTCGTGCAGTTCGCGGGCGATGCGGGCGCGCTCGGCCGCGGCGGCGATGCGTGCCTGCTGGTCGCGCTCCCGCTCGGCCCGCTCGGCGCGTTCGACCAGGCTCTCCACATAGCGGCGGCGGGTGTTGGCGTAGATCCCGGCGAGCCAGACGGCGACGATGAACGCCGAAGACGACACCCATGCCCGCCAGGCGTCCGGAGACCAGCGCAGCATCGCCAGCAGCAGCCCGAATTCGGCGACCGCCCCGGCGGCCAGCGCCCACAGGAGTGTGCAGCGCGAGACGACGTTGTACAGCGCGATGAGCACCGCGATGTTGGCGGGCAGGACGATGATGTCGAGCAGCCACTGGACGAAGCTGACGGTGGCGACCACCGCGAACACCTCACGAGGATGGTCGCGGCGCCATACCAGCGGAACGATGAGCGCGGCCGACAACAGCAGCAGCCCGAGCACGCCGACGTGCCGTCCCCCGATCGAGCTCGCCCGGCCGAACACCTCGGCGGTGATCAGGCTCAACAGCGCCAGCGGGGAGACCGTGAGCGAGTCCACGAGCTTGCTGTGGCGCCGGGTCCAGGCGCGCAGTCTGCCGAACACGTACCCAACCCTATGTATCGGCTGCTCAGGAGGGTCTCACCCTTGCGGCGGATCCGGCGGTACGACTCAGGTCGCAGCCGTCCGCCGCGTTTACGCCGTTCTTACGGATCTCGGCGCATTCTTGTCCTCGGGAACGCTTCTGTGAAGCGGGTAAAGGGAGATTTGGATGGCGGATCAGGACGCGGGGTCGCGCGGCGCAGGGGACGAGCCGCGCGGCCCGCGCCCGGAGCCGGAGACCGGGCCGGCCCGGCCGAGTGAGCCGACCGCGACCAGCGGATCGGCCGAACCCTCCGGGCCGGCCGTGCCTCCGCCACCTGGGAACACTCCCACGACACCCTGGAGCAGCCCGGCCGGCACGCCCGGGGGCGTGGGACCGGGCTCGCCACGGACCGGCTTGGGGGACACGTCCGGAGGTGCGGGGCCAGGCTCACCCGGAAACGTAGGGACGGGCTCGGCGTGGACCGGCCCGGGGAACGTAGGAACGGGCTCGGCGTGGACCGGACCCGGGAGCAGGCCCGGCGCGGCGGGGCCGTATGCGATCTGGGCAGGCCCCGCGGGTCCCCGGCAGCCCGGGCCGGGAACCGCGGGCGCACCCCCGACCGGCAGCGGGTATGCCTTCGGTCCCGGCGGCGCGGGATGGAACGCCCCGGGCTGGCAGGACCCGCGGGCGCGGTTCCCGTCGGCCCCGCGGCCCGGCATCGGCACGCGCCTGGCGGCCCGGCTGCCCCGCGGACACGCCGGGCGACTCGTCGCCGTCGGTGTCGCGTCCGCGATCGTCGGAGCGCTTCTCGGCGGTGGCGTCGTCGCCGTCGCCGGCTTGGTCTGGGACCGGTCGCACGCCGGGACGACCTGGATCGGCGGAGACGAACGGCAGCCGTTCTTCCCTCGCGGCTTCGGTCAGGATGTGCCGCAGGGCCAGAACGACCTGCCCCCCTGGTGCCGGCAGACCGACGCCGGAGTGCGCTGCCAGGTGCCCGGCTGAAAGCTCACGTCGCGTTTTCCCGATAGGCGCGTGCCGGCGGAGGGGCCGGCGCGCGCCTACGGGTCTTCCGCGCATCGGCGCTGTCGGTTTCGAATTTCCCTAGCGGTTGCCGGGAAGCCGTCGTCGGTGCCGTCACCTCTTTCGGCGACTCCGCGCATCCCCATCACGGCCACTCCCGCTCGCTCTCGGCGCGGAGCAGCGCGATCGCCGTGCGGATCGCCGCCGTCCGCGAGCGCGCCCTGCCGGTGGAGACGAACCGCTCCAGGAAGGACAGATCGTCGGCCCCGAGCATCAGGTTCAGCTTCGCGAGTGCCGGCCGCGCCGAATCCGGCGACGTCCGCGTTCTCGAATTATTTCGCGACTCGCCATTGTCATCTGAATTGCAGTGGGGTCGACGAGATTCGAACTCGCGCTGTACGGTACCTAAAACCGTTGCCTCTGCCGATTGGGCTACGACCCCTTTTCCTCTTCCTTTGCCCGCGAAATTCTCCGTCTGGGAATGACAGTTGGGGCAAAGGAATCGCAGGTTCTCTTTTCTGTTGTCCAGCCAATTGCCGTTGATATGGTCGATGTGCAATGTCAGCGGCCGACCCTGCCAGGCGTCGCCTATCCTACAGTCTGCGCAGACGTATGGGACTCCTACTTCCTGCAGTGCCCGCCTGAGCTTGCGAGGCTTCTCACGACAGGATCCCGAAGGAAGCAGCACCAGGATCTCCACGGGCAGGTATCGACGGGGCGTCGCGGCGCTCTTGTCCGCAGAGGGGCTGCCGAAGTGGGATGTGTCGATGCCGAAGTGCTTGAGGCGGCGGCTGATGTGGGCGTGTGCGCCGCCCGACCAGGGGATGCCGAGATAGCGCAGCACGTCGGCGATGCTGCGCGCGGCGGCCGCCGCGTCGGCGAGCAACTCGGGGGTGTATTTGTACTTCGCCATGCCCCGGAATTTATCGGCCGCGACCGACAATTCCGGGGGAGTCGCGAAAGGGATATCTCAGGAGATTCACAGCTCTTTCGTGAGCCGGGCGACGTGGCCGGTGGCCTTCACGTTGTAGAGGGCCTTCTCGACCTTCCCGTCCGCGTCGATGATGAAAGTGGAGCGGATGACGCCCATCACCGTCTTGCCGTAGTTCGTCTTCTCGCCGTACGCGCCGTACGCCTTGTGCACGTCCAGGCCGGTGTCGGACAGCAGCGGGAAGGTGAGCGCGTCACGCTCACGGAACTGCCGAAGCTTGGCGGGCTTGTCCTTGGAGACGCCCAGCACGACGAAGCCCTGCTCGGTCAGCGCGCCGAGGTTGTCGCGGAAGTCGCAGGCCTGCTTGGTGCATCCGGGGGTCATCGCCGCCGGGTAGAAGTAGAGGATGACCCGCTTGCCGCGGAACGACTCCAGCGAGACCTCGTTTTCGTCGGCGTCGGTCAGGGTGAAGTCCGGCGCGGGGTCGCCGGGCTGGAGCTTGCTCATCACGTCCTCCGGAAAAAAGGTGACCCGCGGCGATCGGCGGGCAAGCGTCAACCAAACTACCGGCTCAGCCGCTGTGCGGGGCGACCGCCGGACCTGGCAGACTGATCACACACGAATACCACAGGAGGGGGATCGCATGGCGGACACCGATCCCGATGCGCTGGAACGGAAGATCGAGCGCACGCGCGCGGAGCTCGCTCGCACGGTCGACGCCATCGCGGACCGGGTGAGCCCGAAGCGGGTCGCGGAGCGCGGCGTCGAGAAGGCGAAGGCCAGCGCGCGCGGCATCGTCACGTCGATGGAGGACATGGTCCTGGGTCCGCGCGCGTACGCCCCGGCCGACGGCGAGGGCGAGGAGCCCGCGGACTATCCGGCGCCCAACATCGCTCCGGTGCTGATCGGGATCGGCGTGGTCGTCGTCGTGGGCGCGGCCGTCATGCTGCTGCGCCGCCGCCGATCCCGCTGAAACGCCGCGGGACCGTCGACCCGCTGCGGAACCGTTGAGCCGCTGCGAACTGTCGGCCCACGGCGGACCGCTGAAACGCTGCGCACCGACGCCGCCGTGACGGGTTCACGGCGGCGTTCGCGTTCTCCCGGCCGGGTCCGGAACCATCGAGGCCGGCGGTCAGAGGAACGTTCTGCCCTCACCGCGATAGGTCGGGACCTCCTCGGTAACCCGATCGCCCTCGACCAGGTGCAGGGCGGCGAAACGTTCGCACAGCTCCCCGGCCTTCGCATGGCGGAACCAGACGCGGTCGCCCAGGCGGAGGTCGGCGGCGGCCTCGCCCAGCAGCGGCGTCTGCACCTCACCCGCCCCCTCGTCCGGGTGATACCGGAGCCCCGCCGGCAGGTACGGCTGGGGCAGCCGGGTGGGCCCGGGGGCCCCGGAGGCGGGGTAGCCCCCGCCGAGCACGGTCGCGACGTCCGGCGCCGGCTTGCGTACGACCGGCAGGGCGAACAGCGCCGCCGGACGGCCGGTGAAGCCCCGGTAGAAGTCGAACAGCCGGGGATGGAAGAACCCCGAGCCCGCCGCGACCTCGGTGATCGCCCGCTCGGTGGCGGTCTTCTCGATGCTTCCCGTTCCGCCGCCGTTGACGAACTCCAGGTCGGCGACCTGGCGCACGGCCTGCACGATCCGGCCGCGCCGCACGACCAGCTCGCGGCGCGACCGCTCCTGCATCCAGCGCACCGCGCGGCCGTACGGTCCCGGAACGTCGTCGCCCACCCCGGCGATCTGGGCCTCGTACGCCATGAGCCCGGTCAGCCGCACTCCGGGGCGCTTGGCGATGTGCGCGGCGATCTCGGCGGCCTGCTCGGGCTCGCGGATCGGCGACCGCAGCGCGCCCGCACGGAACGCGCCGCCGAAGGCCACGAAACCGGCGTCGATGTCCAGGCACACCCGGATCCGGTGGGGGAGGCGCAGGCTCTCGATGAGGTCGAGGTGTTCGGGCGAGTCGACCACGACGGTGATCTCCCGCGCGGCGGCCTCGTCCGATCCCAGGGCGCGCAGCGCGGTCCTGTCGGCCGTGGGATAGGCCACGAGCACGTCCCGCAGGCCGGTGGAGACCAGCCACAGCGCCTCGGGCAGCGTGAACGCCATGACGCCCGAGACGCCGTCGATGCCGAGCAGTCGTTCGAGCACGGCCCGGCAGCGGATCGACTTGCTGGCCACCCGGATCGGCTTGCCCCGGGCGCGGCGCACCATGGAGGCCGCGTTCGACCGGAGCGCGTCCATGTCGAGGACCGCGAAGGGCGGCTCAAGGTGGGCCGTCGCCCGGTCGAGGCGCTGTCGGTCGTCCATGGGCGCAGCCTAATACGGCACCGCCGGGAAATACATGAGCGCTGTTCACATTAACCGTGCCCGGGCAAAATCTCCGCCGTGGAGCGTTCATGATCGCGCAAGGCCGCGGGTGACCCGCCCGTCCCGCCGGCGCTCCGTGTACCCATGGTGAGGTGACTACCGGGCGGAGCCGGCACGGTGAGCGGGAAGGGTGAACGGCTGATGAGCGTCGTGCAGGGAATCCTGGCGGGTTCGTCGGCGAGGAGCGCCATGGACGGGGGCGGCGACGCCGAAGGCCCCGAGGACGCCGGATACGGCTTCGGAGGCGCCGACAGCGTGGGCGGCGGCGACGGCGTCAAGGGCGCCGGAAGCGACACCGGCGGCAGGGGCGCCGCGGCGGGCCGGCGGAGCGCCACGCGCCTCCTGCTGCCGGGCCGGACCCCGGCCGCCGTCGTGGTCGCCACCGTGATCGCCCTGCTCGGCTGGGTGTGCACCGCCGTGGTCGTCGCCGTCATGCTCGGCGTGTCCCTGGAGTGGCGGCTGCCGCCCCGGCTGATGAACCTCACGACGTCCGACCCCGTCGTTCCCGTCGCGGCGGTAGGCATGATCGTCTGCGGCGTGGGGCTGGTGGCCCTCGCGCTCGTTCCCGGCCGTCCCCGGCTCATGCCCCTGGCCTGCGCGGACCCGCTGCTCGCGATGGGCCTGACCCGCGCCGGTCTGCGCCGTACGCTCGCCGCCTCCGCCCGCGAGGTCGAGCACGTACGGCGGGCCGACGTCCACATCCTCCGCAGGCGGATCGAGGTCGCCGTGGTGGCCGACGCGGACACGACCGGGGCCCTGCTGCGCGAGGTCGGCGCGGCGGTCGGCGACCGGCTGTCGGGGCTCGGCGTCCGGTCCCGTCACGAGGTGGTCGTACGGCTGCGCAGGAGAGGGGGCTGACATGCGTCCGCGATGGGGGAACCGCATCGGGCTCCTGCTGGTGGGCGTCACGCTCGCCGCGGGAGGTTTCGGCCTGCTGACCGCCGTGCGCCGGCGGCCCGGCGTGACCCTGATCGACGCGAGCGTGGCCGACGGGAGCGTCATCGACGGGAAACCGTGGGCGCTGCCCCTGCTGGCCGGTGCGGCGATGGTGCTCGCCCTGGTCGCGACCCGCTGGCTCTTCATGGCGCTCGGCTGGGGCCGGGTCGGCAGCCGCACCGGCGCCGGCATCGCCATGCTCGGCGTGGCGCTGAAGGGGATCGACGGGATCGGCCGCATCTCGGTCAGGCTCCTGCGCGACGGCAGACTGCGGGTGACG
Organism: Microbispora hainanensis; assembly: GCF_006874475.1. Lineage (GTDB taxonomy): Bacteria > Actinomycetota > Actinomycetes > Streptosporangiales > Streptosporangiaceae > Microbispora > Microbispora hainanensis. Next base: position 132,023 of record NZ_VIRM01000012.1, read on the forward strand.
GTGTCGCTCCGGCGGTCGGCCGACCTGCGGCAGGTGATCAGGCGGCTGGACGAGTCGGCGGTCTCACGCGTTCGCCGCGCGGTCGGCCGCGGCGACGCGCTTGCGGTCGTTCGCCTGCACGTCCGCCGCCGCTGACCGGCCCTGCCTGCGCCACGGCGCGGGGGTGGCGCCCGTGCCGAGGGCGAGCCCGGCGGCCAGGCAGGCGAGCGGCACGACGGGCACCACATAGCGGTGGTCGAAGGCGGCGATCAGGGGCGGCAGCAGGAGCAGGACCGCCGCCGCGGCCCAGGGCAGCAGCGCCGTCCACCGCCGGGCGACCAGCCCGGCGAGCCCGGCCAGCAGGATCACCGCCAGCAGCGGCCCCCGCAGGAAGCCCTGCTCCTGGTAGGCGCGCAGCAACCCCGCGAACGGCTCGACCACCTGCGTGTCCCCGGAGCCTCCCTGGTAGGCGGTGGTCAGCTCGCCCGCCGTACGGCCGCCGGAGGCCACCTTGGAGGTGAACGGCTTCACCGAGGCGGGGAAGACGTACGCGCTCTGCGGCCCGGGGGAGGGGTACACCTTCCGGTCCCATTCGAACGCCCACATGGCGTCGTGCAGCCCGGTCATGAGGAAGTCGAGGGGCTGGCTGCGGATCGCCAGCGAGGCGAACTCGCTCGCCAGCCGGTCCTTGTCCTTCTTCACCCGCTGGATGGGCGAGCCCGCGTCCCAGATGTAGGCGGGCGCGGCCAGCCGGGGCTCCGACGGGCACAGCACCGCCAGTTCCTTCGGCGGCTCCATGACGGAGCAGTCGGCGAAGGTCATCGTGCGCGACCACAGCCACGTGCTGTTGCCGCCCAGCCCGTACGAGCCGTGGGCGTCGTGGAACCAGACGGCGTAGCCGCCGAGCACGGCGGACGCGGCGGCGAGCCCGGCGAGCGCGGCCCGCCAGCGTCCGGCGAGCACCACCGGCAGCAGCGCCAGCGCGATCAGGGGCAGCCCGAGGGTGCGGGTGACCGTGGCGAACCCGAGCAGCAGCAGCGCCGCGACGACGGCCCACCCGCCCGGGCGGGGGCGCCACAGCAGGATCGTCACGGCGGCCACGACCAGCGCGGTGAACAGCAGGTCCGCCATGACGAGGTGTTCGAGCTGGATCTGGTGGACGTCGAGAAGCACCGGCGCCGCCGCCAGCGACGCGCCCCAGCCGGGCAGCCGGGTGCGGCGGCGCAGCAGCGCGTACACGCATACGGCCATGCCGAGACCGAGCAGATGCTGGACGATCACGACGGCGGTGATGCTGCCCAGCGGGCTCAGCGCCGCCAGGAACAGCGAGTAGCCGGACGGCCGCGAGGGCAGCGGCCGCAGGTCGAGTGCCGAGCTGAGGTAGGCGAAGGAGTCGGCCCAGAACCACAGCGCGGGCCGGTAGCCGAGCACGGCGAGCGCGCGCAGTGCGACGCCCGCCGCCAGCACGACCAGGAACGCCCGATGCGGGCGCAGCGCCTCGCGCCACCTCACGTGACGGCCCTCCTCCTCGCCGGGGAAGTCACCACGATATTGGCGAGCGGCACATGCGTCACATTCGAGACGTCACCGCCCCCGCCACCGCGCGCCTGCCGCCGTGCTTATCGGCGTGCTCGGCTCGGCGGTGGCGCGTCCGTCAGCACTCGATGACGTTGACGGCGAGGCCGCCGCGCGAGGTCTCCTTGTACTTGTCGAGCATGTCCCTGCCGGTGTCGCGCATCGTCTTGATCGCCTTGTCCAGCGACACGAAGTGGCGGCCGTCGCCGCGCAGCGCGATGCGGGCGGCGGCGATCGCCTTGATCGAGGCGACGGCGTTGCGCTCGATGCACGGGATCTGGACGAGCCCGCCGATCGGGTCGCAGGTCAGGCCGAGGTTGTGCTCGATGCCGATCTCGGCGGCGTTCTCGACCTGCTCCGGCGTCCCGCCGAGCGCCTCGGTGAGGCCCGCCGCCGCCATCGAGCAGGCCGAGCCGACCTCACCCTGGCAGCCCACCTCCGCGCCGGAGATGGAGGCGTTCTCCTTGAACAGCACGCCGATCGCGCCCGCGGTGAGCAGGAAGCGGATGACGCCGTCCTCGCCGGCCCCCGGCAGGAAGCGCATGTAATAGGACAGAACGGCCGGGACGATGCCGGCGGCGCCGTTGGTCGGCGCGGTGACGATCCGGCCGCCCGCGGCGTTCTCCTCGTTGACCGCCAGCGCGAACAGCGTCACCCAGTCCATCGCCCGCAGCGGGTCGGTCCCGTCGGCCTCGCCCTGCAGCCGCCGGTGGAGCTGGTGGGCCCTTCGGCGCACCTTGAGGCCGCCCGGCAGGACGCCCTCGCGGCTGGTGCCGCGCCGTACGCACTCGGCCATCACCGCCCACAGATGCAGCAGGCGGGAACGGATCTCCTCCTCCGTACGGCCGAAGGCCTTCTCGTTCTCCATCATCACGCCGGAGATCGACAGGCCGGTCTCGGCGCAGTGCGCGAGCAGTTCGTGCGCGGTCGTGAAGGCGTACGGCAGCACCGTGTCGTCGGGCTTGATCCGGTCGGCGCCGGTGGCGTTCTCGTCCACCACGAAGCCGCCGCCGACCGAGTAGTACACCTTCTCGCGCAGCACCGTGTCGTCGGCGTACGCCGTGAACCGCATGCCGTTCGGGTGGTGGGGCAGCGACAGCTTGCGCTCGAAGACGAGGTCCTCGCCGACCACGAACGGGATCTCGTGCACGCCGTACACCGTGACCGTGCCGCTCGCCCGCATCGCCGCCAGCCGTTCGTCGACGGTGTCGACGTCGACCAGTTCGGGCTTGTCGCCGGACAGGCCGAGCAGGACCGCCTTGTCGCTGCCGTGGCCCTTGCCGGTCAGCCCGAGCGAGCCGTACAGGATGGCCTCGATCCGGGTCACCTTTTCCAGCAGCCCGTCCTGGTGCAGCCCGCGGGCGAACTTGTGCGCCGCCGCCATCGGGCCGCCCGTGTGCGAACTGGACGGCCCGATGCCCACCTTGAACAGGTCGAAGACGCTGATCGCCATTGACCGTTGCCCTTCGCGCCGTCTGTCAGGACTCGCCGGAGGTCAGCGCGGCATACTCCGCAGCCGACAGCAGGTCGTCCGGCTCCTCCTCCACGCGCACGCGGAACAGCCAGCCCTCGCCATAGGGGTCGGAGTTGACCAGCGAGGGGTTGTCCACGACGGCGGGGTTGATCTCGACGATCTCGCCGCCGACCGGCGCGAAGATGTCGCTCACGGACTTGGTGGACTCCACCTCGCCGACCGCGTCGCCGGGCGCGATCGTCGCGCCGACCTCGGAGTGCACCTCCACGTAAACGACGTCGCCGAGCTGCTCGGCCGCGTACGCCGTGATGCCCACCGTCACGGTGTGGCCGTCCTCAAGCCCGGCCACCCACTCGTGTTCCTTGGTGTAGCTCAGGTCGTCCGGAATGGTGCTCACTTGCTCCTCCTGTAGAAAGGCAGATCGACGACGTCGACCGGTTCTTGGCTGCCCCGGATGTCCACGGCCAGGCCACCCTTCTCCAGGGCGCCCTCGTCCACGTACGCCATGGCGATCGGGCGGCCGAGGGACTGCGACGGGGCGCCGCTGGTCACCTCGCCGACGACGGCGCCTTCCCGGGTGACGGAGTAGCCGTGGCGGGGCACGCGCCGGCCGCGCGCCACCAGCCCGACCAGACGCCGCCTGGTGTCGTACTCCGCCGCCCGCTCAAGGGCGCTCTTGCCCACGAAGTCGCCGGGCTTGTCGAAGCGGACGACCCGGCCGAGGCCCGCGTCGAACGGTGTGATCGCCGCGCTCAGCTCGTTGCCGTACAGCGGCATGCCGGCTTCCAGGCGCAGCGTGTCGCGGGCCGACAGCCCTGCGGGGACGAGCCCGGCGTCCCTGCCCGCCTCGGCGAGGGTGTTCCACAGCGGCAGGGCGTGCTCGTTCAGCACGAAGAGTTCGAAGCCGTCCTCGCCGGTGTATCCGGTGCGGGCGATCAGGGCGGGCGCGCCCGCGACGATGCCGGCGACGATGGCGTAGTACTTCAGGTCGCCGAGGTCGGCGTCGGTCAGCGTGGCCAGGATCTCGGCGCTGCGCGGGCCCTGCACGGCGACCAGCGCGTACTCGTCCGACCTGTCGGTCACCTGCGCGTCGTAGCCCCGGACCCGGTCGGCGAGCTCGCGGGCGACGAGGGCGTAGTTGGAGGCGTTGGCGACGACCATGTACTGGTCCTCGTCGAGGCGGTAGACGATGAGATCGTCGAGGATGCCGCCGGTCTCGTTCACGATCATGGTGTAACGGGCGCGACCGGGCGCGAGGACGCTGAGGTGCCCCACGAGCGCGCGGTCGAGCGCCTCGCCCGCCTGCGAGCCGACGACGAAGATCTCCCCCATGTGGGACAGGTCGAACAGGCCCGCGGCCGTGCGCACCGCGTTGTGCTCGGCCGACTCACTGCCGTAGCGCAGGGGCATCTGCCAGCCCGCGAAGTCGGTCAGGGTCGCGCCCAGACTTTCGTGGACCCCACGGAGCGGGGTGGATCGGGACATGCGCACCTCGGAAGGACGGATGCTGCGTTTGACTATCGGGCATCCTCCCCCTCTGTCATCGGCGCCTGAGAGCTTCGTCCGATCTTTGCCGGACTTTCACCTTCGGCGAGGCCTCACGGCCTTCTTTCCAGAGGTCACCTGGCCCGCACGGTCCTTTGCCTTGAGAGGTTCGCGGGGAGGGCTTGCTCCTTCAGGGGCCCTGACCGGATGCCAGGACGCTCTCCCGCGCGGGATCACTGGTGTGCTGCAAGCCTAGTGGGTCGCCGCCTTCCCCGTAACCGGCCGGATCACCCTATTTCCCCTGCCACTTCCGGCCATGCCATCCCGCGTGGTCAGTGGGTGGAGTCGCACGGCGGCCGATGCGCCGCCCGGAGCCGCAAAAGGGTGGACGGGAGGTCGTCGCCGGTGAGGATCCGCTGGTGGAGGGCCTGGGTGTCGGGGGACGGCTCGGTGCCGAGGCGGTCGACCAGGGTGCGGCGCAGCCGCTGGTAGGACGCCGAGGCGTCGTGGGTGCGGCCCGACCGGTGCAACGCCAGCATGAGCTGCCGGTGCGGCCGTTCGCGCAGCGGATGGCGCCTCGCCCATTGGGCCAGGCCCCCGACGATCTCGTGATGGTGCCCGAGCGCCAGCCTGACGTCGAAGAGGTCCTCGGTCACCGCGCGCCGTTCCTCGTCCAGCCGGTCGGCCCACGCGGAGAGCGCGTGCACATGTCTCATGGCGAGCAGGGCATCACCCCGCCACAGGCTCAGCGCGTTCTCGAACATCCGCGCCGCATTGTGGTAATCGCAATTCTCACGAGCGATTCTGCCCTGCGCCGCGAAATGGTTGAATTCTTCAGCATCCACGGACGCCGGCGGCACGGAAAGAAGGTAGCCGCCCTCCACGGTGTGCAGTGGAGAAAGGTCGGGGTCGCGGGGCGAGAGCCGTCGCCGCACCTGTGCGATGTAGGTGGTAAGATTCCGCGGCGCCGATTTAGTGGGACGGCCATTCCACAACAGATCGATGAGCCGGTCCCGGTGGACCGCGATATTCGGATTGAGCAGGAACAACGCGAGCAGCTGCCGGTGCCTCGGGGCGAGTCCGGCGATGACGTCCCCTGAGGGCTTCATGGCCAGGAACGGTCCGAGCACGGCGTATAACACGGTTCCCCTCGCACGAAAGCAGCGTGAACGCGCCGACGACGCGGCTATGATCGCTATTTGACCATATCTCTCTGCGGCGGCGTGCGTCAAAAAATATGCCGTTTCTATGTCGGCCACTCCGGGGCCCATAAACGCTGCTCCGCCTGCGCCAATGCCCGGCTCCGCATGCTCCGATACGCCGATAACCCAAATGAAAGCGGTTGCAAGTCAAGCTCTCGCCGGCCGTCCCGTCGGCGGTGTGCGAGGTGACGCCGATTAGCCGGATGATCGGCGCGCGTACGGCGCCACGCCCGGGGGAGGGGTGAATCCGGCCCGGGGATGCGTGAATATCGCGCTCAGCGGGCCGCCGCGGCGCCGCCTTCCGCCGCGGGAGCCCGCAGGGCCTGGTTGACGGCCTCGGTGCGCCGGGCGTCGCCCCACACCCACTCGATGCGGGCTTCACGCCGCCGCCCGGCCAGCCAGTCGTCGAAGAGCCGCTGCTCGATACCCCGCCGGGTGGCGTCGTCGAAAGCGGCGGTCCTGACCTCCACGACCTGGACGACCACGGGGTCGGGTCCGTACGGGCCGAGGACGTCGCCGGGTGAGGCGTCCGCCCCCTCAGGGCCGAGCTCGGCGCGGAACAGGCGCCGCAGCCGGGCGTCCGCGCCGTGGTCGAGCATCTCGGCGGTGGCGGTGGCGGTGGCGGTGGCGGTGGCGGTGGCGTCCGGCGCGCCGATCCGCAGCCGGTCGGCGGCGGCCCGGGCGGCCTCCATCCGGGGATAGCGCAGGAACACCGCGCACAGCCGGTCGTAGGAGCGGGGGCCGGCGGCGAAAACGCCTTCGGCGCGGTCACCGGCGACCCGGCGGCGCAGCCGGGCGATCCCCGCCTCCTGGGCCGCGACGTCCTCCAGACCGGCGTGGTCGAGGCCGCGTTCGGCCATCCACGCCCGGGTGGCCTCGACCGTCAGGAGCCCGCGGGCCCGCCTGAAGGCGTCCAGAGCGTCCTGCAACTCGGCGGTGGACAGGTCTGCCGGGTCGTCGGCCAGCTCCTGCGCGACCAGGGCGGCGTCGACCAGCCTGCTCGCCAGTGAAGTGTCGCTCCACAACTCGTCCAGCACCGCCATGGCCTGCTCCATGGCGACCTCCATGCCGTTGACCCGGACGACGACCTGCTCCCCCGAGTTGCGGCTGCCGCGCAGTGGCCAGGGCAGCGCGCGGTCGGGGGCGAAGGCGATCGAGACCGTCCCGTCGCCCACCGGGAGCAGCAGGTCGTAGTGACAATCGCCGCCGGGGTGGTCACGCTGCCACACCAGCCGCATCGGCACGCCTTCGTGCTCCGCCCGCAGGTCGCCCAGCAGGAGCCTGGCCTCGGTGGGTTCCAGATCACGGATCCGGCGCAGGTACGCCAGGACATCGGTCAGCAGACGGGCCGAAGGAAGAACGGCGCTGTGCGGCGGCATGTCGGGCTCCTCGGGGTGCGGTCGTTCCCGCTCCTCAGAGCGGGATCTGTCGGGCTGGTCGGCGGCGGGGATGTCAGGCCGGTTCGAGCAGGAGATCGCAGAGGGCCTCGCTGATCGGCAGGCCGGTCATGTTCTCGACCCACAACCACTGAGCGTTGGGGTTGACCTCCAGGAAGACGTGGCGGTCGTCCGGCATGACGATCAGGTCGACCGCGCCGTACAGCAGGCCGAGGCGGTCCATCAGCGCCAGGCACCGGTCGGCGATCTCCTCCTGCAACCGGTGCGGCCGATGCGGGGTGGTCCTGGTGTCGTAGTAGCGCCAGTCGAGGCTCGATCGGTTGGACGCCTGCGAGTGGATCTCGGCGGCGAAGATCCGCCGGCCGACGATGGTGACGCGCAGCTCGACGCGCTTCGGCACCATCTCCTGCACGATCAGGGGACAGAACCGCAGGCCGTCGGTGTACGCGAGATCGCGGGGCGACACCGGCTCGGTGAGGCGGGTCGCGGTGAGGCCGCCCGAGACGCCCTCGACGAGCGGGACGTGGAAGGCCTTCGTGATGATCCGGCCGTCGTGCCGGTCGTGGAAGTCGAGGAACGACTCGGCGTCCGTGGTGATCAGCGTCTCCGGGATCGCGAACCCGAGCTCCGCGGCCAGCGAGAGCTGGGAGGACTTCTGGCCGGACCGGCGGAAGACCGACTCGCGGGCGGGCACCTGACGGCACGGCAGCTGCTCCCACAGGTCGCCGAGCAGGCTCTTGCACTCCTGCACCGTGTGGGCGGCGACCGCCGGATCGACGATTTCGGGGTGCGGCTGCGGGGGAGTCGGCCGGCGCCACCACACGGCGGACACCGTGTCGAGGTCGATCGTCTCCTTGTCGCGGCGCAGGATGCGGCGGGTGCCGAGGTCGGCGCCGTAGCCGAGGTCCAGCTTCGCGGAGACGGGGAAGTCGCCGGGGTCGAAGACGCTGACGCGCGCGCCGCGCCGGGCGAGCAGACCGCAGACCCGGTCGGCGTGCGGGTCGTCCTCGCTGGTGAGCACGAGAACGTGAGAAGAGCGCAACGGAGGGCCTTTCGACGTGACTCAACAGACCTGAGCGCGGACGGGCCGCCGCGGCGGGCGCCTTCCGGAAGTGGCCCGAATCCACAGAGCCGCAATCGAGCGGGCCGTGGATCGACGGGCCTGGTGGGTGGGGCGCCGGCGGGAGCCACTGAGCGACCAGAGCCACTGAAGCCGCAGGGCCACTGGAGCCGCAGAGCCACCGGTGCCGCACCGCCGGAGCTACCGCGACCGCCAGAGCTACCGCGACCGCCGGAGCTACCGTGGCCTCCGGGGCCACGGAAGCTGCCGGGGTGGCGTCCCCACCCTGGGCGTCACGGGCGTGCTTCACCCGGCCGGGTCACGCCGTGACGCGGTGAGCATGTGTCAGACGGCGATGTCGTCGTACTTGCACATGTTGTCGGCGTAGCAGCCGGTCCTGTCGAACTCCGGGGCCTGGCCGCCGGTCACGCCGCGCAGGCGCTCCTCGTCCAGTTCCTCGCCCACGGCGTCGATGGCGGTGAGGACCGTGCGAACGGTGCGAGACGTCATGACCCCTCCCTCAGCACAGGTAGTCGTCGTAGCCGGCGCCGGACCGCGTGCGTGCGGCCATGGGGTCCTGCATCCCGCCGGTGATGCCCTCCAGGCGGCTCTCGTCCAGCTCGGCGCCCACCTCGGAGAGGTCGCGCAGCTCGGTCCTGAGCTGTCCGCTCATCGTCTTCTCCTTCCGTCGAGTCGGGAGCCGGGTGGCTCCCCCCGTGTCCCAGAGCCTTTCGTGGTGGTCTTGGAACCGGATTGCGTGAGAGAGGTAAGCGACTTGCGGCCGGCTTTAGCCGCAGCTCGCGAAGGTCAGGCGCCCAGCCGCTGCGCGGCGACGAGGCGGGCGTAGTGCCCGTCGCGGTCGAGCAGCTCGTCCCGGCCGCCGGCCTCCACGATCCGGCCCCGGTCCAGCACGAGGATGAGGTCGGCGTCGCGCACGGTGCTCAGCCGGTGGGCGATGACGACGCGGGTGCCCGCGAAGCGGCGCAGGCTCTCCTCGATCGCGGCCTCGGTCGCGGTGTCGAGGTGGCTCGTGGCCTCGTCGAGCAGCAGCATCCTCGGCTCCGACAGCAGGGCGCGGGCGAGCGCGAGCCGCTGGCGCTGCCCGCCCGACAGCCCGCCGCCGTCGGTGAGCAGCGTGTGGTAGCCCATCGGCATGGCCGCGATCTCCTCGTGCAGGCGGGCCGCCCGGGCCGCCCGTTCCACCTGTTCCGGGGTGGCGGAGGGGACGTTGAGCGCGATGTTGTCGAAGATCGTGCCGTGGAAGAGGACGGGCTCCTGCGGCACCACGCCGAACTGGCGGCGCAGGGCGCGGGGATCGAAGGCGGCGGCGGGCACGCCGTCGTAGCGGATCTCGCCCTCGCCGGGCGTGAGCAGCCCCAGGATCAGCCGGGCCAGGGTGGTCTTGCCGGAGCCCGAGGCGCCGACCAGCGCGACCTTCTGCCCGGCACGCACGGTGACCGTGACGTCCCGCACGATCCACGGGCTGTCGGGGCCATAGCGGAAGCCGACGCCGTCCAGCTCGATCCGTCCGCTGAGCGTACGGGTGACCGGGGCGGCGGGAACGGGCTCGGGCGCGGCGTGCCACACGTCGGCCAGGCGCTCCACGTGCGGCCGGACGACCTGTACGGCCTGCAGACCGGCGATCAGCGAGCTCAGCGGGGCGAGCGCGGCGCCGGCCAGGGCCTGCAGTGCGAGCATCCCGCCGAGCGTCAGCGTGCCGTCCGCCACCTGGCGGGCGCCCGTCCACACGAGGGTGAGCGGGGCGGCGAACTGCAGGGCCCCGAGCAGAGCCTCCTGGAGGGCCTGCGCCCGGCCGCTTCGCCCCGACCGCTCGGCGACGACGGCGACGGCGGTCGCCCATCGGTCCGCGATGCGCGGCTCGGAGCCGGAGGCCTTGACCGTCTCGATGCCGCGCAGGCCCTCGATCAGCCTGCTCTGCAGGTCGTTGCGGGCCTCCGTCTCGCGGTGGGCCAGGTCGCCGACGCGGCGGCGGGTGAGGAGCAGCAGGCCTGCCTGGGCGAGGGCGAACGCGACCAGGCAGCCGCCGATCAGCGGGCTGCGCACGCCGATCGCGATCACGTATCCCAGGGCCAGCGGGGCCTCCAGGAAGGCGAGCGTCACCTGGTTGGTGAGGACCTCGCGGATCAGGGAGGTCGCCAGCACGCGGTTGACCAGGTCGGCGGAGCCGCGCAGGGCGAAGAACCGGTAAGGCGCCGCGAGGAGCCGTTCGCCCGTGACGCGGACCAGCTCGCCGTCCGCGCTCGCCCTGAGCGCGACCATGGCGTATCCGCGCAGCGCCCGGACCAGTCCGTACGCGGCGACCAGGCCGAGCACCCCGAGGCCCGCGACGGCCAGCGGGTCGTGGTCGCCGGCCGGCAGCACCCGGTCGACGACCAGCTCGGTCAGCGCCGGGAGGGCGAAGCCGAACGCCTGCATGACGACGCTGAGCGCCACCAGCAGCGCGAGCAGCCGACGGCGGCCGGCGAAGGCGACGGCGGCCGGCCACCGCCACCAGCGGCCCCGCCGGGGGCGCGCGGTCCGCCGGAATCCGGGGCCCGGGGTGAAGACGAGCAGCATGCCGCTGTAGTCCCGGGCGAGGTCGGCGGCGGCGACGCGACGGCGGCCCGTCTCGGGATCGACGATCGTGATCCCGCCGCGCCCGTGACGCTCGACGACCACGTAGTGGTCGCCCTTCCAGTGCGCGATCGCCGGGAGCGGCGCGTGTGCCAGCCCCTCGGGAGGCAGGGAGAAGGCCCGCGCCTCCAGCCCTCGCCGCCTCGCCGCCCTGATCAGGGTGAGCGCCGAGGTGCCGTCACGGCCGGCGCCCAGCTCCTCGGCGAGCTCGCGCACCTCCACGTGGTGCCCGTACGCGCCGAGGACCATGGCGAGGCAGGCGGGGCCGCACTCGGTGGGGGTGCGCTGGTGGACGACCGGAACCCTGCTGAAAGCTGTGCCGCGATTGAGCCTCATGGTCCACGGAGTGTCGGCCAGGAGGCTTGTCCATCGCTTGTGACCGGCTTCAATCCCGCGGCCCTGAAAAAGCGGCCAAGCAACCCTGGAAAAGCGGCCGGGCGACCTTGGAAAAGGCGGCGGCTCAGCGGCGGGCGGCGGCCACCAGGGCGTGGAACAGCGGGCCGTCCTCGTCGGCCTCCGGGTGCCACTGGACGGCCAGGGCGAACGCCGCGCCCGTGACCTCGACGGCCTCGATCGTGCCGTCGTCCGAGCGGGCGGTGACCTCCAGCCCGTCCGCCAGGCGGTCGATCGCCTGGTGATGATAGTGGGCGGGCGTGAGCTCCTCGCCGTCGTAGATCTTGGCCAACCCCGGCGAGAGCCGTACGGGGAGGCGGCCGAACGTCCCGGGCGCGGGGGAGTGGGCGGTGTGGCCGACCACGCCGGGCAGGTGCTGGTGGAGGGTGCCGCCCAGCGCAACGTTGAGCACCTGCAGGCCCCGGCAGATGCCGAGGAACGGCAGGCCGGTGCGCAGCGCCGCCTCCATCAGCCCGAACTCCGCCTCGTCGCGGAACTCCCTGACATATCCGGTCTGTTCCGCGGGCGCCGCGCCGTAGCGGGCGGGGTCGATGTCGCCCCCGCCCGCGATGATCAGCCCGTCCAGCCGCTCCACCAGCGCGGCGGGCTCCCCGGCCGGCGGCAGGATGACCGGCTGGCCTCCCGCCCGCGCGATGTGGTCGACGTACATGTACGGCAGCAGCGCCGCCGGCATGTCCCAGACGGTGAACCTCGCCGGCTCGACGTAGCACGTCACGCCGATCACGGGACGGGCCATGGCATACCCCCTTACAGCGGAGTGACGTACGCGCCGGAGATGCCGCCGTCGACCAGGAACTCCGAGGCGGTGATGAACGACGCGTCGTCGGAGGCGAGGAACGCGACCGCCGCGGCGATCTCCTCGGCCCGGGCGAAACGGCCGATCGGCACGTGGACGAGACGGCGCTGGGCGCGCTCGGGGTCCTTGGCGAACAGCTCCCGCAGCAGCGGGGTGTCCACAGGTCCGGGGCACAGCGCGTTGACCCGGATGCCCTCGCGGGCGAACTGGACGCCCAGCTCGCGGCTCATCGCGAGCACGCCGCCCTTGGAGGCGGTGTAGGAGATCTGCGACGTGGCCGAGCCCATGACCGCGACGAACGACGCGGTGTTGACGATCGAGCCCTTGCCCTGCCGCCGCATGTACGGGATCACGTGCTTGCAGCACAGGTAGACGCTGGTGAGATTGACCTCCTGCACCCGGCGCCAGGCGTCGAGGCCGGTCTCCAGGATGGAGTCGTCGTCCGGCGGCGAGATGCCCGCGTTGTTGAACGCGATGTCGACGCTGCCGAACTCCTCGAACGCGGTCCGGTACATCCGGGTCACGTCGTCCTCGTTCGCCACGTCGGCCTTGACGAACAGGCCGCCGACCTCCGCGGCCGCCTTCGCGCCGGCCTCCTCGTCGAGGTCGGCCACCACGACCTTGGCGCCCTCCTGGGCGAACCGGCGGGCCGTGGCCAGGCCGATGCCGCTGCCCGCGCCGGTGATGACGGCGACGCGGTCCTGCAAACGCTGCATTGATCTACTCCGTCGAGATGAAGACGTTCTTGGTCTCGGTGAAGGCCGACAGGGCGTCCGGGCCGAGCTCCCGGCCGAGGCCCGACTGCTTGAAGCCGCCGAACGGGGTCCAGTAGCGGACGCTGGAGTGCGAGTTCACCGACAGGTTGCCCGCTTCGACGGCCCGCGCCACGCGCAGCGCCCGGCCGACGTCGCGGGTCCAGATCGACCCCGACAGGCCGTACGCCGTGTCGTTGGCGATCCGCACGGCGTCGGCCTCGTCCTCGAACGGCACGACCGACACCACGGGCCCGAAGATCTCCTCGGTGAACGCCCTGCGGAAGGACTCCGAGGACGACCCGGCAAGCACGGTCGGCGGGAACCAGAAGCCGGGGCCCGCCGGGCACGACCCGGCGGCGTACACGTCGGCCCGGGTGACGAACGACGCGACGCGCTCCCGGTGCTCGGCGCTGATCAGCGGGCCCATCTGGGTCGCCGGGTCGTTCGGGTCGCCGACCCGCACCGCGCGCACCGCCTCGGCGAGCCGTGCGAGGAAGTCGTCGTAGACGGAACGCTCCACCAGGATGCGCGAGCGGGCGCAGCAGTCCTGACCGGAGTTGTCGAAGACCGCCATCGGGGCGGACTCCGCCGCCCGGGCGAGGTCGGCGTCGGCGAAGACGATGTTGGCGCTCTTGCCGCCCAGCTCCAGCGTCACCCGCTTGACCTGCTCGGCGGCCTTGGCGCCGATCAGTTTGCCGACCTCCGTCGAGCCGGTGAACACGATCTTCCGGACGTCCGGGTGCTCGACGAGCCGGGCGCCGGCCACCTCACCCTCGCCGGGCACGACCTGCAGCACGTCCTCGGGCAGCCCGGCCTCCAGGGCGAGCTCGGCCAGCCGCAGCGCGGTCAGCGGCGTCCACTCGGCCGGCTTGACGATCACCGTGTTGCCGGCGGCCAGGGCCGGGGCGACTCCCCAGGTCATGATGACCATCGGGAAGTTCCACGGCACGATGACCCCGACCACGCCCAGCGGCTCGGCGAACGTGACGTCCACCCCGCCCGGCACCGGGATCTGCTTGCCGTGATCGCGCTCGGGCGCGCCCGCGTAGAAGTTCAGCACGTCGCGGACGTTGCCCGCCTCCCAGCGGGCGTTGCCGATCGTGTGCCCGGCGTTGGCGATCTCCAGCCGCGCCAGCTCCTCCGCGTGGTCCTCCACGACCTGCGCGAAGCGGCGCAGCAGCCGGGCCCGCTCGCCCGGGGCGACCGCCCGCCACGCCGGGAAGGCCCGTACGGCCCGCTCGACCGCCCGGTCCACCTCGGCGGCGTCCGCCATCTCGACCTCGGCGACCACGTCTTCGGTCGCCGGATTGACTATCTTCACAGCCGTTCGAACCCCCGATAGAGCTCCCAGTCGGTGACCGCCGCGTCGAAGGCGGCCAGCTCGACCCGCGCGTTGTTGGCGTAGTGCGCGACCACGTCCTTGCCGAACGCCTCCTCGGCGGTCGGCGACCCCTCCCACAGCGCCAGGGCGTCGCGGAGCGTGGCGGGCACCCGCTCGGCCCCGGAATCGTACGCGTTGCCGGTGAACGGCTCCTCCAGCTCCAGCCCGTCGTCGATGCCGCACAGCCCCGCCGCGATCATGGCGGCGACCGCCAGGTAGGGATTCACGTCGCCGCCCGGCACCCGGTTCTCGATCCGCAGCGAGGGGCCGTGGCCGACCAGCCGCAGCGAGCAGGTGCGGTTGTCCACGCCCCACTTGACGGCCGTGGGCGCGAAGCTGCCGGGCACGAACCGCTTGTAGGAGTTGATGTTGGGCGCGTAGAGCAGGGTCAGCTCGCGCATCGCCGCGAGCTGACCGGCGATGAACCGCCGCCCGGTCTCCGACAGCCCGTACGGCTCGCCGCCCGCCATCACGGGGGTGCCGTCGGCGTCGCGCAGGGAGATGTGGATGTGGCAGGAGTTGCCCTCGCGCTGGTTCGGCTTGGCCATGAAGGTGATCGACCTGCCGTCCTGGGCGGCGATCTCCTTGGCGCCGTTCTTGTAGAACACGTGGTTGTCGCAGGTGGTCAGCGCGTCGGCGAACCGGAAGGCGATCTCGTGCTGGCCGAGGTTGCACTCGCCCTTGGCCGACTCGACGTACAGCCCGGCGCCCTCCATGCCGAGCCTGATCTTGCGCAGCAGCGGTTCGATGCGGGAGGTGCCGAGCAGCGAGTAGTCGACGTTGTAGAGGTTGGCCGGGGTCAGGTCGCGGTAGCCCCGCTGCCAGGCCTGCTCGTAGCTGTCGTCGTAGACGACGAACTCCAGCTCGGTGCCGACGTACGCGGTCCAGCCGCGTTCGGCGAGCCGGGCGAGCTGGCGGCGCAGGATCTGCCGGGGGGAGGCCACGACGTCGGCGCCGTCCTCCCACACCAGGTCGGCGAGCAGCAGCACGGTGCCCTCGTGCCAGGGCACGCGGCGCAGCGTCGACAGGTCGGGCCGCATGACGAAGTCGCCGTAGCCGCGCTCCCAGGACGACATCGCGTAGCCGTCCACGGTGTTCATGTCGACGTCCACCGCGAGCAGGTAGTTGCAGCCCTCCGCGGCGTGGCTCAGCACCTCCTCCAGGAAGTACCGCGCCGAAAGCCGCTTGCCCTGCAGCCGCCCCTGCATGTCGGTGACCGCGAGCAGGACCGTGTCCACGCGGCCCGCTTCGACGTCATCGCGGAGTCGATCCACGCTGAGCACGGTGCCTCCCGTCCAAAAGTCTGGAATCAGACCATTGAGGGCATGCAAGCACCATGTTCCCCTCGTCGTCAACAATGCCCGAGGGGATTAACCTCGATCACAGGGACGGGGGACCCGCTGTGACGGGTGGAGGGACGATGCGCATGGAGATCACCCCGGCGGAGGCGTCCGTCTCCCGTTCCCGGACCCCGGCCGAGCCCGCGTCCCGGGACGCGGTCGTGGGGATCACCGGCGCGGTGTCGCTGCTGCGGCCCGTGCGGGCGGGCAACGCGTTCGAGGAGACCGTCGAGCGCCTGCTCCAGGCCATCAAGCTCGGCGTCGTCCCCTATGGCGAGAAGCTCCCGGCGGAGCGCGAGCTGGCCTCCCGGCTCGGCATCAGCAGGGTCACGCTGCGCGAGGCGATCCGCGCGCTGCAGGAGGCCGGCTATCTCGACGTACGGCGTGGCCGGTATGGCGGGGCCTTCGTCGTCTACCAGCCGCCGAGCCCGCGCAAGGGCGACCTGCGCAGGGCCGTCACCCGCATGGGAGAGGACGACCTCGAAGACGCCCTGACGTTCCGGTTGGCCGTCGAGTGCGGCGCGGCCCGGGTGCTCGCGACCGCCGAGCTGTCCCCCGGGCAGCGGGAGACGCTCGCCGCCCGGCTGGCCGGGGTGAACGACGCGGCGCCGGCCGACTATCGCAGGATGGACATCGCGTTCCACCTGGCGATCGCGGAGCTGAGCGGCTCGCCGCTGCTGGCCGCCGCGTGCGCCGACGCCCGGCTGCGGGTCACCGACCTGCTCAACGCGATCCCCGTGCTGCGGCCCAACATCGAGCACGCCGCGGTGCAGCACGCCGCCATCGCCGCCGCGATCCTGGACGGCGACCCCGAGGCGGCCGAACGGGCGGTGGCCGAGCACCTGGAGGGCACGGCGGCCCTGCTGCGCGGCTTTCTCGCCTGACCACTTCCTCCGCGCCGTACCATCGGAGGCCGGGGGATCGCTTGATGTCCAGCTGGTTTCACGAACGCATTATCGAGGCGCACCGCCTGCCGCTGTTCTGCTTCTTCGTCGCGCTGATCACGGCGTTCGTCTTCACGCGGGTGAACGTACGGCTGATCAGGGCACGGGTGCGGTGGCTCGGCAACGTCAGCGTGGGCGAGATGCACATCCACCACGTGGTGTTCGGCGTGGTGCTCACGCTGCTCGGCGGGGTGGCCGGGCTGGTCCTGTCGGACGTGTCCACGGGGTGGTACTCGTTCTCCGCGGCCGTGTTCGGCGTGGGCGCCGCCCTCGTGCTCGACGAGTTCGCGCTGATCCTGCACCTGCGCGACGTCTACTGGCAGGAGGAGGGCCGCACCTCCGTCGACGCGGTCTTCGTGGCGATCGCCGCCACCGGCCTGCTGCTGCTCGGGCTGCGCCCGCTCGCCTGGAACGGCGCGGACGGCGGCCACTGGACGGCTCTCGTCTTCCTCTTCGTCAACCTCGTCTTCGCCGTGATCACCCTGCTCAAGGGGAAGATCTGGAGCGGCCTGCTGGGCCTGTTCGTGCCGCCGCTGCTGTACGTGGGGGCGGTGCGGGTGGCCCGTCCCGGCTCGCCCTGGGCCCGCTGGTGCTACTCGGACCGGGCCCGGAGGCCCCGGCCGCGCCTGATGGCCAAGGCGGTCCACCGGGAGGATCGCTGGCGCCGCCCGGTCATCCGGGCGAAGATCGCGGTGCAGGAGTTCGTCTCCGGCCGCCACGACCTGCCCGCGCCCGCGCTGCCCGACCGGCACCTCCGGCGGCGGGTCGTGTCCCCCCGTCCCCGTCAGGGGGCGGAGCACCCCGGGCGTCCCTGGCGGTCGGGCCGGCCGCGCGCCCACTGACGAACCGCCGATGCCGCTCACAGGAAGAGCATTTCGGCCGGTTCTGTGGGTATTTCACCCCAGGTAAGAACTGTTGGGGGGCGGGAGGGGCGGTAATGGAGTCTCGCGAGCGGTTCGTGTTCCAGCGGATGGCGGCACAGCTCAAAAGGGAGGCGGCGCTGCTGACGGGGGATCGCCTCATGGCGGCGGAGGCACGCGCGGAGGAGGCCGAGGCCGACCTGTGCCTCACCTGGTACGCGATCATGGACACCACCCGGCACATCCGCCTGACCTATGGAGTGCCGGGATGAGGGATCATCACGGTGGGTGCGCGGGCGATACTGATGTGGTGACCGCGTCTTGCGCCTTCCCGGCGCCCCCGTTCCACCTGCGCCTCATCGAGGACGCGCGGCCGGTCCTCGACCGCTACGGCCTGCTGCTCGCCGGCGGCTACGCGCTGCTGGCGCACGGGTGCACGTCGAGGCCGGTCGACGACCTCACCTTCGCCACCGGTGCCGAGGCGCCGCTGGAGGAGGCCGGCCGGGCACTGGCCGAGGCGTTCGGGAGCACCGGCCTGTCGGCCGAGGTGTGCGAGGCCGGCGCCCGCATCGGCCGCGTCGTCGTCACCGACGAGATCACCGGCCAGTCGTGCGAGGTCGCCCTGCTCCGCGAGCCGCTGCGCGACCGGCCCGCCGACATCGGCCCCTGCCGGGTGCTCGGCCTGGACGACGCCGTGGGGCTCAAGGTCCGCGCCCTGCAGGACCGCGGCCTGCCGCGCGACTTCGCCGACGTGGCCTCGGTGTCCGGCCTCTACTCCTTCCGCCTGCTCGAACGGCTCGGCGCGCGCTACGACGACGAGTGGCGGGTCGAGGACCTGGTCGAGCGGCTGGAGACCGTCGACCTGCTTGCCGACGAGGCGTTCGGCGGCCTGGACGAGGAGGGCGTCGCCGCCGTACGCCGCTTCGCGTACGCCTGGGCGGAGGACATCAAACTGCGCCGCGTCGACGACGGCGACGCCGAGTTCGACCTGGACGTCCCCGGCCTGGACTGATCCACGAGGCCGAAATCCCCGCGCGCACCGGCGTTTCCGGTGAATTAGGGTCTCCGGCAGATCGCGCACAGGCTGCGCAGGGCCCGGGCACAGGGTCGGCGCGCCCGGTCCGTGCGCAGTGCTCGCGGAGGGGGCTCCATGGGGACGGAGGGCGACGGCCCTGACGGAGGACGGCCCGCGCCACGGCCGAAGGCGTCGCTGGGGGAGCGCGCCGCCTGGCGGCTGCTGCTCGACCAGGTGCGGCCCCACCGGCGGGTGCTGCTGCTGGGCGGCCTGCTCAGCCTCGTCGGCAGCCTCACCGGGCTCGCCATGCCGGTCATGGCCAAGCGGGTGATCGACACGTTCGGCGCGGGCGGCGCGCTGGCGGGCCCCGTGCTCGGGCTGTCGGCCGCGGTCCTGGCCGGGGCGCTGATCTCGGCGGCCGGGCGGTTCCTGCTGGAGCGGATGGGCGAGACCATCGTGCTCGACTCGCGCCGGGGCCTGGTCGACCGCATCCTGCGGCTCACGGTCTCCGACGTCGACCGGCTCAAGCCCGGCGACCTGCTGTCGCGGGTGAGCTCCGACACCACTCTGCTGCGGGCCGTGTGCACGGACGCGCTGGCCTCGCTGGTCGGCTCGGTGTTCACGTTCCTGGGCGCCGCCGTGATGATGGCGATCATGGACGGCCTGCTGCTGGTCGTCACGCTCGCCGTCGTCGCGCTGGTCGGGCTCCTGGGCGTGGTCATCGCCCCGCGCATCCGCCGCGCGTCCCTTCAGGCGCAGGTGGCGCTCGGCGAGATGGGCTCGATGCTCGACCGCGCCCTCCAGGCGTTCCGTACGGTCAAGGCCAGCGGCGCGGAGACGCGGGAGATCGCGGCGGTGGGCACGGCCGCCGCCGAGGCGCGCGACCGGGGCGTGGCCGCCGCCGCGTGGACCTCGCTGGCCGGGATCGGCGCGTGGATGTCGATCCAGCTCGCGTTCCTCGCGGTGCTGGGGGTCGGCGGCGCCCGGGTCGCCTCGGGGGAGATGGAGATCTCCACCCTGATCGCGTTCCTCATGTACCTGTTCTACCTGGTCTCCCCGATCGGCCAGATCGTGCAGAGCCTCACGCAGATCCAGAACGGCCTGGCCGCGGTGACCCGCATCCAGGAGATCACCACGCTGCGCACCGAGCCCGCGGCCCCGGCGGCGCGGGCGGGGGGCGAGCCGGTCGGGGTGACGTTCTCCGAGGTCGTCTTCCGCTACGGCGACGACCGGCCGGTGGTCCACCAGGGCGTGACGTTCGAGGTGCCGGCCGGCGGCATGACCGCGCTGGTCGGCCCTTCGGGCGCGGGCAAGTCGACGGTGTTCGGCCTCGTCGAGCGGTTCTACGAGCCGCAGGAGGGGACGATCACCGTCGGCGGGCGCGACATCCGCGACTGGCCGCTCGGCGAGCTGCGGGCCATGCTCGGCTACGTCGAGCAGGACGCCCCCGTGCTCGCGGGGACGTTGCGGGAGAACCTCGTCTTCGGCGCGCCCGGAGCGACCGACGAGGAGGTCGCCCGCGCCCTCGCCCGTACGCGCCTGGACGACCTGGTCGCGCGGCTGCCCGAGGGACTGGAGACGCCGGTCGGCCATCGCGGCGTGCTGCTGTCGGGCGGCGAGCGGCAGCGGGTCGCCATCGCCAGGGCGCTGCTGCGCAAACCCAGGCTGCTGCTCCTGGACGAGGCGACCTCCCAGCTCGACGCGGTCAACGAGATGCGGCTGCGGGAGGTCGTGGCGGAGGTGGCGCGCGAGACGACGGTCCTGGTGATCGCCCACCGCCTGTCCACCGTGACCGGCGCCGACCGGATCGTGGTGATGGAGGCCGGCCGCGTGCGGGCCTGGGGCACCCACGACGAGCTGGTCTCGGCCGACGAGCTCTACCGCGAGCTGGCCGCCACGCAGTTCCTCGTCTCGTCCTGACCGGCGCCCGGCGATCTCCGCCCGGCCGGCGCCCGTGATCTCCGCAGACGCCGATGGCGAAGCCGTGAGCAGCCCTTACACCGGGCCACAGCTTCTTTCGACCGGAGACCGGGAAGGTCGGTGGTGCGTAACCTCTCCTTCACCACCGCCCGGTTGCCGGTGCCATCGCGCGTGCGGGCGCGTCCGGTGACCCGGGTCGGAGGCGGGGCGTCCCGGTCATGCCGGGGCGCCCCGCCATGCTTCACCCGCTACCCGGTCCCGCGCTCAATGATCACTTTCGGCGGAGAAACCCGGCACGCGGTGTGCGGCAAGATCCGCGCGGCGCTCTAAGGTGAGGTCCATGCGACCCACGGCTCTGATCACCGGCGCCTCGCGGGGCGTGGGGGCGGCGATCGCCCGTGCCCTCGCCTCCGACTACGACCTCTTTTTGGGCGGCCGGGACGGCACGGCGCTCGACGCGCTGTGCGCGGAACTGCCCGCCGCCCGCCCCTGGGCGGTGGAGCTGACCGAGCTCACCCCTGCGGACGTGGAGGGGATCGACCGGCTCGACCTGCTGGTCCACAGCGCGGGCGTCGCCAGCGTCGGGCCCCTGGCCGACACCCCCGCCCGCGAGTGGCGGCGGCTGCTGGAGGTCAACGTCGTCGCGGTCGCCGAGCTGACCCGGCTGCTGCTGCCCGCGCTGCGGGCGGCACGCGGGCACGTCGTGCTGATCAACTCGGGGGCCGGGCAGCGGGCCAACGCCAACTGGGGCGCCTACGCCGCGAGCAAGTTCGCCCTGCGCGCGTTCGGCGACACACTGCGCGAGGAGGAGCACGCCAACGGCGTCCGGGTCACCGCGATCTTCCCCGGGCGGGTGAACACGGACATGCAAAGACGCATCCGGGCCCAGGAAGGAGGGCCGTACGAGCCGGGAAAATACCTGGAGCCGGAATCGGTGGCGCGGGCCGTGCTGGCCGCGCTGACGGCGACGCCCGACGCCCACGTCACCGAGATCACCGTGCGGCCGGCTGGGGGACCGACCCGCTGACGCCCCCCCGAGGCGCGGGGGACGGATGTTCATTACAGTGGCATCACCGCCATGCCGCCCATCTGGAGGACCGGTGCACGTGACTTACTGGTGCGAGATGGCGTGGCTGCCGCCCGGCGAGATCGTGCAGAGTGTGGTCGTCGGCGTCGAGGGCCGCCGCATCGTCGAGGTCAGGCCCGAGGCGGCGCCTCCCCCCGGAGCCGTACGGCTGGCCGGGATCACCCTGCCCGGCCTGGCCAACTGTCACTCCCACGCCTTCCACCGGGCCCTGCGCGGCCACACCCAGACCGGCCGCGGCAGCTTCTGGACCTGGCGCGAGCGGATGTACGCGGTCGCCGAGGCGCTCGACCCGGACAGCTACCTCGCCCTGGCCACCGCGACGTACGCCGAGATGGCGCTCGCGGGGATCACCACCGTGGCCGAGTTCCACTACCTGCACCACGCCCCCGGGGGCCGGCCGTACGCCGACCCGAACGCGATGGGCCACGTGCTGGTCGAGGCGGCCAGGAGGGCCGGGCTGCGCATCACCCTGCTCGACACCTGTTATCTGACCGGCGGCATCGGCGACGCCCTCACCGGCACCCAGATGCGCTTCGGCGACGGGGACGCCGATCGATGGGCGGCCAGGGCCGACGACCTCGCCCGGGCGCACGAGGGCGAGGAGGACGTGGAGATCGGCGCGGCCATCCACTCCGTGCGCGCGGTGCCGCCCGAGCAGATGCCCGTGGTCGTCGACTTCGCCCACCGGCACACCGCGCCGCTGCACGCGCACGTCTCCGAGCAGCCGGCGGAGAACGAGGCGTGCGTCGAGCTCTACTCGGCCACGCCGGTGCAGGTGCTGCACGAGCACGGTGTGCTCGGACCGCGCTCGACCGCGGTGCACGCCACCCACCTGTCCGACGTGGACGTGGCGCTGCTCGGCGGCTCCACCACCCACGTGTGCATGTGCCCCACCACCGAGCGCGACCTCGCCGACGGCGTCGGCCCCGCCCGCAGGCTGCTGGACGCCGGATCGCCCGTCACGCTCGGCAGCGACAGCCAGGCGGTCATCGACCTGTTCGAGGAGGCCAGGGCGGTGGAGCTGGACGAGCGGCTGGTCACCGGCGAGCGCGGGCACTGGCACGCCGAGCAGCTCCTGAACGCCGCGACCGCCGTCGGGCAGGCGTCGCTGGGCTTCCCCGACGCCGGGTGCCTGGTGCCCGGGGCCTGGGCCGACCTCGTCTCCGTCCGGCTCGACTCGGTCCGTACGGCCGGAGCCACGAAGGCGACGGCGGTGGAGGCGGTGGTGTTCGCCGCCACCTCCGCCGACGTCTACTCGGTGGTGGCGGGCGGGCGGCGGATCGTGGAGGACGGACGGCACGTGCTCGGTGACGTCGGCGCGCTGCTGGGCGACGCGCTCGCCCCGCTCAACCGGTGAGGTTTGCGCCGTTCGCGGGGTGGCGAGGATCAGGAAACGTGGGGCCGAGCGGCATGACATCAGTCGTTTTCACGGGGATCGGATCGCTGTACACGGCGGACCCCGAGCGGGAGGAGATCCAGGACGCCGCGCTGGTGGCGGAGAACGGCGTGATCAGGTGGATCGGCCGGTCCGCCGACGCCCCGGCCGCCGACGAGCAGGTCGACGTGGAGGGACGCGCGGTCGTCCCGGGGTTCGTGGACAGCCACGCGCACCTGGTGTTCGCCGGCGACCGCACCGAGGAGTTCGCCGCGCGGATGGCCGGACAGCCCTACACCGCCGGCGGCATCCGCTCGACCGTCGCCGCCACCCGCCGGGCCACCATCCCCGAGCTGGTGTCCACGACCGCGCTGCTGGTCTCCGAGATGACCATGCAGGGCACCACGACGTTCGAGATCAAGAGCGGCTACGGCCTGACCGTGGACGACGAGCGCCGCAGCCTGGAGATCGCCTGCCAGTTCACCGAGGAGACCACGTTCCTCGGGGCGCACGTCGTGCCGCCGGAGACGTGCGCCGACGACTACGTCCGGCTCGTGACCGGCCCGATGCTGGAAGCGTGCGCGCCGTACGCCAAGTGGGTGGACGTGTTCTGCGAGCGCGGCGCGTTCGGCGAGGAGCACAGCAGGGAGGTGCTCGCGGCGGGCCGCAAGGCCGGGCTGCAGCTCAGGGTCCACGCCAACCAGCTCGGACCGGGGCCGGGCGTGCGGCTGGCCTGCGAGATGGGGGCGGCCTCCGCCGACCACTGCACCCATCTCACCGACGCCGACGTGGACGCGCTGGCCGCCTCCGGGGTGGTCGCCACCCTGCTGCCGGGCGCGGAGTTCTCCACCAGGTCGCCCTACCCGGACGCGCGGCGGCTGCTCGACGCGGGCGTCACGGTGGCCCTGGCGACCGACTGCAACCCGGGCTCCTCGTTCACCACCTCGATGCCGTTCTGTGTCGCCCTGGCCGTACGCGAGATGGGCATGACGCCGCTCGAGGCCGTGCGGGCGGCCACCCGCGGCGGGGCGCGGGCGCTGCGGCGCACCGACGTGGGCACCCTGTGCGCCGGCGCCCGCGCGGACCTCGTCATCCTGGAGGCGCCGTCGTACGTCCACCTCGCCTACCGGCCCGGAGTGCCGCTGGTGGCGCAGGTGTGGCAAATGGGGCGTCGCCTCGTTTAGACCCCCGCAAACTGGGTAAACGCCTTTCTTCCCGGCCGCGCATCCTCCTCAGGGAGGAAAACGAAACCATTCCCCGGTCGTATCCGTTTGGGGAATCTTTGCCATGGACCGGCCGTTGTCCGGGTCAGAAGCAGGAAGCCGGGGACCGTGCCGAACGGGGCGGACACGTCCGGCTCACCGGCTCACATATTGCATATCGCGGCGGCGGAACGAGGTGCCATCGGATGGCGACGGGGAATCGGACGCAGGAACAGCACATCTCTGACCGGGATCTGCTCGGGACATATCTGGCCGAGATCGGCCGCGTCCCCTTGCTGACCGCGGAGCAGGAGGTCGAGCTGGCCAAGCGCATCGAGGCGGGGTTGTTCGCCGAGCAGCTGCTCGACAGCGGGCGGCCCGAGCCGAAGATCGCGAACGCGACCGACGAGGAGCTGGAGCGCATCGCGATCTCGGGGCGGCGGGCGAAGGACGAATTCATCCAGGCGAATCTGCGTCTCGTGGTCGCGGTCGCGAGGAAATACTCCGGACGGGGAATGCCGCTGATCGATCTTGTGCAGGAGGGCAACCTCGGTCTGGTCCGCGCCGTGGAGAAGTTCGACTATCGCCGGGGATACAAGTTCTCGACCTACGCCACGTGGTGGATCAGGCAGTCGGTGGGCCGCTCGATCCACGAGCAGGCGCGGCCGGTGCGGCTGCCCACCCACGCGGGCGAGCAGATGACGCGGCTCATGCGGGTGCGCAGGGACATGCTGGCGGAGTCCGACGCGGAGCCGACCGACGCCGACCTCGCCGAGGTGCTCGACCTGCCGATCGAGCGGGTGCAGGAGCTGCGCCGCTGGGCCTCCGACCCGGTCTCCCTCCAGCTCGGTGTGGGCGACGAGGACGAGACCGAGCTCGGCGACATGATCGCCGACGAGACGTGGGCGGACCCCGAGCAGCAGGCCATGGCCACGCTGGAGAAGGAGCGCCTTGAGGAGTGGCTGACCGGCCTGGAGGGCCAGATGCGCGAGATGCTGCGCTGGCGCTACGGCCTGGTGGACGGCCGCGAGCACACCCTCACCGAGGTGGGAGAGCGCTACGGCATCGGGCGTGACCGGGCCCGGCGCATCGAGCGCGACGCGCTGGTGCGGCTGCGCAAGATGGCCAGCGCCGCCTGACCGGCGGTCCGCCCTCGGCCGGGGTCTCGCCCGGGTGACGAAGGCCGGCGTCCGCGGTCGTCCGTGAGCGTCGTCGGTTCGTCATGCGGAGAGGGGGCGCGCCCCGCCCGCCGGCCTCCTCTACTCGGCTTCGCCGCCGAGCCGCAGTGCGTGAGCGTTCCGGGCGCACCAGTCGGAGAAGGTCCGGGGGCGGCGGCCGAGCAGGTGGTGCACGGTGCCGGTGCGGACTCCGTCCGTGTCCGCGCGCATGAGCGCCGCGGCTTCGAGGATCGCGTCGGCAAGGGGCTTCGGCGCGCCGTCGGGGTAGCGGGACCGGACGATCTCCTCGGGGGTGGCCGCCGCACGGACCTCTATGCGACGGCCGATGGTGGCGGCGATGGTCGCGACCTGCTCGGCGATGGTGAATGTCTCGTCACCGGTGAGGGTGTAGGTCTGGCCTTCATGGCCGTTCTCGGTCAGCACGAGGGCGGCGACGGCCGCGATGCCGGCCGGATCGATCGGCGCGGACCGGCCCGGCCCGATCGCGTCGAGGACGACCCCCTCCTTCCTGATGGGCGGCCCCCATTCCAGGACATTGGTCATGAAACCGCCGGAACGCAGGATCGTGGCCGGTGCGCGCGGCGGTGACGGCGTTCGCGGCCTGGTCCACGCAGATGCCCGGGGTGAGCAGGAAGACCCGGTCGACGCCGTCGAAGGCGGGAGCGAGCGTCGAGGGCTCGTCCAGGTCGCCGGGCACGCGCTCGGCGCTCGCGGGCAAGCCGGCCGCGCGGGCGGGGGCGCGGACGATGGCCACCCGGATGAGCGCCACCGGGCTGCTCGTCCGCCGTCGCGACGTGACAGCAGGCTCGTGCGGCTCTGGCTGACCGACGCGGGCCGAGCGCTTCGGGAGCCGGTCGAGGCCGAGCGCCGCAGCCTGGAAGACAAGATCACCGCCGGTCTCACCGAGACCGAGCTCCGCCGGCTGATGGCCGCGCCGGGCAAGGTCTACGACTCGGCCAGAGAACTGCTGTGAACAGGGCATTCGACGCCGAGGACGGCAGATCGGTCAGGGGCGGGGGAGGCGTCTCATCGGTCGTCGCCGCGGCGTCGGACGTGGACGGGCACGCATAGAACGCAGCCCTCGGCCGCTTCGCGGCCGTCGCGTCGGCCGTCGCGTCGGCCCGAGTGGAGGGCCGACGACGCGCATCCGTTCCGGGTGCGCGTTTTGTCGTTCCCAGCACGTCCGAAACCGGCCCGAAACACGGTGGTGGCGAGTTTCACACATGTGAAACACACATGGTCGTGGGCTGAAACGGCGGAAGAACACGCTGTCGCCAACGTCAGTGCGCCAGCCGGCCGAGGTTGCCCGGGAGGAAGTCACTGCGGGAGTGATAACGGCCACACGCCAAATGTAAGGAGGGCCGCGTCGGTGAAGATCGATACCGGCACCACCGCCTGGATGATCACAGCCACCGCTCTGGTGCTGCTGATGACGCCCGGGCTCGCGTTCTTCTACGGGGGCATGACCAGGGCGAAGAGCGTCCTGAACATGATGATGATGTCGTTCGTCAGCATCATCACCATCACCCTCGCCTGGGTCTTGTACGGCCACTCGCTGGCCTTCGACGCCTTCGGCGACGGTGACAACTTCATCAACAAGCTCGTGGGCGGGGGAGACGCCCTCGGCCTGCAGAGCCTCATCGACACGCCCACCGCGGACGACGGCACCGGTATGCCGAGCCTGGTGTTCTCGGCCTTCCAGCTCACCTTCGCGATCATCACCGTGGCCCTCATCAGCGGCGCCATCGCCGACCGCGCGAAGTTCGGCGCGTGGGTCGTCTTCGGCCTCGCCTGGGCGACGATCGTCTACTTCCCCGTGGCCCACTGGGTCTGGGGCGGCGGCTGGCTGGCGAACCTCGGCATCGAGGACTTCGCCGGAGGCACGGTCGTCCACGTGAACGCCGGTGCCGCCGGTCTCGCGCTGGCGCTGGTGCTCGGCAAGCGCACCGGGTGGCGCAAGGACCCGATGCGGCCGCACAATCTGACCCTGGTCCTGCTCGGCGTGGGCCTGCTGTGGTTCGGCTGGTTCGGCTTCAACGCGGGCTCCGAGCTCGCCGTCGACGGCACCGCCGGCCTCGCCTTCATGAACACCCAGGTCGCCACGGCCGCCGCCGCCGGCGCCTGGATCCTGGTGGAGAAGCTGCGCGACGGCCACTCCACCACCCTCGGCGTCGCCTCCGGCGCCGTCGCCGGCCTCGTCGCCATCACCCCCGCCTGTGGCTTCATCGACCCGTGGGCGGCGCTCGTACTCGGCCTCGTCGCCGGCGCGGTCTGCGCGTACGCGGTCGGCCTGAAGTATCGTCTCGGCTTCGACGACTCGCTCGACGTGGTCGGCGTGCACCTGGTCGGCGGCGCGATCGGCGCGGTCTCCCTCGGCATCATCGCCCGCTACCCCTTCGCGGACGGCCAGAACGAGGGCCTCATCTACGGCGGCCCGCTTTCCCAGCTCGGCGTGCAGGCCCTCGGTCCTGTCGCGGTGGGCCTCTACTCCTTCATCATGGCGTATGTCATCGGAAAGATCATCGACAAGACGATGGGCTTCCGGATCAACCAGGAGGACGAGGTCACCGGCATCGACATCACGACCCACGCCGAGACCGGGTACGACCTCGGCACCGTCCACTCCTCGGGAGTGGCCTCAGTCAACGGGCCCGTGCCCGCGCCTGCGAAGAAGGTCGACGCATGAAACTCATCACCGCAGTCATCAAGCCGTTCAAACTGGACGACGTGAAGGCCGCCCTGGAGCAGTCCGGCATCAAGGGGATGACCGTCTCGGAGGCCAGCGGCTACGGCCGCCAGCGCGGCCACACCGAGGTCTACCGCGGCGCCGAGTACCAGGTCGACCTGGTGCCCAAGGTCCGGGTCGAGGTCCTCGCCGAGGAGGATGACGCCGAGGACGTCATCGACGTCATCGTCAAGGCGGCCCAGACCGGCAAGATCGGCGACGGCAAGGTCTGGTCGGTCCCCGTGGACACCGTCGTCCGGGTCCGCACCGGGGAGCGCGGGCCGGAGGCGCTGTAACCGGATGATGAGAGGGGAGGCGCGCTCGTTCGCCGCGGTCCGCAAGGACAGGGCCGCGGACATCGACAGATGGCTCACCGATCTGTTCCGCACGGCGGCCACGCGGCCGTACGCGCGGGAGGGCGGATCGGGAGGGAAGGGCGGCTTCCCCGACGAGCGCGGCCCCGCCGCCTCCCACGGGAGCGGCCCCACTGGAATCGGACACAGCGGGGCCGCTCCCAACGGGATCAGCGGGGTCGCCCTCGTCGCGGTCGGCAGCCTGGGGCGGAGCGAGCTCGCCCCGGGCAGCGACCTCGACCTGGTCCTGCTGCACGACGGCCGCGACGATGTGGCGAGGATCGCCGACCGCATCTGGTATCCCATCTGGGACTCCGGGATCGGCCTCGACCACTCGGTCCGTACGGTGGACGAGGCGGTGAAGGTCGCCAGGGAGGACCTCAAGGCCGTGCTGGGCCTTATCCAGGCGCGCCACGTGGTGGGGGACCCCGAGCTGACGAGATCCGTGCGGGAGGCCGTGCTCGCCGAGTGGCGGGCCGACTCCCGGCGCAGGCTGGCCGAGCTGCGCGCGGCGGCCGACAAGCGCGCCGAGGTCGGCGGCGAGCTGGCCTTCCTGCTCGAACCGGACCTCAAGGACTCCAGGGGCGGGCTGCGCGACGTGCAGGCGATGCAGGCCGTGGCCGCCGCCTGGGTCGCCTCGGCCCCCGGCCCGCGGGTCCGGGAGGCGTACGAGCTGCTGCTGGACATCAGGCACGGGCTGCACCTCGTCACCGCGCGCGGCACCGACCGCCTGGTGCTCCAGGAGCAGGACGCGGTCGCGGGCACACTGGGCCTGCTGGACGCCGAGGCGCTGATGCGCCGCCTGGCCGAGGCGGGCCGCACCATTTCCCACGCGTTCGACGCCACCTGGCGGACGGTCGACCGGCTGCTCACCGGTCCCGCTCCCCGGGGCCGCAGGCCGCTCGCCGACGGTGTGGTGGAGCACGGCGGCGAGGTCGTGCTGGCCCGCGGCGTCAACCCCCGCACCGACCCCACGCTCGTGCTGCGCGCCGCCGCGGCCGCCGCCGAGGCCGGGCTGCCGCTCGCGCCCGCGACGGTCGGCGCGCTCGCCGCGCAGTCGCCGCCGCTGCCCGTGCCATGGCCCCCGGAGGCGCGCGGCGCGCTGGTCGCCCTGCTCGGCGCCGGGCGCGCGGCCGTGCCGGTCTGGGAGGAGCTCGACCAGGCCGGTGTGCTCGTGAAGCTCATCCCCGACTGGGAGCGTGTGCGGCACCGCCCCCAGCGCAACCCCGTGCACCGCTACACCGTGGACCGGCACCTCATCGAGACCGCGGCCGGGGCCGCGGCCTTCACCCGCGAGGTGTCCCGCCCCGACCTGCTGCTGATCTCGGCGCTCCTGCACGACGTCGGCAAGGGCTGGCCGGGCGACCACTCCACCACAGGTGAGATCGTGGCCAGGGACATCGGCACCCGCATGGGCCTGCCGCCGGCGGACGTGGACGTCCTCGCCACCGTGGTGCGCCATCACCTGCTGCTGCCGGAGACCGCCACCCGGCGCGACCTGGACGACCCGGTCACCATCTCCAGGGTCGCGGAGGCCATCGGGTCCCGCGAGGTGCTCGAACTGCTGGCCGCGCTGGCGGTGGCCGACGGCAACGCCACCGGCCCGGCCGCGTGGAACTCCTGGAAGGCGTCCCTGGTCTCCGACCTGGTCCGGCGGGTGCGGTCGGTGCTGTCCGGCACGCCTCCGATGCCCGCGCCGGTGCTCTCCCCCGAGCAGGCGGCGCTCGCCCGGCACGGTGGCGGCGCGGTGCGGGTGAACGGGAGCGCGGTCACCGTGGTCGCGCCCGACCGGCCGGGCCTGCTGTGGCGGGCGGCCGGGGTGCTCGCGGCGCACCGCATGGCGGTCCGCTCCGCCTCCGCCGCGTCGGCCGGGTCGACGGCGGTCATCGAGTTCGTCGTCGTCCCCGAGTACGGCACGCCGCCCGACCCGGCGACGCTGGAGGCCGATCTGCGCCTCGTCCTGGCCGGCCGGCTCGACATCGAGCAGCGCCTGGCCCGGCGGGCGAGGTCGATGCGCCCGTCCCGGGTGCCGGTCGCGCCGCCCCGGGTCACCCTGGTGGACGACGCGTCGCTGACGGCCAGCGTGGTGGAGGTGCGGGCGCACGACAGACCCGGGCTGCTGTGGCGGATCGGCCGTGCGTTCGGCGACTGCGGCCTTGACGTACGCGCCGCGCGTGTGGAGACTCTGGGCGCAGAAGCGGTGGATGTCTTCTATGTGGCGGATCGTACGGGCCGCCCCATTCTCGATGAGCAACAGCGGATCCAGGTGCGAGAGCATGTGCTTGCGGCACTCAGATGACGTAAGTAACGATCCTCACCTCTTGGTAACAATTGGGGTGCTGCGGTAGGGGTAGGGCCGCTCCCCATCGTGACCTTGTGGTCGAATTGTCCCCGCTTATACAGCTGTGTCACTTCATGCTGTCCAGACGCGTGAAGACAGGCCGAACGATGGCGGGGCCGGTGAGCATGGAGCAGTCGAATACCGATAACCGCAGGCGGCGGAGTCGTCTCTCGCCGCGCAACTGGAGAGTGCCCACACGTCTGACCGCGCTGATCCTCGCCCCGACGCTCGTGGCCGTGCTCCTCGCCGGCGTCCGCGTCGTGGGTTCGATCGACAGCCTGACGGCCTACCAGCGGACCAGGTCGGCGGCGGAATACTCGGTGCACCTGCGGGATCTGGCCGAGCAGCTGGCTCTCGAACGCGACCTGTTCGTCTGGGGCGGCAACACCAGCCGTAAGTTCAACATCGACGGGGAGACGGTCGTGACCCGCGCCCAGCAGCGCGCGGCGGTCGACCCGCTCATCGCACAGGTGAAGGCCGACCTCAAGGACATCGACGAGGAATACGGCCCGCGTGCGGTGGAGCAGGCCCAGCAGCTCTCCAGCCGCCTCTCGAGCCTCACGGGCATCCGCAAGAACGGTGCGCCGGAGGACTACAGCGCCGTGATCGCCAACGTCCTGCGCCTGCACGACGAGCTGGGCAACAACGACGACAACGCCGCGATCCTGGGCAACCTCCGCGCCCTCAGCGCTCTGGCCCACGCCAAGGAGGAGTCGGCGGTGCAGCGGGCCACCCTCACCCGTGAGCTGCTGGAGCGCAACCAGGTCTTCACCACGTTCGAGCTGCAGGACTTCCTGGCCTCCCAGTCGCGCCAGCAGAGCGCCCTGGCGACGTTCTACACCGAGGCCCCGGCGGCCGAGGCGAGCCGCCTGGTCACCCTTCTGGGCGACAAGGACGTGGTCAACAGCGAGCTGACCAAGTCGTGGGCGCTCACGCTCGGCCTGCAGAACCAGTCCCTCAGCCGCTATCGGGGCAGGGACAGGACGGCCCAGCAGTGGTTCCAGGACAGCACGAAGGCGATCGAGCAGATGGCGGCCGTCGAGGGCCGCGTGTCGGGGCTGGTGCAGAGCCGCGCCCGCGACCTGCAGTCGGTCGAGCAGCGCAACGCCCTCATCGCCGGTGGCCTGATCCTCGCGCTCCTCGTGCTCGTGCTCGTCACGACCGTGCTCATCGCGCGGTCGATGGTGCGGCCGCTGCGCCGCCTGCGGGCGGAGGCGCTGGACATCGCGGGGCGGAGGCTGCCGGACATCGTCCGGCAGATGCGCGAGTCCGAGGATCCCGAGCGCGAGTCCCACGTGCAGCCGATCCCGGTCGACAGCAGCGACGAGATCGGCGAGGTGGCGCAGGCCTTCGACGAGGTCCACACGCAGGCCGTGCGCCTGGCCGCCGAGGAGTCCCGCCTGCGCGCCAACGTCAACGCGATGTTCGTGAACCTCTCCCGCCGTACGCAGACGCTGGTGGAGCGGCAGATCTCGCTGATCGACGGCCTGGAGCGCGGCGAGGAGGACGGCCGGCGTCTGGCCGACCTCTTCAAGCTGGACCACCTGGCCACGCGCATGCGCCGCAACAGTGAGAACCTCCTGGTCCTCGCCGGTCACGAGCCGCCGCGCAAGCGGAGCCAGCCCGCCCGGCTGGTCGACGTGGTGCGCGCCTCGCTGTCGGAGGTCGAGGACTACGAGCGGGTCGTCGTCCGGATCCCCCGGACGATCGCGATCGCCGGGCACGCCGCGAACGACGTCGTCCACCTGCTCGCGGAGCTGGTCGAGAACGCCATCGCCTTCTCGCCGCGCAACACCAAGGTGGTCGTCTCCAGCAGCCCCGTCGAGGGCGGCGCCGTGATGCTCGGCGTCACCGACGCGGGCATCGGCATGTCGCCGGAGGAGCTCGCGGAGATCAACCGCCGCCTGGCCGAGCCGCCCACGATCGACGTCTCGGTGTCCCGGCGGATGGGCCTGTTCGTGGTCGGCCGCCTCGCGTTGCGGCACGGCATCCGCGTGCAGCTGCGCCGGGGCGACGGCGCGGGCGTCATCGCGATGGTGCTGTTCCCCTCTCAGCTCATCTCCAACGCCGACCAGCCCATGATGCCGCGTCCCTCCGTACCCGCCGGGCAGACGGCGTCAGGACTGCCGGCGCGGCAGGCGTTCGCCGAGCCGGACCCGCTTGGTCCCGCCGCGCCGGGGGGCGGTTCGTTCGAACCCTGGAGCCCCGGCAACGGCGCGGCGGGCGGCGTCGGCGCCCGCAGGCCCTCGGCCGCCGGCGGGAACGGTCCCGGCGGGAACGGGCTCAGCGGCGCCGGCGCCGGCGGCACGGGCGGGTTCGCCGCGTTCGGCGCGCCGACGGTGGACGCGCCCGCGGAGAGCGCCTACGGAGAGAGCGCCTACGGGGAGAGCGGGTTCGGGGAGAGCGGGTTCGGCGAGCACACGGGGCCGCAGTCGATGCCGGGCCGCGCCGGGAGGGCGCCGGAGGGCGACATGCCCCGTCCGGCGTTCGGCGAGCAGCCCGGGTCGTCGTGGCCGTCGTCGTTCTCCGAAAGCGGACCCCGGAGCGGGTCCCCCGGCGGGTCGCTGAGCGGATCGCAGAGCGGATCCCTGAGTGGATCGCAGAGCGGAGCGGCGAGCGGGAGCGGCGACGACCGCTCGGAGCACTCGTGGCCGTCGCTGCCCACCGGGCCGAACGCGCTGCCGCGGCGGGGCGCCTCCACGGGCCCCACGGCCTTCTCGCCGTCGAGCACGGGCCCGAACGCGTTCTCCCCGTCCAGCACCGGACCCACGGCGTTCCCTCAGCCGGGTTCCACGTCGAGCACGGGACCGACGGCCTTCTCGCCGTCGAGCACGGGCCCGAACGCGTTCTCCCCGTCCAGCACCGGACCCACGGCGTTCCCTCAGCCGGGTTCCACGTCGAGCACGGGACCGACGGCCTTCTCCCCGTCCAGCACCGGGCCGAACGCCTTCCCCGGCGCGGCGCCGTCCGCGGGAGGGTCCGAGGACGTCGCGTCGTCCGCGGGGCCGCTGCCGTCGGTGGAGGAGTCGCCGCTGGAGCAGGGCGAGGAGTTCCTGCCGATCTTCGCCTCGGTCGAGTCGGCGTGGTTCCGGCGTCCCTCCGACACCGGCCCGCAGGCCGCGCCCGCGGCGCCGACCGGCGCGGACGCGGACAAGCCGGCGGAGAGGTCCGGAGAGATGTCCGGAGAGAAGCCCGGGGAGACCACCGGGGAGATCGCGCGGGTGCCGCGTTCCGCTCCCGCCCCGGCGCCCGCCGCCCCGCAGGCGCAGGGCGGGAGCCCCGGTGCGTGGCGGTCGCGGGCCGACAGCGGCTTCCAGGCCGCGGCGAGCGCCCGTGACCCCCTGCTGGGCGGCGTGACCGCGGCGGGCTTGCCGAAGCGCACGCCGAAGGCCAACCTGGTGCCGGGTTCGGTGGGCGCGGACGGCCCCGCCGCCGCCGCGGCCCCGCGCCCCCCGGTCTCGGCCGAGGCGGTGCGCAGCCGCCTGTCCAGCTTCCAGCAGGGTGTGAGGCGAGGCCGGGCCGAGACGTCCGGAGGGCTCGCCGAAGGGTCGGGTAAAGAGGAGGAGGGCTCGTGACTGAGCTGAGCGTGGAAGCACGCAGGTTCGACTGGCTGATCACCGAGTTCGTCGGCAGCACGCCTGGCGTGGCGCACGCGGTGGTGGTGTCGTCGGATGGCCTGCGGCTGGCCCAATCGGACGGCTTTCCGCCTGACCGCGCCGACCAGCTCGCGGCTGTCGCCGCCGGCCTGCTCAGCCTCACCGTCGGCGCCTCGCGGGTGTTCGAGGGAGGCTCGGTGACGCAGACCGTCGTCGAGATGCAGCGGGGACTGCTGCTCGTGATGGCGATCAGTGACGGCTCCTGCCTCGCCGTGCTCGCCGCACCGGACTGCGACATGGGCCTGGTGGCCTACCAGATGACCCTGCTCGTCGAACGGGCGGGCCAGGTGCTCACTCCGGCGCTGCGCGCCGAGCTGCAGACGTCGCGGCGATGACAAGAGGAGAGGGCCGTGCGTGATCGTGACGGGACAGAGGACGAGCCTCTGTTCCGTCCGTACGCCGTCACCGGTGGCCGATCCGAGCCGCGTTACCACATGGCGATGGAAACCCTCGTATCATCGGTGACCTTGAAGAGCAATGATTATTCTCTGCTCAGCCCAGAGCAGGAATCGATCATGATGCTATGTCGTTCCGTACGATCGGTCGCGGAGATCTCGGCACTGCTCCGGGTCCCGCTCGGCGTGGCCCGCGTGCTCATCGCCGACATGGCCGACGAGGGTCTGGTCCGCCTGCACATGCCGCAGCTGAACCAGGGACAGCCAGACCTCAACCTGCTCGAAAGGGTGCTCAGTGGACTACGCAGGCTCTAGCCGTGGTCTTACCTCGACGAAGATCGTCGTGGCGGGTGGGTTCGGCGTCGGGAAGACGACCTTCGTCGGTGCCGTCTCCGAGATCCTGCCGCTGACGACCGAGGCCGTGATGACCGACGCCAGTGCGGGCATCGACGACCTCGGGCTCACGCCGAACAAGACGACCACCACGGTCGCCATGGACTTCGGCCGGCTCTCGCTCGACCAGGACCTCATCCTCTATCTGTTCGGCACGCCGGGCCAGCACCGCTTCTGGTTCATGTGGGACGACCTCGTCCGCGGCGCCATCGGTGCGGTCGTGCTCGTCGACAGCCGCCGGCTCGCCGACTGCTTCCCGGCCATCGACTACTTCGAGGAGGCCCAGCTTCCCTTCCTGGTCGCCATGAACGGCTGGGAGGGCCAGTTCCTCCACTCGGAGGACGAGGTCCGTGAGGCGCTGTCGCTGCCTCCGCACGTCCCCGTCGTCCGTACGGACGCGCGCTCGCGGGAAGCCGTCAAGTCCACGCTCATCAGCCTGGTCGAATACGTGCTCACCGTCCGGGCCGCGTACGGCAGACAGTACTGAGTCCGGGACAGCGCGTGTTCCAGGAAAACCTTGCCCTGTGGTCGGGGGCGACGAGGGCGGCATCCAGGTGGGTGCCGCCCTCGCGGCGTCCGGCCCGGGCGCGACGCCGGGGTGGCATTCTTTGCCTTCGGGGGCCTCGTCTCCAGGACCCGCGACTACCCGGCAGGGCAGAATTCGGTATTGATGCTGACCCGATATTTAACCAAATAACATCATCTACATGCCTGTCTAGGCTGTTTGTGCACGGGTGTTCGGTTGGCCTCCCTGGTGTCGGTGTGCTGCAATTACCCTCGCCTGCAGGACGTCTCGCACGTCACGCCAGCCACATCCGTGCTGAGACACTCCCCCTGTGCGCACATACTGCGAGAGGTTGCAAAGCCTGTGAGGACACAAGACCCCCGGACCGACGAGAGCCCCGGGACCGGGGTTCCGGCTGAGCAGGAGCCCGACGAGGGTAGTCGTTTTCTCCTGCGCAACTGGCGCGTGCGCTCAGGCTTGTCGCGCTGATCCTCATCCCCACCGCGGCGGCGCTGCTGCTCGGCGGTCTGCGGGTCGTCACGTCGGTGAACACGGCGGCCGAGTATCAGCAGATCAGTGACCTGGCGCGACTCGTCGACAAGGTCGCGGGCCTCACCCACGAGCTGCAGTCGGAACGCGACCGCGCCGCCTGGAACGCCACGCTCGGCCATCCGGCGAAGGCGACCGCCGCGGTCAAGGCGCAGACCCTGCTCACCAACAAGGCGGCCACCGCCGTACGCGACCTGGCCAACGAGGTCAGGCCGAAGGTGAGCAGCCGCGCCTCCGACGAGATCGACCACATCATCGGCAAGCTCGACGGCGTGGAGGTCCTGCGGAGCCAGGCCATGCAGGGGAACCTGCAACCGAGCGCCGTGCTCGATCAGTACACCCTCGTCATCGAGACCCTGCTGGCCCTGCAGGACGAGCTGGCCAAGAGCACGCAGGACGACCGGCTCGCCTCCTCGTCCGTCACGCTGGCCGCGCTCGCCCGCGCGAAGGAGAGCGCCTCCGTGCAGCGTGGTCTGCTGACCACGGTGCTGCCCAACGGCCGCTTCGAGCAGGCCCAGCTGCAGAACTTCCTCGGTGCCGTGTCCGCCCAGGACAGCGAGCAGCGCGCCTTCCGCAAGAGCGCCACCGCCGCGGAACGCACCGACTACGACAACGCGGTCACCGGTGGCAAGGTCGACCAGGCGGAGTTCATCCGCACACTGGTGCTCGACCGCGCCAACGCGGGCTTCCCGCTCAAGGGCTTCGACCTGTCGGTGCGCGACGACACCCGCCTCTGGTACGACGCGATGTCGCAGCCCATCAACCGGATGCGCACCGTCGAAGCGAAGCTGACCTCCTCCATCGTGGCCCGGAGCCAGACGCTGAAGGACGACGAGCAGCAGCGGGCCATCATCGTGGCCGTCGCCGTCGCCCTCCTGCTGATCGCGGTTCTGCTCGTCACCACCGGCGTCGCCCGCTCGCTCGTACGCCCGCTGCGGCGGCTGCGCTCCGAGGCGCTGGAGATCGCCGGCAGCCGCCTCCCCGACACGGTCCAGAAGCTGCGGGAGGCCGGCGACGCCGCCGAGGTCCCGCCCATCGCCCCGATCCAGGTGGTCGGCCGCGACGAGATCGGTGAAGTCGCGCGGGCCTTCGACGAGGTCCACCGCGAGGCGATCCGGCTGGCGGGCGACGAGGCCCGGCTCCGGAGCAACGTCAACGCGATGTTCGTGAACCTGTCGCGGCGCACGCAGACGCTGGTGGAACGCCAGCTGTCCCTGATCGACGGCCTGGAGCAGGGCGAGCAGGACGAGCAGCGGCTCGGGAACCTGTTCAAGCTCGACCACCTGGCGACCCGCATGCGCCGCAACAGTGAGAACCTCCTGGTTCTCGCCGGGCAGGAGCCCGCGCGCCGCTGGGGCCAGCCGGTGCCCATCGTCGACGTCGTACGCGCCTCGCTGTCGGAGGTCGAGGGCTACGAGCGCGTCGACATCAAGGTGCAGGCCGGAGCGTCGGTCGTCGGCCAGTCGGTCAACGACGTCGTCCACCTCGTGGCCGAGCTGGTGGAGAACGCCATCTCCTTCTCGCCCCGCGACACCAAGGTCACGGTGGCGAGCAACCGCATCGACGGCGGCGGCCTGATCATCTCCGTCAGCGACCAGGGCATCGGCATGACGCCCGAGGAGCTGGCCCAGACCAACTACCGGCTCGCCAACCCGCCGGTCGTGGACGTGTCGGTGTCCCGCCGCATGGGCCTGTTCGTGGTCGGCCGCCTGGCGCTGCGCCACGGCATCCGCGTGCAGCTGCGCCAGCAGGACACCGGCGGCCTGACGGCCATGGTGCTGCTGCCCGAGGCGCTGCTGGCCAACGCCGGCCCGGCGTTCCCTGGCGTGCCGGGCATGCCGCAGCCGGAGCTGACCAGCCCGATGCCGGTGGTCGGAACCGGGCCGCAGTTCGGCGCTTCCATGTTCGGCAACGCGCCGGCCCTCGCCAGCCCGACGCCGTTCGAGAACCCGCCGCGCACCCCGGTGTTCGGCGCGGACGCGCCCGGCGTCGGCACCCCCGGCGCGGACCCCTTCGAGCGCGGGCCCTTCGAGTCGTTCCCGCGGGAGACCGTCGGCTTCGACCCCGACCCGTTCGCCCGCAACCCGTTCGAGCCGCCGCCGGGCCGCGGCGCGGACGCCGACCCGTTCGCGCGCAACCCCTTCGAGGCGGGCGGTGCGGGGCGGCCGGGCGAGCCGTCCGATCCCTTCGCCCGCAACCCCTTCGACACCGGCGGCTTCGGTCAGGGCGGGCAGCCCGACCCCTTCGCCCGCAGCCCGTTCGAGTCCGGGCCGTTCGACCGGGCGGCCTTCGACAAGACGCCGGTCGAGAGGACGGCGCCGGAGCGGGACCCGTTCGAGACGACGACCTTCGACTCGGGGCCGTTCGACGCCAGTCCCTTCGACACCAACCCGTTCAGCCGGGGTCACGTCGGCGAGGCCCCCGTGGACACGCCCTGGCCCGGCCACCTGCCCCCTCCGGGAGGCGGCTCCTGGCCCGGCGCCTCGCAGGACGACGGCGCGGGCTGGCCCGGACGGACCGGTCGCGGCTCGTTCGAAGGCGACGACAACACCGGCCCGCTGCCGGTGGTGCGGACCTCGCCGCTGGAGTCGGAGGAGGAGTTCCTGCCGATCTTCGCCGCGGTCGAGTCGGACTGGTTCAAGAAGGTCGACCTCCCGGCGGACAAGAACGACTCGAACGATGAGTCCGCCACCGACTCCAGGAGCTGGTCGTCCCCGGCGGACGCCGGCTGGCAGGCGGCCAAGGCGGCCAGCGAGCCGGCCCTGGGCGGGGTCACCTCGTCCGGCCTGCCCAAGCGGGTGCCCAAGGCCAACCTGGTGCCCGGCTCGGCCACGGCTCCCACCCCTTCCGCGGAGCCCGCCGCGGCAGCGGCGGCCACCCCGCCGCCGCCCCCGCCCGTGCTCTCGCCCGAGCGGGTGCGCAGCAGACTCTCCAGCTTCCAGCAGGGCGTCCGGCAGGGCCGGGCCGTCGCCCGCGGGGAGGCCGGGGAGGACCAGGGATATCCCGGGGCGGCGCCCCTGGGCACGCCCGATGCCCAGGACAGTGAGAAGGAGGACTGATGAGGGAAATGAGCCAGGCCGCACGCGGCATCAACTGGTTGATCACGGACTTCGTGAACAACGTGCCGGGTGTGGCGCACACCGTGGTGGTGTCGGCCGACGGGTTGCCTCTTGCGTTCTCGGACGGGTTTCCGAAGGACCGGGCGGATCAGCTGGCGGCGGTCGCGGCCGGGTTGATCAGCTTGACGCAGGGTGCGTCGCGGGTGTTCGAGGGT
>NZ_VIRM01000120.1 GCF_006874475.1 Microbispora hainanensis
TCCATCCCGCAGCCGCGCGAGCAGGCGCAGCCTCGCCTCAACCCCGATCAAGTTCGATGAGCCGGCATGGGTGTGGGGCCTGCGGACGCCTTGCCGCTGCGAGCGCACGAGACGGCCTGCACGTCGCCCCAGGGGTCAAAGGCGCGTGAGACGGTCCGCTCCGGGCCTGCTGATGTACGTGAGAACCGAGGCCATGCGCAACTGTGCCCGCCGACCCAGTGGGCGGCGGGCACAAGACCAAGAGTCGACCCGACCGGTTCAGGCCGTGGAAACCTCCACCGTCGCCGGAGTGATCAGAAAGACCTTGTCGGCGATCCGCTCGATACGTCCCTCGCAGCCGTAGGCCAAGCCCGCGGCGAAGTCCACCATTCGCGTGGCCTCCGCCGTCGACATGCCCGCCACGTCCATGACCACCGTGTGGCCCTCACGGAAGTGCCGGCCGATCGTCAGGGCGTCGTCATACTTCCGCGGGCGGACCATGACGATACGGGCCGGGTCGGCGTTGGGCTGCCAGCGCTTGGCGGCACGCTCGGCCGCCGGCATCCAGTCGTCCTCGTACTCGTCCTCGGCGTAGGTCTCGTCGTCGTACTGCTCTGCCCCACCCAGGCCAAGGTAGCTCGCCACCTTGCGCACAGCCCCCATCGGTTCGTCCTTTTCCGGCTTGTCCTTTTCCGGGCTCGTCCCGACACACGGGACCGTATTCGACGATTCAGCGAACCCCCGCCGACACGCCCGGCCGTTTAAGTGTTGTTGGCTGGAGATTGTGGAGGCCGGGTAAGCGTGTCTTCATCGTCAATTTGTCAGCCCTTCCAGGGTAACTTGCGAACCCGTCTACCCCATGGAACCCTTCGCAAACATTTTTCACAGTCACCTCGAACGACGGTACACCTTCAGTAGATCACAACGGATGCCACCGATGTCGGGTTCCTGAAATACGATCTTGCTGGTCTGACCAGGTGCGCCACCGCCGAGAGCTGCGATTCGAGGCAGCGGCAATGAAGATCGAATTACGCACGGAGATCCTTCGAATTCGTATATCGAAAACACTTTCGACAGCCGTGCACCGAACTGATCATCGTTCTCGGGGCGGCGGACCGCGAACGGCACGGGCCGCAATTGTGCGAGCGGCCAGCGCAAACTCTTTCCTTGCGGCGCCTCCCGGGGAAACGATATCGAGCACAATTTCGACCGGCCATCGATTTTCGAAGCCGCGCAGACCCGCGCCCTACTCACTCTCCGTACAAGGAGGACGGAGAAGCCAGGCCGCGTCTCCGAGCTCGCCACCATGGAGAGACGCCGGCCACGCCGCAGGCTGGTGAACGCGGCCGGCTCTCCAGCAGCGGACCATCCAGGACGCCGTACGACACGGTGCGGCCGCTGGAGAGCCCGCGGTCTTGGGCGTGCTGGGGCCCGCAGTCGCGACGGCTGCTGGAGTGCCTCGGCTCCTTCAAGTTCCGGGGCGTGGAGCCACTGCACTCGCTGTCGCGCCTGGAGCCCTTGGCGTTTCTGGTCCTGGAGCCCCTGCGCTCGCTGAAGTCGGTGCGGCCACCGGAGTCCGTGCGGCCGCCGAAGTCGCCGCACTCGCGGACGGGACGCACCGACCGCACTCGCGGTCTCAGAGCGGCAGCGGCGTACCCACAGCCGTGGTCTCTCCAGAAGCACCTGCCGATTCTCTCGCGCGAGCACTCGGCCGGTCGATGGCCCCCGCCCCTGAATTTCCGGCTCGCCGACGGCCACAGGGGCGGATCTTGATCAGGACCGGGACGTGGCACGTGGAGACGGGGCCCGTCTCAGCGGGCAGAACGTTCATCCCGCGGGCCCTGCCGACCATCCGCGCTCGCCAGCCCCCTCGCCGGCCCAGGCAACCCACGAACCCACAGACGCCCTCACATGCCGGGGGACACCCCTACCGCTATACGGATGACCCATGGACTACCCGGCGGACCACACGAGCCTCAGGAAACGGTCCCTGGACATGCGAAAGCCCCGGCCATACCCAGCCGGGGCCACCACCAGGAAAAAGATCCCG
>NZ_VIRM01000121.1 GCF_006874475.1 Microbispora hainanensis
AACCCGAGTTTCGCAGTTCGCGGGCACATGAGCCTTGATCGCGTAGTGTAACCGCTGGTCAGCGGACTACGAGGTATCGCTGGACGTGAAAAGTGTGGGCACACGATTCTGATCGATTTTGCTGCGCTACCTGATTGTTTTGATGCATGATGCGGGCATGTATCTGCGGAAGACGCAGCGGCGGAACCGCGACGGCAGCGTGGTCCGATACCTACAGCTGGCCAACAACCATCGGATCAACGGCACGACGCAGGCCGAGGTCCTGGTCAACCTGGGCCGCGAGGACAACCTCGACGTGGACGCGCTGCGCCGCCTGGTCGCCTCCATCAACCGCTACCTCGGCGATGAGGACGACGCCTCCGCCCCGCTGGGAGCCGAGGCGGGCCCGCTGTCGGTGGACTCAGCCCGCCCGTTCGGGGCGATCTGGCTGCTGGACGGGCTGTGGCGGATGCTGGAGATCGACAAGGCCCTGGCAGGCGTGCTGGGCCCGCGACGGTTCCGCACCGATGTCGAACGGGTCATCTTCGCGCTGGTCGCCAACCGGGCGATCGCGCCGTCGTCCAAGCTCGCCGCCGCTGACTGGGTCACTCACACCGTCGCGGTCCCCGGCCTGGCCACCATGGACAAGGACCAGGCGATGCGGGCGATGGACCTGCTGGTCAGCGCGGACGCCCAGGGCGAGGTGTCCCGCGCGGTGTTCTTCTCCGCGGCCAACCTGCTGAACCTCGAGGTCGATCTGATCTTCTTCGATACGACCTCCACGTACTTCGAACGCGACGGCGAAGCCGAAGCCGACCAGGACGGCGGGGGCGTCCTGCGGCGGTTCGGGCACTCCAAGGACCACCGCCGGGACCTGCCGCAGATCGTCATCGGACTGGCGGTCACCCGCGAGGGCATCCCGGTGCGGGTGTGGGTCTGGCCCGGCAACACCAGCGACATGACGGTGATCGAGCAGGTCAAAGACGATCTGCGGGACTGGCGGCTGGGCCGGGTGGTCACCGTCACCGACTCGGGGTTCTCCTCCCGGGAGAACATGGCCTACCTGCAGCGCGCCGGCGGCCACTACATCTGCGGCGTCAAGATGCGCGAGGGCAGTGAGCAGGCAGCCCAGGCGCTGTCACGGCAGGGCCGCTACCAGCAGGTCCGCGACAACCTGCGGGTCAAGGAGGTCAAGCTCACCTCCGACCCCGGGCGCAGGTGGATCATCTGCCACAACCCCGTCGAGGCCGAGCGGGATGCGGCCCGCCGTGAGGCCCAACTGGAGGCGATCCGGCAGGAACTGGAGCGGATTGCCGCGGCTCGCGCCGCCGATGTGAACAAGGCCCAGGCCAAGGCCGCCCGTCAGGGCAACAAGCGCATCAGCGCCAAGCCGGGTGATGCCGTGCACCGCAAGGCCGAGTGCGCCCTGCGTGACCACCCCTCGCTCGGGCGCTGGCTGAAGCAGCATCCTTCGACCGGCCGGTTGTCCATCGACGCGGTGAAGGTCAAGGCCGAGGCGAACCTGGACGGCAAGTACCTCATCGCCACCTCCGACCCCGACCTGACCCCCGAAGACGTCGCCCTTGGTTACAAGAA
The DNA here is from genome assembly GCF_006874475.1 of Microbispora hainanensis. Taxonomy (GTDB): domain Bacteria; phylum Actinomycetota; class Actinomycetes; order Streptosporangiales; family Streptosporangiaceae; genus Microbispora; species Microbispora hainanensis. The sequence continues at coordinate 1,576 of NZ_VIRM01000121.1, forward strand.
CCTGCTGGAAGCCGAGGCGGCGTTCCGCACGATGAAGACCACGCTGGATCTGCGGCCGGTCTACCACCGCCTGGACGAGCGGATTACCGCCCACGTCCTGCTGTGCTGGCTGGCGCTGCTGCTCATCCGGGTCGCCGAACGCCGGACCGGGCAGACCTGGCGCACCATCAACCGGGAACTGTCCCGCGTCCATCAGGTCACTCTGGCCGGTCCCGCCGGACGGCTGACCCAGACCACCAAACTCACCCCCGCCCAGGCCCAGCTGTTCAAAGACTGCGGCATCGCCCCGCCGCCAAAGATGACCGGTCTCCAACCCGCCGAATAGGCCCTGAGCAGGGAAAACGCCCTGCAGGAGCGTGGACACACGCCCCTGCTGCTGCCTCATGCTCGTTTCCCCAGGTCAGCCCCCGGATTCACGAACCTTGTCTGCCCACCAACTGCGAAACTCGGG
>NZ_VIRM01000122.1 GCF_006874475.1 Microbispora hainanensis
GGTGGTGGGTAGGGGAGCGTCGTGCGAGCCGGTGAAGCCGCCGAGTGATCGTGTGGTGGAGGTCGTGCGAGTGAGAATGCAGGCATGAGTAGCGAGTCAGAAGTGAGAATCTTCTGCGCCGGATGACCAAGGGTTCCTGGGGCAGGTTCGTCCGCCCAGGGTAAGTCGGGACCTAAGGCGAGGCCGACAGGCGTAGTCGATGGACAACGGGTTGATATTCCCGTACCCGCTGTGATGCGCCCATATCGAATCCAGTGATACTAAGGGTCCTTAGCCCGGTTGGCTCTTCGGAGCCGGCGTCAGGGTGAACGCCTGGCCTGATCTGGTAGTAGGTAAGCGATGGGGTGACGCAGGAAGGTAGCCCAGCCCGGGCGGTGGTTGTCCCGGGGTAAGCATGTAGGGCGTGCTGTAGGCAAATCCGCAGCACTTAAGCCTGAGGTGTGATGCCGAGCCGATTGTGGCGAAGTGGGTGATCCTATGCTGCCGAGAAAAGCCTCTAGTGAGTGTCGCGGCGGCCCGTACCCTAAACCGACTCAGGTGGTCAGGTAGAGAATACCAAGGCGGTCGGGTGAACTGTGGTTAAGGAACTCGGCAAATTGCCCCCGTAACTTCGGGAGAAGGGGGACCTCTGCTGGTGTAGGATTTTGCGTTCGAAGCTGGTGGGGGTCGCAGTGGCCAGGGGGAAGCGACTGTTTACTAAAAACACAGGTCCGTGCGAAGTCGTAAGACGATGTATACGGACTGACGCCTGCCCGGTGCCGGAACGTTAAGGGGACCGCTTAGCCGTCTTTGGACGGCGAAGGTGAGAACTTAAGCGCCGGTAAACGGCGGTGGTAACTATAACCATCCTAAGGTAGCGAAATTCCTTGTCGGGTAAGTTCCGACCTGCACGAATGGCGTAACGACTTCCCCGCTGTCTCAACCACAGGCCCGGTGAAATTGCAGTACGAGTAAAGATGCTCGTTTCGCGCAGCAGGACGGAAAGACCCCGGGACCTTCACTACAGCTTGACATTGGCGTTTGGAGCGTCTTGTGTAGGATAGGTGGGAGACTGGGAAGCGGTGACGCTAGTCATCGTGGAGTCATTGGTGAAATACCACTCTGGTCGTTTTGGACGTCTAACCCGCGCCCGTGTATCCGGGTGGGGGACAGTGTCTGGTGGGTAGTTTAACTGGGGCGGTTGCCTCCTAAAAGGTAACGGAGGCGCCCAAAGGTTCCCTCAGCCTGGTTGGCAATCAGGTGTCGAGTGTAAGTGCACAAGGGAGCTTGACTGTGAGACTGACGGGTCGAGCAGGAGCGAAAGCTGGGACTAGTGATCCGGCATCGGCGTGTGGAAGCGGTGTCGCTCAACGGCTAAAAGGTACCCCGGGGATAACAGGCTGATCTTCCCCAAGAGTCCATATCGACGGGATGGTTTGGCACCTCGATGTCGGCTCGTCGCATCCTGGGGCTGGAGTAGGTCCCAAGGGTTGGGCTGTTCGCCCATTAAAGCGGTACGCGAGCTGGGTTTAGAACGTCGCGAGACAGTTCGGTCCCTATCCGCTGCGCGCGCAGGAGACTTGCGAGGGGCTGTCCCTAGTACGAGAGGACCGGGACGGACGAACCTCTGGTGTGCCAGTTGTTCCGCCAGGAGCACGGCTGGTTGGCTACGTTCGGTAGGGATAACCGCTGAAAGCATCTAAGCGGGAAGCTCGCCTCAAGATGAGGTCTCCCACCACCTTGTGTGGGTAAGGCCCCCTAGAGATGATGGGGTTGATAGGCCGGAAGTGGAAGCGCAGTAATGTGTGGAGCTGACCGGTACTAATAGGCCGAGGACTTGACCATATTATGCTCGCGTTCACTATGTGATCTCAGAGACAGCAACCGGTTGGTTGTGTGTTTCGTGGGGTTACGGCGGTTATAGCGGCAGGGAAACACCCGGTTACATTCCGAACCCGGAAGTTAAGCCTGTCAGCGCCGATGGTACTGCACCGGGGACGGTGTGGGAGAGTAGGACGCCGCCGGACAAT
>NZ_VIRM01000123.1 GCF_006874475.1 Microbispora hainanensis
CGCCTTCGGCGATGCCGAGTTGCCGGCGCTCGGGCTCGGTTGGCATGCGGGCTGTTACCTGGGCGCCGGATGTGATGGAGACGATGACAGCCTCTCCCTGCTCCCGGACGCGTGAGCCTCGCAGCTCCGTCACGATGAGTCCCTCTCCCCTCAGCACTGCGATAGCGCGGCGTACCGAGTCGCGGGAGATGCCGTACTCAGCGACGTAATCGCTCTCGGCGGGGAGCCGCTGTCCGGGGCGGTACTCCCCCGCCTCGATGCGCGCCCGGATCAGGTCGGCGAGTTGCTTGTAGACCGGGCGGTCGGCGCTGGGGTCGATCGTCATAGCGCCGAAGCTACGTAGCAGTATAGGCGCATCCCATTGCACGTATGTACGTACATAGCTACTGTGACTGAGGAATGGTTCCCTCTTGATCGGGTGGCTCATGACGGTGCAGGACCTTGCAGCGCAGTTTCCGGACTGGGTGATCTGGCGCGGGGCAAGCGAGACGGGCCCTCAGGGCTGGTACGCAACGCGGCGGGCGGTATCACTGAGCGCTGAGCAGCTCAGCGCTGGTCTGGCGCAGACCGTGTGGAGCGATGATGCACCTTCCTTGGCGCTTGAGCTGGGAAGACAGAACGAGATCGCTTCACGCCTCGCGATCACCGCAAGCAGCCAGGACGGTGAAGCTTGAGCCTGGTGGCGACGCCCACGCGCTCTCCCGCTTTGGTGGTGGCCGAGCAACTCAGGGGCGAGCTGGAACGCCTTGGTGTCGTCGCCGACGTTCACGAGGGTGACGGTGTCGCACTGCTGTCGGTGTGGCTTCACCTCGTGGTGTGGTGTGAGCGGGGGCCGGAGGGATGGCGCTACCGCTGGTGGACCGGCCGCGTCTCGCAGCGTTCGGGCCGGTGGATCTACACCGGATGCCGAGCGCTTGCGGTAAAGACGGCGGCGCAGCGGATCGCCACGCGCTATGCCGAGCTTCGCCGTGATCCTTCATCTTCCTCGCTGCCGTGGTGATGCCGGTGGCCAAGAACACTCCCCCGCCTGCGAATCGCCGTCCGCGGAAACCGTCTGATGTGCTTGAGCTGATCGCGGCCTGCGTAGGAATTCATCCAGCCGCCGAACAGCGCGAGTGTGAGGAGATCGAGTGGTTGGAGAGCCTGCCTCGGGCGGCTTCCATCCGCGTCCGCCGGCACACCTGCGACTGCCAACCTGTCGTCTATGAGCTGTGCCAAGCGGGCGGCTTGATGTTCGTGCGGCGCTACGACCGCTCGGACGGGGTGCTCATCGAGGAGAGCGAGTGGCTCCGCCCCCCTGCCGCCGAGCACCTGTGGACGAGGATTCTGCTTGGTCAGGCGCGATGACGACGCATGCCGCCGGGGCTCGCCGTCCCGCCAGCGCCGCGCAGAGGGTGCGGCGCTGGCGGGATGCGCCCACGTCGATGTCTGCTGGACCTCGACCGGTGATGACCCTCCCGGCGGCGCGCAGTGCTGCGGATGCGGCACCTGGTGGCGTGCCGATCTCATCCCTCCCGATGTACGGCCGCGCTCTTCGGCTGATGAGGCGTCGGGTCGGCGGCCTTGGCCAGGGTGAGGAACGCTCTCGTGATCTCGCGTACGGCCGTCTCAACGTCCAGGCGGTCGGTGTCGATGCGGAGATGGAAAAAGCCGTCGTCGGTATTGGCGGTGAGGTCGGCGAGGGTCTCGTCCCAGGCTTTTAGCCGTTGGACGGTGTCGGCGTCTCCGCGGCCTTCCGAACGCTGCCCGCTGACCTCGCGGGGAACCCACAGCAGCACGCGCAGCCACGCGTCCGGCCTGCGGCCGATGAGGCGGCGTAGGTCGGCGATGTTGCCCATGTGCGCGACCGGTACCTGTCCGGCGGCGGTCATGTCTTCGATGTGCCGGCGGTCGACGGCGTACACGTTGCCGTACCGGTGGGTCTCCAGCAGCAAGCGGCCTTCGCGACGCAGTTCGTCGAGCCGTTCGGCGGTGACGAACTCGT
>NZ_VIRM01000124.1 GCF_006874475.1 Microbispora hainanensis
CCGGCGCGAAGTGACCGGCCGCTGCGGCGGCGGGCGCGTACGGCCCCCAGGGCCGCATGCGCAAGCCCGCCAGGCCGCAGAGCGGCCGTGGGCGAGCGAAGCGAGCCCCTTGACCTTGTGGAGAAAATCCTCGCCGATACGTGATTGTGCGCCGGTGTCTTCGGGCCTGGCGGTAAGGGCTGACAGCGCGAACTACGGCGGCACAACGCATCGGAGCATGTCAGACGGGAAATGGTGCTAGATAGTGGTTGCCAGGTCCTGGGCCGACATTCCAACGGTGACATGTTGCGCTAAGGGAGGTACTAGGGGCGCAACTACCACGTCAAGGATGTGGAGACGAGCGGCGCCGCCGGGAAGCTGACCCACATCAACTACGCCTTCGGATTCGTCGGCCCCGAGGGCACCTGCTACTCCGCCGACCCCTGGGCCGACTGGCAGCGCCCCGTACCCGCCGACCAGAGCGTCGACGGCGTCGCCGACCCCGACGACCAGCCCCTCAAGGGCAACCTCGGCCAGCTCAAGAAGCTCAAGGCCCGCCACCCCGGCCTCAAGGTCCTCATCTCCCTCGGCGGCTGGACCGGCTCCGCCCACTTCTCCGACGCCGTCCTCACCCCCGAATCCCGCGCCAAGCTCGCCGCCTCCTGCGTCGACCTGTGGCTCAAGAGCAACCTGCCCGGCCTGCCTCCCGGCTCCGCCGCCGGCGTCTTCGACGGCATCGACCTCGACTGGGAATGGCCCGGCTCCGCCGGAAACGACGGCAACGTCATCCGCCCCGAAGACAAGCAGAACTTCACCCTGTTCCTGGCCGAACTACGCCGGCAGATGAAGGCCCACGACCAGCGCGACCAGCTGACCGCCTTCCTCCCCGCCGCCGCCGCCGCCAAAATCGACACCGGCTTCGAGGTGCGGAAGGTCTTCGACCAGCTCGACTTCGCCACGGTCCAGGGTTACGACCTGCACGGCCCCTGGGAGAACCGCACCGGCCACCAGGCCAACCTCTTCACCGACCGCCGCGACCCCAACGACGTGAAGTTCAGCGTCGACCAGACCGTACGCGACTACATCGCACGCGGCGCACCCAAAAACAAGATCGTCATCGGCGTCCCCGCGTACGGCCAGGGCTGGACCGGAGTCACCTCCCGCGGCGACGGCCGCTACGCCGCCGCCACCGGCCCCGCCCCCGGCACCTGGGCCCCTGGCAGCGACGACTACAAGAACCTCGTCAACAAGCCCGGCAAACGCTACCGCGACCTGCTCACCGGCACCCTGTGGCTCTACGACGGCAACGAGTTCTGGTCCTACGACGACCCCGCCGTCATGCTGGAAAAAGCCGCCTACATCCGCCTCAAAGGCCTCGGCGGCTCCATGCTCTGGTCCATCGACCAAGACGACGCCAAAGCCTCCCTCACCACCGCCCTCTACTCCATCCTCCGCTGACACCCCAGCCCCGGGGAGGAGAACTGACACCACTACCTCCCCGGGCCCGCACGACATCCAGGACACTCAACCGCCGGCCGTACGAAACCGCGGCTGCGGTCTCGGCTCCCGTGCCGGACGATGACCCCTCGTTCGTCGGCAGGAGGGGCACACAGCTCGACGTGGACCCCATCTACGTCGCGACTTCGTTGGAGGGCATCGCGGATCAGCAGGTGCGGCGTACATCGCGAAGTACGCGACGAAGGGGGCCGAGTCCGCCGGAACCGTGGACCGGCGGATCCGGGAGGCCGCCGACGTCGCCCGACTCGACGTGACCGAGCATGCACTGCGCATGACCTACACCTGGTTCGCCGCTCGGCAACGATCCGGCTTACCCGCTGATCCCGTTGCGGCGGTGGGCTGAGCTTGTTCCGCTTTGACGGACACCGG
>NZ_VIRM01000125.1 GCF_006874475.1 Microbispora hainanensis
GATCGTGAAGCTGTTGCGGGTGGGTCCGGCGGGTGAGGAGCGGCCGTGTGTGGTCGGGCCGGACGGGCGGGTGCTGGATGTGTCGTCGGTGACGGGCGACATCGACGGTGCGTTCCTTGCGGGGGACGGAGTCGGGCGGGTGCGGGCGGCGCTGGCGGAGGGCCGGTTGCCGGAGGCGGGGCCGTTCGAGCGGGTGGGTGCGCCGGTGGCCCGGCCGGGCAAGGTGGTGTGTATCGGGTTGAACTATTCCGATCATGCGGAGGAGACGGGGGCGCCGGTCCCGGGCGAGCCGGTGGTGTTCATGAAGGCGTCCAACACGGTGGTCGGTCCCGATGACGAGGTGCTGGTGCCGCGGCGGAGTGTGAAGACCGATTACGAGGTCGAGCTGGCGGTGGTCCTGGGCCGCGCGGCGCGCTATTTGGATTCGCCCAGGGATGCGGCGGGGGTGATCGCGGGGTATGCGATCGCCAACGATGTGTCGGAGCGGGAGTTCCAGAACGAGCGTGGGGGTCAGTGGGACAAGGGCAAGTCGTGTGAGACGTTCAACCCGCTGGGCCCGTGGCTGGTCACGGCCGACGAGGTGGGTGATCCGCAGGCGCTGGGGTTGCGGTTGTGGGTGAACGGGGAGCTTCGCCAGAACGGGACCACCAAGAACCAGATCTTCGGGGTGTATCACGTGATCTGGTATTTGAGCCAGTTCATGGTGCTGGAGGCGGGTGATGTGGTGAACACCGGCACCCCGGCGGGGGTGGCGTTGGGGCGTGGCCCCCAGGCCTATCTCCGGAAGGGTGATGTGGTGGAGGTGGAGATCGACGGCCTGGGCCGTCAGCGCCAGCGGGTCGGTCAGGCATGAGGGAGCGGACCGGCGGGCGCAGCGGGGAGTCCGGCGGGCACAGCGGGGAGTTCGACGGGCACAGTGGGGAGTTCGGCGGGCACAGTGGGGAGTTCGGCGGGCTGGTGGCGGTGGTCACCGGCGGGGCGTCGGGTATCGGCCGGGCGGTGGCCGAGGAGCTGACCGCCCGGGGCGCCCGGGTGGCGGTGCTGGATGTGAAGGACACGGGGTCCGGGTCCGGGTCCGGGTTCGTGTGCGATGTGAGCGACGACGCCGCCGTGCGCCGGGCGATCGCGGCGGTGGCCGAGGCGTTCGGGCGGATCGATGTGCTGGTGAACAACGCGGGTATCGGGGCGCAGGGCACGGTGGCGGGCAACGACGACGCCGAGTGGCTGCGGGTGCTGGATGTGAACGTGGTGGGGGTCGCGCGGGTGACCCGGGCGGCGTTGCCGTATCTGCGGGAGTCGCCGTGTGCGGCGGTCGTCAACATGTGTTCGATCGCGGCGACGGCGGGGTTGCCGCTGCGGGCGTTGTATTCGGCGTCCAAGGGGGCGGTGCTGGCGTTGACGAGGGCGATGGCGGCCGATCACGTTGGTGAGGGCATCCGGGTCAACTGTGTGAGTCCGGGCACGGTGGACACCCCGTGGGTCGGGCGGCTTTTGGATGCCGCCGCTGATCCGGTGGCGGAGCGGGCGGCGCTGGCGGCGCGTCAGCCGCACGGCCGTTTGGTGACGCCGCAGGAGGTCGCGCACGCGGTGGCGTATCTGGCCGGTCCGCGGGCGGGGTCGACCACCGGGGTCGAGTTGCCGGTGGACGGCGGGATGTCCGGTCTGCGCCTGCGGCCGGTGACGTCATGACCGCCCCGGCCGTGGGCCTGGGAGGCAGGCTGGGGCGGTACGGGCTGGGCACGGCGCCGCTGGGCGGGTTGTTCACCCCGGTGAGCGAGCAGCAGGCCGAACACACCCTGG
>NZ_VIRM01000126.1 GCF_006874475.1 Microbispora hainanensis
ATCGTGTCGGGGACGTGGCACCAAGCAGTGCCATTCACGCCGTCAGCTCGTCGTCGGCGGCGACACCAGCGACGAACACGACTCGGGTGGGGAGCGTCAGTGCCTCGACTGCCTCGGAAACGGCCGGGCCGAAGGGAGCGGAACATGAACCCGATCGAGGTTGCGGCGGTGGCCTACATGAACCGAAGCGACGAGGCGGACAAGCTCATCCGACTGCGTGACGCGCTGACCCGGCTCAGCATCAACGCTGAGCTGCGCGACAACAACACGGCGCTGATGGTCCAGCCGCCCAGTGGGCGGGGCATGCCGGTGTGGGTCTTCGTCGGCTACGGCGGCCAGTACTACTCATGGAACTCGGCAGGCAGGCGGCACCCGGTGTCCGATCTGGAGGGCGCCGCGAAGGTGATAGCCGCCTACGTCTGCCGCTGAAGCGGGCGCGGCGAGGCAGTGCGCCGACGACGGGTCGGCAGCCATCAATCCCTGCCTCGTCGCGCCCTTGATCTCCGGCAGGGCCACAGTGACTCGCCCCCGTGTCCCCCCGTGTGGTCCTGCCGGTCCCCTCCTCCCGGACTGCGAGTGCAGCCGTATGAGGTGACAGAAGCGTCGAGCCGGTCTAGGCTCAAACTTGGTAAAACAACCTGTCGGCTGCTGGACGGTCGTGATGTCTCTAGAGTCCGTGCCTCCGAAGTATGCACAGCTTGTGCAGACGCTTCAGCGGCGTATCGAAGCGGGGGACTACCCTCCCGGAACCCTCTTGCCGAGCGAGAATCAGCTCATCAATGAGTTCGGCATCTCCCGTCCGACCGTCGTGGCGGCCCTGCGCGTGCTCCGGGAACAGGGCTGGATCGAGTCCCAGCAGGGCAAGGGTCGTTTCGTGCGGGGCCGCCCTGCCCTCGCCTCGCTCGAACAACCCAGGCCCGGCCACGCCTACCTCACCAGCGCCGAGACGCCCTTGGCCGAACTACTGGAAGTCGGCGCGGTAACCGTGCCGAACAGGATCGCCGCTCTGCTCGACCTGCCGCCCAAGAGTAAGGCGTTCCTCCGTCGCCGGCTGGTCTCACGCGGCGATGAGGCTTCCGAGATCGTCTCGCTATGGCTGCCCCTCGACCTGTCGGAGGGGACGAACCTCACGAGCGCAGAGCCACTGGCCCAGGGCATTCGCGAGCACATCCAGGCGCGCAAGGGCGTCCGGTTTGATCACGTCATTGAGCAGATCACGGCACGGATGCCTACCTCTGATGAGGCCAAGCAGCTCGGCATGCCCAAGAACACGCCGGTTCTCGACGTCTATGCGGCTGTACGTGACCCCGGTGGCCGGCCCCTTGCCGTGCTGGCTGTCGTGCTGCCTGCCGACCATCACGAGATGGAAGACGCATATCCCATCGCCTGATGGTCTCCCGGTAGTTTCGTTGTTGGGCTTGCTCCGTGATCCACTGGCGGTGGGCCTATGTCTGATGGCACTGTTCGACGTGATGTGCTGTCTGAATAGCGTCGTGCCTCTCCTCGGAGCAACGCCCCATGACCCTCGCACACGTCGAGCTCGCCTGCGGGCGGAATCTTGGCCTGTCAACCGTTCGTCTCGACTCCACGTACGGCGGGCTACTTGAGGGTTACCCGTGCACCAGACTGAACGACAGACTCTTGTCCGCCCTTCGGAGCTGGGCGGGGACGTCTTACCCATCCCTGCCGTTCCATCTCATCGACCCTCCTCGGGCATACCCCGATAAGGAGCCCGGCCCGTGGGGTCCGGTTGAGCTGTTGCCTCCAGTGAGGTGCCTGGGCCTGTTCAGCT
>NZ_VIRM01000127.1 GCF_006874475.1 Microbispora hainanensis
GGGCCCAGTCGATAGTCCGTACGGCGGTCGGCTGCCGAGGAAGCGCCCTTCCACCTGTGCGAGGGCGGCCATAGATCTAACCCTGTCGCGAACCTATGCGGCGAACGTCAGCCTCCTGGCAGCTAACCCGGACCGGACTTCCACCGGCAGGCGACGGCGAGCCTACGAACATAAGGATCCGCCGCTATGCCACGGCGTCACCTCCTGTCCTGCTGGGCGCACGAAAGATCGAGGCTGGTCCTGGGAGGGCGGCCACTGATATGTCAGGTCGAATGTCGGGCTGAACGTCCTGGTCTGCATGTGGGTACTTGGTTTTGATGAAGACTGTCGGTTCGCCCGGCGGCCGTCACCAAGATATGGAGGATTCCTTGCCCCTATGATGACCGTTCTCGCCGACCGCATGGTTGGTTTCCTCGGCCGCAGGGCGAACGTGAAGGCGGTTATGCGGGTTGCGACTGGGTGACCTGCTGTTCTCTTCCCGCGCAGACGTACAAGGAGTAGTGCTGCCTCCCCTAAAACCGCCGCACCCACAAGAGCTGCAATTCGGCAAGGACGTAGGCGTCCACCCACTGCTAGTCGATTCACCTCGCTCTCGCATGTCATTATTGGGCCCCTTACGGAGGCTGCAAGTGCCGCTTCCCTCGAATCGCGATTCATGCAGCGCATCCTCCGCCAGACTCCGTTGCTCCTTGGTCACCTCGGCTTGTGACGGTTTATACATACCGACTTCCGTGGCCAGTGTGAAGGGTGCACGATAGCCGTCACCCCGCGCCGGGGCCGGTGAGCGCTGTTACGACCATGACCGACTGGCGTAGCCGGTTATGCCTGCAGCGCCAGGTCACCCTGATATTCCGTTGCTGCGCACCGCCCCGGCCGATCGTCGTAATCCCACCCGGAGGCGGGCGCCGAGCCGAATCCGTCGTTTATTAGAGACCGGCTGGCATAGCCGGTCCCCCTGGAGGAATCTCATGTCTAAAGCTGCTGTCTTACCAGTCGGCATCATCACCACGCTCATCGCCGCCTCCGGCCTGCTCGTCACGGCGAGCCCGGCGATGGCGGCCACCCCGAATCTGCAACTGCCCTTCCCGTGCGGGCAGCAGTGGCGGCTGGATACCTGGGGTCATGCCCCCGCCCTCGACATGGTGAAAGAACCCGACCAGCAAGGCACTGAGGGAGCGACTCTCATCGCCCCCGCCGCCGGAACGGTGAACAAGTCCTTCTACCACAGCAACGCCGGCAACGTGATTCAGATCAATCATGGTGGCGGCTACTTCACCACTTACCTACACCTGGAGTCTCGTGCGGTCTCGGTCGGAGCAAAGGTGCAGATGGGAAGCCGGATCGGCAAGGTCGGCAAGACCGGCCCGACCTCCAATGGACATCCGCACCTTCACTTCGAGCTCGGATATGACGCCGATGGCGACGGGGAGGCCTCCTGGGGATTCGCCGGCTCTGAACGGGTCAAGCCGACCTTTGCTGGTGTCGCCTACGGCGGGGCGAACGAGCAGACCTGGCGCAACGTCACCAGCCACAACTGCTCTGTCGGGGCTTCAGGACATGATTTCAACGGGGATGGGAGGGCCGATGTGATCGCGCGTAACGCGACAACCAAGGACCTCCATCTCTACCTCGGCAACGGCACCGGCGGCTTCCAGTCAGGAACCGGCGACAGG
>NZ_VIRM01000128.1 GCF_006874475.1 Microbispora hainanensis
TCAGACTCTTGTGGGACATGGGACGATCGAGTCCTTTTGATGCAAAGTAGGGCGAGACAGGACGATCGAGACAGTGACGATGACCCTCGCTGACCAGGCTGCCCGGACGGGGCAGGATGGGCAGGTGACCGAGAAACGGGTGAGCCGGCCGGCACGCCGGACGTTCACCGCGGCCTACAAGGCGCGGATCTTGGCGGCCTACGACGCCCTGCCCGAAGGCAGCCCCGAGCGGGGCGCCTTGATGCGCAGGGAAAGGCTGTATCACTCGCACATCGAACACTGGAGAAAGCAGCAGGAGAACGGGACGTTGGCCTCCTCGACGGGCAAACCACCGACAAAGGGCACCGAGTCGGAGGAGCTGGCCCGGTTGCGGGCCGAGAACAAGAAGCTCAAGTCCGAAGCGGCCAAGCTTGAGGCCAAGAACGAAAAGCTCACCAGCGAGCTCGGGAAGACGAAGACCGCGCTGGATATCGCGGGAAAAGCATTCGCGCTGCTGGACGACATCTCACGCAGCGCGGACTCCGACGAGAGCTGAATCGGGTCATCGACGAGCATTTCCCCGGCATGGAGACGGCCGTCGGCACGGTCAAGGCGTGCCAGATCCTCGGCAAGCCCCGCGCCAGCCTGTATCGGCAGCGGAATCCGAAGCCGCCCCGGCAGGGCCCGCGCCGGCCGTTTCATCACCCCGCGGAATTGTCCGAAGCCGAACGGGCGCAGGTGCTGGCGGTGCTGGACTCGCCCCGGTTCGCCGACAAGTCGGCGGGCCAGGTGTGGGCGATCCTGCTGGACGAGGGCACCTACCTGTGCTCACAAGCCACCATGTACCGGCTGTTGCGCGAGCGCGGCCAGTCCGGCGAGCGGCGCGCGCAGGCCACCCACCCGGCGAAGAAGAAACCGGAACTGGAGGCCGACGGGCCGAACCAGGTATGGAGCTGGGACATCACCAAACTGAAAGGCCCGGCACGCGGCGTCCACTACCTGCTCTACGTCATCCTTGACATCTTCTCCCGCAAGGTCATCTGGTGGGAGATCTGGCCGACCGAGAACGGCACCCTGGCCAAGGAGTTCATCGAACGCGCCATCGAAGCCAACAGGGGGATCGCACCGCAGGCGATTCACGCCGACAGGGGCACCTCGATGACGTCGAACACCGTCACCGGCCTGCTCGCGCACCTTGGGATCGACCAGTCGCATTCGCGGCCGCGCGTGTCCAACGACAACCCCTACTCCGAGGCGCAGTTCAAGACGCTTAAATATTGCCCGGCGTTCCCCGGAAGGTTCGGCTCGATCGAAGACGGCCGTATCTTCTGCGGCCAGTTCTTTGACTACTACAACCATGAGCATCGTCATTCGGGCATCGCCATGCACACCCCGGCATCCGTGCACGACGGCACCGCCGTCAAGATCCACGCCAAGCGGATCGCCACACTGAACGCCGCTTTCCTGGCCCACCCCGAGCGGTTCCGCGGCCGCCGCCCCTACCCGCCGTCGCTGCCCGCCCGAGTGTGGATCAACAAGCCACCCGCAACCCTTCAGACCGATACCTCACCACAAACCACAGAAGTAGCTTGATGTCTCATTCGGTTTGACAGGCACCGT
>NZ_VIRM01000129.1 GCF_006874475.1 Microbispora hainanensis
AGATGTTCGAGAGGTTCACCGACCGTGCGCGGCGGGTTGTCGTCCTGGCCCAGGAAGAGGCTCGGATGCTCAACCACAACTACATCGGCACTGAGCACATTCTTCTTGGTTTGATCCATGAGGGTGAGGGTGTGGCGGCCAAGGCTCTGGAGAGTCTTGGAATCAGTCTCGAGGGGGTGCGCCAGCAGGTCGAGGAGATCATCGGCCAGGGGCAGTCGGCGCCTTCGGGTCACATTCCCTTCACGCCGCGGGCCAAGAAGGTTCTTGAGCTGTCGCTGCGCGAGGCGTTGCAGCTCGGGCACAACTACATCGGCACCGAGCACATTCTTCTGGGGTTGATCCGGGAGGGTGAGGGTGTCGCGGCGCAGGTGCTGGTGAAGCTGGGCGCTGATCTGAACAGGGTGCGTCAGCAGGTCATCCAGTTGCTGCACGGGTATCAGGGCAAGGAGCCGGCGGCGGCGGGCGGGCCGCAGGAGTCGGCGCCGTCGACGTCGCTTGTGCTGGATCAGTTCGGGCGGAACCTGACGCAGGCTGCGCGGGAGGGCAAGCTCGACCCGGTGATCGGCCGGGACAAGGAGATCGAGCGGGTCATGCAGGTGTTGTCCCGCCGGACGAAGAACAACCCGGTTTTGGTGGGTGAGCCCGGTGTGGGTAAGACCGCCGTGGTGGAGGGGCTGTCGCAGAAGATCGTCAAGGGTGAGGTGCCCGAGACGCTGAAGGACAAGCAGCTCTACACCCTCGATCTGGGTGCGCTGGTGGCCGGTTCCCGCTACCGCGGTGACTTCGAAGAGCGCCTGAAGAAGGTCGTCAAGGAGATCCGCACGCGCGGCGACATCATCTTGTTCATCGACGAGCTGCACACGCTGGTCGGCGCGGGCGCCGCCGAGGGCGCCATCGACGCCGCGAGCATTCTGAAGCCCCCTCTCGCGAGGGGCGAGCTGCAGACGATCGGCGCGACGACCCTGGACGAGTATCGTAAGCACGTCGAGAAGGACGCCGCGCTGGAGCGGCGGTTCCAGCCGATCCAGGTGGCCGAGCCGTCGCTGTCGCACACGATCGAGATCCTCAAGGGTCTGCGGGACCGTTACGAGGCGCATCACCGGGTGTCCATCACCGACGGCGCGCTCGTTGCCGCCGCCACGCTGGCCGATCGTTACATCAGTGACCGGTTCCTGCCGGACAAGGCGATCGACCTGATCGACGAGGCGGGGTCGCGGATGCGGATCCGCCGGATGACGGCGCCGCCGGACCTGCGTGAGTACGACGAGAAGATCGCGAACGTGCGGCGGGAGAAGGAGTCCGCGATCGACGCGCAGGACTTCGAGAAGGCCGCGGCGTTGCGGGATCAGGAAAAGCAGCTGCAGCTCAAGCGGGAGCGGCGGGAGAAGGAGTGGAAGGCCGGCGACATGGACGTCGTGGCCGAGGTGACCGAGGAGCTCATCGCCGAGGTCCTGGCCACCGCTACCGGCATCCCGGTGTTCAAGCTGACCGAGGAGGAGTCGCAGCGGCTGCTGCGGATGGAAGACGAGCTGCACAAGCGGATCATCGGTCAGGACGACGCGATCAAGGGCTTGTCGCGGTCGATCCGGCG
>NZ_VIRM01000013.1 GCF_006874475.1 Microbispora hainanensis
TGGTGGTGCACAGCCGAGTCTAGGGCCCTAGACGAAATGCCGTCTATCCCTCTTGACAGTACGGTTTTGGCGGGTTTGCCAGTGGTTGGGTCCACGGCTCGGATCGCCGAGCGCCGGTTGGGGACACCGCGCGGGCTCACCGCGTCATTCCCGTCAGCAGGGCCGCCCAGATCTCGCGCGCCTGGGCGAGGGGCCAGCGGTGGGTCTCGCGGATCTCGGGTGCGTCCTCGTTCTGGAGGGTGCGCCGGATGAACCCCTGTCCACCCGCCTGGCACAACTCGTACACCATGGCCAGGCAGTCGCAGGTCCAGGCGAGCACGAGCACCCGGGTGCCGTCCGAGGGCTCGAACCAGGCCAGCTTCTTGCACCCGGGTTGCCGGCGATCGGGGACGTGCGCGCTCACGCAGCTCATCACCGGCACGTCGCCTGTGCGGCGGCAGCGATCGGATCGACCTTGAGCAGCGCCCAGACGGTACGGCCAGCCTGGTTGCCGTACACGCCCCAGTTGTCGGCCAGAGAGGCGACCAGCAGCAGCCCCCGGCCACCCTCGTCATCGCTGGGCCGGACGAGCCGGGGAAGGCCGGGGCCGCCCTCGTCGGCGACGCCGAGCCAGACCTGATCGGGTTCGGCCTGGATGCTGACGATGAACTTGCCGCCGAACCGGGCCGAGGCGGTGTGCCGGACGGCGTTGGTCGCCAGTTCGCTCACGATGAGTTCGGCCTGCTCCACCACGGGCCAGGCACCGAGGGTTCCGGTGATGAAGCGGCGGGCTTCGGTGACCGAGGCGGGACGACCGAGGAAGTGCCGGGATAGGCGCCAAGGGGCCATGGGAGACGCTCCGTCGTATAGGGGGCTAGACATGCCTTGACTGGAGCGTATGACCAACGCTAGAAGGTTCTCAAGGAATACGACGCATAAATGCGTCAGTTATCGAGCTGCTTCGCCAGCTCCCGGAAGTCCGCCGCGATCTCACCCAGCAGCGCCCGCAACTCGTCCCCGTACACGGCCGCGCCCGCGAACGCCTCGAACGCCTCTTCATGAGCGCCGATCTCGGCCGCCTCCGTCAGGGTGAGGTCACCGGTCAGGCTCTCCACCACGCTCACCGACCCGTCGAAGATGGAGAATCCGTGCAGCGGGAAGGCCGGAGCCTCTGTCTTCCACGGCACGACCCCGAGCCGGACATGCGGCAGCGTCGACACCTGAGCTAACCGGTCAAGCTGCGCCAGCATCAACGACGGAGACCCCGGCCACGTACGCACCGCACCCTCAGCCAGCACGAACGCGAACCGCCGGCCCTCCTCAAACAGCACCGCTTGAGCATCGACCCGTACAGCCGCCGCCTTGGCCGCATCGTCCTCATCCACATCCCGGCCAAGTGCCACCGCCAGCCGCGCATACTCCGCCGTCTGCAACAGTGCGGGGATCATTGCCGAGGAGAAGACGGCCAGCCACTTGGACGAGCGCACCCGCGCAGCGTTCGCCGACTCCCGGCCAGCAAGCCCACCTTTGAGCCGCGATACCTCGTCACGCAACCGCACGAGCAGCGCGTCCAACTCAGAGCGCGCGTCGTCATCGAGTTGAAGAGCTGCGGAAACTCGCTCAACTGTCTCCGGCGTCGGTAGTAGCCGCCCCGTCTCCATCCGAGAGATCGTCGGCTGAGCCACCCCAGCGCGCTGCGCTAGCTCCTTACCCGTCAACCCCGCATCCTTACGCAGCCGCCGCAGCAGCTCTCCCAGCTCCCGCAACCGATCCCGCCGCTCCTCCATGCTGGCGTTCTACCACCGGAGCTTGACCAAGTGGCCCACGGTCACTCGGAACTCTGCTGAATTGTGCTCATAGGGATCAAGCGGCGGCGCGGCGCGCCGCCGTACCTCCGGCCCTCCGCCCGCCCGCCGTCCGGGCATGCGGCCTGGGGGCCGGTCCCGGACGGCGGCGGGACACCGGGCCGGGCACCGCACGCCGGCCCCGCCGCACTTCCCGAACGCGCCGACCGGGGTTGCCGCGCCGCCGCACAGATGCAGCCCTACGATCGCCACTGCATGGCTGGACGCCGCACGTGGTTGGGGGCGATCGACGATCCAGGGTTCGTTCCTCACCCTGGCTCACCGAGGAACGTGGCTGATCACCGCGTGCAGTCGCCCGGCCTAGCCCGCTGGGCCACGCCCACGTGAATTTCCTGGGCCGCTATGCCATCGCTTCGTCCAGGCCTTCCGAGGGACTGCGCGAACTCGGCGAGATCCCCGATCTTCCCGAGATCAACAGCGGCGCGGTGCGAGGGGAGAGCTGACGGACAGCCATCCCCGTGGAAGCCGATCAGCGAGTCAGGTCTGTGTCGCGTTCAACGAGGTAGACGTTCGTCAGCTCAGGCAGAACTCGTTGCCCTCGATGTCCTGCATCACGAGGCACGACTCGTTTTCTTCATCGGCGGGCAGGAGCCGCACGCGTTTCGCGCCGAGAGGGATCAATCGTGCGCATTCGGCCTCGAGGGCTGCCAGGCGCTCTGCACCGACGAGTCCGGTGCCGACCCGCACGTCAAGGTGCAGCCGATTCTTGGCGACCTTGCTTTCGGGAACGCGCTGGAAGTACAGCCGCGGACCGACACCCGAGGGGTCGCTGCATGCGAACCATGAGTCCCGCTGCTCGGGCGGCAGCGTGCGATTGAAGTCGTCCCAACTGGCGAACCCCTCAGGCGGCGCCGGCGCGACATACCCCAACACCTCGCACCAGAAGCGACCGACACGCTCAGGTGAAGCGCAATCGAAGGCGACTTGAATCTGCTTAACGGATACCATGGGAAAATCCTGCCATAGATCACTATGCATACCGTAATCGCCCATCGTGCACCCTGGCCGGATTGGCGAAGTCCTGAAAAGATCCACACCTCCAGCCTGAACGCCTCGCCCGTCGAAGGGTCCTGGTGCAGGTCTGGGCGCTCGACCCCCAGCGGATGGAACTGTCCTTCGGCCGGGCGCTGTTCGGCTCCCGGTACGCCGCCGATCCGAAGGAGTGCGCCGACCTGCTCGATGAGGCGGTCTCGGTGATGCAGGAGCGGGCCGACCGGTTCGCCGGCCTCCAGCGCTCCCACACACCAACCCCCGCTGACCCGTTCGTCCTGGTGCTCGTGGACGAGGTGGCGTTCCTGACCGCCTACCAATCCGACAAGCAGCTTCGCCAGCGCATCACGGCGGCCCTGGCCACTCTGACTACGCAAGGGCGCGCGGTGGGCGAGAGTGCTGAAGTCAATCCTGGTCTTAGGATCTCGCGTCCACATCACATGGAATGGCGCAGTTCGTAGCGGGGATGATTAGGTTTAGTTGGATTCCCAGTGAATCAACGGCCTTTGTGTGCCGATGTAGATGGTTCTAGGTGCTCAAAGGAAAGAATGACTGTCACGGGAAGAGGTACCTTCGTGCTCGATCCTGAATACTCCAGGCTCAACTTCGACAGATCGTAGGCGAATGGATTCCTCTGTGCCTTCTGGCCAGACTGTCGAGGATGACCATAGCGCCCCAGCGATTTTGTAGAGCGAGAGCTTGACCGCAGAAAGATCTACGTTCCTGAGACCCCCTTCCTCCTCGCTGCTTGAGTGTCCCGGCCGTGCCCGTCGTGTCAAGGGCGCCTTCGGCTTCGCTGACCCTTGACACGACGGTCCCGTGGGGGTCGGCAGCTACGAGGAGGACGGGGGCGGTCCAGGAGACGGGCCGTGCCGGCCCTGTCCGGGCAAGGTCGGTGGCGTGATCGTCGTGCCATTAGCGTGCCATTAAGGGCGGTTAACGGGGGGCACTCACGGTCACTCGCGGGCTGTCGTTCGCCCAGGTCGGGGCCGTATCCCCTGGCGATCAGGCCGATTTGCAAGCAGGAAGTCAGGGGTTCGAATCCCCTAGGCTCCACCTAATCGAAAGCCCAGGCCAGGGACCGTTTTCCCCGCCTGGGCTTTGATCGTTGATCGGCCTTCGCGCTCTTCCGTGCTCGTTGCGTGCCCGATCCACTCTTGAGTTGTCCTCGCGCGAGGCTGTCGAGCTGCTTGGCCACCCGGGCGATCGCGCCGGGGCACCGCCGGTCTGCCGGCGGACCTCAAAGACCATGCGCACCGCGCGCTCGCGAAGCTCGTGAGGGTACTTCCTCGGGGCTGGCATCGTGACGTGATTCTCCCTTCCGCCAGCAGATGATGCTGGCTTCAGAGTCTCCACGAAGGTCGGAGTGGTTCACGGGCACCTGCTCACGGAACGTCCGCCGAGGGCATCCCCAATCCGGGCAGAGCAGACGCCGTACCTGCAGCGACACCACCACGACCCGCCGCCTGTCGGCCGGGACATCCGTGACCGTCCGGCTCGCGTAGCCGTGCACCCGGTCGGTCAGCGCCCCACATACCTGGCACGGCACCGGCTCGTCGCGAGTACGCGCCATAACCCGAATGAGGTCGTCCACTACTCCCTCGATGACCAGGGCAGACAGCCCCGCGAACACCACATCCGTAAGATTGTCGATCTTGAGCACGGCCCAGCCTGGCAGCTGATCACTCGGCGTCACCACCGGATACGGGCCAGAGTCGTTGTTCTTACAGTCCCGCATGCGGGCCTATCGAAAACGCTGGAAACAGCAACGTCAGCAGGCAGGCGGTTGAGGGACGACCGAGCTAAGATCACTCAAGTTTCGATGAGAATCGCTCAACCTTGGCTGCGACAGAACAGTTTCAGGGATTCCCACGTCACGTCAGGCCGGACCGGGCAGCTGGTTGAGCGCGGCCACAAGCTGCTCCTCCTCGTAGTCGAAGTGGCTTTCCAGCTCAGCGGTCAGACGGTCGAGATCGGCCCGGAGCTGCCGGAGATCCTCCCGCCTGAGGGCCTCGGTCAGGTCATGGTAGATGCGTGCCACTACGACATGCTCATCTCTCAGCTTCTCCAGAACGGGCCGCAGCGTGGGGAAGTGCTGTTCGAGTAGGGGAAAGCCGATGTGGTCCTCACCCTGGTGATGCTCGTGGAGGGCTTCGCAGAAGGTGAGGCAGTGGGTTTTGAGGTCCATGTCCAGCTGCGGCGGGTGGCCGGCGGCCTGAGCACGCAAGGTGGCGAGCTGGTCGCGGAAGCGGGCGTGGATGGCGATCAGCTCGTTGCCCACGGCGAGGGCGCGCTGAAGGTCGTCGGCCATGTCAGCGGGCCAGCGGCGGGTAGTCGGTGTAACCTCGACGGTCGCCGCCGTAGAAGGTTTCGGGGTCCGGCTCGTTGTACGGCCCGCCGGCTCGGATGCGGGCGGGCAGGTCGGGGTTGGCCAGCCACAGTCCGCCGAGGGCGATGACGTCGGCGACGGGCAGCGCTGCCTCGGCCTCCTCGGCGGAGGCGAACATCCCCGCTACGGGCTTGATCCCGGTGTGCGGATTGAGCATGAGCGTACCCGGCCAGACCGATCGCAGGTGCTCGGTCAGGGGCCGGTTACCGATCTCCAGGAGGTGGACGTAGGCCAGGTCAGGCCGCAGGGCGCCTAGGAGCGAGGTGTACAACGCCGACGGGTCGCGCTCCTCGATGCCGTTGTAGGGGTTGCCCGGTGACAGACGGATGCCGGTCCGCTCGGGCCCGATGGCGTCGGCCACCGCGTGGGTGACGTCGAGGGCGAAGCGGGTCCGCTCGCCGTACTCGTCGTCACGCAGGTTGACGTTGTCGGACAGGAACTGGTGGATCAGGTACCCGTTGGCGGCGTGCAGCTCGACCCCGTCGAACCCGGCAGCCATCGCGTTGCGTGCCGCGGCGACGAAGTCGGCGATCGTCTCGGCGATCTCCTGCAGCGTCAGCGCGTGCGGGGTGGGGTGGTCGAGCTGCTCCCCGGTGTAGCTGATCATGTGGCCGCCGGAGGGCACCGCCGACGGGGCCACGGGTAGCCGCCCATCCGGGTAGAGGCTGGAATGGGCAACCCGGCCGCTGTGCCAGAGCTGGGCGAAGATACGTCCGGCACGATCGTGCACGGCGTCGGTCACCTTCCGCCATGAAGCCACCTGCTCGTCGGTGTGCAGGCCGGGCGTGTTGATGGCACCCTGGCCGATGACCGACGGCTGGATGCCCTCGGTAATGATCAGTCCAGCGCCCGCGCGCTGGGCGTAGTACTCCACCATCAGCTCGGAGGCCAGGCCGTCGTAGGAGCGGCTGCGGGTCATGGGCGACATGGCCAGGCGGTTGGGCAGGTCCAGCTTGCCCAGGGTGACGCTGTCGAAAAGGCTCTTCGTCATGGCTCCGACGCTACGGACGGGACTACTGGGGCCGATTCCGTAGCGCCACTGGATAGCGTTACCGATGTGCATGAGGAGGAAAGGGCAGAGCTCCTGGCCGCCGCCGAGCGTACGGCAGCCGGTGCCAGCGCCGCCGTCATCGTGTACGGCGAGCCGGGCATCGGCAAGACCACGCTGCTGAACGGAGTGTCGGCGACGATGCGGATCGGCGGGATCGAGGCAGAGGCGGCCCTGCCGTACGCGGCGCTGGACCGGCTGCTGCGCCTCGCGCGGATCGAGGCCCTGCCGCACGTCCTGCGGGACCTGGTGATCAGGCCGGAGGAGAATCCGTACCTGGTCGGCCTCGCGATCGTCACTCTGCTGTCGGACCTGGCCCCCGTGACGGTCTTGATCGACGACGCGCATCGGCTGGACCGGCAGTCGGCCGAGGCGTTGCTGTTTGCCGCGAGACGGCTGGACGCCGATGGCATCAGCATGATCTTCGCCGCCGAGCACGGTTTCGACGCGCCCGGTCTGCGCGCACTCGCCCTGGATCGCTCGGCGGACGCGGCGGGCCTGCTGGACGGCATCGAGCTGAATCCGCAGGTAAAAGTCAGGCTCCTGCAGGAGGCGGACGGCAATCCGCTGGCGCTGCTGGAGTTCGCCCGCGCGCTCACTGCCGAGCAACGCCTCGGCCAGGTCTTGCCCGTGTCCGTGCTGCCCGCGAGCAACGCCGTGCTGGCCAGGTTCGGACATCGCATCGCCACGGCCGTGCCGTACGAGAGCCGGTTGTTGCTGACCCTGGCCGCCGCCGAGCGGGACGGCGACCTGGCGACCGTCATGTCCGCCGCGGCAGCGCTCGGCTTATCGGAACGCGACCTGGCCGGAGCCGAAGGGGCGCTGAGGGTGAGCGGGATACGGCTCGCTTTCCGCCATCCCTTGGAGCGCAGTGCGGCCTACTACCTGGTCCCGCTGACCGACCGGCTGCGGGTTCATCGCGTACTGGCGGAGACGAGCGCGGATCCGATCCGCCGCCTCGGACACCTCACCGCGGCCACGCTCACTCCCGACGAGCAGGTCGCGGCCGAGCTGGAAGATCTCGCACGGCGCGCCGATCCGGCACTCGCGGCCTGCATGCTCGACCACGCGGCGCAGATCAGCCCGTTTCCGGCGGAGCGGACCCGGCGCAGCAGCGAGGCGGCGAGGAACTTGCTGCGCTCCGACGACTACGAGCGCGCGTTGCCGCGCTTGGCCGGGCACGCCAGCGTCCGCGACGCCCTGCTCGCCGGAGACGAGCAGGCCGCCCTGGCCCTGGCGACCAAGCAGATCGACGAGCTGCGCGAGCGCGGCACGCCGGGCGAGTTGCCCGGCATCCTGGGCCTGCTCGCGCAGGCCCAGATCGCGGCCGGCCAGTACGGCGAGGCCCGGGCCGCCCTCGACGAGGCGGCCGAGATCGCCGGCGCCACCGGTGGGAGCGAGCCGTCCGCCGAGCGGCTGGCGGAGATCGCCGCCATCCAGGGAGACGCTTCGGGCCAGCCGGGGCTACTGGCGCTTGGGCAGGGCCGCTACGAGGAGGCGCTCCCACACCTGCAGGCGGCCTGGCGGGCACGGCCCGAGGCCATGACGGTCGCCGCCGACCTGGTGGAGGCCGCGGTCCGGGCGGGCCGGCCGGAACTCGCTGCCGAACCGCTGGACCGGCTCACTGCCTGGGCCCGGGCTGGAGGCCGGCCCTGGGCCCAGGCTGTCGCGCTTCGTGCCCGCGCTCTGGTGTCCCCCGCGGAGGAGGCGGGGGAGCTCCTGGCGAGAGCCGTCCACCTGCACGAAGGGGCAGGCCGCCCGTTCGAGCAGGCACGGACGGCGCTGCTGTTCGGCCAGTGGTTGCGACGAGCGGGACGCAAGGCCGAGTCGAGGCACCCCCTGCAGTTGGCCGCGGAACAGTTCGCCCGCCTCGGCGCCACGCCGTGGGCCGAGCGTGCCCGCGGCGAACTGCGCGCGGCAGGAGCGCCGACCATGACCGCCGCCTCGCCGGACGAGGACCCACTCGGTGGGCTGACCCCGCAGGAGCGCCGGATCGTCCGGCTGGCCGCAGCAGGTGTCAGCAACCGCGAGATCGCTGCGCAGCTTTTCCTCAGCACCCGCACGGTTGAATACCACCTCTACCGCGCCTACCCCAAGCTCGGTGTCAACTCGCGCCAAGATCTTCGCCGGAAGATCTCCCGGCGAAGTTCTTGAGCAGAAAGAGGTGCAGCTTGCGTGCTGTCCGACCCGATACGCAAGCACATCGACGGTGCTACCGGCGTCCGACCTACGGGAAGCGATCATTCGGCAGGCGGGAAGCGATCTCCAAGTCGGCTGATTCCTCCCAGGCTGGACCCACTCGTGAACACCCCACCTAATCGAAAGCCCAGGCCAGGGATCGTTCCCCCGCCTGGGCTTTGATCGTTATTCGGCTTGGCGGTCTTGCACGTCCGATCCGTGTCGGTCGTGTGCTCATCCCGCCCGGAGGAACTGTTCGAAGGCTTCCCGTGCCAGCGCGGACACACTCTTGCCCTCTTGCTCGGCGCGGGCCCTCGCGCGTTCACGCAACTCCTGGGGGGTCTGAAGGAGACCCGTGGGGGATGTGTGCTCTCGCCTGTGAGCGACGGACGTCCGGGGCGACTGGTAGGCACGAGTACGCGGCCTTCGTCGATCGCGCGGTGTACGTCGCTGATCGCGTCCCGTACGTACTCGTCCGTGATCGGGTTGCCTTTGGTGTCGTAGATCTCTTCGGAGTCGCTGTCGATATCGGAGTCGTCGTCCAGGGCCAGTTCGATGTCTTCGGGTGGCCAGGCTGCCTCGTGCTCAGTCATGGCGCCCTTCTCCGTAGCACGGTCGGCATCACGACCTGCATTGTTGTCATCGGGACCGGGAGGAGCGAAGAGGACCTTCGCCTTCCGGCCGATGACCTGACCCGTCCCGTCGTACGCGGTCACGGTCACCGCGGGGTATCGAGGTGCTTGCCGTCCGCTTCCAGGCGCGCCGGCACCCGCCCGATGAAAGAGCCGTTGGCCACCGCGGCGTCCGTGTGCCTGCCGTCCGCCCAGTCGATCTCGACGCGGGTCACCTCCTCCGTAACGCGCCCTGCCGCGATGCGGTAGCCGCCAGGTCGTGGCCGTTGTTCGCCGTAGCCCGGCGGCTCAATCGACCAGGCGGTGTTCCCACGCCCAGGCCGCGATCTCCACCCGGTTGCGGGCGCCCAGCTTCATGTGCACGCTGCCCAGATGCGTCTTGACGGTGCCGACGGCGATGAACAGCTGCTCGGCGATTTCCGCGTTGGTCAGGCCTCGGGCGATCAACTTCACCACGTCGAGTTCCCGCGGCGACAGGCCTGCGTCGTCGTGCGCCCGGGCCGGGGGACTGAGGTGCTTCAGCAGCCGCACCGTGATCGAAGGGCTGATCATGGCATCGCCCGACACCGCCGCCCGGACCGCCTCCACCAGTAGTGCCGGCCCCGAGTCCTTGAGCAGGAACCCGCACGCTCCGGTGCTCAGTGCCGTGTGCACGTATTCGTCGAGATCGAAGGTGGTCACCACGACCACCTTGATCGGGTCGGCGACGCCCTTGCCCGCCAGCAGCCGGAGCGCCTCCAGGCCGTCCATCCGAGGCATCCGGATGTCCAGCAACACCACATCGGGCCGGAGCCGCCGGACCAGGTCGACCGCGGCCACGCCGTCCGCCGCCTCGCCCACCACTTCCATGTCCGGCTGGCTGTCGATGATCATGCTGAAGCCGGTCCGGACCATGGCCTGATCGTCGGCGATCACTACTCGAATCACCGCGCCGCCTCGTGATCGAGCGGCAGCACCGCGTCGACCACCCAGCCGCCCTCGGCGCCGGGGCTGGCGGAGAACCGTCCGCCGAGGGCATGGACCCGCTCAGTGAGGCCCATCAGACCGTACCGGTGCTGTCGCCGGGGCCCGGCGGCGCGCGGGGTGGCGCCATCGTCTGTCACCCGGACGAAGAGCGACCCCGGGCCGCGGGAGATCTGCACGTCGACCGATCGGGCGCCGGCCGCGTGTCTGCGGGTGTTCGTCAACGCCTCCATCACCACCCGGTAGGCCGTGGTGGAGACCTCGACGGGGATCCCGTCCAGATCTCCGTCGACGTGCAGGTGGGCCACCGGCGCACCTGCACCGTTGAAGCCCGCCAGCAACGGGTTGAGCTCCCTCAGCCCGGCCAGCGGCGTCAACGGCGCGTCCGGTGCGGCGTGCGGGTCGCGCAGCACGCCCACCATCCGCCGCATCGAGTTCATCGTCTCCGCGCCGGCCTGCTCGATCTGTTCCAGGGCGAGGATCACCCGCTGCGGATCCTGTTCGGCGATGAACCGCGCGCCCTGCGCCTGAACCACGATTCCCGTGACGTGGTGGGCGATGAAGTCATGCAGTTCCCGGGCGAACTCGGCGCGCTGCTCGGCCCGCATCGTGACGAGAACCTGCTCCCGCCCACGGTCCAGGAACCGCAGGTAGGCCCCACCCGCGGTCGCGCCGGCCACGCCGAGGGCGACGAGGAGCGCGGCTATGACGTAATTGTCGTCGGCGACACCGCGCAACGGCAGCAGGATGCCGGCCAGCCCAAGGGCCAGAACCGCGGCGACCGACGACCTGGGCGCCCCCCGGCGCGCCACCACGTAAATGCTCGCGAGCAGGCCGCACGTCTCGGCGAAGCCCCACGCGCCCGTCGGGCCGAACCCGGCGGTCAGCGTGGCGACGGTAACGGCGATCGACGCGGCGGCGAGCAGCAGAGCCAGCGACGGCAGGCGCCGGGAGTTCTGCGGGTGTTCGGGGAGCCAGACCCTCACGGTGGCCACGGCCAGCCCCACCCGCACCAGGGTCAGCACAAGGCCGACACGGGAGAGCTGGAGCATGCCGTAGCGGATGTCGATGATCCCGAGCAACGCCATGGCGATGAGCCCGGCCACCTGGCCCAGGCGTAACCACAAGCGTCGGATCTGCGGCGTCGTCATCGTGACCAGCGTAGTCAGAGTGCGGGATGCCGATATCGGCCGAAAGGCAGACCCGGTGCCGGGCAGATCCCTGCCCCGGGGCCGATGCGCCGCCCCGGGCCCGGCAGCGAAGCTTTTCCAGAGCCGACAGCCGCCTTCGAAAGGCCCCCCGGTCCGCTCAGCGGGACCTTCCACCCCCGCGCGCTCTGGCCCTGACAGGCCGCTGCCCCCCTGAAGCAGGAACCCGGCCGGAAACCGAATCAGCCGCCCGGGGGCTCCCGCGCGCCCTTCCTCACGCTGACCAAGGAGAATCGTGACGACCGTTCGGATTCACGACGGGAACGCCCGGACCGCGCCCGGCGCCGACGCGACCCGGCAACGGGCACAGTGGGCGGACGTCGCCAAGGGCGCATGCATCATCCTCGTGGTGTTGTGGCATGTCGTAGTCAAGGACTATCTGCAGATCAGCTGGCATGCCGGCTCTCCCGTCCCCAGTGCCTGGGGCACACTGGGCGAGCAGTTCCTGCCGCTTCGGATGCCGCTGTTCTTCACCATCTCAGGGGTTTTCGCGGCAAACGCCGTAAATCGCCCGTGGCGGGTGCTGGGCAGATCCCGCCTCGCCAAATTCCTGTACTTGTACGCCGTCTGGCTGCTCATCCACACCGCGATCCTGGCCGCGGCCCCGGATTTCGACACCGCCCACGCCGATTCCGTGCTCGGGCTGGTGGAACAGCTCACCATCACCCCGTCCAACCTCTGGTACCTGTACGCCCTCGCGCTCTATTTCGCGTTCGCCAAGGCCGTACGGCAGGTGCCGCGGCCGCTGATCCTCGCGGCCGCCGCGGCCCTGTCCGTCATCACGGCCGCCGGCGTGCTCGCCACCCCAGGCGACCGCGGCGGCGTCTACCAGAACCTGGTGTTCTTCCTCGGTGGTCTGTACTTCAAGCCGTACGTCGAACGGTGGGCGTCGACCGCCACGAACCGCCGCCTGGCCCTGACCTTCGTGGTGTACGCGGCGGCGCTGACGGCCATGGCCATGATGGGCGGTCAGCGGTGGGTGGGGGTGTGGCCGGCGGTGTCCGTCGTGGCGGTGGCCTTCGGCGTAACCGCCGCTGAGCGAGTGAGCAAGTGGCGGCCGGTGGGTGACGCGCTCGCCGCCCTTGGACGACGAACGCTGCCGATCTACGTCATCCACATGCCGCTGCTCGCCCTGCTGCACGGGTTCCTCGTCGGTCCGATGTCCGGGCTGGGTGGCGACGGACAGGCGCTTACGGTGGCGGAGTATCCGATTGTGCTGACCGCCGTGGTGATCGGCCTGAGCCTGGCGATCCATCGTGGGCTGCTCGCAGTGCGCGCGACGTGGCTGTTCGAACTTCCCCAACGGTGGCGACCGGCCGCACCGCGGCGGACCTGAGCGCTTCACCCATGGATCGCTCGACGAAACCGCGTCCGGGGGTGTCGGCGGACTTCGGGCCGCCGCTGCACCGCAATCCACCTCACGGTCGTCTCATCGTGCCCAATTAGCCGTACGCGGCGGGGGTGGTCGATGGTCCAAGCTCCGTTCGTCGGCCCTGGCTCACCGAGCAACCAGCCGCCGGCAAGGGGTACAGCGCGGCCTCTCGCGCCCGCGTTCCGTGATTCGGCGGTTTTCGACGTCTCGGCGAGTCTGGCCTTCAGGACAAAAGGGTTGGGGCTGCCTTTCGGTTTTGTACGGCGGTGAAATACTTTTCTACTGGGGCTCCTTCGCCGCCGCGGGACGGTGGGCGGCCATCCAGTCTGTGGCGAAGTCGACCAGAGCACGCTGGGACATCAAGCGCGCCGTCGCGCAGCCGACCTTGCCGGACATGGCCGCGCCCGTGGCCTCGAAATCGGTGCCGAGCCGCTCGAAGTCGTCCGTATGGGGCACCACGTCGATCCAGGTGATCCACTGGCTTGCCCCGTCGGGCTGCCGGACAGAGGCGCCGGTGAGGGCACGTGGCGGTGACACCTGCCGCCACTCGGCCAGATGGAGTGACGTGTTCGAGCCGTGCTCGCACCCCAGCAGCAGCACCTTCCCATCCAGCCGGTACACCGCGCCGAGCGGTGAGCGCTCCCCCAGCGCGTCGTCGAGTCGGTGCCCGTCGACGATGTCCGCCGCGTGCGTGCCAAGCGCGGCGAACGAGACGTGTGGATGATCGCTGCGCAGGGCGCCGGGCCAGGTGCGGACCGTCTCGGCGATGACGCCCATCCACTGACTCGGTGTACGCAACGGGTCGAAGCCGGGCGCCTGTTCGCGGATCACCGGCCACCACTCCACAGGGACGGGCGGATGCCGCCAGCCGGCCGGATCGGTGTTCGCAGGCGTGTGGGTCGGTACGATGAGGGTGCCTTCCGGGCCGAGCACGTCGAGCAACGCCTGCACGACGGTCTGGGGGCCGCCGGCGACAAAGCCGATGCTTCTCATCGACGAGTGCAGGAGCACGACGTCGCCCGCGGTCACGCCGAGCGCATGCAGGTCCGCCGCAAGAGACTGAGCCGTGTGGGGCAGGGGCTGATCCATTCGGCGGAGTGTAGCCGGGGCGCGCCCACAGGCCCGCCGCCCGTCGCGGGGCCGTCCTCTCTAACACTGCACGCGCTGCCTGCGGCGGCTACTGGAGCCGGTGGCGCACCCAGACGTTGGGTTCGACGTACACCGCGCGGCCGTGGTCGGTGTCGCAGTGGACGGGCACCAGCGCCCCCGGAACCTCTACGTCGCCCGTCCTGTCGAACGGAAGGCCGGTCCAGCCTCGCCACTCCTCAAGGGTGCCCGCCACCACCATGGATCGCCGGGCGATCTTTTCGATCACTCCGCCGGCACGTACGTGCACGCGCAGCCAGGGATCGACGGGCAGGCCGTCCTCGCGGCGAAGCGCGGCGTAGTCGGCCATCGGGACGCGGGGCTGGAGGTGCTTCCTGTTGGGACGTACGGGAGCGAACAGCTCGCTGAAGCCGAGCCCGGCGGCCTGGGCGCGCAGGGCGTCGAGCATGACGGTCGACAGACCCTTACCCTGCAGATCGGTCCTGATCGTGATCTCCAGCGCAGAGACCGCGTCGGGCGTGCTACCGCGTCGTCGTGCGGCGGTGGCGCGCCAGAGCACGCCGTCCCAGCCGTCGTCGGGCAACTCGTCGTCTCCGAGGACGAAGGGCACAGAGAAGGCGCGCGCCACGACGGCATCAGGATCGGCGCGGTCCACGGCGACCAGCGCGAACTCCGCGTACTCGCCGGCCACGAGCGGATAGAAGAGGTTGGCGGCCGGATCCTGATTCATGAAGGCCGGCCAGCTGTGGGGCATGCTCCACATCTGCGGTTCGAGTTCGGGACGCTCCGCAAGCGTGGTGATCTGCAGCTCCATGGCCGGATCCTCGCAAACCACACTCGTTGTCATCAAAGCGTTTTGTCCCCGTTGGCCAGGGTGGTGAGCACGACATCCGTAAGCGCTGCCCCAGATGAGAACGTCAGATATGCGCGCGAATCTGTCGTACGGGATGTCCGAGCGCGGCACCGAGGACGGCCAGTTCCTCGTCGCTGAACCAGTCACGTTGGGGGTTCCAGACGGCGATCTCGAAGCGGGCGAAGCCGCATGGCCAGTCGTACTCCAGGGCATCGAGCGACGAGTCGGCACCACAGCAGGGGGCCTTCACGGCGAGGCTCGCGAAGCCCTCGTCGATGTGGGCTTCTAGGAGATCGTGCCACCATTCGGTGCCGATTGAGGCGCCGCAGTGCGGGCAGCCGATCCGCTCCAGGTTCTCGCCACAGGGGATGACGGCGATGGTGTCGTGCCACTCCACGTCCACTTCGGCGTCCACGCCGTCCGGCTCGCCCGGGGCCAGGTCCGCCATGATCGCCGCAGTACGTTCGGCCGCGTCGCGTGCGGGCTGCCAGTGCGGGTCGGTGGGGATGATCGACAAGATGTCGCTCACAGATTCGCTCGATTCGCCGTTGTCTCATCAAGCCTGATGACGGTGCACGATAGCCGGGTGGCGGTCCGCCCTATGCGCCCGCGATGCGATCAGGCTGTGTGCGGCGCGACGCGGATTGTCGGTGGTATGGGTCATACTCCGCCAAGCCAGGATGATCACCGACAAGGGCGAAGGCGCTGACATGGCACAGTTGCTGCGCAGGCTCGACGACCAGATCCACATCGAGTACAACACGTTCGGGCTGGACGGCACCGACCTGCCGGCGTGGAGCTCCCCGACCGAGGAGATCCTCCACTTCCTCGCGGCCGTACGGATGGAGT
Organism: Microbispora hainanensis; assembly: GCF_006874475.1. Lineage (GTDB taxonomy): Bacteria > Actinomycetota > Actinomycetes > Streptosporangiales > Streptosporangiaceae > Microbispora > Microbispora hainanensis. The sequence goes on from NZ_VIRM01000013.1 coordinate 15,434, forward strand.
CCTGGGACGCCGAGCCCGAGCGCGCGGATGCCCCGTGGACGCCGGTCAGCTCGGCGACGTTCGTCGCGGAGAGCGGCGTGGTCTCGATCGACTCGATGGCGGACGGCAGGAGACATGACTTCCTGATCGGGCCGCCGCATTTCGAGTACGGCGTGGACATGTACCTGCGTGAGCCCGAGCCGGGCGACGGACATGGCACAGGTGAGTGCGAGGAGTCGTGGCTGCTGAGGTTCTGGCCGATCCGGGATGTCTTCGACCCGATCAAGCATGCGGCGCCGTTCTCCTATATCGCGCGCGGGGTTCTGTACTACTCGATCGACCTCGAGCCCGAGCAGCTCGTGCAACCGCCGGCGAGGCGGGAGGTGCCGGTGCCGGTCTCGGCGGTGGCGGACTGGGCGTCGCTGCGCACGGACCCGGACCTGGACACCTTCGACGGCTGGCTGCACAGGATGCGCCGCAAGGCCGAGGAGAGGGGCGGCTCCCTGTACGAGTTGCTGCGCGCGGCGGGGGCGGACATCGAGGACGGCATGGACGTCACTCCGGCCTCCTGCACACCGCCGCTCGCGCGTGCGGGGCGGTTCAAGGATCCGCTGATCGACCGCTACTACGCCGAGCAGGCACGGTGGGGCTCGTTGCCGGGGCGGCACCTGGGCGAGGAGCAGCTGCGTGAGTACGCCGACGGCGAGCGCATCGCCAAGGAGCTGTGCCGCAGCGGCACCCTGACGTTCTCCGTGCCCGTCGAAGGCCGCGGCGCCCTGCATATACCGCCGGGTGTCAGCCGCCGTGTGTGGCGGTGGGAGGACGACCTGCTCGGCGGCGAGCTCATGGACGGCGGGCTGACAGTGGACCGGCAGATTCTGGCCAGGAACCCGTGGACCAGGCAGATCCTCGTCTCCGGCATCGTGACGATCCTCCGCCGCGATCACGAGAGGCCAAGCCGCGGCGAGAGCGTCTGGTACGTGGTGCGCGATGCCGAGCCGCACGAGGCGGCCAGGGTTCTGTGCGCGGAGGCCACCTGGGAGGAGGACCCGGATCAGCGCCGGGCCCTGGACGAGGTGGCCCGGGAGAAGCTGATCGAGCTGCGGGCCACCTACCGGAGCCGGGAAAGGTGAGGGCCGTCCCTGTCGCTCACGGAGGGCGTGTCCGGGCCGGAAACAGGGCGAGGGCCGCCGCGCCCGCCGCCGGTGGCGGCGGAAGCGGCTCAGTATTCGAGAACGGCGTGGGCGGCCACGGTGTCGCTGGAGGCGTTGGGCCGCACTTCGGTGATGCGCTCGGCCAGCAGCAGCGCAGCGGCGAGCCCGCCCTCCGACTTGTCACCGACCAATCCGAGCTCGGCCCGGTCGGCCAGGTAGTCCTCCGGGATGCCATCCTCGTCGCCGGGAAACAGCGGATCGAAGGAGAGGATTTCGCGGCCGTCAGCGTAATGCACGAAGGACGCGAGCCTGTTCACGTTGACGAAGACACTCGCCGTGACCGTCCCGGCCGACAAGGGCCGCAGGACCTCGTCCAGCGTGCCGGCGTAGCCGTTCCACTCGCTCAGAATGGTCCCGCCCTCGGCCGGCCGGGCACAGATGAGGCCCTCATCGATTTCGCCTTCTTCGTCATCGCCGTCGAACACGTCGATGCCAAGGCGGGCCAGCGCCTCGTGCGGGGTGAGGCCGCGGACGAAGATCGCGCAGAAGGCGTCGTCATCGAGCCACTCGTAGCCGCTCATGGGAATCCTGTTTTTTCTGGGGACAGATCACGGAGATCCTGGCATACGAGTGCGACAAAAGGTTCGGGCATTCGATTCGCCGTCCCTCCGGCGCCGGGTCTCTGGCCGGCAGCGATCACCTGGGGCAGCGGGTGGTCGCGCGGTTCAGCGCATGAAGGGTTTGAAGATGGCACCCACCTTCGTGGCGGCACGGTCGGCGTCCCCGTCCGCGATCGCCTCGACCAGCTCGTGGTGGTGGCGGTGTGCCGCGGCCTCGTCCTCGATCTTCTCGTCGCGCATGTGGGCGGCGAAGATGTCGAGCATGCTGGAGTACAGCTTGACGTAGAGAGGGTTGTGCGTCGCCGCCACGATCGCTCGATGCAGGGCGAGGTCCGCGCTCGCTCGCAGGTCGGGGTCGTCGGCCGACCAGCTCGCTTCCCGCCGGTCGCACAGCTCGCGCAGCAGTTCGACGTCGGCATCCGTGCGGTTCATCGCGGCCAGGGACGCTGCGGCGCTGTCCAGGGCACGGCGTAGTTCCAGGTAGTGGCGACGGGTGCCGCCGCCGAGCTGACGTTCGAGAGTGCCTGTCAGCTCCGAACTGGAGATGACGAAGGTGCCGCGGCCCTGCTCACGGCGCAGCAGGCCTGCGTGCACCAGCGACTGCACCGCCTCGCGCACCGTGTTCCGGCCGATCCCGAACTCCGACACCAGTGCGGCCTCGGACGGTATCCGCTCACCGACCGGCCAGCGTCCGGAGGTCACCTCCTCGCGGAAGCGCTCGGCAGCCTGATCGATAAGGCCCACTCGACGGACGGGCTGTCGCGTGTCAGACTCTTCGTGGGTCATCCCATAATCCCATCATCTGCTGACCTTACACTGGAGTATAACGTGACAGCGCTCTCCTCGTCGCTCGTTCCGTTACGCCGCGGGCGCCTGACCCTGTGGGCCTGGGTCGCCATCGCCCTCACGGCGGTCAACCTGCGAACGGCCGTGACCGGGTTCACTCCGCTCCTGGAAATCATCGGATCCGATCTCGGCTTCGGGGTGGCGCTGTCGGGCCTGCTCGGCACTGTGCCGGCGGCGTCCTTCGGCGTCTTCGGGTTTCTCGCCCCGGCGGTGACGAGGAAGTTCGGACTCGAGCGCACGGCCACTGTGGCGCTGGGCCTGACGGCTCTGTCGCTCCTGATGCGCGCCTTCTCGCCGGCGCCCTCGTTGCTGCTGCTTTCGACCGTGCTGGCGCTGGCCGGAATCGGAGCCGCGAACGTCGTGATCGTTCCGCTGGTCAAGGCCTGGTTCGCCGACCGAGTGGCGCTGGGAACCTCGCTTTACCTGATCCTCCTGCAGGCCGGCCAGTTCACCGCCCCGCTCCTCGCGGTCCCGATAGCGGAAGCGGCGACGTGGCGGCTCTCGGTGGGCGTCTGGGCGGGACCGGCCGCGGTGGCCGGTGTGGTCTGGCTCGTCCTGGCACTCAGGCTGCCCGCCGATCACCACGCGCCCGCGGCCGTGACGGCGGCCGATGCGCGACCGAGGATCAGCCGGTCATCGACGGCCTGGGGCCTGGTGATCCTCTTCGCGATGATGTCGCTGTCCAACTACGCGATCATCACCTGGGTCCCGGCCGTGCTCACCGACGCAGGAGGCAGCGCGGCCCTGGGCGGAACCATGGTCGCGCTCTACTCGGCGTGGGGCATGCTCGCGGCCTTGGTGGTTCCCCACCTGGCCACGCGCATGACGAACCCGTTCATCGTGGTCGTCGGGTGCGCGATCTTCCTGGTGGCGGGATACCTGGGCCTGCTCCTGTCCCCGCTCGGCGGCACGCTGGTATGGGTGTGCGCGCTGGGGATCGGGGTGAGCACCTTCCCGCTCTGCATGACCCTCATCAACCGCCGGACCAGGAGCCCGCAGACGGCCTCCGCCGTGTCGGGCTTCGTCCAGGGCATCGGCTATGGACTGGCGTGCGTCGGCCCGATCGGGCTGGGCCTTCTGCGCGAGGCAACCGGATCGTGGTCGGTCCCGCTCCTGGTGCTCGCCGCGACCGCCGTCCCCGGGGCGATCGCCGGCTGGTTCGCCTGCCGTCCTCGCTTCGTGGAGGACGACGCGCCGCAGCCGGCGAAGCCCGACGCCGGCCAGCAGCCGCTCGAACGGGGTTAGTCGCAGCGGCCGAGGGACGGCCGGCGTGGCCTGCGGTGCGGGGTGGGTGGTGCGCACCGCAGGCCACGGGCGCGGGTCAGCTGTTCCAGGTCCACTTCTGGTTGGTGCCGCCGTGGCAGGAGTACAGCTGGATCCTGGTGCCGTTGCCGGTGCCCTGTCCGACGGCGTCCAGGCACAGCCCGGACTGGACGCCCTGGATGGAGCCGTCGGAGTTGAGGCGCCACTTCTGGTTGTCGCCGCCCCAGCAGCTGTAGATCTGGACCTTGGCGCCGTTGCCGGTGCCGGCCGCGTCGAGGCACTTGTTGCCGTACACCCGGATCTCACCGGCGGAGGTGGAGGACCAGGTCTGGTTGGTCTGGCCGTTGCAGTCCCACAGCTGCACCTGGGTGCCGTCGGAGGTGCTCGCGTTCGGCACGTCCAGGCAGCGGCCGGAGGCCACCCCCTTGACCGCCCCGCTGCCGCCACCGGGGGTCGGAGACACGGTCGGGCTGGGGGTGGGGCTGGGCGTCGGGCTGCCGCCGGGCGACGGGGAGGGGCTGCTGTCGCCGAGCGTGAGGTTCTTCTGCTGGACCTGCCACTGCGTGTTGCACAGGCCACAGTTGGGGCCGACGAAGTTGGTGCCGGCCGTCGTGTCGCCCTTCAGCCGCCACTTGAGGTAGAGCACCGCCACACGGCCGAACTCGCCACCGTTGGTCTGCGTGTAGGTGCCGCCGTGCCCGACGTTCAGGTTGCCCATGAACGCGGGCAGCCCCGCCGGCAACTTGCCCCAGTCGTCGATGGCGTTCGGGTAGGCGATGTCACTGGGACCGCCGATGAAGTAGGCGATCGGCTTCGTCAGCCGGCGGAGCTGGTAGTCGTCGGAGTCGTTCAGCAATCCGCTGCTGAAGATGGTGGTCGTGGTGATACGTGAGTCGTTCGAAACGGCGTAGGCCTCCAGCCCGCCGCAGGACCAGCCGCCTACGGCGATCTTGCCGGTGTCGATCCTGCCGTTGTATTTGCCGCCCTGGCGGCTGTTCTCCGCGACCGCCCAGTCGATGGACTGGGTGAGCATCTGGGACGTCGTCGATCCGGAACCGCCCGGGCTGCCACTGGCGATGACCAGGAACCCGTGCGAGGCGATCTCGCGGAGGAAGGGCAGCTGCCCCGTCCCGTCGGCGGAGCACCCTCCGTTGCCCCATACGAAAACGGGGAGTTTTTCGGACGGGAGGGTGTTGGGCCGATAGATGGTGTGATTGGGCAGGCTGGTGGAGGTCTCGTAATCAGCCGGGTAAGGGCCCGAGCCGCCGGTCGCCGCGGCGGCCGGCGTAGTGGTCAGCGCCACAATTCCGGCGCAGACCGGGGCGACCGCGGCCACCACTAATGCGCTGATGATCGAGCGTTTTCTCATTTCGCCCTCCGACAGGGTCACGACGGCACTCCGCACAGGACGTCGCATAGGGGGCGCACGCCGAGGGAGTCCGACAACGGAACGACAGCTCCCACCGCGGCCAGGCTGGTGGGCGCCGACCGAATCTGGAGATCGATGTGGCGAACAATCGACTGCAAGTTTCGCCCGTGTCAGGCGAAACGAGCCGATGAGAGCAGCGTGCAGTTACTATCACTGCCGTAATAAAAAGTGTCAAGCAATGGCATTCGGTGGGCCGGCCGGCACGCGTATGGACCGATTACGCCGCTGGATCATCCGGCTCCGGGCGTGGGCCGGCCGGCCATCGGGAGGGCATGACCGGCTCCTGCTCCGTGCCGGGAGGACGGACCGGTGCGGGCGACTCCGACGCAGGTCACGACGCCCGCCGGCCTGACGCATCAGTGGGGATCTCGCCGGCCGCGGGCCGGTCGGGAAGGCGCGCGCCGCGGCGGGCACGGAACGCGATCCGGCGGCCGGGCACGCCGTTCGAGCGCGTGAAAGTTTCTTCAGCCGCCCCCGCCGAAGCCGCCCCCGCCGAAGCCGTCCCCGCCGTCGGGGGCCGCGACCTCCGATGCCTCGAAGTGGGTGATCCATGACGCGGCGTCCGGCCAGTGCGGCGTCGCGACCTCGATGAGCCGCGCCTCGGCGAGCGAGCCCAGAGCGGAGTGGATCTCCAGCATGAGCTCCCTGGCCGCCTGGCGGGGCCACGGCGCCGGGAGGAGGTGCTCGGGGAGGTCCGGGTCGATGTCCGGGAACTTCCGCCAGGAGTCCATGACGGAGGTCCGGGCCACCAGGGCCCGGGTCGCGTCGACCTCCCCGTTGCGGACGGCCACCCGCAGGTCCGAATACCGCGCGAGGAAAGCCTCGTAGGCCGAGGCGAGGCCGGCCAGATCGTACGCGGCGGCAGGACCGTGCGGACCCGCCTCCTCGGCGAACCGCGTGTTCATCACCGACCATCGAGCGCCGTCGACGTCGTCGAGGATGTCACGCAGCGCCTGACTGACCGGGCCTGGATCGGATCCTGGCCGGATCCACACGCTGTCGTACAGCCGTGCGAAACCCAGCGTTCCCAGAGCCTTGCGGACCGCGTGCCGTGGAGCCTGCCCTGACTGCGCCTGCCCTGACTGCGCCTGCCCTGACTGCGCCTGCCCGGTCTGTGCCTGCCCTGATTGGGGGATCGAGAAGGAGACCGTCACCCAGTCGCCGGTCCACTGCCGCGGGCGAGCACCGAAGCTCAGGAACTGATCCATCCGGACGCGATGCCGGGCGATCGCCTGAGGAGTGAGGTGGTAGACGGGCGGCCGCCCGGATCCCCGTACGGCGATCAATCCCCGCTTGGTCAGCCGGGACAGCGCGGCCCGCGCGCTGGGCTCGCTGATGCCGAACTCCCTGAGCATCGCGACCACCGCCATCGAGGGAAGGCTCGCGTCGTCGGAGTCGAGGTACTCACCGAGCAGGGTCGTCAGCAGGTGCTGCGGGTTGGGGCCGACCTGCGCCCGTGGGGCTCCGACGTCGCCGCGAGGTACGTGGTCACTCACGCCATCAGCTTGCCTCACGACGACGCCCCTGCCGCCGGATCGCCCTCCACGCGGGGACCAGGCCGCCGCGCGATCGCGTACCCGCCGAGCCGCCGGTGCTCTGTGCCAGGGGCGAGCGCGCCCGAAAACATAAAGCAGCGGGGCCGATTGTTTCAGGAACATTGCCCCGAAAATCTTGACGCTCCGGTTAACGGACGCCTATTGTCCTGGATCAACGATCCACATGACACTCCGAAAGTTTCATACTCAAGGGTGATGTCAGAGGGCTCAGCAACCGAAAGACCAGGTCGGCATGGCGGTGCCGAACCTGTCGGGCACGTGCGAACCGAAGCCTGAAGCGGCACGGCGCCGTCGCCGTCCTGCATGCGTAGGAGGTGTCCGGCGAGCGCAGCGCATTCTCCCGCTGCCGGGCCGCGCATCACATCCCTGACCATCAGCAAGCGAAAAGAGGTCGCCGTGAAGCTCCGCAACGTCTCAGCGGTCGCGCTCGCCGCTACCGCGGCCCTCGGCATGGCAGCGTGCTCAGGCTCGTCGTCCGAGACTCCCTCCGGCGGCTCCGACGACAAGTCGTTCGAGTTCTGGTCGTTCACAGGGATCAACGCGAAGGGGTCCGCCGAGGAGTACAAAAAGATCAGGCCGGACGTCCAGATCAAGCTGACCGAGGTGGGGAACGCACAGGAGACGGCGCAGGCGCTCACCACCGCGCTCGCCGGGGGCAAAGTGCCCGACCTGGTGCTGATCCAGGGCGACGACCTGCCCAAGTTCGTCCAGCAGCCGCAGAACTTCGTCGACCTGCGCACGATGGGCGCCGACAAGATCAAGGGCGACTACCTCGACTGGGTGATCAGCCAGTCGACGACCAAGGACGGCGCGATCATCGGCATCCCGACCGACGTCGGCGGCATGGCCATCGCCTACCGGACCGACCTGTTCAAGAAGGCCGGGCTGCCGACGGACCGCGAGGAGGTCGGCAAGCTCTGGCCCACCTGGGACGCCTTCATCGAGACCGGCAAGAAGTACACGGCGGCCACCGGCAAGGCGTTCGTCGACAACGCCGGCGGGAGCATCTACTCGCAGGTGGTCAACCAGGGGGATCAGAAGTACTACGACCCCGCGGGCAGTCTGGTGTACGAACAGAGCCCCCAGGTCAAGACCGCCTTCGACCTGGCGCTCAAGGCCGTGGCCGCCGGGATCACCGCCAAGCAGAGCACGTTCACCGAGGGCTGGAGCGCCGCGATGAAGAGGGGGGACTTCGCCGCCATCGCCGCACCGGTCTGGATGCTCGGCTCCATCCGCGACAACGCCCCCGACACCAAGGGCAATTGGGACATCGCCACGATCCCCGGCGGCTCGGGCAACTGGGGCGGCAGCTTCCTCGCCATCCCCAAGGGCGCCAAGAACCCGAAGGCCGCCTGGGACTACATCGCCGCCACGCAGTCGCCGCAGGGCCAGCTCGACCACTTCGCTCAGGCCAGGTCACTGCCCTCGACCCCGTCGGTCTACCAGGACCCGAAGCTCACCTCGGTCAAGGACCCGTTCTTCTCCGGCGCGCCCATCGGCACGATCTACACCAACTCGCTGCTCGGCCTCAAGCCGTTCCTCATCGGTCCGGACAGCACCACGATCGGCATCGAGTTCACGAACGCCATCGCCAACGTCGAGCAGGGCAAGGGTGATCCCGCGAAGGCGTGGGACGCGGCGGTGACCAATATCAAGACCGCGATCGGCGGCTAGGGAGACCACGACCCCGGACCTTTCGCGTACGCCGCCGGCTCGGGCCGTCCCCACGCCCGCGCCGGCGGCGAGGAAGTGAGCAGACCGTGACGACGAGCATCAGCGCCACCAAGGCGGGCCTGCCCCCGGCCCCGCCGGCGGAGACGGCGCGGCGTCGTTTCACCGAGATCGTCGCCCCCTACGCCTACATCGCCCCGTTCTTCGTGCTCTTCGCGGTGTTCGGCCTCATCCCGCTGCTGTTCACCTTCTACGTGGCGCTGTTCGACTGGAACCCGATCGGCGAGCACGTGTTCGTCGGCCTGGACAACTTCAGCCGGCTGGTCGGGGACGTGCGGTTCTGGAACGCGGCGCGCAACACCGTGAGCATCTGGCTGCTGTCCACAGTGCCGCAGTTGCTGGTCGCGCTGGTGCTCGCGCATCTGCTCAACCACGTGCGGCTGCGCCTCGCTCTGTTCTTCCGCATGACGATGCTCGTGCCGTACATCACCTCGGTGGCCGCCACCGCCATCGTGTTCGCCCAGATGTTCGACCGTGACTACGGGTTGCTGAACTGGCTGCTCGGTTTGGTGGGTTTCGAGCACATCGACTTCACCCAGTCGGTGGCGGGGAGCCATGTGCTGATCGCGGTCATGGTGACCTGGCGGTGGTTCGGCTACACGACGCTCCTCTACCTGGCTTCCCTGCAGGCCGTTCCCCGGGCGATCTACGAGGCGGCCGCTGTTGACGGGGCCGGAAATGTGCGGCAGTTCCTGCACATCTCCCTCCCCGCGTTACGCCCGGTCATCGTGTTCACGATCGTGACCTCGACGATCGGCGGGCTGCAGATCTTCACCGAGGCCCTGCTCTTGAACCGCGGCGCGGCCAACACCTGCGGGCCGATCCGTCAGTGCCAGACGCTCACGCTCTTCCTGTTCGAGCAGGGGTTCATCCAGTTCAAGTTCGGTTACGCCGCGGCGATCGGCGTGGCGCTGTTCGTGATGGTCGTCGCGCTCGCCGGTCTCAACTACTTCCTGTCCACCCGGATCCGCCCGGTCAAGGGCTGAGGGGGCGATCATGCGCACGACGAGGCCACGCTCCGGTGACCGTGTCCGATGGTGGGTCTACGCGCTGCTGGCGCTCGCCGCCTTCGCCTGCCTGTTCCCCCTGTACTGGATGTTCATCGTCGCCACCACCGACACCGCGACGGCGATCAAGCTGCCGCCCGAGATCGTGCCGGGCGGCAACTTCTTCCACCTCGCCGGCCTGGTGTTCTCGACCGTGCCGTTCGTCCGGTCGATCGTCAACAGCCTGATCGTGGCCGGGTCGATCGGCGTGGGCCAGGCGGTGCTGTGCGCGCTGGCAGGCTTCGCGTTCGCCAAGATGCGCTTCCGCGGCCGCAACGCGCTGTTCCTGTTCGTCGTCCTGACGATGACCGTGCCGACCCAGCTCGCCATCGTCCCCCAGTACATGATCATCTCGTCGCTCGGCTGGGTGGACACGCTCCAGGCGCTGATCGTCCCCGGGCTTGCCAACGCCTTCGGCATCTTCTGGATGCGCCAGCACATCGCGTCCGCGATCAGTGACGAGATCCTTCAGGCGGCCCGCATCGACGGGGCTTCGACCTGGCAGATCTTCTGGCGCGTCGCGTTTCCGCTGGTGCGTCCCGCCGCCTTCGTGCTCGGTCTGCTGGGCTTCGTCACCGCGTGGAACGACTTCCTGTGGCCGTTCGTGGTGCTGAAGTCGCCGGAGATGTACACCGTCCAGATCGCGATCAAGGCGTTGCAGAACAGCTTCAACATCGACCTCGGCCTCGCCATGTCCGGCTCCTTCCTCGCCACCCTCCCGCTGCTCGTCCTGTTCGTCTTCGTCGGGCGGCGCATGGTGGCCGGGATCATGAACGGTGCCTTCAAGGGCTGAGGCCGCCGGCCCCCTGTAGCCGGCCGCCTCGGCTCAGCGCGGCGGCCGGCCCGTTCAGAGTCAGGTCTGGATCTGCTTCTCGTTCCAGGTGTAGTAGATGTAGGTGCTGCCGGGCCCGGTCATCGTGCCGTAGACCTGCCAGAAGCTGTTGGGGTCGAGGGAGTAGCGGAAGACCTTGTCTCCGGGCCGGTCGTCCACGAACACGGTCTGTGTCCCGTTGTTCCAGATCCGTACCTCGATGGTGAACGTCTCGGTGTCCGGGATGTCGAGGCAGACCTCATACGTGTACGCCAGCGGACCGCCGATGTTGTAGCTGCGACCGTCCACCGCCGGCCGCTGGACATTGGTGGGGACGTAGCTGGTCAGAGTCCGTGTGTATCCGCCCGTGGAGCAGTCGACCGCGGGGGTGGCCGCGGACGCGGGACCGATGCCGGTGAGCGTGGCGCCGAGGACGCCGGTGGCGACGGCGAGAACGGAGATGGTGCGCTTCATGCCTCTCCTCATCCGTGCGGGACCCTTCGTCAAATAGTTGAAGGATGAACTGATTCTGGCGTGGTCGCCTTATCCCGACAAGTCCGGACAAGAATCCCTGAAAATTTCAGTCAAGCGGGTCGCGTCCAACTGCTGGACCCGGCCGCACTGGAAAAATCGGTTCATATCAGAGCCCGCGATGGGACGGATTCACAGCACCATCCCGGCTTGGGACAGGTCCGTAGAAGCGCCGCATCGCCGTCATGCCGGGCCACTGTCCGATGAGGATCGGGTGTTCCTCATTGCCGTTATCAACGCCGGAACCGCGTCGCCATTGCGCATCCGGCCAATGCGGCGAGCCGGACCGATTGTGCCTTTTTGTGCGGCCCTTCAAGGGTCGGGCCGCCCCCACCTCTTCATCCGCCCCGTACATCCCGGAGCCGCGCGTACGGCTCAGCCGTGGGCGCGCATGGCGGCGACCAGCCAGGTGAAGGCGGGTACGGCCGGCGGAGCGGGCGCACGGCCGTTGAGCACGGCCATCAGCTCCCAGTAGCGCTCCACCCGGGCGTCGGCGACGGTCTCGAGCCAGCGGCGCAGCTCGTCGCGTTCGGCGGCCGGCACGCCGGGCTTGATGATCCGGTCGAGAACCGCGCGGCCTTCGGCCGAGTCCGGCGCGATGGACTCGGCCGTCGCCCGGCCGGCGTGCCGCAGGGCCAGGGCACGGAGTTCGTAGCCGTGGCGCGACGCCACGGGTGAGGCGCCGGCCAGGGCGATCCGCCGGAGCCGTTGCCGGAAGTCCTCGTCGGCGACCAGGTCGGTCAGCTCGATCCAGGCGTCCACCTGGTCCGGCGCCGGATCGTCCGGCAGCTCGTCGGGCAGCTCCCGCATCCACTCCGCGACCACCTCGGCGTCGCCGTCCAGCGCGATCCCCGAGAACGTGTTCTCGACGAACTCGTCGATGACCTGCTGCCGCTGGGCGGCGGACAGATGGGCGAGCTTGTGCGTCATCGTCGTCTCCTCGGTTGTGCCGCCGCGCTTGGCGATCGTGCGGAGCACGGCGCGGCGAAGCTTCAGAGCCCTGATCTCCGCGTCCAGCGCCTGGGCGTGCACCTCGGCGACCTCGGCCACCGTCGCCTGCCGCGCCAGGATGCGCCGTACGGCCTCCAGCCCGATGCCGAGTTCGCGCAGGGCCCGGACCAGGTCGAACCGGGCCACTGCGGCGGCGTCGTAGAGGCGGTATCCACCGGCCGAGCGGCCGGTGGGTGCGATCAGGCCGCTGTCGGACCAGAAGCGGATGGTGTGCACCGAAAGACCGGTACGCCGAGCGATCTGGCCTACGGTGTACAGCTCTGTTCCGTCAGTCACACGACGAGCCTGCACCTTCGAGCGGCTCGAGACTCAAGCCGGACGACGTACGCGGCTCAGGCGCGCGCGAATTCGAGGATCGCGCCGACGAACTCCTGGGGCTGTTCGAGATGGCCCATGTGCCCGCTGTTCTCGAGCACCTTCAGGCGGGAACCCGTGATGATCTCGTGAGCGAGGCGTGCCCAGCGCGTGCCGCCGAAGAAGTCGTGCACACCGGAAATGATCAGCGTGGGGACGTCGAGCGAGCGGAGCTGGTCCCGTACGTCGAACGGCGCGGGCTCCTCGCCGCGCATCGGGTCGATCCAGGCGCTCAGGCCGGCGCGCAGTGGCTCCAGGCCCTGCTCGTTCGTCCAGTAGTCGCCGAAGTACAGCGGGAGGATCTCCCGCAGGGACGTGGTGTACGCCTCGTCGTCCTGGGCCGCCAGCGCTCGCTGGAACGCGGCCGGGATCTCGCCGGCCGCGGGCCGGTGGGGGAGGCGCTGTGGAAACCTGCCGATGTTCGCCATCGCGTCGGCCCAGAACTCCTCTCCCGTGACCGGCGAGGTGGAGTAGAGGATCGCTCCGGCGACGCGATCGGGGTGATCGAGCGCGTAACGCTGGACGACGAATCCGCCGTGCGAGTGGCCGAGCAGGTAGACCTTGGGCGCGCCCAGGTGCTCGACCACGCCATGGACGAACCGGGCGTAGGTGTCGATCCGGTAGTCACGGCTGTCGTCGAGGCGGCCGGAGGACCCGGTGCCGATCGGCTCCAGATAGACCATGGTCAGGTGCTCTTCCAGGGCCGGCATCCGCAGGTACTCCCAGGCGATGCCCGGGCCGCCCGAGTGCACCAGGCACACCGGGCCGGTGCCCGCGACGTGGAAGACCTGCCGCGTTCCCTCGATGCTGATCTCATGCCTGCCCTGCGCGAGGGAGCGGGAGATGGTGGAGCTCATGCGTCATCCCTTGTATTTCAGCCGACGACCGATTGACGGACTCGGACGGGGACACTTCGCCGACTCGGCGGTCGTCGCGAGATCGGGACTCATGGGAGGGTTTCCCCGTCCGTGATGCGCGCAGGCGGTCTCCCGCCTCACACGAGCGGCTGGCGAGGCGGGGGGGCTCGGTGACGCCTGCTGAACTGTACCGTTGCCGCCGGCGGATCTTGTGACCGGCCTCGGCGTACGGATCGGGGCCGTGCGCCGACGACCGTGCCGGGCCAGGCTCCCTCCACGACGCTGACCTCGCCGTTGGCGAGCCACCTGCCGCCGTAGGGCTTCACGGTGGCCTCGACCTGTTCGAGGTAGGACAGGCCCGCTTCGTTGGGGATGTCCCCGGGGATGCGGAGGTGGTTGATCAGGTAGGTGCTCATGTCGGCCATCCCGTCGAGTGGCTGCGCACGCGAGTTCGCCGCAGCGTCTTTAGATTACAGTCGTAATCTAAGTAGGGCGTACGGGTGGCCGGGTTTCGTGACGCACCTCACGGTGAGTCTCCGGCTGGCCCGCCCGGTATAGATTGCGCTTGTAATCCGGTTTTCCGCGGTACGCCGCCCCCCGGACACCTGGCATCAAGCCTCCGACACGTTCTCGATCGGAGCGACGAGGGATCGAAGATGAGCCGAGCATCACAGGCCGAGGCACGGGCCAACCGACAGCGTGTGGTGGAATCCGCCTCGCGACTCTTCCGTGAGAAGGGCGTGCGCGACGTGAGCGTCGCCGACGTCATGCAGTCGGTCGGCATGACGCAGGGCGGCTTCTACAAGCAGTTCGCCTCCAAGGCGGCGCTCGTCGACGAGGCCACGGCCGAGGCGTTCTCCGACATGCTGCGGCGTCTGGCGGCCTTGGACGGCGACCACGCCGGTCACGATGCCGCGTGGTCGTCGCTGATCGACGCCTACCTGTCACCCGAAGCACGTGACGACCCCGGCAACGGATGCCCGGCGGCCGGGTTCGCCGGCGACTTCGCCCGGGATCCCGAATGGCGCGACACCTACGCCGCCGGGATCCGCGACATGGCCGGGTGGATCGCTCCCGGGGACACCGGACTGGCGGCCCTGTCCACTCTCGTGGGCGCCCTCCTGCTCGCCCGGGCGACGGCGGGCACCCCTGTCTCCGAAGAGATCCTGCGCGCGGCGAGGAAGGCGGCGGCCCGGCTGACCGAGACACCTGAGCAGTGATCGGCACAGCCGGAGTCTCGGCCGGGTGAGCTTCGGGCAGGGCCCTCAGGCGAGGGGCCTGCCCGTTCTCGCGGCTCAGCCCATGCTCTTGGCGCCGTCCAGGGACTCCCGGATGATGTCGGCGTGGCCGGCGTGCTGGGCGGTCTCGGCGATGATGTTCGCCAGCACGCGGCGGGCCGACCAGCGCGCACCCGGCTCGAACCACGGGGCCTTCGGCAGCGGTCTGGGGGTTTGCATCGACAGCTTGGAGTTACACCACCCAAGGGGACGTCACCCGGGCGCGCTGGGGCAAGTCGGGGGTCCGATTGGACGGGGTGCTGAGAAGGTTCACCTTTTTGATATGACGTGCAAGTCATATGCCTTCCATGCCATACTGTGGGCTGTGGACATCGACTGGCCGGCTGACTTCGGGGCCTGGCTCGACCGGCTTGAGGCGGAAGCGAGGGCAGGTGACCATCGATCTCGACTGAAGCTGGTCCTCACCGCCCGGGCATTGGATCAGCTGCGGAAGCTGGCCGAACCTCCACACAGAGACGAGGAGACGGCCACGCTCCGGTGGGTACGCCAGTCACGGCGCTATCCGCTGTGGCGAGTCTCGCACGCCTACCATCCGGAGGTGGCGATCCGGTTGATTTGCTGGTTTCCGCCCGAAAGCGGGACAGTCGTCGTCGCGCTGTTCGCCGGTGACAAGGCCCGGATCGGGGATGTTTTCTACAACAGCGTCGCCACCCGGGCGGACGCCCTCATCGCTCAGTGGAAACGGGAAACCTCGTACGAGGAGAAGCCATGACCGAGCCGGAGCGGACCTTCGTCCGCGGCAATGACCACCTGGAGCGACTCCTGGCTGATCCGGACATCGCGGCCGAGGTCGCCAAGGCACACGAGTCGGCCGAGGAGATGGATCGCGTCCACGCGATGAACCTCGCGATGATCCGCAAGGCCGGGCAGATGACCCAGGTGGAGGTGGCCAGGAAGCTCGGGGTCGGCCAAGGGGTCGTCTCCCGCCTGGAGAACCGTAACGACATGCTGCTGTCCACGCTGTTCGATTATCTGGTGGCCACCGGTGCCGAGGGTGCCAGCATCGTAGTCACCGTCCACGGGCGCCGGATTGAGTTGGACCTCGCACAACTGCGCCAGTCCCAGCCCGAGCAGCGCTCAGCTTGAATTCAGCTGACAGAGCGCAGGACGGTGGCGCTGTTTCAGGGCGTGAAACGGCGACGTAGAGCGCTCGCAGAGCACGTGCCGGCGCTGGTAGGCGGTCAGCAGATGGCTGGGGCCCCGTACGGGGTTCAGATGCTGCGCCCACAGCCGATGGCGAAAGAGCTGACTTCGCGTTCGAGCTCGGTCATTGTCGCCGCCAGCGAGGTATCGAGCGCGGCGACCATGCGCTCCTCCAGAAGGGTGAGCCCTTGCTTCTGGGGCACGCCCAGCAGGACGGCCTATAGGTAGATCGAGCGCAGGTACAGCTCCGTGATCGGGCACAGCCGGAGTCTCGGCCGGGTGAGCTTCGGGCAGGGCCCTCAGGCGAGGGGCCTGCCCGTTCTCGCGGCTCAGCCCATGCTCTTGGCGCCGTCCAGGGACTCCCGGATGATGTCGGCGTGGCCGGCGTGCTGGGCGGTCTCGGCGATGATGTTCGCCAGCACGCGGCGGGCCGACCAGCGCGCACCCGGCTCGAACCACGGGGCCTTCGGCAGCGGCCAGGTCGCGCCGAGGTCGGGCAGGGTGGCCACCACTTCGTCCGTACGGCGGGCCACCTCGGCGTAGGCGGCCAGCACGCCGGAGAGCGTCTCGCCGGGCCGCATGTGGAACTGGCCGGTCCACCAGGTCTGCTCGGCCTCGGTCATGGTCGCGGCGTCGCCCATCGCCGACGGGCCGTTCAGGATGAAGTCCACCCAATTGCGCTCGACCAGGGTCACGTGCTTGATCAGGCCGCCCAGGCACAGCTCGCTGGCCGTGGTCCGCTGCGCGGCCTGCTCGTCGGTCAGGTCGCGGGTGGTGAAGCGCAGGAAGTGCCGGCTCTGGGCCAGCGCCGCCAGCAGGTCGGCGCGCTCGCCGCCGACGGCCGGGGCGTCGTCGAGGTCGCCGATGCTCGTCTCGGTGGTGGTCACGGGCTCCGCCTTCCGTTGTTCCGTTCGTCGGTCGGTGACCACGCTAGGGACCATAGCGGTCACTTTCTGGCCTGAATCGACGCGACAATCGAGAACATGGCGAACACCAGCTCGCGGACGCTGCGGTTGCTCTCCCTGCTCCAGACCCACCGCTACTGGCAGGGTGGGGAGCTGGCCGAACGGCTGGGAGTCTCCGTACGCACCCTGCGCCGGGACGTCGACCGGCTGCGCGAGCTGGGTTATCCGGTCGAGGCGCAGCGCGGGGTCGACGGCGGCTATCAGCTCGCCGCCGGGGCGGCGCTGCCGCCGCTGGTCATCGACGACGAGGAAGCGGTCGCGCTGGCCGTGGGACTGCAGACCGCCGTTCTCGGGGCGGTGGAGGGCATCGCGGAGTCGTCGGTGCGGGTGCTGGCCAAGGTGGTGCAGGTGATGCCCGCCCGGTTGCGGCACAGGGTCGAGGCGCTGCGCACGATGACCGTGCCGGCCGGATGGGACGGCCAGGACGGGACGAGCGTCGACCCGGGCGTGCTCACCGCGGCCGCGCTGGCCTGCCGCGACCGTGAACGGCTCCGCATCACCTACACCTCCGCGGACGGCACGCGGACCGAGCGGCACGTCGAACCGCATCGGCTGGTCCGTCTCGGCCGCCGCTGGTATCTGGTCGCGTTCGACCTCACCCGGCACGACTGGCGGAGCTTCCGGGTCGACCGGCTCGTCGGGCCCGAGAGCACCGGCGCCCGGTTTCGTCCCCGCGAGCTGCCGGCCGCCGACGCCGCCGACTTCGTCCGCGCCGGCCTGGACAACCTGCCGCGTCCCTACCGGGTGGAGGTGCTCGCCGACGCCCCGGCCTCCGTCGCGCGCGAGCGCATCGGCCGGTGGTGCACCGTCGAGGAGGTCGACGCCGGGCACTGCCGCATCCGGATGACCACGCACTCCCTGGATTGGCCCATCATGTCGCTGGGCGTGCTCGGCGCGGACTTCCACGTCGTCCACCCGCCCGAACTGCTCGACCGCGTCCACGAATGGGCGGCCCGGTTCCAACGCGCCTGACGCCCTGGGGGCGTCCTACCAGTCGCGTACGGCGTCCACTCCGGCCGCGAGAATGTCCGCCGCCGATTCGAGCCGTACACCGAGGGCCCGTTCGGCGTCGCTCACCATGACGTCGAGGGCGGCGTAGAGCTCCTCGCGTTCCACGGTCTCGATGAATCCCGTCCGTCGATCGAGCAGGTTGAAGGCCTCGCCATACTCGCGGCCGATCTCGTGCAGCCGGGCCGGCCGGTCTTCCTGAGAGCCGTCGGAAAGCGCCGCGATCAGCGCCGCCCGCGTCTTCTTGTACTGCGCCACGGCCTTTCTGAAGCAGGTCCTGCTGATCTGCTCGCGACCATCCCAGTGGCGCAACGGGTTGTCGCGGTTCTCCGCGATCCATTCGGGTGTGCGGGCGGCGGTGATGTCGACGTAGGTGCCGTACGCGACCTGGGGTCGCCATCTGGACCGCATGGCCACGGCGTACTCGTGCGGGATGCTGCCCAGATACAACAACTCCAGCGCGGGAACGTGTTCGGGCAGCAGAGCATCGGACGCGCTCATGCCGAAGAGATCGGTGATCCACAGCTGCCGGAGCGAGGCCAGCCGGTTGAGACCCGACGCGTGGACGAGCAGGCCGAGATCGCCGGACAGGGAGAGCGTCGTCAGTTCGGGAAAGTGCTCGGCGAGCCGCTCGCAGTCGAGCGACTCGACCTCCGTGACGCGCAGGTGCCTGATGTCCCGGCGGGGTTCGACCGGCTCGCTCGTCATCCGGCCGACGTCCGTGCCCGTGATGCTCAGCTCGCGAGGATCCGACCAGGGGGTGCGCTCGCCCCTGTCCCGGCGCCTCTGCAGGGCGAGCCGCTCGCCGAGCCGCCATCCGGTCGAATAGCTCTGCGCGGGCTCGCTGCACAACAGCGGCAACGAGCCGATGACCCTGTAACTGCGAGGCAGGACCCACTCGTAGTTGCAATGGGACAGGTGATCGCCCCAGTTCGTGTGCGTCAACACCAGGGGCGACACCTCACCGAGGTCCGCCACGGAGGTGGGCTCCGGCCCCGACCAGTCCAGATCGAGCACTCCCGCCATCTGCCCGTCCGGGTCGAGGCCGGTGATCTGCGCGGCCGTCCACGCGTCGAGAGTCTCGGAGAACGCGATGACGATGTCCCCCGGTGCGATCGGCCGCGGGGGTGAGCTCGGCTTCCGACCGGACATGCCTGAAGGGTAGTCGGCACGTGGATCACCCGCACAGACGGGTGATCCACTCACCCGTCTGTCACTCGTCCGCCGGGGGGATGGGGAAGTTGGCGCGGAACACGTTGTCCGGGTCGTAGGCGCGCTTGACCTGCCGCAGCCGGGCGAGGTTGGCTTCGCCGAACGCGTCGAGCAGACGTTCTGGCCGGGTGTCGGTGTCGAAGGACAGATAGAGGCCGTCGGTATACGGCGCGACCTCGGCGTCCCAGGCGGCGTTCACGGCCGATTGAGAGGCGCCCATCGCGGTGAGCGCGAAGTTCTGGTGCCGGTGCGGATAGGCGGTCGCGTCGGGAGCCAGGTCGTGCGATGCTCCGCCGGTGGCGCGTATCTGCATGAAGTAGGACACCCCGGAGTTCGCCATCCGCTCGAAGGCGCGGCTCACGTCACCGTCGAGATGGCTGACCAGTCCGGAGCGTACGGCGGGGTTCCCGCCGCCGGTGTGGTGTTTCTCGGCCGGCTGCACAACGCCCGAATAGGGCAGCACGTATCCCTCGTGCCCCAGCAGCGGGGCGGCCTCGGCGAGCCGTTCGAGCTCGCTCACCGCGGCCTCGGTGTCCGCGCCGGCGTACACGGTCAGGAGCTGGGCGACCGCCTCCCGGCCGCGGCGCGGCGGGGAGAGGATGAGGAAGCTCGTCAGCTCGCGCGGCGCCTTCTCGACCGCCGCGCCCCAGCGTTCCAGGAGCCCGGCCGTGTCGCGGGCGTCCAGGGTCATCTGCGAGAAGACGATGTCGCCGAGCTCCATCGCCTCGATCTCGACCCAGGTGACCACGCCGAGGTTGCCCCCGGCGCCGCGCAGGCCCCAGAACAGGTCGGGGTGCTCCTCCTGCGAGGCGTGCAGCACCCGCCCGTCGGCGGTCACGACCTCCGCGGCGACGACGCGGTCGATCGTCAGGCCGAACTTGCGCCCGAGCAAGCCGATGCCGCCCGTCGTCGCGAGGCCGCCCACGCCCACGCCGCCGAAGTCGCCCGAGCTGATCGCCCAGCCGTACGGCACCAGCGCCTCGGCGACCTCGCCCCACGTCGCGCCCGCGCCCAGCCGCACCCGGCGGGTGGCCGGATCCACGACCTCGACGGCGTTGAGCGCGCCGACGTCGAGCACGATGCCGCCGTCGTTCGTGGAACGGCCGCTGATCCCGTGCCCGCCGGAGCGTACGCCGAACGGGACGTCCTGGGACCGGGCGTACGCGAGCCCCTCGACGACCTGGCCGGTCGTCCGGGGGCGCAGCACCAGGCCGGGGGATCCGGTGCGCAGGTAGTTGTGCCGCACGGACTCGTAGGCGCGGTCGCCGGGCTCGACGGTGTCGGCCGCGAGGCTCGCCGGGACCCTGTCGTAGTCGATCCCCTCGCGGCGCAGTGCGATGGCGGCGGCGCCGCGGCGGGCGGTCGCGGGGACGGTGCCGGCGGCCGTCCGCTCGCGCGCCACCGCGTCCCGTACGGCGGGGGCGATCTCCTCGCCGTACACCTGGATGAGCCGCGGGTCGTCGGAGCCCAGGATGAAGGTGCCGATGCCGTCCTCCAGCGCCAGGGCGGTCAGCTCCTCCACCCACTGCTCGACCGGCCCCTGGAGGAAGCCCTGGCGGGTCTCGGTGACCGCGCCGCCGATGTTCAGCAGGCGACGTATCTGCGCCGGATCGCGCCCGGCCTCCGCGGCGGCCTCGTCGATGATCGTGTTGCCGCGCCGCAGGTCGCCGTCCTTGAGGTAGAAGAGCGAGGGCAGCCAGCCGTCGGCCTCGCGTGCCACCAGGCGCAGCATCCGCGGCTTGTAGGCGCCGAGCCAGACGGGGATGTCGTGCGCGGGGGCCGGGCCGCGCTTGGCGCCCGCGACGCGGTGGTGCTTGCCGTCGACGCGGAGGATGCGGCGCTCGCCCGCGTCCCAGATGCCGCGGATGATCTCGATGGCCTCTTCCAGCGCGGTCACCGACTCGGCCGGTGTCAGGCGGGTGCCGCCCATCGACTCGATCGCGTCCCAGAAGCCGCCCGCGCCGATGCCGAGGGCGAACCGGCCGCCGGACAGCAGGTCGAGCGACGCCGCGGCGCGGGCCAGCACGGCCGGCGGGCGTAGCGGCAGATTGATGACGTTGCCCGAGAGCGTGACCCGCTCGGTGCGCGCGGCGACCCAGGACAGCAGCGTCCAGGTGTCCAGGAACCCCGGCTGGTAGGGGTGGTCCTGGAACGTCACGAGGTCCAGACCGGCGGCCTCGGAGACCTGGGCGAGCCGGACCGGCCCCTGCGGGTCGCGGTTCTGGGGGGTGAGGAACGTGCCGAAGGCCAGTTCGTGGCCGTAGTCCGTCATGCCGACCTCTCCGGAAAGTAATCTGTCCAACAGACTATATGCGGCACAACTTATCGAGAAGTCATCATATTCCGCGTTAGAGTGGAGAGGTGACCACACGCGAAGCAGCCGAAACCGCGACGCACTCCCCGCAGGGTTCGTCACACGGCTCTGTGCTCGGCTGGTCCCTCGCCGTGCTGCTGCGCGAGTGGAACACGCGCGTCGAGGACGCTTCACGCGACCTGCCGCAGGGCGTGCGCGGCTATCAGGTGCTCTCCGCGGTCGTGCACGAGGCCCCGCCCACGCAGGCCGCGCTCGCCGCCCGCCTCGGCATCGACCGTACGGTCATGACCTATCTGCTCGACAAGTTCGAGGGGTGCGATCTCCTGGAGCGCAAGCAGGACCCGTCCGACCGCCGGGCGCGGCGCATCGTGCCGACCGAGCACGGCCGGCGGCTCCTCGCCGAGGTGGACGCGCGGGTCGCCAAGGCCGAGGACGAGCTGCTGTCCACCCTCCCGCCCGAGGACCGGCGGGCCCTCCTGGCGCTGCTGGAGCACGCCGCCACCGGGGCGGCCCCGGCCGGCGAGGACCGCTGCGCGGCCGTCGCGCGATCGGCCGTGCTGACCCGGGAGGAGTGACCCGGGAGGAGTGACCCGGCCGGCGTCGGTCAGTCGGCCCGCTTGTCGTTGAGCTCCGCCGTGGCCTCCACGTACGCGTCGGCGGCGCGGGCGAAGTAGTCGAAGAGGACGGCCTGCTGCTCGGGCGAGTAGCCCTGCACGATGGCGCCGATCTTCCGGCGGGCCGGGGCCAGGGCCTCGTCGAGGCCGCCAGGGCCGGCGACGAGTTCGACGATGACCTTGCGGCGGTCGTCCGGGTCGGGCGCCCGGCGCACGTAGCCCGCCTGCTCCAGGCGGTCGATCAGCCTCGTCGTGGGCCCGGTGGTCAGGCCGGTGCGCCGGCCCAGCTCGCCGGGGGTCATCGCGCCGCCCAGCCCGAGGATGTTCAGCGCGTACAGGTCGGTCGCGCCCAGGCCGACGGCCTTCGCGCCGGCGTGACCGTGCAGCATCACGGCGCTGAGGTAGCGCCGGTAGACCGCTCCCGGGTCGTCGGGTGTTGACACGTGCCGACCCCTTTCCTAATCTCTTCCTCAGAGAAGAGAAATCTCCAAAGAAGTAACTGCTTTGAAGAAGCTATCACGAAGAGGGTATGCGCCATGAACGTCTCCATCACCTCCGAGGTCGCCGCCGTCACCGCTGTTCTGGACCGCCTCACCGCCGCATGGAACGCCGGGGACGGCGCCGCGTACGGCGCGGAGTTCACCGCCGACGCCACCTACGTCACCTACGTCGGCACCCTCTATGTCGGCGGCGCCGAGATCGGCCGCGCCCACCAGGCCCTGTTCGAGAGCTTCCTCAAGGGCACCCGGCTCGCCAGTGAGATCGTCGGCGTCCGTTTCTCCGGCCCGGACACCGCCCTGGTCGTCACCCGAGGCGACGTGCACAAGGGCAGGCCCGGCAGGCTCGGCAAGATCCAGACCTACACGCTGGTCCGTCAGGCGGACGGCGGCTGGAAGGTGGCCGCCTTCCAGAACACCAAGCACAAGGCCCTCATGGAGGCCGTCTCGTTCAAGGCCCAGCCCGCCACCAGGCCCGCCGCCGTCTCGTCCTGAGCGTGGTCGGGGACCTCGCCTACCCGCCCGGCGGCGCGGGAGCATGCGGTCCCCGGTAGGGGAGCGTCTCGCTGTAGACGATGTTGGTGGTGGTGCTGCCGAACCGGGCGAGCTCGTCCATCACCTTCTCCAGGTGGGCCATGGAGGTCGCGGCGACCTTCAGTGTGTAGCAGTCGTCGCCGGTGGTGCGCAGGCACTCCAGGATCTCCGTACGCTCGCCGAGCAGCCGGTGCAGCGGCTCGTGCCGGTTGCCCGGATATTTCAGCCGCACCACGGCGAGCACGGCATATCCGACCTTCCCCAGGTCGACGACCGCGCGATAGCCGCTGATGACGCCGGCCGCCTCCAGCCGCCGTACGCGTTCGGTCGTCGCGGAGGGGCTGAGGCTGACCCGCCGTGCCAGCTCGGTGAGCGGCACCCGGCCGTCGCGCTGCAGCTCGGCCAGGATGGACCAGTCGGTCGCGTCGAGACTCTCGGCCATCGGCCGAATATACCGGGGGATCCACGGCGGAACCGCCGACAAGCAGGGAGTTCTTTCTTCCGGATGGCGTGATCGCCTCAATAGGCTGGTGCGGTGAAACTAGGCGTCAACGTCCCGAACTTCGGGCCGGGCACCCGGCCCGGCGTGCTGCGCGGCTGGGCCGAGACGGTGGAGGGGCTCGGGTTCGACCTGCTCATGGTGTCCGATCACGTCGTGGTGACCCCCGACGTGGCCGAGCAGTATCCCGCGCCGTTCTACGAGCCCTTCACCACGCTGTCGTGGCTCGCCGGGATCACCACCAGGATCAGGCTGGGCACCACCGTGCTGATCGTGCCCTACCGCCACCCGCTGCTGACCGCCCGGATGGCGGCCAACCTCCAGGATCTGAGCGGGGGACGGCTCGTCCTCGGCGTGGGGGTCGGCTGGGCCAGGCAGGAGTTCGAGGCGCTGGGCGTGCCGTACGAGCGGCGCGGCGCGCTGACCGACGAGCACCTGCGCGCGATGCGCCTGGCCTGGCAGGACGAGGAGGACTACCGCGCCGGGCACATTCCGATCTGGGTCGGCGGCGGCAGCGACGCCGCTCTGCGCAGGGCGGTGCTCCTCGGCGACGCGTGGCATCCCCTGCGCTTCACCCTCCCGTGGCTGGACGAGCGGATGGACCGGCTGGCCGCCGTCGCGGAGAGCCTGGGGCGTCCCGCCCCCGTGCTCGCGCCGCGCATCCTGCTGCGCCTCACCGCCACCCCGGTGACGGGCGAGGGCCGAAGAGCAGGCGAGGGCACCCTCGACCAGGTCATGGACGACCTGGAACGGCTGCGCCTCCTGGGCGCCGAGACCGTGCTGCTCGACCCCTATCAGGGGGACCCCGAAGAGACGAACCATCCGGAGGCGGCGTGGCACATGCTCGAAACCGTGGCCGCCGCTCACACGAAGGAGCATTCATGACACCCGCCGACGAGAAGTTCCTCCGCAGGGCGATCGAGCTGGCCGCCGAGGCGCGGGCGGGCGGCAACCCGCCGTTCGGCTCGCTGCTGGCGGGCCCGGACGGCGACGTGCTCGCCGAGGAGCGCAACACCTCGATCACGGAGGCCGACATCACCGCGCATCCCGAGCTGAAGCTCGCGCGCTGGGCCGCCCGCGAGCTCGACCCGGGCGCCGCGGCCGGCACCACCATGTATACGAGCTGCCAGCCGTGCGGCATGTGCGCGGGCGCCATCGAACGCTCCGGGCTCGGCCGTGTCGTCTTCGCACTCTCCACCGAGCAGCTCGGCACGCTCAAGCCGCCGGCCGGCCCGTCGTCCTTCCGGCAGGAGGGGCCGGCGCTCTTCGACGAGGCGCGCGTGCCGGTCGAGGGGTACTACCTCTGACGCGCTGCTCTCAGCCGGCGTCCGGGACGTAGCTCAGGTTGAGCACGCCGGTCGTGAACGTCTCCGACTTCACCAGCTTCAGCTTGTGGGCCGGGGTGTCCTCGAACAGCCGCTGCCCCCGGCCGACGACGATCGGGTGGACGAGCAGGTTCAGCTCGTCGAGCAGCCCGTTGGCGAGCAGCCACCGCACGGTCGTCGCGCTGCCGGACATCTGCAGGTCGCCGCCCTGGATCTGCTCCTTGAGCTCGCGCAGGCGCGCGGCGACGTCGCCGTTGACGACGCTGGTGTTGTTCCAGTCCGCCTTCTCGAGGGTGGACGACACGACGTACTTGGGGGCGCTGTTGAAGGCCGCGGCGATCTCCGGGTCCTGGTCCGTCGTCGTCCAGTAGGCGGACCACTCGTCGTAGAGCCTGCGGCCCATCAGCATCCCGGCCGAGGTCTGCATGCCCGCCTGGACCACGGCGCCCATCTCGTCGTTCCAGTAGGGGAAGTGCCACTGGTCGGGCGACTCGACGACGCCGTCGAGCGAGATGAAGAAGTTGGCGACGATCCTGGCCATGTGCTCCGCTCCTTAAGCCGTGTGACGGTGGCTGCAGAGGGAGGCTAGGCGGGGACGCCCGCGCGGGTCTTGTAGAAAAACGACACGGCCCGCGGCTACGGCCTGCGCAGCCGCCAGAGCAGGTAGGCGGCGACGGACGAGGAGTCGCTGACGACGCCGTCGAGGATCATCTGCTCGAACTCGGTGTGGTGCACCCACCGCTGGCGCATGTCCTGCTCGGTGTGCTCGCGGCGGGGTTCGCCCTTGGTGAGGCCGGTGGCCACGTAGACGTGCAGCCCCTGGTCGGTCATTCCGTGGGCGCTGTCCATGCGTCCCAGGTAGCGCAGCCGGTCGGCCCGGAGCCCGGTCTCCTCCACCAGCTCGCGCCGGGCCTCGTCCTCACGGCTGTCCGCCTCGGCCGACCCCTGCGGGAAGCTCCACGAACGGCGGCCGATCGGATAGCGGTATTCCTCCACGATGTGGAAGCCGTCGTCCTCCTCCGGCACGATCAGCACGAAGTCGGGCCTTACCACGTATCCGTACAGGCCGGGAGAGCCGTCGGGGTGCTCGATCGCGTCCTCACGGACGGTCATCCACGGGTTGGTGTAGACGATGCGGGAGGACACCTGCCGGATCACGGGCTGTGCTTCGGTCACGTGGCCGGATCCTACCCACGCTCGGGCCGTACGTCCGTGAGCGCTCGGCCCGGCGGTCACTTCTCCGTGGTCTGGCCGGCGGCGGGCCGGTAGGCGAGGGACAGCACGCCGGTCGGGAAGGTCTCCGAGGACGCGAGCGTCATCGGGATCTCCAGGCCCTCCTCGAACAGGTGCTGGCCCTTGCCCACGACGATCGGGTGGACCAGCAGCCGGAGCTCGTCGAGCAGGTCGTGCCGCATCAGCGAGCGCACGAGGTTGGTGCTGCCGCTGATGCCGATCGTCCTGCCCGGCTGCTGCTTGAGCTTGGTGATCTCCTCGACGAAGTCGCCGGTGACGAGGGTGGAGTTGTGCCATTCGACCGTGTCGAGGGTCGAGGAGACGACGTACTTGGGGATGTCGTTGATGAAGTCGGCGAAGGGGTCGTCCGTGCCGGCCTTGGCGGGCCAGTAGGCCGCCCAGCTCTCGTACATGACCCGGCCCATCATCATCGCGTCCGACTCGGACATCAGCGCGCCGACGGCCGCGCCCATCTCCTCGCTGAAGTAGGGGAAGTGCCACTGATCGGGCGCCTCGACGACGCCGTCGAGGGACATGAAGAAGCTGGCGACGATCTTGCGCATCTGGATCTCCTCGGTCTCGCGCTTGCGTGACCCCAGACTCGCAGCCGACCACTTCCACTGTCAAGACAATTCTTTTTTTCGGTGCCACGGTGGGTGCGGGTGGCGCCGGGCGGGATATGCCCCTGCCGATATCCCGCCTGGTGATCCGTCCGCTCGCCCTGGAGAGGACGACGGGCGCGGGTGTGGCCCCGCGCCCGCCGGCCGTCGGGGTCAGGTCCAGTTGCGCAGCCGGATCGAGAGCATGCAGTTGTCGGAGACGGCCTCCAGCCTGTACTGGTGGCCGACCGTGAGGTTGTAGACCTTGAACGTCGTGCTGCTGGTCGCGAGATACTTGGTGCCTCCCGCCGCCCAGCTCCAGTTGTTCGAGATGTCGTACAGGTCCCAGCGGACGTGGCAGACCAGGGCGCCGCTGGGATTCAGCTTCACCTCAAGCCATCTCTCCGAGCTGTGCGGCTCCAGCGTCCCCGCCCCACACGAGATAAGCGGAGGGGCGTTGTTGCAGCTGCGGGTGCCGTACGGCTCCGCCGAGGCCGGCCCGGCGACCAGCACCGTGCCCAGGAACGCCGACGCCATGATCCCCGCCGCCGTCAGCCGCCGGAACGAGATCCGCGTTCCGCTTCCGTGTGTGGCCATCGTGTCTCCTCTTCGTGGTCCGAACGGCTTCGAGCCGAATCGGGATCGGGTCGGATCGAGCTTCGGACGGACCGGTATACGAGGCGTATAGCCGCTGGCGGGGGCATGTTCGGCGGGCGGTGGAAGGGTCCCGAGTGGCCGCCCTGACCGGATCATTGACAAATCGGGCGGCGATCCTGGATTCTTCACTCCGGTGTTCCGACAGAGGCGGAATCTGAGTGGAATTTCACGTCCTGGGGCCGCTCAGCGTCTTCCGCGATGGTCACCTGATCCCTGTCGGCGGCGCGCCGAAACTCCGGCTCACCCTGGCCGCACTGCTGTCGAAGGCGGGCCAGCCGGTGTCCGTCGACTGGCTGGTCGCCGCGGTCTGGGGCGACCGGCCGCCCGCGTCCGCGCGGCGCAACATCCACCTCTACGTCCATCGGTTGCGGCGGGCGTACGGCGCGCACGTCCTGCCCGGGCGGCCGGGCGGCTACGCGATCATCCCCGACGCGCTCGACGCGGCGCGGTTCCGCAGCCTCGCCGCCCAGGGGAGCGCGGCCCTCGACCGGGGAGACCTCGAATCCGCCCGTGACCGGCTCCGCGCGGCGCTGGACCTCTGGCGGGGGCCGGCGTTCGAGGAGTTCGCCGACTGCGCGCTCGTCGCCGACGAGGCCAGGCGACTCGACGAGGCGCGGCTCGTGGCGTACGAGCGGCTGGCGGAGGCCGAGCTCGTCCTGGGCCGGCACGTGGAGGTGGCCGCGGAGCTCGCCGGCCTCGTCGCGGAGCACCCCTATCGGGAGAGCCTGCACGGGCATCTCATGCTCGCGCTGTATCGGTCCGGGCGTCAGGCCGAGGCGCTGGAGGTCTTCCGCGAGACCCGCGACGTCCTGAACGCCCAGCTCGGCATCGAGCCCGGCCCCGCGCTCCAGCGGCTGCACGAGGCCATGCTCCGGGGCGACGAGCACCTTCTTCCCGCCCTGGCCGCGCCCCCGGAGGCGGAGCGGCGGAAGACGGACGACTGCCCCTACCGGGGTCTGATGGCGTTCCAGCCGGAGGACGCGGACTGGTTCTTCGGCCGGTCTCTCCTGGCCGAGCGGCTGCGCGAACTGGTCGAGCGGCTTCCCGTCGTCGGGGTGTTCGGCGCCTCGGGGAGCGGCAAGTCGTCCCTGCTGCGCGCCGGTCTGCTGGGGTCCGTCTCAGGCGAGAGCCGTACGGTCGCGCCGTGGCGGGGTCTGCTCATGACGCCGGGGGAACACCCGCTGGACGCGCTGGCCGACGTGGTGGCGAAGGCGTCGGGCGGCGACCCGGTGGCGCTGCGCGACGATCTGGCCCGCGATCCGGACGCATTGGCCGTCGCGCTGGGCGGCGTGCCGGAGACCCGCCTGCTGCTGGTCGTGGACCAGTTCGAGGAGATCTTCACGTTGTGCGGGGGCGACGCGGAGCGCCGCCTGTTCGTCGAGGCCCTCCTCGGCCTGGCACTGGACGCGGGCCGCCGCGTCGTCCTCGTGCTGGGCGTCCGCGCCGACTTCCTCGCCCACCTGACCCAGCATCCCGCCCTGGTCGAGGCGCTCGGCGGCGAGGCGCAGATGCTCGTCGGGCCGGTGTCGTCGCCGGACCTCCAGGAGATCGTCGTACGGCCCGCGGCCCGGGCGGGGCTCACCGTGGACCCCGACCTGCTGGCCACGGTGCTGGCTGACGCCGCCGAGGAGCCGGGCAGCCTGCCGCTGGTCTCGCACGCGCTGCTGGAGACCTGGCGGAACGCGACCGGCGCGCGGCTCACGCTGGCGGCCTACCAGGCGGCCGGCGGCGTACGCGGGGCCATCGCGCAGAGCGCGGAACGGGTCTTCGGGGAGTTCGCTGCGGCGGAGCGGCAGGCCGCCCGCCGGATCTTCCTGCGGCTGACCGCGCTGGGAGACGGCACGGAGGACACCAGGCGGCCCATCTCCCGTACGGAACTGGTGGGCGTGGCCGACGCCGGTGTCACCGCCCGTGTGCTCGACCGGCTCGCCGCCGCACGGCTCGTCGTCCTCGCGGAGGAGACGGCCGACGTGGCGCACGAGGCCCTGATCAGGGCGTGGCCGCGGCTCCACCGCTGGCTCACCGACGACCGCGAGAACCTGCTCGTCCACCGGCGGCTCACCGACGCCGCCCAGACGTGGCGGGAGCTGGACCGTGACCCGGGCGCTCTTTATCGGGGCGCCCAGCTTCTCGTGGCCGGGACCTGGGCGGAGGACCACCCGCAGGAGCTCAACGACGTCGAAAGCGCCTTCCTGCGGGCCAGCCGCGCGCTGGAGGACGGCGAGCGCACGGCGGCGCGGCGCCGCGCCCGGCTGCTGCAACGCCTGCTGGCCGGGATGGCCGCGCTCTTCCTGCTCGCCCTGCTCGGCGGCGGCGTCGCCGTACGGCAGGGCAGGGAGGCCGGCCACCAGCAGCTGGTCGCCCTGTCGCGGCAGCAGTCCCTGCAGGCCCGATCGCTCCTCGCCACCGATCCCGATCTCGCCGGTCTGCTGGCGATCGCGGCCTACCGGCTCGACCCTGAGCCCGAGACGCGGGGCGCCCTGCTGAGCGTGTCGGCCGCGGCGCGCCGCCGGGTCGAGCTCAACGTGGAGGGACCCGCGGTCTTCGGGCTGGCGTTCAGCCCGGACGGGTCGCGGCTGGCCGCGGCCGGGACCGACGGCGCGGTCGGCCTCTGGGACCTGCGCACCCGCACCCGCGTCGCCGCCTTCCCCGGGCCGCTGCCCCGGACCGGGCCGGGGGAGATCCACGCCAGGGCGGCGGCGTTCAGCCGCGACGGCAGGATGCTCGCCTCCGTCGTCAGGGACGCCACGCTCCAATCGAGCAGGGGCGTGGTCGTCGTGTGGGACGTGGCCTCCCGCCGGCCCGTGTTCCAGCGGCAGCGGGAGCGGCTCACCGACGCGATGGCGCTCAGCCCGGACGGGACGAGGATCGCAATCGGAGTGGACAAGGGCGCGGTCGAGCTGTGGGACCTGCGCGACGGAAGCATGCGCACCCTGAAGGGACACCGGGAGGAGGTCGTGGCGCTCGCCTTCAGTCCCGACCAGGCGTTCCTGGTGTCGGCCACGGGCGGCACCGAGAAACCCCTCGTGTGGGACGCCGCCTCCGGCGCGAAGATCGCGGCGCTCGACGCCGTGAACGTCCACAGGCTGGGCTTCGATCCCGCCGGCGGAATGCTCGCCACGGGATCGTCTCACTACGGCGTGCGGTTCTGGCGGATCGCCCACGACCACGTGACCCGCCTGCCCGGGCTGCCCGAGCGGTCGCCGTACACCTGGGACATGTCCGCTCCGGCCGCGGGCCGGATCGCCGTCGCCGACGAGGACGGCCTCATCACCGTCTGGGACGTGGCGCGACGGCAGCCGGTCGAGACCTATCAGGACAGAAGCCGCACGGAGACGCTGTCCCTCGCCCTGAGCGCCGACGGATCGATGCTCGCCTCGGCCGGGCTGGGCCGGACCGTCGTGGTCCGGGAGCAGGCCGTACCTCCGTTCAGCGGACACAACCAGGCCGTGAACGACATCGAGATCAGCCCGGACGGCCGGCTCGTGGCCTCGGCGAGCAGCGACAGGACGGTCCGGCTGTGGGACGTGACCGGGAAGCCGGTCGCCACGCTCGGCGACCACCCCGATCACGTCAGGGCCGTCGCCTTCAGCCCGGACGGTCGTCGTATCGCGACCGTCACCCGCAGCCACACGCTCACCCTCTGGGACGCCGGCAGCGGACGGAGGCTCGGCACGGCGGCCTACCAGGGGCTCGGCGCGTCAACCGACGTCGGTTTCGATCCGCGCGGGCGCTTCGTCGTCGCCACCGCGCTCGGCCGGTTCCGCTGGGACGTGAGCGATCCGGTCAGGCCGGTCGAGGTGCCGTTCGCGGGCGGATATCTCGTCTCGGCGCTGGCGTTCAGCCCCCGCGATCCGCTGCTCGCCACCACCGGCCCCTCCGGTGACCTGGTCGTCTGGGATCTCGCCCGCGACAGGCAGGTGCGCGCCCTCAGGACCGGGCAGGGCTCGGTGCTCGACGTCTCCTTCAGCCCGGACGGCGGGTCGGTGGCCACGGCGGGCGCCGACCGCACCGTGAAGCTCTGGGACACGCGCACCTGGGCGTCGTACGCCACGCTGACCGGGCACACCGCACCGGTCCAGGCCCTCGCGTTCAGCAGGGACGGGCGTTCGCTCGCGTCCGCGGGAGACGACCACACGATCATCGTCTGGGACCTCGGGACCGGCACGCCCGCGGCCACGCTGACCGGGCACACCGCGCCGATCAGGGGTCTTGCCTTCACCGCGGGCGGAGACCTGATCTCTGGCGGGGAGGACGGCCGGATCATCCGCTGGGAGCTGAGGCCCGGCCCGCTCCCAGGAAGGCTCTGCGCGGCGATCGGCCGCGACCTCACCCGTGCGGAGTGGGCCGCCCACTTCCCCACCGTGGACTATCGGCGCACCTGCTGACCGCCGCCGTCGTCCCGCACCGGGCTCCGCTCGCGTTTGCCAGACTGCCGGACATGACACGCCGTCTTTCCCCCGCAGATCTCCGAAGCAGGCTCGCGCACGTCCGCTGGATCGCCGGCGGCACCGGAGCCGGCAAGAGCACCGTCACCCGGGCCCTGGCCGAACGGCACGACGTGCTCGTCTACGACGGCGACCGAGCCGAACTCGGCTACGTCAAGAGGTGCGATCCGCGGCGACAGCCCCACCTGTGGGCGTTGCTGCGAACGCCCCGTGAGGACAGATGGGCGAGCCGCACCGCCGAGGAGATCTTCCACGCCATGCCCAGCCTGCACGGCGAGACCTTCGGGTTCGTCGTCGACGACCTGCTCGCCCTGCCCGCCGACCGTCCCGTCCTCGTCGACGACTTCCGTACGCTGCCGAGGGAGGTCGCGCCGCTGGTCACCCGGCCGGAACAGGCCGTCTTCCTCCTGCCCGCGCCCGAGTTCCGGGCCCGTGCGCTGGGCACCCGGTTCACCGATCCCGCCCGGGCGCGGGCCAACTGGGGAGACGGTGACCATGCGGACGCCCTGGCCAAGCGACTGGCCCGCGACCGGCTCTGGGACGAGGAGGTGCGACGCCAGGCCCGCGAGCTCGGGCTGCCGGTCGTGCCCGTCGACGGCTCCCGAACCGTTGCGGAACTGGCCGCGGACCTGGCCGCGATGTTCCGGCTCGATCAGATCACGTAGGTCCGGGTGACGGCTGGGGCGGTGCGCAACCGTACGCAAGGCCGATCTCACCATCCCGGACGTCAGCGCAGCGTCTCCCCGTCCGGCAGGGCGAGTGCGGGCAGCTCCGCCCGGGTGGGCAGCCCCTCCCAGTCTCCGGCGCAGGCCACGCTCGCGGCCCCCAGCAGGGTCGCCCGTTCCAGCCGGCCGTACGCGTCGAGCCCGTCGAGCCGCCCGGACAGATATCCGGCGGTGAACGCGTCGCCCGCGCCGACGACGTCCACCACGGGCACTTTCCGCGCTGGGACGTCGAACGAGGTCCGCGCGTCGTGGTAGCTCGCGCCCGCCGCGCCGCGCTTGACGACGACCTCCTCGATACCGGCGTCCAGCAGGGCCGCCACGCGGTCGCGTTCGCCGTCGCCGTCCGCCACGAGGCCGAGCTCGTCGTCGGACGCGATCAGCACCGCGACGTACGGCAGCAGCGGGCGCAGCGCCCGCGCGGCCTCCTCCCGGGACCACAGCAGGGAACGGTGGTTGACGTCGAGGCTCACCCAGGCGCCCGCCGCGCGGGCGTGTCCGGCGGCGGAGGTGACGGCCTCCAGCGGCGCGGGCCCCAGCGCCGGCGTGATGCCGGTGATGTGCAGGCCCGCCTGACCGGCCTCGACGGCGGGCCGCACCTCGTCCCACGACAGCGTCGCGGCGGCCGAGTCCCGGCGGTAGTAGTGCACCCGGGCCCGGCCCCCGGCGGCCACGTCCCGGAGCAGCAGGCCGGTCGGGGCGTCCGTGCGCCGCACGACGTGGTCGGTCAGCACGCCCTCGGCCCGCAGCGTGCGCAGGACCAGCTCGCCGGGCTCGTCGTCGCCGAGTGCGCCGGTCCAGCGGGCCGTGTGCCCGAGGCGCGACAGGGCGATCGCGACGTTGGCCTCCGCACCGGCGGTGGACACCCGCGAGTCGCCGCCGAGGCGCAGCGGCCCGGCGCAGCGGACCGTGACCATCGCCTCGCCGATGGTCAGGACGTCCGCCCTCATCGCGCGCCCACCAGGTCGAGCGCCGTTCTCACCCGGCGGCGCAGGCCGTCCAGGTCGCCGCCGCGCGGGGCGTCACCGAGCAGCGGTGAGCCGAGCCCGACCGCGACCGCGCCGGCCTCCAGATAGTCGCGCACGCTGTCGAGGCCGACGCCGCCGACCGGCACGAACGGCACGCGGGGGAACGGGTCCCGCAGCGCGCGCAGATAGGAGACCCCGCCCGTGGAAGCGGGGAAGAGCTTGACGGCGGCGGCGCCCCGCGCGGTCGCGGCGATGACCTCGGTGGGGGTCATCGCCCCGGCGAGCACGGGCATTCCGAGGCGCAGCGCCTCGTCCACCCCTTCGCCGAGACCGGGCGTGACGGCGAACGTCGCGCCCGCGTCCCGGGCCGCCACGGCGTCGCGCGCGGTCAGCACGGTGCCCGCGCCGAGGTGCACGCCCGCACCCAGGGCGGAGGCCGCCTGCCGGATGACCGACAGCGCGCCGGCGCCGCTGAGCGAGACCTCCATCAGGGTCACGCCCTCCTCGGCGAGGACCTCGACGCTGCGCAGCGCCGCCGCCGGGTCGTCGCCGCGGACGATGGCCAGGAGCCGCCTGGTCGTGAGGAGATCGAGCAGATCGTGTGGTTGCACGCCGGTCACCATTCTGCGAAGGAGTGGTCGGGGTAGCGCCAGATCGGCGAGCGCCAGGCGTGACCCCGCTTGTCGGCCTCACGTACGGCCGCCTCGTCGACCACGATGCCCAGGCCCGGCCCGGCCGGCCGGGAGAGCCGGCCCTCGCTGAACGCGAAGACGGACGGATCGACCAGGTAGTCGAGCAGTTCGTTGCCGTCGTTGTAGTGGATGCCGATGCTCTGTTCCTGGATCAGGAAGTTGGGGGTCGCGAACGCCACCTGGAGGCTGGAGGCCAGGGAGATCGGCCCCAGCGGGCAGTGGGGCGCGAGCAGGGCGCCGAACACCTCGGCCTGGGCGGCGATGCGGCGGACCTCCGAGATGCCGCCGGCGTGGGACAGGTCCGGCTGCGCCACGGCGACGCCCGCCTGGAAGGCCGGCAGGAAGTCCCAGCGGGAGTAGAGCCGCTCGCCCAGGGCGATGGGGATGTTCGACGCCTCCACGAGGCTGCGCACCTGGGGCAGCGACTCCGGCACGACCGGTTCCTCGACGAACAGGGGCGTGAGCGGTTCGAGCAGCGGCAGCAGCCGCCGGGCGTTCGGATAGGACACCCGGCCGTGGAAGTCGACCGCGACGTCCCGGCCGGGGCCGAGCACCTCGCGGACCGCCGTGACGCGCTCGATGACCTCGCCGATCTCGCCCGGGCTCGCGATGGGGGACATGCGGCCGCTGGCGTTCATCTTCACCGCGGTGAAGCCCGCCTCCACCTGGCGCCGGGCCTCCTCCTCGATCTCGCCGGGCTCGTCGCCGCCGATCCAGGCGTACGCCCGGACGTGGTCGCGTACGGGACCGCCGAGCAGCTCGTGGACGGGGACGCCGCGCGCCTTGCCGGCGATGTCCCACAGGGCCTGGTCGAGGCCGGCGACGGCGCTGGCGAGCACCGGCCCACCCCGGTAGAAGCCGCCCTTGGTCATGACCTGCCAGTGGTCCTCGATGCGCAGCGGGTCGGCCCCGACGAGCAGCTCGGCGATCTCGCCGACCGCCGCCCTGACCGAGTCGGCCCGTCCCTCGACGACCGGCTCGCCCCAGCCGACGTGTCCCTCGTCGGTCTCGACCCGGCAGAACAGCCACCGGGGCGGGACCAGGAACGTTTCGATGCGGGTGATCTTCACCGGTCTCCCTGCAGGCGGGCCGCGCGGTCGACGTCGGCCATGGACTTGTCGAGCAGCGCGAGCGCGCAGGTTCTGGCCGCCTCGCCGTCCCCCGCCCGGACGGCGTCGAGCAGGGCCCGGTGGCTCGGCACCGGATCGTCGGTGGTGACGACGTCGTGGACGATGCGGTCGCGTTCGGCGAGCACCGACTCGATGACGACCTCCATGCGGACCAGGAGCTCGTTGCCCGTCGCGGCCAGGACGGCGCGGTGGAAACGCAGGTCGGCGGAGGCCGCCTCGGCCGGGGTCCTGGCCGCGGTCATGTCCTCCAGAGCGGCTTCGAGCTCGGCGAGGTCGGCGTCGGTGCGCCGGCCGGCGGCCAGCGCGGCGGCGGCCGGTTCGAACATCTGCCGCACCTCGGCGAGCTGCCCGAGCATCTCGCTGCCCCGGTTCTCGAACTCCCAGCTGATCACGTCGGGATCGAGCAGGTTCCACTCGCTGCGGGGGCGCACCACCGTGCCCCGCTTCTGCCGCGAGTCGACCAGGCCCTTGCCGGCCAGCACCTTCAGCGCTTCGCGCACCACGGTGCGGGACACCTCCAGCTCGGCCTCCAGCTCGACCAGGTCGATGCGCCCGTTCTCGGCGAACTGCCCGGTGACGAGGCGGCGGCCGATGATCTCGACGACCTGGCCGTGGATGCCACGCCCTTTGTAGGTGCTCATGCTCTGCGGTCATCCCTCTCAGGAGGAGTTCTTCGTCGCGCTCCAGCCGCCGTCGACGACGAGGGTGGTGGCGGTGATGTAGGACGCCTCGTCCGACAGCAGGAAGGCGATCGCCGCGGCGACCTCGGCGGGGTCGCCGAACCGCTTGGCGATGGTGGCCTCCACGCTCAGGCGCCGGTCCTCCTCCGCCACGCGGTCCCACGCGGGGGACATGATCGGCCCGGGCAGCACGGTGTTGACGCGCACCCCGGGACCGTAGTCCACCGCGAGCTGGCGGCCGAGACCCACCAGCGCCGCCTTCGTCGCCGCGTACGCCGGGTGGCCGGGCAGGCCGACGAGGGCGTGCACCGACGAGACGAGGACGACCGCCCCCGACGTCGCCCGCAGATCCTCGTGTAGCGTGCGAAAGGCCAGGTAGGAGGCGGTGAGGTTCACTTCCAGCTGGCGGTGCCACGATGCCGCGCCCAGGTCGTGGACGGGTCTGACGTCCACGACGTAGGCGTTGCTGACGAGCTGCCGCACCGGACCGTACTCCCGGTGGGCGACGCGGCGGAGTTCCCCCCACGCGCTCTCGTCGCTGACGTCCATGCGCACGAATCTTGCCGTGCCGCCCGCCTCGGCGACAGCCGCGGCGACGTCCTCCCCCGCCGGGGAGATGTCGCACAGCAGGACGGGCATGCCCGTCGCGCCGAGACGCCTGGCGGTCGCCGCGCCGATGCCGGAGGCGGCGCCGGTCACGACCGCGCAGCATCCGGCCTCCGTGGAAGGTCCGGGGAGGTTCACGCCGCCACTCTACGATAAGTGTTTTTTTATGACAATTTATTGACAGGCACGTTACGACCGCCTCATCATCTGGACGTGGCGCAGCGCGCCCTACCCGGTGGCGTCGCCAACCGAAGACAGACTCATGGGAGGCCATTCGTGGCATCAGTTCGACTCACGGCGATGCGGAGCATCGCCCTGCTGGCCGTCGGCGCCCTGCTCGCCGCCTGCGGTCAGTCCGCCGGGTCCGGCGGCGCATCGGGCGGGAAGGAACAGCTCCGCGTCGGGGTGATCTACCTGGACTCGCAGGGCTTCTACGCCGGCGTGAAAAAGGGCATCGAGACCGCCGCCGCCCAGGACTCGCAGCTCAAGCTGCTGGGCAACAACGCGCAGGGCGACGCGGCCAAGGAGTCCTCGTTCATGTCGACCCTGGTCGCCTCCAGTGTGGACGCGATCATCACCTCGGCCGTCTCCGCCACGGCGTCCACCCCGGCGATCGCGGCGGCGAGCAAGGCCGGCATCCCGGTCGTCTGCTACAACACCTGCATCAACGACGCGGACGCCAAGAAGTACGTGTGGGGCTACGTCCTGTCCGACCCGTACGTCTTCGGCAAGAAGCTGGGTGAGCAGGCCGGGACGTACTTCACCTCCCAGAAGATCGACAAGCCGAAGATCGCCATCCTCAACTGCGACTTCGTCGAGGTCTGCAAGGAGCGCAAGCGCGGCTTCAAGGACGGTCTGGCCGAGTCGGTGCCGGGCGCCCAGTACGTCGCCGACCAGGAGGGCGCGGTCGTCGACAAGGCCACCCCGGTCGCCGAGAACATCATCACCGCCAACCCCGAGCTCGACGCGTTCTACGCCGTGGCGGGCGGCGGCACCCTGGCCGGCATCAAGGCCGTCACCACGCGCTCCCGCGTGGGCAAGACCGTCGTCTTCGGCAGCGACATGACCGTCGACATCGCCAAGGCGCTCGTTGACGGCAGCATCCTCAAGGCCGAGATCGACGTCCCCGCGCAGACCGTGGGCAAGCTCGCGTACGAGGCCGCCCGCAAGGCGTCGAGCGGCGCCAAGAACGACTCGTTCGTCATCCCGGTCGACCCGATCCTCTACACCGCCGACGACAAGGCCACCAACGAGAAGTGGCTGACCGAGCACGCCGACGGCATCCCGTAAACCGTCCAGGCGACTCGTCCCCCACCGAAGGCTCCCAGGAAGGCTCCCATGTCGAACACCGACGTCGTCGCGGAGGTGCGTGCGGGCACCAAGCGCTACCCCGGCGTCACCGCTCTCAGCGACGTCGACTTCGCGGTGCGGCGCGGCGAGGTCCGCGCGCTGCTGGGCAAGAACGGCGCCGGCAAGTCCACCCTGATCAAGGTCCTGTCCGGCGCCGAGCACCTCGACTCGGGCGAGGCGCTCGTACGCGGCACGTCGCTGGCGGGCCTCGGCACGCGCGACGTCGCCGCGCTGGGGGTCGCGACCGTCTACCAGGAGCTGAGCCTGGTGCCGGAGATGACCGTCGCGGAGAACCTGTTCCTGGGGGCCTGGCCGCGCTCGCGCGGCGCGCTCGACCTGCGCAGGATGCGCGCCGGTGCGAAGGAGGCGATGGCGCGCATCGGCGTGGACATCGACGTCGACAGCCCGGTCGGCGCGCTGGGCTCCGCCGGGCAGCAGCTCGTGGAGATCGCCCGCGCCGTCGCCCAGCGGCCCACCCTGCTCATCCTCGACGAGCCGACCAGCTCCCTGGCCGCCGCCGAGGTCCGGCAGGTCATCGACGTCGTACGGACCGTCGCGGAGCAGGGCGTGGCGGTCATCTACGTCAGCCACCGCATGGACGAGATCCGGCAGGTGGCCGACACCGCCACGGTGGTCCGCGACGGCCGGATCGTCGAGACGCTGCCCGTGCGCACGGCCTCGACGCACGAGATCGTCGCGATGATGCTCGGCACGGCGCCCGAGGCCGTGGCGGCCCGCACCCGCCGCCCCAGCGCCGAGCCGCCGGTGCTGTCGGCGCGCGCCCTGGTCAGCGACCGGCTGAACGGCCTCGACATCGACGTGCGGCCCGGCGAGATCCTGGGCATCGCCGGGGTGCTCGGCTCGGGCCGCACCGAGACGCTGCGCGCCCTGGTCGGGCTCGACCGCCCTGCCTCCGGCGAGATCCGCCTGCGCGGCGAGGCCGTACGGCCCGGCGCGTTCGCCGCGATGCTCGCCAGGGGGCTCGGGATGACGCCGGAGAACCGGCGGCGCGAGGGGATCGTGCCGCTGATGGGCGTC
The DNA here is from genome assembly GCF_006874475.1 of Microbispora hainanensis. Lineage (GTDB taxonomy): Bacteria > Actinomycetota > Actinomycetes > Streptosporangiales > Streptosporangiaceae > Microbispora > Microbispora hainanensis. The sequence goes on from NZ_VIRM01000013.1 coordinate 54,154, forward strand.
GACGAGAACATCGTCATCAGCGACCTGCGCAAGGTGAGCAGGTCGGGCGTGCTGGACCGCCGGGCGATACGGCAGGCCGCCCGGGCGCTCATCGACCGCCTGGCGATCAAGACGGCCCGTCCGGGGACGCCGATCGGCACGCTCAGCGGCGGCAACCAGCAGAAGGCCGTGCTCGCCCGATGGCTGCACGCGGGAAGCGACGTGCTGCTGCTCGACGAGCCCACCCGCGGCGTGGACGTGGAGGCCAAGCGCCAGATCTACGACCAGATGCGCCTGCTGGCCGACGACGGGCGCGCCGTGGTCTTCGTGTCGAGCGAGGTGGAGGAGCTGGCCGACGTCTGCGACCGGATCGTCGTCCTGCGCGGCGGCCGCGCCGTGGCCGAGCTGAGCGGCGACGAGATCGAGCTGAACCGGGTCATGGCCCTGGCCATTGCCGAGGAGTGAGGGAGAACATGAGCACGACCACGCCCACCGGCCCGCCCGCGGCCAAGGCGGACGCCCGGGGCGGGCGGCTGGGACGCAACACGCAACGGCTGAACGAGATCGGGCTCATCGGGGCCATCGTGGTGCTGTTCGTGGTGCTGTCCGCCACCGCGCCGGGCTTCCTGTCCGTGACGAACCAGCTGGCCATCCTGCGCGACGCGGCGACGATCGGCGTCGTGGCCTGGGCGATGACCCTCGTCATCGTGGCCGGTGAGATCGACATCAGCATCGGCCCCGCCGTGGCGTTCTCGTCGGTCCTGCTGGCCAAGGCCACCGGGGAGTGGCACATCCCGTTCGCCCTCGCCGTGCTGGTCTGCCTCGCGGTGGGCCTGCTGCTCGGGGCCGGGGCCGGCTTCCTGCGCGCCCGCTGGGGCATCCCGTCGTTCGTGGCCACGCTCGGCCTGTGGAGCGCGCTGCGCGGGCTGGCGCAGTACATGACCGACGGCCTGCCGGTGCCGCTGGACGCCAACGGCTTCCTCGACGTGCTGGCCGGGAGCATCCTCGGCATCCCGACCCCGGCCATCATCATGGCCGTCGTGTTCGTCGTGTTCCTCTTCGTGGCCAACCGCACGGCGTACGGCCGCTCGGTCTTCGCGGTCGGCGGCAACGCCGAGGCCGCCCGCCTCGCGGGTATCAACGTCTCGCGGATCCGGGTGATCCTGTTCGCCACGACGGGCCTGCTCGCCGCGGTCAGCGGCCTGCTGCTGGCCGCGCGCCTCGGGTCCGGCAACGGCGGCGCGTCGGTGGGCCTCGAATTCGACGTGATCGCCGCGGTCGTGATCGGCGGCACCTCCCTCGCCGGCGGCAAGGGATCACTGCTCGGCACCCTGCTCGGTGTCGCCTTCATCACCGTCATCGGCAACGGCCTCGTGCTGCTCGGGGTCAACGCCTTCTTCCAGGACGTGGTCCGCGGCGTCATCATCGTCGGCGCCGTGCTGATCAACGTGTTGCTCTCCAAGCGGAACGGAGCCCGTAGCGCATGACCACCATGAAAGGCGTCTACCTGCCCGGCGACTTCACCGCCGTGCTCCGCGACGTGGAGGTGCCCACGCCCGGCCCCGGTCAGCTGCTCGTACGCGTGGGCGCGTCCGGCATCTGCGGCAGCGACCTGTCCTACATCTATCGGGGGCACAAGACCCACGTCGGCCAGGAGGGCGCGGCATACAAGGGGGTCGTGGCCGGGCACGAGCCCAGCGGCCAGGTCGTGGAGGCCGGGCCGGGCTGCCGGCGGTTCGGCGTGGGCGACCGCGTGATCGTCTACCACATCTCCGGCTGCGGGCTGTGCCCGAACTGCCGCCGCGGCCACATGATCAGCTGCTCCGACCCCGAGCGCAGGTCGGCGTACGGCTGGCAGCGCGACGGCGGGCACGCCGAATACATCCTGGTCGAGGAGAGCACCGCCGTTCCGCTGCCCGACGAGCTGTCCTACGTGGACGGCGCCCTGATCGCCTGCGGGTTCGGCACGGCGTACGAGGGCCTGCTGCGCACCGGGGTCGGCGGGCGCGACGACCTGCTCGTGGTCGGCCTCGGGCCGGTCGGGCTGGCCGCCGCCATGATCGCCCGAGGGCTCGGCGCGACCCGGGTGCTCGGCGTGGAGCGCTCGCCCGAGCGCGCCGCGCACGCCCGGTCGCTCGGCCTGTTCGACGAGGTCCTGATCGCCGACGACGGGGTCGCCGAGGCCCTCGACGAGGCGACCGGGGGACGCGGCTGCTCGGTGACGATGGACTGCTCGGGCTCGGCCGCGGGCCGCGGCGTCGCGATCCGGGGCGCGGCCGAGTGGGGCCGCGTCTCCCTGGTGGGCGAGGGCGGCCGGCTGGAGACGGAGGTCTCCGACCTGCTGCTGCACCGCCAGCTCACCCTGTACGCCTCCTGGGTCACCTCGCTGCAGGCGATGGAGGAGCTGGCCTTCCGCCTGGTGCGGTGGGGCGCGAGCCCGCAGCGGCTGGTGACCGACGTGCTGCCGCTGGAGCAGGCCGACGAGGCATACCGGCTGGCCGACTCGGGGCGCACCGGCAAGGTCTGCCTGGTCCCCTCGCCCGGCCGATGACGGGCCCGGAGCCGCTGGTCAGGCTGGCCGCGCCCTGGGGAGAGGCGGTCGTCCTGCCCGGGCGCGGCGGGCGGATCATCTCGCTGCACGCGGCGGGCCGGGAGTGGCTGTGGCGCAACCCGGCGCTGCTCGACGCGTCGCTCGCGCTCACCCCCGCCGCGCGGCGGCTGCCCGCCCCCACCGGGTTCGCGAGCTGGGCCAACTGGGGCGGAGACAAGACCTGGCCCGCCCCCCAGGGATGGTCGTCGCCCGAGGAGTGGGCGGGGCCGCCCGACCCGGTGCTCGACGCAGGCGCGTACGCGGTGCTGGAGCGCGGCGACCTGCACGTACGGCTGCGCAGCGGCGACGACCCGCGCACCGGGCTGGCCCTCACCCGCACGGTGACGATGGCGGCCGACGAGCCCGTCCTCGTGGTCGACAGCGAGCTGGAGAACATCACCGACCACCCGGTGCGGTGGGCGGCCTGGACGGTGACCCAGTTCGAGACCGAGTCGTTCCGCGGGCACGACGATCCCCGGTGCGGGGTGTGGGTCGGGCTGACCGGCCGCCACCGGGCGCCGGTGACGCTGTTCGCGCCCGACGGCGCGCCGGTCCTGGAGCGGGTCTCCCCCTCGGCGGGCCGGGTGCCGGTGCGCGACGTCGTCGGCAAGATCGGCATCGGCGGCACGGCCGGATGGCTCGCCGTGGTGGCCCCCGGCGGGGCGACGCTGACGCAGCGGTTCGACGTGCGGCCGGGCGCGCCCTACCCCGACGAAGGCTCCGAGATCGCGATCTGGATGCAGTACCCCAAGGAGGAGGAACTGGAGGGGCTGGAGGGCCTGCGCCCTACCGCCCGGCTGGTCGAGGCCGAGACCATGTCGCCCCTGACCTCGCTCGCGCCCGGCGAGGTCCTGCGCCACCGCGTCACGTGGTCCGTGACGCCGACGCCTCCGCGCGTCTGAATGATCCCGACCGGATAACGTCGGGGCCATGCGGCTTCATGTGGGATGCGCGATGTGGACGCACGCGCCGTGGCAGGGGCGTCTCCTGCCGCACCCGCTTCCTCCGGGGGAGCGGCTGCGCGCCTACGCCACCTGGTGCAACGCGGTCGAGGGCAACACGACGTTCTACGCGACGCCCTCGCGGAGCACGGTGGAGTCATGGGCGGGGCAGACCGATCCCGGCTTCCGCTTCGTGGTCAAGCTGCCCAGGCCGATCACCCATGAGCGCCGCCTGACCGGGGCCGGCGACGACCTGCGGGCCTTCCTCGACGCTATCGAGCCGCTGGGCCCGCGCGCCCACGCGCTGTGGATCCAGCTTCCCGGCTCGTTCGGCCCGGCGGACGCCGGCGCGCTCGCGGCCTTCCTCGGCCGGCTTCCCCGCCACCACCGCTACGCCGTCGAGGTCCGGCACCGCGCGTTCTTCGACGACCCCCGGGCCGCGCGGCTGCTTGAGCGGGTGCTGGCCGGGGCGGGCGCCGAGTGGGTGCCGTTCGACACGACCGTGCTGTTCCGCACCCCGCCGACCAGCGACGCCGAGCGGGACGCCTGGTCGAAGAAACCGCGCGTGCCGCTGCGGACCGCCGCCCTCACCGACCGCCCGATCGTCCGCTACATCGGCCGAGACGACCCGGAGCGTACGGCCGAGGGCTGGCGCCACTGGGTGGACACGGTCGCCGGATGGCTGCGCGAGGGACGCTCGCCGACCGTGTTCGTGCACACCCCGGACAACGCCGACGCGCTGACGCTCGCCCGGCGGTTCCACGACGACGTACGCGCCGAGGCGCCCGGCCTGGAGCCGCTGCCCGAGCCCATGGCGCCGGAGGCGCCGGACGAGCCGCTGACCCTGTTCTGATTCAGCGCTTGACGGCGCGCAGCACGACGAACTTGGGGTCGCTCGCGACGACCGCGCAGTTGCCGAAGAGCCGGCGTAGCTTCACGTGATAGCCGAGGTGGCGGTTGCCCACCACCCACAGCTCGCCGCCCCGCCGCAGCGCGGCACGCGAGCCGTTGAACATGCGCCAGGCGGTCGCGTCGGTCCTGCCCCGATGGGTGTGGAACGGCGGGTTGTTCAGCACCAGGTCGGCGGTGCCCGGCGGGAAGCCCGACAGGCCGTCGGCCGCCACGAAGTGCGCGGTCGCGTCGACCGGTGCGTTCGCCTGGAACGTCGACTCGGCGGAGGCCAGCGCCTGGTAGGACTCGTCGATGAACGTCACCTCGGCCTCGTGGTTCGACAGCGCCGCGGCGAGCCCGATCACCCCGTTGCCGCAGCCGAGGTCGACCACGTGCTCGGGCCCCGTACGCGCCGGCAGGGCGCGCAGCAGGAGACGGGTGCCGGCGTCGAGGCGCTCGGCGGAGAAGACGCCCGCGTGGTTGACGACGGTCAGGCCGGAGACCACCCCGATATCGGCGGGCAACGCGTAGCTCCGCGGCCACGGATTCGCCCCTCGTGACAGCCCGGGATCGGGCGAGCAGAAGATCAGCCGCGCCTTCCTGACCGCCAGCGAGGTCCGCGTCGGCCCGAGGACGCGCTCGAACAGCTTCAGCGTCGAGGTGTGGATCTCGGTGACCATCCCCGCGCCGACGACGACCGTGTCCTCGTGCACGTGCGGGGCCAGCCGGTGCAGCTGGTCCTCCAGGAGGGCCAGGCTCTTGGGCACCCGCACCAGCAGCACGTCGATCCGGTCCGGCGGCGCGTCCCTGGTCGTGCGCAGCCGTACGGCGTCCGCGTCGAGGCCGTTGCGCTCCAGGTTGGCGCGGGTGGCCTGCCGCCCGAGGTAGGAGTCGCCGATCTGCACGGGATCGTGGGCGGCGAGCGCGGTGGACAGGGCCCCCCAACGGTCGCCCACCACGACCAGGCTCCCCGACAGGTCCACCGGCCCGCCCTCGTGCTCGTCGAGGTGCCGCAGCAGGTAGGCGTCGGCCGCGTCCCACGCGCGGAGCGGGTCGCGGGGATCCTCGGGGAAGCGGGCGAGGTCGAGATCCCCCCGCGCCGTCGTCATACGGTCCATCGCCGCTCAGGCTAGTGGGCCCTTCGCTCGGGTCCGTCCAACGAGTCCCGCATCAGCCGCGCGTGACAGTGTTCACCAAAGCCGGCTGACGTCCCGCGGTGGCCGCCGAGGCTGTCCGCCCGCGATCGCTCAGGTGGTGCTGTCCGAAGTCGTTCCGGCTTTCGTGTGGAGGATCTCGCGGGCCTGGTCAGCGGCCCGGACGATGCTCTCGGAGACGAAGGCGACGAAGCGGGCGATGTTCTCCAGGCGGGCGGCGGCCGCGGTCCCGGGGCCCAGGACGCCGACGCCCTGTCGTGCGACCTCGCCGAGGTGGGCGGTGGCACGGGCGCTGGCCATCATCGACTGGTACAAGACGTCGTCGTCGACGATGTAGCGCTCGCGACGGCGTTCGTCGCGTTCCCGGCGGATCAGGCCCTGGCTTTCGAGGAACGTGGTCGCCTTGGAGACGGACGCCGGGCTGACCTGCAGGCGTCCGGCGAGTTCGGAGGCGGTGAGGCTGCCGGCGTCGGTGGTGTAGAGGCTGGTCAGCACCCGTGCCGTCATCTTGGGCAGGCCCGATTGCATGAAGACCGTGGCGAACACCTCCTCGTACTCGCGCACCGCCTCGGTATCGCGTCCGTGGGCCTGGGAAGGGGTGCCGGGGTTCCGGGGCGCGGTCTTCCTGCGGCGGTGGGTGCGGTGTTCGGTGGCGCGGTGGGCCAGGTCGGCGCGGTAGGCGGTGGGGCCGCCGTTGCGCATCACCTCACGCGTGATCGTCGAAGTGGGGCGATCGAGGCGCCTGGCGATCTCCGCGTAGGCGAGGCCGTCGGCCAGTCCGAGCGCGATCTGCTGGCGGTCCTGCTGGGTGAGCCTGCCTCCTGGCATCGCGGTCTCCTCCGTGGTCTGTGACCTCGCCAGCATAGCGTTCACTTTGAATCCATTGCAACGAACCGACAGGGATTGTTGCGTTAGATTCGCATCCATCGCAACGATTTCATGCCTGTGACGTGCAATTATGTTGAGATAGCGCAACGAATGAGTTGTGTGGTTTAGAAATGCAACGTAGCGTTTCCGGTGTTCGAAACAATGAGTCATCGGAGAGCGCGATGCAGAAGTTCGACACCCCCGCCCCGCAGCCTCCGTCCGTTCACGCGCACTCATCACCCCGAAGGAGCCCCACCATGTCCGTCACTCTCACCGGCCACGCCCGCCCGGAGCTGCAGAAGATCATCGAGGAGATGGTCGATTCCGGTTTCGTCGGGGTGACGCTGCGGGTGCACGACGAGCACGGCGAGTGGACCGGGAGCGCCGGGCTGCGCGAGCTGGGCCGGACCGAAGAGCCGCCGATCGACGGGCACATCCGGATCGGCAGCAACACCAAGACCTTCACCGCCACCGTGGTGCTGCAACTGGTGGCTGAGGGCAGGATCGGGCTGGACACCGCAGTGGACGACTACCTGCCCGAGTTCGGGCTGGACCGGCGGATCACGGTGCGGATGCTGCTGCAGCACACCAGCGGAGTGTTCAACTTCACCGGAGAGTACTTCGAGGACGGCACGTTCGTCCCGGGGATCACCGCCACCACCGCGGGTAAGGAATGGGTGGACGACCGGTTCCACACCTACCGGCCGGAGGAGCTGGTCCGGCTGGCGTTGTCGAAGCCGGCGCGCTTCGAGCCGGGCACCGACTGGAGCTACGCCAACACCAACTACGTGCTGGCCAGGCTGCTGATCGAGAAGGTCACCGGCCGCTCGGTCGCCGAGGAGATGCGGCGGCTGATCCTGGGGCCGCTCAACCTGACCGGCACCATCCAGCCGACCGGCGAGACCGGCATCCCCGAGCCGCACGCCCACGCCTACTACCGATATGAGGAGGACGGCCAGACCCGGACGGTCGACGTCACCCGCCACAACCCATCCTGGATCTCCTCCGGTGGCGACATGATCTCCACTACCCGCGACCTGCACACGTTCATCTCCGCGCTGCTGGGCGGCAGGCTGCTGCCGGCCGAGCTGCTGGCCGAGATGTGCACGCCCGAGGCGAAGGCCGGCTACGGCCTGGGGGTGTTCGTGCAGGAGGTGCCGGGCGGCGGCACCGTCATCATGCACAACGGCGGCATGGCGGGTCACGCGGCGCTGATGTACAGCACGCCCGACGGCAGCACGACCCTGACCGCCGCGCTGAACTACGTCGACGACGCCGCGATGTCCATGGGAGTGGCGTTCCAGAAGGCGACGCAGCGCCTCGTCGCCGAGGTGTTCGGCGGTGAGCAGGCCGGGTCGGCCCGGCAGACGGGCTGAGCATCCGGGGTTGAGGGCCCGGCGGCGGGCTCAGGGGCGGCGGCGGGCCGTCCAGAGCCACACCGCCGCCAGGGCGGCGATCGCGAGGACGCCCCCGACGGCCATGCCGGCGAGGAAGCCCGGCTCGTCGCCGTCCGACGGCTCCCACAGGATCGCGGACACGACCACGGCGAGCACGGCCACTGCCAGCACGAGGTAGAACCGCCGGCTGAAGAAGACGCTGCGCCCGGGGGCCGCGGGCGGGGAGTCGAGCTGCGCGGCAGGCCCCACGCTGGCGGCCCTGGGCCGCTTGAAATACCGGTAGTACACCCAGGTGCCGCAGGGCTCCCAGCCCTCGGGCGCCAGGCGCGCGGCCAGTGCGGAGCCGCCGATAGACAGTTCCCTGCGATACTCCCACCGCTGCGGCCGTTCCGGGTCACGGTGGCTGACGAACCTGCCAAGGTGGTCGACCCGGTCGATCTCCCAGCCCTGGTCGCCGAGCCGGGCCAGCATCCGGCGGTCGGTGAAGATGTCGGCGGTCCACCGCCACTCGGTGGCGTCCGTCGCGTCGGCCTCGGGCGCCCGCGCCGCCAGCAACCGGCCGGCGAACTCGCCCACCGGCCCGAACTCCTCCTCCGGGTCGCCGCCGGTCTCGGCGACGTACGAGGCCAGGTCGGCGATGGTGGCCTCGATCTGATCCGCGGGCACGCCGCCCTCGCGCAGCAGGGCCTGCAGCTCGTCGAGGTAGGCGCTCACTTCAGCCCTCCCGAGGCCAGCCCTTCCGAGGCCAGCCCTCCCGAGGCCAGCCCTTCCGAGGCCAGCCCTCCCGAGGCCAGCCCTCCCGAGGCCAGCACCGTGCGTACGGACTCGTCGAACGCCAGCCACAGGCGGCCCTGCTCGGCCAGCGTCTGCCTGCCCTGCTCGGTCAGCCGGTAGTAGCGCCGGCCGGGCCCGCGCTCGGTCACCCGGAACTCGGCCGACACCAGGCCCGCCTCTTCCAAGCGGTTGAGAACGGGATAGAGCGTGCCTCCCCGGATCTGGCCGAGCCCCGAGCCGGCGAGCATCTTGGCGATCTCGTAGCCGTAGTTCTCGCCCTCCGTCAGGCTGGCCAGCACCAGCAGGTCGAGGACGCCCTTGAGCCAGCTCGCGCGGCGGTCGGTCGCCATGTGCTTCATCCTCGCACGGTAGGTCCACTACCTAGGCCGCATGACCGACCGTTCTCCGGGCGGGCTGCGGGGTGAACACGAGGCCCCGGATGTCCATCAGGGCGTGCATCAGGATCGGCAGCAGGAGGCTGCCGGTGGTGAGGTAGAGGGCGGTGAGCGCGCAGCCGGCGACGGCCACCCCGAGCATGCTCATCCATCCCTGGTAGAGGTGGCCCACCGCGAAGACCGCCAGGGCCAGGGCGGCGGCCGCGGTCGTGCTCAGGCCCAGCGCGCCGACGCCGAGCGCGATGAGCAGGCCACGGTAGACGATCTCCTCGCAGACGCCGGCGGTCACCGACATCGCGAGGGCGTGCCACCGCTCGGCGGACGTGCGCGGCAGCAGCTCCCGCATGCCCTCCAGACCGGGCATGGTCCGGCCGGAGCCGGCCAGCCGGCGCGCCGTCACGACGCTGATCACGAAGGCCCCCGACATGCCGATGACCGCCGGGGCGACCTTGCCGAAGTGGCTCGGCATCGCGAAGCCCAGATCCGCGAGGCCGACCCCCGGCGACAGCAGCAGGACCAGCGCCGTCACGGCGACCCAGACCCACTCCTCGGCGATCCACTGCCGGTACATCCGCACCAGCGCCCCGGGCTCGTGGTCACGGCGTCGTGCCAGCCGGTCGTACTGGCGCTTGCCCAGCGCGGGGGCGGCGAAGGCCAGATAGGCGGTCAGCGCGCACGCCAGGAGCAGGCCCGGGGGCGAGAAGCTCGCAGAGATGTCCATGGATCGCCGTCCTTTTTAGCACTGTTGGCGATCTAGACGATAAAGCGAGCTAGTTAGGAATGCAACCTATAAAGGGGTTCAATCGTAGGCGTCCACCAGGCCCAGCGGCACGGCGCGACCGCAGACCAGGTGCACGCCGTCGCCGCATGGCGGAAGACCCGCCGACCAGGATGGCGGTACACGTCCTAGCCGCGCTCCCCCGGACGGTCGACGATGACCGACGTGAGCAGGGCGGTGGCGTACACCGAGCCCTTGCGGAAGGCGGGCTCCGGGTTGCCGCCCACGTGCTCGTCCTGTAGCCAGACGATTTTTTCGCCCAGGTAGCGATAGGTGTCCGGGTCGAGGATGTGGTATCCCCTGCGTACCTTGTCGCGGCCTTCCCGATAGACGCCCAGCCCGGCGCGGCCCGCGGCGTCGGTCACGCCGGATTCGACCCGGACGTCCGGGATCAGAGCCAGGGCCTTGAACATGGCCGCTTCCAGCCGTGGCGGCATCGTGCCGTACCTGCTCAGATAGAGCATGATCACGCGGTACGCGCGGTCGGCGTCCGGTTCCACGCTCTTCGGGACGCCCTCCTCGTGCGGGTAGTCGATCCAGTGGCGGTCCTTCGTGACCTTGGCCAGCAGTTTCCTCGGGTCGGTCGGCAGCTCGCGGAGCTTGGCGTCGTACTGCTGCGGCGACAGGTCGTCGTCGTCCGGGTCCGGAAGGGCATCGTGGATCCGCAGCGTGCCGTCCTCGTCGTAGCCGGCGGCCTGCTTGCCGTCGTAGCGGATCCAGCTCTCGAAGGTCCGGGTCTCGTCCGAGTTCGGCTGCTTGTCCAGGGATCGGGTGTAGTGCCACTGGGTCGGCTCGGGCACGGGGGCGGCGCCGCGCCCGCCGGCCACCTCGGCGGCCCTGGCGAGCACCATCCTGGAGTCCAGGGACACGGTGGACGAAGGGCCGGACGCGGGCTCGGTCCCGGAGGGGCCGGCAGGCAGGACGACCACGGCGAGCGCGGCGGCCGCCGCCCCCGCCGCCGCGACGGTGACCAGGCGGAGCGCGAGGGTCCGCCCGCGCCGCCGCATCCGGGTGAGCAGGCGGCGGCGCTGCGGGACGATCCACTGCCCGTCCGGCTCGGGGACCTCGGCGCGCCACTCGCGCAGCAGACGCAGGTCATCCATCGAACGCCTCCTCTCGCGCCGCCATCAGCGCTTGCCGGGTCTTGGCCCTGGCCCGATGCAGGCGGGACCTGACCGTGCCGATCGGGATGTCCAGCGCGTGGGCCACGTCCTCGTACGACATGTCGGCCCAGGCCACGAGCAGCAGCACCTCCCGGTCGCCGGGTGACAGCTCGGCCAGGGCCCGTGCCAGCCCGGCCTGCTGCGCCGAGACCCGGGCGTCGACGCGGTCGGCGTACGGCTCGGTGATCTCGTCGACGCCGGTGCGGACCAGCGCCCGGTAGAACCGCAGCTCGACCCGGCGGTGCCGTTTGATGAGCCGGGCGGCGATGCCGTACAGCCACGGGCGGGCGTCCGGCTGGCTCGGGTCGTAGCGGTGGCGGCGCCGGAAGGCCGCCAGGAAGGCGTCGGAGACCACGTCGTCGGCCAGGGACGGGCCCAGCCGCCGGGCGACGTAGCGCCGGAGCGCGGGTGCGTGCCGGTCGAAGAGGTCGGCGAAGACCTCCGGCTCGCGCTCCGAACGCCGTATCAGGGCCGCGTCGTCGGCCCTGTCGGGTTCCACGGCGATCACCTGGTTGCTCCCGTCCCCGCCCGCTGTGGTTTTCGACGGCTTTCGCCCGTACGGCCGTCGAGAGTTCGCGGTACGCGGTGTGAGTCAGGTCACACTTTCCGATCACACTAACGGGTCGCGCTGACGGCGGCGGCGACGGCGGCGGCGACGACGGCCTCGCACACGATGCCGCTCAGGTCGGCGGGCGCGGCGGTGGCGGGGTCCGCCGGACCGCGGCGACATCGAACTCCAGCACCACCTTCTTGCCGACCAGACCCGCGGCGGCGATCGAGGCGACACCCCAGTCCTTGCGGTTGATCGTGGTGCCGCCCGTGAAACGAACCCGGACACCGCCCTGCGGGTCGTGCTCGGCGCCGATCCGTTCGAGGGCCACGGTGACCGGCCTGGTCACGCCGCGGATGGTCAGGTCGCCGGTGACTTCGAAGGCGGTCGCGCCGGTCTGCCGTGCCGCGGTCGAGACGAAGGTGATGGTCGTGTGTGCGGCCAGGTTCAGAAACCTGCCGCGCAGCATCTCGTCGCGTTGCGGATTGCGGGTCTGGATGCTGCCGGCCTGGATCGTGAGCTCGACGTTCGACTTGGACGGGTCGTCGCCGTCCAGGTGCGCGCTGCCCTCGAACTCCTCGAACCGCCCGCGCACCTTGGGGCCGATCGTGTGCCGGGCGACGAAGCCGATCCGGGTGCGGGCGATGTCGAGGGTGTAGTCACCGGTCAGAGCCGCGGTTGTCACGCTGGTCGCTCCTGGGGAGAAGGGGAGGCGGTGATCGTTCGCCTGCCGCCTCTCCGGTGGTGTGGTCTGTCCAGCATCAAGGCAGGTCAGCGGCGGAACAATGTACGATTCGCGGGGCGATCCATAACAGTTGGGTTATCAGTGGAGCTGCGCGACATCGAGATCTTCCTCACGCTGGCGGAGGAGTTGCACTTCGGCCGCACGGCGGAACGGCTTCGCGTGTCCCAGGCCCGCGTCAGCCAGGCCATCAGCAAGCAGGAACGGCGCCTCGGCGTGGCCCTGTTCGATCGCACCAGCCGGCGGGTGGCCCTGACCCCTGTGGGCCGGCGCCTCCGGGAAGACCTCCAGCAGGCCCTCGACCTGATCAAGGCGGGACTCGCCCGCGCCGAGGCGGCCGGTCTGCGCGCGGGTCAGACCTTGCGGCTGGGCGTGTTCGGTCATGCCGCACACGAACTACGCCCCCTCGTCGACGCGTTCCGCGCCCGCCACCCGGGCGGCGACATCCAGTTCGGCGAGATCTACGGCAGCGACCCGTTCACCGCCCTGCGCAGCGGAGAGCACGACATGAACGTGCTGTGGTTGCCCATCGCCGAACCGGACCTCACGGTCGGCCCGACCGTGCTCACCGGGGGCCGCGTGCTGGCCGTGCCGGCGGATCATCCGCTCGCCGGGCGCGGCACCGCGTCCCTGGAGGACCTCGCCGACAACCATGTCGTCGACCTCGGCCCCGGCGCCCCCGAGTATTGGGTGGAGTCCATGGTCCCCACGCGTACACCGCTCGGCCGCCGTATCCCGCGCGGGCCCGCGGCGCGGACCTTTCACGAGATCCTTTCCCTGGTGGCCGCGGGACATTGCGTCCACCCGCTGGGCGAGATCGCCGCCCGCTACAACAGACCCCCCGGAGTCGTGTTCCTGCCTATCCATGACGCCCCCACCCTCCACTGGGCCCTGACGTGGCGCTCCACCGCCGACAACCCCGCGATCCACGTGCTGGCGCAGATTGCCGCCGACCTCGGCCCCATCTCGCTGTGAGGGCGGTGGTGGGGAACGCGGTCCGCCGCGCGGTGAGAAACCTCTTCGGAGACGATCAACGGCTGTGCTAGCGTTCGCGGCATGAAGCGCGCCTGCCTGACGACGACGCCGGAGACCGTCCCGGCGCGCTGACACGTACTTCCGACGAAGCCCCGGGGCGAGCTGCCCCGGGGCTTCGTCGTCCGGTCACTCGCCTCGCCGCACACAGAACGCGAGGAGACCGCGATGCACGACCACCCCATCCACGACCACCCGATGCACGACCACCGCAAGCTGGGCCGGGAGCTCGGCCTGTTCGACACCGACCCGCTGATCGGCTCGGGGCTGCCCTATTGGCTGCCCGACGGAGCCGTGATCAGGCACACCCTGGAGGAGTACATCCGCGACGCCGAACGACGCGCGGGCTACCGGCACGTGTACTCCCCTGTGCTGGGCAAACGGGAGCTGTACGAGATCTCCGGGCACTGGTCGCACTACAGCGACGACATGTTCCCGCCCATGGACCTCGGGGGAGAGCAGGTCGTGCTGCGGCCGAGCCTGTGCCCCCACCACGCGCTGATCTACCGCTCGCGGTCGCACAGCTATCGCGAGCTGCCGCTGCGCGTCGCCGAGCTGGGCGGCATGTACCGCTCCGAGCTGTCGGGCGTGCTCGGCGGGCTCACCCGCGTGCGGGCGATCCAGCTCAACGACGCGCACATCTTCTGCACCCTCGACCAGGTCGCCGCCGAGGCGGCCGGGGCCCTGGAGATGATCGGGCGCGCGTACGCCGCGCTCGGCATCCGCCCGGTCCGTCACCGGCTGTCCCTGCCCGGGGCCGGCGGCAAGTACGTCGCCGCCCCCGAGATGTGGCGGCGGGCGACCGCCATGCTGACCGACGTCCTCGACCGCTCCGGCCTGCCGTACGAGGCGGTCGAGGGCGAGGCGGCGTTCTACGGCCCGAAGATCGACGTGCAGATCGCCGACGGCGCGGGGCGGGAGGCCACCCTGTCCACCGTGCAGGTCGACTTCCACCAGCCCGAGCAGTTCGACCTGCACTACATCGGCCCGGACGGCGGCAGGCACCGGCCGGTCATGGTCCACCGCAGCATCATCGGCAGCGTCGAGCGGGCCGTGGCGCACCTCATCGAGGTGTACGGCGGTGCCTTCCCGGCCTGGCTCGCCCCCACCCAGCTGGTGGTCCTGCCGGTGACCGAGGCCGAGCTGCCGCGGGCCGAGGCGCTCGTACGGCGCTGCGCCGAGCTGGGCCTGCGGGCGGAGGTCTCCGGGCCCGAGCACGGCAGCCTGGGCGCCCGCGTCCGGGCCGCCCGGCTGGCGCCCTACCAGGCCGTCATCGGCGCGAAGGAGGCCGCGGGCGACGAGGTGGCGCTGCGCCTGCGCGACGGCCGCGCCCTGGACGCGATGCCCGCCGCCGAGGCGCTGGCCCGCATCGCCGACCTCGTCGCGGCCCGCACCACCGCCCTGTGGGAGCCGGCCGTCCAGCGGGCCTGACACGCGAGCCGGCGGACGCCGACGGTGCCGGAGCCGCCGGCGTCCGCCGGTCGCCTCAGTCGCCGGTCGCCTCAGTCGCCGGTGAGCCGGGCGAACAGGCGGGTGGCGTCGGGCTGCTTCCACTCGATCCGGTTCGGGTCCTTCTCGTAGGGCCGCCACGGCACGGTCAGGGCCGTGAACCGGGTGCCCGCTCGCCGCACGTCCACCGCCAGCGTGACCAGGGCGTCCAGGTCCAGCGCCGGATCGGTGGTGACCGACGTCGCGGCCACGCGGACGAGGGTGGCCATGGCGGCGGGGGTGTCGATACGTGAGACCTTCTTCAGCATCGCCTGCATCAGGGCCACGTTCCGCTTGATGCGGGCGATGTCGGAGCCGTCGCCCACATAGCGCAGGCGCGCGTACGCCACGGCGGTCTCGCCGTCGACCACCGAGCGGCCGGCCGGCAGCTTCAGCTTCGACTTGGGGTCGTCCACGGCGCGGGGGAGGGTGACCTCGACGCCGCCGAGCGCGTCGACCAGCTTCGCCAGCCCGTCATAGCGGATGGCCACCGCGTGGTCGACGCGCACGCCCGTGGCGGACTCGACCGTCTTCCGCGCGCAGGTCAGGCCGCCGATCGCGTACGCCTGGTTGATCATGTCCGTATGCGCGGCGACCGTCCGGCCGTCGGCCGACCGGCACTGCGGGATCCGGACCATGGAGTCGCGGGGGAGGCTGACGGCCGTCGCCCGCTTCCGGTCGGCGGACAGCCGCAGGAGGATCATGAGATCGCTTCGCTCACCCGATTCCGGGTCGCCCCAGGAGGGGCGCCGGTCGGAGCCGAGGAGCAGCACGGTCAGGGCCTGGCCCTGCTTGGGCAGGCGGTCCCCGATGGGCGGCGCCAGGAGGTGCAGGCCGGTGCTCTCACGCAGCAGCACGGTCGGCACCACGACCAGCGCGGCGGTGACCGCCGCGACCGCCGCCACTGCGATCCAGCCCGCCCGGCGTCCACCGGTGAACCACGCCGGGCGCCGGCGGCGTCCGCCCGCCGTCTCGTCGATCAGGCGGCGCCGCTGGCGCGCGAGACCTGCCGAGGGCTCATATTCGAGGTCGAGGTCGCGGCCGAGGTCGCGGAGCATCGTGAGGTCGTCCATGGCTACTCCTCGTCCCGCAGCGGATTGGTGTGGCCGAGCGCCTCGCGCACCTTGCGGCGGGCCCGGTTGAGACGTGAGCGCACCGTGCCCACGGGGATGCCGAGGGCCTGCGCCACCTCCTCGTACGACAGGTCGGCCCAGGCGATGAGCAGCAGGACGTCGCGGTCGCCCTTCGGCAGCCGCGCCAGCGCGGCGGCCAGCAGCGGGCGTACGGCCGTCGCGCGCACGCCGTCCTCGACGCGCTCGGCGGGGGACTCCGCCACGTCGTCGAGTGGGCTGCGGGTGAGCGCCCGATAGCGGGCGGCCTCGTCACGGTGGTGCCGGGAGACCAGCTTGCTGACGATGCCGAACAGCCAGGGACGGGCGTCGGGGCGGGTCAGGTCGTAGCGGTCCCGGCGCCGGAACGCCACCAGGAACGTCTCGCCCACCAGGTCTTCGGCGACTTCTGGGCCGAGGCGGCGGGACACGTAGCGGTAGAGCATCGAGGCATAGCGGTCGAACAGCGCCGCGAACGCCTCGGGCCGCGCCCTGGACTCGGCGATCAGATCCGAGTCCAGGCGTGGAGTGGCAAGGGGAATCATCGACGACACCATGGCATCGAGCCGGCCTGACCCTTCGTGGGGGAACGGACAGCCATGTCTCGCCACTCGCCGCGTTTCGGGTTCACGTCATGGACGGCCCCGGCCGGTGGGCGGCCGTCAGTGCGACGCGGCCGGCACGCCCGCGGGCTCGTCACCGGCGACCCGCAGCCCGCGTACGCCGGGGGCCAGCAGCGCGGCCAGCGTGACCAGGATGATGATCGCCCCGCAGGCGACCAGCGCCGGCCGCGGTCCCACCGCGATGGCCACCGGCCCGGCCAGCAGCAGGCCGAGCGGCCCGAACATCAGGGACCCGAGCGCGTCGTAGGAGCTCACACGCGACAGCGACTCGGGCGGGATCTCGCGCTGCATGGTGGTCTGCCACAGCACGCCGAAGATGTCGAAGCACACCCCCATCACGAACGCCCCGCCCACGACCGTCCACAGCGGCGCGTCGACGCCCAGCAGCACGTACGGCAGAGCCGTGGGCAGGGTGAAGAGCGTGCAGAGCAGGATGGGCCGCCGGGGCCGCAGGCGCAGCGTGACGACCACCCCGACGATCGTGCCGACGGCCTCGCCCGCGAGGACGGCCGACCAGGCGGGCGCCCCGCCCAGCGATTGCTTGGCGACCAGCGGCCCGAGCACACCGTGGGCGGCCTGCAGCGCCATGACCAGGATCGAGAACTGGGCGACGACCACCCACAGCCACTGCCGCGAGACGAACTCGCGCCAGCCGTCCCGCAGGTCGGCCAGCACCGAGTGCCCGCCGCCGCCCGCGCGTTCGGCGGGTGTGAGGCGCAGCAGCGCGATCAGCACGGCGGCCACGGCGAACATCGCCCCGCTGGCCGCCAGCGCCCACCCGCCCCCCAGCAGGACCACGGCCGCGCCGCCCAGCACGAGACCGGCGACGCGGGAGATGTTCTGTCCCAGTCCCAGCAGCGCGTTGGCGGTCTGCAACCGGTCGGCGGGCACCACGTCCGGGATGATCCCGGTGAGGGCGGGGAACAGGACCGCGGAGGCGATGCCGCTCACCGCGCTCGCCGTCACGAGGGCGGGCAGCGGCGTCCAGCCCGTGAGCATCATCGCGGCCAGGCAGAAGTACGCCGCCGCGTTGAGCGACTCCCCCGCCATCATGACCCGGTGGCGCGGCAGCCGGTCGGCGATCACCCCGCCGACGAGCATGAACAGCACCATCGGCAGCGCCTCGGCGGTGAGCACGGCGGACAGCGTCTTGGCGGTCGCACCCGGGAGGCCGAGCACGCCGAAGGCGAGGGCGACCGGCGCGAAGGCGGTGCCGAGTACGGAGATCGTCCGGGCCACCAGCAACAGGGCGAACCGCCGATCCCTGAGCAGGCCGAGATCACGGCGGAGGCCAGGCACGGGAACAACTCCGGAGGACGTAAACGACGTGGAGCGCGGAAAGGAAGGCGACAAGAGAAGACAACACTTCATCGTGCCGTCCCCGCCCGCCCCCGTCACTTCATTTACGCTCGGGCGCGGCGCATCCCGGGGCCTCGCTGGACGACGGGCGTGGGTGGCCGTCCTGTCCGCAGCGCGTTCCCGCCCGCAGCGCGGCGGGCACGCCCGAGACGAGGGCGTCCGACGCCGCCGGCTTCCCGGTCAGGTGTGGATATAGCGGTGGCACCTGCCGTCGAGCCAGGCGCGGTAGTCCGCGGTGTGGCTGGTCATCACGCTGTTGGGAGCCTCGTCGAGCACGGCCTGCCACCGCGGTTCGTTGAGCTGCCAGGGGGGCGGCGGCTCGTCCCATTTGACGCCGTCGGTCCACTTCGCGGCCGAACCACGCAGATGGTCCGGCAGCCGTTCGGCGAGCTCCGCCTTGATCCAATTCTCGCGGGAGTAGACGAGGATCGGCTGCGCGTCCTGCCGTTCGACGATGGGGTCGACGATCTCCCGCCAGGCGGCGGCGCCGTGCACCGGGTCGGCGAGGACGGGAGCGGCGGACTTCTTGATCTCCAGCAGCACGAGCAGCCCCCGGGCGCGGACGTGGTCGAGCCACTCCCGCAGGGTCGGCACGCGCTCACCCGCGTACGGCCCGCGGGCGACGCGGCGGTCGTGCAGGTTGCCGGGTCCCTCGGCCCACCCGATCTCGCGGATCTCCTGCCGGGGGCCGGTCAGCCCGTTGGTCGTCCTGTTGTGCCACATGACGGCCTTCGTGCCGTGCCGCGTGAGCTGGACGTCGGCCTCGACGCCATCGGCGCCCCACGACGCCTGGTCGTCGACCGCCCGCAGCACGTTGGGCTGGCGGATCACGTCCTTGGCCTTGGCGCCGGCACTTTTCGGGTAACCCCCGTGGCCGATCACCAGCGGACACGGCGGCGGCTCCGCCGCGTGCGCATGCGCGGGTGCGGGTGCGGCGGCCACCGCGACCACGAGCGCCATCGCGACTACGAGAGCTCGCGCGACCACGAGAGCTCGCGCGACCACGAGCACACCCACTGCGACCCCGAGGGCCCGTGCGGCTATGCGGGCCCGTGCGACCACGAGGGCCGGCGCGGCTCTCGCCGCTGCCCTGGTCATCGCTCGTCCTCCCTACCCGTTCCCTGCCCGTTCCCTGCCTGCTCCGGGCCTGCTCCGGGCCTGCTCCGGGCCCGCGCCGTGCCCGCTCCGGGCCCGCTCCGTGTTCGACCGCGGCCGACGAGCATTGTGCGCGGTCCTTCGGGGAGCATGCGGCCCCTGCCGCGCGGGCGGTGATCCTTTCTAGACAGCTATGGGGATTCTTGACCGCTACAGGGAGTGGCTCAGACGAGCTGGGCGGCCTGGAGCCCCGAATACACGCCCGGCTTGCGGCTCAGCTCCTCGTGGGTGCCCACCTCGGCGATCCGGCCGTCCCGCATCACGACGATCCGGTCGGCCGTACGGATGGTGGACAGCCGGTGGGCGACGACGAAGACCGTGCGGCCTGCGACCAGGCGGGCGAGGGCCTGCCGGATCAGCGCCTCCGACGCGGTGTCGAGCGCCGAGGTCGCCTCGTCCAGGATCAGCACCCGGGGATCGCGGACGAGGGCGCGGGCGATGGCGAGCCGCTGCCGCTGGCCGCCCGACAGCCGTGCGCCGCGCTCGCCCACGACCGTGTCGAGCCCCTGCGGCAGCCGGTCGATGAACTCCAGGGCGTTCGCGTCGCGCAGGGCGGCCAGCAGGGTCTCCTCCGGCACGTCCGGCATGCCGTACGTGACGTTGTCGCGGATGCTCCCCTCGAACAGGATCGAGTCCTGGGGCACCACGGACAGGAACCGCCGGTAGGTCCGCAGGTCGAGCTCCTCCATGTCCCTGCCGTCCAGCAGGATCCGGCCCGAGGTGGGGCGCAGGAAACCGATCACGAGGTTGAGCACGGTCGACTTGCCCGCTCCCGAGGCCCCCACCAGGGCGATGGTCTCTCCGGGGGACACGGTGAGAGTGAAATCGCCGACCGCGGGCCGGCCCGCCTCGTAGGTGAGCGACACCGACCGGAACTCGAACCCGCCGCGGACCTCCGTCACCTCGGCCTTGCCGTCGTTGTTCTCCAGGTCGGGCGCCTCGAGCACCTCGCCGATCGAGCGTACGGACTCCAGGCCCTTGCTGATCACGGGGGTCAGGCTCATCAGGGTGGTGACCGAGGTGGTGAGCGTGGTGAAGAACGTGCTGAGCATGACCACGTCGCCCGCCGTGATCGGCAGCACCTGGTAGTAGGAGATCAGCGCGGAGCCGGCCAGGAAGCCCGCCGCGAGCACGTTCAGCGTGATCCAGGCCATCGCGCCGAACCGGCCGTTGAGCAGGTCGAGCCGCAGGCCGGTGCGCAGGACTCGGGTGAGCGTGCCGTCCATGCGGTGCAGCGCGTCCTGTTCCAGGCCGTGCGCGCGGGTGATGGGGATCAGGTGCGTCATCTCGGTCACGCGCGCCGACAGCCGTTCGACCTCCTGCCGGAAGCTCTCGTTGCCGGCCCGCAGCCGGTTGCGCATCCGCATGACCAGGACCGCGGCGGCCGGGACGACGAGCAGGAAGGCCGGCAGCGCGGCCGGCACCCGGAAGGCGATCACCGCGAGACCGCCCATGAGCATGGTGACCGCCGCCAGGCCGCTGTCGGCCGTCTGCTGCACCATCTGCTCGACGCTCTCGACGTCCCTGACGACCTTGGTCTGCAGCACCCCGGCGCTCACCCGGGAGTGGTAGCCGATCGACAGGTGCTGCATCCTGCGGCACAGCGCGGAGCGCAGCCCGGTGCCCACCTGCCGGATCGCGCCGTACAGGCACCGTACGTACAGCAGGTGACCGGGCAGGTTCAGCAGGAGCAGGGCGAGCAGCACGGCCATCGACGTCAGCAGGTCGGCGAGGGGCGCGTGCCGGACGAGCGCGTCGATGACGTTCGCGGTGACCAGCGGGAGCAGCCAGGTCGGGCTGTGCTTGACCACGAAGGCCGCGACGGCGAGGACGAGGCGGGGACGGTGCTCCCTGAAGAGGTAGGCCAGCGTGCGGAGCGGGTGCTCGCCCCGGTATCGATGGTCCAGAGCGTTGTGCGGCAGCACCATCCCGACAATCCCCCCGACGAACCCGAGAAGGGTAAAAGGTTGTAAAAGATCCTAGGAGTCGGCGGTGGGTGTGCCCAGGGACGGACGGCGCCTCGCGAGGGAGACCGCAGGGCGCCCGGTGCCTATCCTGAAGGGCGGAAGGTAACCTCATCGGCGATGCAAGAGCAATCCTTCCGACCGTCCGCTCTTGCGGATGCCTCGCGAAAGGTGACCCATGGGCGGAGGTGATCGCGTGACGCGGCTCGGCCCTGTGGGCGGCCTCGACGGGGACGAATCGGCCCCCGCTGCGATGACGGGGCTGGTGCAGGCCGTGCTCGACGCGATCGCGCTCCAGGGCGTGTGGCTCGCGCCCGTCCACGATCAGGCCGGGGCGACCCTCGACTTCGAGGTGTGCGCGGCCAGCCCCGACGCCAGGGACATCCACGACAGGACCGGCAAGGAGCTCGTCGGCCGGCGGGTGTGCGAGGCATATCCGGCCGTCGCCGGCTCCCCTCTGTGGGACGCCTACCTCCGCGTCATGGAGACCGGGGACCCCGAGGACGTCGATCCCTACGTGCACCGGGAGGGCGGGGACGGCGTGCCTCATCTGTCCGCCTACGGTGTGCGCCTCGCCCGGCTGCACGGCGGCCTCCTCGTCTCCTGGGTCCGCCACGACAGGGAGGAACGCCTGTCGGCCCGGCTGTTCCACACGGAGCGCCTGGGACACCTCGGCTGGGGGCACTGGAGCCTGATCAGCGGCGAGGCCGAGTGGTCCGACCAGCTCTACGTCATCCACGGCCGTGACCCGGCCGACGGGCCGTTCGCGCTGGAGCACTACCGCGAGATCGCCCACCCCGACGACGTCCCGATCGTCGATCACGCGCTCACGACGCTGAGCGGCAGCGGCGGGCCGCAGGAGTTCGAGATCCGCATCGACGTCGGCGGCGAATATCGGCACATCAGGGCCACGGCCGAGGTCAGCAGGGACGCGAGCGGACAGCCGGTCGAGATCCACGGCGTCGTTCAGGACGTGACCGACTGGCGCAGGACGGCCGACGAGCTCGCCGAGGTCACCCAGCGGCTGGAGGAGGAGTCGCAGCTCACCGCACGGCTGCAGAGCATCATCCTGCCGATGCAGGACGCCGTGCCCGGGCTGCAGATCGGCGTGCGTTACTTCCCCGCCGAGACGGCGCCGCTGGGCGGCGACTGGTATCAGGCCATCCACCTCGACCACGGGGAGGCGCTGCTGGCCGTGGGCGACGTCGCCGGGCACGGCCTGGCCGCGGCCTCCGCCATGGCCAAGCTGCGGCACGCGATCACGGGGCTGGCCTTCGCCGGCCACGATCCGGCGCAGATCCTCGTGGCGCTGAACCGGCTGCTCCGGCGGATGCGGCCCGACGTGCTGGCGACGTCCGTCGTGGCCCACTACCGCACGAAGGACCGCACGCTGACGTGGACCCACGCGGGCCACCCGCCCATGCTGCTCGTCAGGGGGAGCAGGGTGCACCGGCTGCTGCACCCCGGCGTGCTGCTCGGCGTCTTCGAGGACGTGAGCTACAGCTGCGCCGAGATGCGGCTGGAGCCCGACGACCTGCTTCTCATGTTCACCGACGGCCTCATCGAACGTCCGGGCCGGGACCTGTTCGAAGGCCTCGACATCCTCAGCGCGGCGATCGCCGAGACCGTGCCAAGGGTGCCACCGCAGGATCGTGTGGCGGCGGTCATGGAGGCCCTGGCCCCGAGCAACACCGGCGACGACACCTGCATCCTGGTCGCGCGCATTCTGCCGAACTCCTTGGAAGTGTTCTGATGTCCGATCTTCCCGACCTCTCGACAGCCGAGACCACGTTCGTCACCGAGAGCAGCGGAAGCATCGGGGTGCTGACGGTGCGGGGGACGCTCGACTTCACCACTCACGAACAGGCCACCGAGTTCTTCGACAAGGCGTTCGCCCAGTTCGGGCCGTATCTCGTGGTCAACCTGCTCGAACTGGACTTCCTCGACTCCAGGGCGACGGGGCTGCTGGTCACCCGCTGGAAACGGGCACTGGACGAGGGAGGCTGGCTGGGCCTCGTCGCGGTCGAGCACGGCGCGGCCCGCGCGTTGTGGATCACCGGGCTGGCGTTCCACATCCCGGTCTTCCCCACCATCGTGGACGCCCTCGCCGCCGCGCCGTCCCACGACGCCGAGTAGGCCGCCGCGCCGTCCCACGACGCCGAGTAGGCCGCCGCGCCGTCCCACGACGCCGAATAACCCGCGCCATCGCGGGAAGCCGGGCAAGCCGCCGCGCCGTCGCACGACGCGAATGGCCGGCGGAATCGTCCGCAACGCTGAATAGCCGCTTTGTCCTGAATCGTCACCTGGCGTCCAACTCCTCCTCACGTGCCCCCCTGGGCGGGATAGAGCCCATGAGCGGGGGTAGCACCCGAGGAAGTCGGCCGTGGAAGGGGCGAAGCCATGAAACGTCTCGTTGCCGGAGCGGCGGCGCTCGCCGCCGGCCTGGGGGTGGCGCGATGGGCGGCCTCGCGTGGCCGAATGCCGGGCGCGGTGAAGGACCCACTGGAGTCCAGCCGCTGGCTGGGCATCACGATCAACCGCCCACCGGATGAGGTCGCCCCGGGCGGGCGCCTGCCCGAGCCGCTGAGCCGGATGGACGCAGAGGTGCGGATGAACCGGGCGCCCGGCGACCGGGGGACGGAGGTCTACGCCCGGCCGAGGGCGCAGCGGGCCGGCGCCGACGCCGTCCTCGCCCGGCTGCGCGGTGAGGACCCCCGCACCGAGATCCGTACGGCGCTGCGCGAGACGAAGTCGCTGCTGGAGACCGGCGACGTGCTGCGCTCGGACGAGGAGATCGGCACGACCCGGCCGACCATGCCGGGCAAAGTGCTCGACATGGCGCTGGGACGTGCGGCGGAGGGGGGACGGCTGTGAAGGCTCTGTGCTGGCAGGGCGTGAACGAACTGTCGGTCGAGCAGGTGCCCGACCCCGCGATCCTCAACGCCCAGGACGCGATCGTGAAGGTGACGGCGAGCACCACCTGTGGTTCCGACCTCCACCTGCTCGGCGGCTACATCCCGGCCATGCGGGCCGGCGACGTCATCGGGCACGAGTTCATCGGCGAGATCGTCGACGTCGGCCCCGAGGTGAGCCGGCACCGGCCGGGCGACCGGGTGGTGGTCTGCTCGATCATCGGATGCGGCCGCTGCTGGTCCTGCCGTCACGACCAGTGGTCGCTGTGCGAGAACAGCAACCCCTCGCCGGGCATCACGGACCTGATGTGGGGCGGCACGACCGCCGGCATCTTCGGCTACTCCCACGCGATGGGCGGCTTCCGGGGCAGTCACGCCGAGTACATCCGGGTGCCCTTCGTGGACTACAACGCGTTCACCGTTCCCGAGGGCGTCTCTGACCTCGACGTCCTGTTCGCCTCCGACGCGGCCCCGACGGGCTGGATGGGCGCCGAGCTCGGCGGCGTGAAGCCGGGCGACGTGGTCGCGGTGTGGGGATGCGGCGGCGTCGGCCAGATGGCCGCCCGGGCCGCCATGCTCCTCGGCGCCGATCGGGTCATCGCGATCGACCGCTATCCGGAACGGCTGGCCATGACCGCCCGCCACGTCGGCTGCGAGGTGATCGACTACA
This sequence comes from Microbispora hainanensis, assembly GCF_006874475.1. Lineage (GTDB taxonomy): Bacteria > Actinomycetota > Actinomycetes > Streptosporangiales > Streptosporangiaceae > Microbispora > Microbispora hainanensis. The sequence continues at coordinate 78,687 of NZ_VIRM01000013.1, forward strand.
CGAGCACCGACGTCACGGCCGAGCTGCGCGAGCGCACCGGCGGCCGGGGCCCGGACGTGTGCGTCGAGGCCGTCGGCATGGAGGCCGACAGCACCGGGATCCAGCGCGTCTACGACGGGATCAAGCAGCAGCTGCGCCTGGAGCAAGACCGGCCCATCGCGGTGCGGGAGGCGATCCGCGCCTGCCGTACGGGCGGCTCGGTGTTCGTGCTGGGGGTCTTCGCCGGCTTCGTGGACAAGTTCCCGCTCGGCGCGCTGATGAACAAGGGCCTCACGCTGCGCGGCGCGCAGCAGCACGGCCAGCGGTTCATCCCGAAGCTCCTCGACCGCATCGCGAAGGGCGACCTGAAGCCCTCCTACCTCGCGACCCACGTCATGACGCTCGACGAGGGGCCCAAGGGCTACGAGATGTTCAAGCACAAGAAGGACGGATGCGTCCGCGCCGTCTTCCGCCCGTGGGCCTGACGCGCCCTCAGCCTGACGCGCCCTCAGCCTGACGGGCGCTGAGCCTGACGCGCCCTGATCCTGACCTGCCTGGGCCCGACGACGGCCCTGGGTTTGACGCGCCCTCGGCCCACACCCGATGGCGTCCGGGCTGACGGATGAGAGGGCGCCCGCCGCCTCACCCTGAGGCGGCGGGCGCTGATCTCAGCGGACGGCCGGGGCGGCCAGCCGTTCCGCCTCGTGATGCAGTGCCTCGATGAGGACGAGCTCCAGGCGGAGCTCGTCGTCCACGAGGCTCTCGAGGACGTCCATCCGGGCCTCCTTGTTTCCAAAGACGTCCCGCGCGGCGCGAGGGTTGACCATGACGCGATGCGGATTCGGATGGAATGTGGCGATGCGTCCCGCCGATCGCGCCGTCTCCCGGTTACCCAGGAAAGACGCGACATCACCCACATCCGTCACAGACGTCCCGTGAGAAACAAAAAATCCACCCCGGACGGAGTGGACGAAGGCGTGGCACGCCGCCACAGAGGCGCGATGCCGTATAGTGAGAGATTCCCGATCATCTGAAAGTCAGACGCTCTCACTAGGAGTTTATCACAGGAATGGGTGACCGTCAATCCGAATCCGCTCGCGCCGAGGCCCTGCGGATCGAACAGTCCTACGTCTCCATGCTGTACGGCCGCCTCGACGTCGCCCGCGAACGGGCCGAGCGCGGCATGCGTCAAGTCCTGGCCCGGGGTGGCACGGGCACGCGGCAGGCCGTCGTGGAGCGGGAGGCGGCGGCGGCCGAGCACGCCCGCCGCCTCGCGCAACTGTCGGCCGTGGAACGCGGCCTGTGCTTCGGGCGCATCGACGAGGCCGGGGGCGAGACCCTCTACGTCGGCCGCATCGGGCTGCGCGACGACGACCACACCTCCGTGCTCGTCGACTGGCGGGCCCCCGCCGCCCGCCCCTTCTACGTCGCCACCCCCGGCGACCCGGGCCCACTCGTACGCCGCCGGCACCTGCACACCCGATATCGCGAGGTCGTGGGCATCGACGACGAGGTCTTCGACCTCGACCGGATGGCCGGCGGAGACCGCCGTACCCTCGTCGGCGAGGCCGCGCTGCTCGCGGCGCTGCGCCGCGGACGCACCGGACGCATGGGCGAGGTCGTCGCCACCATCCAGCGCGAGCAGGACCGGGTGATCCGCTCGGGCCTGGCGGGGGCGCTCGTCGTGCAGGGCGGGCCGGGCACGGGCAAGACCGTCGCCGCCCTGCACCGGGCGGCCTACCTGCTCTACACCTACCGCGACACGCTGGAACGGCGCGGCGTGCTCGTCATCGGCCCCAACGCGACGTTCTCCCGCTACATCAGCCAGGTGCTGCCCGCGCTGGGCGAGACGCAGGTGGTGCTGACGAACATGGGCGGGCTCCACCCCGGGGTGCGGGCCACCGCCGAAGACGAGCCGGCCGTCGCGGTCGTCAAGGGCGACCTGCGCATGGTCGAGGTGGTCGAGGAGGCGGTCCGCGACCGCGAGCGGGTGCCCGAAGGCGACCTGGAGGTGAAGATCCCCGTCCGCACGTCGGTGCGCGGCGGCGTGGAGGTCGTGGTCGAGGAGATGACGCTGCGGGTGGACCACGCCACGTGCCTGCGGGCCCGCGACCGCGCCCGCGGCCTGCGGCGGCAGCACAACATCGCCCGATGGACGTTCGTGGACGAGATGCTGCGGGCGCTCGCGTGGGACGAGGCGGCGCAGCTCGACCGGCCGCTTGAGGACGGCGATCTGCGGTACGCCGCCACCACCCTGTGGGAGCACCGGCCGGTGCGCGACGCGCTCGACGCCCTGTGGACGGAGATCACCCCGGAGCGGCTCGTCCGCGAACTCCTGTCGGACGCGGAACGGCTGCGCGCGGCGGCCGGGCACCACCTGACGGAGGAGGAACGGGCGCTCCTGCTGCGGCCCCGCGAGGCGCCGTGGACGGTCGGCGACGTCCCCCTGCTCGACGAGGCCGCCGAACTGCTCGGCGCGTACGACTACGGGGCGGGGGCCAGGCGGCGCCGCGCCGAGGACGAGCGCCGCGAGGAGGAACTGTACGCGCGGGAGGTCCTGACTATCACCGACGTCGATCCGGTGCTCGACGCGGCCCTGCTGGCGGGCCGCAACCGCGACGACGGGCCGTACGTGACGACGGCCGACCGGGCCGGCCGCGACCGCACCTGGGCGTACGGGCACGTGATCGTGGACGAGGCGCAGGAGCTGTCGGCGATGGCCTGGCGGACGGTGATGCGGCGGGTCCCGGCCCGCTCCCTTACGGTCGTCGGCGACATCGCCCAGACCGGCTCGTCGGCGGGCGCGCGGTCATGGGGCGAGATGCTCGACCCGTACGTGAAGGGACGCTGGCGGGAGGAGCGCCTGCTGGTCAACTACCGGACTCCGGCCGAGATCATGGAGGTCGCCGCCGACGTGCTGCGGGCCGTCGCGCCCGGGGAGGAGCCGCCCGAGTCGGTCAGGTTCGGCGGCGCCCGCCCCCGCGCCCTGCCTGCCGGCGGCACCGACCTCCGGCTGCTGGTGGAGTCGGAGCTGCGCGAGATCGGGGAGGGGCGGGTCGGCGTCGTCACGCCGGACGCCCGGCACGCGGAGGTCGCCGCGCTGTTCCCCGAGGCCGTCGACCCCCTGGACAGCCCGGTGGCCGTCCTTACCGTGCGCGGCTCGAAGGGCCTGGAGTTCGACGCCGTGGTGGTCGTGGACCCCGAGGGCATCCTGCGTCAGTCGCCGCAGGGCGGCCAGGACCTGTACGTCGCCATCACCCGGGCGACCCGGCGGCTCACCGTGGTCTACGAGGACCGCCTCCCCGCCGTACTGCATCGCCTGGAAACCCCTCAAACGCCTTCATGAGCGAAGCGGGGAACACCGAGCGAGCCTGAGGGGCGCGCCGCCGGTCTGGACTGAGGAACGCGCGGAGCGAGGAACGAGCGAGCACGTGACGAGGGAGGCGTTCATCGCGCGCCTTCGGCACGACCCCGGCGGGTAAGAGCGCCCCGATGGCGAAGCGGGAAACACAGCACGGCCGGCGTTGGGGGAACGCCGGCCGTACCTGGTGGCTGTGAGGGACGTGCTAGGGCATTTTTCCCGAGATCTCGTCGGCGGCCTTGTCGGTCTTCTCGCCGACGTCCTCCGCCTTGTCTCCGACCCACTTGCTGGCGTCGGAGCCGGTGTGCCGCATGCTCTCCCGCATGGTCTCGGTCCAGCGCTGCGCGTTGTTCCGGTACATCGCCACACCGACCGCGCCGATGGCGATGCCGCCGAGCAGTGCGACGACCGGCCAGCGCCGGCGGGGTTTCCTGGTGCTGGTCACGTCGATCCTGCGGGCCAACTCGGCCAGGAACGCGCTCACGATCGGAGCGATCTGCTCCTCGACCGACTGCGCCGCCTGGTCGAGCTTCGGCGCCGCCCAGACCCTGGCGTCCTCGATCCGGTGCGACGCGAGATCGCGTGCGCTCTCCGCCACCGGACTCATCCGCCCACTGGCCTTCATCGCCTGGTCTCTCATCCTGCTCAGCCACGTCTGCGGGATGACCACCTCGGCGCGACGCCTTCTGTTCATTGTCAGGGACACGATCAACCTCCCCAATCGACGGGGCCCCGGAACGACCCCTTCCCGGATGGTTGTGGCTCAATCACGCGCGGTGCTTGAAGGCATGCTCGATACCCTGTTCACCGGACAACTAACACGAGCAACCAAAGGGGGCGGCCCTCGTGGCTGACAACCTCATCGCGAATCTGCGCACGAATCACGGCACGATTCGCGTCCAGCTTTTCCCTAACAAGGCGCCGAAGACCGTGCGCAACTTCGTCGAGCTCGCCGAGGGCACCCGGGAGTGGACCCACCCGGAGACCGGTGAGAAGCAGACCAACACCAAGCTCTACGACGGCACGATCTTCCACCGTGTCATCAACGGCTTCATGATCCAGGGCGGCGACCCGCTCGGGCAGGGCGTCGGCGGCCCCGGCTACAACTTCGACGACGAGATCCACCCGGAGAACCAGTTCAACCGGCCCTACCTGCTCGCCATGGCGAACGCGGGCAAGCGGTTCGGCAAGGGCACCAACGGCTCCCAGTTCTTCATCACGGTGAGCCCGACGCCGCACCTCAACCAGGGGCACACGATCTTCGGTGAGGTGATCGAGGGCACCGAGGTGGTCGACGCGATCGCCAAGACCCCCACCGGCCGCAACGACCGGCCCGTGAACGACGTCGTTCTCGAAGAGGTCACCATCGAGCGGTCCTGACGCCGCTCCCTCGGGCGCTCTGGAGACGCCCCGGCCCCGCGAGCACGCGGCCGGGGGCGTCTCCGGCTTATAGGCTGGCTGGTGGATGCGCCCCCACACAGGGACCCGCCAAGGAAGGACCCCATGACCTCCCAGCCTCCGCCGCCCCCGCAGCCGGGGGCGCAAGCCGTGCCCACCTGCTATCGGCACCCCGACCGCGAGACCTACGTCCGCTGTCAGCGCTGCGAGCGCCCGATCTGCCCCGACTGCATGCACGATGCGGCAGTCGGTCACCAGTGCCCCGACTGCGTCCGCGAGGGCAACCGCGAGGTGCGGCAGGCCCAGGCGACCTTCGGCGGCGTCGCCGTGGCCGCGCCCCGCGTCACGTGGACCCTGCTGATCCTCAACGTGCTCGCGTACGCGGCCGAGGTCCTGCGTCCCGACGAGGTCATCCAGCGGTTCGCGATGTGGTCGCTCGGGGTCCACATGGGCGAGTGGTGGCGCCTGATCACCAGTGCCTTCCTGCACGCGGCACCGCCGCCCGCGCTCGCGCTCACGCACATCCTGTTCAACATGTGGGCGCTCTACGTCCTGGGACCACAGCTCGAGCGCATGCTCGGCTCGGTCCGGTTCGCGGCGCTCTATCTCCTGTCGGCGCTCGGTGGCTCGGTGGCCGTCTACCTGCTCAGCGACGTCGCCGTCGGTGCGTCGGGCGCCATCTACGGCCTGTTCGGCGCGTTGTTCGTGATCTCCCGCAGACTCGGGCAGGACGTGCGCGGCATCCTGTGGCTCATCGGAATCAACGTGGTGGTCACGTTCTCCTTCAGTGCCATCAGCTGGCAGGGCCATCTCGGCGGGCTCGTGACCGGCACGATCATCGCCGCCGGCTTCGCCTACGCCCCACAGCGCAACCGCACCCTCGTACAGGCCGGCGTCGCCGCCGCGGTGCTGGTGGCGCTGGTCCTGACCGTCACCACGCTGCCGCCGTACGGCCTGCTGCAGGGCGCGTTCACCTGACGCTTCCCGCGCCGGGCTGCGTGATGCGGTCGAGCCGGCGCCGCAGCAGGGCGGTCTCGGCCGGCTCAAGGGCGTCGGTGCCGGCGAGGTCGAACTGTGCGCGCAGGCGCAGCGCGGCCTCGCGGAGGGGATCGGCGTCCTCCCGCGCGGTCGTCTCGGTGAGCACGTGCGCGAACATGGCGTCGCGCATGCGGTGAGACAGCATCGCGGGGTCGTCGAAGAGCTCCGGATTCGCGATGTGGTCGAGGGCGGTCCCGACGCTCGCGGACAGGATCAGCCGGGCGGCGACCGGGGGATCCACCCGCAGCGCGCCGATCGCCGCGCACCGCACGAGCGTCGCCTCCAGCAGCTCGAACACCCGGTCGCGAGCCGTGGACCGGGACCATGGCCGGGGCGTGAACATGAGCCGATAGAGGGCGGGGTTCTCCCGTGCGAACACCATGTGACCGTCCCAGCCGGCCCGGAGGTCGTCGACCGGGTCGGTCGTCTGCTCCTGCGCGGCCTTGAGCGCGACGTAGCGCTCGTATCCGTGGTCGGCGACGGCGTCGAGGAGCCCTCGCTTGTCGCCGAACAGCCGGTAGAGCACGGGCTGGGTCACGCCGACCGGACGGCGGCACGATCATCACGATGTCCACGTCCGTCGTCGGCCTGCAACTGCCCGCCTACGGGGCGTACGCCGCCAGCAAGGGCGCCGTGGAGGCGATGACGCTCATACTCGCCCGCGAACTACGGGGGCGGCAGATCACGGTCGACGCGGTCGCGCCCGGTCCGACCGCCACCGAATTGTTCCTCGGCGGCAAGGACGAGGCCACCGTCGAGCGGATGGCCGAGCAGCCGCCGCTCGAACGGCTCGGCACCCCCGAGGGCATCGCGGAGGTCGTCGCCTTCCTGGTGAGCCCCGCGGGGCACTGGATCAACGGGCAGGTCGTGCGCGCGAACGGCGGCATCGTCTGACCCGGCGGGAACATCCTCACCGCCGAGATGCTCGGCCGGAGCTGACGATTCCCGCGCCGGGCCGGGCAATTCACCGCCCGGCCCGAACCCGGCGCAAACCCGTCAGGGGGCCGCTCATTCTGCTGCCCACAGGCTGTGGATAAAGGCTGTGGAAAGAATCTTAAGAAAGCAGCCTAACGCCACTTGGTCGACAGTACGACGCCGACGATGATGAGCCCGAAACCGATCAGCAGGTTCCAGTTCGCCAGAGCGGAGATGCCGGGAACGCTCGGCGCGATGTAGTAGATCGCGATCCAGGCGATACCGATGATCCAGCAGGCCACCATAACGGGGGCGAGCCAGCGAGGGCTGACCTTCACCGTCTGCGCCTTCTGCGGCGGCGTGTATACGGCCTTCTTGCGGGTCTTCGACTTGGGCACGGGAGCTTCTCCTGGTGGGTACCCGCGCGGTCGTGCGGGCTGGTCTCAATAGCGTAATCGCTGTGGCGGTGAAGTCCCGAGCAAGGATAGTCGGCGCAGGCCCCGCCGGGCGATCCCCCATGCGGGATTGCCGTACGCTGAAAGTCCGATTTCCGCTTGGCACACCCAGCCACCCCGGTGAAGCGGGAGACAGCTATGAGCCCGATCCGGGTGCTCGTGGTCGACAATCACGACAGCTTCGTGCACACGATCGTGCAGTATCTGCGCGGCCTGGGCGCGGACTGCGACGTACGGCCGCGCGACCACGTCACCGTGGACGACGCCGACGGCTTCGACGCCGTGCTCGTGTCGCCGGGACCGGGCACGCCGGAGGCCGCCGGGGTGTCGGTGCCCCTCGTGCGGCACTGCGCCGAGCGCGGCCTGCCGCTGCTCGGGGTCTGCCTCGGTCACCAGGCCATCGCCGTGGCGTACGGCGCCGCGGTGGACCGTGCGCCCGAGCTCATGCACGGCCGCACCAGCCTGATCTCCCACGACGGACGGGGCGTGTTCCGGGAGCTGCCGTCGCCGGTCACGATGACGCGCTACCACTCGCTCGCCGTGGTCCCCGGCACCGTGCCGGACACGCTGGAGGTGACGGCCACCACCCCGGACGGCGTCATCATGGGCCTGCGCCACCGCGACGCCCCCATCGAGGGCGTGCAGTTCCACCCCGAGTCGGTGGTGTCCGAGCACGGTCATCGGCTGCTCGGAAATTGGCTCGCGCAGATCGTGTAACGCTTTCCGCTCTCGTTACGACTAGAAGAGTGAGGGCTTCCGCCATTGCCCCCGAGTGGCGGAAGCCCTTCCTCATGTCCGGCGCCTTCCGCGGCCGGCAGGGGGACGCCGGGAGGCCGAAACGCCGACGGCGGCCACCGCCTCGCAGTGACCGCCGTCCGCTCATCTCGCGCTAGTTGCCGAACGGGTTGTCGCCGCCCTCGCCGGGCGGGCCGATCTGCACGCCGCCGCCGTCCCCGCCGCTGTTGGGGTCGTTGGGGTCACCGGTGTCGCCGGTGTCGCCGCCGTCCCCGGTGTCGTCCGTCGGGGGGTCGGTGTTGGGGTTGTCGGTCGGCATCTCCTGTGAAGGGCCGGTGGAGACCGTCAGCGTGATCGTGGTGCCGGGGTTGAGCTTGGTCCCCGGCTGCGGCGACTGGTCGATGACGCTGCCCTGCGGCACCGTGTCGCTCGGCCGCTGCTGCGACTTGACCTTGAAGCCGGCGCCCTTCAGCGTCTTCGTCGCGTCCTCAAGGGTGAGGCCGAGCACGGGCGGGACCTCGGTCATCTCCAGGGGCACGTACAGCCGCACCAGGGCGCCCTTCGCGACCTTCTCGCCCGGCTTGGGGTTGCTGTCGAAGACCTTGCCCTGCTCCTTGGTGGAGGCCTTCGGCACGATGCTGACCTTCAGCTCCAGCGCCTCCAGCTCGGCCCTGGCCTCCTCGGGCGACTTGCCGATCAGGTCGTCCGGGACGGTGACCTTCTCCTCGCCCTTGGACACGATGACGGTGACCGTGGCCCCGCGGTCGGTCTGCTCACCCCCGGCGGGGTCGGTGCTCACGACGGCGCCCTTGGGCACGTCGCCGTTGAACTCCTCCGGCCCGAAGGCGACCTTGAACCCGGCCGCCTCCAGCGCCTGCTTGGCCGCCGCCTTCGTCTGGTTCGTCACCCGCGGCACCTGGACCTTGTCGGCGGCCGAGGAGCCGCCGGACCCGAGGAAGGCGTAGCCGACGCCGATCATGGCGCCGATCACCACCAGCGGGATGAGGATCCACAGGACGGTCTTCAGCGCGGTGTTGCCGCCGCCGCTGCTGCGCCGCCGCCCGTCGTAGCGGCCGCCGCCGCGCTCCTCACGCGCGTACTCGTAGTCGGGGATGGCGCGGGTGCTCTGCGTCATGGGCGCGCCGCCGGCCGTCGTCATCGTCCGCGTGCGGTCGGCCGTGCCATACCCGTTGTACTGCTGGGTGGCCATCGCCATCGTCTGCGGGTCGACCGGCATGCCCGACAGGGCCCGCTGGATGTCGCCGCGCATCTCCGCGGCGCTCTGGTAGCGCTGGACCGGGTCCTTGGCCATCGCCTTGAGCACGATCGCGTCGGCCCACTGCGGGATCTCGGGGTCGATCCGCGACGGCGGGATCGGGTCCTCCCGCACGTGCTGGTAGGCGATCGCCACGGGGGAGTCGCCGGTGAAGGGCGGCTGGCCGGTGAGCAGCTCGTACAGCACGCAGCCGGTCGAGTAGATGTCGCTGCGGGCGTCCACGCGCTCGCCGCGGGCCTGCTCCGGGGACAGATACTGCGCGGTGCCGATCACCTGCGCCGTCTGGGTCATCGTGGCGGCGGAGTCGGCCATCGCCCGGGCGATGCCGAAGTCCATGACCTTGACCTCGCCGTTGACCGTCAACATGATGTTGGCCGGCTTGATGTCGCGGTGGACGATGCCGCCCCGGTGGCTGTAGTCGAGCGCCCGCAGGATGCCGTCCACCAGCTCCATGGCCCGCTCGGGCAGCAGCCGCCGGTCGGCGCGCAGCAGGTCGCGCAGCGTCCGCCCGTCCACGAACTCCATCACGATGTACGGCACCGGTGTGCCGTCCATCATGTCCTCGCCGGTGTCGTACACGGCGATGATCGACGGGTGGTTGAGCGACGCGGCCGACTGCGCCTCACGCCGGAAGCGCGCCTGGAACGTGTGGTCCCTGGCGAGGTCGGAGCGGAGCGTCTTGATGGCGACGACACGGTCCAGCCGGATGTCCCGGGCGCGATACACCTCGGCCATGCCGCCACGCCCCACGACGCCATCCAGCTCGTAGCGTCCGCCGAGAAGTCGTGGCTGAGTCATTTCCTGCACTGTCCCTTGCCGTTCATCGTGGGGTGCCACCGGTCTCCATCATCGACCCCTGTGCTCATCACTCCCCCTCATCCGGAGGGTTCGTGTCGGGTGGGGCTTCCGTTGGGGGCGGAGTCTCACTGGGTTCCGTGGCCGGGGTGGACGTCGGAGTAGGGGTCGAGGTCGAGGTCGGGGACGAAGCCGGTGTGGGCGTCTGGGTTGATGCCGACGTGCTTACGGTAGCCGACGGAACGGCGCTCGGCTCGTCCGACGCCGCCGGAGCGGGGGGCTGTTGCGTCCGTGGAATCTCTGACCTGTTCGTACGTGCCGGCGACGGCTTTGGCGACGGCGAGGGGGTCGGTGAGACGGGCGCGGCCGTCTCACCGGGGTCCGGCGGTGGTTCGCCGATGTGGGCGGCGGTGAAGGCCAGGACCCCGATGCCGACCGCGGCGGCGCAGCCCGCCGACACGAGGAGCAGGGTCGTCCGGCGGCGTCGTCCGCCCGCGGGTCCCTCCGGGCCGCCGGGACGTCGCGTACGGGCGGAGGGGACGCCCGCGGGCGCCCTCCGCGTCGCGGGCGGGACCGGGCCCAGCGGCGCGGTGGCAGCGGGACGCGTCGTGCCGGCTCCCCCGGGCTCGCCCAGGGGTGCCGTCAGACCGGGCGCGGCCGGAGGCGTCGTACGGCCCGCGCCGCCCGCCGCGGGGAAGCCCTGGGGGTCGGTCAGCGAGCCGAGGGCCGCCGTCGAGGGGCCCGTGCCCGCGAGGGCGTCGCGCAGCGTCCGCACCCTGTCGAGGAGCACCGGCCCGGTCTCCGGCCGCGCGGCGGGGTCCTTGGCGAGCATGGCCGTCACGAGAGCCGCCACCGGAGCGGGCACGGTCGCGGGCAGCGGCGGGGGCGTGTCGTTGAGGTGCCGCAGCGCGAGCGCCACCGCGGTCTCCGCCCTGAACGGCGGCCGGCCCGCGAGGCACTCGTAGGCCACCACACCGAGCGAGTAGATGTCGCTCGCCGGGGTGAGGGTGGTGCCGGACGCCTGCTCCGGGCTCACATACTGGGCGGTGCCGAGGATGGTGCCGGTCGCGGTCAGCGGCGCGGCCTCCAGCGCACGGGCGATGCCGAAGTCGGTGATCTTGACCTGGCCGGTTCCGGTGACGAGCAGGTTGCCCGGCTTGACGTCGCGATGGATCACACCGGCCCGGTGGGCCGCGTACAGGCCACGGGCGGTCTGCTCGACGACGTCGAGCGTGACGTCGGGCCCGAGCGCGCCGTTGCGGGCGAGGATGGCCGACAGCGGCTCGCCCCGCACCAGTTCCATCACGAGGTAGGCCAGGCCGTCGCTCTCGCCGTAGTCGAAGACCTGGGCGATGCCGGGGTCGGTCAGACCGGCGGTGATCCTGGCCTCGGAGCGGAACCGGTCGCGGAAGGTGGCGTCGCCCGCGACATGGCGGCCGAGCAGCTTGATCGCCACCTCCCGGCCGAGCAACTCGTCCTCGGCCCGCCAGACCTCGCCCATGCCGCCCGCGGCAATGGGGGAGATCAGCCGATATCGGCCACCGAGCACGGTGTCGGTCATGTGTAGGTCACCGCCCGAGCACCGCCTGCATGACGTCGTGCGCGATCGGCGCGGCCACCGCGCCGCCGGTCGCGTCGTTGCCCGCGCTGCCCGACTCCACGAAGACCGCCACGGCGACCTTCGGGTTGTCCACGGGGGCGAAGGAGATGAACCACGCGTGCGACGGCTTGCCCGGCAGGGTCTCCGCCGTGCCCGTCTTGCCCGCCACGGTGATGTCGGGAAGCCTGGCCGCGCCGCCGGTGCCGTGCTCGATGACGCCGATCATCATCTTGGTCAGCTCGCCGGCCACCTCGGGCGTGACGGCCTCGTCCAGCTCCTCCGGGTCGGTCCCTTCGATCTCCGCGCCGTCCGGCCCCATGATCTTGTTGACCAGGTACGGCTTCATGACCGTGCCCTGGTTGGCGATGCCGGCCGCGACCATCGCCATCTGCAGCGGGGTCATCTGGTTGCTCTGCTGGCCGATCGCGGTCTTGGCGAGAGCCGCCTTGCCCTCGTCGGGACCGATGTCGCTGGGCGAGACCTCCATGGGGATCTTCAGCGGCTGGCCGACCCCGAACTTCTCGGCCTGCTCCTTGAGCTTGTCGTAGCCGACGTCCATGCCCATGATCGCGAACGGCGTGTTGCAGGAGATGGTGAGCGCCTGCAGCAGCGTCGCCCGGCCGCCGCACGACTCGCCGTGATAGTTGGGCAGCGAGATGTTCGTGCCCGGCAGCGGCAGCGAGTCGGGCGCGTCGACCTGAGTGTTCTCGTCGCGCGAGGTGTCGTCGCTGAGGTAGGCCGCCGAGGTGACCGTCTTGAACGTGGACCCCGGGGCGAACGTCAGGTTGATGGCCCGGTTGAGCAGCGGCTTGTTGTCGTCCTTGTTCAGCTTGTTGTACGCCTTGTTGACCGCCGCCTTGTCGACCTTGGCCAGCGGGTTCGGGTCGTACGACGGCACCGACACCATCGCCAGGATCTTGCCGGTCTTGGGTTCGAGCGCGACGACCGCGCCGCGCTTGCCGGTGCCGGCCAGGTCCTTGTACGCGATCTCCTGGGCCTTGCTGTTCAGGGTGAGGTCGACGCTCGCGCCCTTGGCGGGCTTGCCGCTGACGAGGTCGATGGCCCGGCGCACGACGAGGTCGGGGTGGCTGCCGTCGAGGTAGCGGTTCATGGCGGCCTCGATGCCCGAGGCGCTCTCCGGCGCGAACCAGCCGACCACGTGCGTGAACGGCTTGCCGAGCGGATACTCCCGCTCGAACCGGAACGTCTTGTCCCCGGTGTCCACCGTCTTGGCCAGCGTGGTCTTGCCGTTGTCGGCCGTGATCCAGCCGCGGTCGATCGCATATCGGGCGTAGAAGCCGCGGACGTTGCGCGAGTCGGTCCGCAGCCCGTCGGCCTTCACCGCGCCGATGTAGGTCACGTTGGCCATGAGCAGGCCGAACATGAGCAGGCAGGCCACGGAGACGCGCTTGAGTGTGCTGTTCATCGCTGCATCACCTGCGTAAGCCCCTCGTCCTGGATCGCCTGCGGCGGCGGCCGGCGGGCCGCGTCGGACATCCGTACGAGCAGGGCGATGAGCATCCAGTTGGCCAGCAGCGCCGAGCCTCCGGCGGACATGAACGGCGTCACGAGGCCGGTCAGCGGGATGAGCCGGGTCACGCCGCCGACGATGATGAAGATCTGCCAGGCGAGGATGAACGACAGGCCGCCCGCGAGCAGCTTGGTGAACGGGTCGCGGGCCGTCAGCGACGTGCGCAGCCCCCGCTCGACGATCAGCGCGTAGACGATGAGGATGGCCATCAGGCCGGTGAGGCCGAGTTCCTCGCCCGTCGCCGTGAAGATGAAGTCGGAGAACGACAGCGGGATCAGCCTGGGGTAGCCCTGTCCGAGCCCGGTGCCGAGGATGCCGCCCGAGCCCATGGCGAACATCCCCTGCATGAGCTGGTAGCTGCCGCCGCCCGCGTCGTACAGCGCGGGGTCCTCCGCGTGCAGCCAGACGTTGAAGCGGGCCTCGACGTGGCTGAAGATCTGCCCGGCGAGGAAGGCGCCGCCGACGAACAGCAGGATGCCGATGAGCACCCAGGAGGTGCGCTGGGTGGCGATGTAGAGCATCGCGATGAACGCGCCGAACAGCAGCAGCGAGGTGCCGAGGTCCTTCTCCAGGACCAGCGTCGCGATCGCGAAGGCCCAGGTGATGAGCACGGGACCGAGGTCGCGGGCGCGGGGCAGGTCGATGAACAGCAGCCGGCGGCCGGCGAGGGCGAGCACGTCGCGCTTGGCGACGAGGTAGCCCGCGAAGAAGACGACCAGGGCCAGCTTGGCGAACTCGCCGGGCTGGATCGAGAACCCGCCGATGCGGATCCAGATCTTGGCGCCCTGGACCTCGCTCAGCGACCCGGGCAGCAGCGCCGGGATGGCCATCAGCACCACGCCGACGAATCCGGCGGTGTAGGTGAGGCGCTGCAAGGCACGGTGGTCCTTCAACACGATCAGGGTCGCGGAGAACATCACCACGCCGAGCGCCGTCCACATGAGCTGGGTCGTGGCGGACGCGCCGGCCTGCCCGGACTGCTCGATCCGGTAGATCATCACCAGGCCGATGCCGTTGACCAGCGTCACGAGGGGAAGCAGAAGGGGATCGGCCCAGGGTGCCCACTTGGCCAGCACCAGGTAGGCCGCGAGCATCAGACCGCCGAGGCCGAGGCCGTAGCCGAGCATGCCGGACGGGATCTTGCCGTTGATTCCGAGCCCGACGCTGGCGTACGCGCCCATCACGATCAGCACGGCGAAGGCGAGCATGCCCAGCTGGGCGCCGCGCCTCTTCGCGGTCATCGGTACGGGCGTGGCTTCGACAGCAGTCACTTACTGGACCTCGTGGGGGTCGGCGTCGACTTGGCGTCCGCCGTTGGCGTCGCCGAGTCGCCGAAGCTCTTGATCCTGGATATCCCTGCCTGGAGGTCGTCGACCGGGATGCCGCTGCGGACCTGGTCCTGCTGCACCGCCGGCAGCGACGAGACGCGTACGTGGTCGGTGTAGGCGACCTTCTTGAAGGACACCGGCCCGACCTCCGCGTCGACGCCCTGGAAGACGACGAGCTCGTCCCCCTTGGCGCCTATGTAGAACTGGCTCTGGGTCCACTGGTAGCCGAAATAGCCGCCCACACCGAGCGCGGCGGCGACGACCAGCACCCCGACGGCCACTTTCGGGCCCGATCGGCTCTTGCGCGAACGCCGCGCGGAGGCCTGGGCCTCGCGCGCGGGTTCGTCGTCCAGGTCGTCGTCGGTGAGCACGGGTTGGGGCGCGGTGACGGTGGTGGCCCGGCCCGCGGGGGTGTCGGGCGGCGCCGAGCGGACCCGGCCGGAGCCGGCCGCACCGACGACCGCCGCCGCCCCCAGGGGCGGCTGCATGTCGTCCACCTCGATCACGTCGGCGACCACACAGGTGATGTTGTCCGGCCCGCCGCCCCGGTTGGCGAGGTCGATGAGCTGCCGGACGACGTCCTCGGGATCGTCGATCGTGGTCAGGGTGTGGTGCAGGGTCTCGGCGCTGACCACCGTGGAGAGACCGTCCGAGCACAGCAGGTAACGGTCGCCCACCTGGGCCTCCCGGTCCTGCAGGTCGGGATCGACCTCGCCGCTGCCGTCCAGCGCGCGCAGCAGTATCGAACGCTGGGGATGGTTGGCGGCCTCCTCCTGGGTGATCCGCCCGTCGTCCACCAGCGACTGCACCAGCGTGTGGTCGTGCGTGATCTGGTACAGCTCGCCGTTCCTGAGCAGGTAGGCCCGGGAGTCGCCCACATGGACCAGGGCGAAGCGTGAGCCGTTCCAGAGCATCGCGGTGAGCGTGGTGCCCATGCCCTTGAGGCTGGGGTCGCGGGCCACCATCGCGTGCAGCTGGTGGTTGGCGTCCCGGACCGCCGCCTCGATGGCGCTGAGCAGATCACTGCCGAAGGCGTCCCGGTCGAGGGACGACAGTGCGGCGATGGCGACCGAGCTGGCCACCTCGCCGTGAGCATGCCCGCCCATGCCGTCTGCGACGGCCAGCAGGCGGCCGCTGGCGTACGCCGAGTCCTCGTTGCCTTCACGGAGGAGCCCGACGTCCGAGCGAGCGGCGTAGCGGAGTGCGATGGTCATTTGCGCAATTCGATGACGGTCTTGCCGATGCGGATCGGAACTCCGAGGGGCACCGGGGTCGGGCGGGTCACTTTCGAGCGTTCGAGGTACGTGCCGTTCGTGGAGCCGAGATCCTCCACGATCCACTGGCCGTCCTGAGGAAAGAGCCGGGCGTGCCGGCTCGAAGCGTAGTCGTCGCTGAGAACCAGCGTGGCGTCGTTCGCCCGGCCGATGGTGATTGGCGTCTCCGTGAGGTTGATGATGGTCCCTTGCAGGGGGCCACCGGTGACGATCAGCTGGCGGGGTTCGCCCTTTTTGGGCTTGGAAACCGATCGGGGTTGCTTGACCGGTTTTCGTGCGGGCGCGGGAGCCGTACGCGGACCGAACAGGTCTGTCCGGATGACGCCGACCGCGGCGATCACGAAGAACCACAGCACCGCCAGGAAGGCGAGCCGGATCAGCAGCAGCGTTAGCTCGGACATGGACCGTTTGTCTACCTCTAATCGCGCCTGAACACCAGTGTCGTGCGGCCGAGCGTCACCCTCGTCCCGTCCTGCATCTCGATCCTGCGGACCGGCTGGCCGTTGACGAAGGTGCCGTTGGTCGACCCCAGGTCCACGAGCACGACCTGTGGTCCTTCCACTCTTAGCTCGGCATGATGCCGTGATACGCCGGGATCCACCAGCCGAAGATCACAATCGGTCCCGCGGCCCAGCAAAGTGACCGGCGTGGTCAGCTCGTAAGACCGCTGGCCCTGGGGGTCGTCCTGGGTGGAGACGAGCAGCCGGGGGCGGCCCTGGAACGCGCTGGGACGGCTGGCGGGCAGGTCGCTCGGCGGCTGACGGATCTCGTCCTGCTCCACCGTCGCGCCCCTGATCACACCCGAACGGATGCGGAAGAGCCCGACGGCGAGATCGTCCGCGGTCTCGAAACGCACCCGCACCGGCCCGACGAACGAGTAGCCCTGTTCCTTGGCGTACTCCCGGGCGAGAGTGGCGAGCTCGTGGCTGATGCTGTCGGCGTACACCTCCAGCCGTTCGCTGTCGGTCGTCGACAGCTCCACCACGAAGTCGTTCGGCACGAGCGTGCGACCCTGAGCGACGATCGCGGCGCGCTCGTCCATCTCCCTCTGCACGGCGCTGGCAACCTCGACCGGCTGGAGATCAGACTTGAACGCCCGCGCGAAGGCCCCTTCAACCAACCCTTCGAGCCGGCGCTCGAAGCGCTGAAGGACTCCCACCGGATCCCTCCCTTCCAATGCCACTACGGTCGCGATCGCTCCGGTGCTGCACTGAGCTCCTTCGCATCGTCGTTTAGAAGGATCGTATCCGGGTTCGTAAGCACGGGCGGATACGTGCTAACCTTTCCAGGCACCCAGAGATGGGGGCCAACCGCAAGGGCAAGTGGCGGAATGGCAGACGCGCACGGTTCAGGTCCGTGTGTCCGAGAGGACGTGGGGGTTCAACTCCCCCCTTGCCCACGAGAAAGCAGCCTCGTCTGGTCGGAAGCAGAGCTTCCTTCCCGCGAGGCTTTCTCTTTGCATCACCCAGGGGGACAACCCCCTGGAACCCCCGGTCAGGCGGGCAGCCTCGAGTGGCCGGAAGCAGAGCTTCCTCCCCGCGAGGCTTTCTCTTTGCATCCCCCAGGGGTGTTGTGTCACCCAGGGAGACGACCCCCTGGAACCTCTGGACACGTGAGCGGCCTCGCTCGGTTGGAGGAGAATCTTCCGCCCGGCGGGGTTTTTTCTTTCCACCGCCGAGGGGGATCACCCCCTGCGATCCCCGGGCGGACGGGCCACGTCGCCTGATCGCGAGCGAAGCGTCCACGTCCGGCCTCCCGTCCCGGCCCGCACGGCGCGGGCCCTCCTGGCGATGTCGCGGCGGGGGCCCCGAAGATCGGGGCCCCTCCGTCGCGCACTGCACATTCTCAGGAGGCCGCCTTTCAAACCACTTTCCCCGCGCTTGCAGGGGGCGACCTTTACCTTCTGTCCCAGTTCGTGAGCGCAAACGTCTCGCGGTGAGAGATGCCGGGTGACGTCGCGGGCGCGGGGCGGGACCGTACCGGGCCGGCGCGCCCGCTCACACAAGCGGGCGCGCCGCGCCGAGTCAGGCGGCGAGCAGCTCGCCGACCAGAGTGGTGAGATCGATCACACCGACGGGCGTGCCGCCGGCGTCGGTGACGAGCCCGAGCTGCGCGTGGGCCTCCTGCAGCAGGGTCACGGCGTCGGAGATCGTGGTGTCCTTCGTCATGCGGGGGACGGGGGTCGCCAGCTCGCCGGCGCTGCGACCCGGCTGGAGGACCGCGTCGCGCACGTGGAGCACGCCGACCACGTCGTCGGGGGTGACGACCAGCATGCGCAGGCTGCCCCCGCGCGCGGCCGTACGGCGGACGAGCAGGTCGTCGGCGTTCGCGGGCACCGAGGGCGCCTCGCTGACAGGCACCATCAGCCGCTCGACCGGCTGGGAGTGGACCCGCAGCGCGCGGGTGAGCAGGTCGTGCTCGTCGCGGTCGAGCATGCCCATCCGGCCCGACTCCGCGACCAGCATGGCGAGCTGGCGGGGTGTGCGGGTGGTGGCCAGCTCGTCGCGGGGCCGCACGCCGGCCAGCCGCAGGATGCCGTTGGTCATCGCGTTCAGCAGGGCCAGGATCGGGCGGACGACCCAGGCGAAGCCGCGGAACGGCAGCGCCAGCCCCATCGCGGCGCGCTCAGGGTGGGTGAGCGCCAGCGACTTGGGCGCCATCTCGCCCACGACCATGTGGAGGAACGTCACCAGGGCGAGCGCCACGACGTACACCACGGGGGTGCGCAACGACTCGGGCAGCAGCGTGAGGACCGGCTCCAGCAGGTGCTCGATGGAGGGTTCGGCGACCATGCCGAGGCCCAGGGAGGCCAGCGTGATGCCGAGCTGCGCCCCGGCGAGCATGAGCGACAGCTCGCGCCCGCCCCTGACCGCGGCGCGGGCCGCGACCTTGGCGAGCCGGCCGCCGCTGGCGGCGATCTCCTCCAGCCGGTGGCGGCGGGCGGAGACCAGGGCGAACTCGGCCGCGACGAAGAACCCGTTGACGGCGAGCAGGACGACGCCGAGCAGGACACCGGTGAGAGCGCTCATGCGGGCCTGCCCTGGAACAGCGCGGAGAACAGCTCGGTGGCGTAGTCGCTGCCGCCCGAGCCGCGGGCGGCCGCACGGGCCTTCTCCCGGCCGGGCCGCTCACCGGCGTCCGCATCCACGTTCGCGGACTCCTGGGCCTGCGCGTCCGCCGACGTCTCCGTCGACACCCGCACCCACTCGGGGACGCGGCGGCGCACGCTCAGGACCGTGAGCACGGCCCGCTCGGCCTCGTCGCCCTCGTCCTCGAAGAGATGGGGCTCGGGCACGAGCGGGGAGACCACGCGGTCGCCCGGCTCGGCCATCCGGCCGAGGAGCGCGAGGACGAGACCGGCCACGGTCTCGTAGTCCTCGCTCTCGGGCAGCCGGATGTGGGTGGCGCGCTCGACCTCGTCGAGGCGGAGGGTGCCCGGCACGTCCCAGACGCCCTCGCCTCGCCGTACGACACCGAGGGGTTCGGGGTCGTTCTCGTCCACCAGCTCGCCGACGAGCTCCTCGGCCAGGTCCTCCAGCGTCACGACGCCGGCCAGGCCGCCGTACTCGTCGATCACACAGGCGAACGTCTCGCCCGCGGAGGTCATCCGCCGCAGCAGCTCGGGCAGCGGCAGGGTCGCGGGGACCAGCAGCGGCGCGCGGGTGATGCCGCCGACGAGCCCGTCGGAGGGAGAGCCGGCCTGCAGATATTCGAGCAGCCCGGCCACCCCGACGACGTCGTCGGCGTCGGTGCCCAGCACGGGATAGCGGGAGTGGCCGTGGGTGCGGAGGGCGTCGAGGAACTCGCTGATCGGCCACTCGGCGCGTAGCGAGACCACGCGCGGGCGGGGGACCATGACGTCCTCGGCGGTGCGGTCGCCGAACTCCAGCGCCCGCTCCAGCATGTCGGCCAGCCGGGGCGGCAGCTCGCCGGCCGCGGCCGACTCGCTCACGATGCGCGACAGCTCCTCGGGGGTGGCGCCGTGTTCGAGCTCCTCGACGGGCTCGATGCCGAACAGGCGGACGAGCCGGGTGGCCGCGGCGTCGAACAGGCGGATGAGCGGCCCGGCGACAACGAGATAGACGTGCGTGGGGCGGGAGAGGAACTTCGCGACGTCGTCGGGCCGCGCGATGCCGAGGTTCTTGGGGGCCAGCTCGCCGAGGATCATCTGCACGACCGTGGCGATCGCGACCCCGAGGGCCACCGCCACGCCCGGGACGGCCGAGCCGGGCAGCCCGGCGGCCTCCAGGGGGCCGCGCAGCAGGTCGGCGATCGCCGGCTGGGCGATGAAACCCACCAGCAGGGTGGTGACGGTGATCCCGAGCTGCGCGCCGGAGAGCATGAAAGACAGGCGTCCGGTGATCTCGAGCGCCCGGCGCGCCGCGGCGTCGCCGGCCGCCGCCTGCTCACGGAGAGTGCCGCGGTCGGCGGCCACGAAGGCGAACTCCTGCGCCACGAAGAATCCGGTGGCCAGGGTCAGAAGGAGAACGGCCAGCAGGCCCAAGGCGGCGCTCATCGGGCGTCCGCCATGCGATCATGAGATCCCGTGCCTGTGCACGGGCAGGTACTCCAGGGGTCCGGAACGGACACGACGATCCTTTCGCGTAGTGGTATACCACCGTAACGGCTGGAATCTCTCCTGTGTTTCCCAGCAGCCTTTACTGACTGCTTAGAGGACGTCTGGGTACCGTGAAGATGGGGGCGCATCGGCAAAGAGTTCCGCCGATGCCGACAAAGCAGTCGCAAGCACGCTGAGGGCTGGGGGTTCACGTGGCCGACGAGAACGAGGCGACCCGTGCGTACCGGCGCCCGGCCGGACCACCCACAGCCCAGCCACCGGCGGCCCAGCCGTCGGCGGCGCAGCCATCGCCCGGCCGGCCTCAGGCGGCCGCTCCGGCAGGCTCCGGCCGATCTCGGCCGGCCCCATCGTCGGGGTCCGGCAGGGAGGACACGGTCCCCCGGGTCCGGTCCAAGGTGTACGGCAAGCCGCGTTCCGGCAGCAGTCCGGTCCGTCCGCTCGGCGGGAGCAGGCACGAGGCGGCAGACCAGGCGGGCGCCCCGCACGGCGGTGGCGGCGGTCCGACGGGCCGTGACAGGTCCGCACACGGCGGCGGACGCGGGCCGCGCCGGACGGGCAGGATCGTCCTGCGGGTCGTCGTGGTGGTGGTCGTGCTCCTGCTCGTCGCCGCGGTCGCCGGATATTTCTGGATCGGCTCCCGGTTGAAGCCGGTCGAGTCGCTGACCGACTACGACGGACGGCCCGCCGAGACGCCGGGTCAAGACTGGCTGCTGGTCGGATCCGACAGCCGGGCGGGCCTGACGGCCGCGCAGCGCAAGAAGCTGGCCACCGGAAAGGCGGTCGGCAAGCGCACCGACACGATGATGCTGCTGCACATCCCCGAGAGCGGCCGGCCGACCCTGGTCAGCCTGCCCCGTGACTCGTACGTCCCGGTCGAGGGGCACGGCAGCACCAAGCTGAACGCGGCGTACGCCTTCGGCGGGCCGAAGCTGCTGACCAAGACGGTCGAGCGGGTGACCGGCATCCGGATCGACCACTACATGGAGATCGGCTTCGGCGGGTTCGTCGGCATCGTGGACGCGGTCGGCGGGGTCAACATCTGCGTGAAGCAGGACATCAAGGACCCCAAGGCCGGGATCGACCTGAAGAAGGGCTGCCAGGACATGGACGGCGGCACCGCGCTCGGCTACGTCCGCACCCGGGCCACCGGCCCCATCCCGGACTTCGAGCGCACCCAGCGGCAGCGTCAGTTCTTCTCTGCCGTCGTCCAGAAGGCCGCGAGCCCGGGCACGCTGATCAACCCGTTCACCTCGATCCCGCTGGCGCTGAGCGCGGCCGACTCGGTGGCCGTGGACCCCGGCACCGGCCTGTTCGACCTGCTGTCGGTCGGCCTGGCCATGCGCGAGGGGCCGGTCGCCACCGCCGTGCCGATCGGCTCGCTGCCGACGATCGGCGGGCAGGCGGTGGTCAAGTGGGACACCCAGAAGGCGCTGCGCCTGTTCGAGGCGCTCGCCGCCGACAAGCAGGTGCCCAAGGACGTCATCACCAAGTAGCGCACCCCCGCTCGCGCCGGCGGCGGGGGTCAGCGTCAGGAGGTCAGGGGGTCAGCTCCCGGAGGCGGTGGCCGCGGCCGTCGCGGCGGCCGTGGCCGCGACCACGGCGGCCTGGATCGACTTGATCGTCTTGCGGACGGCCTCGGCGGTCCACTGGCCCTCGGCGATCTCCTTGACCCGGCCCTTCGGAGCGCCGGGAAACGCCTTGCGGTCGAGCTTGGCCGCGTGCACGACCGCGATCAGGACCGCCGTCCGCTCGTCCGGCTCGGCGCCGGCCAGCACGCTCTCGACGCGTTCCCGCACGTCCCGCTCGTGGCTCGGGTCGAGCTCCGGATAGCGCGTGGTGGGGAAGATCCCCAGGAATCTGCCCGCCTGCTCGCTCAGCACGCCCCGGGCGGCCAGCCGCGTCAGCAGCCGCTTGCGCAGCCTGTCCGCGCGGAGCTTGCCCACCCACCAGTCGGCCTTGCGCGGTCGTCGCTCCTCGGCGATGCGGGTGAGCGCGGCGTCCAGTTCCTCCTCGCCCACCGGGGTGGGATCGACGGGCACGACCTTCGTGCCGTCGAGGTCCACCCGGCGGCGTACGGCCAGCTCCGCGAGCAGGGCCCCGGCCAGGGCGCAGTCGAGCTCCACCGAGCCGATGATCGGCTTCCCGGTGTCCTCCCGGTAGGCCAGCAACACCACTTCCTCGGCGATCGTCAGTGTCACGAGGTCGAGCCTAGCTCCGGACTAAGGTCACAATGAGCCCTTATGGGAATCTCTGCCGACCTGCACGCCATCGGGCGGCCGATGCTGGACGCCCAGCTCGCGCACCCGACCGTACGCGGCATCGCGGCGGGCGACCTGCCCGAGGCGGTCTTCCGGTCCTGGCTGGAGCAGGACTACCTGTTCCTGCTCGACTACGTCCGGGTGTTCTCGCGGCTGGCCTGGCAGGCTCCGGACGCCCACCTCGGCGACCTGGTCGACCTGGCGTACGCGACCTGGCACGACGAGCTCGACCTGCACCGGTCGCTGGCGGGCGGGTTCGGCGCCGACCTCGACGGGGCGGTGAAGGGGCCGGCCTGCGCGGCGTACACCTCGTTCCTGCTGGAGTCGGCGGCGAACTACGGCGAGGGGCTGGCGGCGCTCTATCCCTGCATGTGGGGCTACTCGACGCTCGGCGGGATCCTGGCCGCCGACCCGCCGGCCGAGCCGCGCTACCGCGCCTGGGTGGACACCTACGCCGATCCCGGATTCGCCGCCCTCGCCGCGCGCATCGGGACCATGATCGACGAGGCGGCGCCGGACCCGGCGCGCGCCCGGGAGCTGTTCGTCCGCGGGATGGAGCACGAGCTCGCGTTCTGGGACGTGCCCTGACCGTCGGGGTTAGTGTGAGGGCATGCCGGAGCTGCCCGAGGTCGAGGCGCTCGCCGAGTTCCTCCGCGAGCACGCCGTCGGCCGTGCCGTCATCGGGGTCGACGTGACCGCCTTCCAGGCGCTAAAGACCGTCGACCCGCCCGTCACCGCGCTCGCCGGGCTGCTCGTCACCGGCGTGGCGCGGCACGGCAAGTTCCTCGACGTCGACTGCGACGGCCTGCACTTCGTCACCCATCTCGCCCGCGGCGGCTGGCTGCGCTGGCGTGACGACCTCACCGGCGCCAAACCGGTGCGGCCGGGCAAGGGCCCGCTCGCGGTCCGCGTGCGGCTGTCGCCGGGCGAGGACGGCCGCGCCCCCGGGTTCGAGCTGACCGAGGCGGGCACGCAGAAGCGTCTGGCCGTCTATGTCGTGCGCGATCCCCAGGACGTTCCCGGCATCGCCGGCCTCGGGCCCGACCCGCTGTCGGAGGACTTCACGCCCGACCTGCTCAAGACGATCGTGGGCGGGAGCCGCACGCAGATCAAGGGCCTGCTGCGCGACCAGAAGGTGATCGCGGGCATCGGCAACGCCTACTCCGACGAGGTGCTGCACGTCGCGAAGATGTCGCCCTTCAAGATCGCCGGAACGCTGACGGACGGCCAGATCGCCGACCTGCACGACGCGATCGTGAGCACGTTGCGGGACGCCGTCGGGCGGGCCAGGGGGCTGGCGGCCAAGGACCTCAAGTCGGAGAAGAAGTCGGGCCTGCGTGTGCACGGCCGTACGGGCGAGGCGTGCGAGGTGTGCGGCGACACGATCAGGGAGGTGTCGTTCGCCGACTCGTCGCTGCAGTATTGCCCGACCTGCCAGACCGGTGGCAAGCCGCTGGCCGACCGCCGGCTGTCGCGCCTGCTCAAGTAGCGCCCGCGGATCACCGTGGGTCACAGCTCGCGACACGGGCCCGGGCATCGGTGGTGTGCCGTCAGAATGGGCGCATGACTTTGCCGGAAATCGCCCCCGAGGCACTGCCCGAGGACGCGTACCTGCTGGACGTCCGCGAAAAAGACGAGTGGGTGGCGGGCCACGCGCCCGGCGCCGTCCACATCCCGCTCGGCGAGCTGCAGGCGCGGGTGGAGGAGGTGCCGCACGACCGGCCGGTGTACGTGCTCTGCCGGGTCGGCGGCCGGTCGGCGCACGCCGCGATGTGGCTCAACCACATCGGCCGCGACGCCGTGAACGTGGACGGCGGCATGCGGTCCTGGGCCGCGGTCGGCCGTCCGATGGTGAGCGAGACCGGCGACACGCCCTACGTCGCGTAGGGACGGCGGCGGTCGCCTACGGCAGGCGGCGGCGGTCGCGTACGGGCGGGGGCGGCGTAGGAAAACGGTCAAAGAAGTGTCATAATCCCCAAGACATCATCAATAACTCGCGGGAGCTCGGGCGTGACCGGGCTGAGAGGGCGGATCGAACTCGTGCCGCCGACCGCATGAACCTGTCCGGATAATGCCGGCGTAGGGAGCGTGTGATGACTTCTGCCGTCGTCGACGACGCGCACGCGGAGGTTCCCCTCACTCTGGACGAGGAGGCTCCGAGGACCCTGGGGCTGCTCGACCAGGGCGCGTTCTGGGCGAATCTCGGGGTCAGCCTTCTGGGCTTCTCGGGGGCGCTGTTCCTGCTCGACCCGCTGGGCGGCAAGCCGCTGACGTTCACCGCGGCGGTGCTCGCCGCCGTCGTCGGCAGCCTGCTCGGGACGGCGATGGTCGGCCTGGCCGCGATTCCCGGCGTGCACACCGGGCGGCCCGCCATGGTGCTGCTGCGGGGCCTGTTCGGGGCCCGGCTGTCGTACATCCCGACCGTGCTGAACATCGTTCAGATGCTCGGCTGGGGCGCCTTCGAGCTGTGGGTCATCGCCAACGGCGCGCAGGCGCTGTTCGGCACGGCGGTGCCGTACGCGGTGTGGGCGGTGGCGGCGGGGGTGCTGACGATCGCGCTGACGATCCGGCCGCTCGGCGCGCTGCGGCTGCTGCGGCGCTACGTCACCGCCGGCGTGGTGATCGCGATGATCTGGCTGTCGATCGCCCTGTTCCGGCAGGGGCCGTCCGTGGGGGGCGGCTCCTGGGACGCCTTCGCCCCCGCCGTCGACTACGTCATCGCGCTGTCGGTGTCGTGGGTGCCGATGGCCGCCGACTACGCCAGGCACTCGCGGTCGAGCGGCGCGGCGTTCACCGGCGTGGTCGCCGGATACACGATCGCCCAGGTGGCCTGCCTGGCCCTCGGCATCGCCGCGCTCGCCCTGGTCGGCAACGACGGCGACAAGGTGTGGGACCCGTTCGTGGCCGCTCCTCTGGGGGTCGTGTTCTTCGGCATCCTGGTGCTGCGCGAGGCCGACCAGTCGTTCGCGAACGTCTACTCGACGACCGTGTCGATCCAGAACCTCGCGCCGCGCTGGGACCGCCGGGTGATCTCGGTCGTGATCGGCGTGCTCACCACGTTGATCGCGCTGTTCGCCGACGTGAACTCCTACGGCGCGTTCCTGAGCGTGATCGGCGCGGTGTTCGTGCCGATGTTCTCCGTGCTCGTGGTGGACTACTTCCTGCTCGGCGGGAGGGCCCGGTGGAACACGGCCGAGGACGCCCCCTCGCGCTGGCTCATGGTCGTGCCGTGGATCCTCGGGTTCGCGGCGTACTGGATCGTGACCTCCACCCCTACGGTCGCCTGGTGGGACGGGATCTGGAGCGGGGTCCGCGACACCCTCGGGTTCGTCCACCAGCCCTGGATGAACGCCGCGCTCGCCGCGTTCCTCGTCGCCGGGCTGGCGACCGTCGCGCTGTCTCTCCTGGGCCGCCGCCTGCCGTCGCGCGGTTAGAGGCGCGCCCCCTCCCACCCCCGGCCCTCGCGCACGGCAGCGCCGGGGCCGCCGGGCGCCGGCGATCCAGTGGTCTCCCGGGCAGTGGTCTCCCGGGCAGTGGTCTCCCGGGCGGTCAGAGGGCGCCTTCCAGGCGGAGCAGGTGCTCCTTGGCCGCCGGGCCGCCGGCGTACCCGCCGAGCGAGCCGGGGCCATCCACCGCCCGGTGGCACGGCAGGAGCACGCAGACGGGGTTGCCGGCCAGGGCGTTGGCCACCGCGCGGGGCGCCTGCGGCCGCCCGATCCGCTCGGCGATCTCCTGGTAGGTCGTGACGCTGCCGTACGGCACGGCCGGCATGAGCTGGATCACCGTACGGCTGAAGCCGGTGACCAGGCGCAGGTCCACCGAAAGGGAGAAGGTGCGCAGCCTGCCCGTGAAGTACGCGTCCAGTTCCCGGCGCAGGGGATCTATGCGGCGCGGATCGGGCCCGATGAACGAGCCGACGGCGCGGGAGACCCGGGCGAAGACCTGGTGCTCGTCCTCATAGGTGCAGGCCAGCACGCCACGGGCGGTCACCGCGAGGACCAGGCGGCCCACCGGCGCGTCCATGGTGCCGAAGGCGACCTCGGGCGGGGCCACGCCGACGTACCCCGGCGAGGTCACGCGGAGCAGGGCCTCGAGGTCCTCGGTGGACATGGGCGCCCCACTTTCTCTTCTCTGCGTGCTGGCAGCGTATCGGAGCGGTCGCGAGGTGACGGAAAAGCCCAAGATCAAAAGGTGAAAGAAGGCACGATGGGGACGTGGGTGACAGCAGCGTGGACGGCCGGACGGCGGACCTCGCCCCCGCGGTCCCGGACGCCGCGATCCTGGGCGACGCGGTCCTCGGCGGCGCGATCCTGGGCGACGCCGAGGAGGGCCTCGCGCGTGCGGTCCTGGCCGGCTCCCCCGACGCGATCGTCGCGCTGGACCGTGACCTGGCCGTGCTGAGCTGGAACGCGGCGGCCGAGCGGCTGTTCGGCTGGCCCGCGTCCGATCTGCTGGGCAGGCGGGCCCCGATCGTGCCCGACGAGCTGATGGCCGAGCACAACGCCGTGCTCGAACGCGTACGCGCGGGCGGCCGGGTGTCGCTGACCACCAAGCGCCTCCACCGTGACGGACGGCTGCTCGATCTGCGGGTGGACACGAGCGCGTTGAGCTCGCCGGCCGGTGCCCTGCTCGGCTACGTGAGCGTCTACCACGCCGCCGAGGACGACGACGCCGCGCACGGCAGGATGGTGCGCCGCGCCCGCCTGGTGCGCCGGCTGACCGACGTGGTCGGCGACATCAACGCCGAGCTCGACCTGCCCGTCGTGCTCGACCGCATCGCCGCGAGCCTGACCGAGCTGACCGGCGCCGACGCCGGCGGCTTCGTGTCCATCGAAGGGGAGCGGCTGCGCCTGGTCGGCGTCCACCAGTTGCCGGAGACGCTGCGCGGGGCCACCGCGGGGCTGCACACCAGCCTGGTCGCCAAGCTGCTGCGCACCGGCAAGACCGTGCTGCTGGAGACCGGCCCCGAGGGCTTCCAGGACCTGATCTGGGCGCGGCTGCCCGGCCTGCACACGATCGCCGTCGGCATCGCCGCCGTGGGCGGGCGTCCTTATGGAGCGCTCTACGCGTTGTTCGCCCGGCGCAAGGCGAGCCATCTGGAGCTCGAACTGCTCGAACTCCTCGCCGGGCACGCCGGCATCGCGGTCGCCAACGCCATGGCGTACCAGGAGGCGGTGCGGCAGCGCGCCCACGAGCGGGCCGTCTTCGACGCCAGCGCCGACGGCATCGCGGTGCTGGACGGCGCGGGCGCGGTCGTTCGGTGGAACCCCGCGGCGGCCGAGCTGACCGGCCACCCGGCGGACCGGGTCATCGGAGGGCCGCCGCCCTTCCCGCTGCCGGCGCCGGGGGAGAAGCTCACCTTTCAGCTCCCGTCCGGCCGCTGGCTCGACGTGCTGTGCGCGGAGATCCGGGAGACGGGGGAGACCGTCGTCGACTTCCGCGACGTGACCCGGGCCAAGGAACTGGAGGAGGCCAAGGACCTTTTCCTCGCCACCACCAGCCACGAGCTGCGTACGCCGATCACGATCGTCCACGGCTTCGCCAGCACGCTCGACTCACGGTGGGATCACCTGTCCGACGAGGAGCGGCGGTCGGCGGTCCACACGATCGCCGAGCGCGCCCGCTCGCTCGGGCAGCTCATGGACCACCTGCTGCTCGGCGCCCGGGCCGGCGCGGAGGAGCTGAAGGTCAGGGTCGAGCCCTTCGACCTGGCCGCCCGGGTGCACGCGGCGACGCTCGGACTGCCGGTCCTGTCCGACCGCCACCGGCTGGAGGTGGACATCCCGCCCGATCTCCCCCTGGTGTACGGGGACGCGCTGGCGACCGACATCCTCCTCGCCCAGTTGCTGGAGAACGCGTTCAAATACTCCCCAGACGGCGGCCTGATCCGGGTCGAGGCGTGGCCGGAGAACGACCGGGTCGTGCTGGTGGTGGACGACGAGGGAGTGGGCATCGCGGCGGGCGACCGGGAGCGGATCTTCGAGCGGTTCGTCCAGGCCGACAGCGGCAACCGGCGCAGGTTCGGCGGGGTCGGGCTCGGGCTCTACATCGTGCGCAACCTCGCCCGCGCCCAGGGCGGAGACGTCGCCGCGCTGCCCCGATCGGGTGGTGGAACCCGCATGCGCCTGGTGTTGAACTCGGCAGGATCTTCATCCTGATAAGACAGATCGGAGCGTGGCGTCACCACTTAAGGACTGAACTATTGTCCAATGTGCACAAGCTGTGATCCGGGGCACGGTTTCCCGGCCGAGTAAGCGGGGCATTTCGGTCGTACTGGCTTGTGCAGCAGGAACGGGGGGAACGGGGAGGTGAGTGCGTCGAGCGTTGTGATGCTGCCGTACGCACCGTCGAGCGTCGCCGTCGCACGTCAGCGCCTCAGCGCCGATCTTTCGAACGCGGGGTTGCTCGCCTCGGCCGTCGACGACGTCGTTCTGATCATGAGCGAACTGCTGAGCAACGCGCTGCGCCACGCCCACCCACTCCCATCCGGGCAGCTCAAGGTGGCGTGGCTCTGCTCGGACACCCAGGTCGAGGTGGCCGTGAGCGACGGAGGCGCGTGTACGGAACCCCGTGCGGGCCGCCCGACTCTGTCGTCCCTCGGCGGCCGTGGGCTCGGCATCGTGGAATACCTGGCCGAGCGCTGGGGGGTCAGGCACGATGAGGAGGCGACCACCGTCTGGGCCGTCGTCCCCGCCTCATGGCCCGCCCGAAACGGGCATCACGAGATATCCGAAACCCCGGTCCTGCGCGAAGTCGGCTGAACGCCCCCGCCGATACCACCCCCGCTGCCACAACACCCTCCACAGCAGGACCCCCCACTTACGACGCACCCCCACCACTGCGGCCTGTCCCTGCCGCTACGCGTCGCCTTCGCGGCCGAAGGGGTGCTCCATACAGACCAGGTCGTCGCGGGAGTCCCACGAGTCGGTGACGACGAAGCCGAGCCGCTCATAGAGGGCGACCGCGGTCGTCCGCCGGCGCCACACCGACAGCCGTACCGACCGCAGGCCGGCCGCGCGCGCCCGGGTCCTCGACCTCCACCCGGTAGCGCTCGGGCAGATGCGCGGGCCCGGCCACCGGGACGCCCTTCTCCGCCTCGGTCCGCAGGTGGTAGGCGGCGAGGAGCGTCCGCAGGTCGTCCCCGCCGGCGTCCCCGGCCCGCCCAGGGCGTGATCACATGGTCGCGGGTCATGCCGTGAGCATCCCAGCTCCCCCGGCGTCTCGCCGTGTTCCCGGCGTCATGCCGTGCGCGGATAGAGCATGGCCCGCTCGGCCGTCGTCCAGGCGCTGCTCACGAGCAGGTAGACGCCCGCCGCGAGCGGGAGGAAGGCCGCCACGGCCACGGTCCAGAACGGCGCGAGGAGCTGGAGACGCCGCATCGGGGCCGTGGGCTCGACCCTGCGGGCGGCGATCACGGCCACGACCACGAGCAGCGCGAGCAGCCCGGCGAACACCGCGACCGGCGGGCTGACCAGGCCCGCCCCGGCGACCGCGGCCGCGAGGTGCTCCCCCAGCGGCACGCCGAGCACGCTCTGCGCCAGCAGCAGGTTCGGGTGTCCCGCGATCACGGCGGCCGTGAACAGCCGGTAGGTCAGCATGAAGAACGGCGACTGCGCGAACCCCGGAAGATAACCGCTGAACTGGCCGACGCCCTCCTTGGCGTACACCGCGTTCACCTCACGCAGGAGCCGCTGCGGGTCGTTCTTCCATCGCGTGCGGAGCTTGTCCACCTGAGGAGCGAGCCGCATCCTGATCCGCTGGGCACGGGCGACGCGGATGCTCAGCGGCAGCAGCGACAGCCGTACGGCGAGGGTGACGAGGACGATCGCGAGCCCGCCGCCGGTGACATGGCTGAGCGCCTCGATGAGCCGGTAGGCGGGGTCGAGTACGAAGTCGAACATGGGAAGCCTTTCGTCTGTGGCCTTCTGCCGATGGATGAGGGCATGACGAAAGCGCTCGTGACCGGAGACAGGCCGGTCAGGCGAGCGCCGGGCTTCCTGATGGTGCGCGGGGACGGGGACGGCCAGGCGCGCCGGGATCGCGCAGCCTGACCATCGCCGTCTCACCGTTGTACGACGGCCTGCCCGGCCCCTGAGACAGAACGGGGACGCCGGTCAGCCGGGAGAGCATCCAGGCGAACACCAGAACGGCCACGCCGGCCAGGCCGACCGCGGTCAGCGCGCCGGGGCCCGAAGACCCGGCGGCCGACCCGGCCAGCAGCCAGACGAGCGATCCGATGACGGCCTGGAGAGCGTTCACGTCAGCGGGACAGCTTCCCGACGACGGTGACCACGACGACGGCGACAAGGGCGACGATCCCGATGATGAGCAGGAACTTCAGCGTCGCGAACAGCGCGGGGATCACGAATCCGAACACCAGCCACAGGGCCAGGAGGATCCCCAGTACGGTCAGTACGGTACGGGCCATGGCTTCAAGGTACGCGGTGCCACCGACAACCGCGAGCTTGATCCAGAATCGGTTCGCATCCCTCATGATCCGTAAGGTTTCACGTGAATCATCGCGTTCGGCCAGGGTTCGGCCGGAGCTTCGGCGGGGTTCGGCGGCGAACGGCGCGACTGGTCGCGCGGCCGGTTTTCACGAGGCGTCGGCCGGCGGTGGCGAGACGGCCGGCCGGTTCTTACGAGACGGTGACGTGGCTCGGCCGGGTGGCCCGGCGGACGTACCGTTGATGGCGTGCCTGCCCCGAAGACTCCCCAGAATCCCGCCCGTGTCCTCGTGGTGGACGACGACCCCACCGTCGCCGAGGTGGTGGCCCGTTATCTGGAGCGGGACGGGCACGAGGTCGAGTGTGTGGGCGACGGGGCCGAGGCGCTGCGGCGGGCCCTGGCCGACCCGCCCGACCTGATGGTGCTCGACCTGATGCTGCCCAAGCTCGACGGCCTGCAGGTCTGCCGCAAGCTGCGGGAGCGGTGGCCCGTCCCGGTGATCATGCTGACCGCCCTCGGGGAGGAGATGGACCGGGTGGTCGGCCTGGAGACCGGCGCCGACGACTACGTGGCGAAGCCGTTCAGTCCGCGCGAGCTGGCGCTGCGGGTGCAGTCCGTGCTGCGGCGGGCCCGCGGCGCGCTGGTGCCCACGGGCACCGGCGTGCTGCGCGACGGCGACCTCGTGGTGGACGTCGGCGCCCACGAGGTGCGCCTGGGCGGAAAGGAGATCACGCTGACCGCCCGGGAGTTCGACCTGCTCGTCTACCTGCTGCGCAACCCGCGTCAGGCGTTCAGCCGTACGGCCCTGCTCGATCAGGTCTGGGGCTGGTCGTTCGGCGACTCCTCCACAGTGACGGTCCACGTGCGCAGGCTGCGAGAGAAGATCGAGGACGACCCCACCGACCCGCGCAGGATCGTCACGGTCTGGGGCGTCGGCTACCGCTACGAGCCCCTGCCATGATCGTTCAGATCGTCGCGGTCGCCGCCGGGCTCGGCCTCGTCATCGCGGCCCTCGGCCTGGCGCTGCTGCGGGTGCTGCGCCGCCGGTCCATCGGCGTGATGCTCGCGGTCGTCGCGGCCGTGACGGTCGCCGCGACGCTGGCCGGGGTGGTCGCCATCACCCTCGCCATGATCATCGACGGGGGGCCGAAGAACATCGTGCTCAGCGTCGTCGCCATCGGCGGCCTGGTGGGCCTCGGCGTCGCGCTGGTGAACGCCCGCACCGTGGTGCGCGCCAGCAGGAGCCTCGTCGGCGCGCTGGAGAGCGTGCCGCCCTCCGGCCGGTTCACCCCGCCGCCCGCGCCGCTCCCCGCCGAGCTGCAGAAGATCAGCACCGCTCTTGAGCAGGCGTACGAGCGGCTGCGGCTGGGGCACGAGCGCGAGCGGGCGCTGGAGAGCGCGCGGCGCGAGCTGGTCGCGTGGGTGAGTCACGACCTGCGTACTCCCCTCGCGGGCATGCGGGCGATGGTGGAGGCCCTGGAGGACGGGGTGGCCGACGACCCCGAGACCGTCAAGCGCTACCACGTCCAGATAAGGGTGGAGGTCGACCGGCTCGCCGGGATGGTGGAGGACCTGTTCGAGCTGTCGCGCATCCACGCGGGCACGTTGCGGCCCAGGCTCACCCGCACAGGGCTCGGCGACCTGGTCGCGGACACCCTCGCCGCCGTCGAACCGCTGGCCCGCGCCGAGGGCGTGCACCTGACCGGCGAGGCCGACCCGCGCGTCCCGGTG
The DNA here is from genome assembly GCF_006874475.1 of Microbispora hainanensis. Lineage (GTDB taxonomy): Bacteria > Actinomycetota > Actinomycetes > Streptosporangiales > Streptosporangiaceae > Microbispora > Microbispora hainanensis. Next base: position 111,388 of record NZ_VIRM01000013.1, read on the forward strand.
CACGCGGACGCGGGGCAGCTCGGCCGGGCCGTACGCAACCTGGTGGTGAACGCCATCCGGCACACGCCCGCGGGGGGAACGGTCGACGTGCGGGCGGTCGCGGAGGGGACGACCGCCCGCCTGTCCGTTCTGGACGGCTGCGGAGGCATCCCGGAGGCCGACCTTCCCCGGGTCTTCGACGTGGCGTTCCGGGGCGAGGCGGCGCGGACGCCCGGGCCCGACGGCGGCGCCGGGCTCGGCCTCGCGATCGCGCGCGGCATCGTGGAGGCCCACGACGGCGAGATCGGCGTGGTCAACGAGGGGCCCGGCTGCGTGTTCACGATCACGCTGCCCCTGGCCTGACGGCCTGACGGCCTGCCGCGCGCCGGCGGCGTGCTGGAGTTCGGCCGCGCCTGCCCCGTCACGGCGCGGCGCGGTCCGGCTTGGTGCGGTCCGGCTTGGTGCGGTGCGGTGCGGTGCGGCTTGGTCCGGCGCCGTCCGGCTTCGTGTGGCTTCGTGTGGCTTGGTGCGGCGCGGGGCCCGGCCGTCCAGGTCACACCTCGGTCTGGTGCTCCAGCTGGCCGCGCCAGGAGGGGACGTCGGGCGCGGCCTCCCGCTGGCGCGGGGCGAACGCCTCCGCCATGGCCCGGAACGTGGGGCACGGCCAGCGCCACATGCAGCTCCGGCACCGCAGGATCGGATTGGCCGGGTCGCTGGAGATGCCGCCCGCGTCCCTGGGCTGGTGCAGATCGAGCAGCCGGAGGCCGAGCTCGGAGAAGCTCAGCAGCTCCTCGCGCGCGTCGGCGAGGAAATCGAGGTCCTCCGCGGCCAGCCGGGCGCTGACCGGGACGTACCCCTCGCGGTTGACCAGGCCGCGCAGCGGCTCGGCCGCGTCGCGCCACGACGAGGCCTTCTCCGTGCGCACTTGGATGGTCTCCAGATGCTCGCGCAGCACGCGCCGCTGTGGATCCTCGGGAATCTCACTGTTCATCTGATCTCGGGCCCGCTGTGCTCGGCGCCCGCCCTCCTTTGCGAAGTGACGACCAAGACGCGGAGGTTCCGGGCCCTCCATCCGGCGACGCCGGTGTCGCATAGCGTCAAGCTTCGCGCACTCCGCGTTTACATGGGGCCGGAATCGGGGACAAAGGGCGGACGACTCTTCGATGAATCCGATGGAGCGTGACCCGGGGCCGGGACGACGCTAGTGTGCGCCTCGTGGAGCTCAAAGTCGCGACGCAATCCCACGCCGGTCAGGCCGTCATGGCCGTCTTCGGCGAAATCGACCTATATACCGCGCCCCGTCTGCAGGCGGAGTTCACCCGCCTGCTGGAGACCGGGCCCGACCGGGTGGTCATCGACATGTCCGGAGTCGAGTTCTGCGACTCCACGGGCATGAACGTGCTGCTGTCGGCGCTCAAGCGGCTGCGCGAGCGGGGCGGCACGCTGGAGGTGGCGGCGCCGAGACCGGCGGTACGCAAGATCCTCCAGGTCACGGGCCTGGACTCGGTGTTCACCGTGCACGACACGGTGCCCGCCGACCTGCTCACGGCCGAGCATCAGGGCTAGGCGCATGGGGGAGATGGCAGTGCCCGAGCCGGACACCGCGGTGGTGATCCCGGCGAAGGACGAGGCCGATCGGATCGGCGCCACCGTGACCGCCGCCCTGAAGCTGCCCGGCGTGGATCTCGTGGTCGTGGTCGACGACGGCTCGTCCGACGAGACCGGCCGGGTGGCCAGGGCGGCGGGCGCCCGGGTCGTACGGCACAGCCGCAACCGGGGCAAGGCGGCGGCGATGGAGAGCGGCGCCGAGGCCGTACGCCTCCTGGACGAGGACCATCCCCGGCACCTGCTGTTCCTCGACGCCGACCTGGGCGAGACGGCGGCGGCGGCCCTCCCTCTCATCGAGCCGGTGCGCTCCGGTGAGGCCGACATGACCATCGCGAAGTTCGCGACCAGGGTGAAGCTCGGCGGGCACGGCATCGTCGTACGGGTGGCCCGCGACGGGATCAAGAGGCTCACCGGCTGGGAGGCCACCCAGCCGCTCAACGGGCAGCGGTGTCTCACCCGGGCGGCCTTCGAGGCGGCCCGGCCACTCGCCCACGGCTTCGGCGTCGAGACCGGCATGACCGTCGACCTGCTCAGGAAGGGCTTCCGGGTGGTCGAGGCCGAGGTCGAGATGTCGCACCGCGCGACCGGCACCGACTGGCGCTCCCAGTTGCACAGGGCCAAGCAGCTCCGCGACGTCGGCCTGGCCCTCGCCGCCCGCGAGCCCGCCCTGGACCAGGCGCGCACCGCCCTCCGCTCGCCGCGCCGCTGAACCCCTGCCGCTGAGCCCCTGCTGCCGGGCCCCTGCTGCTGAGCCCTTGCTGCCAGGCCCCTGCTGCCAGGCCCCTGCTGTTGCGCCCTGCCGCGGCCCGGCGGCCGCGAGGTGAGCCCGCACGCGTCGCCGGGCCGGTGTGGTGGAATTCTCGGGTGGATTCGCGGGGGCGCGCACGGATCGCCGCCCGGCTGGCCCCGGCCGCCGGCGGTTTGTCGATCGTCCTCACGATCACGATCGGCGTCCTCGGGCCGTCGGCGATGGTCCCCTACCTCCCCGGACCGTCGTGGCAGCCCCCCTACTCGCTCGATCTCGCACCCGGCGGTCATCTCGTCATCGCGCTGGCCGCCGCCGCGCTCCTCCTCGGCACGGCCGGCCTGGCCCTCGGCCTCGCGTACCCCGGCCGGATGCCCCGGGCGCGCACGCTTGTCGTCGCCGGGTGCGCCGCCGCCGCGGTCCTCGCGTTCCTGCCGCCCTCCGGGTCGGCCGACCACCTCAACTACGCGGCGTACGGCCGGATGGCGGCCCTCGGTGACGACCCGTACGCGACCGTGCCCGCCGACCTGCCCGCCGATCCGGTCATCGGCAGGGTCGAGGAGTGGCGGAACACCCCCAGCCTGTACGGCCCGGTCGCGACGGCCGTACAAGCGCTGGCGAGCCACGTCGGGGGCGACTCGGTCCGGCTGACGGTCTTCGTGATGGCCCTGGTCAACGCCGCCGCGTTCGTCGCCGTCGGCCTGATCCTCCACCGCGCCACCGCGGGCGACCCCGTACGGCAGCGCCGCGCGGCCCTGCTGTGGACGGTCAACCCGCTGCTCGTCTACGAGCTGGTGGCCGGCATGCACCTCGACACCGTGGCGATCGCGTTCGTCCTGGCGGGGCTGGTCGCCCGCCGGGGCGTGCTGCTCGGGCTGGGCATCGCGGTCAAGGCGACCGTGGGCGTGGTCGCGCTGGGCACGGCGTGGGAGCTGCGCCGCAGCCCCCGGCGGCTCGCCCTGGTCGCCGGGCTGGCGGCGCTGACCGTGCTCGTGGCCTACCTGCTGGCCGGGCCGCACTCGCTCGACCAGTTGCTGAACGCCAGCAAGTCGGTCTCGCTCGCCACGCCGTGGAAGCTGGTCCAAAGGGCGCTCCAGGGAGTGTTCGGGCCGGGGGCCTACCGGGCGTGGATCCAGGCCGGGTCGCTGCTCCTGCTGGCCGCGCTGGCCTTCTTCCTCCTGCGTGGCCGCCCCGCCGCCGGCCGCGAGGGACCGGTGGTGGCCCTGGCCGTCGCCGTGGCCTGGCTGTTCGCCACGCCGTACGCGCTGCCCTGGTATGACGGGCTGGGCTTCGCGCTGCTGGCCCTGGTCGCCTGGCCGGGCCTGGAGGCGTTCCTGGTCGCCCGGCTCGCCGTGCTCTCGCTGGCCTACCTGCCCGCGCGCCAGGCGGATCAGCCGGGCGACCTTGGGTGGCTCGTCGACGTGGTCAGGGGCTGGGTGGCGCCGTCGCTCCTGCTGGCGCTGACGATCGCGCTGCTGTGGTGGGCGGCGCGGTCTGCAGCGCGTGTACGGACGCCGCCAGCGCCAGCGGCACCGCGACCGTCAGGGCCATCGCCGGGATCGCGATCCCCGAGTCGTTGATCAGGAACCCGGCGAACGCCGCGGTCAGCGCGCCGAACAGCCCGGCCCGCAACTGCGGCGCCCGCTCGTAGGCCAGGCTCAGCGCGGGCGCGCCCCACCGGGACGGCCGGGCCAGCACGAGGAACAGGAACGCCACCGCGACCAGCGAGAGCAGCGTCAGCGGGAGATTGCCCAGTGTGTGGAGCATCGCCCCGAGCTTGCGCCCGACGACCGAGCCGCCCTCGCCGCTGATGATCTGCTGGACGAACGCCCCGAGGTGGGTGCGCCGGTCGGCGGGGCGCAGCCAGTCGGCCACAGCGATCAGCGCGATGAGCGCGACCCCCGCCACGGCGATCAGCCCGAGCCGGACGACCGACACCCGCCTGCCGGTGACCATCAGCACGCACACCGCCACGCCGAGGACGAACGACGGCACCCCGCCGAAGTCCGCGCCCCACGTCGGCCAGCCGTCCCCGGCGATCGCGAGCAGGCCGTACGCCACGCAGACCACCACGGCGAGCCTCGGCCGGCGGCGCAGCGCCCAGGCGACGGCCGCCAGGAGCAGGATCGTGCCGGTCGAATAGACGGCGAAGGCCATGTTGCCGAAGCCGTAGAACCTGCCGCCGGTCACCGGCTCGTAGCCGGCCACCGCGTTCACCTGCAGCCGCGAGCCCGTCACGACGTCGGCGAGGAGCGCGAGCGAGCTGATCCCGGCGACCACGGCGGGCGGCCCCAGCACGTGGCGGCGCCACGGCCCGGCGTACGCGAACCCGGCCACCAGGACGGCGAAGCCGAGGATCGTGCCGAGCAGGGCGGGCATCGGGTGGGCGAAGCCCCACCACGGCACGAGCTGCGCCAGGAAGATCGACACCGGGAGCGCGCCGCTGACCGTCGCGACGACCCGCGTGGTCGTCGGCATCCGCCGATAGCGCCTGATCACGAGCGCGGCCAGGCCGTAGAAGAGCAGTTGTGCGGCGACCAGCGTGATGAAGAAGGGCTCCCTGACCTCCCTGAGCACCTGGCTCGCCAGGTCGGCGTCGGCCAGCTCGGTCACCGAGGGCGCACCGCCGTCCCCGGACCACGCCCTGCCGACCGCGCCCTCGGGCGTGGGGAGGCCGAGCTGGTGGGTGACGGTCGTCGTGACGTCAGTGATCGTGACCAGCGCCCGCTGCCGGGTCGAGGCGGCGGTCAGCGACCCGTGCCCGTACGGCCCGCCGGAGGCGATCGCGACGTGCAGGTGGGCGACGGCCCCTTCGCCGAGGCCGGGCGAGTCGGACAGCCCCGCCACGAGCACGGTCGAACCGGCGGGCACCCTGGCGAGCACCTCGGCGACGGTCCTGTCGGCCGCGCTCACGGCCGCCCGCCGGGCCTGGCCTCGCGGGTCGTCGGCCCTGGCCTTGGCCATCTCCCCCGCCTCGGCGACCACGAGGGCGTACGGCGTGAGGTCGGGCAGCGCGGCGGGAGACGCGGCGTACGTCGCGACCCTGCCGGAACGGTCGGCGGCGGCCAGGGCGGCCCCCGGGCCGATGGCCGCGATCTTGCCCCCGCCGGCGGTCACGGTGTCGGCGAGGAGCCCGAGCCGGGCCTTGAAGGGTCCGGCCTGCTGCACGGCGACCAGCTCCGACCAGTTCGGGATCGTCGCCGCGCCGCCGGCGGCCGCGACGGGCTCGGGAACGGGCCCGCAGCCGGGGCCGGGAACTCCCGCCCGCTGGCCCGCGGAGACCGTCAGCCAGCCGGCGGCCGGGCAGGTGACCGGCAGCCCCTCGGGAGGGACCGCCCTCGTGGACAGCGACGCGCTGGAGCCGCGGGCGGTCAGCCCCCACAGCGCGGGAGTCAGCCGCGGGTCGAGGTCGTCCCAGCGGAGGCCGGGCACCCCGATCACCACGACCCGGCCCGTCACCGGGGCGGCCTGCCGTACGGCCGACGCGGGGGCGACGGGCAGGACGAGGGCCGCCACGACGAGCACCAGGATCGACGCGAGGAGCCTCGCGGGCCTGCCACGCACTGTTCCGCGCTCCCTCATGATCGATAATGGTGCGGACACGGTCCACGGTAGCCTGCCTGGTCATGACGACTGGCCGGATAGCCGGGGCCCGGCGGCCCGCCTGGGCGTGGGCGCTCGCCCTGGTGGCGCCGGCCGCCGCGGCGTCGCCGCTCATCGCCTACTGGCTGACCAATCCCGAGGACCAGCGTCTGGTGGACCTGGACGTCTACCGTACGGGCGGCTGGGCACTGCTGCAGGGCCTGCCCGTCTACGACGTGATCACGCCGGCTCCTCAGCTGCTGCCGTTCACCTATCCGCCGGTGGCCGCGATGCTTGCGGTGCCGCTCGCCATGATGTCGTGGCCGGTCGCGCAGTGGGTGTGGACGGCCGCCCTCGTCGCCGTGCTCGCCGTGACGGTCCGGCACGCCTTCCGCGCCTTCCTGGACGGCGTACGCGACGCCTCCTCGGACGGCGTACGGCGAGCCTTCCTGCGCGGACCCCTGGCCGCGCCGCTGCTGTTCGCCGCGCTGTGCGTCGCGTGCACCTATCTCATGCCGATCAGGGACCAGTTCAGGTTCGGCCAGGTGGACCTGTTCCTCCTGGCGTTGTGCCTGCTCGACTGTGTGGCGCGCAGGCCGTGGTGGCCGCGCGGCATGCTGATCGGCCTCGCCACGGCGGTGAAGCTCACCCCCGGGGTGTTCCTCGTCTACCTGGCCATCACCGCCTTCCCCGCCCGGGAGGGGGACACAAGGCAGCGCCACGGAAGCACAGCGCAGCGGCAGGCCCTGTTCATGGCGGTGTTCACGGCGGCCCTGCTCACGCTGCTGCCGTTCCTGGTGATGTTCGACGACGCCCGGGACTTCTGGTTCGGGGCGCTGCTCGACTCCGAGCGGCTGGGCGCCAACGCCGCCACGACCAACCAGTCGCTGCGCGGCATGCTGCTGCGGCTCTACCTGCCCGGCTGGCTGACCACGGTGCTCTGGCTCGCCGCCGTCGCCGTGATCGGCTGGTACGGCTTCCGCCGCGCCCGCCGGGCACACCTGGACGGCGACGTGACGACCGCGGTGGCGCTCACCGGGCTCATGGCGGTGCTGCTCTCGCCGGTGGCCTGGATCCACCACATCGCCTGGGTCGTGGTCGTGCTCGCGGCCCTCGCCGGGTCGGGGCGCGACCGGGTCAGGCTGCTGGTCGCGGCGGGCGTGTGGCTCTACTACGTGCTGCCCATCCCGTGGTGGGGGGTGACCTTGAAGGCACTGGAGATCCCCGTGTTCAGCCCGGTCGTGGGCAAGATCGTGCAGAACGCCTTCGGGCTCGGCGCGATCGGCCTGGTCTGGCTCCTCGGCTCCTGGCTGCCCCGGCGACGGGCGGCTGTCGCCGTTCCCACTGCGGCGAGTTGACCAAAACATTACGCTCGGTGCCGTGCTGGTTACCGTTGTGGAGATAGTGGCTGCGCTGGCGGGGGTGACCGGCGTGGCCGTCGGCCTGATCGCGCTGCGCGCCGCCCGCCGTTCCGTGGGGGTGTGCCTGGACGCCCTCGACCGGCGGGCCGCCGACGGGCCCGTGGACAGCAGGGCCATCCGCGACGTGGCGCTCTATCGCTATGACGCGCTCGACGAGATGACCGGCAGGCTGTCGTTCTCGCTCGCGCTCATCAACGGCTTCGGCGACGGCGTCGTGCTGACGTCGATCAACGGACGCACCGAGACCCGCACGTACGCCCGTGCCGTACGCGGGGGGAAGGGACTGCAGCCGCTGTCACCGGAGGAGGAGCACGCCGTGCGGGCCGCCAGGCTCGGCATCGGGCCGGAGGTCGAGCCGCAACGCCTTCCCCGCTGAGCGGCCGGGCCGGGGGTCGAGCGCAACGCCTTCCCCGCTGAGCGGCCGGGCCGGGGGTCGAGCGCAACGCCTTCCCCGCTGAGCGGCCGGGGACTCCAGTGCTTGCCTCGCTGAGCAGCCGGAGACCCCGGTGCTTGCCCCCTGAGCAGGCGGGACGGCGGGTTCATGGGCGAAAGCCTGTAACCGCAGGGGTGTCTTCGCATCTCTGTCACGCCTACCTGTGGATACCCTTGAGGACATGTCGAAGCTCGCGTACCTGGGGCCTCAGGGCACCTTCTGTGAGGCGGCCCTGCGACTCCTGGAGCCGGATGCCGAGCGCCTGCCCTGCGCCAACGTGGGAGCCGCGCTCGACGCCGCCCGCGACGGCGAGGCCGACGGCGCGGTGGTCCCTCTTGAGAACTCGGTGGAGGGGGCGATCACGCAGACCCTCGACGAGCTGGCCGGGGGGAGGCCGCTCCACATCACCGGCGAGTGGCTGCTTCCGGTCGAGTTCTCCCTGCTGGTGCGGCCCGGCACCGAGCTGGCCCAGATCAAGCGGGTCATCACCCACCCGGCGGCGCACACCCAGTGCCGTGGGTTCATCGAGCGCGAGATGCCCGGCGCCGTGGTGATCGCGGCCTCGTCGACGGCCGCCGCCGCGCAGGAGGTCGCCTCTCCCGAGTCTCCGTACGACGCGGCGATCAGCCCGGCGATCGCCGGGGAATACTACGGGCTCGACGCTATCGCCTCGAACATCGGCGACCGCTCCGACACCGTCACCCGGTTCATCAAGGTGAACCGCCCCGGCCGTCTGCCCGCGCCCACCGGCGCCGACCGCACCTCGCTCGTGGCCTTCCTGCGCGACGACCACCCGGGCGCGCTGCTGGAGATGCTGAGCGAGTTCGCGGTGCGCGGGGTCAACCTGACCCGCATCGAGTCGCGCCCCACCGGCGACGGCATCGGCCGCTACTTCTTCCACTTCGACTTCGAGGGTCACATCGCCGACGCCCGGGTCGGGGAGGCCGTCTCCGGTCTCCACCGGCTCTGCGACGATCTGCGTTTCCTCGGCAGTTATCCGCGGGCCGACCGGGTTGTGACGCAGGTCAAGGCGGGTACGGGGGACGCCGACTTCGCCGAGGCCGCGGAATGGCTCGGAAAGATCCGCGCCGGGCTCGCTTGACGGGCGGGAGCCGCACCGGCTCCGGTAGCCTTTGAGCCGTGATTGACCTGCGTACCCTTCGTGAGGACCCTGACCGGCTCCGGGCGTCGCAGCGCGTCCGCGGCGAGGACGACTCGGTCGTGGAGACCCTGCTGTCGCTCGACGAGCGCCGCCGTTCCGCGCTCAACACCTTCGAGTCGCTGCGCGCCGAGCAGAAGAGCATCGGCAAGTCGGTGTCCCGCGCGTCCGGGGACGAGCGCCAGGCGCTGCTCGACCGTGCGAAGGAACTGGCCGCGCAGGTGAAGGCGGCCGAGACCGAGGCCGCCGCGCTGGCGAGCGAGCTCGACGAGCTGCTCATGACCGTCCCCAACATCGTCGAAGAGGGCGCGCCCTCCGGCGGCGAGGACGACTACGTCGTGCTTGAGGAGGTCGGCGAGAAGCCGGTCTTCGACTTCGAGCCCCGCGACCACGTCGAGCTGGGCGAACTGCTCGGCGCGATCGACACCGAGCGCGGGGCGAAGGTGTCCGGCGCCCGGTTCTTCTTCCTCAAGGGCGTCGGCGCGCGGCTGCAGCTCGGGCTGCTCAACATGGCGATCCAGCAGGCCGTCGAGGCCGGCTTCACGCCGATGATCACGCCCGTGCTGGTCAAGCCCGAGGCGATGGCCGGCACCGGCTTCCTCGGCGCCCACGCGAGCGAGGTCTACCGGCTGGAGGCCGACGACCTCTACCTCGTCGGCACCAGCGAGGTGCCGCTGGCGGCCTACCACTCGGACGAGATCCTCGACCGGGCGGCACTGCCGATGCGGTACGCCGGGTGGTCGTCCTGCTTCCGGCGCGAGGCCGGGTCGTACGGCAAGGACACCCGGGGCATCATCCGCGTCCACCAGTTCGACAAGGTGGAGATGTTCTCCTACTGCCGTCCGGAGGAGGCGCACGAGGAGCACCTGCGGCTCCTCGCCTGGGAGAAGGAGATGCTGGAGAAGGTCGAGATCCCCTACCGCGTGATCGACGTGGCGGGCGGCGACCTCGGCTCGTCGGCGGCGCGCAAGTACGACTGCGAGGGCTGGGTGCCCACGCAGGGCCGCTACCGCGAGCTGACCTCGACCTCCAACTGCACCGACTATCAGGCCCGCCGGCTGAAGGTGCGCTACCGCGACGAGGAGGGCAGGCCGCAGCACGTGGCCACCCTCAACGGCACGCTGGCGACCACCCGCTGGATCGTGGCGATCCTGGAGAACCACCAGCAGGCCGACGGCTCGGTGATCGTGCCCAAGGCGCTGCGGCCCTACGTCGGGCTCGACGTTCTGGAGCCGCTGTCCCGCTAGACCCATCGATCGAAGGCCTCCGTACGTGTCACGTACGGAGGTCTTCGTGTCTCATGACGACGTTCTGCGGCAGGGTTCCCGCGGTGACCGGGCAGCGGACCATTGTCCGGCATTAGTGCAATCTGCAACCTTTGACGGGCGGATCGTCAGATGTGATGTAAATCTCTCAGTTCGGACGAGATCCGAGGGCCGAGAAGGGCTCCGGCATGAAACTTTCATGCACGCCGGTCTGCGGGAGTCTGCTCGCGTGCTTATGGCCGGAGACCCCGGGCATGCGAAAGGCGGGGCTCGCCAGCGCGAACCCCGCCTTCATCAAGTCAGGTCAGATGCCCCGGACGTTCGACGCCTGCGGACCCTTCGGACCCGCGATGACCTCGAACTCGACCCGCTGGCCGTCTTCGAGGTTGCGGTAGCCGCTGCCCGTGATCGCGGAGAAGTGCACGAACACGTCGGGCTCGCCGCCGTCCGGTGCGATGAAGCCGAAGCCCTTCTCAGCGTTGAACCACTTGACGGTTCCCTGAGCCATTACTGCTCTCCCTAAGGAAGTGAATCTTGGGGACCACACCTCGTGGACCCCGGGTGTGTCGCACAGCTCCCCGGGTGGCTCATACAGTCAAACTGGTTTTCGCTACGGGAACAGCTAATACAACGCCTTCACATCTAACACTATGTAGCCCGTTGGTGTTCCACGTCCGGGCGAGATTTCTCGCCCCAGGTGTGGCAGAGGGCGTGGCACGGCATGTTCCGGTGCACACTGGAACCTGTCATGACCTGCCCCCGCCTCGTCGCCACGGACCTCGACGGCACCGCCCTGCGCACCGACGGCACGATCTCTCCGCGTACCGCCGCCGCCTTCGCCCGGGTGGAAGAGGCCGGCGGCGCTCTCGTCTTCGTGACCGGCCGGCCGCCCCGGTGGATGCACAGCGTCGCGGGAGCCGTACGGCACCGCGGGCTGGCGATCTGCGCGAACGGCGCGCTCGTGTACGACCTCCATACCGAGGAGATCGTCGAGTCGCGCCTGATCGCCACCGACGTGCTCGAAGAGTGCGTCGCCCGGCTGCGGCGGCAGGTGCCCGGCCTCAGGTTCTCCGTCGAGTACGAGGGGGGCTTCGCGCACGAGGCCGCCTACGTGCTGGGGCGCTGGGACGCCCGGGAGCTGTCCTACAGGCAGATCGTGGCCGTCGCGGCGCTGACGTCCCGGCCGTGCGCCAAACTACTCGCGCAGCACCCCTCGATGGACCCCGACGAGTTGCACGAGGGGGTGCTGGAGATCGTCGGCGACCTCGTGACCCCGACCCACTCCAGCGGGCGTGCGCTGATCGAGATGAGCGCGCACGGTGTGACGAAGGCCACGGCGCTGGCCACGCTGGCCGAGGAGATGGGGATCAAGCCCGCCGAGGTGGTCGCCTTCGGGGACATGCCGAACGACCTGCCGATGCTGACCTGGGCCGGCACGTCGTACGCCGTGGCGAACGCCCACCGCGACGTGCTGGCCGCCGTCGATCACGTGACGGCGGCCAACAACGACGACGGTGTGGCGGTCGTGCTGGAGACCCTGTTCTGAGTCGTTCAGAGCCGTTATAGGCCGTTATGAGCCGTTCTGGGCCTCCCGGCGCCGGGGGGCCGTAAGGGGGTCCGTGCCGGAGGCTCGTGCCGGGGGTTTACAGGTAGGGGCCGCCCGCGCGGTGGCCCTGGTCGTCCTGCCCGCCCTGGGTCATGCCGCCGGGGAGCGCGCGGCGCATCTGCTCCAGCTGCGCGCGAGCGGCCATCTGCTGGGCGAACAGCGTGGTCTGGATGCCGTGGAACAGGCCCTCAAGCCAGCCGACGAGCTGGGCGTGCGCGACCCTCAGCTCCGCGTCGCTCGGCGGGGTCTCGTTCTCGTCGCTGAACGGCAGGGACAGCCGTTCCAGCTCCTCCACCAGCTCGGGGGCCAGGCCCTCCTCGAGCTCCTTGATCGAGCTCTGGTGGATGTCCTTGAGCCGCTTGCGGCTGGCGTCGTCGAGGGGAGCGGCGCGCACCTCCTCCAACAGCTGGCGGATCATGCTGCCGATCCGCATCACCTTGGCGGGCTGCTCCACCAGGTCGGCGACGGACCGCTCCTCGTGCTCGCCCTTACCGTTGCCGCCGGAGACCGAAAGGCCCTGTGGCCCCACGACCACGATCTGCGGCGTGCTCTCGTCTGCGTTCATCGATCGTTTACAACTCCTGATTCGCCGGGGCACACCGTGCTCACCCCATCAACTTAACTCACCTGACCAGCAGCAGCTTTCCGATGTGTTCACCCTCTTCGAGCATCCGATGGGCGCGGGCCGCCTGGTCGAGAGGGATCCGCGCGTGCACCACGGGCCGTACGGCACCGGCGGCGACGAGCGGCCACACGTTGTCCACCACGCCCCGGCAGATCGCGCCCTTTTCGTCCACCGGACGGTTGCGCAGCCCGGTCGCGTGGATCGAGGCCCGCTTGGCGAGCAGCGTGCCGAGGTCGAGCTCGCCCTTCGCGCCGCCCTGCAGGCCGATGACGACCAGGCGGCCGCCGGTGGCGAGGGCGCGCAGGTTCCCGGGCAGATACTTCGCGCCGATGATGTCGAGGATGACGTCGGCCTGGCCCTTGAACCGCTCGGCGAAGTCCTCCTCGCGATAGTTGACGCCCTCGTCCGCGCCGAGCTCGCGGCAGCGCGCGAGCTTGTCCGCGGAGCCGGCCGTCACGAGCACGCGGGAGCCGTACGCCTTGGCGAGCTGGATGGCCATCGTGCCGATGCCGCTCGCGCCGCCGTGGACGAGCAGGGTCTCGCCCTTCCGCAGGCGGGCGGTCATGAAGACGTTCGACCAGACCGTGCAGGCGACCTCGGGAAGAGCGGCGGCCTCGTCCAGCGCGACGCCCTCCGGCACCGGCATCACCTGCTGCCAGGGCACCGCCACCCGCTCGGCGTACCCGCCGCCCGCCAGCAGGGCGCAGACGCGGTCGCCGGGCGCGAGATGCGGGACGTTCTCGCCGACCTCGATGATCGTGCCGGAGCACTCGAGTCCGGGGATCTCGGAGGCTCCGGGCGGCGGTGGGTAGAAGCCGAGCCGCTGGAGCAGATCCGCGCGGTTGACAGCCGAGGCGGCGACCTCGATGAGCACCTCACCTGGGCCGGGACGCGGGTCGGGCACTTCCTGCCAGGCCAAAACCTCGGGTCCGCCGGGTTCGGAAATCACGATCGCACGCATGTGACCTAAAGTAGCGTGGCGGAGAACTCGGCGGTTGCCCGCATTCACCGTATTACGGGGCGCTAATCTGCAATGTGTTTGCTACCCCATTAGCCCAGCCCGAGGGGGTACACGGTGGCGAGACATGATCGTGAGGATCCCCATTCTCTCGAAGACCAGCTGGCATGGCTTGACGCGATCAAGGAAATGCCCGACGAGGTGGAGATAGCGGTCAGCGCGGTCACCTCGGCCACGCTCGCCTCTCCACCGCCGCCACCGGCCGCCGACCCCGAGCCCGCCTCGCCGTACCCGGCCGACCCCTGGAGCCTCGTACCGGCCGAGCCCGCCTCCGGCGGCCTGCTCCGCGGCGCGGCCGACAGTGCTACCGGCTCCGCTTATGGCGCTCCGGGGCAGGAGGACGTGCAGACGTCCGAGTCGTCGTCCACCGGTCCCGTCCGCGACCCCCTCTTCGACCCCGACTATTCGGACCGTTTTGGGTATGAAAGCGGCAAAAAGTCCGAATTTGGGGCGGGGTATGGCGGGGAGACGAACTTCCGCGACCCAGGCTTCGGTGACGCGGGCTTCGGTGACGCGGGCTTCGGCGACCCGGGTTTTGGCGACACTGCGCGCTTCGGTGACACGAAGTTCGGTGACGCGGCCGTGCGCGACCCGGGCTTCGGCGACACGGGTTATGGCGACACGGGTTTCGGCGAGACGACGAACTTGAGTGACACGACGGCCTTCGTGACCAGGCCCGCGTCCTCGTCTGCGTCCTCGCCCGCGGACACGCGTGAGAACGCCCCGGCCGAGTCGTCCACCGCGGGCACCGCGTTCGGCACGCCGCCGGAAACGAGGGCCGAGGAGTCCGCCACCTCGACGGGACCGGTGAAGGCCCCGTCGTTCGATCTTGGGACGGCTGGTTTCGGGGCGGCGTCGGACTCCGAGCAGGTATCGGACCGTTCTGCGGAGCCGTCCTCCCCGGGGTCTTCCGACGCTTCTTCGGGCTCGCAATCGAAGTCCTCGGAGGAGACCTCGAACGCGACGGCGGAGACGCCGGGCGACGACCGGGCGCAGACGGAGGATGACGGCCACTCCCAGCCGGGCGGTGCCTCGTCCTTCACCACCCCTCTGTTGAGTGGTGCCTTCCACGGCTCCCCGGCGGACACCGACGCCTACAAGAACATCGGCGCGTTCTCCGGCAGCGAGTCCGTCTCCCAGGCATCCGGGGCGTCGTCCGCCAAGGAGCCGCTGCGGGGCTGGCTGGAGCCGGCCGTGCCGGTGCCGGCCGCCCAGCAGGAACCCGACCTCTCCGATGAGCCGGAGGAGCCGCCCGCGCCAACGGAGATCCCGTCTCCGTTCGCCACCCCCAGGGCTGAGGCCGTGCCCGACTTCGCCGACGACCGCTTCACCGGCTCGCTGCGGGAGGACTTGGCCGCCGAGGAGCGAAAGCCGTACGAGCCGGGTCCGGTCGCGGCGCCGGCACCTCCGCCCCCGCCTGCACCGATGTCCGCGCCTGCACCGGCGCCTTCGCCGCAGCCCGCAGCGTCGCCGGCGCCTCAGCCCACGCCCGAGCGCGCCTCGGCGCCGAGCCCCGCGCCCGTCGAGACGCCGGCCGTGGAACGGGACGCGGTGGCGGAGCGGGAGGCGTACCAGGCCCCGCGCCGGCCGGCTCCCGTCTCCGCCTTCAGCTCGCCCGCGCGTACGACGGGGAAGTCGGCAGGCTCGAAGCCGACCGCCGACAGCCTCGACCCGGTCACGCTGCTGCGGGGGCGGCGGAACGCTCCCGCGACGGGCTGGCGGCGGCTGGTCTACAAGGCGTCCGCCGGGCTGATCAAGCCGGGTGAGGCCCCGGAGGTGCGGCGGCGTCGTGAGCTCGTGCAGCGTGCCCGCACACCCGTCGCCACCGGTCACCACCGGGTCGCCGTGCTCAGCCTCAAGGGCGGGGTGGGCAAGACCACGACGACCGTCGGGCTCGGCGCCACGCTCGCGCAGGTGCGCGGCGACCGTGTCATCGCGGTCGACGCCAACCCCGACCGCGGAACGCTCTCCGACAAGGTCGAGCTGGAGACCGCGGCCACCGTCCGCGACCTGCTGAACGAGCGCGCGCAGATCAAGCGCTATGTGGACATCCGGGCCTTCACCTCGCAGACACCCTCGCGGCTGGAGATCCTGGCGTCCGACCGCGACCCGTCGGTGTCGGAGGCGTTCAGCGCCAAGGACTACCACGCGGTGGCGAACGTGCTGGAGAACTTCTACTCCATCTGCATCACCGACTGCGGCACAGGTCTCCTGCACTCCGCCATGTCGGGGGTGCTCGGCATGGCCGACCAGATCGTGCTGGTCAGCTCGCCGTCCGTGGACGGTGCCCGGGCGGCCTCGGCCACGCTGGACTGGCTGGAGGCGCACCACTACGGCGACCTCGTCCGGGCCGCCACCGTGGTGCTCTGCAGCGTACGGCCGCGGTCGAAGTCCACGGTGGATCTCGACAAGCTGGAGGCCCACTTCGCCGCCCGCTGCCGCACCGTGGTGCGGGTGCCGTACGACGCCCATCTGGAGGAGGGCGCGGAGATCGACCTGGACCGTCTCCAGCAGGCCACGAGGGACGCCTACCTCCGCCTGGCGGCCTCCGTGGGCGACGGCTTCGCCGGGCCGCACGCGCTGGCCGCGCCCAGGTTCTCGGAGATCCCGGACCACCTGTGAGCGGGCGCGGATGATCTCTTTCACGGTCGCGGTCACGCGCGGGGGAGTGAGAGACTAGGCTGCTGCGTGGCGTTCCAGCAGGGGGCGCCGGGGAGAGCTCGCCTAGTGGACGATGGCGGCGGTCTTGAAAACCGCTAGGCCGGGTGACCGGTCTCGTGGGTTCGAATCCCACGCTCTCCGCTCTGTGATGTCGCAAGACATCGGAAACCCTCGAACCTACGGGTTCGGGGGTTTCTTTGTGTACTGGGGTTGGTAGTCGCGGGTGGGGTCAATGGTCAGCTCGCGGAGGAGCTCTCCCGTGGTGGCGTTGACCACGCGGACGTGGAGATCGTCGACGAGCAGGATGACGTGGGTTCGGGCGTGGGTTCGTCCGATGCCGATGTGGTGGAACCGGCAGGAGGGCCTTTTGCTAACACCCTTGCTGGCAGGCGTTCGTGACCCTGGGATTGTGCGATCACGGACATGGAGGCCGTGGCCTCGGCGAGGTCTTCCCGCTCCGGTGACGGGCGGTTCCGTCGGGGGGCGTGCCTGAGCGTTGCCCGCTGAGTCGGCCTGCTCGTCGCGTTCGGTGGCGCGCAGGACCAGGGCCCGCTGTGGTGCGCGCGAGGTCGCGTCAATCCATCCAGGTAACGCGAACGATCAGCACAAGGCGCAGATGCTCCGCGACAATGAAGTTGAGGAAGCCGCGGCCGCCGTACAGATCGAGTGTCCGAAGGCCTCCACCGTGCAACGGGCCTCTACCGGCATGGACCGCATCCCTTCCGAGGATTGCGAGTTGGTCGGCAAGCCGCTCGACCTCGAGGATGACGGTCGGGGGGAACCCGGCAATGACATGCTCGGCGTCGGGGTTGTA
This sequence comes from Microbispora hainanensis, assembly GCF_006874475.1. GTDB lineage: Bacteria > Actinomycetota > Actinomycetes > Streptosporangiales > Streptosporangiaceae > Microbispora > Microbispora hainanensis. The sequence continues at coordinate 128,304 of NZ_VIRM01000013.1, forward strand.
CTCCCAGGTCCAGGCGTCAGTCACCAACTGCCTCTTGGCGTGCGGACGTTGTGATCTCGTTGATCTCGGCCAGGGCTGTGTCCAGTTTGGTTCTGTCGGTCGCGGCGGCGACTTCCGTCTCCAACGCTCGGAGGCGGGCCGCTAGGGCGGGACGACGGTGTATCGCCACGAACTCGCCCCACTGCTGTATGAAGTTCTGCAGAGGTGCCACGGTGCTCTGGCGCGCCGCCTGCTCTGTCGCCTGGTCGAGGTGGTCGACGAACTGGTTGAGATATGCGGGAGCAATCTGGGCGACTGCTGCCCTGAGGGCGGCGGTGGTAAGTGGCGGGCGGGGAATCAGTGCCTCGCTGTCTTGATGCGGGGTGGGCATCGTTGACCTCCAAGCTGTTACGCCTGCACGCTACCGCTGTGACGGAACCCTTCGCATCCTGAAACCGCAGGTCAAAGGTCCGACACGGGTGGGGCCGACTTCCTACGACCGCGGCTGGCGGATTCGGTTACGCCTCGTCGTCAGAATAGACCTCTGCCGGCTGACGAGCCCGCCTCCAGTTCCGGCGCCGGCTTCAGCGTGCCGTCGGACGATCGACAACCCTGGAGCACCAATGATCAGTAGTGCTGGCTCACTTTCGGTAGAGCCAAGATCTTCCCCTCTGACACGTACTGGCCTATGGTCTGCCGTGGCGGACGATCAGCTTGGGTCGGTTCCCTGCCCCAGAGACCGCTGGCCTGCCATCAGCGTTCCACGAGCATCAGCTTCGGCGGACAGCCTGCGACGGCTGGGGCCTGAAGGCGAGGCGCCACCTTCGCCTCACATCTCGATCAGACGCATTCAAAAAAGTGGGAAGAGAAGCTTGATCACGACCAAGCCGGGCAAGGGCTCCATCGTCAGCCCACCCGACGAGGTGGACGACTAGATGCGGGGCGGGCCGGCCCGCTACGTGTCAGCCCTCCACGCACTCCGTGATGCGGGCTGCGAGCTCGCCGAACGTCACGGAATTGGGGGTGATGGTCTGCAGCCGCGCCAGTGACACCCGCGCCTGGGTGCCCAACGCGGCGTCCAGCATCGTGGTCGGGGTGACGTAGAACTCCCACTGGTCCAGGTCGAGCGGGTTGACCGTCGCCTTATCGGTGTGATGCAGGAGGCAGAAGACGTATACCCGGCTTGGGCGGCATGGCACCGTCGCCACAGTGTTCGTCCGGGCATCCCATCCTTTGGCGGGGGCGACGTTGAACTCGATGCGTGACAGCCGCTGCTGACTCCACGACTGCACGTAAGCCGCCGATTTGACCTCGACGTCCAGCCCGCCGGGCAGCCGCAGGTCGACCGCATCCCACTCCGTGCGAATGCCATCGCCAGCACCCATGGCCAACGCAACGATGTACTCGGCGAGGACACCGCGCAGCCGATTGCTCATCAGGTCGGAGCATGCCCACGCCCAGAAGTCGGCCAGGACGGCACCTGCCGCAGCCCCGGCCTGTGTGAACGGCTCGGTGCCCGACCTGCGGGGGATGGCGAGGGCGTCAAGCGGCTCGCCGCCGGCGGTCGCCTCGAAGTCGAGCATTGCGGATGTCCTTCCGACGCGTAGGTGAGACAAATCGGCCCGGCCGCCTTGACCTCAGCCGGCCAACCCGGCCCGGTTCAGCGACGCGCGTCAGGTCGGTGGCTGTGGGGGTGGGATGTGCAGGAGGCGGGCCGCCCAGGAGAGGGCGACGGTGAGGCGGCGCCGGCGTTGGTCGAACAGGGCCGGATTGGCGTCGCGCGCCGGGGCGAGCAGGGGTTGTTGCCCGGCGATCAGTGCGGCGTGGCCCGTGGCGTGCGGCCCCTGGTCGGTGTCCGGTGCGGGGCCGCCTTCGGCGTGCAGGGCGACGAGCCAGAGGTGGTGGTCGAGCCAGGGATCGCCGATCGCCGCCGACGCCCAGTCGGCCAGCACCAGGCGGCCGTCGTGCCACCAGAGGTTCGCCGCGCGTACGTCGCGGTGGATCAGGCTGTCCCCCTCGACGGGTGCCTCGGCAGCGGCGGCATGGAGCGTGTCCAGGTGTTCGGCCAGCCACCGGCGCGAACACACGCCCATGCGCAGCAGGCGGGCCGGGTCGGCGGCGATGGCTTCCCAGGGGTTGGCCACCTCCCGCAACACCGGTACGTCGGACGGCGCGGGCAGGGTGTGCACCTCGTGGAGCAGGTTCCTGGTTGCTGCGATCAGGGGTGTGGTCCACTCGGTGACCCAGTGGTCCTGCTCCAGCATTTCCAGCACGAGCATCGGCGCCGGCTCGCGGGTGCTCGCCAGCAGCCGCGGCAGGAACGGGCGGTCGCCCAGGGCCTCGTACACCGCCGACTCCACATCGAGTTCGGCGGGTGCGGCGGCCTTGACGAACACCGAACCGCCACCGGCACGGTCGGCGATTCGCGCCACGGAATGCCCGCCGGTGACCGGTCGCAGACCGGTGATCTCGCAGCCGAGCGCGCGGCCGGTCGAGGCGGCGATGTCGGCGTCGGTCGCCGGGCCGGTGGTCACGGGCCGCCCGGACACGCGCGACAGCAGCAGTTCGACCACCGGTTCGTTGGCGCGGCGGACCGCCTGCCTGCTGTCCCGGTCCGGCCGGCCGAGCGACTCGGTGACCAGGCGCCATATCAGGGCGCGCAGCAACAGCTGGTCGATGTCGTCCTCGCCGTCCAGTTTGTCGAGGATGCCGGGCGGTGCGGCGGACCAGGCCAGCAGGTCCACGGCGGCGACCGCCAAGGCGTAGCCCGCCGGCCGCCAGCTGGGTGAGAAGTCGATGACCGCCGGCGGCTGCCCATCCGCGAACAGCACGTTGCCCGCGATGTCACAGTGCACGAGCTGGTTGGGCAGCCGCACCGGGCGGGTGGCCGCGCGCAGGGCCTCCACCAGATCCGACAGTTCCGGCGCCAGCTCGACCTCGGCCTCGTCCCACGCCACCCGTTCGGCCACCGCCCAGCGGTTTCTGCCGCGTCCCAGCCAGCTCGGAGCGGGGATGCCGACGAGGGCCGCGTGGAAGGCCCGGCTGGCCGCGACGAGCTCCGGCCACCGCGCCACCGGATCAGTTTCGCCCTCGACAACGGTCCACGCCGCCCACCCGCCGGCGACCCACGAGCCGTCGGCCGCGCGTACGGGCCGGGGCACCCGGAAACCCGGACCGCGCAGATCGTCGAACAGCCCGTCGAACAGCCCGTCGGACACCCCGGCGAACACCTCGGCCAGCCACGACGCCACCGCCGGACGCGGGGCGGGCTTGAACACCAGCTCACCCGCCTGCCAGCAGGTGCCGCCACCTCCGGGCAACAGCCGCGCGGGACCGGAGGGAACCCCGAAAGCCGCGCGTACCTCCAGCGGCAGATCATCGGACACCCCGCCACCCTCCACACAGGCCCGCGCCGGTGTCAATCGAAATACCGCCCTCTGTCCGGCCCCCTCGGCTCGGCGGACCCAGCGCAGCTGTCTCACGGGTGCCCGGCGCCGCTGTCCACCGGGTCACCGCCACCGCCCAGGGCACGGCCCTGGAGACCGCCGCGCCAGTGCGGCACCTTGATTAGCGGCCCTTGTCGAAGAGTCGGAAGAACCGCTGGGCCGCGTCGGTGTCACCGGTCACCAGCGCGTCACCGGCGTCGGCCGCCTCGGCCACCGTGAGGCCGGTGAAGATCAGGGCCCGCAGCGTACGGACATCGGCGCGCACCGTCGCGTGCACCTCCGAGTGTCCGCCGCGCACGACGCTCACCCCGTACGGCGTGGCCGTGATGTCAAACGCGTCCACGCCCACGACCAGCCGGACCGCCAGGGCCGGCGTGTCCGGGCCGGGTGGCCGGTAGAACACCTTGAGCAGCAGCATGAACGCGTCGGTGCTCATCTCGGCGCCGTCCAGTGTCGCCCGGCGCGCACCCCAGCGGGCTAGCTCGACCAGCACCGGTTCGAGCTCCCGGCCGCTTTGGGTCAGCTCGTAGGCCCGGGCGCTGACCGGCGGGCCTAGCTCCACCCGGCGGACCACCCCTTCGTTCTCCAGCTCGCGCAGGCGCTGGCTGAGCACGTTCTGGCTGGCGTTGGGGAGAGCGTTGCGCAGGTCGCGAAACCTCTTCGGGCCGAAGACCAGCTCCCGCACGATGTGCAGGGCCCAGCGCTCACCGACGACGTCGAGCGCCAGGGCGGTGCCGCATCCGTCCCCATAGCTTCGCTGTGACACAGGTCAACTTTACTCTAGGAGCGACTGGTCCTACTTTAGGAGCAATCGGTGCGAAGTTAGGAGTTATGGATGGACGCACTGCTCGCCCGCGTCATGGAGGCCCACGGCGGACTCGAACGCTGGAAGAACCTGTCGACCCTCACCGCGCGCATCACCTCCGGGGGTCCCTTCTGGGAGTTCAAGGGTCAGCCCGGCTTCGCCGGCGACGACGTGGTGGAGGTGAGCCTCCAGAAGGAGCGCATCGTCCATCGCCGGCCCGAGACCGGCCGCACGGTCGTGTACGACAGCGAGTCGGACCGGGTGACCGTCACCGGCCGGGACGGCGAGGTGCTGGCCGATCTGCCCGAGCCGCGCTCCACCTTCGACGGCTACGCGCAGGACACACCCTGGAATCTGGGCCAGATCGCGTACTTCCGCGGCTATGCCGTCTGGCATTACCTCGTCGAGCCGTACGTCTTCACCTGGCCGGGGGTCGAGGCGCACGAGGTGGAGCCGTGGACAGAGAACGGCGAGAAGTGGCGGGTGCTGAGCGTCACCTATCCGCCGTCGATCCACACGCACAACGCGACGCAGCTCTACTACTACGACGACTCCGGGCTGTTGCGGCGGATGGACTACCAGCCCGACGTGAACGGCCGTACGGAGGTGGCGCACTACATCCGGGCGCACGAGGTGGTGGACGGCATCCCCGTCCCGGTCGAGCGGCACATCCACCGGCGGAACGAGGACGGCACGCCGGACCTCTCCTGGGCTCCCATCACCGTCGACATCTCGGACATCACGATCAGCTGAGGGAGCCGTCCGGGCAGGCCGGTGGCGGGCCGGCCTGCCCGGGTCACTGTCGCTCCTGTCGCGCCTGTCGCCCTGTGTGGGTGGCAGGTCAGGCGGCGGGCGAGTGGTCCTTGATGTAACGGATCAGCCCGACGACGTCGTCGGGCACGAGGCGGCCGATCGCGCCACTGGAGTAGACGCTGACGACGACCCGGCCGTCAGGGTCGAGCACGAAGCCGGTCGACTGGACATACCGGGGGTCGTCGTTGACGAAGGCGCCGGTCGCGCGGGCCAGCTGGTCCGGGTCGGCGCTGTGACCGACCGGGAAGTCCAGCCGGAGGGTGCTGACCAGTTCCTTCGTCGTGGCCTCGTCGTCCACCGACAGGGCCACCACCTTGGCCTCGACGCCGCCCAGGGCGTCCAGCGACCGCTGGAAGGCGCGCAGCTGCGCCTTGCAGTAGGGGCACCACGAACCCCGGTAGAAGAGCACGACGCCGAAGCTTCCGGCCAGCGCGTCGGGCAGGTGCAGGCTCTCTCCGCCGGGAAGGGTCACGTCCAGATCCGGAAAACGGTCACCGGGGTTGAGCAGTGTCATGTCGCTGTCCCTGTCGTCTCGGAATTCGGGTTGTCACTGTCTTCGCGTCACCACGGGCCGAGGTCTTACCTCCCGGGTTCGGTCAAATAGCATCGACGTATGGCGGCGGATCACGGCCTCGGGCAGCACCAGGCCACCCTCGCCTCGGCCGACCCGGAGTCGGCCGAGTGGCTGCGTACGCTCGGCGGCGCCGGAGCGGAGCGGGAGGCGGCCGTGGAACGGCTGCACGCGATCCTGCTGCGCGTGGCGGGCAACGAGGTGCGCAGGCGTGCCCCGCGACTGCGCCTGTCCGGACCCGAGCTGGACGACGTGGCGCATCAGGCCGCCGCCGACGCCCTGCTGGCCATCACGGCGAAGCTCGATCAGTTCCGCGGTGAGAGCCGGTTCACCACCTGGGCCTACAAGTTCGCCGTTCTGGAGGTGTCGGCCAAGCTCGGCCGGCACTTCTGGCGTGACCCGGGGGTGCCGCTGGAGGTGGAGGACTGGGAGCGCCTGCCCGACCGGTTCGGGCTCGACCCGGCCGAACGCTCCGAGGGGCGCGACCTGCTCGACGCGCTGCACCGGGCGGTGGACGAGGAGCTCACCGAACGGCAGCGCCGGATCTTCGTCGCGATCGTGCTGGAGGGCGTCCCGTCCGACGCTGTGGCCGTCGAGCTGGGCACCAACCGCAACGCGATCTACAAGGCGATGTTCGACGCCAGACGCAAGCTGCGCGACGCGCTCGTCGCCCGCGGCTATCTGGACATCGGCACTGCGAGGCGGTCATGAACGGCTGGGACGAGCTCGATCGGTTTTTGAGCACCGACCCGCGCGACGTGGGCTGCGACAAGGCGCTGGACCTGCTCCACGTGTACGTCGAACTCGTGGCGCGGCACCCGGATGACGCGCGGCGGCGATACCCGGGGATCGCCGCTCACCTGCGCGCCTGCGGCCCCTGCAGCGAGGATTTCGAGGGCCTGCTGGCCGCGGTGTCCGACACGATCTAGCGCAGCGCGTGGAGGCAGAGGTCGACCACGGCGTCGGCGTACGCGGCGTCGAGGGGCTGTCCCGACACCAGCAGCCGATAGTGCAGCGGCGCGAAGACGAGGTCGAGAGCCGTGTCCGGATCGACGTCGGCGCGGACGAGCCCGGCCCGCTGCGCCTCGCGCAGCGCCTCTCGCACGGGTGCCCGCCGGGGCTCGAACCACTGCTCCGCCATTGCACGGGCCAGGTCGGGGTCGGTCTGCGCGGCGCCGATCAGTTCCCGTAGCCGGCTTCCCCCGGCCCCGTCCACATACAGGGTGAGGAATCCGTGCGCGTAGGCGCGCAGGAGCGTGGCGAGGTCCCCGTCAGCAGGGAGAGGGCTGTCGGCGGGGCGGGGGCCGTCGGCGGGGAAGGGGCCGATGCTCACCTTGTCGAGGAACGCCTCGAAGACGACCGCCGCCTTGGAGGGCCACCACCGATACAGCGTCTGCCGGCCCACGCCCGCCCTGGCGGCGATGCCGCCCACGGTGACCGACTGGTAGCCGCCCTCCACGAACAGCGCGTACGCGGCGTCGAGGATCGCCCGCCAGGACTCCTGGCTGCGACGGGCGGGATCGGCGGGCATGGGCCCACTGTAGCCGAGGGTGAGACGAGACATCTCGTCTCGTGTAAGGTCGTGACGAGACGAGGCATCTCGTCTCGCCGAAGTCGCGAAGGAGGAGCGCTGTGACCGGAGACCCTGCCGCCGGAGGTCGCTTCACCGTCGAGCGGCGTGACCGCTGGTCGCTGCGTACGCCTGACGGGTCCCCGTTCCTGTCCATCGGGGTCGTCCACGCGGACGACACCAACCTGCGTTATCCGCACAACATCGGGATCTACCGGACGCGTTATGGGGGATCACGCGGACGCTGGCTGCGCGAGGGCCTGGTGCCCGAGATGACCTCGTGGGGGTTCAACACGATCGGCTGGACCTCGGAGTACGTCAGCGGCGCCGGCCTCGCCACGGAGGGCGGCCGTGTCGACCTGGGACACTCGGACGGCCTGCCGCCCGGCGAGCTCGCCGGGACGGGCCTGCCGTACACGCTGTCGCTCCGGGTGGCCGAGATCGAGCTGTGGAACGGGTCGCCGGCCTACCGCGATCCTCGTGCGCCGGCCTTCGCGGAGTGGTGCGACCACCTGGCCAGGACGGTGTGCCGCCCGGACGACCCGAACCTGCTCGGCTACTTCCTCGTCGACGTGCCCTGCTGGGGCCCGCACCCGGCAGGCGGCGGCTTTCCGCCCGACGAGCTCCCCGCGATCGCGGAGGCCTACTATCGCGTCGCCACCGAGGCGATCCGGCGCCATGATCCCTGCCACCTGATCCTCGGCGACCGGTACGGCACCCGGGCCGGGGTGCCCGAGCCGGTGCTCGACGCCATGGCGCCGTACGTCGACGTGCTGTCGGTGCAGACGTTTCCCCCTCCCGGGCCCGGCCACCTCGACGCGGCGCTCGACCGCATCGAACGATGGCACGAGCGCACCACCCGGCCCGTCCTGATCGCCGATACCGGCAACTGGTGCCCGACGACGATGAGCCCTGGCCGTACGGGCTCCTGCCGGGACCAGCGTGAACGCGGCGAGGGGTACGCGGCGGCGGCCGAGGCGTTCGCCGCCCGCCCGTGGTGCCTGGGCTGGCACTGGTGCAGCTGGCTGGAGAACCCCCACCGCGGCTTCGGGCTGAAGGACCCGTGGGACGAGCCCTACCGGGACCTCGTCGACGCCGTGACCGAGACCAACCACCGGCTGAGCGCGTTGCTAACCGCGCCGGCGCCTCAGCCGCGTGGCGATCGCGGCGACCGCCGTCACGAGCGCGACCAGGCCCAGGACGACGAGCAGGTTGCGTCCATAGTCCAGCGGCAGGAGTGAGGGATTGTCGGCCCGGCGGCCGAGACCGGTGACCATCGGCAGGGCGACGAACGACAGCACGGCCGCGACGATCAGCCCGGCCCGCACCCACGACGGCGTGCGCAGCCTCCCGACGGCCACGCCGACGAGCAGGACGAGCGGCACGAGCACCCCGTCGTGCGCCACGACCAGGCCGCCGAACCACAGGGCCCAGCCGAGCGGGTCGCTGTGGCGGGCGTCCACGAGCAGGCCGGCGAGTCCTGTGATGATCAGGCCGCCGCCGATTCCGTATCCCAGCAGGCCCGGTGCGTTCACGCATCTCAGGAGGCCCGGTGCGTTCACGCATCTCAGGAGGCGCCGTGCGTTCACGCATCTCAGGAGGCGCCGTGCGTTCACGCAGCCACCACCTTCGTCACCCATTTGGTCTGCAGCACGCCCGGCCGGTTCGGCGCGATCAGCCGTACGGGGAAACCGTGGTCGGGCGCGAGCGGCGCGCCGCCGATCCGCAGCGCCAGCAGCGTGAGCGGGTCGTTCCAGTGCGGTGGCCGCACCTCGCTCGACCGGTAGCCCCCGCCCCTCTCCAGCGACTCCACCGTGAGAATGGCGTCCGGCGCGATGCCCGCCAGGGCGGCGAGGTCGCGCAGCCGGATGCCCGACCACTCGGCCTCGGCGCTCCAGCCCTCCACGCAGGCGATCGGCAGCCGCACGGTGTGCTGGGGGAGGCGCAGCAGGTCGTCGTACGTCAGGGACAGCGGCGTGCGCACCGCACCGGTCACGGTGAGCCGGTATCCCGGGTCGTGGATCACGGTGGTCACTCCCGCCGCCGCGGCCGACTTGTTGACCGGCAGGCCCTGCGGGCCGACGTGCGGGTCGCGCGGCGCCAGCAGGGCGAGCCTGGAAAGCGGCGCGTACGTCTCGCCCACCGTGAACAGGACGGTCAGGCCCGACGCGGCGGCCACGGTGCCGAGGAAGCGGCGCCGCGCCGTCACCGTCTCCCGGGGGTCGACCTGCTCCCGGGTCCACAGGTGCCTGCGTATCTTCGCCCATTCGTTGACGACATGGATGATCAGGGCGCCGTACAGGAGATAGGCCGTCCAGTAATGCGCGACGGGAAAAGAGAACGGCCACAGGTAAACGTACGAGATGTTCAGCAATCCAGTGATCAACTGGAACAGTGAAGCGCCGACGAGAACGAGCACGAGCCCGCGTTCCACGGCGTGGGAGAGCGACCGGAAGGGCGGCCACTGCCACAGCTTCGGATACACGGTCCAGAGCTTCGCGAAAAGCAGCGGAATCGTCGCCAGCCCGCCTATGACGTGGAGTCCCTGCGTGACCCGATAAAGCCCGACCGGCCGGGACGGCCACGACAGCCGGCCGGGTGGATGCTGCATGAAGTGGCTGAACAGGCCGGTCGCGAAGGCCACGGTGAAGCTGATCCCGAGCCACATGCCGAGCCGGGCGGCCACGCGCTCGGAATGCAGCACGCTGCCGAAACGGCCGGGCACACTTCGGAGAAGCGTTTCGGCCCGTTCTCTCATGACGGAATCACGCACCATAGCGTGGCCTCTTTTCCCGGCACGGCGGTGAATGGCGATCAGCGCCGGCCGCGCCGGAAAGGACATTCGGAAGCACAGTCGCGACCGTACCGTCGCCCGGCCGCGTGAATGCTTACGGAACCATGACGGGCCGCCGGGAGATCCGGCGGGTGCTTGACCCCCGGCCCTTTTCCGTCGGACGGCACGCGCGCCGACCGGCACGCGGGCGTGGGGGAGATCAGCGGGTCGTGGGCGAGGATTTTTGTCGGTGGCACCTGTCAGGCTTGCCATGAACCTCAAGTCCTTGTGGGAGCCCAGGCTGGGACGCCAGCAGCGACCACGTCGTCCCCCTACAACCCTTGATCGAGGTGCCATGTCCATCGCACAGGTCGACTCCCCAGCCGAACCCGAGACCGCGGTTTCGAGAGGCACCCCGGCCGTGATCCGGCTGCTGGTGCTCGCCACGTTCGTGGTCATCCTCAACGAGACGATCATGATCAACGCGATCCCGCGGCTGATGGGCGCTCTGCACATCACGGAGCAGACCGCGCAGTGGCTCTCGACCGCCTTCATGCTGACCATGGCCGCCGTCATCCCGATCACCGGATGGTTCCTGCAGCGGGTGTCCACCCGCAGCGCGTACGCCACCGCGATGGGCCTGTTCCTGCTCGGCACGGCGCTGGCCGCCGTCGCGCCGTCGTTCGAGGTGCTGCTGGGCGCCCGCATCGTCCAGGCATGCGGGACGGCCGTGATGATGCCGCTGCTGATGACCACGTTGATGCAGGTCGTGCCCGAGTCGGAGCGGGGCCGCGTGATGGGCAACGTCAGCCTCGCCATCTCGGTCGCGCCCGCGATGGGCCCGACGGTCTCGGGCGTGATCCTCCAGTTCGGCTCCTGGCGGTTGCTGTTCGCCGTGGTGCTTCCCATCGCCGCGATAATCACGTGGAGCGGCCTGAAGCAGCTCAAGAACGTCGGAGAGACCCAGGTCAGCGCGATCGACTGGTTGAGCGTGGTCACCTCGGCCGTGGGCTTCGGCGGCCTGGTCTACGGGCTCAGCCGGTTCGAGGGCGGCGACGTCCGCGTGGCCGCCGCGATCGTGGGGGGCGGCCTGGCCGCCATCGCCGTCTTCGTCGTCCGCCAGATGTCGCTGCAGAAGCGCGGCGTGCCGCTGATGGACCTGCGCACCCTGCGCCACCGCACCTACACGGTCGCGCTGATCCTGATGGCGGTGTCCTTCATGGCGATGCTCGGTTCGATGATCCTGCTGCCGTTGTACCTGCAGAACGTCCGCGAGCTCAGCCCTCTGGAGACCGGACTCCTCGTGATGCCGGGCGGCCTCGCGATGGGCCTGCTCGGTCCCCCCGTCGGCCGCCTGTTCGACCGGTTCGGCGGCCGGGTTCTGGTCATTCCCGGCGCGATCGGGATCGCGCTCGCGCTCGCCGGCTTCACCCAGGTCACCATGACCATGCCCTACTGGCAGCTCCTGGCGCTGCACGCGCTGCTGATGGTGAGCCTGGCCGCGACCTTCACCCCGGTGTTCACCCTCGGGCTCGGAGCGGTGCCCCCGCACCTCTACTCCCACGGCAGCTCGATCCTCAGCACGCTGCAGCAGGTCGCCGCGGCCTTCGGCACCGCGCTCGTGATCACCGTGATGAGCGCGCGAGCCGATGCCCTGCGATCCGCGGGAGTCGCAGAGGCGCTCGCCGACCTCGACGGCATGCGGCTGGCGTTCGTCATCGGCGCCGTGCTGTCTGTGGCCGTGGTCGTCACCGCCGTGCTCCTGCCGGCCCGAGCGGACGGCACCGCCGAGCCGGCGGGGCCCGTCCACTGAGACGGGCCTGACGCCGGCGGAGCGGAACGCCTGGGTCGACCCGCCCGCTCCGCCACAGCGGTACGGGCGGGTCCGGTCATCCGGCGGTCGCAGCGTGTGGCGGCACGTCCCCGGGGAAGAGGACGCCGCCACGCGTCGCGGGGTGTGGCGCACGGGGCCGCTTCGTGGAGCGCGGCCCCGTGCCCGTCGGCTGATTCGGTCAGCCGGTACGGCGGTACGGCCGGTCCGGTCAGGGGCGGCCCGGGCCCCCGCCGTCGCGGCGCGGGGCGCCCGCGGCGAGTGCGAGGTCCTGCTGGATCACGTAGTACTGCGACTTGGGCTTCAGGTCCGCGTCATACAGCAGGGCGGCGCCCTCCTGCGGGTCGGCGAACCAGCCGGGGATCCAGGAGTAGGTGTCGCCGAAGCCCCACGGGGTGAACGAGATGCACTCGCGCACCGCCAGGCAGGCCTTCAGGGCGCGGGACCAGTAGCTCTCCTGGGCGTAGACGGCCAGCGGGTTGGTCGGGGTGTTCACGTTCGGCGCGGCCTCGGTGAACGTGCGGACGTCCACCTCGGTCTCGGCCACCTTCAGGCCGAGGTCCGCGAAGCGCTGCAGGTTGTTCTGCAGGTCGGGGAAGCCATACTGGGTGTCCAGGTGGCCCTGGAAGCCGACGCCGTCGATGGGCACGCGCTGCGCCTTCAGGGTCTTGACGAAGTCGTACACCGCGTTGCTCTTCGGCCCGGTGAACTCGAGGTTGTAGTCGTTGTAGAACAGCAGGGCCTTGGGGTCGGCCTCGCGCGCCCAGCGGAAGGCGTCGGCGATGTAGCCGAGGCCGCCCCACGCCTTGTACCAGATGGTCTCGCGGGGCTTCCCGTCGTCGTCGAACGCCTCGTTGACGACATCCCACTGCCAGATGTCGCCCTTGAAGTGCCGCACCTGGTCCTGGATGTGCTTCTTGAGCACGGCCTTCACCTCGTTGTTCGACAGCGTGGTGGTGAAGCCGTCGGAGGAGAGCCAGGTGGGCAGCTGGTTGTGCCACACCAGCGTGTGACCGCGGACCAGCTGCTTGTTCTTCTTCGCGAACGAGACCATCTGGTCGGCCGCGGCCCAGTCGTACGTGCCGCGGTTGGGCTCCACGAGCTGCCACTTCATCACGTTCTCCGCGGTGACGCTGGAGAACTGCTCGGCCGTGATCCGGGTGTACTCGGCGTTGCTGCCGAGCTCGTCCATGTTCACGGCGGTGCCGATGCGCAGGCCGATGCGGTCGCCGAGGGCGCGCAGCGAGTCCGCGGGGACGGGCGTGGAGTGCCCGGGGCCGGGCGGATGAGGGGCGGCGCCGGGCTCGGCCGAGGCCGAGCCGGTGAGAGCCGCCCCGCTCAGCAGGACCGTGGCGCTCACGAGGCCGATGGACAGTGCGGAACGAAGCACACGAACTCCTCGGGGGGTGAAAGTGGGGGGTTGACGGGTACTGCGATCGGGTCAGCCCCGGCGGGCGGGGAGCGACAGGCGCCACCCCTCCGACCGGAGCGTGGGAATGACCGTGTCGACGGCGGCGACGGTCTGACTCCGGTCTCCGCCGCCGTCGTGCATCAGGACCACCGCCCCCGGCGTGATCCCTTCTCTCAGACGGCGGATCAGTTCTGCGGTGCCCGGCGGCTCCCAGTCGCCGATGGCCAGACGCCAGCCCAGCGCCTGCATGCCGAGATCGGCCGCGACGGCCGGCGTCTGCCCCCAGTTGCCGTAGGGGGCCCGGAAGTACGGGATGCGCGCCCCCGGCACGGCCGCGCGGATAGCGGCGCTCGTCTCCAGCAGATCGGCGCGGACCCGCTCGGCCGGCCAGGTCGCCATGTCGTCGTGGCGCATGCCGTGATTGCACAGCGTGTGCCCGTCGGCGACGATCCGCCGGACGACCTCCGGGTGCCGCCGCACATGCTCGCCCCAGAGGCAGAAGACCGCCTTCGCGCGGTGCTCGCGCAGCACGTCGAGCAGACGCAGGGTGTCGGGCGGGTTCGGCCCGTCGTCGAAGGTGAAGCTGACCGACCGCCCCCCACCGCGGGCCGAGTCGACGACCGTGGGGGTCGGGTTGTCGGCCAGTGCCGGGTGTGCCATGCCCAGCAGCAGACCTATCGCGGCCAGTGGAACGGCGAGAAGACGTGGCCTGCGTGGGCGACGGCTTCGGTTGACCACGATCACTCCATCTTCAGACAACGTACGCCCGAAAGTTTCTGTGACGTAACGAAAGTAATGCAGACCATAGGAACGCGATTGTGCTACGTCAAGGGGTCAAAACCGCCCGTAAGTTCGCGGACGGGGCGTCGTTGCTGGCGGATGAGGGTGCGCGTGGGTTCCCGACCGCCGTAAAACCCCCGACTGCCTCTCCGAAACTTTCGGGTTTGGAGGGGGTGTGATCAGGGGGCCCGTCCGGGCTTGTCCAGGCCCGCCGGCCTGCTCGTTCCGCCCCGTCTCGTCCGTCCCCGCCTCGCCGGTCGTGGCTAGACTCGGTGAGGTGACGTTCGATCTTCATGGGCGGACGAGGCGGCTGGAGCTGGCCGACCAGGATCTGCGGTCCTTCGAGGCCGTCGTGCTGGAGGCCACGCCGGACGGGATCGTCCTGGACCGTTCGGCCTTCTACCCGGGCGGCGGAGGCCAGCCGCCGGACCACGGCGTGCTGCTGTGGCAGGGCGTCGAGACCCGCATCGAGGGCGTGCGCAAGGGGGACGACCTCTACCTCATCCCGGCGCCGGACGACCCGATCCCGCTCGCCGGCACCGTCGTACGGGCGGCGGTGGCCGACGAGCGGCGCTCCGCGCTCATGCGTACGCATTCGGGTCTGCACGTGCTGTGCGGCGTCGTGTTCCGCGACTACGGAGCCCTGGTCACCGGCGGGAACATGGAGCCGATGACCGCGCGGATGGACTTCAACCTTCCCGAGGTGCCGCCCGGCTTCAAGGAGGCGGTCGAGGAGGCGTGCAACGCCGAGATCGCCGCCGACCGCCGGATCGACGTGCGGGTGCTGCCCCGTGCGGAGGCGTTCGCGATCCCCGACATCATCCGCACCGCGACGAACCTCGTGCCGGAGGGCATCCCCGAGGTGCGGATCATCGACATCGTGGGCCTGGACACCCAGGCCGACGGGGGCACGCACGTCGCCTCGACCAAGCAGATCGGCAGGATCAAGGTCGCCAAGATCGAGAGCAAGGGCCGCGGCTTCCGCCGCCTCCGCATCGCGATCGCCGACTGACGCGCGCCGCCGGCTCGCCGGGCGGCGTCGTCGGCCGACCGTGCGCCGCACTCCGGCGGGATGGGTCAGAAGTCGATCCGTACGACGGCTCGTCTGAGGGTCGGCCTGCTCACCTCGGTGAACCCGGCGTCGAGGAAGACATCACGGCTGCCGACGTGGAGCTCACCCCAGGTGATCTCGACGCCCGGCCTGGTGATCATCGGGTATGCCTCCAGGGCCCGGGCTCCCCGCTCGCGGGCGTAGCCGATCGTGGCGTGCGCGAGCGCGTAGGTCACCCCGCGCCGCCGGAAGCCCCTGCGGGTGACGAAGCAGGTCACGGCCCAGACGCTGTCGTCGGTCTGGTCCTCCTGCCGCCCCTTCCAGGGGACGCGGGTGCGGGTCAGCTGGGGGTAGGCCGTCCGGGGCTCGACCGCACACCACCCGACCGGCTCGCCGTCCAGGTAGGCCACGAGGCCGCTGGTCGACCGGGCTCCGGGGGTTCCGCAGCCGGTCTGCTCACGCAGGCGCGCGGCACGTTCCGCGTCGGACACCGAGCGCCACTGGTAGGTGAAGATCTTGTAGCGCTGGCAATGGCAGTCCGTCGTGCCGAAGACTGCCTCCAGGTCGTCCCACGACGCCTGGTTGGCGGGGACGACGACGAGTCGATCGGCGGGAATCGGCTCGGTGATGTCCTGCCTCATCCCGCCGGCTGGTCCTCTCCGACCAGGCCGTCCACGGACTCGCGGATGAGGTCGGCGTGCCCGGCGTGGCGGGCGTACTCCTCGATCATGTCGATCAGCAGGCGGCGGAGGCTGGGCGACTCGCCGCGTGAGCTGGTGTACGGTCCGAGGCCGCCCTCGGCCAGCGCCTGCCGTACGTTGGCCCGGGAGCGGGCCACGGCGTCCTGCCACAACGTCGTCAAGTGCTCGGGGGTGTCGTCGGCGGCGGTGCGCCACTCCCACTCGGGGTCGGCGTCGAAGTCCACCGTGTCCCACGGCGGCGCGGGCGGTCGTCCCAGCAGCTTCTGCGAGAACATGTCGTCCTCCACCAGCGCCAGGTGCTTGAGCAGCCCTCCCAAGGTCATCGACGACGCGGCGGTGGTCGCCCGCAGACCGGTCGCGTCGAGCCCGCCGCATTTCCACGCGAAGATCCGGCGCTGGCGGTCAAGAGAGCCCAGCAAGGTGTCGATCTCGTCGCCGGCGACCGGCGGCTCATGAAGGACGTCTTCGGTCATGCGGCACAGGCTACGGTGCATTCCGGACGATCCACTTCCGGAATGTGGCGGGTTTGCCGAATGACGCATGACGAGAGCCCGACGGCGCGGGCGCTCCTGCTCCTCGAACTGATCCAGAGCAGCCCCGGCATCACGGCGGAACGGCTGGCCGGCCGGCTCGGCGTCTCCGAGCGGGCCGCCCGGCGTTACGTCGGCATCCTGCGTGAGGCGGGCATCCCGGTCGAGTCCGAACGCGGCCCCCACGGGGGATACCGCATCGGCCGGGGGCTCCGCCTGCCGCCTCTGATGTTCACGCAGGCCGAGGCGTTGGGGCTGGTGATGGCCGTGCTCGACGGTCACCACGACTCGGCGGATCCGGCCGATCCCGTGGGCGGTGCGCTCGGCAAGATCCTGCGGGTGCTTCCCGAGCCGGTCGCGGGGCCGGCCGCGGCCGTACGGAGCCTGAGCACGAGACACCCCGAGCCCGGGGCCAGACCGCCCAGCCCGGAGACCACCGCCGCACTCGTCCAGGCCTGCGCCGGGCGTCGCCGGCTGCGGCTCGGATATCGCATCCGCCCGGGAGACGAGCGGGTCATGGAGGTCGACCCGTGGCCGAGTGGATCCCGCGCAGCCTGGGCCGCTGCGAGCCGATCGACGCGACCACCACACGCCTGGTGGGCAGCACGGACGAACCGGACTGGTACGTCCGGCAGCTCACCGCGATCCGGGCGCCCTTCCGCATCGCCGGGTCACCCGAACTGCGCGAGGCCGCCGAAGCCCTGGGCCGGCGCCTCCTCCAGGCCGGATCGTAGAGCGGTTCCTGCTTCTCCGATCAGGTGCGGAGCCGGTTGAGCGGGCGCGCGGGGTCTGGCTATCGGATGGAGCCGGTGACGAGCTTGTCGAACTCGCGGTCCGGCAGCGTCCTGTTGAGCTCGAGCAGTCTGTCGGCCATCCAGCCGACGACGTAGCGGGTCTCGGGCTTGGCGGCTTCGACGGCCTCGCGGATGGCCGCGGCCACGACGCAGGGATCGGAGGCCTGACTGTCCGCGCCGAGTTGCGTCTCGCTCCGCCTGGCCATGGCCTCGGCCATCGCCCCGTAGGCGGTCGCGCCGGAGATCTCCCGCAGGTCCTGCGCGGTGTGATCCTCGAACCCCGTCTTGATGACTCCGGGCTGGATCACGACGACCTCGATCCCGAAGGGCTCGACCTCCATGCGCAACGAGTCGGAGTACGCCTCCAGAGCGTGTTTCGTGGCGTAGTACCAGGAGCCCAGCGGCAACGCGATCTCGCCGCCGATCGACGACACGTTGACGATCGTGCCGGACCCCCGCTCGCGCATGTGCGGCAGGACGAGCTGGATCAGCCTGGCCGGTGCGAAGAGGTTCACCTCGAACTGGTCGCGCGCCAGCTCCAGGGGGACGTCCTCGGCCGCGCCGTGCACCACGGTGCCGGCGTTGTTGACGAGGACGTCGATCCGGCCCTGCTCCT
This sequence comes from Microbispora hainanensis, assembly GCF_006874475.1. Classification (GTDB taxonomy): domain Bacteria; phylum Actinomycetota; class Actinomycetes; order Streptosporangiales; family Streptosporangiaceae; genus Microbispora; species Microbispora hainanensis. The sequence goes on from NZ_VIRM01000013.1 coordinate 145,975, forward strand.
CGACGATGGTGCGGACGATCCGCTCCAGATCAGCGGGGTCGCGCGCGTCCATCGGGTGCACGTGCCCGCCCGCGTCGCCGATGACGTCCATGTTCCGCACCCGTCTGGCGGCGCCGTACACGATGTGTCCCGCCCGCAGGAGTTCCAGCGCGGTGGCCTTGCCGATGCCGGACGAGGCCCCGGTGACGAGTACGACCTTCATGATCAGACCTCTCGGATGGGGGACTCCGTGGGCCGGTAGGCCGCACGGACGGCACGCCGTTCACGATGAGGAAAGGCTAGGGGCGCATTTCGTCCCACGGCAACGAGATTCTCGTATATTCCCAGGCAGACGGCCTTCGAATGGTGCAAAGAGCTGTCGCAGAATGCACCGTACGTGCCGTCGTGTTGCGTCCGGCCACCACCGGTTGGGGATCCGACGAACGACGAGGAGGATCGGATGCCCGCGCGAAGCCGTCTGAGCTTCGACGACCGACGCCGGATCGCCGAAGGGCTGAGGGACGGGCTGACCTACGCGGAGATCGCCCGGCGGCTGGGGCGGCCCAGGTCGACCGTCAGTCGCGAGATCTCCCGCAACGGCGGCCCGCACGGCTATCGGGCCCACCACGCCCAGCAGGCGACGAACTGGCGCGCCCGGCGGCGCCGGCAGGTCCCGCCGCCCGAACTCCCGGACACGTACGGCGATCGGGACGCCCGCACGGTCCAGGAGTTCACCGAGGACTTCACCGCGATGATGATCCAGACAGGCATGTCACCGCTGACGGCCAGGGTGTTCGCCGCGCTGTTCGTCAGCGACGGCGCCAGCCTGACCGCCGCGGAACTGGTCCAACGCCTGCACGTGAGTCCGGCGTCGATCTCCAAGGCCATCCGGTGGCTTGAGCAGCGCGGCCTGGTCAGCCGTGGACGCGAGGGCCGGCGCGAGCGTTACGCCGTCGCCGTCGACGTCTGGTATCGCACCTGGTCGGAGAGTGCCAGGTCGATGACACTGTGGGCGGACACCACACGGCGTGGGGCGGATGTCTTCGGCGCCGGCACGCCGGTGGGCCTGCGGCTGCGGACGACAAGCCGGTTCTTCGAGCTCCTCAGCCGCGACATGGCGCAGGCCGCCGAGCACTGGCGGCAGACCGTCTCCCTCCAGCGCCTCCCCTGAAGGCCGCTCGCAGCCGGCCGAGCGGGTGCGAGCTCAGCGGAGGCCGGCGAACAGGTCGTCCTCCTTGCCGGGAGCGGCCACCCGGGACGTCGTACGGACGAAGTACTCGCGCGAGAACGCCTGGTGCTGGGCCTCGGGCGGCATCTTCAGGAAGGGGATGTTCTCGCCCTGGCTCGCGTGGGCCGCCAGCGCCTTCAGCTTGTTCTCCACGTACGGCGAGACGTCCACGACGCTGGTGATGAGCTCGTCGGGCGTGCCGAAGTCGTCGGGGAGCTCGAAGTCGTCCGGCGCCATGCCGTTCGCCCGCATGAACTCGAACATCTGCCGGATGCCCTCACGCGGCACGGCCGAGTAGTAGAACTTGTCCGGAATGCCGGTCTTCTCGGCCGCGGCGACCGCGATGCGGTGGGCCTGGATGTGGTCGGGGTGCCCGTAGTTGCCGTTCTCGTCGTAGGTGACGACCACCTGCGGACGATAGCGCTCCATCAGCGCGGCGAGCCTCGCGGCGGCCGTCTCGACCGGGACGTTCGCGAACGCGTCGGGGTGGCCGTTGCCCTCCCAGCCGACCATGCCGGAGTCGCGGTAGCCCAGCAGCTCCAGGTGGTCGATCCCCAGGTGGGCGACCGACTCGTGCAACTCGGCCAGCCGCCGCTCGGCGACCGCGGCGTCGTCGTGGCCGGGCTCGCCCGGCTTCACCCCGCCGGGGCCGTCCCCCTGCTCGCCGTTGGTGCACGTCACCAGGACCGTACGGATCCCTTCGGCGGTGTATTTCGCGAGGATCCCGCCGGTGCCGATCACCTCGTCGTCGGGGTGCGCGTGCACGGCCATGAGGGTGAGCTGTCGGTCCATTCCGTCCCCCGGAGTGTCGTTTACCGTCACCCGGACGAGCCTATATCGCCCCTTGAAAGTCGCGCGGGCGCGTGTCGTTTGGGGCGGCCCGGCCCGGTTAGGGCGACCGCTATGGGGATTTATCGAGACCTGGCGGCAGGAGCGGTCGCGGGAGCGGCCGGGACGACCGTGCTCAACGCGATCACCTATCTGGACATGGCGGTGCGCGCCCGCCCGGCGAGCTCGCTGCCGGAGCAGGCGGCCGGGGCGGTCAGCGAGCGGCTCCACGTCGGCCTCGGCGAAGAGGAGGACGCCCGCAACCGGGAGCAGGGGCTCGGGGCCATGCTCGGCATCCTCACCGGCGTCGGTGTGGGCCTCGCCTATGGCCTGTTCCGCCACGCCGTACGCCGGAGGGTCAGCCTCCCGGCCGCTGCGGCCGGAGTGGGCATCGCGGCGGCGGTCGCGGGCAGCGCGCCGATGACCGCGCTCGGGCTCACCGACCCGCGTGAGTGGGGCGTCGGCGGCTGGCTGGCCGACCTGGTGCCCCACCTCGGGTATGGCCTGGCCACGGTCGCGGCGTTCGAACTGACCAGGTCCCGCCGCCGGTGCTAGCTAGGAGGAGGAGGCGGTGCTGGGCGCCGGGGCCATGCGGGTGGTGACCAGCCACCAGATGACCAGTTGCAGCAGGGCCAGCGCCACGGCGAAGGGCGGCAGCGTCCAGGCGCCGATCCCCTGGGCGATCGCCCCGGTGAGCCAGGGGAACACCGCGCCGCCGATCACCGACACCCCGTTGATCAGCCCGATGGCGGTGGGCACCAGCCGGGCCGCGGTGAGCCGGGGCGCCACGGCCATCGTGGTGGGGAAGATCGGCCCGAGCCAGAAGCCGAGCAGCACGAAGCTGACGCTGGCCATCACGGCGCCCGGCACGAGCCAGGCCAGGGTCGTGCTGAGCGTGACCCCCGCCAAGCAGAGGAAGGTCATCCCGGTCGCGGTCATGCCGAGCCGGGTGGCGATCGGGCTGATCAGGAAGCGGCCCAGGGTGAGCCCGAGCCAATACCCGGAGACGGTGTATCCGGCCAGCAGGCCGCTCTGCCCGTGCTCGTCGACCAGGAAGCTGAATCCCCAGTTTCCGACGCTGATCTCCAGGCCGACGTACACGGCGAGGAACACCGCGCCCAGCAGGACGGCGGGCTGCCGTGAGGCGGTGGCCAGCAGGCCCGAGCGCTCCGCGTGCTCCTCGGCGGACGCGGGCGGCGGGGCCTCGCGGGCGGGCAGGGTCAGATAGAAGCCGATGAGCAGCGGCAGGCAGACCAGGGCCAAGACCAGCCACACGGCCGTCCAGGGCAGGAAGGTCAGGATCCAGGTGGCCAGCAGCGGCCCGAGCAGCGCGCCGACGCCGAAGAACGCGTGCAGGCGGTTGAGCAGCGTCGTCGCCCCGGGCAGGTCGGTGAGGTAGGCGTTCAGCACCGATTCGAAGATGCCGGTGCCATACCCGGCCACGATCTGGGCCACCAGGAAGGCCAGGAACGGCGGGCGTACGGCCGTGAAGAGACCGGCCAGCGCGAACGTGCCGCCGCCGAGGAGGAGCGAGGCCCGGATCCCGAGGCGGTGGATCAGCGGGCCCGCGGTCGAGCCCGACAGCATGAACCCGGCGGAGAAGGCGAAGAACTGGGTGCCGATCGTGGCCTTGTCGAGGCCGTAGTCGTCGATCTGCGTCGGCAGGAGCACCCCGCCCACGCCGGAGCTCAGGCCGACCAGGACGAAGGTGACGTAGGAGAGCGCGACCGGCGCCCAGAACTCGCGCCGCAGTGCGGACACCTGACCTCCCGCGTACGAGCAGCCTTCCGGCCACCCGGCATGCGGGATCGGCCGACGATCAACGGTGATCCCGTTTTCGGCGACATGTTACTTGCTGTGCCCGTTGCTCCCATAGGGGTTTACCCGGGGGATATCGTCGCGATGTGACGGGTGATGCGAGGGTCAGGGCCAACGGTGTCGGGATCGCGTACCGGACGTACGGTCCGGACGGCGCCCCGCCGCTGATCCTGCTGCACGGCCTGGGCGAGGGCATGGCCGGCTGGGACGGCGTGGCGGGCGCGCTGGCCGCCGGCCGGCACGTGTACGCCCTGGACCTGCGCGGCCACGGCGCCAGCGACTGGCCGGGCGACTACGGCCTGGAACTCATGCGCGACGACGTCCTCGCCTTCCTCGACGCGCTGTCGCTCGACCCGGTGGACGTGACCGGGCACTCCATGGGCGGCGTCGTCGCCTACCTGCTCGCCGCGGAGCGGCCGGGCCGGGTGCGGACGCTGGTCCTGGAGGACGTCCCGCTCCCGGTGCCGCGTGTCCCGCCCCCGCTCGTACGGCCGGAGGGGCCGCTGTCGTTCGACTGGGCCATGGTCGAGGCGATCAGGCCGCAGATCGACGAGCCCGACCCCGCCTGGCTGGAGCGGCTGGGCCGGATCACCGCCCGCACGCTCGTGATCGGCGGCGGCCCGGACAGCCACATCCCCCAGGACCGGGTCGCCGAGATGGCCCGCCGCATCCCCGGCGCGGCGCACGTCACGATCCCGGCCGGGCACCTGGTGCACGAGAACGCCCCCGACGCCTTCGTCCGCGAGGTCACGGCCTTCCTCGGTTAGAGCGAGGCCATGGCCTTCCCCGGTTGGACGAGGTGACGGGGCCACGCGCGGCAGGGCCGTCTTCGTCAGACCCGGCTAGGCCGTGGGCGGCAGCGAGAAGACGGCGAACAGGCCGGGGTCGCCGAACACGACGTTCCGCGCGACGCCGTCCCCGGCGATCGTGAGCACCTGGAGCGAGTGGGCCCGGAAGACGCCGTCGCCGCCGTCCACGTAGGCCGCGAGCGCGGGCTGCCCGTTGGCGCGCGTCCGCACCATCCGCCAGGGGCCCCGGGCGGCGCAGACCCAGCGGATGAAGTCGCCGAACGTCTCCCGCCCGGCGAACCACGACAGGAACGGCGGCATCTCCAGCACGGCGTCCTCCCGCAGCAGCCGCTCCAGGGCCTCGACGTCGGCCTTCTCGAACGCCGCGACGTAGCGGTCGAGGAGGTCGCGGCAGGCCGGGTCGTCCGGTTCGATCATGTCGTCCTCGGCGGGCGCCACCCGGGCGAGCTGGTCGCGGGCGCGCTGCAGGGCGCTGTTGACCGCGGCGACGGAGGTCTCCAGCAGGCCGGCGACCTCGCTCGCCCGCCAGGCCAGCACCTCGCGCAGGATGAGCACCGCCCGCTGCCGCGGCGGCAGATGCTGCAGCGCCGCGACGAACGCCAGCCGGACCCCGCCCCGCGACACGACGAGCGCGGCGGGGTCCACCAGCGCGTCGGGAACGGGCTCCAGCCAGGTCACCTCGGGCAGCCGCCGTTGCGGTCCCGCGTGCGGGTCGTCGCTCGGGCCGGTGAGGCCGGACGGCAGGGCCCTGCGCCCGCGCTGTTCGAGCGCCGTCAGGCAGGCGTTCGTCGCGATGCGGTAGAGCCAGGTGCGCGGCGAGGCCCGCCGCTCGTCGTAGTCGCCGGACGCCCGCCACGCCCGCAGCATGACCTCCTGCAGCAGGTCCTCCGCGTCGTGCACCGAGCCGAGCATCCGATAGCAGTGCGTCATCAGCTCACGCCGGTAGGGCCCGGTGATCCGCTCGAACTCCTCGTCAGTCCACATGTGTTCTCCCGCGTCGCGTGGCCGTCACCGGTATCTACCGCCTCGCCGCGCCGGACTCATCGGTCGCCGATGAGTTTTCCGGCCGGCCCCGGTATGTACCGGCGAACCCACTGCGGAAGGACACGACGTGACAACCAGCCATACCGTCCGCCTCGCGCCGGCCCGTGCCGGGCGGCCCTGGCCGATGCTGGCGGTGCTGCTCGCCGGCCAGTTCATGGGGCTGCTGGACCTCTACATCGTCAACGTGGCGATCCCCAGGATCGGCGCCGACCTTGGGGCGTCCGGCGCCGCGCTGCAACTGGTCGTCGGCGGCTACATCATCGCGTACGCGACCCTGCTCATCACCGGCGCCCGGCTCGGCGAGCTGTACGGCAGGCGCCGCATGTACGTGATCGGGGTCGCCGGATTCACCGCGAGTTCGCTGCTGCGCGGGCTCGCGCCCAGTGCCGGGACGCTGATCGCCTTCAGGTTCGTCCAGGGAGCCGCGGCGGCGGTCATGGTCCCGCAGATCATGAGCGTGATCCAGACCAGGTTCACCGGCAGGGCCAGGGCCACCGCGCTCAGTGCGTACACGGCGGTGCTCTCGGCCGGTTCGGTCGTCGGGCTGGCGCTGGGCGGGGTGCTGGTCGGCGCCGACCTGGCCGGCACCGGCTGGCGGCCCGTGTTCCTCGTCAACGTGCCCGTGGGCGCCGTGCTGACGCTCGTGGTGCCCCGGCTGGTGCCCGCGGACGCGCCGCCGGACCGGCCGCGCGGCTCGCGGCGGCTCGACCTGCGGGGCCTCGCGCTCGCGCTGCCCGCCACGCTGCTGGTCGTGCTCCCGCTCGTGCTGGGCCGGGAGGCCGGCCGGCCCCTGTGGACGTACGCGTCGATGGCCGCGGGGGTCGTGCTCGCCGCCGTGTTCGTCGTGGCGCAGCGCCGTACGGCGGCCCGGGGCGGCGACCCGCTGCTGAACCTGGACGTGCTGCGCGCGACCGGCATGCCCTCGGGGCTGACGACGCTGCTGGCCCTGATGGTCGCCTACGGCGGGTTCCTGTTCACCTTCGCCCTGCATCTGCAGGGCGTGCTCGGGGAGAGCCCGCTGCGTGCCGGGCTCACGTTCCTGCCCATGGCGGCGGCGTTCGGGCTGGGCAGCTTCTACTGGCGCAGGCTCCCCGGGCGGATCCACCATCTGCTGCCACCGGCCGGGCTGGCGCTCAGCGTCCTCGGCACCGCGGCCCTGGCCGTCTCGGCGAACGGCGGCCCGGTGATGTGGGCCGCGCTGGTGGTGCTGGGTGCGGGGCTGGGCGTCTCGACCAGCCTGCTCACCCACGCCCTGGTCCACGTGCCGCCGGCCCGCGCCGCCGACGCGAGCGGCCTGCTCACGACGACCATGCAGTTCGGCCAGCTCAGCGGTGTGGCGGTGTTCGGCGCGGTGTTCCTCGCCCTGGCCGACCCGCCGCGCCCGGAGGCCATGGGCGCGACCGCCTGGTGGCTGGCGCTGGCCGTGGCCGCCGGCGCGGCGAGCGCGGTCGCCCTGGCCCGTGCCGTACGGCCCCGCCCCGCGTGAGGCGGGTCCCCTGTGAGGCGAGGTGCCGCGTGAGGCGAGGTCCTGTGAGGCGAGGTGTCGTGTGAGGCGAGGTCCCTCTGAGGCGAGGTGGTGCATCCGGCGGTGTTGCGTCTCCTGCGGACGGCCTTTGCCATGGCGGCGTTACCGTGGGGTGAACGCCCTGGGGGAGTGATCCGCCATGCCTTACGGCCGACAGCTCGCCGACCGCGTGCTGGACGCGGTGAACGCGCATGACCTGGACAGACTGGCGGCGTGTTACGACCGGCACGCCGTCCTGGTCACCCCTCTGAGCGTGTGCGAGGGGCGCGAGAGCATCGTCGGCTACTGGAAGGGCCTGTTCGAGGGCTTCGCCGACCTGGCCATGACGGTCTGGAACAGGGTGGAGTGCGCCGAGCCCGGTTTCAACGAGTGGATGATGACGGGCACGCAGACCGGGACCTTCGCGCTGCCGGACGTCGTCGCGGGCGCGAGCGGCCGGCGGATCACCGTGCGCGGCTGCGGGGTTCTTCACACGAAGAGCGGCCTCGTGGCCGCGCACCGGCACTATTTCGACCTGCTGGAGCTGTACTGCCAGCTCGGATTCTCGCTCGACATCGACTAGTTAACCTCCCCCCGCTTTCAGGTGATTTGTGGTGGTTTACGTAGCCTGAAAGCCTGGGAGAGGGGAGGCGTCATGCCCGATCCAGCGGACGCGACCGTGTTCTTCGTGGGAAACGCCACCATGATCATTCGTTCTCACGGGTTCACCGTGCTGACGGATCCGAACTTCCTGCACCAGGGGCAGCGGGCCCATCTCGGCTGGGGACTGAGCACTCGTCGCCGTACGGAGCCGGCGATGGAGGTCACGGAGCTCCCGCCGCTTGACCTGGTCGTGCTGTCGCACATGCACGGCGACCACTGGGACAGGATCGCCAGGAACGGCCTCGACAAGGACCTGCCGATCGTCACCACCCGCCACGCGGCGGCCCGGCTGCGCCGCCAGGGCTTCGGCCACGCCGTCGGCCTGGAGCCGTGGGAGTATCACCACGAGCGCCACGGGGACGGCACGCTCACGGTGACGTCCACGCCCGCCCGGCACGCGCCGGGCCCGGTGAACTCGCTGATGCCGCCGGTGATGGGCAGTGTGCTCGACTTCGCGCACGCGGGCGAGGTCGACCTGCGCCTGCACATCAGCGGCGACACGATCATGGACGAGTGCCTGTCGGAGATCCCGCGCCGCTTCCCCGACATCGACGTCGGCATCCTGCACCTCGGCGGCACGCGGATCCTCGGCGTCACGGTGACCATGGACGGCGCCCAGGGGGTGGAGTGGCTCGGGCTGATGCAGCCGGAGTCGGCCCTGCCCATCCATTACGACGACTACGCGGCGTTCGCCTCCCCACTGAAGGACTTCCAGCAGCACGTCCGGCGTGCGGGGCTGTCGCACATGGTCCACTACCTCGTGCGCGGCGAGACCTACCGCCTGCCCCTGAGGAGGGCCGGCGTTCGCCCGCACCGCCCGGTCGTCGGGCCCGGCTGACAGGTTCGAGTCAGGACCTATTGACACTCCGTATGGTTAGGGTGTTGCCTTAATTCAAGCTCTAAAGCTTGCCTGCTGAAGCGCTGGACACGCCGGCGCGCGCCCTCGCACCCGGCGGACGGCGCGCGCCGGAGATCCTGCTGGCATCCCCCCACCAAACGGAGATCTCCATGCGCAAACCCCGGCTCCTCATCATGGCCGCGGCCCTGGTCGTCACCCTCGGCGGCCTGGTCGGCGGCACCGGCGCCGACCGGGCCGAAGCCGCCATCGGCCCCGTCACCTGGTCGGACGAGTTCAACGCCGCGGCGGGAACGCCCGTCGACGGCACCAAGTGGAAGTTCGACGTCGGCGGCGGTGGCTGGGGCAACAACGAGCTGGAGTACTACACCGACTCGACCCGCAACGTGTATCACGACGGACAGGGACACCTCGCGATCACCGCACGCAAGGAGAACCCGTCCGGCTATCAGTGCCACTACGGCACCTGCCAGTACACCTCCGGCCGCATCCTGACCGCCGGCAAGTTCAGCCAGGCGTACGGCCGCTTCGAGGCGAGCATCAAGATCCCCAAGGGTCAGGGCATCTGGCCGGCGTTCTGGATGCTCGGCGGCGGCAACTGGCCGAACACCGGTGAGATCGACATCATGGAGAACGTCGGCAACATGCCCAACACCGTCTATGGCACGGTGCACGGCCCCGGCTACTCCGGCGGCGCCGGCGTCGGCGGCAACCGGACGATCGGCTCGGCGCTCGGCGACGCCTTCCACACCTACCGCGTCGACTGGTCGCCCAACCTGATCGTCTGGTATCTGGACGGCTCGGAGTATTTCCGCGTCACGCCGGCCGACATCCGCGGCAACCAGTGGGTCTTCGACCACCCGTTCTTCATGATCCTCAATGTGGCGGTCGGCGGATACTGGCCGGGCAACCCCGACTCCAGCACGTCGTTCCCGCAGACCATGCTGATCGACTGGGTCCGCGTCTCGGCCTGGACCAACGACGGCGGGGGCGGGACCGGCAACGCGCTGAAGTCCAACCTCAACGGCCGCTGCATCGACATCCCGGGCGCGAACCCCGTCGACGGCGCCCGGCTGCAGATGTACGACTGCAACGGCACCGCCGCCCAGCAGTGGACGATCAACGGCGACGGCACGGTCCGCGCGATGGGCAAGTGCATGGACGCCGCGGCGGCCGGCACCGCCAACGGCACGCCCATCCAGCTCTACACGTGCAACGGCACCGGTGCCCAGCGCTTCACGCTCACCGCGGCGGGCGACCTCGTCAACACCGCCGCCAACCGGTGCGTGGACATCGTGGACGTGAACCCCAACAGCGGCGCACGCCTCCAACTGTGGGACTGCACCGGCGGAGCCAACCAGAAGTGGACCCGCGGCTGACCGCGTGGCCGGAGTGAGAGGCCAGGCCGGGCGTCGTCCGGCCTGGCCTCTCACGCCGGTCGTGGTCGTGCCGTCCGCCGTTCACGGGCTCGCCGCGAGGAGCGGGAAGGCGGCTGTTCACGGGCTCACCGCGAGGAGCAGGAAGGCGGCGCAGAGCGTGAGATGCACGCCCGCCTGCAGCAGGTGGGCCCGGCCGGGGATCACGGTCAACGTCGCCACGACGACCGTGATGCCGAACAGCACGATGTGCGTCGGGCCGAGCCCGAGCAGCAGCGGACCCTTCATCCACAGCGACGCGACGGCGATCGCCGGAATGGTGAGCCCGATGCTGGCCATGGCCGAGCCGAAGGCGAGGTTCATGCTGACCTGCACCCGGGCCCGCCGGGCCGCGCGTACGGCCGCGAGGGTCTCCGGCAGCAGCACCAGCAGCGCGATCACGACGCCCACCGCCGACTGCGGGAGGCCCGCCGCGCGTACGGCCGTCTCGATCGCGGGAGACTCGACCTTCGCCAGGCCGACGACCGCGACCAGCGCGCTCAGCAGCAGCGCCAGGCTGGCCGCGGCGGCCCGCGTGCTCGGCGGTTCGGCGTGTTCGGCGGTGTCTCCGCCCTGGTCGTCCGACTCCACGGGCAGGAAGTAGTCGCGGTGCCGCACGGTCTGGGTGAGCACGAACAGGGCATACAGCGCGAACGAGGCGAGCGCGGCGAACGCGAGCTGGGCCGGGGCGAAGGCGGGCCCGGGGCTGCTCGTGGTGAACGTCGGCAGGACGAGACTCAGCGTGGACAGCGTGGCCACGGTGGCCAGCGCGGCTCCCGTTCCCTCCGCGTTGAACACCGCCACCCGCCGCCGCAGCGCCGCGACCAGCAACGACAGGCCGACGATCCCGTTACAGGTGATCATCACTGCGGCGAACACCGTGTCGCGGGCGAGCGACGCCCCGGCCGGCCCTCCGGACGCGGCGAGACTGATGATCAGGGCCACCTCGATCACGGTGACCGCCACGGCGAGCACGAGCGACCCGAACGGCTCGCCCACCCGATGGGCGATGACCTCGGCATGGTGCACGGACGCGAGCACGGAGGCGGCGAGGAACAGCGCCGCGATCACCACGGCGACGAGAGGAATGGTCCGCCCCCACGCCAGTGCGAGCACTGCCACGGCGAGGATCGGAATGGTCACGGTCCAGGTGGCGGCCAGTCGGCGGAAGAGCAGGATCACATGCTTTATCCTGCCCAAATGGGACGAACGGTATAGAAGTCCCGGTTCAGAGCTGCTTGAGCAGCCAGCGGGGACCGACGACCATGGCGCCGAGGGCCGTCACCCGCTCGCGCAGCCCTCGGTCGGCGGTGACGACAAGTGCGGTCTCCCAGGGCCGCACGTCGCGCACCACCTCCACGATCGCGTCGTCCCCGCTGCCTCTGGCGGCCACGACCGTCAGGTTCTCGGTCACCGGTCCCGGAGCGGCGGCGCGGGTCGCCGCCCCTTCGAGCACCGCGACCATGCGCGGGAACCATCGGGTCAGGGGCGGCACGCCTTCGGGTATCTCGCCGATGCCTCGTTCGCAGAGCGGGACCAGCTCGTTGAGCAGGCGCTTCGCGGCGCCCGCGCGGTCCCTCCACCAGCCGCGCTCGGCCCGTGCGCCGATGATGTTGGCCATGTCGAGCACGACGACCACCGGGCTCAGCGCGGGCCTGATCCGCGGCCACGATTCGGCGAAGCCGGGGTGGAGTTCCCTCGCCGGGACCTCGTCGGCCGACACCCAGCGCATGTCCACGCTCTCGCCGTTGGCGGGCGAGGCGTCGAGCAGCCCTTCGGCCTCCGCGATCACCGTCTGGAACGACCAGCCGCCGTGGTCGTCGACGTAGAGCCCGCACACCCGGACGAGCTCGGAGTCGAGCGCCGCCTCCTCGCGGGCCTCGCGCAGCGCGCCGGCGACGGCGTCCTCGTGGCTGTCGCACGCGCCGCCCGGCAGGCCCCACGTCCCGCCGTGATGGCTCCACCAGGCACGCTTCTGCATCAGCACGTACGGCATGCAGTCGAGCGTGTGGTGCACGGTGAGCAGGCCGGCGGCACCGTGCAGTCCCCAGTGCCGGTGTCCCCGCGAGCACAGGGCCCAGCCATCGCCGTCCTTGTCCGTCATGCACCCATCTTCTCGCAGCCCGTCCAGGCGCTCTAAGGGTCACCAGTGTTCGAGAGGCACCTCCACCCCTGCGGTCAGATCGAAGAGGGTCACTCCGTCCTTGATGCGGACGACCTGGATCTGTGTCGCGAAACGTACGTCCCGAAGGCGCGTGGCGGCTTCGTGAGCGGTCTGCGGGAAGTGGTAGCGATCGGCCGCTTCGCCGTCCGGGACGGGCCGGGTCGAGCGGACCTCGAACCGGTCCGCCGGCCATGCGGGGGGAAGAGGAGCGGAGTGGTGCCAACCGGACATATCTCTCCCGTCAGGCCGTTTCCACAGAAGTTGACCCATGGGACCTTGTTGATCGCCAGTGCGTGACGGGGTCGTAGGCCGATCGTTATTAACCGGTAAGCGATCCTTTCTGGCGTGGAGTCCCTAGCCCGTTAGCGTTTGATCCCTCACTCGTGATTCCCCCCATTGTGTGGAGAATCAGGAGATGTCATATCTGGAGAGACGCCCGCTTCCTGCGGCCGGAGGAGCGGGCGTTGTCCTCCCCTTTCTCTCCTCCTTCTCGCGCCGTCATCGGCGCGGGTGGCGGTGACCGTTGCCCGTCGCCGTCCCCTGTCGGTACATCCATACCGGCAGGGGACGGCGCAGGCGTGGTAACAGCGGCCCCCCTTGTTTTCCGCGTTCTCACCTGAACGTTTCACCCGCTCCCGGGTTCCCCTTTGTCGTCTCCGGCGGCTTCCGCGCAAGTGAGGGCGGTCGTAGGCGAAGAGCGGCCGTCGCGTGTCGTTGACCGGTGATCGGCGGGATCGTACGGTGATGCGCGGTGTTCCCGTGTGTGGATGTAGTTCGGGTGCACGAAAAGCCTTGTGGGGTCGGGAGTCATTCCTCGGTCAGGGGCCCTGCGCGACCTGCGAGGAGCTCGGTTGTGACACGCAGAACGAGAACGGGTGCCGGGGTGATTGGCGCTCTGGCCGCAGTCGCCGCCCTGGCCGGGGTGGCCACGGCG
>NZ_VIRM01000130.1 GCF_006874475.1 Microbispora hainanensis
GGAAACAGGCTCATCCAATCGGTCGCCCCGTCATGACACTTCAACGACTCTGTGAGTTCGTCGGGGAATCGCATCCCCAGCACCTGCTGAGCCGACTCCACCGCTTCCGGGGTCGCCGAAGGGTTGAGCATCGCCAGAGTGACCGGCGCATGCGCCGCCAGCCAGGCGTCGATACGGCGCCACGACGACGAAACCGACGACATGCTGTCCTCCCTTCCAGCCATCTTGGCCCACACCTCACCAGGGAAAGACGCTGCCTGACACAGCGCTAGATCACGTGCCAGATGCGTGCCAGAACGGACGGCGACCAGCGGTGAATCGCGGAGACTCATGGTCGCTCGGCCAGCCCTGGCCTGCACCCCTGTTTTCCCAGCTCAGCACGGCAAGATCAGTAGCCTATTCCCAAGCTGACAGCGCGGGTTCGATTCCCGTCACCCGCTCCACCCACGAAGGCCCAGGTCAGGGAGTAGATCCCCACCCGGGCCTTGATTGTTTCCGAGGCTCTTTGATCTTCGCGGGCCATTAGCGGGCCATTAGCTCCGTGGATCATCCTGCGGGCATCTCGTCGGCCACGTCCCGCGCCTGGAGCTGCTTGTTGATCGCATCGGTGATCACCTTGTCCGCGCCGCGTACGGCGTGCTGATAGATCATGGCGGCCCGGACGTTGTCGTGACCCATCCGGGCCATGAGGTCCTTGAGCCCCGCGCCCGACTCGGCTGCGAGCATGTTGCCCGTATGCCGAAGGTCGTGGAAGTGCAGGCCCGGCATGCCCATGTCCTTGACGACATCGACCCAGCGCGTCCGGGTGTTGAAGCCGCTACGCCGCAGCGGCCCGCCCTTGGCGCCGGGAAAGACGAGCGCGCCCGGCTCGTTCTGGACGTAGGTCGCCAGGTGCTCACGCAGGGCCGGAATGATCCCCTCGGGGATGCCGACCGCCCGCCGGCCCGCCTTGGACTTGGGAGGCCCGAGAACCAGTTCCCCCGTGGAGCGCTCGACGAAGGCCGCTCGGATGCGCACGGTCCCGGCCTCCAGGTCGAGGTCACCTCGACGAAGCGCGCTCACCTCGCCCCATCGCAGGCTCGCGAAGGTGGCGAGCAGCACCAGGGCGCGGAAGCGTCGGTCATGGGTGCAGTCGGCCCGCCCATTGGTCGAGGCGTCGAAGTCCTTGACCGCCTCCACCTCACCGACGAGGTAGCAGCCGTGCGGGAAGACCATGTCGAAGCTGACGGGGATCGACGTTGTAGAGCCATCGGGCATCCTCCTCTTTCGACTGATAGGCACTTAACCTATCGAGTGCCTTGAGCACAAGAGAGCCCACTTACTAGGTCAAGTGCCTAAGCTAAGTGGGCTTGGTGAGTGACATGCGTATGACCGCTCGGATAGATACCGGGTCCGATCAGCGCCTTAGCGTTCCCTGTCCTGGGCCAGGTCCTCCCACGCCAGCAACCGGAACCTCGGCATCGCGTCCTCTCCAACGGGGAGAGATACGTCGGCCTGGAACCAGCCCACGACGAGCACCGACTCGTACAACACGGGCTCGTGGTCCTCGTCCAAGGGAAGCGAGCTGAA
>NZ_VIRM01000131.1 GCF_006874475.1 Microbispora hainanensis
CCCGGCGCCTCCGCGTCAGGAGACAGTCGTCATCGCCGTACCGGAGCCCCTGGACACCATACCCTCCGACTACGACGAGGCGGTCGCGATGTCGACCCGTGCGGGGACGACGGTGGAGGAGTTCGCGTCGATCGATGTACCCGACGCGGTACTTGACGGCACGCTCGCTAACCAAAACGGGATGGCGGACACCGTCGGCACCGACAAGTTCAGCCCGGACGATCCGACCGTTCCGGTGCCGGACGACACCAGCAACGGCGACGGAGAGGACGTCGTAGCTCCGCGGGTCCTGAACCACGAGCCTGCTGCCGACGCGAACGAGGTTCCGCTCGAAGCGGTGGTGCGGGTGACGTTCACCGAGCCGATCGGCGGTGCCGAGGTCGCGTTACAGGCGCCCGGCGGCGTGACAGTCTCGGGTTCCCTCGGCTACAGCGATGAGGGCAGCGTCGTTACGTTCACTCCGGACCAGGCGCTGGAGCCCGGGAGTACGTACTTGGTGGAGATCTCCTGGGCGACGGACGACCGGGAGAACACGATGGAGCCGTACACGTGGTCCTTCCGGACGGTCGACCAGGCAGCTGGCCGTTGGAGGTTCGATGAGGGGGATGGCCGCACGGCTGCCGACTCGTCGGGCAACGACCACGATGCGAGCCTGAACGAGACGGCGGCGTGGATCGCCGGAAAGAGCGGGAACGCGATCTCCAACGTGCCGTCGCAGGCACGCGTCGCCGCCTCTGCGGCGGCGGTCAAGCAGGGCAAGGCCGTCGAGGTCGCCGACGAGACGACCGCGACCAGCATCACCTACGCCCAGCCCGACGGAAAGACTTTCAAGACCGAGGTGACTACCGGTCCGGTGCGGACCAGGCAGGGCAGCGGCTGGGTGCCGGTCGACACCGCGTTGGCCGAGCAGGGCGGGAAGCTGCGGCCCAAGGCTTTGGCCGAGGGCACGGTCGTGGAGTTCTCGGCCGGTGGTACGGATCCGTTCGTGCAGATGACGGCGGACGGCAAGTCGTATGCGTTGCGCTGGTCGACACCGTTGCCGAAGCCGACGGTCAAGGGCAGCGTGGCCACCTACATCGACGCCGCCGGTGTCGGGGCTGACCTGGTGGTGACGGCGTTGCCTACGGGGTTCCGGCATGAGGTGGTGTTGCGGCAGCGGCTGTCCAAGCCGTTGGAGTTGCGGATCGGCGTCGAAGACGGGGGCCTGACCCTGTCGGAGGGCAAGGGTGGCCGGCTGCTGCTGAAGGGCAAGGACAAGAAGCTGGTCGCCGCGGGAACCCGGCCGATGGTGTCGGACGGCGGCGCCAGGGACCTGCCGGCCAAGCGGGGCGGGGCCGGCGCGGACGTGGTTACCAAGAACGGCCGTACGGAGCTGGTGCTCACGCCGGACCAGGCGTTCCTGGCCGATGCCGGCACCTCCTATCCGGTGCGTGTGGCGTCGGCGGTCACGCTGCCCCTCGCCGCCGACATGGAAGTCACCACCTTCGACACGGCCGGTTCGCCCGGGGTCACCGACACCCCCTACGTCATGGCCGGT
>NZ_VIRM01000132.1 GCF_006874475.1 Microbispora hainanensis
GCCGGCACCACCCCGCCGGGAAACGGTCGTCATCACCTCGCGTGAGCCGCTCACCTCAATTCCCGAATACGAGGAAGCCCTCACGAGGTCGATCTATGTGCCTGAAACACCGGAATCGAGTGATGCGCTGGCGATGAGCGAGGAACTGGCAGCCGCCACCGAACAGCACCGGGACGGTGAGGGCTCCTTGATCGGGACCGACAAGCTTTCCCCCAACGTGCCTTATCCCGGTGATGGCGACGACAGCGATACTGTGGATGACGAGGACACATCACCGCCACGCGTGCGGACGACGGAACCAGTCAGCGAGGCTACCGACGTCCCCCTGGATTCCCGGGTCATAGTTACGTTCAGTGAACAGATCGCCGGGCCGATCATCGCGGCGAAGAGTGCTCAAGGTACTGACGTACAGGGGACCACCGCGCTCGACACAACCGGAAAGATCGCGACCTTCACTCCCGCGCAGCCGCTCCACCCCGGCACGACGTACACCGTTGAGGTGTCGGAAGCGATCGACGCGTGGGAGAACACGATGGAGCCGTACTCGTGGTCCTTCCGGACGGTCGACCAGGCAGCCGGCCGTTGGACGTTCGACGAGGGGGACGGCCGCACGGCTGCCGACTCGTCGGGCAACGACCACGATGCGAGCCTGAACGAGACGGCGGCGTGGATCGCCGGAAAGAGCGGGAACGCGATCTCCAACGTGCCGTCGCAGGCTCGTGTCGCCGCCTCCCAAGCGGCGGCCAAGCAGGGCAAGGCCGTCGAGGTCGCCGACGAGACGACCGCGACCAGCATCACCTACGCCCAGCCCGACGGGAAGACGTTCAAGACCGAGGTGACGGCCGGTCCGGTGCGGACCAGGCAGGCCGGCAAATGGGTGCCGGTCGACACCGCGTTGGCCGCACAGGGTGGCAAGCTGCGGCCCAAGATTCTGGCCGAGGGCACGGTCGTGGAGTTCTCCGCCGGTGGTACGGATCCGTTCGTGAAGATGACGGCCGATGGCAAGTCGTATGCGCTGCGCTGGCCGACTCCGCTGCCCAAGCCGATCGTCAAGGGCAGCGTGGCCACCTACACCGACGCCGCCGGTGTGGGGGCCGACCTGGTGGTGACGGCGTTGCCTACGGGGTTCCGGCATGAGGTGGTGTTGCGGCAGCGGCCGTCCAAGCCGCTGGAGTTGCGGATCGGCGTCGAAGACGAGGGGCTGACCCTGTCGGAGGGCAAGGGCGGCCAGCTGCTGCTGAGAGGCACCGACAAGAGGCTGGTCGCCGCGGGAACCCGGCCGATGGTGTCGGACGGCGGCGCCAGGGACCTGCCGGCCAGGCGAGGCGGGGCCGGCACGGACGTGGTCACCAAGAACGGCCGTACGGAGCTGGTGGTCACGCCGGACCAGGCCTTCCTGGCCGATGCCGGCACCTCCTATCCGGTGCGTGTGGCGTCGGCGGTCACGCTGCCCCTCGCCGCCGACATGGAAGTCACCACCTTCGACACGGCCGGTTCGCCCGCGGTCACCGACACCCCCTACGTCATGGCCGGC
>NZ_VIRM01000133.1 GCF_006874475.1 Microbispora hainanensis
CGCGCCGGTAATCGGTTGTGGCGGCGTTCGGTGGAGTGTTGATCGCAAGTTGCCGACGGCGCATCCAGGAGCCGCGGCATTCCCTCGGCGGCGCAGCAAGTGGGCGGATGCGCGGTGTGACGTTACAGGCGCCCACGAGGTCTTCAATTCCGGGCCGTAGGTAACGGAACGCGAAGTGTCAGGTAGCCATTACATTTGGTATGTATTGACTCAATGATCATGCTTGTGTTGTACTCTTGGTAAATCGTCAGGCGGTTCGGGAGGTATAGTGCCCAATCATCCGATTCTCCGCACGGTGAAGTACGTGGCTGCACTGGTCGCCGCGGCCACTCTTAGCCTTGCGGCCGCTGTTCCCGCGCATGCGGATCCTGATGTTGAAGGGGTGGAGCAGGCGCCGCTCAAGAACCCGGCGGGGCCTTTCTGTGTGCACCACCTGCAGCCTCAGATTGGGCTATCCGCCCCGCAGCCCTTGCGGTCGGTCTCGAAGCCTAAGCGTGTCTGCTACCAGAGTGCGACGGAAGCAATCAAAGATGCCACCGGTGGTGCCATCACCGACATTCCCGCCGACGGCAAGGGTCTCGGCTCCCCCGAGTTCGTCGCAAGAATCAAAGCACACAACGCCTCCGTGGAGCGCATGCGCGCCGCTAGTAGCGATGCCTCGACTGCTGCTAGCGCCGCTTCATACGTCATTGGGGCCATCTTCCAACTTGAGTGGTACGAGGGTCAATCGGACTACTTCTCCGCTCCCAGTTGGTGTGACAATGGGGCAGCGTTCAGCGTCGACATGTACGGCCAGTGGTGGGATAACCGGACCTCGTCTGTTCAAATGTACGGCAACTGCGGGGCGATCCTCTACCAGTTCCCTGGATTCCAGGGAGATACCTACAGTGTTGGCACGGGCTTTTATGAGCCGTATCTAGGCGACTTTGACAACCGGACTTCATCCATGTGGATGTTCTAACTCGAACTAGGCAGGGCCTGTGCTCAGGAAAGATTGGAGTGTGGGCCTCTGCCGCGGAGAACCTAATGTCTAAATTGCGCGTCACTCGTGCTGCTATTGTAAAAGCGGCCCTCATGAGCGCTTCTATTCTGTCATCGGCCGCCTGCGGTATATCTGCGGCCCAGACCACCGCAACCGCAGCCACTGTAGGATCTTCACCTGAACAGCAAAATCCGTCGAGGGTAACCGAAGCGCACTATTCTGAAGTGCGCTGTTATAGCGTGGGTGACCCTGAAGGACACTTTGCCGACGTCACATTTCCGGTCATGACTAAGGCGGGCAAGACATCGATGCCGCAGGTCACCGCCGGAAAGGCAAAGGATGCATGTGCTGCGCTGTTCCGGGAAGGCCGGCTCGTGGAAGGTGTGGCAGAAAACATCACAGCGCGTAGTGTCGTTGAGGGCCAAGTCCCGGAGCTTTTCGTCTGTAAGATGGATGTCGCTCGTTTTGCGGTTTTTCCATCAAGTTCGTGTGAAGGTTTAGGGCTCGACGAGGCTTAGCCGCCTGGAGGGCAATCATGCCCTCCGTACCAAT
>NZ_VIRM01000134.1 GCF_006874475.1 Microbispora hainanensis
TAACCTCGATCTTTCGCGCCCGTCCGGTGGCTGGCTGAGCAGTTCGGCTGGAGTGTGATTTTGGAGTTGTGGTCAGGCTGATGGCCCGGCTGTCGCGCCGGGGATGCGGGGTTCCACGGGCCCGCGGAGTGTCCTTCCTGGTAGTCGGGATGATTTGGTGCTGGTCAGGTCGGTGCTGGCAGGGCCTGGAGCCGGGTGATGGCGGTGACCAGTTGGCCGGCCCAGGGCCAGGATGCGGCCACACGTAGGCGGAGGCGCCGGCCGCCGCGGACCAGGCGGGCGGCGACGGCGAACAGGCGAAGCCGCAGCCGTTTCGGTTCGTAACGGCGGGCCGGTCCGTCGAGGGCGAGCATCTGCATCCAGGCGAGGAGTTCGCAGGCCAGGGCGACGATCTCGCACCAGATCTGGTTCTGGGTGAAGTCGTGCAGGGGCAGGTTGCGCAGCCCGGTGTCCTTGGCGGCGCGGATGCGGTCTTCGCAGCGGGCGCGGCGGCGGTGGCGTAGTTCCAGGTCGGCGAGCTGACCCCGCTTGGTGTTGGTGACGAAGCAGGTGAAGCGGTGCCCGTCGATGTCGGTGAAGCGCAGTTGCGCGCCCGGGTGGGGGCGTTCCTTGCGCACGATCAGGCGCATTCCCTTCGGCCAGCCGTCCAGCTTCACCATGCCGGTGAGCTCGGCGACCCAGGCGCCGGGCCGGACCTGGCCCTCGGCGTCGTAGGCGGGTGTCCATGCCTGCTGGGGCAGGGCCAGGATCGCGGCCTGGGCCTCTTCGGTGAGGGTGAACCCGATCGAGTAGGACAGCCGCAGCCCGGGCCGGGTCAGCCAGGACAGGAACTCGTGGGTGCCGCCGCCGGAGTCGGTGCGGATCAGCGCCTGCCGGCGGCGGTGCTTGGGGAGCTGGGCCAGCGCCAGGCGGGTCGCGGTGATGTGGTCGGCGGCGGTGTTGGACCCGGCGTTGCCGGGCCGCAGCACGATCGCCAAGGGTTCCCCGCCGCCACCCGCTCCGTGGTCGGCGAAGACCGTCATCGGGTGGAACCCGAAGGTCTTCTTCCAGGTCGGCGCGGCCTGGTCCTTGTCGGAGTGGGCGATGACGATGGTCGCGTCGATGTCCAGGCAGATCGGCTCCCCATCGGCGCCGGGGGCGTGGGTGCCGGCCAGCGTCCATGCCCGCTGGCGGGCTGTGGTGCGGGCGGTGCGGATCGCCTTCAACGCGCGGACGGGGTCGGCGGCCAGGCGGTCGATCAGCCGGGACACGGTCGGATCGGAGGCGATCGAGCCGAACACCTCCGGCTGGGTGCGCAGCATCGCGATGTCGGCCAGGCAGTCCCCGCCCAGTGCCAGCGTGAGGGCCAGATCGGCGATGATCTTGCCGGGGTCGTGCACGGCCCGGGACGGCCTCCATCGTTCCAGCTGCGCCGACAGCTCCTTGCCCAAGCCCGTGACCCGCAGCGTCTCCAGCAGCAGCAGTCCACCGGCCTGGGAGACGAGACCCGAGCCGTCGGCGGACACCATGATCTTGCGCTGGGACACGATA
>NZ_VIRM01000135.1 GCF_006874475.1 Microbispora hainanensis
CGAAAGACATCCCAGGAGCTTAGATGTCAAGCCGCAAGCGACTCCGCGTGATGCGACCAAGCGGTCGCCTCGTCGTAGAGCGTGCCGGTCTTGAGGCAGCCGTGCAGGATGCCCACGAGGCGGTTGGCGAGCTGGCGCAGGGCGGCGTTGTGACCGCAACCGCGGGCCCGCTGCCGGTCGTAGTAGGCGCGTGCGCCGGGCGAGCACTGCAGGGCGCTGAACGCCTGGGTCAGCAGGGCGTCGATGAGCCGGTCGTTGTGCACGAACCGGGCCAGGGCGACCTTCTTCTTGCCGGACGCGCGGGTGATTGGGGAGGTCCCGGCGTAGTTCTTGCGGGCCTTGGCACTGGCGTACCGGGTGGGGTCGTCGCCGAACTCTGCGAGCACCCGGGCGCCGAGAACCTGTCCCAGCCCGGGCTGGGACAGGACGATCTCAGCGGCCGGGTGCTGCCCAAAATGCGCCTCGACCTGCCCCTGCAAGGTCTTGACCTGGGCGTTGAGTACGTCCAGGACGGCGATCAGCGCCTGGACGGACGCGGCGTAGGCGGCGGTCACGACCTCAGGTTGGCCCAGATGCTCGGTGCGCAGGGCGGTCTGGATCGCGGCGGCCTTGTCGGCGACGTTCTTGCGGCGGGCCCGCTTGAGCGCGGTGCTGATCTGCCCGATCGTCAGCCGGGCGGCCTGCGCTGGGGTGGGGGCCTTGGCCAGCAGTTCCCGGGCATCGGCGGCGTCCAGGTCCTCGAACGCCTCCAGTGCAGCGGGGAAGTAGTCCCGCAACGCGTGCCGCAGCCGCTGGGTGTGGCGGGTCCGCTCCCAGATCAGGGTCTTGTGGGTGCGGGCCACGACCTTGACCGCCTCGGCCTGCGGGGTGTCCCCGGCGACGGGGCGCAGCTCGTGGGCGTGGGTGCGGGCCATGTCGGCCAGCACGTGCGCGTCTCCGGCGTCGCTCTTGGCGCCGGAGACGCCGAGGCGGTCGCGGAAGCGGGCGGCCTGCAGCGGGTTGACCGCCAGCACGGTGTATCCGGCGGCGACCAGCGCCGCCACCCACGGGCCGCGGTCGGTCTCGATGCCGACCAGTACCTCGACGTCGTCGGCGTCGTCTCCGGCCAGCTCGCCCACGATCGCGTGCAGCCGGGCCATCCCGGCCACGCCCTCGGGCAGGCGGGCCTTGGCCAGCCGGCGGCCGGAGGTGTCCATCACCTCCACATCGTGATGGTCCTCGGCCCAGTCATCGCCCACGAACAGTCGCAACGATCCTCCCGGTCTCGATGCCGATCTTCACGTTCAGCAGCCAGCGGGAGAACCATCAGCGACCTAATCAAGCAGTGCTCACGCCGACCCGGCGGGCACGACATCCCATCAGCGATCAACTCTCCCGGCCGACCAGCAGGGGCACGGTCTTTCGTCAGGACTCAAGGTCCAGGACACCAGAGTGCTCACCTGTCGGCGGCTACCACCAGGAGTCTGCCGGATGGCTTGCTCCCAGATCTGATTAGG
>NZ_VIRM01000136.1 GCF_006874475.1 Microbispora hainanensis
GGCTCGAAGTCCACGCTGAGCCTGGGCGCGTGCGCCGGGTACGGGTAGGTGGAATCCCGGGTCCGGTAGCGGCGCCAGTTCGTGGTGTCGGACTCGTTTCCCGCGGTGAGCTGGAAGCCGTAGTTCGGCTCGCCGTTCGCCCAGGCCTGCACGATGCCGTTGACCGAGTGGACGAGGTCCCACTCGTAGGCGTACGCCCCGCTACAGTTGGCGCTGTTGTAGGCGCCGTACTCGGTGTTGGCGCCCACGCTGGTGACCGACGGCTGATTGGACCACGTGAGGTTCAGCTCGTCCCAGTCGGAGGTGACGCGCCGGGCGGTGATGCCCGACCCGACACGGAGCCCGCAGTCGCTGGACAGGTGGTTCCACAGCGTCAGGTCCGCGTTCTCGATCGTCGAGCCCCAGAACGGGTCGCTCTCCGCGGGCAGCGGGAACTGAATGTAGCTGCGCCAGCGCACATCGCCGTTGTTGGACTTGCCGACCAGAATCCGGTCGAGGTTGAAGTTGGACCAGCTGTCGGGGTAGTCCGCGTTGTTGACGAAGGTGTCCATCGGCTCGCCGTCGTACGGCGCGCTCACCCCGTCGGGACAGTATATGCTGGAGGGCTTGCCGATCTCACACTCATACCAGTCGTCATCAACGGCGGCCATGGTCACCGGATACGCCGTCGCGGGATCGGCCAGGAAAGCCGGGTCCGGGCTGTACACCAGGTCCGAGCCGTCCAGTGTGACGGCCGCTCTGCCGACTTTGGCGGCGTCGAGGTCGCCGCCGGGGTCCGCGGCGACCGCGTCCAGCAGCGGCGCTGGCCGGATATCGAGGAACGGCTTGCCGTCCTTGTCCTTCAGCGTCGGCTGGCCCTTGTCGCCCTTGCCGAACGAGACCCCCTTGGGCAGATCCACCGGGATGCGGAAGGTCAGCGGTCCGACCGGCCGTTCCCGGATGACGAGCTGCTGCCGGAACCCGGTCGGTGTGGCGGTGACGACCAGGTCGATGCCCTTGCCGTACGCCGACGGGTACGTCGCGGTGTTGCCCTTGAGGTTCGGTTTGGGCAGCTTGCGGGGTCCACCGACGCGTGTGGCGGTTTTCGCGTCCTTGCTCTTGATCGCCGTCGTGTCACCACCGGCCGACAGCGTCAGGTCGCCCTTGGCCGCTTTGGGCTTGATGACGCCGTCCGCTTCGACCAGGGTGGTGTCGATCAGGCTGAAGCCGTCGCCGTCGGCATTCTTGACCCGGACCGGCTCCAGGTTCAGCTCCATCCGGAGCGTCTTGCCGTCTGGGTTGGCGTACAGCGTGGCCGTCTCGGTGTTGCGTTCCGGGATCTCCACCCTCTTGCCGGACTTGTGGGCCTTGGCCTTGGCCTCTTCGATCACCCGGTCGGCTGCACGTCTGCCACCCTTGGCCCCCGTGGCTTCGGAGCTGGGGGGCGCGGCCGGTTGTGGCACTTCTGCCCGGGATGGGATGGCGGCCAGTCCGACAGCCATGTT
>NZ_VIRM01000137.1 GCF_006874475.1 Microbispora hainanensis
TATCGCAACGTCGACCTGAGCCTGCGCAACTACACGGTGCGCTCGTTCGTGCAGGGGGACGCGCCGTTCACCGGGTTCGCCAACTACGCGAAGGTGTTCGCCGACGCCACCTTCGGGCCGGCGCTGTGGCACACGGTGGTGTTCACCGTGGTGTCGCTGGCCTTCCAGTTCACCATCGGGCTCGCGCTGGCGGTGTTCTTCAGCCGCAACTTCCGGCTGTCGGCGACGCTGCGGGCGCTGTTCCTGGTGCCGTGGCTGCTGCCGCTGATCGTGTCGGCGTCGACGTGGTCGTGGATGCTCAACAGCGAGTCGGGTGTGGTCAACGCCGCCCTGAGCTGGGCCGGCGTCGGCCCGGTCAACTGGCTGACCTCGCCCGACTGGTCGCTGTGGTCGGTGACCATCGCCAACATCTGGATCGGCATCCCGTTCAACCTGGTAGTGCTCTACAGCGGGCTGCAGGCGATCCCGTCCCACATCCACGAGGCGGCGGCGCTGGACGGGGCGGGCGGCTGGCAGCGGTTCTGGCGGGTGACGTTCCCGCTGCTGCGGCCGGTGTCGGCGATCACGCTGCTGCTCGGGCTGGTCTACACGCTCAAGGTGTTCGACATCATCTGGATCATGACGAAGGGCGGCCCGAGCGACGCGTCCACGACGCTGGCCACCTGGTCCTACCGGCTCGGCTTCGGCAACCTGCTGCCGTCCTTCGGGCCCGGCGCGGCGGTCGGCAACCTGCTGATCGTGATCGCGCTGGTCTTCGGCCTCGTCTACATCCGCACACAGCGACGGCAGGGGGCGGCATGACGGCGACCCGGCGCACCTGGTGGCGGACCGGCCTGGGCGTGGTGTTCACCGTGCTCATGCTGTTCCCGGTCTACTGGATGATCAACGTCTCGTTCACCCGCGACCAGGACATGCGCAAGTCGCCGCCCTACTGGTTCCCGGTGCACGGCACGCTGGAGGGCTACCGCGCGGTGCTGGAACAGCAGGGGCCCTACCTCGCCATCAGCCTCGTCGTCGGGCTGGGCACCGTGGCCCTGACACTGGTGATCGCGGCGCCCGCGGCGTATTCGCTGGCCAAGCTGCACCCGCGCGGCGGCGGCGTGCTGAGCTTCGTGCTGCTGATCGCGCAGATGATCCCGGGGATCATCATGGCGATGGGCTTCTACGCCATCTTCCTGAGCACCGGCGTGCTGAACACCGTGCCGGGGCTGATCGTGGCCGACTCCACCCTCGCGGTGCCGTTCGCCGTGCTGATCCTCGCCACGTTCATGTCCGGCATCCCCGAGGAGCTGATGCAGGCGGCCCGGGTGGACGGCGCGGGCGCACTGCGCACGTTCTGGTCGGTCGTGCTGCCGGTCTCCCGCAACTCGGTCATCACGGTGTCGCTGTTCGCGTTCCTGTGGGCCTGGTCGGACTTCGTCTTCGCCTCCACCCTCGACCAGGGCGGCGGCCACCAGCCGATCAC
>NZ_VIRM01000138.1 GCF_006874475.1 Microbispora hainanensis
TCACGCCGCCCTACCTTCTTGAGTGCGAGCGCGCTCCGGTTGGTGTAGAAGATCGGGGTGTGCGAACGAGGCAGGGATGGCTCTCACGCTGGCTGCCCTCGATGGCAAGGGAGGCTCGGCCCCCTGCCTCGTCGCTTCTCCTTGACCGCTGATTAGGCACTGCGATTGATCGCTATGTAGGGCATGGACGGCGAGGAGAGGCTGCATGGCAGTGACGGGAGAGGAAGGAGTGGCATGGCCGTCGCTGTAGGTATCGACGTTTCCAAGGAGTTCCACTGGGCCGAGATCAAGGTCGCTGAGACCGGGAAGGTGCTGCTCAGCCGCCGCTTCGACAACGCCCCCGGTGCCATTGGCGAGCTGATCGAGCACATCACCGTCGCGCAGGCCGAGCACGGCCCGGCCACTGTCGGGATCGACGTGCTGGGTGGTATCGCCGGCCTGCTGGAGGCGATGCTGCTGCACGCGGGCCTTGCCGTGGTCCATGTGCCGGGGATGGCGGTCAACCGGGCACGGCGCGCCACCGTGGGCGGGGAGCGCAAGAGCGACCCCAAGGACGCCCGCGTGATCGCCGATCAGGTGCGCATGCGCGATGACCTGCGACCAGTGCAGCCGGGCCGGGAACTGGACGCCGAACTGCGGCTGCTGGTCGGCCGGCGTGCGGAGCTGGTCACCGACGCCACCCGGCGGGCCGCCCGCCTGCGGGATCTGCTCACCTCGATCCACCCCGGCCTGGAGCGAGTGGTCGATGTCACCGGCAAGCTCGGTCTCCACCTGCTGACCCGCTTCGTCACTCCGGCCGAGATCCGCGACGCCGGGCTGGAGGACGTACTGGCCCATCTGCGCCAGGTGCGGCATGTGAAGGCGTCGATGGTCCGAGCGCTGGCCGAGGCGGCGATCGACGCCGCGGCAGCCCAGCACATCGCCGTCCCCGGGCAGACGGTGGCTGCGGACATCATCCGCGACCTGGCGGCCGAAGCGCTGGCCGGACGTGAACGGCTGGCCCAGCTCGATGCGCGCATCCAGGAGGTGCTGGCGCGCCACCCTGATGCGGCCCTCATCCTCAGCCTGCCGGGGATGGGGGCGACCCTGACTGCGGAGTTCCTCGCCGAAACCGGCGGCATCGCCCGATTCGCCAGCCCCGACCAGCTCGCCTCGGCCGCGGGCCTGGCCCCGGTGCTCAAGCAGTCGGGCAAGGTCCGCTACTTGCAGCGCGCCACGGCAGGCAACAAGGCCCTCAAGCGGGTCTTCTACCAGTCGGCCTTCATCGCTATCAGCTGCGACCCGGCCAGCCGGGCCTTCTACGACCGCAAACGCGCCGCAGGCAAACGGCATCACCAGGCCCTCATCGCCCTGGCCCGCCGCCGTGTCAACGTCCTGCACGCGATTCTGCGGCACAGGAGGCCGTACGACCCTAGCCATGTCCGGGCTGCGGTGGCTTGACAAAAGCATTAGGCAGC
>NZ_VIRM01000139.1 GCF_006874475.1 Microbispora hainanensis
CCCTGTGTCAAGCCGCCGCCGTCTGATCTTGTTGGAGCAGGGCTTGGAGGGCTCTGTGCTTGGCAGGGTCGTAGGCGGCGGTGTCCTGCCAGCAGTGCCAGATCACGTATAGCCAGGCGCGGGCGAGGATGCGGGTGGCGTGCGGGTGGTCCTTGCCGCGGGCGATGGCATCGGCGTAGAGCTTGGCGGCCCAGGGGTTGGCGTGGCGGGAGTCGGCGGCGAAGTCGCAGACGGCGTCGCGGAGTTGCTTGTTGACGGCCCAGCGGAATCCGACGGCTTTGTGCTTGCCGGACTGGCGCGTGGCCGGTGCCACCCCGGCCAGGCACGCCAGTGAGGAGGGGTCGGGGAAACGGGCGCGGCAGTCGCCGATCTCGGCCAGCAGCCGGGCGGCGCGGACGACTCCGGAGCGGGGCAGGGAGGTGAAGATGTGGGCGTCGGCATGCAGGGCGAGCTGTTCGGCGATCTGCGCCTCAAGGGTCTTGATCTGCTCGGTCAGCGAGGTCAGCACATTCAGCAGGGCGCGGGTGATGTGCGCGCGGGCGGCGCCGTCGTGGCCGGTGGCGCCGCGTGGGGCGGCCTTGAGGTGAGTCAGTAAGGCGGCAGGGGTTTTGCGGCCGCAGTAGCCCACGCCTTTCAACCACGCGGCCAGGCGGCGCTCGCTCAGCCAGTCGGCGCGGTCCTGGCAGTCGAATCGGGACAGGAAGGCCAGGCTGATCGGGCTGTCGAGGTCGGCGAACAGTCCCACGACGCCGGGGAAGGCGGTCTTGAGGTGGGCGCGTAACTGGTTGCACAGCGCCACCCGGTGGGCGACCAGGTCGCGGCGGGCGCGTACGGTGGCCCGCAACGTGGCCGTGGGAGCGGTGTCGGGGATCAGCGGACGGAGCCGTGCGCGGTCGGTGCGCAGGGTGTCGGCGAGCACGTAGGCGTCGAACCGGTCATCTTTGCGGCCGGCCGATCCGTAGCGTGAGCGCAGGTTCTTGACCTGGTTAGGGCTGATCACCACGACGGTCAGCGCGGCCGCGAGCAGGGCCTCGACGACAGGTCCGTCACCGCGTTCGATGGCCACCTCGCATGCGCCGGCCTCACGCAGGCGGCGGACCAGGTCCCGCAGCCCGGCATCGGTGTGCTGGACGGTGAACCTGGTCACCACGGCACCGGTCGCGTCGACAACGCAGGCGGCGTGGTCGGCGCCGGCCCAGTCGACACCGGCGGTCCGTCCGCCCGGCGGGGTCGCGGGCAGGGACGCCTGGGGGGCATACTCCATGACAGCCTCCTCGCTGCTAGCCCAGTGGGGAGGCACCCTTGTTTCCAGGTTCCGGGACGTGACAGCCAGTCAGCTCACTGATCGGCGCTCAGCGGCGCACAGCCCTGTCGACGGTCGGCACGTCCCGGGCAACCGCCGGATCCCGCAAACTCAGTCTGGACCTTGCACGGGCGAGCGAGCAGGGCGGT
>NZ_VIRM01000014.1 GCF_006874475.1 Microbispora hainanensis
GGCGCTCAACCACATCGGCTACGACGGCCCGATCTCGATCGAGTGGGAGGACGCGGGCATGGACCGGCTGCACGGCGCACCCGAGGCCCTCGCCTACATCCGCTCGCTCAACGCCATCACCCCGCCCGACGCCGCCTTCGACGCCGCCTTCTCCTCCGAGAGCTGACCTCTCTCTCCCCAGCTCTCGCGAGGCCCGGGGCCGGGCGCACCCTCAGGTGCCGCCCGGCCCTCCGGCATGCTGACGGCGTCCTACACGGTGCGGCGGGGTGGGAGCAGGGCGTTGACGCGGTCGGAGCCGGGCCAGACGTAGGGGAGGTCGTCGGGGTCGCCGGGGAACTTCGGGCCGTAGAACTCCGGGTCCTTGCGCAGCAGAGCCGAGCGGTGGCTGAGGTGGAGGGCGGGGTCGCCGAGCCAGGGCGGCAACTCGCCCGCCTCTGCGAGGGCCTCTTGGACGCGGGGGGTGTCGATGCCCCGGCAGCCGAGCAGCTCGCCGGTCATCGTCGCGGCGCAGGTGTCGGCGCGGCCAAGGTCGCACCAGGCCGCCACGATCTCCAGGCCGTAGCGGACCAGCGCCTCCTCGTATCCGGCCCACATGTGCGCCACCGGGTGGTGCCGCCAGCCGTACCCCGGAATGGTGAGCGTGCGCAGCACCTGCAGGGCCTCGACCCGCTGTTTGCCGAGGCGGAGCGGGTCGAGGACGCGGGAGGTGGCCGCGAAGTCCGGGTAGGGCAGGAACGTCTGCATGTCGCCGCTCGGGTTACCCCGGTCCGCCGGAGATATCCCCCGCGCCGGGGAGATCTCCGGCGGACCGGTGGACTCAGTCGAACAGCACGATCTGCCGGAGCACCTCGCCGCCGCGCAGGGCGTCGACGGCGTCGTTCAGGTCGGCGATCCTGATGCGTGAGCTGATCATGCTGTCGAGGTCGAGCCTGCCCGCCTTGTAGAGGTTCACGAAGCGCGGGAAGTCCCTGCGGACGTCGGCGTCGCCGTACAGCGAGCTGAGGAGGTTCTTGCCCTCGAACAGCAGGCTGAAGGCGCTCAGCGGCACCATGTCGTCCATGGCGCCCGCGCCGACGACGATGACGTCGCCGCCGCGCCGCGTCGCCTGCCAGGCCGTCATGATGGCGGCCGACTTGCCGACCACCTCGAAGCCGTGGTCGAAGCCCTGCCCGCCGGTCAGCGTGCCGATGGCGTCCATGAGCTGGTCGGGTGTGCAGGCGTGGGTGGCGCCGACCTTCTTCGCGAGCGCGTGCTTGGACTCCAGCGGGTCGATCGCGAGGATCGTGGTCGCGCCGGAGATGCGGGCGCCCTGGATCACCGACAGGCCGACGCCTCCGCAGCCGACGACCGCGACCGTCGCGCCCGGGCGCACCTTCGCGGTGTTGAGCACCGCGCCGACGCCCGTGGTGATGCCGCAGCCGATCAGCGCCGCCGCCTCGTACGGCACGTCGGGGTCGACCTTGATCGCCCCCTGCCACGGGACGATGATCTCCTCGGCCCAGGTGCCGCACCCGGCCATGCCGAACGCCGGGGTGTCGCCGCCGAACAGGAAGCGCGGCTCGGTGAAGCTCTTCATCATGTACGTCATGCAGAGGTTGGGCTGGCCGCCCACGCAGCTCGGGCAGTCGCCGCAGGCGGGCGTCCAGTTGACGATGACGTGGTCGCCCGGCTGCACGGTGGTCACGGCGTCGCCCACCTCGACGACCTCGCCCGCGCCCTCGTGACCGGGGATGATCGGGAGCGGCATGGGGAGCACGCCGTTGAGGACCGAGAGGTCGGAGTGGCAGACGCCGGTGGCCTTCACCCGCACCCGGACGTCACCCGGGCCCACCGGCGTCAGCGTGATGTCGTCTCTGATGTCGAGCTTTTCGTCGCCGACCGCGTGGAGAAGCGCGCCGCGCATGGGGGACCTCCCGGTCTTTCAGGCTGGTCTTTCAGGGGTGGGCGCCGCGCGTCACTCGTCCTCGAGCGACAGCGCGGCCTTGGGACAGGACCGGACCGCGTGGCGGACCCGGTCGAGGAGTGCGGCGGGCGGCTCGGGCATCAGCACGTGGAGGTTGTCCTCGTCGTCGACCTCGAAGACCTCGGGCGCCAGGCCCATGCAGACGGCGTTGGCCTCGCACACGTCGTAGTCGACCTTGATCTTCATGGCGCGTCCTCCTCCTGTGCGTCACATCGCGCTGGAGTTCACGTTAGGGCCTGTCCCGTGGATCTTGCGCCTATCGCGGTCGTCCAGAGCGCTCGCCGCCGAGCTTGCGGTGATCCCAGGAGACGACGCGGGCCGGCTCGACCAGGTAGGCCACGCGCTTGCGTGCGGTGTGCTCGACGTAGGCCCGCACCTCCGGGCCGTCGACGGGCGCGCCGGTCATCCGCCGGGTGACGTCCAGGCCGACCTCCAGGACGGCCGCCGGGTCGTCGATCGGCCGCGCCTTGCCGTAGACGAGCACGCCGCGCAGCTGCGCGTACTCGTCCCCGGTCTCGATCAGGCAGCTCACCCGCGGGTCGCGCTCGATGTTGCGGGCCTTCTGCGACTTGGCGTACGTCCAGAACGTGACGCGGCCGTCGTCGAGTCCGTAGAACATCGTGACCAGGTGGGGCGTGCCGTCGGGGTTGATCGTGCCGAGCTGGAGTTTGCGGGCGTCCCGCAGGAGCTCCGCGACCTCTTCCTCGCTCATCGCGATGCGGGCGCGCTGGTTCACGAAGCAAAGTAGAACACGTTGCATCAGGGGCGACAAGGGGCAGTTCCGAACATCATTCGGCTCGTTGGGTAGGGTGCCGGGCATGGTGACCCCGATGCCCGACGACCTGCGCAGCGCCGCCGAGAAGGCGCGCGGTTTCATGCCGCCCGCCGAGGGCGAGGCGCTGTACGAGACCGCCTGCGCGTACGGCTCCCGCGGGCCGATCTGCGAGATCGGCACCTACTGCGGCAAGTCGGCGATCTACCTGGGCGCCGGGGCGCGGCGGGCGGGCACGGTGGTCTTCACGGTGGACCACCACCGGGGTTCTGAGGAGATCCAGCCGGGCTGGCCCCACCACGACCCCGAGCTCGTGGACCCGGAGACCGGGCGGATGGATTCGCTGCCGTTCTTCCGCGCCACGATCGCCGCCGCCGGCCTGGAGGACGAGGTGATCGCGGTCGTGGGCGCGTCGGCCACGGTCGCCCGCCACTGGTCCACTCCACTGGCCGTGCTGTTCATCGACGGCGGCCACTCGGAGGAACCGGTGACGGCCGACTACGAGGGGTGGGCGCCGCACGTGATGAAGGGCGGCGCGCTGGTCTTCCACGACATCTACCCCGACCCGGCGGACGGCGGGCAGGCGCCCTACCGGGTCTACCTGCGCGCGCTGGAGTCGGGCGACTTCCGCGAGGTGCGGGTCGTCGGGTCGCTCCGGGTGCTGGAACGCGTCTGACGGCGCGCTCGCCCGTGATGCGGGCCCTGATGTTATGCGGGCCCTGAGGTGATGCGGGGCCCTGGGCGGGGCGCCTGCGGAGGGTCAGGCGCGGGCGCGCTCGCAGCCGCACTCGCCGGTGATGCGGGCCTCCCGGCCGCCGGCGTCGCGGAAGATCCCTGAGCCGGGAGTGGCGCGGGAGAGGGCGTCGGCGGCGAGCACCACCGCGGCGGCCGTGTAGCCCGACCGCTCGTTGGGGAAGTGCCGCTGGTTCACGAACTGCCACCCGGTCCAGTAGGAGCCGTCCTCGTGGCGCAGGTGCTGCATGTCGGCGAACACCGCCAGCGCGCGCTCCCGCAGCCCGGCCGCGTCGAGCGCGAGCACCAGTTCGCACGACTCCGCGCCGGTGACCCAGGGCTGGTCGGAGACGCAGCGTGCGCCGAGGCCCGGCACGACGAAGGTGTCCCACTCCAGGTCGAACCGCTGTGCCGCCGCGGCCCCGCGTACGGCGCCGCCGAGCACCGGGTAGTACCAGTCCATCGAGAACCGGCTCTTGTCGGCGAACGCCTCCGGGTGGCCGGCGATCACGTGGCCGAGCTGGTCGGCGGCGAGCTCCCAGTCGGGCTGCGGGTCGCCCAGCCGTTCGGCGAGCAGCGCCCCGCACCGCAGGCCCTGGTGGATGGACGAGCACCCGGTGAGCAGCGCGTAGTCCGCCGGACGT
Organism: Microbispora hainanensis; assembly: GCF_006874475.1. Lineage (GTDB taxonomy): Bacteria > Actinomycetota > Actinomycetes > Streptosporangiales > Streptosporangiaceae > Microbispora > Microbispora hainanensis. The sequence continues at coordinate 4,112 of NZ_VIRM01000014.1, forward strand.
CCCTCGGCGTCGCGCTGCCAGAGGATCTCGCCCCGCGCGGTCTGCAGGCCGATGACGAAGTCGAGGGCCCGCGCCACCACCGGCCACATCGACCGGGCGAAGTCCTCGTCGCCGGTCACCAGCAGGTCGTGCCAGACCCCCACCGCGATGTACGCCGCGTGGTTGGACTCCCCGGCCGCCTCGGCGGGCAGGCCGTCGCGGACCTTCATCGGCCAGGAGCCGTCCGGGCGCTGGTGCCGTACGAGCCAGTCGTAGCCCTTGCGGGCCTCCTCGCGCAGCCCGGCCACGGTCAGCGCCATCAGGCACTCGATGTGGTTCCACGCGTCGATGTGACCCTCGGGCCAGGGGACGCCGCCCAGGTCGTCCTGGACGGCGGCGATGCTCTCGGCCGTACGGACGACCTGCTCGGCGGTGATGATCCCCGGAACGTCGGGCACCCGCGTCATGCGGGCTTCCGGACGTAGACCACGACGCTCTTGCCGATCAGAGGGTTGAGCACGGCCTCGGCCAGCCGGGTCGCGAGGGGGCGCTTCATGATGTCCCAGACGAGCAGCTCGTGGTAGGCCTTGGCCAGCGGGTGCTGGTCGTCGTTGACCCCGACCGCGCACTTGATCCACCAGTACGGCGAGTGCAGGCCGTGGGCGTAGTGGTGGCCGCCGACCTCAAGCCCGGACGACTTCAGCTTCGCCTGGAGCTCCGCCAACGTATAAATCCGGATATGTCCGCCGGGGGCGGTGTGGTAGTCCTCCGACAGGGCCCAGCAGATCCGCTCGGGCAGGAAGCTCGGCACGGTGATCGCGGCCCGGCCGCCCGGCTTGAGCACGCGGACGATCTCGCGCATCGCGGCCATGTCGTCGGGGATGTGCTCCAGCACCTCGGCGGCGATGACGCGGTCGAACGACGCGTCGGGGAACGGCATGTGGAGGGCGTCGCCGACGACGGTGTCCCCGGTCGCGCCCGCCGGCACCTCGCCTTCCTTGTCCATCGCCGCGAACATGGCCGCCACGTTCTCCATCTCGGCGGCGTCCATGTCGAAGGCGACCACGTCGGCGCCCCGGCGCAGCACCTCGAAGGCGTGCCGGCCACCGCCGGCCCCGAGGTCGAGGACACGGTCGCCCGGTCCGACGGGCAGCCGGTTGAAGTCGACGGTCAGCACTCGGTGCCTGCCTTTCGTGGGGTCTGGGGAGTCACCGGGGGACGTTCATCAGGGGACGTTCATCGGGAGACGCCTATCGGGACAAGCGCCGTGCCGCGATGGCCTCGTGGTAGGCCTCGACCGTGCGCTGGGCGACGACCGGCCACGCGTAGCGCTCCATCACGCGGTCGTAGCCGCGCCGGCCGAACTCCGCGCGCTCCCCGGGGGAGTCGAGCAGGCGGCGCAGCACGGCAGCCAGCTCCTCGGGGTCGCCCGGCGTCACCTGCACGGCCGCGTCGCCGACCACCTCGGGCAGGGCGCCCGTACGCGACGCGACCAGCGGTGTGCCGCACGCCATGTGCTCGACGGCCGGCAACGAGAACCCCTCGTAGAGCGAGGGGACCACCGCGACCTCGGAGGTGGCGATCAGCTCGGCCAGCTCCTCGTCGGGGATGCCGTGCACGAACCGTACGCGGTCGTGCAGCGACAGCTCGTTGACGAGCTGTTCGGTGGGGCCTCCGGGGGTGGGCCTGCTCACCACGGTGAGGTCGACCTCGCGCTCGGTGGCGAGCTTGGCGACCGCGCGCAGCAGGGTCGCCACGCCCTTCATGGGCGAGTCGGCGCTGGCCACGGCCACGATCGAGTTCGCCCGCTTCGGCAGCTCGGGCCGGGGGTGGAAGAACCGGGTGTCCACGCCGAGCGGGATCAGCCGCATGTTGGACTGCGGCACGTTGAAGTCGCGGTGGATGTCGGCGAGCGACGACTCGCTGACGGTCAGGATCGGGCTCAGCCGGGGCGCCACGATGCTCTGCATGCGCACGAAGCCATACCAGCGGCGCATCGACAGCCGCTTCCAGCCCTTGGCGGCCTTCAGCTCGATCCGCCGGTCCACGCTGATCGGGTGATGGATGGTGCCGACCACCGGGAACAGCCGCTGGATGCCGAGCAGGCCGTAGCCCAGGGTCTGGTTGTCCTGGACGACGTCGAAGTCGCCGCGCCGCCTCTTCAGCTCCCGGTAGGCCCGCAGGCTGAACGTCAGCGGCTCGGGGAAGCCGGCCGTCCACATCGTGGCGACTTCGAGCGCGTCGATCCAGTCGCGATATTCGTCGCGCTTCGGCGTACGGAACGGGTCCTCGTCGCGGTAGAGGTCCAGGCTCGGCACCTTGTTGAGGATCACGCCCTCGTCCAGCTCCGGGTAGGGCTGGCCGGAGAAGACCTCCACGTGGTGGCCCAGGGCGACGAGCTCGCGGCTTATATGGCGCAGGTACACCCCCTGGCCGCCGCAGGTGGGCTTGCTGCGGTAGGACAGCAGCGCGACGCGCAGCCTCTCCGCCAAGAGGCACCCCTTTCCAGCCGGTTTCCCGCCGTGCCCCCGTGGGGCTGCTGCCAGGAACACTACCATTTGACCTTAGATGGGGTAGGTGAGGTGGAAAGGGTCCTCGATTGACCCTCACCCGGCCCGACCTGGGCTGTTAGCTTACCCGAACGCGATTCTGTGTAACACGTTCTAGTGGCGCATCTATAGGCATGGCCGGGCAGGGCGGTACATTCGCCTCTCATAGGCCAAGTTGGGCGCTACGAGGAGGATCCGTTGGCCAGGCGTGCGCTGATCACCGGCATCACCGGTCAGGACGGCTCCTATCTCGCAGAACACCTGCTGAGCGAGGGATACGAGGTCTGGGGCCTCGTTCGCGGGCAGGCCAACCCCCGCGTCCCGCGCGTGCGCCGGCTCCTCCAGGACGTACGGCTGGTCCGCGGCGACCTGCTCGACCAGGGGTCGCTGATCTCGGCGGTGGAGAAGGTGCAGCCCGACGAGGTCTACAACCTGGGGGCCATCTCGTTCGTGCCCATGTCGTGGGAGCAGGCCGAGCTGACCGCCGAGGTGACCGGCATGGGCGTGCTCCGCGTGCTGGAGGCCATCCGCGTCTGCTCGGGGATCACCGCCTCGCGCGGCTCGTCGGCCGGGCAGATCCGCTTCTACCAGGCGTCGTCCTCCGAGATGTTCGGCCAGGTCAGGGAGACGCCGCAGACCGAGCGCACCCCCTTCCACCCCAGGTCGCCATACGGCGTGGCCAAGGCGTACGGGCACTTCCTCACGCAGAACTACCGCGAGTCGTACGGGATGTTCGCGGTGTCCGGCATCCTGTTCAATCACGAGTCGCCCCGGCGGGGGGCCGAGTTCGTCACCCGCAAGGTCTCGCTCGGCGTCGCGCGGATCAAGCTCGGCATGGCCACGGAGCTGCGCCTGGGCAACCTGGAGGCGCGCCGCGACTGGGGATACGCCGGCGACTTCGTCCGGGCCATGCACATGATGCTGTCGGCCGCCGAGCCCGAGGACTACGTCATCGGCACCGGGCGCACCCACTCGGTGCGCGAGCTGGTCGAGGCGGCCTTCGCCGCCGCCGGCCTCGACTGGGAGCGGCACGTCGTCTGCGACGCGTCCCTGCACCGCCCGGCGGAGGTCGACCTGCTGTGCGCCGACCCGAAGAAGGCCCGCACCCAGCTCGGCTGGGAGCCGACGGTGTCGTTCGAGGAGCTCGTGGCGATGATGGTCGAGGCCGACCTGCGCCTGCTCGCCGACGGCGGCGACCCGGAGCAGGACTCCTCCTGGGCCTGACACCGGCCGGAGACGCGGTCAGGAGGGCGGCCGGGCCAGCCGGATCCCGGCGCCGAGGGGAACGGCGACGGATGGGATGCGGATCGGCACCTTGCTCTCGCCGATCTTGAATCCGTCCACTCCCCAGCTCACCGCGACCTCGCAGTCCCCGCCGGGACGGAGGGTCACCAGCCGCCCGTCGCGGATCGCCGCGCTCAGCAGCCCGATCGTGAACGTCAGGTCGACGGAGAACGTGATCGTGAGCACTTTGCGCTCGTCGGCGTAGACCTCGACGTACGGGCGGTGCTCCGAGGTGATCGAGTGCGCGGCCAGGGAGACCGGCTCGATCTTCCCGCGGCGGCCGTCCTCGTGACTGCGCACCGCGGCGGCCCGCAGCTCGCGGGACTTCTGCCATCCGGCCGCCAGGACCGCCCCGAGAGTGATCCCGTGGAGCAGGCCGGCGCCGGCCTCGGGCAGCTGAGCGACGAGTTGCCCGGCGAGGGCCGGGGCGTCGCGGCAGATCGTGCTCATCACCTGGGGGTCGCGGACGACTCTTGCCGCCGCCGCCACCGCGCCGCGCGCGCTGTCGTAGAGCGCGAGGGCGGCCGTGCCCGGATTCGGGTTGATGGTCAGGTTCATGACAGGCCTTCCCGGATCTCCTGCCGGCCCGGGTCCGGGACGACGTGAAGACGTACGGCCGGGCGGGAGCCGCGGCTCTCGTGGATCCGCACGTCCGGGGACGGATCGGCGCGGGAGACGAGACGCACCGCCCGGCGGCGGTCGTGGTCCCGGTCAGGCGCGCGCCGGCCGCCCCGGGCCTTCCATCCGGCGAGGCCGAGGAGCGCGGCGGCGACCGCGACGAGGGCGAGCCCCGGCGGCACACCCAAGTCGGAGCCCGTCTCCTCGCCGGAGGGCGGGGCCGTCGGCACCGCCTCAGGGCTCTCCGCGGGCGACTCGTCCGGCCGCGGCGACTCCGGCGGACTCGGCGAGGGGCTGTCGTCCGGGCTCGCCGCTGGACTCACAGGCGGGCTCACCGGTGGGCTCACCGGTGGGCTCACGGGGGACACGACGCTCAGGACGACGTCGATGGCGTCGCCGATGGTCAGCTCGTCTCCGCCGGGAGGGTTCTGGTCCTCGACGATCTGGTCGTCGCGCGCGTCGTCCGCTCCTCTGAGCGTCAGCCCCCGGTCCGCCGCCAGCTGCCGCGCCTCCTCGACCGTACGGCCGATGAGGTACGGCACCTCGGTCGAGCCGTCGAGGAGCAGGCTGACGGCCTGCCCGTAGGCGAGCAGCCCGCCGGGCGCGGGAGTCTGCTCGGCGACCTTCCACTCGCCGGTGGCCTCCGGCTGCCCGGTGGTCACGCCGAACCCGGCCTTCTGCGCTTCGGCGGTGGCCGCGGTCAGCGTCATCCCGGTCAGGTCGGGCACCTTCCCACCCAGGTAAACGCGGACCCCCGTGATTTTGAACTCGATGCACGACAGCGTCTCCGCGCTGCTCACGAAACTCCCGGGAGGAACGGGATCGGGCACGGTCGCGACCCCATAGCCGAAATGGTTGTGGAGCGTCTCGTACGCCTGCTCGTACGTCTGACCGATCACGTTGGGCGGGGGCGGGCATTTCGCGGCCTGCGCCGGCGTGGCCCAGAACGCGGCGACGGCCATGGCGAGGGCCACGATCAGGCGTACCGGCATCATCGTCTCCGGAACGAGTCGGGGTTGTCCGAAGGGAACGGGGGCGGGCTTCCCGAATGACGGGCTTCTCGAGGAAATGGTGCGAAGAATCGCGGCCGGCTCGCCTGAGTATCCCCCTACTCATATGCGCGGGCGCAATTCCCCGGTCCGGTGAGCGGACCGGGAGGGCGCAGGTCTGCGCCCAGCGCGAGGGCCGACGTCGGGACGTTGTGGTCACCGGGCAGGTGCCGGGCACGTGCCGGGCCAGACCCGGCCACTCCACCTCGCGCGGCGCGTCGTGAGCCGCCTGACACGCCTGTCAAGATCTCCCGCACGCTCGCCTGATCGCCCGCAAATTGACATAAAACCTACCAATTGTGCATGCTTTTCGCATGCGGCAATTCACAGAGGTCGTGCCGCCGGCGCGACGCGGGCACGAGCAGGCCGTGCTGGGGCTGCTGCGCGCGTACGGCCCGCTCAACCGGGGCGAGCTCAGCCGGCGGTGCGGCCTGTCGCGGACGACCCTGCACGACACCCTCAGCGGACTGCTGGCCGCGGGCGCGGTGGTCACCGCGACGCCGGACGAGGCGCCGCGCGGCCGGGGCCGTCCCGCCGAGCGGCTGGTCCTCAACCCCGCGGCCGGACAGGCCCTCGGCATCGACTTCAGCCGCCGCGCGGTGCACGTCGCGGCCGTCGGCGTGACGTACGAGATCGTGGGCACGGCGGGGGAGGCGCACGCCCCCGGCCTGCCGTGGCCCGACCGGGTGGCGCTCGCCGAGCGCCTCGTCCGCGGGCTGCTCGGCGGCGAGGTGTGGCGCAGGGCGCTCAAGGGCGTCGGCGTGGGCGTCGTGGGCCCCCTGGCCGGGGCATGGGACGGAGCGCCGGACGGCGTCCTCTCCGGCGTCGCGGCCCTGCTCTTGGAGCGCTTCGGCGGTCCGGTGCTGCTGGACAACAACACCAGGCTCGCGGCGCTCGCCGAGTCGACGTGGGGCGCGGCCGCCGGTGACCAGGACGCGCTCTATCTGCGGCTGTCGTACGGCGTCGGCGGCGGCGTGGTGGCCGGAGGGGTGTTGCACCGTGGCGCCGACGGAGTGTCCGGGGAGATCGGGCACGTTCCGGTGGACCCGGCCGGGAGGCCCTGCGAGTGCGGCGGCACGGGATGCCTGGAGACCGTCGCCTCGATCAGGGCGGTGCTCGACGCCTACCGGGCCAGGGGCGGCCGGGGGGACGACCTGCCCGCGCTGACGGCGGCCGTGGAGGCGCGCGACCCGATCGCCCTCGGCCTGCTGTCCGAGGTGGGCGGCCAGATCGGACGGGTGCTAGCCGCGCTGTCCAACGCGATCGGGCCCAGGGTGATCGTCATCGGCGGTGAGCTGGCCGAGCTCGGCGCCCCGCTCCTGGAGCCCGTCCGGAAGGCCCTGGACGCGGGGGCGGTGCCGATCTCGCGCCATCGGCTGACCCTGCGCCGTGCGGCGCTCGGCGACGTCGCGGGCGCGCTCGGCGGCGTCGCCCTGGCGCTCGGGGAGTCTCCGCTGTTGTCGCGCTACCCGGCCCCAGAGCCCGATCTGGCGCCCGAGCCGGAGCCAGATCCCGAGCCCGAGCCCGGCCTCGCCGATTCACCCGGCGGCGGGCGCGGTGGGCGGGGCGGACCGCCACCCCGCCCCTTCGTCGGGTGGGGCACGGCGCAGGCCCGGCCGCGCCTGCCCCTGACCCCGCTGCCGTCGTTGCCGTCGTTGCCGGTCAGCCGAGGGCGACGGGCAGCGTCTTGATGCCGTTGATGAAGTAGGACCTCAGCCGGGTGGCCTCGCCGGTCTGCCGGATGCCGGGCAGGCGCTCGGCGAGCACCTCGAACAGCACCCGAAGCTCCAGCTTGGCCAGGTGGTTGCCGAGGCAGAAGTGCGCCCCGCCGCCGCCGAAGCCGATCTGCGGGTTGGGGTCGCGGCCGATGTCGAACTCCTCGGGCCGCTCGAAGACCTCCTCGTCCCGGTTGGCCGACGCGTAGAAGACCACCACCTTGTCGCCCCCGGCGATCTTCTGGCCGCGGATCTCGGTGTCCGTCGTGGCCGTACGCCGGAACAGGTTGACGGGGGACACCCACCGGACGATCTCGTCGGCGGCCGTCCTCGCGAGAGTGGGGTCGTCCACCAGGCGCTTCCACTGGTCCGGGTGCTCGAAGAGGGTCAGCATGCCTCCGGACGCCGCGTTCCGCGTGGTCTCGTTGCCCGCCACGATGAGCAGCAGGACGAACAGGTCGAACTCGTCCTCGGTCAGCGTCTGCCCGTCCTCGTCCGGCTGCAGGAGCTTGGTGACGATGTCGTCGCGCGGGTCCTGCCTGCGCGCCGCGGCCAGCGTGTGGGCGTACGAGTAGACCTCGAAGGCGGCGGCCTGCCCCTCCTCGGGGCTGCTGGAGTAGTCGGGGTCGTCGCTGCCGATCATGCGGTTGGACCACTCGAAGATCTTGTTTCGGTCCTCGACCGGCGCGCCGAGCAGCTCGCAGATCACGTACAGCGGGAGCGGCGCGGCGATGTCCCGCACGAAGTCGACCTCGGGCTTGCTCTGCACCTCGTCGACCAGGGCGTGGCAGATGTCCCTGATGTGCTCCTCCAGCCGCCCGATCTGGCGCGGGGTGAAACCGCGGTTGACCAGCGAGCGGCGCCGGGTGTGGTCGGGCGGGTCCTGGTTGAGCATCATCAGCCGCTGGAACTCGCGCTGCTCCTCGGGCATCTCGTCGAACAGCGCCAGTTTCCGGGCTGAGGAGAAGAGGTCGGAGTGACGGGAGACGTGGACGACGTCCGCGTGCCTGGTGACCGCCCAGAAACCGGGCCAGTCGCCTTCTCCCTCGTGCCGGTAGACGGGCGCGTTGTGCCTCAGCCAGCGGAGCTGGTCGTGCGGCACTCCGCTGCGCGCGTAGCGGTCCATGTCGACGAGGTCGATTTCCATTGCATCACCTAATCGGGTTTTGGCTGCCCCTGGTAAGAGGGCCCCTGGTAAGAGGGACGGTCGCCCCTGGCCGGCCCGCTGCTCGGTGGGAGTGCGGTCGCGCGCTTGTCCGCAGTGATTCTGAAACGTGTTCTATTACGGGCCCGGCGGCACGTCAAGCGACCCTCGGGTGACGGATCGCTTGAGCCGGCTTGTCGGTGGGCTCTGGTACGACTGGGCGCATGGGTGTGAGCGTCGAGGAGTTCCTCTCCATGCTGGACCGGTTGCCCGAGGTCGGCCAGGGCGAGGGCGGTGACTGGGTCTCGTTCAAGGTGCGCGGCAAGGGCTTCGGCTACCTGTGGGAGCGCACCGAGACGGTGGGCCTCAAGGCGACGATCGAGGAGCAGACCGCGCTCGTGGCCGAGCGGCCCGAGGTGTTCGAGCCGCAGTTCACCGCCGGGCGTTTCGGCTGGGTCGTGGTCCGTCTGGCGAAGATCGACGCTGACGAGCTGTTCGAGCTGGTGACCGAGGCGTGGTGCCTGACCGCGCCGAAGACCCTCGTCGAGGCGTACGAAACCCGGTCGTAGCCCGGTCGTAGCCCGGCCCTATGCCTCCTGGCCGGGCCATTCCTGCTGGTCGTGGCCGGAGCCGGGCCGGGGTTCGGCCGGGTGCTCGCGGAGCCGCCTGATGACCTCCGCGAGCTCGGTGCGGGTGTGGATGCCGAGCTTGCGGTAGATGCGGGCGAGGTGGGTGTCCACGGTCCGCTTGCTGATGGACAGCTCGTTCGCGACCTGGAGGTTGCTCATGCCGCGCAGGACCAGGTCGGTGACCCGCATCTCCCCGGCCGTCAGGGGCGACGGGCCGTCAGACTGCCCGCCGCGGGCCCGGCTGCCGATCGTGGCGAGGTTGCGCTCGGCGAGCGCGGCGAGCCGTACGGCGCCGCAGCCGTCGGCCAGGTCGTACGCCTCGCTGAGGGTGTCGTGGGCGCGGCGCGTCTCCCCGGCGGCCCGCAGGGCGATGCCCAGGCGCACCATCGCCCGGATGCGTTCGATGCCGCCGGGCCCGTCGAGCACCGACAGCGCCTCGCTGAGCAGGTCGATCCGGCGGGTGCCCTCGGCGGTCGTGCTCGCGGTGCTCAGCGCCCGGCCGACGCAGTCGGGAGCGCCCCAGGCCCGGGCCAGTTCGAGCTCCTCCTCGGCCAGGCGGTGGGCCGGCCCGCGCTGGCCGAGCCGCAGGTAGGCGAGGGCCGCCTGGCCCCGCCAGCCCGCGCACGCCGGGTTGACCACCCCCGCCGACAGGAGCTGCCGCCCGGCCTCCAGCAGGGCCGGCAGCCCTTCGCGTACGTCGCCCCTGGCGACCGCCACCCGGCCCTGGGCCTCGAGCAGCGCCGCCTGCAGCAGGGGGTGCACCGGTTCGCGCGCGGTGACCTCGTCGAACAGCGCGTGGGCGACGTCGAGTTCGTCGCGTTCGAGGAGCACGCGGGCCATGCACGACACGGCGGCGACGTGCAGGCCGGAGGCGTGCGAGCCGCGCGCGAAATGGATGGCCTCGCGCGCGTGCGTCAGTGACGCGCGCAGCTCCCCTCTGCGGTAGGCGATGTCCGACAGCAGCGTGACGGCGAGGGCCTGCCCGGTCATCGAGGCGCGCGCTCGCGCCTCGGCGGCCACCTGTTCCGACCAGTACGCCGCCTCGTCCACGCGGCCCGCCCACACCAGCGCCATGACCAGTGCCGGCGGGATCGATCCGCCGCCGTCGAGGCAGCGCCGGGCCAGGGCCAGCGTGCGGCCGCGGTTCCTGCCCCTGGCCGCGCCGGACAGCGCGGCGGAGGCGAGGTAGTCCTGCGCCCCCGCGCTGGTGGCGGCGCCGGGCTCGGCGTTGAGCTGCCGCAGCGCGGCGCGCGAGCCGTACGACTGGCCGGTCAGCAGCGCCTGCGCGCTGAGCCGCAGCAGCACCTCGCGGTCGGGGAACCCGCCGGACGGGTCCTCGTCGAAGCCCCGGGCGATGTCGCAGAAGGCCGCGGCGGCCTCGGAGGAGTTGAGCGTGAGCAGGGCCGTGGCGAAGGGCGCCAGGGAGTCCGCCCGCTCGGCGGCGTCGCCGGCGAGGGCGGTCACGGTGCGCAGGTGCCGCAGGCAGGCGGGGATGTCGAGGTGCACCTCGACGGCGCCCAGCTCGGCCGTCACCTGGAGGACGGTGTGGTCCTTGGCGGTGGCGAGCGCGCGGTGGAGATAGCGGGTCGCGTCCTCCCAGGCGTTCTCGGAGACCGCCTCCCGCGCCGCCTCGCGCAGCACCGACACGGCCCACGGGTCGCCGGTGGGGCTGGCCGACAGCAGGTGCCGGGCCGACCGCTTGGGCGGCGAGCCGAGGCGGTGCAGCAGCGAGGCCGCCCGCCGGTGCATCTCGTCGCGCGTCCGGGGGTCCATGCGCGCGAGGATCGTCGACTGGACGAGGTCGTGCGTGAACCGCTGCGGCGGGCTGCCCTCCAGCAGGCCCGCCCCCGCGAGCGCGTGGCCCGCCTCCTCGGCCGCGACCGCGCCGTAGCCGGCCAGCATCGCCGCCGTCTCCAGCCCGGCGTACGGCGCGATGATGGCAAGGCTCTGCAGGAGGGCGAGCAGGGACGGATATCTGCCGCCGAGCCATTCCAGGACGGTCTCCGACAGGGCCGTCGCGCCGATCCGCATCACCCGGGGCAGCTCGGACCGCTGCGGCAGGACGTCGGCGGCGGCCAGCCGTCCGGCCGTCTCCAGCAGGAGCAGCGGGTTTCCCTTGGTCAGGCGGTGGCAGGCCGCGACGATCTCGTCGTCCACCCTGGCGCCGAGCGCCGACTCCATGAGCGTGGCGGCGCATCTGCGGCACAGCGCCGAGGGCCGCAGCGACCGCGCGTACGGCAGCGCCAGGATGTCGCGGACCGCGTCGCCGCCGCTGCGGTCCTCCACGTCGCAGGTCAGGATCATCGCGATGGGCAGGCCGTCGAGCCGCCTGGCGATGTAGGAGCACCACTGCGCCGACTGCGGGTCGGCGTGGTTGAGGTCGTCGACCGCGATGATCAGCGGTTGTCCCGCGGTCAGCGAGCGGGTGGCCCGATAGAGGTCGTCGAGCAGCGTGGCGGGCACGGCGGGCGCGCTCCCGTCGTACGGCACCGCCGTCAGCGCCGGCGCGCGCACACCGCCGTCGAGGACGGCGGCGGGGGCGCCGGGCTCGGCCCGCCCCGAGCCGCTCATCATCGGGTCGAACAACTGCCGGACGATGCCGAACGCGAAGGAGCGCTCGTCGGCGTGGCCCCGGGCGCTCAGCACGACCCCGCCCGGCCTGCGCGCCAGCGCCGCGTGCAGCAGTCTGGTCTTCCCGATCCCTCGCGTGCCCTGAATGACCAGTACGGCCGGTCTTCCTTCGTGAAGCCCGGCCAGCACCTCGTCGACGACCCCTAGCTCCTTGTCCCGGTGCAGTAGTACCGGCCGCCCTGAGGCCATCCCTACCCCCGGACCATGTACCGATTTTTCTCGACATACGGATCATGCCGGACAGGGCCAGCGGGTTGTCAATACGTGAAATCGCTACGAGTAAACACAATATTGCTGACACATGAAAGCAACACCTTGTCATGATTCCATGTCCAATGGATGGGGAGTTTGCCCCTCCGCGCCGGAACCCCTATGGCATAGGGGTTCCGGGCGGCCGAATCATCGCGGCAGGTCGGCGGGCACGGCCCTGAGAGGCGGTGCGCATACGTATTCCGCCGTGCCGCCGGCGATACGCATCACCGTACGCACAGGTCCGGATCGCGCTTTGTGCACGCCGATCGTACGTATGCGCCCGTGAAGCGACAAATACGTCTTTACTTTTTCCGCGAGTCAATGGAATTCTCCGCTCATCGGCTAATCACGGAGTGAATGGCGGGGGGCATGGAACGGCCACGGCTCAAGGCGCACTTCACGACCGAAGTCCTCGACGACGCGAAAGTCTTCCTTTTGGCGGAAGGCCAGCACTATCTCGTACGCGGCGCGGGCTCGGGCCGCGTCCTTCCCTATCTCGACGGCCGGCACACGGTGATGGACATCGTCCAGGCCCTCGCCGGCGAACTGTCCCCGGCCCAGGCGGTGCTCGCCGTACGGCGATACGAGGCCGCCGGACATCTGACCGAGGGCCGGCCGCCCCTGGCCGACCCGGTGCTCGCCTTCTGGGACGCGCAGGGCATCGACCCCGCGGCCGTCGTCACGGCCCTGGAGCGGACGTCCTTCCGGCTGTTCGCGGGCGCGGGCGTCGATCCCGGCCCGATCGAGGCGCTTTTGCACGAGCACGGGCTGCGCACCGCTCCGGACGGCGACGGCCCGGTCGTGGCGGTGGTCCACGACTACCTCGACCCGGGCCTGGCGGAGCTCAACGCCGAGTGCCTGGCGGCCGGGCGGCCCTGGGTGCTGGTCAGGCCCGCCGGCACCGTGGCCTGGCTGGGACCGCTGTTCCAGCCGGGGGAGACGGGCTGCTGGGCCTGCATGTCCCAGCGGATCGAGGGCAACCGGCAGGTCGAGCGCTACCTCGCGGGCAAGCGGGGCGACGGGCTGCCGCCGTACCACCCGGTGCGCGAGGCCCTGCAGGGCGGCGCGGCGGCGGTGGGCGGGCTGCTCGCGGCCGAGCTCGCGCGGACGGCCGCCACGGGCCGGCCCTCGACCCTCCAGGGCAAGATGATCACGGTCGACCTGCGCACGCTCACCAGCGCCGAGCACCAGATGATCCGGCTGCCGCAGTGCCCGTCGTGCGGCGACCCCTCGCTGATCCGCGACCGCGAGCCGAAGGTGGCGCTGGCCGCGCGGACCGCCCGGCACGCGACCGACGGCGGCTACCGGGTCGAGCAGCCCTCGGCGACGTACGCCCGGCTGGAGCGGCACATCAGCCCCTACCTGGGCGCGGTCACCGGGCTGCGCCCGTGGGCCGGCGAGGACAACGGCGTGACCTACAGCTTCACCGCCGGTCACAACTTCGCCATGCTGGGCGACAACATGGACCTGCTGCGCCGCAACCTGCGCGGGCAGAGCGGCGGCAAGGGCCGCACCGAGATCCAGGCCAAGGTCAGCGCCCTGTGCGAGGCGATCGAGCGCTACTCGGGCGTGTGGCGAGGCGAGGAGCCGGTGCTCAAGGCGGCCTACGCCGACCTCGACGAGGGTCTCGCGGTGCACCCGGCCGACCTGCTGCTGTTCTCCGACAACCAGTACGGCGACCGGGACGCCTGGAACAGCGACCCCTCCCACCGGCTGCACCTGGTGCCCGAGAGGTTCCGTACGGATCTGCCGCTCGACTGGTCGCGGGCCTGGTCGCTGACCGCAGACGAGGAGCGGCTGATCCCCGCCGGCTACGCCTGGTATGGCCATCCCGACCTCGAACGCCACTTCTACTGCGTCGGCGACTCCAACGGCAGCGCCTCCGGCAACACGCTGGAGGAGGCGATCCTCCAGGGGTTCTGCGAGGTCGTGGAGCGGGACGCGGTCGCGCTGTGGTGGTACAACCGGGCCCGGCGGCCCGCCTTCGACCTCGACTCGCTCAACGACCCGTACGTCGGCACGCTGCGCGAGTTCTACGCCGACATGGGCCGCAGCCTGTGGCTGCTCGACCTGACCAGCGACCTCGGCGTCCCGGCCTTCGCCGGCGTCTCCCACCGGCTCGGCCACCCGGTGCAGGACATCATCGTGGGGTTCGGCGCCCATCTCGATCCCCGGATCGCCGCGCTGCGGACGCTGACCGAGGTCAACCAGTTCCTCCCGTCCGTACGCCGCAGGGACGAGAACGGCGAGACGATCTATCACGACGACGACATCGCGACGCTCCGCTGGTGGAAGGAGACCACGCTCGACAGCGACCCCTGGCTGCTGCCCGACCCCGCGCAGCGGTCCCGCACGCTGGCGGACTATCGGGTGCCCGAGGGCGCCGACCTCGCGGCCGACGTCGAGACCTGCGTCGCCCGGGCCGCCGCCTGCGGTCTCGAGGTGATCGTCCTCGACCAGACGCGGCCGGATCTGGAGCTCAACGTCGCCCGGGTGCTGGTCCCCGGCATGCGGCACTTCTGGCGCCGGCTTGGCCCGGGCCGCCTGTACGACGTGCCGGTGGCCCTCGGCTGGCGGACGGAACCGGCTCTGGAGGAGGAGCTCAACCCCACCAGCGTCTTCTTCTGACCCGATAGGGGGAGCAATGCACACCGTTCAGGTGCGGCTGCGCCGCGACGCCGGCCTGTCCGAACCGGAGGAGACGCCGGGGGCGGTCATCCTGGCCACGCCGTTCGGCCCTGCCACGCTGCGGGGCCTGCCGCCCGGCGCGGTCGCCGCGCTGCGCGCGCTGGCCCGCGGCGGCACGAGCGAGGACGAGCTGGCCAGGACCGTCACCGAGCACGACGGCGAGGGCGGGCTGCTGCGCTGGCACCTGCTGCTGCGCAAGCTGTCGGCCGGGGCCCTGCTGGAGCGGGCCCTGGTGGTGCCGTCCGGCGGAGAGATGGCGACAGCCGGGGCCGAGCCGGTGGCCGTGCTGCGCCCCTTCGGAGGCGGCCCGCTGCGCCCGGCCGCGCCGCTCGCCGCGGACGCCCGCGTGCGCCTGTCGAGGTTCGCCATAGCGGTGCCGGAGGACGGCAGGCTCGTGGTGCGCGTGCCCCGCAGCCCCCTCGGGGTCGAGCTCGCCCCGGCCGCCGCGCCGCTGCTCGGCCTGCTCGCGGACTGGACGACCCCGGCCGGCCTCGCCTGCCCGGGGCTGCCGGCCGGGACGACGGCGGCGGTGCTCGGCCTGTTCGCCGACGCCGGGCTGCTGGTGCGGCCGACACCCGAGGGAGAGGACCCCGAGCGCGGAGCCGTCCCGCTCGCCCAGTGGTCGCCGGCCGACCTGTGGCTGCACACCCGCACCCGGGAACCCCGTACGACCGGGCGCTACGGCGGCACCTATCCGCTGCGGGGCGTGCAGGATCCGCTGCCGGTGGCGCCGCCCGCCTTCGACGGCCCCCGGATCGCCCTGGAGCCGCCGGACCTGGACGCGATCGCGAAGACCGAGGCGAGCCTGACCGATGTGCTGGAGGCCCGCCGCTCGATCCGCGAGCACGACGCCGCCGCCCCGATCACCCTCGACCGCCTGGGCGAGCTGCTCTACCGCACGATGCGCCAGCGGCGCACCTTCACAGGGGAGGACGGCCAGGAGCTGGCCGACCGGCCCTACCCGTCCGGCGGCGCGGTCCACGAGCTGGAGGTCTATCCCCTCGTCGTCTCCTGCGAGGGCCTGGAGCCCGGCCTGTGGCACTACGCCGCCCACGCGCACGCGCTTGA
Source organism: Microbispora hainanensis (assembly GCF_006874475.1). Lineage (GTDB taxonomy): Bacteria > Actinomycetota > Actinomycetes > Streptosporangiales > Streptosporangiaceae > Microbispora > Microbispora hainanensis. The sequence continues at coordinate 19,718 of NZ_VIRM01000014.1, forward strand.
ACGGGTGGCCGATCCCGGCCCGGCGACCCGCACGCTGCTCGACCGGGCCAGGTCGGCGGCCATGATGACCGGGGACCCGCAGGTCCTGCTGATCGTGACGGCCCGCTTCGGGCGGGTGATGTGGAAGTACGAGACCATCGCCTACTCGCTGATCCTCAAGCACGTGGGCGTGCTCTACCAGACCTTCTACCTGGTGGCCACGGCCATGGGCCTGGCGGTCTGCGGGCTCGGCGGCGGTGACGCGGCGGAGTTCGCCGCGGCCAGCGGGCTCGACCCGCACGCGGAGGGCAGCGTGGGCGAGCTGCTGCTCGGCAGCAGGCGGGGCGGCGCGGCGGGGACGCCGCCGGGATGGTCCCCGGAGGTGCCGTCATGAAGTTCCGGTTGAAGGCCCTGCAGCGGATGCGGGAGCCCGACGAACTCGACTCCCCGACCCTGCTCGCCTCCCCGCGCGGCTGGATCGCCACGTTCGTCGTGCTCATCGTGGTCGTCGCCGCGGGGGTGTGGTCGTTCGTCGGCAGACTGCCGGTCACCGTGACCGCCAAAGGGCTGCTGACCCATCCGGCGGGCACCGCCCAGCTGCAGAGCCCGTACACCGGGACCGTGCGGACGATGATGGTGAGCCCCGGCCTGCGGGTGGTGCGCGGACAGGCGGTGGCGGAGGTGCTGCGGGCCGACGGCACCGTGCGCACCGTGAGCAGCCCCTTCACCGGCGAGGTCGTCACCACCTCGGCGAGCGAGGGCGCGATGGTCCGCGAGGGCGACGGGCTGCTCGCGATGGAGCGGACCGACGCTCCCCGCGACCGCCTGGTCGCGATGCTGTTCGTGCCGGGCGACCACGCGCTCGGCATCGCCCCCGGCCGTACGGTCGACCTCGCGGTCTCCAACGCCCCGCCCGGCGTGTTCGGGCTGCTGCGCGGCAGGGTGACCTCGATCAGCCCCTATCCGCTGATGGCGGAGGGCGTCGCCGCCCTGGTCGGCGGCGACCTCTCGGCCCGCGGCTACCTCACCGCGGAGCCGCCCCGCCTGGTGGTCGTCGACCTCCTGCCCGACCCCCGCACCATGTCCGGATACTCCTGGACGACCGAGACCGGTCCCCCGATGGAGCTGCAGTCGCAGGTCACGGTGACGGGCACCGTCACGCTCAGCAGCCAGACGCCTTTCAACCTGCTCCTCGGACGCTGAGAAGGAGACGGATGAGCCAGGTCACGGCCTCTCGCGCCGACGCCCCACCGTCCGGCGCCCCGCCCCGGCGCGAACGCCGCAAGCGGGGGCGCGTGAGCACGCCGACCGTCATCCAGATGGAGGCCGTCGAGTGCGGGGCCGCCGCCCTCGCCATGGTCCTCGGCCACTACGGCAGGTTCGTGCCCCTTGAGGAGCTGCGGGCCGCCTGCGCGGTGTCCCGGGACGGCGCGAAGGCGTCCAGCGTGATCGCCGCCGCCCGCAAGTACGGCCTGGAGGCCAAGGGCTTCCAGATGGAGCTGGAGGACCTGCGCGACGTCGTCAAACCGGCGATCATCTTCTGGGCGTTCCAGCACTTCATGGTCGTCGAGGGCATCCGCAGCCGCTTCGGCAGGCCGGTGGTGGCGGTCAACGACCCCGCGAGCGGCCCCCGCCTGGTCGACTGGGACGAGTTCGACTCGGGCTTCACCGGCATCGTGCTGACCTTCGAGCCCGGGCCCGGATTCCGGCCCGGCGGCCGGCCCACCCGGGTGGCCGAGGCGCTGCTGTCGCGCCGCATGCCCTCCGGCCGGGCGCTGCCGCTGGTGCTGCTGGCCAGCCTGCTGCTGGTCGTGCCCGGGATCATCGCGCCGGCGTTCAGCCGGGTGTTCATCGACCACATCCTCACCGGCCGCGACCCCGGCTTCATCCTGCCGCTGCTGGTGGCGATGTCGGTGACCGCCCTGGCGATGTTCGTGCTGACCTCGGTGCAGCGGCACTACCTGCTGCGGATGGAAATACGGATGGGGCTGGTCAGCTCCGCCCGTTTCTTCCGACATCTGCTGCGCCTGCCGGTGGAGTTCTTCCTGCAACGCAGGCCCGCCGAGGTCGCCAGGCGGGTGTCGGCCAACGACATGGTCGCCGAGATCCTGTCCAGGGACCTCGCGGTCACCGTCGTCAACCTCGTGCTGGTGCTCTTCTACGCGGTCGTCCTGATCCGCTACGACGTGCTGCTCGGCCTCATCGGCGTGGGCATGGCGCTGCTCAACATCCTCGTGCTGCGGCAGGTGTCCAGGGCCAGGACCGACGCCGTGGCCGCGCTGCGGGCCGACCTCGGCAACCTCACGTCGGCCACCTTCAACACCCTGCAGCTCGTGGAGACCGTCAAGGCCACCGGCGCCGAGCCCAGCGCGTTCCAGCGGTGGGCGGGCTTCCTGGCCAAGGCCGTGACCGCCCGGCAGCGGCTGGGCGTGCCCAGCGCGGTCATCACGGTCGTGCCCCCGCTGCTCGCCGGGGTCAACAGCGGGCTCATCCTGCTCGTCGGCGGCCTGCGGGTCGTGGACGGCGCGGTCAGCGTCGGCCTGCTGGTGGCCTTCCAGAGCCTGCTCGGCGCGCTGTCGCGGCCGGTGACCCAGCTCACCAACCTCGGCGGGCGGCTGCAGGACATCTCCGCCGACATCACCCGGCTGTACGACGTGGAACGTCACCCCCGCTCGCCCGTCTTCGACCGCCCGGACCGGCCGTCCGGAAGCCGGCTCGACGGGTCGATCACCTTCGAGGAGGTGACGTTCGGCTACAACCCGCTGGCCAAGCCGGTCGTCAAGAACGTGTCGTTCTCGGTGGTGCCGGGCCGGCGGGTGGCGATCGTCGGGGGCTCGGGGAGTGGGAAGTCGACCATCGGCCGCCTCGTGGCGGGGCTCTACCGGCCGGCGTCGGGCCGGGTGCTGCTCGACGGGCGCGACCGCGAGGAGATCTCCAGGACCGAGCTCGCGGCCTCGGTCGCGTACGTGGACCAGGACATCTCGCTGTTCGAGGGCACGGTGCGCGACAACCTCACGCTGTGGAGCGACGACATCTCCGACGAGGTCGTCACCGCCGCGCTGCACGACGCGGCCATCTTCGACGTCATCTCCGCCCGCCCCGGCGGGCTCAACAGCCGGGTGCGCGAGGGCGGGCGCAACTTCAGCGGCGGGCAGCGCCAGCGGCTGGAGCTGGCCAGGGCGCTGGCCGGGCAGCCGACGCTGCTCGTGCTCGACGAGGCGACCAGCGCGCTCGACCCGGAGACCGAGCGGGTGATCGCCGACAACCTGCGCCGCCGGGGATGCGCCTGCCTGATCATCGCCCACCGGCTGTCGACCGTACGCGACGCCGACGAGATCCTCGTGCTGCACCAGGGCGAGGTGGTGGAACGCGGCACGCACGACGACCTCATGCGCCTCGGCGGCCACTACGCACGCTTGATCGAGAACGCCCGGCCGGGCGGTGAAGGGATGGACCGATGAGCGTCCCGACCGCGACGCCGCCCTCGACGTTCTCGCCGTTCTTCACCGACGCGGCCACGCCCATCGACTATTCGGCCGACCGGCTGCTCGTGCTGGCCGACCTGCGCGAGGTGCTGCTGGTCGAGCGCGGCGCGGTCGACCTGTTCGCCGTACGCCTGGAGAACGGCAGGCCGGTCGGCCGGTGGAACTACCTGTGCCGGGTGCGGCAGGGCGCGCTGGTGCTCGGCTCGCCGCGCGGCCCCAGGCACAGCATCGTCGGGCGGCCGGTGCTCGGCGCCCGCGTGTCGAGCCTGCCGCTGGCCCGGCTGGAGGGCCTGTCGGCCCGTCGCGTCGACGGCCCGTCCGCGTCGGGCAAGGCGGTCCGCGCCCTGCCCACCCGTGAGTACGGCATGGCCGTGCGCGAGTTCGTGCAGGGCCTGGAGGCCGGCGTGGTGGCGCTCGCCGCGTCGATGCGCGACACGCTGCCCCCGCGCGACTTCGTCCCGCTGTCGCCGGACGAGCCCACCGTCGTCCGCGAGGGCGAGGCCGTCCGGTCGGTCGACGGACTGCGGTGGATCACCGTCGAGGACGGCGTGGTCGAGATGCCGGAGGGCGTCGCCGGTCAGCTCAGCGCGGGCGCCGAGGTGTGCGTCACCGAGCGGGACTGGCTGGTGGCCCGCGGCCCGGCCCGGCTGCGCGCCCGCTCGACCCTCGACCTGCTGGGCGCGGGCGAGCTGTGGCACCGGTGGGTCGAATACACCACCCGCTTCCTCTACATGATCGACCGGCGGATCGAACGCCGGAACTCGACCGAGCTGAGGGCGCTGACGAGCCGGGCCGAGCGGGGCGGCGACGTGCTGCGCACCACCGCCCGCGGGTTCGACACGCTGGTGCGCGACACCGAGGCGCGGGTGCGCCTCACCGACGTGGCCGGGGACCCTCCCGCGCTGGCCGCCGCGCGCCTGGTGGCCTCGCACGCCGGATTCTCGGTGGTCGCGCCCCCGCCGGGAGCCGTGAACGGCGGCCGGATCGACCCGCTGCAGGCCATCGCGCTCGCCTCGGGCGTACGCACCCGCCGGATCAGGCTCGACGACCGCTGGTGGCGGCGGGACATCGGGCCGATGGTGGGCTACCGCTCCTCCGACGGTGAGCCGGTGGCGCTGCTGCCCATCGGGTCGCACTACGTCATGGCCGCGCCGGGGGAGGAGCGCGTCACCCCGGTCACCGCGGCGGTCGCCGGCACGCTGACCCGGCACGCCGACGTGCTGTACGAGCCGCTGCCGCCGGCCGTCACCGGAGTGGGCGGGCTGCTGCGGTTCGGCCTGGCCAAGAACCGCAAGGACCTGTGGACCCTGCTCAGCCTCGGGACGCTGGTGGCCTGCATCGGCCTGCTGGTGCCCGCCATGACCGGCCTCGTGCTCGGCACGTACGTGGCCAGGGCCGAGCGCGAGATGATCGTGCAGGGCGCGCTGCTGGTGATCGCGGGCTCGCTCGTGGCGGCCGCGCTGTCCGTGGTGCAGAACTTCGCCGCGCTGCGCATCGAGGGCAGATCGTCGGCCCGCCTGCAGGCGGGCGCCTGGATGCGGCTGCTGTCGCTGCCCGCGACGTTCTTCACCAACTACTCCACGGCCGAGCTGGGCACCACGGTCCTCGGCGTCAGCGTGGTGCAGGAGACGCTGTCCGGCGTGATGACGACGGCGGCACTCGGCCTGTTCGCCGGCCTGGCCAACCTCGTGCTCGTCTTCTTCTACGACGTACGGCTCGCGCTGATCGCGACGGCGCTCGTGCTGGCCGGGGTGCTGGTGTGCGCGGTCGCGGGCTACTTCGAGGTGCGGCTGCAACGCCGGCTCTACGCCCAAGAGCAGCGGCTGTCGTCGCGGGTCTTCCAGCTTCTGACGGCCGTCCCGAAGCTGCGGGTGGCGGCGGCCGAGGAGCGGGGCTTCGGGGTCTGGGCGGCGGAGTTCCTCAAGGCACGCAGCATCGGAGTGTCCGCCCGCCGGGTGCAGAACCTCGTCACGACCTTCAACGCCGGCTTCCCGCTGGTCGCGTCGGTCATCGTCTTCGCCGTGGTGGCCGGGCCGATGCTCGGAGACGTGTCCGTCTCCGCGTTCCTGGCGTTCTTCGCCGCGTTCAACCTGCTGCTGGCCTCGGTGCTGCAGTTCACCGGCGCGGCGATCACCGCGATGAGCGTGGTGCCCATGCTGGAGCGGCTGCGGCCGATCCTGGCGGCCGATCCGGAGGAGCACGCCGGCAAGGCCGACCCGGGCGAGCTGTCGGGCCGGATCGAGCTGTCGCGGGTGTCGTTCCGCTATGGCGAGGACGGGCCGCTCGTGCTGGACGGGGTGGACCTGTCGGTCGAGCCCGGCGAGTTCGTCGCGATCGTCGGCCCGACCGGCAGCGGCAAGTCGACGATCCTGCGGCTGCTGCTCGGCTTCGAGTCGCCGAGCTCGGGAACCGTGCTGTACGACGGCCAGGACCTGGGCGAGCTCGACATCGGCGCGGTGCGCCGCCAGTGCGGGGTGGTCCTGCAGAACAGCTCGCTGCTCGCCGGCGACATCAAGGCCAACATCATCGGCAGCACCGACCACACGATCGACGACGCCTGGGACGCCGCGGGCATGGCGGGCATCGCCGACGACATCGCCAACATGCCGATGGGCATGCACACCGTGCTGTCGGAGGGCACCAACACGCTGTCGGGCGGGCAGCGGCAGCGCATCATGATCGCCCGCGCCCTCGTCTCGCATCCCCGCATCGTGCTGTTCGACGAGGCGACCAGCGCATTGGACAACCCCACCCAGAAGATCGTCACGGAGAGCACCCGCCAGCTCAACGCCACCCGGATCGTGATCGCCCACCGGCTCTCGACGATCACGGACGCCGACAAGATCGTGGTGCTCGATCGCGGGCGCATCGTCCAGCAGGGCCGATATCAGGAGCTGCTCGAGGACGCCGACGGCCTGTTCGCCCGCCTCGCCCGCCGCCAGATCTGAGCCCACGGGCGGTTTCGCGGGCATGGATGCGCAAACCGCCGGCGGACCGGGAACGATCCGCCGGCGGTTCTCGTGTGGTCAGTAGCGGGGCCTGCGGCTCAGCACGATTCCGGCGATGAGGAACACCACGCCGAGCCCGCCGTACACGAAGGCGTGGGTGGTGGCGGGCGGCTTCACGCTGGCGTTGGCGACGGCCAGCCCGAGGCCCACGATGCCGCTGATGTAACAGAAGATCGCGACGAAGATCTTCCAGAAGGGGCTCATGACGTACTCCGTTCGGATGCGGCGGGACCGCCCGGTGCGGTCCCGGCGACGACGAGGCCGAGCAGCATGACCCAGGCGTCGGGGTCGGCGCGGAAACGCCGCCACCGGTCGGCCGCCAGGGCGAGCTCGGGCAGGGTCAGGGCCCCGGAGGCGACCAGCGGCGCCAGCCGCTCCGGGCCCAGGTGAGGGGCGAACGCCTCGGTGGGGCGGTCGTCGTTGGTGGTGGCGAACGGCCGCAGCACCACGTCGCCGAAGCCCGCACGGCGAAGGAGCCGGGTGAGCTTGCGCCCGATCAGCCGGTCGCCGCCGGCCTGCCGCTGCGCGCCGGTCATGCGGTTGTGCACGCCGGCCATCTCGGGGTACATCGGGTCGGCCAGGCCCCACAGCATCGCGTCCACCTCGATCACGACCAGCCGCCCGCCCGGCCGCAGCACCCGCAGCGCCTCCGCCACCACGGCGGCCGGGTCGGCCACGTGCTGCAGTACGTATCGGAGCAGGACCGTGCCCACGGACGCGTCCGCCAGCGGCAGCCGTACGGCGTCGCAGCCGAGCAGGGGGGCCCGGGCGTCCGCCGCGTGCGCCAGCAGCGCGGTGTCGATGTCGGCGGCCACGATGGGCAGGTCCGGCAGGGCGGCCCGCAGCCGCCGGGTGACCGCGCCCGAGCCCGCCCCGAGCTCCAGCAGGGGCGCCGGGACGCCCACGTCGAGCAGGATCCGCAGCTCCTCGTCGAAGGAGAGCTCGGCCTGGGCCTCCAGGCGCGCCAGCTCGCCGTGCAGGCCCCCGGCTGTCGTCGCGGCCGGGTCGTACGACCCGGCGCCCGTCACGGCGGTCACGGCCGCCTCCGCGCGTCCCTGAGTTCCGTCTCCCGGGGCTCCGTCTCCCGGGGCTCCGTCTCCCGGGGGCGGGGGACCATGAGCATGCCGTGCCGCGGGCGCAGCGTGACCAGGGCCTCGGGCTCGACCGGGAAGCCGGGGACGAGCTCGGGGCGCACGGCGCGCAGCAGCACGGCCAGCACGAGCGTGGCCTCGACCAGCGCGAAGTGGCGGCCGACGCACACCCGCGGGCCGCCGCCGAAGGGGAGGTACTGGTGCCCGGCGTGGGTGTGCTCGGCCGCGAACCGGTCCGGTGCGTACGTCTCCGGGTCGGGCCAGTAGCGCGGATCCCGGTGGAGTACGTACGGGCTGACGCACACCAGCGTGCCCGGAGGTATGGCGTATCCGCCGACCACGTCGGCCTCGACGGAGCGCCGGGAGATGAGCCACACGGGCGGATACAGCCGCATGGCCTCCTTGATCGCCCGCTGGCAGGCGGTCAGCCGGGGCAGGTCGGCGGCGGTGGGGGTCCGGTCGCCGCCCAGCACCTCGTCCACCTCCGCGCGTACGGCCCGCGCCGCGTCGGGGTGACGGTCGAGGAGGTAGAGCGTCCAGGTCAGGGCCTTGGCGGTGGTCTCGTGCCCGGCCATGACGATCGTCAGCACCTGGTCGCGCAGGTCGGTCGCGGTCATCGCGTGCCCGGAGGCCAGCATCGCGCCGAGCAGGTCGTCGTTCTCCTGGCCGGTGGCCCGGCGGGCGGCCACGATCGTCCGGGTGACGGCGTCGAGGAACGCCTTCGCCCGGCGGAACCCCTCCCGCCCGCCGCCCTCGGAGGCGGGGTCGAAGTGCCCGATGAAGCGGTTGACCTCGTCCACCGCCCGCCCGAAGCCGTCGCCGACGCCCGCGATGTCCGCGCCGAGCATGGCGCGCGCGATGACGGTGAGCGTGAGCGCGGTCAGGTCGTGGTCGACGCGTACGGCCTCGCCGTTCTCGCCGGCCCGCCGCCACCGGTCGGCCAGGTGGGCCGCGGCGTCGGTCATGATCTGGTCGAACCGCTCGACCTCCGTCGGGCGGAAGGCCGGGGCGATCATCTTGCGCTGCCTGGCCCACTCCTCGCCGCCGCTGGTCAGCAGGCCGTTGCCGAGCAGGGGGCGCAGCATGTCGTCGTCGGGCGTGCGGTCCTTGGTGTAGTTGGCGCCGTTGTCCTTCAGCACGTGCCGGGCCAGGTCGGGCCGGTGCAGCATGTAGACGGGCGCGCCCTCGGCCTCGTGTCTCGTCACGTCGCCCCAGGCGGCCATCTCGGTGACGAAGCGCAGCGGGTCCTCCCGCATGCTGCGCAGACTTTGGGCGCCGTCCGGACCCGGCGGCAGGGATACGTAACCGCTGTGCGTATCGGCCATGCCCACCCTCACTTTTTCTGAATACGTATTCGCTTATGAATTGCGCACGCGATCGACTGCGAATACGTACTCGGTGATATTTCCTGATCGGAGCATAGTCCGCGCCGTTCGAGGCCTCAATACTTATGCCGGCGGCGGGAAAATTAAGTCTGTGCCGTTCCCGCACCGCCGTGTAAGACTTCATTTCGAAAGCGGCGGACATCGCCGTAAAGAAAGCCGGGAGGCAGGCAATGTCTTTGGACCCCAGACAGCGCGCCGAATTCGTGAACGCGTACACCCGCGTTCTCATCACCGCGTGGTCGAGTGAGGAATACTCGGCGCGGCTGGACTCCGACCCCCGCGCGGCTCTCGCCGAGTCCGGGCTGGAGCTGCCGGCTGGAGCCGAGGTCGTCCTCGTCCGCAACATTCCCGAAGGCCACCACGACAGCAACATCGAGGTGCAGGTCGCGCTCTGGGAGAGGGGCCTCGAAACGGGCCGCTTCGAGCTGCACATCCCCGAGACGCCTCAGGTCGACATGGCCGAGCTGAGCGAGGGCGACCTCGACTCCATCGCCGCCGGCGCCTCCGGGGCCGAGGCGATCGACATCAACTGCTGCTGCTGCCCCTGCTGCTGCTGCACCTGACCGTCATCCGACCATCACCTGACCATCACCACCACTCGGAGGGCTAGGCCATGTCCATGGTCGCCGAGCAGGCGAACCCCGTCCACGTGCGCTCCCTGCGCAAGCGGTACGGCCCGGTGAACGCGGTCGAGGAGGTGGACCTCGACGTGCGGAGCGGCGAGGTCTTCGCGCTCCTCGGGCCGAACGGCGCCGGCAAGACCACCACGGTGGAGATCCTGGTGGGGGTTCGCCGGCGGACATCCGGCGACGTGCGTGTCCTCGGCCGGGATCCGGCCGAGGACGCGCCCGAGTGGCGCGCCAGGATCGGCGTCGTCCCCCAGACGACGGGGGCGTACACCGACCTGACCGTGCGCGAGGTGGTCGAGCACTTCGCGGCGTTCTACCCCGCGCCGCTGCCGGTGGCCGAGGTGATCGACATGGTCGGCCTCGGCAAACAGGCGCGCAAGCAGACGCAGGCGCTCTCCGGCGGGCAGGCGCGGCGGCTCGACGTCGCGGTCGGCGTCGTCGGGGACCCCGATCTCATCTTCCTGGACGAGCCGACGACGGGACTCGACCCCGTCGCCCGCAGGGAGGCGTGGGATCTCGTCCGCTATTTCGCCGGCCGGGGCAAGACCACCGTGCTCACCACCCATTACCTGGACGAGGTCGAGGCGCTCGCGCAGCGGGCGGCCGTCATCGTCGGGGGACGGGTCGTCGAGTCGGGCCCGGTCGCCGAGCTGGGCGGCAGGCGCGAGACACCCGCCGCCGTGAGCTTCACCAGGACGGACGGGCTCGGCGCGGGCCTGCCCGCGCTGCCGGACGACGCCGTGGTGGAGGAGGCGGAGGGCCTGGTGGTCGTACGCACCCACCACCCCACCGAGGCCATGGCCGCGCTGCTGCCCTGGGCGGCCGCCTCCGGCGTACGCGAGCTGCCCGACCTGCGCATCCACCGGCCGTCGCTGGAGGAGATCTATCTGGACCTCATCCGGAGCAACCAGGAAGGCGGTGTCGTGTGATGAACGCTCCCGACGCGGTCCTCGCGCAGGAGAGCGGGGTGGTGCTCGATCCCGCCCGCTCGATCCTGTGGCGGGCGGCCGTCTCGCGTTCGTCGGTCGAGCTCAAGTCGTTCTTCCGCAACCGGCAGTCGCTGGTCTTCACGCTGCTGCTGCCCATCGTGCTGCTGGTCGTGCTCGGCTCCATCTTCTCGGGGACCGTGCCCGGCACCCACACCGACTTCAAGCAGATGTTCATCGCGGGCATCATCGCCTGCGGCGTGATGAGCGTCAGCTTCAACGGGCTGGCCATCAGCGTCGCCATCGAGCGCGACACCGGGATGATCCGCCGGCTGGCCTCCAGCCCCATGCCGAAGTCGGCCTACTTCATCGGCAAGGTGGTCAGGGTGGCCGTGACCGGCACCCTGGAGACGGTGCTGCTGCTCGCGGTGGCCGTGCTGGCGTTCGGGCTGCCGCTGCCCTCGACCGCCGCCCGGTGGGAGACGCTCGTGTGGGTGCTGCTGCTCGGCGGGGTGTCCTGCACGCTGCTGGCCGTGGCGTTCAGCTCGGTCATCCCCAACGCCCGGTCGGCCTCGGCCATCGTCACGCTGCCGTTCCTGGTGCTGCAGTTCATCTCGGGGGTGTTCTTCCCCTACAGCCAGCTGCCGGCGTGGATGCAGACGGTCGCGGCCCTGTTCCCGCTCAAGTGGATGACCCAGGGGCTGCGCTCGGTGTTCCTGCCGAACGACTTCGCCCACGTCGAGCCCGCGGGTGTCTGGGAGCTCGACCGCGTGGCGCTCGTGCTGGCCGCGTGGTGCCTCGCCGGGCTGGCGCTGAGCTTTTTGACCTTCCGCTGGCGTGGGCCCAACGTCCGCTGACGCTCAGGTGAGCCGGATCCGGAACTCGCCCAGCCGGCGCGGCACGAGCACGGGCGCCCAGGCGGGCGGGGCGCCGTCCGTGCGGATCGCGGGGAAGCGTCCGGCCAGGCCGCGCAGCAGCAGTGCGCCGGCCTGCCGGACGAGGGGCGCGCCCAGGCAGAAGTGGGTGCCGGCGCCGAAGGCGAGGTGGGGATTGGGAGACCGGGTCAGCACCAGGTCGTGGGGGTGGTCGAAGACGGCCGGGTCCCTGTTGGCCGCCGCGACCACGGCGAGCACCCGCGCGCCGGCGGGAATGACCGCGTCGCCGAAGGACACCTCGGCGGTCGTCACCCTCGCGGTGAAGGGGATCGGCGCCTCCAGCCGCAGCAGCTCGTCGACCGCCGTACGAGCGACGTCGTCGCCGCCCTCGCGCAGCGCCGCCAGGGCCTCGGGGCGCGGCAGCAGCCAGAACAGCGCGTTGCCCACCATCTCGGCCAGCGGGCGCCAGCCGCCGACGACGGCCAGCGAGAGGATGCCCAGCATCTCGGGCCGCGTCAGCCGCTCGTCCGCGGCGAGCCGCGCGATCGACCCGCCGGGCCCGCGCGCCACGTGCGCGTCGAGGAACCGGGTCAGCTCGCCCATCGCGACGCGGCCCTCCCGCGCGGCCTGGGGCCCCGCCAGCGGGTCGAGGTTGACCGAGGCACGCCGCGCCAGGTCGGCGAAGGCCGCCTCGTCCTCGCGCGGCACGAGCAGCGTCCGCGCGAGCACGCCGGTCGCGAACGGCTCGCCCAGATCCCGGGTGACCTCGGCCGCCTCCGTCAGCCCGTCGAGCAGGCCGTCCACGACGGCGGTGATGCCGGCGGCGAGCTCGCGCACCGCGGCGGGACCGAGCAGGGCCATGCCGGGGGCGCGCAGCCGGTTGTGGTCGGGCGGGTCGGTGGTCAGCATCGAGGCCGGCAGGTCGTCGTCGCGCACCCGCTCGCGCTGCCCCAGCTCGGCCGAGAACCGGGCGTCCTTGAGCGCGCTCGCGACGTGCTCGTGCGCCGTGAGCAGCCACATCCGGGACGTGACGTCGAAGTGGACCGGATCGTTGGCCCGCAGCCAGTCGTACGCCGGATACGGGTCGGACCTGCCGGCCGGCGAGAACGGATGGGCCAGACCGGCCGGAAGCCGGCGGAGAGCGGTCATCGGCGATCCCCTGGGGCTGAGGTCACAAGATCACGAGTCGCAAGATCACAAGTCACAAGATCACGGCACGGCCACGCTACTACACAGCCGCCGCCGCCGGGATGAATGCGAACAACTGCGGACCGGACGGGCGCTTGGGAGGCAGCGATGCGGGTCGATGTAGTGGTTGTGGGCGCGGGCGTCAGCGGCCTGACCGCCGCACGGCGGCTGCGCGCCGCCGGTCTGACCGTCACGGTGCTGGAAGCCAGGGACCGCGTCGGCGGGCGGGTGCGCACCCACCGGCCCGGCGACGGCGGTCCGGAGATGGAGCTGGGCGCCCAGGTCGTCCACGGCGACCGCAACCCCGTCTGGGACGTGCTCGAACCGGACGCGGCCGAGCCGGTGCGGCCCGGCAAGGCCCTCGTCGCCGCGGAGGGCAGGGTGCTGCCGCTGGGCGTGCTCGCCCGGCAGGGACAGCCGCCGTGGGCCGTCGAGCAGAGCCTGCTGCGCGACCCGGGCGAGGATGTGCCCGTCGCGGGGCGGCTCACCTCGGGCGACCAGGTCGAATGGCTGCGGCAGAACTGGGCGGCCGACCCCGGGTCGCTCAGCGCGGCGGGGATGGCCGCAGGACGCCGCGCCGATGACGTCGGCGAGGGCCGCTACGCCATACGCGGCGGATTCGACCGACTGGCCGGCACGCTCGCTCGCGGCCTCGACGTACGGCCCGGCAGCCCGGCCAGGAGCATCGCCTGGTCGCCGGGCCGGGTGGAGGCCCGTCTCGACGACGGCGCGGTGACGGCCGCGGCGGCGGTGGTGACCGTGCCCCCGCCCGTGGTCGCCGGCGGGGCGCTCACGATCGCGGACCTGCCGGACCGCAAGCGGGCGGCCGCCGAGTCGCTGCGCCTCGGCGACGCCTGGTGCGGGGTGGTGACGCTGTCGCGGCCCGCCCCCGAGTCGGCCGTCGTGTTCGACGCCGAGGGCGGCCTGGGCTTCGTCACCTGCACCGCCGGCAGCAGGCGCGTCCTGGTGGTGGCCAAGGCCGGGGCCGCGGCGCGGGCGCGCGAGGCGGCCCGCGAAGGGCCGCCCCCGCTGGGCCGGGTGCTGCCCTGGGCCGGGGACGCCCGGCCCGAGCACGTCGAGGCGGCCGACTGGGGAGCGGACGCCTGGGCGACCGGCGCGTTCACCTATCCCCGCGTCGGCGCCCTGTGGGCGCGGGCGGCGTGGGCGGAGCCGATGGGCGCGACGGTGTTCTTCGCCGGCGAGGCCACGGCCGCCGGCGTCCCGATGGTGCAGGCGGCCATGGCCAGCGGTGACCGCGCGGCCGGAGAGGTGCTGGAGGCGGTAGGGCGATGAAGGTGCACACGGGCTGGTATCTGCTGGCGTTCGAGGAGGAGCTCGCCGAGGGGCTGAACCCCCTGATGCTCGGCGGGCGCAGGCTGCTGGCCGTACGCGAGGGGCCGCGCGTCCGCGTGTTCGACGGGCTGTGCCCGCATCGGGGCGCCGCCCTGGGCCACGGCGGCACCCTGGACGGCGACTGCGTCATCTGCCCCTTCCACGGCAAGCGGGTGTCCCTCGGGGACACGGCGCGGCGCTGGTCGGTCGCCGAATACGCGGTCGAGCGGGCGGGCGCGGCGGTGTTCGTACGGCTGTCCGCGGACGACGACCGGGGCTTCCAGCGGGCCGTCAAGGAGGTGGCCGACGGCAACATCGTCGTGAGCGCGGTGATCCAGCCGGTGGCGGTCCCTTCGGAATACGTGGTGGAGAACGCCTTCGACGCCGAGCACTTCCACCAGGTGCACCTCGTGCCCCGCGTGGTCGGCATGCGGGTCTCGCCCGGTCCGGACGGCGAGATGGCCATCGAGGGGGAGTTCCGCACCAAGGCCCCGCCGTGGGAGCGGGAGCGCCGGCTCGACTTCGCCTCCCGGTTCTACGCCCGGGCCTTCAGCCCCAGCCTCGTCGTGACCGAGCTGGGCACCGGGGACGCGCCGTACACGATCATCACCGGCGCCGTGCCAACCCCGGACGGCTGCGTGGGGCGGGTCGCCATCGCGCTGCGGCCGGAGCGCGCGGAGGCGCTCGACGCGCTGGTCCACGGCGCGAAGTACGCCTTCGAGCAGGACCGCGTCGTCTGGGACCACCTCGATCCGGACGCGCCGCAGCGCTACGACGCCGGAGACCGGCCCGTGCTGGCCTTCCGCCGGTTCTGCGCCACCTTCGGCACCGTGCCGCCGGCCGGAACCGCCTCGGTGACCGGGGAGCTTGCGTGATGCGGGTGCACACGAGCGGGAGCGGCCCGGCCGTGCTGTGGATCCACGGCTACACGATGGACTCCACCACCTGGCGCGACCTGTGGGCGCTGCTGCCGGGCCGCCGGCACGTCGGAATCGACCTGCCGGGCCACGGAGGGTCGGGCCCGATGCGGCCCGGCACGACGCTGCCGGGCCTGGCGGCCCAGATCGCGGACGTCGCGCGGGCCGAGGGGGCTCGCGACGTCGTCGCCCTGTCGTTCGGGTCGCTGGCGGGGATCCAGCTCGCCGTGGACGCGCCCGACGTCGTACGGCGTCTCGTCGTGGCGGCCCCCACCATCGCGGGCGCCCCCAGCGAGCCGGGGACGGCCCCGCGCTACCGCGCGCTGATGGCGCTGCGGCGGGCCGGCGCGGACGGCGCCGCGCTGGCGGACGTCTGGATGTCCTCCCCGCCCGACATCTTCCGGGGCACCGAGGCGCACCCCCGGCTGCGGGCGAGCCTGCGGACGGTCATCGCCCGGCACGGCTGGGACGAGCTGCGCACCGGTTCGATGGCGGCGTTCCACCGGCACACGCACACCGACGAGGCGCTCGCCGCGATCGGGGCCGACACCCTGGTGCTCGTCGGGGACGCCGAGATGGCGACGTTCGCGGCCAACGCCGCGCGGCTGGGCGCGCTCGTGCCCCGCTGCCGGGTGGCCGAGATGGCGGACGCCGGTCACCTGTGCCTGATCGAACGCCCGGGGGCCGCCGCGCGGCTCATCCGGTCGCATCTGGAGAGGAGCCCGGTGGATGCCCAGGCGTGAGACGTACGCGCAGGGCTCGCCCTGCTGGGTGGACTACATGGCGGCCGACCCGGAGGGGGCGCGGGACTTCTACGCGGCCCTGTTCGGCTGGACCTTCGACGAGCCCGAGGAGTACGGCTACCGCCTGGCGCGGCGGGCCGGGGAGGTCGTCGGAGGGTTCGGCCAGGTGCCGCCGGGCCGAGGGCTGTCGGCCACCTGGAACACCTACCTGGCGGCGAAGGACGCCGACGCGGTGGCCGCGCGAGTGAAGGAGCTCGGCGGCGCGGTGGTGCTCGGGCCGCTCCCGGCCGGGGAGAACGGGCGGTTCCTGTTCGCGATCGACACGACGGGCGCGTCGGTCGGCTTCTGGCAGGGGCACTGGGCGGAGGGCATCGTCCTGGTCGACGAGTTCGGCGCGATCTGCGGTCACGAGCTGAGGGTGGCCGATCCCGGCGGCGCCCGCGCCTTCTACGCCGGGCTCTTCGGGGAGGAGACGGCGCCCGGACGGGAGGCGCGCGGTGTGCCGGCCGGCGCGTCCCCTCAGTGGGTGTCCTACTTCCTGGTGGACGACGTGCACTCGGCGGCCCTGGCCGCGCGACGAGCGGGCGGCGGGGTCGCCGAGGCGGGGGACGACGGGCGGGAGGCGGTGCTGCGCGACCCGTGGGGCGCGCTGTTCGGCGTCAGGGACGGCCGGTGCCGCTCCGGGGACGGAACCAGATGAAGAACGCGGCCACGAGGAGCGCGCCGACGATCACGACGACCGTGCCCACGGTCGTGTCGATCATCAGTGACACGACGACCGCGACCGCGTAGACCAGCGGCACGATGAGGCGGATGTTGGTCAGTCCCATGACGGCTCCCCGGAAGAAAAAGAATGCGCCGAACGCATCATCGGCCATCTTTCCGGGGGCCGTCCAGCGTGGTTCCGGTTATTACGTATCCCGATTCGGAAGCGTACGTATACGTATTGCGGGGGTCAGATATTCAGGCCGGGCCGCAGCACGAGCAGATAGAACGCCACCACGGCGGCGTAGCCGGCGAACGCCCAAAGAGGAAGCCGCCAGCCCGCGTCCGTCCGTTCCTCGCGTTCGTACGGCCGGCCCGCGTTGAGCGTCATGAATCCGACCAGCGCCATTCCCGGCCCCCAGCAGCCGAGAATGCCGTAGAAAACCACCTCGGGGTCGCCGCCGAGCCCGGCGGGCACCAGCAGCGCCAGGCCGATCAGGTAGGGGATCCACAGGCGGGTCACGGACGCCTTGCGGTCGCGCGGCGTGTCCAGCGGCACGCTCGCGGGCAGCGAGTCGAGATACATGCGGCTGAGCGGCCGGGTGACCAGATAGAGGAGCCCCATCCCGGCGGCGGTGACGAGGAACTGCACGGCGACGGGCACGTTGTAGAGCCGCGCCACGACGCCGGTGTCGCCCACCGTGAGCAGCGGCATGACCACCAGATAGCCCAGGAACGCCGTGATGCCGGTCATCGCCAGCCACATGAGCAGCAGGCGGGCATAGGAGGGTCCGCGCCGGCGATACAGCGCCCAGCAGACGAGGCCCGTGACGAGGCTGCCGATCGGGCCGCTTGCGGCCACGAGGGCCTCCTGCGCCCGTTCGGGCGAGGGCACGTGCAACTCGACGAACTGGCCGATGGCAGGATGGAAGCCCAGCGCGCGGGCGGCCAGGGCGTGCGACCCCTCGTGCAGGAACACCTCGACGAGTTGTGCCGTCGCGTACGACAGGGCAAGCGGTCCCCATGCCGCGCGGACGGAGGGGGTGGGGGGAGCGGCGGCGTCCTGCCGGGCCGCCGGAATGTCGGGGGGCTCGTCATCCTGTCATGGAACCAGAACCCGCAGACGCGGTCCAAGCGCTTTCCCGCGATTGGAATTTAATTCCAATAGGAGTGGAACTCGTTCTAGCGGAAGACGGCGGCTCACCCATCGTGCATATCCGCCTTACCCGAGGGTGTGGACGGTGTGTCGCCGGATTTTCGTAGCCGGCGGAAGGAAATTCTAGAAACCCGCCAGCAGCCGGTCGGCCGCGATCTCGATCCGGTGCTGGATCTGCTCGTAGGTGCGCCGGCCGCGCAGCATCTCCAGCAACTCCTGCACCCAGACACCCGCCAGGGAGCCGGTGAGGGCGAGCTGGTCCTCCGGAGGAAGGCTCACCGTGCGGCCGTCGGCCGCGACGCGCAGCAACAGGCTCGCCATCCGGTCGCCGAACGGCGCCTCCACCTCCGCCATGATCAGGGAGCGGATGAGCGCGTCGGCGAGCTCCGGCTCGCGCATCAGGCCCCGCGTGGCCCGCATCAGCACGTCGACCGCGCGGCCGGCGGGGTTGGCGGCCTGCGGCGGACGCCGCTCGATGCTGGACTCCAGCAGGTCGATCTCCTCGCCGACCACCGCGACGACCAGGTCCATCTTTGACGGGAAGTAGCGATAGAGCGTTCCCAGGGCGACGCCCGCGCGCTCGGCGACCGTGCGCATCTGCATCGCCTCGACGCCTCCGCGGGAGGCGAGGGCGGCCGCCGCCTGGACGATGCGCCGGCGCCGTTGGTGCTGGCTCCGGGTGCGGACCCCGGGGGGTGGCCGGGGCCGGATGGCTGCCCGCGGAGGAGGGGCCTTCGGGAAGCGGTGGCGGAGCGTCGGCGACTGCATGCGAAGTGCGCATAGGAACACGTTATCTGATTTCCGTCCCTTCCGGATGGTTACCCGTCGGTCACAAAGGCGCTGGCGGCTTTATGACTTTCTTGTTTCGGCCGTGCGTCGCCGCCGGTTCGTGAGCCGCCCTCTGGACAGGGATTAGAATCCGTTCTAGTTTGCGGTTCTGGGCGGGGTTCCCGCCCCGCAGGCAGGTCCGTGGAACACGCGGGAGGTCCGGTGGACTTCGATCTCGACGAGACCCATGCCGAGGTGCGCGCGCTTGCCGCGTCGGTGCTGGAGCGGGAGGCGGACCAGGCCAGGATCGAGGCGCACGAGCGCGGCGGCCGGCCGTACGACGCGGGGGCGTGGAAGGCACTGGCCCAGGCGGGCCTGCTCGGCGTGTGCCTGCCGCCCGAAGCGGGCGGCGCCGGGCTCGGCCCGCTCGCGATGGCGGTGATCCTGCGCGAGGTGGGGGCGCGTGTCGCGCCGGTTCCCGCGCTGCCCGGCCTCGTCGCCGCGCTGACCGTCGCCGGGCACGGCACGGACGCCCAGCGCCGGGCGCTCGCGCCGTTCGCCGAAGGAGACGAGGTGCTCACCGTCGCCTTCCGCGAGGCCGGGGCGGGCCCGGGCGACCCGCCCGCCGCGATCGCCGAGGACGGAAGGATCACCGGGCGGCCCGGCGTCGTCCCGTACGCCGCCGAGGCGTCGGCCGTCCTCGTGCCCGCGCGGTCGGGGGACGGGGACGCGCTGTTCCTCGTGCGGCCCGCGGACGCGCGGCTGCTGCCGGTCCCGACGGCGACCGGGGAGCCCGCGGCCGCGGTCGTCCTGGAGGACGCGCCGGGCGAGATGGTGGGGGAGCACGACGGCGCGGCCGTCGCCGCGTTGAGGCTGAACACCCTGGCCGCGGTGACCGCGGCCGCCTCCGGGGTCCTCGCGGGCGCGCTCGCGCTGACCAAGGGACACATCGCCGCGCGCCGGCAGTTCGACCGGGTGCTCGCCGAGTTTCAGGCCGTGACCATGCAGATCGCCGACGTCTACATCGCCGCACGCGCGCTCGACGTCGCCATGTGGACGGGAGCGTGGCGGCTGGGCGAGGGGCTGCCGGCGGAGCGGGATCTGGCCGTCGCCGCCCACACCGCGGCCGGGGACGCCGTACGCGCGCTCTACACCTGCCAGCACCTGCACGGCGGCATCGGTCTCGACCTGACCTATCCGCTGCATCGCTACTTCGGCATGGGCAAGCACCTCGCCCATCTGCTGGGCGGCGAGCAGGCCCAGCTCGACCTGATCGGAGCGCTGATCTGATGTTCATCGAGCTGACGGCGGAGCAGCGGCGGCTCCGCGACGACCTGCGCGACTACTTCGCGTCGTGCCTGACCCCCGAGCAGCGCGCCGAGATCGCCCGCGACCCGTTCGGCGAGGCGTACACGGCGCACTGCCGCAGGCTGGGCCGCGACGGCAAGCTCGGCCTCGGCTGGCCGAAGGAGTACGGCGGGGGCGGATACGGCCCGGTGGAGCAGCAGATCTTCGCCAACGAGGTCGCCAGGGCCGAGGTGCCCTACCCGCTGATCACGCTGCAGACGGTCGGCCCGACGCTGATGCGCTATGGCACGGACGCGCAGAAGGAGTTCTTCCTGCCGCGCATCCTCGCCGGGGAGTGTCACTTCGCGATCGGCTACACCGAGCCCGAGGCGGGCACCGACCTGGCCTCGCTGCGGACGACGGCGCTGCGCGACGGCGACCACTACGTGGTCAACGGCCAGAAGGTGTTCACCTCGGGCGCGCACCACGCCGACTACGTCTGGCTGGCGGCGCGCACCGATGCGGCGGCGAAGAAACACCGCGGGATCACCATGATGATCGTCGACTGTACGGACCCCGGGTTCTCCTGGACGCCGATCGTCACGATGGACGGCCGCCACCACACCAACGCGACGTACTACTCGGACGTGCGGGTCCCGCTCGACATGGTCGTCGGCGAGGTGGACAAGGGCTGGGACCTGATCGTCAGCCAGCTCAACCACGAACGCGTCACGCTCGGGCCCGCCGGCGCCATCGGGCACACCCTCGACCGCTTCGCCCGCTGGGCGAAGACCAGCCGGGGACGCGACGGCGTGCCGCTGTGGGACCACCCCGGCGTACGGCGGGCCGTCGCCGAGGTGTACGCGTACTTCCGCACCAACGAGCTGCTCAACTGGCAGGTCGCGGCGTCGATGGACCTCGGCTGGCTGGGCGCGCCCGACGCGTCGGCCACCAAGATCTACGCCTCCGAGCGGGTGCAGGAGGTCGGCCGGATCGTCGGCGACACGCTGGCCCGCTTCGGCGACCCCTACGACGAGGAGACGCGCGACCTGATCGAGCGGGTGGACCGGGGCGTCAAGGGCGGCCTCGTGCTCACCTTCGGCGGCGGCGTCAACGAGGTCCAGCGGGAGTTGATCGCCATGCTCGGGCTCGGGCTGCCCAAACCGCCACGGTGAGCGCCCGCCCGGCGGCGCTTTGCGGGGCTCCAGGCGTTCCGGGCGTTCCGGGCGTTCCGGGCGTTCCGGGCGTTGCGGGGATCAGGGCGTGAAGACCGTCGGCACGTTGAAGAAGACGACCAGCGCGATGATCAGGCAGATCAGGATGCCGACGGCCTCCCACAGCCAGTCGTAGTGCCGGTCGCCCTTGCCCCGCCGGCCCTTGCGGATGGCGTTGCCCGTGCCCTTGCTCGTGCCCTTGCTCGTGCCCTTGCGCGTCGCGCTGCCCGCGCTCTTGCCGGTGCTCTTGCTCTTGCTCTTGTTCGCGCCGCTGCCGCCGGACGCCCGGCCGGCGTGCCTTCGGGCCGGACGGCTCGGGGCGGCGGGCCGGGGCACGGAGAGCGCCGCGACGACCGGGTGGACCAGGACGTCGTTCTCCGCCGCGGACGCCTCGACGGCCCGCGCGCCGTACGTCTCCGCCGGCTTCACCGGCTCCACCGTCGGCTCCTCGGCCGGTCGCGCGGCCTCCCGCGGCGCGGGAGCGAACGCACCCGCAGGGGAGGACGCAGGGGAGGCGGCAGGGGAGGCGGCAGGGGAGGGGGCGGGGAAAAGCGCTTCGGAGGGCGGCGTCAGCGGAGGTTCGTCGGCCGGCTCCTCGATCCGAGGGAAGCCGGACGCCGCCTCGGTCTTCGGGAAGGCGCCGGTGAACTCGCCGGTGAACTCGGTGGTGGACGCGGTGGTGGACTCGGCCGGTCGCGACGTGTCCGAGGGATCGGCCGTACGGAACGCGTCGAAGGGCACGGCGAAGCGGAGCGTGTCGAACAACGCGTCCAGCGGCTCCGCCGGGTGGGACGTGCCGGCGGCCTCGGAGGCGTCAAGGGGCTCCGCCGGGCGTGGTGCGGTGCCGAAGGCGTCGAGGGGCTCGGCGGGGCCGGACGTGTGCGAGGCGGCTCCGAAAGCGTCGAACGACTCAGTGGGCCGTGCCGTGCCGAATGCGTCGAAGGGCGGCTCCGCAGGGCGGTGCGCCGTGCCGAAGGCATCGAACGGTTCGGTGGGCTGCGCGGTGCCGAAGGGGTCGAACGGTTCCGCGGGACGGGGCGTGCCGGACGTCCCGAAGGCGTCGAAGGGGCGTGCGGCCGTGCCGAAGGCCTCGAACGGATCCGTACGGGGAGGGGCGGCGGTGCCGAAGGCGTCGAACGGCTCGGGAGCGGGGGCGACGTCCGGAGCGGATGGCGGCGCGGCGGGCGCGGCGGGCGTGGCCTGCGTAATCTGCGCGGCGGGCGTAATCTGCGCGGCCTGCGCGGCTTCCTGAGGGGACGCCTGCGGCTCCACCGGGGCGGTCAGGGCCGCCGGCCGCTCCGCCGGCCGCTCCGCCGGCCGCTCCGCGGGCGCGGACCGCCCGGCGCGCTTCCTGCGCAGCCGGCCCTCGCCGAGCGAGTTGAGCAGCGCCCCGCGCAGCCGCGGCATGGGCTCGGTCGTCGCCTCGTGCTTCGCCTTGCGCCGGGAGCCCTGCGGCTGCCCGATGGAGTCGGCCTTGACGACGCACGTGTTGGTGACCTGGTCGGGGTCGCTGAGCGGCAGCGGCCAGGTCGGGGTGGTCGGCCACAGCCTCTTGGTGACCAGCCCCGACGACTTCTCGCCCCCCGTCGTGGCGCTCCCCGGCTCGTCGTACGGCAGCGCCGTCAGCACCCGGTCGCGTACGGACGCGGCCGGGCGGCGCCAGGGCAGCCGGGCCAGCACGTCGCCGAGCGGGGAGACGCCGATGGCGTCGTAGACCTCCGCGACGCCGGCGGGCACGAACGGCGCCGACCTCGCGGCGGTCACCGCAGTCTCCAGCGTCTGGGCGAAGCGGCGCGTCGCTCCCGCGATCAGCTCCTCGGCGGTGTCGGCCGCGACGTCGAGGACGACCGACAGCTCGTGCGCCGTCAGGCCGCACACCTCCGCCAGGAGCAGGACCTCGCGCTGGTGTGGCCGGATGTCACGGAACACCCGCTCGATCAAGGAGGTGGCGGGGTCGGCGACCGAGTCGACGGCCGGCATCGCGTAGCTGACGTCGCGGCGGTAGATCTCCCGCCGGCCCAGCGCGTACAGCGCGGCGCGCGAGGGCGGCTCGGCGGTCGGCACGGTGGTGAAGACGGCCACCACGGCGTCGGAGGCGGACGCCGTCTCGCCGAGCTGGTCATGGCAGTACGCGAACAACCCCGCCGCGTGACGCTCGTAGAGCTCGGCGATGAGCTCGCTCCTGGAGCGCAGACCGGTGAGCGGTGCAGTCACGACCGGCTCCTCTGAGTTTCTTGGCTGGTCCGTTCTGAGGGACGCGGCGGAGGGACGGGAGAGGCGTGAGAGTAATCATGCCAACACATCACCGCGTCACGCATCATGAGATGCCCTATTGATAGATATCTAGGCCCGGATTTCGGGTGTTCCCGCCGTAGGCTGACCGGCGGGTGTTGTGTCCGAATCGGGGCGCGTTGGATATCCGAGGGGTTCAGAGGGAAGAGCGAGGGGGCCTCCCGGTGTTGGGTTGATCGCACACTCTTTCGAAGGGCGAGATGGCGTGATCACGTTCGAAGACGTCACCAAGCGCTACCGGGACGGGACGGTGGCCGTGGACGAGCTCAGCTTGGAGGTGCCCAACGGTGCGATCACCGTGTTCGTGGGCCCATCCGGCTGCGGCAAGACCACGTCGCTGCGGATGATCAATCGCATGATCGACGCCACCTCCGGCCGCATCACCCTGGACGGTCAGGACGTGCGCGAGATCGACCCGCCCACGCTCCGGCGCGGCATCGGGTATGTGATCCAGCAGGCGGGCCTGTTCCCGCACCGCAAGATCGTGGACAACGTCGCGACGGTGCCCTACCTGCTGGGCTGGAACAAGAAGAAGGCACGCGCCCGCGCGATGGAGCTGCTCGACCTGGTCGGGCTCGACCCTGGCCTGGCCGATCGCTATCCCTTTCAGCTTTCGGGCGGGCAGCAGCAGCGCGTCGGCGTGGCCCGGGCGCTCGCGGCCGACCCTCCGGTGCTGCTCATGGACGAGCCGTTCAGCGCCGTCGACCCGATCGTGCGGGCCAGTCTCCAGGACGAGCTGCTGCGGCTGCAGTCGGAGCTGCGCAAGACGATCGTGTTCGTCACCCACGACATCGACGAGGCGGTCAAGCTCGGCGACACGGTGGCCGTCATGCGTGTCGGCGGGCGGCTGGCCCAGATGGCCGGCCCGGCCACGCTGCTCACCGAGCCCGCCGACGACTTCGTCCGCGAGTTCCTCGGCCGCGACCGCGGCATCCGGCGGCTCTCGTTCATCTCGGCCAAAGAGGTACGCCTGCGCCCGGCGCCGTCCGATCTGGTGACCGACGAGGACGGCAGGCCGCTCGGCTGGCGCACCGCGGAGGGGCTCGCGGCCCACGGCACCTTCAATCCGGAGACCGACTCGCTGCGCGCGGCACTCGACGCGGCGCTGCTGTCGGCCAACGGCACCGCGGTGGCCGTGGACGAGGAGGGCCGCGTGCGCGGCGTGGCCGGCCGGGACGCGATCGACGAACTACTCGCCGAGTACGCGCCGCCCGCCGCAGGCCCCGCACCCGGAGCTTCAAGGGGCGGCACCTCCGAGGGGGCGCCCACGTGACCGACGAGCCCCTCGTCCGCTGGGACTGGATCGCGCGCAACTGGGCCAACGGCGGCCCCACCGCGATCAGCGCCCTGCTGGAGAACCACGTCGTGATGGCCTTCCTGCCCGTGCTGTTCGGGCTGGTCGTGGCCCTGCCGCTGGGCCTGGC
The DNA here is from genome assembly GCF_006874475.1 of Microbispora hainanensis. GTDB lineage: Bacteria > Actinomycetota > Actinomycetes > Streptosporangiales > Streptosporangiaceae > Microbispora > Microbispora hainanensis. The sequence continues at coordinate 44,122 of NZ_VIRM01000014.1, forward strand.
CTGCGTGCGCTGGCGCTGGCTCTACCAGCCGACCGCCGCGCTGATGAACGTCACCTACTCACTGCCGTCCCTCGTGCTGTTCTCGATCTTCCTGTCGATCACCGGGCTCACCCGGTCGACCGTCGTCATCCCGCTGACGTTCTTCGCGCTCGCGGTGCTGATCCCCGCCGTGGTGGACGGCCTGGCCTCGGTGCCCGACTCCGTGAGGCAGTCGGCGGTGGCGATGGGGTTCCGGCCCGCGCGCCGGCTGCTGCGGGTCGAGCTGCCGGTCGCGGTGCCGGTGGTGCTGGCCGGGCTGCGGGTCGCGACCGTGTCGAGCATCAGCCTGGTCAGCGTGGGCGCGCTCATCGGCCAGGGCGGGCTGGGCAACCTGTTCATCGACGGCTGGCAGCGGCAGTTCTACACGCCGATCGTGGTCGGGATCGCGCTCATCGTCCTGCTCGCCGTGCTCGCCGACGGGCTGCTCGTGCTCGCCCAGCGGCTGCTGACCCCCTGGTCCCGGGCGAGGAGGACGGCGTGAACTGGCTGGCCGGCTTCTTCGGCGACGCGGCGCACTGGTCGGGCCCGGACGGCATCCCGGTCCGGCTGCTCGAACACCTGGAGTTCTCGGCCGCGGCCTTCCTCGTCGCGGCGCTGATCGCCGTGCCGCTCGGCATGCTCATCGGCCACACGGGCCGCGGCGCGCTGCTCGTCGTGGTCGCGGCGAACGCCGCCCGGGCGCTGCCGACGCTCGGCCTGCTCGTGCTCGTGGTGCTGCTGGCGGGCGTGGGGACCGTCCTGCCGGTGCTGATCCCGCTGATCGTGCTCGCGGTGCCGCCCATCCTGGTGAACACGTACGAGGGCGTGCGGGGGGTGGACGCCGACCTGCGCGACGCGGCGTACGGCATGGGCCTGCGCGGGCGTCAGGTGCTGTTCCGCACGCTGACCCCGGTCGCGCTGCCGCTGATCCTGCTGGGCCTGCGCCTCGCCGCCATCCAGGTCGTCTCGACCGCCACCGTGGCGGCGTTCGTGGGGCTGGGCGGCCTCGGCCGGTTCATCATCGACGGCCTGGCGACCAAGACCTATGCGGATGTGGTCGGGGGAGCGGTCCTGGTGGCCGCGCTCGCCCTGGCCGTCCAGTTCGCCTTCGTCCTGCTCGACCGGGCGGTCGTCTCGCCCGGTGTCCGCCAGGTCCGCTAATCTCGATTTTATCCCCCTATAATGAAGGGATTTTTTTGGTATGAGGCGTATCTTCGGCGTCGCGGCGGTCGCACTGACCGCGGCGCTCACGTTATCGGCCTGCGGGAGCTCCGACCCGCTCTCCACGACCGCGTCCGCCGCCCCGTCGGCGTCGGGCTCGGGCGACGCCGCCGCCGCGAAGGTCGTCGTCGGCTCCTTCAACTTCCCCGAGAGCGTCCTGCTCGCCTCGATGTACGCCCAGGCCCTCCAGGCCAAGGGGGTCACGGTCGAGGAGAAGCCCAACATCGGCAGCCGCGAGGTCGTCTACGACCAGGTCAAGGGCGGCGGCCTGACCGTGCTGCCCGAATATGCCGGGTCGCTGCTGGCGTTCATCGACAAGTCGAGCACCGCCAGGACCAAGGACGAGATCCTCGCGGGCCTGAAGGCCAAGCTGCCCCCGGAGCTGGAGATCCTGGAACCGGCGGCGGCCGAGGACAACAACTCGCTCACGGTCACCAAGGCCACGGCCGACAAATACCAGCTCAGCACCATTGAAGACCTCGTCAAGGTGGCGAAGGACTTCGTGGTCGGCGGCCCGCCGGAGTTCAAGCAGCGCCAGGAGGAGAACTTCAAGAGCGTCTACGGCCTGGAGTTCAAGCAGTGGAAGCCCACCGGCGACACCACCGCTGACGCGATCAAGAGCGGCACGGTCCAGGTGGGCAACGTGTTCACCACCGACCCCAAGATCGTGCTGAACGACCTCGTGCCGCTGCAGGACAACAAGAACGCCTTCGGCTCCGAGAACGTGACGCCCCTCGTCTACAAGGCCGGGGTGAACGACACCGTCACCTCCACGCTGAACGCGGTCTCCGCCAAGCTGGACACCCAGACGCTGGTCACCCTGATGAAGCGCATCGCCGTCGACAAGGACGACCCGCCCGTGGTGGCCAAGGACTGGCTCACCCAGAACGGCCTGGTCTGACAGCGACCACGTAGCCGAACGCCTCCCGGCCGGAGCATTACTCGTGTTCCCCACCGGGAGGCGTTCGTCTGTCCGGACCGGACGGCGCTCGACCCGGCGCGGTTTCCGCTCGCCGGTGCCAGTGCCAGTGCCAGTGCCAGTGCCAGTGCCAGTGCCAGTGCCAGTGCCGGTGCCGGTGCCGGTGTCGGCCGGTCGGGCATCCCCGGCGCCCTGCCTTCGCCCCGGCCACTCGGGGTCGGAGACCTCCGTCACCTGCACCCCGTCCAGGTCGAGCCCTGCCCACCGGCCTGCGTCCAGCGTGAGGATGCCGGCCCCCCGCCAGCCGAGCGAGCATCGCCGTGTGCGCGTCCTCCCACAGCGGCCTGCCGTCGCCGGTCAGCCGCGCCGCGGCCTGCCCGAGTTCGAGCGCGTCGCCGAAGTCGCCCAGCGGACCGTACGCGGCGGGTTCCGCCGCGTGGCCCCGGTCAGGCGATGGCGGTCAGAGCGGTGGAGCGGGCCGTGACGAGGGCGCGCAGGGCGTTCTCGGTGGCCTGGTCGGCCGGGGTGAGGACGAACAGGCGCGAACGCCACCCCCGCCCTGGCCTCCTTCGCCCTGTCCTCCCACGTCATCGGCTACGCCCGCATCACCGCGACCGCCAAGCGCTGAGAACGCTCCGTACGCGGGATCCGGGATCGGTCCTCAGAGGTAGGGCCGCTGGTCGCGCTTGGCCTCCTCGTAGCGTTCGCGCGCGGCGCGCGCCTCGGGGAGCCCGGACACCTCGGCCACCGGCACGTCCCACCACGCCTCGGCGGCCGGTGCGGGGCCGGGGACCGTCTCGACGTAGACCACGGTCGTACGGGGGGAGGCGACCGCCTTGGCGAGCGCGGCCCGCAGGGTCTGCGGGTCGGTGGCCGTCAGCACGTCGGCGCCGAGGCTGGCCGCGTTGGCGGCGAGGTCCACCGGCAGCCGCTCCCCGTCGAGCCGGCCGCCGGGGCCGCGCCTGCGATAGGCGGTGCCGAGCCGGAGCGCGCCGACCGACTCGCTCAGCGCGCCGATCGAGGCGAAGCCCTGGTTGTCGACCAGGACGATGACGAGCTTGACGCCCTCCTGCACGGCGGTGGCGATCTCCTGGGCCATCATCAGATAGGACCCGTCGCCGACGAGCACGAACACCTCGCGCTCGGGCGCGGCGAGCTTCACCCCCAGGCCCCCGGCGATCTCGTAGCCCATGCAGGAGTAGCCGTACTCGACGTGATACTGCCCGGGGTCGGAGGCCCGCCAGAGCCGGTGCAGGTCGCCCGGCATCGACCCGGCGGCGTTGACCACCACCCCGCCCGCGGCGACCTCGTTCAGCACGCCGAGCACGACCGGCTGGGTCAGCTCGGTGCCGCCGCAGAACCGGTCGATCTCCGCCTGCCAGGCGGCGGCCAGCTCGGCCGCGCGGGCCGTCCATGCGGGGTCGGCCCGCCAGTCCACGTCGCCGAAGGCCGCGTCGAGCGTCTTCAGGGCCTCCCGGGCGTCGGCGACGAGCATCTCGGCCGCGTGCTTGGCGGCGTCGAACGCCGCCACGTTGACGTTGAGGAACCGGGCCCGCCGGAACAGCGTCCGCGACGCGGTGGTGAAGTCGCTGTAGCGGGTGCCGATCCCGATGACCAGGTCGGCCTCGCGGGCCAGGGTGTCGGCCGCGCGCGTCCCGGTGTGCCCGATCGCGCCCACCGCGCACGGATGGTCGTACGGCAGCGCGCCCTTGCCGGCCTGGGTCTCGGCCACCGGCACGCCGTGGCGTGCGGCGAAGCGGCCCAGCTCGGCGCAGGCGTCGCTGTACCTGACCCCGCCCCCGGCGACGATCAGCGGGTGGCGCGAGCCGCGCAGCAGCGCGACGGCCCTGGCCAGGGCGGCGGGCTCGGGGACCGGCCGGGCCACGTGCCACACCCGGCGGGCGAACAGCTCCTCGGGCCAGTCGTACGCCTCGGCCTGCACGTCCTGCGGCAGCGCCAGCGTCACCGCGCCGGTCTCGGCGGGGTCGGTGAGCACCCGCATGGCCCCCAGCAGCGCCGCAGGAAGCTGCTCGGGCCGGTTGACCCGGTCCCAGAAGCGGCTGACGGGCCTGAGGCAGTCGTTGACGCCGACGTCGTACGACCGGGGGTCCTCCAGCTCCTGCAGCACCGGCGAGGCGGCCCGGGTGGCGAACAGGTCGCCGGGCAGCAGCAGCACTGGCAGCCGGTTGATCGTGGCCAGCGCGGCCCCGGTCACCATGTTGGTCGCGCCCGGCCCGATCGAGCTGGTGCAGGCGAGCGTGGACAGCCGGCCGGACTGCCGGGCGTAGCCGGCGGCCGTGTGCACCATCGCCTGCTCGTTGCGGGCCAGATAGTAGGGCAGCGGGTCGCGCGTGCCCGCGCCCTGCTCCGCCAGGGCCTGGCCGACGCCCGCGACGTTGCCGTGCCCGAAGATGCCGAAGCACCCGGCGATGAGCCGGTGCTCGACGCCGTCGCGTTCGGTCCACTGCCGCGCGAGGAACCGCACCAGCGCCTGCGCGACCGTGAGCCTCGTCGTGTTCGTCATGAGACACCTCCCAGCCGGGGATCGACGGGCTGATCTGCCCACGTGTCGCGGATCCACGCGTGCCTCGGGTCGTCGGTGAAGGCCATCGACCGCGTGCCCGCCGGGCCGGCCAGGACGTTCAGGTAGTAGAGGTCGTAGCCGGGCGCGGCCATCGACGGGCCGTGATAGCCGTGCGGGACGAGCACGACATCGCCCGCCGACACCTCGGCCAGCGTCTCGTGGGTGCCGTACACCCGCTGGTAGCCGGGGCCGCCCTCGAAGTAGTAGATCTCCTCGAGCACCGCCTCGTGCTCGGAGGGCGTGTCGTGCTTGTGGGGCGGATAGGACGACCAGTTGCCGCCCGGAGTGATCACCTCGACCGCCACGAGTTTGTCGCAGTCGAACGCCTCCGGGGAGCAGAAGTTGTTCACCTGCCGGGTCGCCTGCCCCGCCCCCCGGATCTCGACCGGCACGGCATCGGCCGGGCCGTACCTCACGGGGAGGCGGCGGGTGGCCCGGGCGGCCGGGAACGCGATCCTGCCCCTGCCGCTGACGGTGACCCAAGCGTCCACCGGCAGGTACGCGAAGTCGGTCGGCCCGGAGAACACCGAGGGGCGTCCGGTGAGCGACAGCCGCAGGCCGTCGGCGACGACGTCGCACGCGCCCGCCAGCGGCAGGACGAGCATCTCCTCCTCGCCCGTCGACAGCTCCACCGGCCGGTCCGCCAGGTCCACGACCCGCAGCCCGGCGTACGTCCAGCCCGCGGCCTCCGGGGTGATCTCGACGCCCCAGGGGCCGGAGGTCGCCATGCCGTACGGAATGTGGGTCATGTGCTCTCCAGCAGGGTGACCGCGGCGTCCACGGCCACGCCGAGCACGCCCCGGGCCGGTCGGTCGGCCGCGATGATCAGCAGCGGGCCGCGCCCGCTCACCGGCGGACGGCGCCTGCGGACCGCGGCCGCGTGGGCCACCCGCTCCGGGTGCCAGGCCCGGTCGTCCCGCAGGCGGCGGCGGTCCTCCTCACGCATGCCCGGCGCCCCCCCTTCCTGCCCCTCCATCAGGAACGTTCCCCGTGACTGGGGGCAGTCCCCGCGCGGACCCGCGGGTCACGACGGTCTCGACCGCGTGACTCAGCGCTCGACGAGGGTGACCTCAAGGGAATAATGCGAGGCCCGGTACACGTGCGAGCCGTGCTCGACCGCCCGTCCCTGGTCGTCGTAGGTGGTGCGGACCATCGTGAGCAGCGGGCAGCCGCGCCGCTCCTCCAGCAGCCGCGCCTCCGCCGGGGTGGCGGCGCGAGCGCCGATGCGCTGGTGCGCCACCCGCATCCGGATGCCGGTCTGGCGCAGCATCTCGTAGAGCCCGCGCTCCTGCAGCGACTCGGCGGACAGCGGGGCCAGCCCGACCGGCAGCCAGTTGTGCAGCAGGGCGAGCGGCTCTCCCATGGCGAACCTGATCCGCTCCAGTCGCAGCACCTCGGCGCCCGGTTCGACGCCGAGCGCCGCCGCGGCCTCCTCCCCGGCCGGGACGGTGTCCAGCGACAGCACCCGGGTCTCCGGCTTCTGCCCGGCCCTGCGCAGGTCGTCGTACAGGCTGGTCAGCTCGACCGAGCGCTTCACCTGGCCGTGCACGACCTGGGTGCCGACGCCGCGCTTGCGGACGACCAGGCCCTTGTCGACGAGGAACTGGATCGCCTGGCGGATGGTGGGGCGGGACAGGCCGAGTCGCTCGGCGAGCTGGATCTCGTTGTCCAGCCGGGAGCCGGGGGGCAGCGTGCCGGCCTGGATGGCCTCCGAGATCCGCTCGGCCACCTGGAAATAGAGGGGCACGGGGCTCGACCTGTCGAGGTCGATGTCCAATCGAGTGACGGTCACGACCCGACGGTAGCTGACATCAGAATGTCCGGACCAATGCCCGCGTGTCCGGCAACGAGGGGAGACACCCCCTTCCGCAGGACGTGCCATCGAAGGGATCCCCGCGCATCCTGGGGAGCTCGGTTGCGCGTCCCGGTCCCCGGTGGCACAGTCGCACGCCGGAGGGGAAGGAGCCGGGGCGTGGGACCTGCACAGGGACTGTTCACCGAGGCCATGGCGCAGGTGGCCGCGGGCGTGGCCGTCGTGACGGTCAAGGACGACCGCGACGACCTGGGCACGACGGTCGCGACCCTGATGTCGGTGTCGCTCGACCCGCCGCTCGTGCTGATCAGCCTCGACTCGGCCGGATATCTCGCCGAGGTGCTGCTGCGCAGGGACCGCTGGGCGGCGAGCGTCCTCGCGGACGGCCAGCAGACGATCGCCTCCAGGTTCGCCACGGCCGGACGGCCGGGCGCCCGGCTCCTGCTGGCCGGGGTCGCCCACCATCGCGGCGCGCACAGCGAGGCGCTCGTCGTGGAGGGCGGGGTGGCGGCGATCGAGGCCGAGACGGTCCAGGTCGTCCCGGCCGGCGATCACACGCTGTTCATCGGCGAGGTCCTCGGCGTCGACTACGTCGACGCGTCCAAGGCCCCGCTCGTACGGCTGCGCTCCCGCTACCGCCCGGTCCAGTGATCACCTGATCGTCCACCAGCCCGGCAGCACCAGCGGGCCGTACGCCGGGAGGCCGAGCTGCCCGGCCATCCGCGCCAGCGGCCCCCACGCCTCCAGGCGCACCCGGGCGAGCGCGGCCGACTTGTCCTCGCTCGACTCCGGCGGGCGCAGCCGCTCCAGAGGGTGCATGCGGGGATAGGTCCGTACGGGGGCGTCACCGGGCAGCCCGGCCCGGCGGCGGGCCAGGGCGAGCGCGTCCTCCAGGCCGCCGAGCTCGTCGGCGAGACCGGCCGCCCTGGCGTCGTCGCCGGTCCACACCCGGCCCCTGGCCAGCTCGTGCGCCCGCTCCCTGGTCAGGCCGCGGCCCTGCGCCACCTTGCCCACGAAGTCGTCGTAGATGCGGTCGAGCCAGGCGTTCACCCGCTGCCACTGCTCATCCGAGAACGCGGTGGACGGCGAGAACATCCCGGCGTTGGCGCCCTCGGCGACCGACTCCGTCACCACGCCGAGCTTGCCGAGCAGCTCACCGACCACGGGCTTGCCGCCGAACACCCCGATCGAGCCGGTCAGCGTGCCCGGCTGGGCCACGATCACGTCGGCGGCCATCGACACGAAGTAGCCGCCGGAGGCCGCGAGGTCGCCCATCGACACGATGACCGGCTTGCCCGCCTGGCGCGCCAGCACGACCTCCCGCCAGATCGCGTCGGAGGCGACGTACGATCCGCCGGGGCTGTCCACGCGGAACACGATGGCCTTGACCTTCTCGTCGCGCCGGGCCGAGCGCAGGGCGGCGCAGATGGTGTCGGAGCCCATGGCGCCCCCGCCGCCCAGCGGCGAGCGGCCGCTGCGCCCGAGACGGATCATGCCGGTGCCGTGGACCAGGGCGACCGTGGCCGCCCCGGGGTGGGGGAGCCTGCCGGACAGCGTGCTCTTGGCGTACCGCGACACGTAGAGCAGGTGCGCGCCCTCGTCGACGGTCTCGGCGTAGACCTCGTCGCGATACTTCAGCTCGTCCACGAGCCCGGCCTCGACGGCCTCCGACCCGATGAACGGGCCCTGGTCGATCAGCTCGCGCACTCGCTTGGGGTCGAGGCCGCGTCCTTCGGCGACGCCCGCGACGATCTGCTCGGTGACCGACTCGGCGATGCGCCCCGTCGACTCGCGGTGGGCGTCGGTCATGTGGTTCTGGGTGAAGGTGTTGGCCGCGGTCTTGTACTCGTGCCGCTGGCCGAGCTGATATTCCACCCCGGCCTTGGCGAGCGCGTCGCGCAGGAACCGCTGCTCCAGCGCCACGCCGGTGAGGCCCACGTCGCCGGAGGGCTGGAGGTAGACCCGTTCGAAGGCGCTGGCCAGGTAGTAGGGGACGGTGCCCGCGCCGAACTCGCCGAACGTCTCGGCGAACGCGACGGTGCGCTTGCCCGCGGCGCGCAGCTTCACCACGGCCGTACGCAGCTCCTGCACCATGCCGAGGCCGAGGGGGTTGCCGCCGATCTTGACGATCAGCGCGGTCACGCGGGGGTCCTTGCGGGCGCGGCGCAGGCCCGACAGCACGTCGGTGAGGCGCGCCTTGCGCATGGACAGCAGGGCGGTGACGGGGTCGGAGGGCGGGCCTTCCGACAGCCCCTCGGTCAGGTCCAGTTCCAGCACGAGCGGCGCGGTGCGGCGCTGCCGCAGCTTGCCCACCGTTTCTACGATCGTCCTCGTCGCGTCCATAAATGCCACCATAAGCGAAGGTTTCGCCAGGGCGGCCGGACGATCAGGGCCCCCGCGCGAGACGCGCGAGGGCCCATGTCGGTGCGAGGCGGTTACCCCGGTTACTTCAGCCCGTTGGACATCGCGGTGATCAGCTCACCGTTGGCGGTGTCGCCGCTGAACTCCCAGAAGAACGCTCCGCCGAGACCCTGGTTCTTGGCGTAGGTCATCTTGCCGCCGATCGTGGCGGGGGTGTCGTAGCTCCACCAGTTCGAGCCGCACTTGGCGTAGGCGGTGCCGGCGACCGTGCCGGTGGCCGGGCAGCTGTTCTTGAGGACCTTGTAGTCCTCGATGCCCGCCTCGTACGTGCCGGGCGCGGCGCCGGTGGCGCTGCCGCCGGGCGCGGCCTGCGTGACGCCGGTCCAGCCGCGGCCGTAGAAGCCGATGCCCAGCAGGAGCTTGCTCGCCGGCACGCCCTTGCTCTTGAGCTTCTGGACGGCCGCGTCGGAGTAGAACCCGGCGGTGGGGATGCCGGAGTAGGAGGTGAGCGGCGAGTGCGGCGCCGTCGGGCCCTGCGCGGCGAAGGCGCCGAAGTAGTCGTAGGTCATCACGTTGTACCAGTCGAGGTACTGCGCCGCGCCGCCGTAGTCGGCCGCGTCGATCTTGCCGCCGTTCGTGCCGTCCGCGGTGATCGCGGCGGTGACGAGGTAGCTGGGACCGAACTTGGCCCGCAGGGCCGCCATCAGGTTCCTGAACGCCGCCGCACCGCTGGAGTCACAGCTCAGGCCGCAGGCGTTCGGGTATTCCCAGTCGATGTCGATGCCGTCGAACACGTCGGCCCAGCGCGGGTCCTTCAGCAGGTTGTAGCAGGAGTTCGCGAACGCGGTGGGGTTGGCCGCCGCCTGCCCGAAGCCGCCGGACCAGCTCCACCCGCCGAAGGAGTAGAGGACCTTGATGTGCGGGTACATCGCCTTGAGCTTGCGCAGCTGGTTGAACGCGCCGCGCAGCGCGTTGGGGTTGTCCCAGGTGTCGGCCTTGCCGTCCACGCTGTTGGCCGCGGTGTAGGCCATGTCGTAGTCGGCGTAGGAGTCGCCGATCGCGCACTGGCCGTTGGTCACGTTGCCGAAGGCGTAGTTGATGTGGGTGAGCTTGGCGGCCGAGCCGCTGCTCACGATGTTCTTCACGAAGTATTGCCGGGCGTAGACGCCCCAGTCGGCGAAGTAGCCCAGCACCTTCCTGCCGCCGGGCGGCGGGGGCGTCGGGCTCGCCGAGGGCGACGCGGAGGGAGACGCCGAAGGGGAGGCGGACGGCGAAACCGAGGGCGAGGCGGACGGGCTGGCGCTCGGGCTCGTGCTCGGGCTGGCCGAGGGGGAGCTGGTGGGCCCGCCGGTGCAGGGCGCGCCGTTCAGCGTGCAGTTCAGCGGGGTCGAGCCGCCGGGCGCTCCGATGAAGCCGAAGGTCGCCGACGCGCCCGCCGCGAGGCCGCCGCTCCAGGAGGGGTTCTTGAACGTGTAGTGGTTGCCGCTCCTGGTCATGGTGGTGTCCCAGGCCGAGCTGATCGACGCGCCCGAGGGCATGTCGATCTCGACGGTCCAGCTCGGCAGGGCGTCCGACCCGGCCTTCACGGTGAACTTGCCCTGGAAGCCGGTGCCCAGTCGGAGTCGACGGAGTACGTGGCGGTGGCGGGGGTGGCGGCGGTCGCGGTCCCGAGCGCGAGCGGCGCGAGTAACGCCGCGCCCGCGATCAGGGAGCCGAGGAGGATCTTTCGCACCGGAGCTCCTGCTCTTGGGGGGTAAAGGACAGGAAAGTTTCCTATTAGTTAGGAGAGTAAGCACAGACAGCGAGGGGGTCAACGCCCTCGTTTCCCGCTAAGGGTCGTTTAAGCCTCCGCTAAGGTCGGCCCCCCGGGCGGAGGCGACAGGAGAGTGCCTGCTTGGGAGCGGCGCGGCGGGCGCCCGGTCTCGTACGATGATCCGGTGCACGGCTTTGTCCGCTCCGTGTGGTACGAGCCCCGTCCCCCCGATCCACCCGTACGCGTGTGGCGGGACTGGGCGCTCGTCGGGGTGCTCGTGCCGCTCGCGGTGCTCGAAGGGGTGCTGCGGCCGGACCTTCCGTGGCGGCTCTTCGAGGTCGCCGTCACCGCCGGGCTGGTCCCCATCTTGCTGTGGCGGCGGACCCGGCCGCTGGCGATGCTCGCGATCTGCTTCGTCGCGACGGATGTGATCCCGGTCCTCGTGACCGGCGCGACCCTCGACATGTACACGCTGGGATACATGCTGATCCTGCCGTACGCCATGTTCCGGTGGGGGTCGGGCAGGGAGATCGTGGCCGGCCTGGGGATCATGCTGGCCGCCGCCGGTCTGTCCGTGCTCGTCGACCACGCCGCTCTGCCCGACGTGATCGGGCCGTTCGCCGTCATGCTCGCGACCACCAGCCTGGGCGGCGTGTTCCGCTATCGGGCCGGGGCGCGGATGCGCGAGCTCGACCAGGTCAAGCTGCTGATGCGTGAGCAGCTCGCCCGCGACCTGCACGACACCGTCGCGCACCACGTCTCCGCCATGGCCATCCGCGCACAGGCCGGGCTCGCCACGGCGGCGTCGCGTCCGGACGCCGCGGCCGATGCGCTCCGCGTGATCGAGGCCGAGGCGGCACGGGCCCTCGACGAGATGCGCGCCATCGTCCGCGTCCTGCGCCGGGACCGGCCGGCGGAGCTGACGCCCGGCCGGCGCGTCGCCGAGCTCGAACGGCTCGCCAGCCGGGGCGGCTCCCACCATCCGGCGGTCGAGGTGGAGATATCGGGTGACCTGGACGGCCTGTCGCCGTCGGTCGAGTCCGCCGTCTACCGCATCGCGCAGGAGGCGGTGACCAACGCCGTACGGCACGCGCGCCGCGCCACCCGGGTCGAGGTGCGCGTCGCCGTGGATGAGACGGCGGTGCGCCTGTGCGTGCGCGACGACGGCGACGGGGGCACCGCGCGCCCGGCCGCGCCGCCGGGATACGGGATCATCGGCATGAGCGAGCGCGCGAACCTGCTCGGCGGCACGTGCGTGGCCGGCCCGGACCGCGATCGGGGGTGGACGGTGACCGCGGTGCTTCCCCGGGCCGGCGTCACGACATGAGCGAGCGAAGCGAGCGAGCTGATGGGCGCAGCGTCCGGGTGCTGATCGCCGACGACCAGGAGATCGTCCGCACCGGGCTCTCGATGATCCTCGACGCCCAGCAGGACATCGAGGTCGTCGGCACCGCCGCCGATGGTCGGCGGGCCGTCGAGCTGGCCCGGCGCCTGCGGCCCGACGTGTGCCTGTTCGACATCCGCATGCCCGGCACCGACGGCATCGAGGCGACCCGGTCCCTGGCCGGTCCTGACGTCGCCGATCCCCTCGCGGTCGTCGTGATCACCACGTTCGACCTCGACGAGTACGTCTACGCCGCGCTGCGGGCGGGGGCCCGGGGGTTCCTGCTGAAGAACGCCGGCGCCGACATGCTCGCGCAGGCCGTGCACGCCGCCGCCGGCGGCGACGCGCTCATCGCCCCCAGCGTCACCGCGCGGCTGCTCGGGACCTTCGCCCGCACCGGTCCCGCCGCGTCGCCCGCGCAGCCCATCGAGGCGCTCACCTACCGGGAGGAGCAGATCCTCGCCGCCGTGGCGCGCGGCCGGACCAACGGCGAGATCTCCGCCGAGCTGCACATCTCGCTCAGCACGGTGAAGACGCACGTCGCCAGCCTGATGGCGAAGCTGGGCGCCCGCAACCGGGTGGAGATCGCCATCTGGGCGTACGAGACCGGCCGCGTCGGAAGCTGACCGGACCCTGGCTGTGGGGGGCCTTCAGCGGGGGATCGCCCAGTGGGGTGTCCAGGTCCCGGCCGCGTCCTGCCCGGTCCCGGCGGCGGCGAGGTGGGCGCGGAGGGTCGCCAGCGCGGGGTGAGGGTTGTCGCGGCGCCACAGAAGCGCGTGCGGATAGACGGGCGCGGGGTCGGTCACCGGGATGCGGCGCAGGCCGTGGCCGGCGGGCCAGACGAGGCGGGTGTGCCCGCCCATGAAGGTGGCCAGGGCCGGGGTGTCGGCGATGGTGTCGAGGAGCGCGTCGGAGCCGAAGTTGGGGCCGGTCGCCTCGATCGTGAGGCCGAACTCGGCGACGAGGTCGTCGTAGTAGGCGGCCCACTCGGTGCCGGGGACGATGCCGGGCATCCAGATCCGGTGCCCGGCGAGCTGGGCGACCGTCACCGACCGGGCGCCCGCCAGCGCGTGGGCGGGGCCGGTGAGGAGCTGCAGCGGCTCGTCGATCACCCGGACGGCCTCGATGTCCTCGGGCAGGGGGCGGCCGGGCATGGCGACGGCGCGGAAGGACGCGTCGATCGCGCCGGACCGGATGGCGGCGACGGCCTTCTCGATATCGAACAGCATCACCACGTCGAGGTCGATCTCGGGGTGCGCGCGGTGGAAGCCGCGCAGCAGGGCCGAGGCCGCGCTGCGCGAGGCGATCATGTCGACGCGCAGCGGACGGCGGCCGGCGCGCACGGACGTGACCGCGCGTTCGGCGGCGCGCAGCAGCCCGCGGGCGTGAGGCAGGAACGCCTGCCCGTCGATGGTGAGCTCGGCGCCGCGCGGCGTGCGGAGGAACAGCCGCACGCCGAGGTGGCGCTCCAGGGCGGCGATGCGCTTGGAGACGGCCTGCTGGGTGACCGCCAGGTCGGCGGCGGCCTCCTGGAACTGCCCCGCTTCGGCGGCGGCCACGAAGGTCCGGACGGCGTCGAGGTCCATTCGGACACCTTAGGTCGTTGCCGACAGCGTGGCCTCACCCATGCTCACGACGGGCGGCATTCGTCCGGCACTCCCTGGGCGTACAACCGGTGGTTGTCATGGGAGGGCCTAGCGGTTGTTTGATCCCTGGTCATCGGGCTCGCTTTGATGCTTCGGGTCGCGGATCGGTTGTGCGGCATCGGTTGTGCGGGCGAGTGACGAGAGGCGTCGGACATGCGGAACGGGCACGGGCTGGGGCGGCGGTTCGGATGGCTCTGGGCGGCGTACGGCACCAGCGCGCTCGGCACGTGGCTCGCCTTCGGCGCGTTCCCGCTGATCGCGATCCAGGTGCTGCACGCCGGCCCGGTGGAGGTCGCGGCGTTGTCCGCCGTGGGGGCCGCGGTGGGCGCGGCCGTGGCGGTGCCGCTGGGCCCGTGGGTGGAGTTCCGCCGCAAGCGGCCGGTGCTGATCGGGACGGACCTGGTGCGGTGTGCGGCTCTGCTGACGATCCCCGCCGCGTTCGCGCTCGGCGTGCTCTCCTTCGTCCAGCTCCTGCTGGTGTCGGTCGTCGTCGCCGCGGCCGACATCACCTTCCGCGCGGCCTCCGGCGCGTACCTGAAGACGCTGGTGCCCGCCGGGGACCTGCTCGTCGCCAACGCCCGGTTCGAGTCCACGGCCTGGACGACCACGATCGTCGGACCGCCGCTTGGCGGCGCCCTGATCGGGCTCCTCGGCCCGGTGGCGACGGTGGTGGCCGACGCGGTCAGCTACCTGCTCTCGGCTCTGGGCATCCGTGCGATCGGCGGCGGGGAGCCGCGCCCCGAGCGCAGGGAGGCCGCTCGCATGCGCATCGGGGACCTGCTCGACGGCTGGCGCTACATCCTCGCCGACGCGACGCTGCGTCCGCTGTTCTTCAACGCCGCCGTGTTCAACGGCCTGGTGATGGCCGCCGACGCGCTGCTGGCCGTCCTGATGCTCGGCCCGCTCGGGTTCGCGCCCTGGCAGTACGGCCTCGCCTTCGCCGCGCCCTCGATCGGCGGGCTGCTCGGCTCGCGGCTGGCCCGGCCGCTCGTCACCCGGTTCGGGCAGCACCGGGTGCTGGTCGCGAGCGGGGCGCTGCGCGCGCTCTGGCTCGTGGGCCTGGCCTTCGTGGGGCCGGGCACCGGAGGGCTGCTGCTGGTGATGGGCCTCGAACTCGGGCTCATCTTCTGCTGCGGGGTCTTCAACCCCGTCTGCGCGACCTACCGGCTCGAACGCACCGCACCCGGCCGGATCGCCCGCATGCTGTCGGCCTGGACGGTGACCACCAAGGCGTCGACCGCGCTGCTGACGGCCGTCTGGGGCGTGCTGGGCGGCCTGCTCGGCCCGCGCACGGCCATCGGCCTGGCCGGCGTGCTCCTGCTGGCGACCCCGCTGCTGCTTCCCCGCCGCGCCGAGACGAGCCCCACCAAGCCCCCTGCTGATCCCCCTGCCGAACCGCCTGCCGAACCGCCTGCCGAACCGCCCGCCGGGCCGCCCGCCGGGCCGGAGCCCGCGCCGAGCCGCGCCTGACGGACCGCCATGGCGGGCACGGCCTCCACCGCGACCTCATTACACGGCAGCGCCTCCTGCACCACGCGGACCCCGCGACAGACATCCACCATCGGCTCGCTCCCGAGCCCGGCGACATCGTCGTACGCAAGACCCGCTACGGCGCGCTGTCCACGACGGACCTGGACCGGCGGCTGCGGGATCGCGGAATCACCACCCTGGTCATCGCCGGCATCACCACCAGCGGCGTCGTGCTGTCCACCCTCACCGACGCCGCCGACCGCGACTACCGGCTCTACGTCCTGTCCGACGGCGTCGCCGACCTGGACCCGCACGCCCACCAGGCCCTGATGACGGGCATCTTCCCGAGGCTGGCCCACATCGTCGACACCGCCGAACTGCGCTCGCTCCTGCGGGAGAGCCGGCCCGATCGGGCATGAGCCGCCTACCTCGCCCTTCGGGACGGGAGCCGGGAGCCTCTGCGTACGGCCCACTCCGCGACGGCGAGGTTGATCACCCATCCCGCGCCCATCAGCAGCGCCCGGGGGAGCGGGCCGGGCTCGCCGGCCAGCGCCATCCAGGGACCGACGGTCAGCAGTTGGGTGCCCGCGCCCATGCCGATCGCGTAGCCCCGCGTCATCCAGGCGCGGTGGCGGGTGACGTCCCGCCGCCGGATCGCCGCGAAGCCGAGGACGAGGGACACGATCATGAGGGTGCCGAACGCCAGCCGCAGGCCGACGAGGAGGGCGCTGTCGTTCTGCAACGGGGGATAGAACAACGTCATCCACAGCCCCGAGACCGCGCTGACGAGCCCGGACGGCACCACGAGCCGCCCGGCGGCGCGGTGCCAGGCGGGCCTGCGGCGGCGCAGTCCGTGGGCGAACTGGAGCGCTCCCAGGATGCTGAAGACCGTGACGGAGACGATGTGCGCGACGACGGGCGCGGGCGTCGCGAAATAGCGGACGCTGTCGTGGGTGATCGGCCCGCCGCCGGCCAGTTGCCCCAGCCGGGTGGAGCCGGCGATCACCGGGACGGCGCTGAGCGCGATCAGCGCGGCGGGCACGAGCCATCCCGTCCTGCGATTCCTGCCTGCTGAGGTGCCCCGGGCGAGTGCGGGCCGTTCCATCGATTCGGTCATGCGCCGATCGTCGTCCCCGCGAGGGTGCCGTTTCATCGGCGGAACGGCCGGATTCGCACCACCCGATCGGCTGCCGATCGGGCGTACTTTCGGCCGATACGCCCCGCGTGTGGCGCTTCTTACGCTGGCACTCCCCACCGCCGAGGTGATGAGGAGAATCCCATGAAGGCCTACGTCCTGCGCTCGTACGGTCCGCCCGACGTCCTGGAGCTCATCGACGTGGACACACCCGTGCCCGGCCCCGGTGAGGTGCTGGTGCGGGTGCGAGCCACCTCCGTCCAGCCGTACGACTGGCACCACATGCGAGGCGAGCCGTACGCCGCGCGGCTGATGGGCGGCACGCTCGGCCCGCGCGGGCCGCGCATCGGCATCCTGGGCGCCGACGTGGCAGGACACGTCGAGGCGGTCGGGGCCGGCGTCACGGGGTTCGCCCCAGGCGACGAGGTGTTCGCGCTGCTCACCCAGGGCGGCTTCGCCGAGTACGTGTGCGTGCCGGAGAGCGCACTGGCCCGCAAGCCGGAGACCCTGTCGTTCGAGCAGGCGGCCGCGGTGCCGCTGGCGGCCGTCACCGCGCTGATGGCACTCGACCAGGGAGGGGTCCAGGCGGGTCACGCCGTTCTCGTGAACGGGGCCTCGGGCGGCGTCGGGACGTTCGCCGTGCAGCTCGCCAAGGCGTTCGGGGCCGAGGTCACCGGTGTGTGCAGCGGGCGGAACGCCGACCTGGTGCGTTCGATCGGCGCGGACGAGGTGGTCGACTACACGAAGGAGGACTTCACCCGGCGCGGGCCGCGCCACGACGTGCTGCTCGACATCGCGGGCACCCGCTCGCTGCGGGCCTGCGCGCGGGTGCTGAAGCCCCGGGGGACGCACGTCGTCGTCGGCGGGCCGGCCGGACGGTGGCTGCAACCCGTCGGCCACACTCTCGCGACGCTCGCGGTGTCGCCGTTCGTGTCCCAGCGCGTGGTCATGACCCAGGTGATCGGCGCCGGGAACATCCGGGGCGACCTGATGCGGCTGACCGACCTCATCGAGGACGGCAAAGTCACCCCCGTCATCGGCCGCACCTACGCGTTCGGCGAGATCCCCACGGCCGTCGCCTACGTGGAGCAGGGCCACGCCGCCGGCAAGGTCGTCGTCACGATCTGACCTCTCCGGAGTCCGCCACAGCCGCCTGCAGCCGGTCGGACAGATCGCGCAGCACCGGGATCAGCTCGGGGGGGTCCAGCACCCGGAACGGAAACCCCTTGGCCGCGACGTGCAGGGCCAGCGTCTCCAGGGAGTCGGAGCCCGTGTGGAACAAACAGGCGTCGGCGCCGTGCGCCTCCAGCCGGCCGGCGGTGGGGGAGGAGCGCCGGGCCACCGCCTCGATCGGGGCCCCGAACAGGATCCGGGCGCGATAGCGGTAGGGTGCCGACGAGATCGCGTCGGAGACGTACGCCGCCACGTCGCCGGAGGGAGGCGTACGCGGGGTGAATCGGGCGCCGGGCGGTTCCACCGGCCCCTGGATCCGGTCGGCCCGGAAGGTCCGCCAGTCGTCGCGGTCCACGTCCCACGCCAGCAGATACCACCGCCGGTGCGTGTGGGCCAGCCGGTGGGGCTCGACGGTGCGGACCGGCACTCCGTTCCGTCCCGGATAGCGCAGCCGCAGCCGCCGGTGGTCGCGGCAGGCCGCCGCGAGCGCGGTCAGCAAACCCGGGTCGACCGCCTCGGCGGCCGGCGCCGGCCCGGTCAGCGGTACGGCCGCCGCGCGGAACGCGGTCACCCGGTGCCGGAGACGGGCCGGGAGCATCTGTTCCAGCTTGGCCAGCGCCCGCACCGAGCTCTCCTCCAGCCCGGCGACACTGCCGGTCGCCGCCGTGTGCAGCCCGATCGCGACCGCCACCGCCTCCTCGTCGTCGAGCAGCAGCGGCGGCAGCGCCGTGCCGGCTCCGAGCCGATAACCGCCCGCGACTCCCGGCGTCGCGTCCACCGGATAACCGAGGTCGCGCAGCCGATCGATGTCGCGCCGCACCGTACGCAGGCCCACGCCGAGCCGTTCGGCCAGGTCGGCGCCCCGCCAGTCGCCGCGCGACTGGAGCAGGGACAGCAGCCGGAGCAGTCGCGCCGAGGTTTCCAGCATGAGGGAAATTGTGCCCGCTATTGGTGACCGAACCTGACACCGATTGTTCCTACGGTGATCCGCATGACGAACACCGAAATCCGTCCGTTCCGCATCCAGGTCCCCCAGGCCGGCATCGACGACCTGCGCGACCGGCTCGCCCGCACCCGCTGGGCTCCCCAGTTGCCGGACACCGGCTGGGAGCGCGGCGTGCCGACCGGCTACCTGCGCGATCTGGCGGCGTACTGGGCGGAGAAGTACGACTGGCGGGCGCACGAGGCCGCGATCAACGCCCATCCGCAGTTCACGACCACGATCGACGGCATCGACCTGCACTTCCTGCACGTCCGCTCGGCGGAGGCGGGCGCCACACCGTTGCTGCTGCTCCACGGCTGGCCCGGTTCGATCGTGGAGTTCCTCGACGTGATCGGCCCGCTCACCGACCCTGCGGCGTACGGCGGGGACCCCGCCGACGCCTTCCACGTGGTGATCCCGTCGCTTCCCGGGTATGGCTTCTCCGGCCCGCTGCCCGCCGCCGGCTGGACCGACGGACGTGCCGCCGCTGCGCTGGCGGAGCTGATGGACCGGCTCGGCTACGACCGGTACGGCGTGCAGGGCGGCGACGTGGGCGCCTTCGTCGCCCCGCTGGTCGGCCGGGCGGCGCCCGACCGGGTCATCGGGGTCCACCTCAACGCGCTGGTCACCTTCCCGACGGGGGACCCGGCCGACATGGCCGCGCTCACCGAGGCCGAACGGGAGCGGCTGAACCGGATGAAGGACTGGCAGGACCGGTCGAGCGCGTACATGCAGATCCAGGGCACCAAGCCGCAGACGATCGGGCACGCCCTGCATGACTCCCCGGCCGGCCAGCTCGCCTGGATCGTGGAGAAGTTCCAGGAGTGGACCGACCCGGCCGCCGCTCTGCCCGAAGACGCCGTGGACCGCGACCGGATCCTCACCGACGTCAGCCTCTACTGGCACACCGGCACCGCGGGCTCGGCCGCGCACACTTACTTCGAGCGGTTCAACGACCCGTCCATGTGGGCACCGCGCGAGCGGTCGGGCGTGCCCACGGCCGTGGCGGTCTTCCCCACGGACTTCGCCGTCCGCGGGTTCGCCGAGAAGGTGCACACCATCGCGCGCTGGACCGAGTTCGACCGGGGTGGCCACTTCCCCGCCCTGGAGGCGCCCGGTCTGCTCGTGGAGGACCTGCGGGAGTTCTTCGGCGGGCGCGCCTGACCTGCTCCGCCCGGTTTTCCGGGGTCCGTGCAGCGATCCCCGGCCGGCGGGGCTCAGGACTCGGCGACCAGGCCCTCGGGCTCGGTGTCCGTCTCCTCTGCGACCGTCTCGGCGCGCTCGTCCATCTCCGGGCTCACGGCCGTCGGGCTCTCCACCGGGCGCAGCCACACGACGCCGAGCGGCGGCACGCGCAGCCGGGTCGAGCAGGGCAGCCCGTGCCGCGGCGTCTCCACCGACTCGACCGAGCCCATGTTGCCGACGCCGCTCCCGGCGTACTCGTACGCGTCGGTGTTGAGGACCTCCTCCCACCGCCCGGGAGTGGGCAGGCCGAGGTGGTAGTCCTCGTGCGGGGCGCCGGAGAAGTTGGCGACGCAGGCCAGCACCGAGCCGTCCGCGCCGTAGCGCAGGAACGACAGCACGTTGCCCGAGGCGTCGTCGGCGTCGATCCAGCGGAAGCCCTCGTGGGTGTGGTCGCGCGTGTACAGCGCGGGCGACTCCCGGTAGAGGCGGTTGAGGTCTTTCACCAGGCGGCGTACGCCCTGGTGGTAGTCGAAGTCGAGCACCCACCAGTCGAGGCCGTTGGCCTCCGACCACTCGGCCCCCTGGCCGAACTCGCCGCCCATGAACAGCAGCTGCTTGCCGGGGTGGGCCCACATGAAGCCGTACAGCGCGCGGAGGTTGGCGAAGCGCTGCCACTCGTCGCCCGGCATCTTGCCCAGCAGCGACCCCTTGAGGTGGACGACCTCGTCGTGCGACAGCGGCAGCACGAAGTTCTCGGAGAAGGCGTACATCAGGGAGAACGTCATCTGGTGGTGGTGATACTGCCGATAGATCGGCTCGCGGGACATGTAGCTGAGCGAGTCGTGCATCCAGCCCATGTTCCACTTGAAGCCGAAGCCGAGCCCGCCGAGGTGGACGGGCCGCGATACACCGGGCCAGGCGGTCGACTCCTCCGCGATCGTCACGATTCCCGGCTCTTCGCGGTAGACGACGGAGTTCATCTCCTTGAGGAACTCGATCGCGTCGAGGTTCTCCCTGCCTCCGTACACGTTGGGCGTCCACTCGCCCTCGCGCCGGGAGTAGTCGAGGTAGAGCATCGAGGCCACGGCGTCCACCCGCAGGCCGTCGACGTGAAACTCCTTGAGCCAGTAGAGCGCGTTGGCCACGAGGAAGTTGCGCACCTCGTTGCGGCCGAAGTCGAAGACGTACGTGCCCCAGTCGGGGTGGGTGCCGCGGCCGGGGTCGGCGTGCTCGTAGAGCGGCGTGCCGTCGAAGCGGGCCAGCGCCCACTCGTCCATGGGGAAGTGCGCGGGCACCCAGTCGACGATCACGCCGACGCCGGCCCGGTGCAGCTCGTCCACGAGGTGGCGGAAGTCGTCGGGGGAGCCGAACCGTGAGGTGGGGGCGTAGTAGGAGGTCACCTGGTATCCCCACGAGCCGCCGAACGGATGCTCGGCGACCGGCAGGAACTCCACGTGGGTGAATCCCATGTCCGTGACATACTCGACCAGCTCGCGGGCGAGGTCGCGGTAGGACAGGCCGGGCCGCCAGGAGCCCAGGTGCACTTCGTAGACGCTCATCGGCTCGGCGAGGGCGTCGCGCGACGACCGCGCGGCCATCCACTCCTCGTCGCGCCACTCATAGTCGGAACTCTCGACGATGCTGGCCGTCGCCGGGGGCACCTCGGTGCGGCGGGCCATCGGGTCGGCCTTCTCCCGCCAGATCCCGTCGAGGCCGAGGATCTGGAACTTGTACCGCGTGCCCTCGCCGATCTCCGGGAGGAACAGCTCCCACACGCCGGAACGGCCGAGGGAGCGCATGGGGTGGGCGGCGCCGTTCCAGTGGTTGAAGTCGCCGATCACCCGCACACCCTGCGCGTTGGGCGCCCAGACCGAGAAGGCCGTCCCGTCCACGTCCTCGTGACGCATCACGCGCGCCCCGAGCACCTCCCACAGCCGCTCGTGCCGGCCCTCGCCGATCAGGTGGAGGTCCAGTTCGCCCAGCGTCGGCCAGTGCCGATAGGGATCGTCCGTCTCGTACGGCGGAGCGTCGGGATAGGTGATGCGCAGGCGATAGTCGGGGACCTTGTCGACGCCGGGCAGCGTCACCTCGAACACCCCGAACGCGCGATGGCTCATCTCGTGCGCCGACCCGTCGGCCAGCACCTCGACCTTCTCCGCGAAGGGGCGCAGGGCCCTGATCGTGACGCCTTCGGGCCCGGGATGGGCCCCCAAGATCGAGTGGGGGTCGTGATGCGCGCCCCCGGCCAGCCGGTCCAAGTCCATGTCGCCCAACCTGCCCTAGATATGCCCCTCCGAACACCCCGATCTTGTCAGCGAAAGGCCGCGAGCGGGATGGGCAGCCACGAGGGCCGGTTGCGCGCCTCGTAGACGACCTCGTAGACCGCCTTGCTCAGTTCGAGCGCGCGCAGCAGCACCGCGTCGTCGCCGCGGATGCGCCCGCCGCCCTCGGAGTAGCCGGCCAGGAAGGCGGCCCGGTTGCGCTCGGACCACTCCCTGGCCCGGCACTCCAGCGCCTCGGCGTTGGGATGCCCGGCCAGCAGGTGCCGCGCGGCGTATTCGAAGGAGCGCAGCATGCCCGCCACGTCGCGCAGCGGCGAGTCGAGCGCCCGCCGCTCGGCCAGCGGCTGGCCCGGCTCGCCCTCGAAGTCGAGCACCACCCAGTCGGTCATCGTGCGCATGACCTGGCCGAGGTGATAGTCGCCGTGCACGCGCTGCACCGTGATCTCGTGACCGAGGTCGGCCAGCCGGTCGAACGCCTCGGCGGCCACGGCGGCGTGCTCGCCGAGGGGCGGCACCTCGGCCACCGCCTTGTCGAGGCGGCGGCGGAACCGCTCGGTCATCCGCTTGATCTCGGTCGGCTCGATCGTTCCCGTGGGGAAGGCGCGCGCGAGCTCGCGGTGCACCTGCGCGGTGGCCACCCCGAGCCGCCGCGCCTCGGCGGCGAAGTCGCCTCCGGCGTCCTCCGCCGGCATGCCCTCGGGGCACGCGTAGAAGTCGCGCACGCTGGTCAGCGCCATCGACCAGCCCTCGTTGGCGTTCTGCAGATACTCCTGCATGATCGCCAGGGTGGTGGGCTCGCCCTGGAGCTCGGTCTCGATCCAGCCGTACGGCTTGGCCACGTGGGCCGAGCCCGCGTCCGCGAGCGCCGTGATGATCTCCAGCTCGGGGTTGACTCCCGGGTTGAGCTGGCGGAACAGCTTGAGGATGTACGTGTCGCCGTACACCAGCGAGGTGTTCGACTGCTCGGCGGTCAGCACGAGGCTGCGCTGCGAGGTGTCGATCTCCACTCCGTGCGCCGGGTGGAAGCCGAGGCCGTCGAACCGGCGGTCGCCGGCCATCCCCTCCAGCAGGTGCCCCATCAGGGCGGAGTCGTGCAGCGCGTCGTACACCTCGACCTCGCGGCCGTCGCCCCGGCGGCAGGTGCCGATCCGGACGTGACCGAGCCGGTCGGGCAGGTGCTCGCGCAGCCCGACCGGGATCTGGTAGCGCGTGCGGCGCTCCCCCTGCCGCACGCACACGATCAGGTGGACCAGCGCCGGGTCGCCGGAGGCGATCTCGATCTCGGAGTCGATGGACAGGTCGTCGATGGCGCGCCCCTTGCCGGCGAACCACCGTTGTCCGGTGATCCAGCCGGCCAGGAGTCCCTGAAGTGAAGTCGTCACTCCTCCTTCGTGCCGGCCGCCCTGTTCGTGACGGGCAGTGTGAACCAATAGAACCCATGCCCAGGGAGCGTCAAAAGATACGGAAGCTCGCCGATCGGGGGAAACGGAACTCCGCCCATGCACTCGACCGGCGTGGACCCCTCGAACCTGCGCAGGTCGAGCTCGACCGGCTGGGGGAAGCGCGACAGGTTGTTGACGCACAGCACCCGGTCGTCGCCCAGCTCCCGCACGAACGCGAGCACGCTGGGGTTGGACGAGTTCAGCTCGGTGAACTCACCGAGGCCGAACACCGGGTGACGCTTGCGGATCTCGATCATCCGCTTGGTGAAGTGGAGCAGCGAGCTGGCGCTCTTCTGCTGCGCCTCGACGTTGATCGCCTGATATCCGTAGATCGGATCCATGATCACCGGCAGGTAGAGCCGGCCGGGGTCGCAGCTGGAGAATCCCGCGTTGCGGTCGGGCGTCCACTGCATGGGCGTGCGGACGCCGTCCCGGTCGCCGAGCCAGATGTTGTCGCCCATGCCGATCTCGTCGCCGTAGTACATGACCGGCGAGCCGGGCAGGCTGAGCAGCAGCGCGGTGAACAGCTCGATCTGGTTGCGGTCGTTGTCCAGCAGCGTCGCCAGCCGGCGGCGGATGCCGACGTTGGCCCGCATGCGGGGGTCCTTGGCGTACTCGGAGTACATGTAGTCGCGCTCTTCGTCGGTGACCATCTCGAGCGTGAGCTCGTCGTGGTTGCGCAGGAAGATGCCCCACTGGCAGTTCTCGGGGATCTTCGGCGTCTGAGCCAGGATCTCCGAGATGGGGTAGCGCGACTCCCGCCGCACCGCCATGAAGATGCGCGGCATCAGCGGGAAGTGGAAGGCCATGTGGCACTCGTCGCCGCCGGTGACCGGGTCGCCGAAATACTCCACCACGTCGGCAGGCCACTGGTTGGCCTCGGCCAGCAGCACCCGGTCGGGGTAGAGGCGGTCGACCTCGGCCCGCACGCGCTTGAGGTACGCGTGGGTCGCCGGCAGGTTCTCGCAGTTGGTGTCCTCCTGCTCGAACAGGTAGGGGATCGCGTCGAGCCGGAACCCGTCGATGCCGAGGTCGAGCCAGAAGCGGATGACCTCCAGCATCGCGTCCTGCACGTCCGGGTTCTCGAAGTTGAGGTCCGGCTGGTGGTGGAAGAACCGGTGCCAGTAGTACTGCCCGCGGACCGGGTCGTAGGTCCAGTTGGACGCCTCGGAGTCGATGAAGATGATCCGGGCGTCCTTGTACTTCTCGTCCGTGTCGCTCCAGACGTAGAAGTCGCCGTACGGACCCTCGGGGTCGGTGCGGGACGCCTGGAACCAGGGGTGCTGGTCGCTGGTGTGGTTCATGACCAGGTCGGCGATGACCCGGATGCCGCGCTTGTGCGCCTCGTCCACGAGCCTGACGAAGTCCCCCAGATCGCCGAAGTCCGGGAGGATCTTCATGTAGTCCGAGATGTCATACCCGCCGTCCTTGAGGGGGGACTCGTACAGCGGGAGCAGCCAGAGACAGTCGATGCCGAGCCACTGGAGATAGTCCAGCTTCTCGATGAGGCCACGGATGTCGCCGGTGCCGTCGCCGTTCGAGTCGGCGAAGCCCCGGATCAGCACCTCGTAGAAGACAGCCCGCTTGTACCAGTACTTGTCCCGCGGCTCCTCCTCGGTGAAGGTGTTGGGGACCGGCTGCGTGTGGCTGGGCTGGGTGTGACTGGGCTGAGGTGTCGTCGAGCTCACCTTTTGACTCCCCGGATGTGCCGAGCTGCGCTCACGGGCGGTGCGCTGACCCGTGGCGGAGCGTGAGAATGTGTGCGGGATGGACGTGCGGGTCGAGGCGCACGTAGTTCGCCTGCCCCCAGCGGTACGACTCGCCCGACAGTTGGTCGTCCACGACGAACTCGGCATGCCAGTCGAGACCGAGGGCCGGCATGTCGAGCCAGACCGTCGCCTCGTGTGTGTTGTGTGGATCCAGATTGACGACGGCCAGCACGACATCGCCTAGTCCGTGCCGTCGTGAGGCCGTGTCATAGGCGCCGGGCAGCCGCTTGGAGAAGCAGATCACGTCCGGCTGGTCGACGTTGTGAAACCGTAGGTTACGCAATTCCTGGAGTGCCGGGTGCGCTCTTCTCAACAAATTGAGCTGGGTAATGAGCGGGGCAAGGCTGCGGCCCTCACGCTCCGCTTCGGCCCAGTCACGCGGCCTGTACTGGTATTTCTCGCTGTCCAGGTACTCCTCGCTGCCGGGACGCACCGGGACGTTCTCGGCCAGCTCATACCCGGAGTACACACCCCACGTAGGAGCCATCAACGCGGCCAGAATGGCCCGGATCTTGAACGCCGGGACGCCGCCGTGCTGGAGATACTCGTGCAGGATGTCGGGCGTGTTGACGAACAGGTTCGGCCGCAGGTAGTGCGAGGTCTCGTGGGACAGCTCCCGCAGGTACTCCTCCAACTCGGGCTTGGAGTTGCGCCAGGTGAAGTAGGTGTACGACTGGTGGAACCCGACCTTGGCGAGCGTGCGCAGCATGGCAGGGCGGGTGAACGCCTCGGCGAGGAACAGCACGTCGGGGTCGGTCGTGTTGATGTCGGAAATCAGCCGCTCCCAGAACCGGACCGGCTTGGTGTGCGGGTTGTCCACCCGGAAGATCCGCACGCCGTGGTCCATCCAGTGCCGGACCACCCGCTTGACCTCCGCGTAGATCCCCTCGGGGTCCTTGTCGAAGTTCAGCGGGTAGATGTCCTGGTATTTCTTCGGCGGGTTCTCGGCGTACGCGATCGAGCCGTCGGCCCGGATGTTGAACCACTCCGGGTGCTC
Organism: Microbispora hainanensis; assembly: GCF_006874475.1. GTDB lineage: Bacteria > Actinomycetota > Actinomycetes > Streptosporangiales > Streptosporangiaceae > Microbispora > Microbispora hainanensis. Next base: position 70,256 of record NZ_VIRM01000014.1, read on the forward strand.
CTTGACCCACGGGTGGTCGGGGGAGCACTGGAGCGCGAGGTCGAGGGCGACCTCCATGCCCAGTTCGCGCGCCTTGGCGACGAACGCGTCGAAGTCCTCGATCGTGCCCAGATCGGGGTGGATCGCGTCGTGCCCGCCCTCCTGTGAGCCGATGGCCCAGGGCGACCCGGGGTCGTACTGGTCGGGGGTCAGGGTGTTGTTGCGGCCCTTGCGGAACTGCGTCCCGATCGGGTGGATCGGCGGCAGGTAGACCACGTCGAAGCCCATCTGGGCGATCGCCGGGAGCCGCCTGGCCGCCGTACGGAACGTGCCCGACTTGGGCGCCACGCCCTCCTGCCCCACCACGGCGCCCTCCGAGCGGGGGAAGAACTCATACCAGGAGCCGAACAGCGCCCGCCGCCGGTCCACCCGCACCCGGTTGCGGCCCGACCGGGTGAGCAGGTCGCGCAGGGGGTGCGCGGCGATCAGCGCGGCCGTCTCGGGCAGCTGGGTCACCGCGAAGCGCGCCCTGGGGTCCACCGCGTCGTCGCGCAGCCGGGCCGCGAGGGCCAGCAGAGCGGCCCGGTGCCCGCAGGTGCCGCCCGCCTCCGCCGCCGTGCAGTCCGCCGCCCGCACGCCCTTGGCCGCCCGCTCGAACAGCCGGGCGCCCTCCTCGCACATGAGGTCGGCGTCCAGGTCGCGCGGGATCTTGATGCCCGCGTCGTGCATCCACGTGGCGATCGGATCACTCCACGCCTCCACCCGGAACTGCCACAGGCCCTCGGCGGGCAGCGTGACCTCCACGCTCCACCGGTCGGTGCCGGGGGCGACCTCGCGCATGGGCAGCATCCGGCCCGGCGTGCCGCTCGGGTCGGTCAGCACCACGCCGGCGGCGACCGCGTCGTGTCCTTCGCGGAACACCGTCGCACTGATCTCGAAGGTCTCTCCCGCGGCGGCCTTGGCGGGCCACTGGCCGCAGTCGACGACGGGCTGGATGTCCTGGATGGGAATGCGTCCGATCATCGTCACTTCGTACTCGGGGGCGGCACACCGGGTGCCGCCGGGGTTTGCGGGGCAGGAACAGCTGTGGTCAGGCGGCAGCACGAGACACGGGATCCGCTGGCCGCGGTCCTTCTCGTCATACAGGGGTTGCCCTAATAGTCCACTCTTACCCCTGCGGAACGAAAGACCGCTCGCGTGTTTGGGATGACGCCCCCGGGAGATCGATCATTGCGTGCCGGCCTCCGCGGTCCGGCACCCACATCACCAGGTCAAGGGTACTTTGGTGAGGTTTGAACCGGTCTGATGGTGGTGAGAGCGTTCGAGAGCTGGCTTCGCAGTACGGCAAGGTTGATTCGGTCGCGCGTCGTGGCGCTGAGTAACTAGGGTCTGGCCCCGTGAGAGCTATCCGCAGGTTCACTGTCCGAACGGTTCTTCCCTCACAGCTCGCACCTCTGGGCGAGTTGGTCCAAAACCTCCGATGGTCGTGGCACCCCGAGACCATGGACCTGTTCGCCGAGGTGGATCCCGAGGTCTGGGAGCGTGTCGATCACGACCCCGTCGCGCTGCTCGGTGCGGTCGAGGCCGAAAGGCTGCGTGAGCTCGCCCAGGACCGGCGCTTCCTGCGCCGCCTCGCCGACGCCGCCGACGACCTGCGCGAGTACATGACCGCCCCCCGGTGGTACCAGTCGCTGGAGGACGCGCCGAAGGCGATCGGCTACTTCTCGCCCGAATACGGCATCTCCGCCGCCCTGCCGCAGTATTCGGGCGGCCTCGGCATCCTCGCCGGCGACCACCTGAAGGCCGCCAGCGACCTCGGCGTCCCGATCCTCGGCGTCGGCCTGCTCTACCGGCACGGCTACTTCACCCAGTCCCTTTCGGCGGAGGGCTGGCAGCTTGAGCACTACCCGTCCCTCGACCCCGGCGGCCTGCCGCTCACCCTGCTCAAGGAGGAGGACGGCGCCCCGGCCCGCATCAAGATCGGCCTCCCCGAGGGGCGCGTCCTGCACGCCCAGATCTGGGTGGCCCAGGTCGGCCGCGTGCCGCTGCTCCTGCTCGACTCCGACGTCGCCGAGAACGACACGGTCGCCAGGGACGTGACCGACCGCCTGTACGGCGGGGGCGGCGACCACCGCCTGATGCAGGAGCTGCTGCTCGGCATCGGCGGCGTGCGGGCCATCCGGGCCTACTGCCGGATCACCGGCCACCCCGACCCCGAGGTGTTCCACACCAACGAGGGCCACGCGGGCTTTCTCGGCCTCGAGCGCATCCGCGAGCTGACCGAGGCCCGGCTGTCGTTCGAGGAGGCCCTCGAGGCCGTACGCGCCGGGACCGTGTTCACCACCCACACGCCGGTCCCCGCGGGCATCGACCGGTTCCCGGCCGAGATGATCGCCCGGCAGTTCGGAGGGTCGAACGCCTGGCCGACGGTGTCGGTCGACCGCATCCTGGAGCTCGGCGCCGAGCCCGACGGTCCCGATGCCGACAAGTCGGTCTTCAACATGGCCGTCATGGGCATGCGGCTGGCCCAGCGGGTCAACGGGGTGTCCAAGCTGCACGGCCGCGTCAGCCGGGAGATGTTCAAGGGGCTGTGGCCGGGCTTCGACGTTGACGAGGTGCCGATCGGCTATATCACCAACGGTGTCCACGCCCCGACCTGGGTCGGCCGGGAGATGATGGAGCTCGCCGGCGAGGAGCTGCCCTCGCTGATCGACATCGAGCAGGGCTGGGAGGGGGCGCGCAAGCTCTCCGAGGCCGACATCTGGGGCATCAGAGGCACGCTGCGCGCCCGCCTGGTCGGGGAGGCGCGGCGGCGGCTGCGCAAGTCGTGGCGCCAGCGCGGCGCCAGCGAGGCCGAGCTGGGCTGGGTGGACGAGGCGCTCGACCCGAACGTGCTGACGATCGGCTTCGCCCGGCGGGTGCCCTCCTACAAGCGGCTGACCCTCATGCTCAGGCAGCCCGACCGGCTCCGCAGGCTGCTGCTCGATCCGGACAAGCCGGTGCAGATCGTGATCGCCGGCAAGGCGCACCCGGCCGACGAGGGCGGCAAGAAGCTGATCCAGCAGATCGTCCGCTTCTCCGACTCCGAGGACGTGCGGCACCGCATCGTCTTCCTGCCCGACTACGACATGGCGCTCGCCCAGCTCATGGTGACCGGCTCCGACGTGTGGATGAACAACCCGCTGCGCCCCCTGGAGGCGTGCGGCACGTCCGGCATGAAGGCGGCGCTCAACGGCGGCCTCAACCTGTCCGTCCGCGACGGATGGTGGGACGAGTGGTACGACGGCAACAACGGCTGGGCGATCCCCAGCGCCGACGGCGTGGACGACCCCGAGCGCCGCGACGAGCTGGAGGCCACGGCGCTGTACGACCTCATCGAGCGCGAGGTCGCCGACCGCTTCTACGACCGGGCCGCCGACGGCCTGCCCCGGCGCTGGCTGGAGATGGTCAAGCACACGCTCATCTCGCTCGGGCCGAAGGTGCTGGCCGGGCGGATGCTGCGCGACTACGTCGTCGACCTGTACACCCCGGCGGCCGTCTCCGCCCGGACGCTCGCGGCCGACGACTACCGCAACGCCCGGCAGTTCGCGGCCTGGAAGCTGCGCGTGGCCAAGGCGTGGCCGGGCGTACGCGTCGAGCACGTCGAGGCGACCGGCGTGGGGGACACCCCCGAGCTGGGGGCCCGGCTGGAGCTGCGGGCCACGATCGCCCTCGGCGAGCTGTCGCCGGAGGACGTCCAGGTCCAGGCCGCCTACGGCCGGGTGGGCGCGCACGACGAGCTGATCTCGCCGAGCTACGTCACGCTGAAGGTCGACTCGGTGGGCGACGACGGCCGGGCGCACTACAGCGGCGTCGTGCCGCTCGACCGCACCGGCGCGTTCGGCTACAGCGTGCGCGTGGTCCCGTTCCACCCGCTGATGGCGTCGGTGGCCGAGCTCGGCCTCGTCGCCGTCCCGGAGGAGCCGGTCGGCATGACCAACGGCACCCTGCGCTGACGAATGCCGGTCACCCTCCCGCCTGCTTCCTTCCCAGGTGGGAGGGGTAGACCAGCACCATGGCACAGGCCCTGCACATCGGGATGATCGCCCCGCCGTGGTATGACGTGCCGCCTCGCGCGTACGGCGGCATCGAGGCGGTGACCGCCACGCTGGTCCGCGGACTGCGGGCGAGCGGGCACCGGGTCACCGTGATCGGAGCCGGCCGCGACGTGGATCTGCGGACCTACGACGAGCCGCCCTCGGACCGGATCGGCGAGCCCTTCCCCGAGGTGGTGCACGCGGCCGAGGCGGCCCGCCTCCTGCGCGGCCTGGAGGTGGACATCGTCCACGACCACTCGCTGGCCGGGCCGCTCACCGCCGCGGGGCGGCTCGTGCCGACGGTCGTCACCTGCCACAGCGACGTGAGCGGGGAGCTGGGCGACTACTACCGGAGCCTCGGCGCGGACGTGGCCCTGGTGGCCATCTCCTCGTCCCAGCGCGCCCACGCGCCCGGCCTCAACTGGGTGGGGCGGGTGCACAACGCGGTGGACGTCGCGGCGTGGCCGTTCCGGGAGCGCAAGGACGACTGGGTGCTGTGGCTGGGGCGGTTCAACCCGGACAAGGGCGCGCACCTCGCGATCGAGGCCGCGCGGGCGGCGGGCCGCCGCATCCTGCTGGTCGGCAGGCTCGCCGAGCGGGCGGAGTGGGCCTACTTCCGCGAACGGATCGAGCCGCTGCTCGGGCCCGGCGCCGAATACCTCGGCGAGGCGGACGAGCGGTTCAAGAGCGACCTGTTCTCCCGGGCCCGGTGCCTGGTGCTCCCGCTGCTCTGGGACGAGCCCTTCGGCATGGTCATGATCGAGGCGATGGCCTGCGGCACGCCGGTGGTGGCGCTGCGGCGGGGCGCGGTGCCCGAGATCGTGGTGGACGGGGTGACCGGCTACATCCGCGACACGCCCGAGGAGCTGCCGGCCGCGATCGAGGCGGTCTCCGCGCTGGACCCGCACGCGGTGCGCGACAGCGTGGTCCGGCATTTCGACGTGCCCGTGATGATCAGGGGTTACGAGCGCGTCTACCACGAGGTCACGGCCGCGTCGGCGGAGGCGCCCCGGCGGCCCCTCCCGCTCGGCCACTGATCTCCCCTTTATCGTGGAGCCATGGGTGAATTCGTCAGGGTGGAGATCTCCGAGCACGTCGCCACGATCCGGCTCGACCGGCCGAAGATGAACGCGCTGAACCGGCAGGTCCAGGAGGAGATCGCGGAGGCCGCGGGCCTCGTGGACGCCGATCCGAACACGCACGCGGTCATCCTCTACGGCGGCGAACGGGTCTTCGCGGCCGGCGCCGACATCAAGGAGATGGCGGTCATGTCCTACGCCGACATGGCCGTGCACTCGCGCACTCTGCAGGACTGCTTCACCGCGGTCGCGCGGATCGGCAAGCCGGTCATCGCCGCGATCACCGGCTATGCCCTGGGCGGCGGCTGCGAGCTCGCGCTGTGCGCCGACTTCCGGGTGGCCGGGCAGAGCGCGAAGCTCGGCCAGCCGGAGATCACCCTGGGGATCATCCCCGGCGCGGGCGGCACCCAGCGCCTGCCCCGGCTCGTCGGGCCCGCCCGGGCCAAGGACCTGATCTTCACCGGGCGGCACGTGGACGCCGCCGAGGCGCTCGCCATCGGCCTGGTCGACCGGGTGGTGCCCGACGGCGAGGTCTACACCGCGGCGCTCGAACTCGCCGCGACCTTCGCCCAGGGGCCGGTCGTCGCGGTGCGGGCGGCCAAGCTCGCGATCGACCACGGCCTCGAGACCGACCTCGACACCGGCCTGGAGATCGAGCGCCTCCAGTTCTCCGGCCTGTTCGCGACCCAGGACGCCCGGGAGGGCATGACGGCCTTCGCCGAGAAGCGCCGCCCCAAGTTCACCGGGAAGTGAGCTCACCGGCCGCCGTGTGGGCGAGGACGGCGCCGGCCAGTTCGGCGTGGACCTCGGGCGGCAGGGTGTGGCCCATTCCCTTGACGGTCATCAGCCGGGCGCCGGGGATCCGCTCGGCGACGAGGGCGCCGTGGCCCGGCTTGGCGGGCTCGTGCGTGCCCTCGACGACCAGGGTGGGCGCCGTGATCCGGTGCAGGACGCCCACCGGCTCGAAGCCGGGCTCGGCCGCCGCCGCAAGCCGGTGGTTGGCCGCCGCGTCCAGGTTCCGCGCCCGGTCGTACACGCGTTCGGCCAGCCTGCGCGAGGCGTCCTCGTCGAACGGCAGCCCGGTGCCGTGCAGCACGCGGTCCTCCGCGATCATGCGCTCGATCCGCTCCCGCCGGTCGCGCGGCGGCGGGGCGGCGATCACCTCGCGGTAGAACGCGACGAACTCCGGCGTGGGCTCGGGCAGACTGCCCTCGGGCTGCGGCTCGCCCGTCAGCGCCCGCATGAGCACCGCGCCCTCACCGCCGCCGAGCGGCGACGAGGCGATGACGGTGAGCGTCCGCACGCGCTCCGGCCGCTCCACCGCGATCAGCTGCCCGAGCAGCCCGCCCGCCGAGTGGCCGACCAGATGCGCGCTGTCCAGCCCGTGCGCGTCCATCACCCGCAGCACGTCGTCCTTGATGTCGTCCCATGTGTACGGATCCTTCGCGAAGTCGGCGACGCCGGACATCCCGGTGTCGCGGTGGTCGTAGCGGATCACGCGCCGGCCGCCCGTGACGAGCCGGCCCACGAACGCGTCGGGCCACAGGATCCCCTGCGACATCGCCCCCATCACCAGCACGATCGGCGCGTCGGCCGCGGCCCCGAACTCTTCACTCCAGATGTTTGGCATGGGCTAAAGCATGCTGTGCGGGGCCGCCGGCGCCTTCCGTAGAACTACCAGCCGCGCCAGTTCCGTACGTGAGGTGATGCCGAGCTTCGGATAGATCTTGTACAGGTGATATTCGACCGTGCGCGGGCTGAGGAACAGCCGGGCGGCGATCTCCTTGCTGGTCGCGCCGTCCGCCACCAGCGTGGCGATGCGCAGCTCCTGCGGGGTGAGCGCGTCGAGCGCCGTCCCCCGCACGTCCGGCACCGCCACGGGCGTCGCCGGCCCGTCCTCCTCCGGCCGGACGCTCTCGCCCGCCGCGCGCAATTCGCCGTACGCGCGGCGCGCCCACGGATCGGCTCCCGCGCGCCGGAACGTCTCGAACGCCGCGCGCAGGTGCGCCCTGGCCTCTCCGGGCCGGTGCGTACGGCGCAGCCGCTCGCCCAGCAGCAGTCCCGTCCTGGCCGCCTCGAACGGGTTGGCGTGCAGTCGCGACGCGTCGCCGAGCGCATCGACCGCCTGGCCGTCCGGCAGGACCAGGCCGCGGCACCGGGCGAGCAGCGCCCGCGACTCGGCCGTCCCCGCGTGGGCCGACCAGCGTTCGTACGCCTCCAGTGCCGCCCGGGCGGCGTCGGCGTCGCCCGCGCCGACGGCGGCCTCGATCCGGTCGGGCGTGCTCCGCCAGACCACGGTCGGATGACCGGCTCCCCGGCCCGCGGCGGCGAGCGCGGTGAACCGGTCGTGCGCGGCGGCGAACCGGCCGAGGCACAGGTCGAGCATGGCCAGGGCGTACGCCGCGAGCCCGGCGCGCAGGCCCACCCGGTGGGGGACGGCGATGGCGAGCGCCTCCCCGGCATGCCGGGCGCAGGCCTCCTCCTCGCCGCGCAGGGCCGCCACGGCCGCGAGGTTGGCCAGGTGGGCCGCCACGGTGTTGGCATATCCGGCCTCGCGCGCCAGCTCCAGGCCCTCCTCCGAGACGGCCCGGCTCTCGGCGAGGCGTCCGGCGAGCCGCTCCGCGGTGGCGACGAACTCCAGCACCACGGGAAGCTGACCGGCCATCCCGGAGACCCTGGCCACGCGCCCGGCCCGCTCGGCCAGCTCGGCGGACAGGTCGACCTCGCCCAGATAGCCGGCCGCCGCCGTCGCCCACAGGAAATCGGCCGCCTCGCGCAGCTCGCCCGTACGGCCGAGCGCCCGCCTGAGCAGGTCGTGCCCGCCGTCGCCCGCGAGCGTCGCGCCGATGCCGGCGACCACGTCGCGCAGGAACCCTTCGGGGAAGGCCGCCGCCCGCCGCCCGATCTCGACCATGGCCGCCGTGTCGCCGGCGTACGACGCCGCCTCCGAGGCGTCGGCGAGCATGTCCAGGGTGTCGCCCGCCGCGAGGATCCGTACGGCCTCGGCGGCGTTGCCGGAGTTGAGCTCGAACCGTCCGCGGAGCCGGGCGATCTCCATGGTCAGCGTGGTGTCCGCCCCGGCGAGCTCGCGCGCCTCGGCCAGCAGCGACTCCGCCTGGCCGGGACGGCCCCCGAGCCACGCGGCCGCGGCGGCGTCCGTGAGCCGCCGGGCGCGCACGAGCGGCGCGGGGGTGAGCTCGGCGGCCCTGGTCAGGGCTGCCGCGGCGGCGCCGTAGCCGCCCCGGTCCCGGGCCTGCTCCGCGGCCCGCGCGAGCGCCGCGGCGACCGATTCGTCCTGGCCGAGCGCGGCCCCGGCCAGATGCCAGGCCCGCCGGTCCCCCTCGGACATCTCGGACGCATCCGACACCTCGGCCAGCGCCCCGTGCGCCTCCCGGCGTGCGGCGGGGGAGACCGCCTCGTACACCGCCGACCGGATCAGCGGATGGCGGAACCGCACGCGCGTCCCGGACACGCCCGCGAGCCCGGCCGACTCCAGCTCGGGCAGCGCCGCCTCGCCCGCGCCCAGCCGCTCGGCGGCCCGCAGCACCAGGCCGAGATCGCTTTCGACGGCCGCCAGCAGGGCGGTCAGCCGCGCCCCCGCGGACAACGCGGCCACCCGGTCGCCGAAGAGCCGGCTTCCGCCGGGCAGGGGGTCGGGGAGCGGTTCCCGCCCGGCCCGCTGGGCGTCCGTGAGCAGCCGCGCCGTCTCGCGCAGCGCCAGCGGGTTGCCTCCGGTCAGCGCCACGAGCTCGCGCCTGACCGGCGCCGCGAGCGTGAAACCGGCGTCGAGCAGCTCGGCGGCCGCCGGTTCGGCCAGCCCGGCGATCTCCAGCGAGGGCAGGCCCGGCACCGGCATGTCGCCGCGTACGGCCAGCGGCATCGCGATCGGCTCGGTGCGCAGCCGCCTGGCGGCGAACAGCAGGGCGTCGGCCGACGGCCGGTCCACCCACTGGAAGTCGTCCACGACGCAGATCAGCCCGTTGGGCGCGGCGGCCTCGGCCAGCAGCGACAGCACCCCCGCCGCCAGCAGGAACCGGTCGCCGGAACCGGCGGGGGCCAGCCCGAGCGCGCCGCGTACGGCCTCGGCCTGCGGGTCCGGCAGCGCGTCGAGCAGCCCGGTCACCGGCAGCAGCAACTGGTGCAGGGCGGCGAACGCCAGATCGGCCTCCGCCTCGACCCCCGTGGTCCGCAGCACGCGCACGGGCCCGCCGCGGGAGGCCGCCAGGTCGAGCAGCGCGGTCTTGCCCGCGCCGCCCTCGCCGCGCAGCACGAGCGCGCCGCCCTGCCCCTTCCCGGCCCGAGCGATGAGGTCGTCTATCGCGGCCGTCTCCGCCGATCTGCCGTAAAGCACAACCGCAGACTGTATTGCGCGGTGAGAGGCGAGGCCGGCGCTCCCCGCCCCGGGAACCGGTCATATGCGGCTTCCCAGGGTCCTTTGAGCAACTTCAAATTTTGCGTCAAGAACCGCTTCAAAATGCCACTATCGTGGCGGTCCATGATGCGGTTGCGAGTGCTGGGCCTGTCACGGCTGCGCCGGGCGCTGCTGTCCCGGCTCGACTCTCGATACGTCACCAAGCCCGATCACCGGCAGGACCTGAAGGACGCCCTCTGGGAGGTCCAGATGCTCCGCCGCGAGGTCGTGGGGCTGCGCGACGAGGTCGACCGGCTGCGGCGGGTCGCCACGGCGCCCGTGAAGCAGGCCGCGGCCCCCACCCCTGCCCCCGATCCCAAGGCGGCCGAGGCCCACCGGCTGGCCACCGAGACCGCCGAGGCGGTGGACACGCTGTTGCAGAACGAGATGCGCATCTGGCAGGCGATCGACGACCTGTCGGCACGGGTGGGCGCTCCCGGGCGGGCGGGGTGACCGGTCGTGCGGGTGCGATGGACGCGTGACACGGACGTCTGGCGGCTGGTCTTCCTGCTCGACCCGGAGGACGAGACGACGGGGGCCTGCACCGACGGCCACCCCGTCGAGCTGCGGACCAACTCCTGCCACGTCCGGATCGGGGACGCCGGTGCGTCCCCCCATCCCGACCTGCTGGCCGTCGCGGCGTGGACCGTCGTCGCGCCGTGGACCAGGCGCCGGGTGACCTTCGACCGGCCGATCTCCGCCGGGCTCGCCGAGGCGTTCCGTACGGCGTGGGGCGTGGACGCCGGGCCGGTCGGGGCGGACGCCAGGCGCGGCACCCGCCTCGCGATCTCCTACAGCGGGGGCGCCGACTCGATGGCGGTGGCCGCGATGTTCCCCGACGCGCCGTTCGTGCACTTCCAGCGGGTCGGCCACCCCCGGGTGCCCAACCGGTGGACGCACTACCGCTCGGATGTGCTGGCCAAGCTCGCCCGGCAGACCGGCCGCGAACTCCACATCGCCCAGTCTGATCTGGAGTTCCTGCTGAGCCGTCCCCGGCCCGGCTTCCCCGAGCACCACGCCGTCACGGTGGGGGCGCTGCTCCTCGCCGACGATCTCGACCTCGGCGGCGTCGCGCTGGGCTACGAGATCGGGTCGCGCTGGCTCGGTGGCGACCGGTACGTCCTCCGCTACACACCGGACAATCCAATGTGGGCGCAGGAGGGGAAGTGGGGACGGGTGTTCACCGCTGCTGGACTGCCGATGGTGCTTCCCGTGGGCGGCGTGAGCGAGGCCGTGACGATGCGGCTCGCTCTGGAGTCGGATCTGCGTGAGCACGTTCGCTGGTGCCTGCGCGGCTCGGACGACGGGCCCTGCGGGCTGTGCGGCAAATGCCTGTACAAGGAGCTGATCCAGGCCGCGATCGAGGGCCGTTCGATGCGCACCACCCTCACCGCCGAGAGCGCTCCTGCTCGTTCCTGGCAGAAGCCGCCGCCGTACGGCGGGCAGGAGATGATCGAGTACGGGTGTGCCAGGGTGCCGAACGTCGAGGAGACGCCGTTCGCGAGGGCGGCGGAGCACCTCCAGGCGACCAAGGAGTCCACCCGCTGGTTGGAGCACTGCTACCGGCCGGCCGTCGACGAGGTCCCCGAACCGTGGCGCAAGCAGGTCGACACCTTCGTCGGTGAAAACATCGGGCTGATGACCGAGGACGAGGCGCTCCGCGTGGAGACATGGGGGGAAAGATGAAGATCTACCTGTCGGTGGACATGGAGGGGGTCACCGGGCTCACCGACCCCGAGGAGATGCACCACGGGGGCCGCGGGTACGAGCGCGGCTGCGAGCTGATGACCGGGGACGCCAACGCCGTGATCCAAGGGGCTTTTGACGCCGGTGCCGCATCCGTGCTGGTGAACGACGCCCACGGCTCCACCAAGAACCTCAGGATCGACCTGCTGGACGAGCGCGCCACGCTGATCAGGGGTCCGGGCAAGCCGCACCGCATGGGTCAGGGCCTCGTCGCCGGCATGGACGCCGCCTGCTTCGCGGGCTACCACGCGCGCGCGGGCGTGCCGCACGGGGTGCTCAACCACACGTGGATGGGCAAGGAGATCCAGAACGTCTACCTGAACGGCGAGGTCTGCGGCGAGACCCGGATCGTGGCCGGCTTCGCGGGCTCGCTGGGCGTGCCGGTCGCGCTCGTCACCGGTGACGAGGCGGTGTGCGAGGAGGCCAGGGAACTGCTCGGCGACGTCGAGACGGTCGCCGTGAAGAAGGGCATCGACAAGTTCTCCGCCGAGCTGCTACCCCCCGCCGTCGCCTGGCGGCGCATCCGCGAGGCCGCGGCCCGTGCCCTGGGCAGGCTGTCCGATTTCCGGCCCTACGTGGTCGAGCCGCCGTACACGCTGGGCGTGGAGTGGAACTCCACCGCCATCGCCGCGGCCTGCTCGATCGTGCCCGGCGTACGGCTCGCCGGCTCCCGGCACACCGAGTTCACCACGGACGACTACCACGAGATCATGGCGGTGTTCGGGCTCTTCTCCATGATCGGCGGCCAGGTCGCCTGCGGCAGCGGCCGGTACGGCTGACGCCGTTCTTCCCCCCAGCACGGCTGACGCCGGTCACCCCGATCACGGCCGAAGCCGGTTCCCCCAACGACGAAGGCAGGCAGGGTGGCTAGCAGTGACCGCGGGACGCGGGAGCGTACGGGGGCGCTGACGCGGCGCGCCTTTCTGGTGGGCGTCGGCGCGGCCGGAGGCGCCGGAGCGATGTACGCGGCGATGGGGGCGCTCGGGCTCGCACCGGATGACCAGGAGAAGGACTACACGCCGCCAAGCCGTTCCGACTTCGCGCTCAGCGGGAGGGGCGCCGGCTCCGTGGTGATCCTCGGTGCGGGCATCGCGGGCCTGGCCGCGGCGTACGAACTGAGCAAGGCGGGCTACGACTGCACCATCCTGGAGGCCCGCGACCGGGTCGGCGGGCGCAACCTCACGCTGCGCGGGGGCGACCGGCTGCCCGAGCTTTCGGGTGCGACGCAGGAGGCACGGTTCGGAGAGGGCGTCTACTTCAACGCCGGCCCGGCCCGCATCGCCCAGTGGATGGTAACTCTCGATTACTGCCGGGAGCTCGGCGTCCCGATCGAATTGTTCGTCAACGACAACTCCAGCGCGTACGTCTACAACAGGGGCATGAAGGCACCAGTCCGCGCGCGCACCGCCCGCGCCGACACCTACGGCTACATCAGCGAGCTGCTGGCGAAGGCCACGAACGCGGGCGCGCTGAACCGGCGGCTGACGGCGGGCGACAAGGACCGCCTGCTCCACTTCCTGTCGGAGTTCGGCGACATCGGCAAGACCTACACCTACACCGGTTCGGAGCGCAGGGGGTTCTCCGAAAACCCGGGCACGGCCGAGGGCGTGGCGCTTGGTCCGCCACCGCCTCTGTCGGAGGTGCTCGGCTACGGGCTCGGCCGGTCCATCACGTTTCCCTTCGGCTACGAGATGGCCATGCCGATGTTCCAGCCGGTCGGCGGCATGGACGCCATCGCCGTCGCGCTGGCCGACGCCGTGGGGCGCGACCGCATCCGCACTTCGGTCGAGGTCAAGAAGATCATTAATCTGCCCGACGGTGTGGAGGTCGAGCACACGGGCGGCTCGACCAGGGCGGACTTCTGCATCGCGGCTCTGCCGCCGCACGTGCTCGCCCGGATCCCCGGCAACCTGGACGCGCGGGTCGTCGCGGCCCTGAGGACGCCCACTCCGGTGTCGGCCGGGAAGATCGGGTTAGAGTATCGTCGCCGCTGGTGGGAGACCGACGAACGGATCTACGGCGGCATCACCGAGACCGATCTGGACATCGCGCACATCTGGTATCCGTCCTACGGTTTCCACGGCACACGGGGGCTGGTGGTCGGCTACTACAACCTCGACGAGGACGCCGAGGCGTACGGCCGCCTCACCCACGCGGAGCGGCAGCGGCGGGCGCTCACCCAGGGCAAGAAGATCCACGGCGAGAAGTACCGGTCCGAACTGCTGTCCAGCGTCTCGATCGCCTGGCAGCGGCAGCCTTTCATCGAGGGCGCGTGGGTCGCCTGGCCCTCCTATGAGGGGGCCTTCACGCTCCTGCAGCGACCGGCCGGCCGGGTGTACTTCGCGGGCGACTGGCTCACGCACCTCATCGCCTGGCAGGCGGGGGCGCTGGAGTCGGCCCGTAAGGTGGTCACCCAACTGCACGAGCGCGCCGTCAAGGAGGGCTGAATGCCGCTCGAATGGGTTCCCGCGTCCGACCGGCCGGACCTGCTCGCCGATCCCGTCGCCAAGGCCGTGGCCTCGCTCGACGTCACGGTGAAGGTCGCCGAGATCGATCCCGCGCTGTCCGACACCGCCGCGTTCTGCGAGCGGTACGGCGTGGCGATGGAGGACTCGGCCAACTGCGTCGTCGTCGCCGCCAAGCGGGGCGGGGAGACGCGGTATGCCGCCGTCATGGTTCTCGCCACCGATCGGGCCGACGTCAACGGAATCGTGCGCCGCCGTCTGGACGCGCGGAAGGCGTCCTTCGCCCCGCAGGCGGAGGCCGTCGAACTGACCGCTATGGAGTATGGAGGGATCACTCCGATCGGCCTTCCCGAGGGCTGGCCGGTGCTTGTTGACGAAAACGTGACCCGGCGGCCTTTCGTGGTGATCGGCAGCGGCGTCCGCCGCTCCAAGCTGGCGCTTTCCGGCGAGGCGCTGGTCGCGGCGACGCGGGGGGAGGTCCTCGCGCTCACCATTTGACCGTTTGCCGGGAAACCGCTGGCGTCTTTTCTCCGTTGTGCTGAGCAGAGATGTGGCGCGATGGTTCACTCATGGGCGTTCTTTTAGTCGGTATGGTGCTTAGGCAATGAATCAGGACGACCGACTGGGCCCGTACCGGCTGCTGAGGCGGCTCGGTGAGGGCGGCATGGGCGTGGTTCACCTCGCCCTCGACCCGCAGGGCAGACAGGTGGCCGTCAAGGTCCTGCGTTCGGAGGTCGCGGGCGACGACGTCGCGCGCAGACGCCTGTCGCGCGAGGTCGAGACCATGCGCCGGGTCCGCGGGCCGAACATCGCGGAGGTCGTCGACGCCGATGTCACCGGGCGCAGGCCGTACATCGTCACCCGCTACGTGCCGGGACGGCCGCTCGACGAGATCGTCAAGAACGACGGCCCGCTGCCCCTCGACGCCCTGCTCAAGGTCGCCGTCGGGGTCGCCGAGGCCCTCGCCGCCGTGCACGCGGCCGGGGTCATCCACCGCGACCTCAAGCCCGGCAACGTGCTGATGCTGGACGGCCAGCCGGTGCTGATCGACTTCGGCATCGCCCAGGCGGTCGACGCCACCCGGCTCACCCAGACCGGCATGTTCATCGGCACGCCCGGCTATCTCGCCCCGGAGATCATCGAGGGGCACGAGGCCGGGCCGCAGGTGGACGTGCACGCCTGGGCCGGCACCGTGCTCTACGCCGCCACCGGCCAGCCGCCGTTCGGCAAGGGCACGCTGGAAATGATCTTCTTCAACATCACCTCCGGCCGGGCCAACGTCGAGGCCGCTCCCGGGCCGATCCAGCCGATGCTGCGCGCCGCGTTCCACCGCGACCCGGCCCGGCGGCCGACCGCGGCCGAGCTCGTACGGCAGCTCGCGCGGCTCCTGCCCCAGTCGCCGGGTGGCAGGCCACGCGTGCCCGACGAGATCACGACGGTGCCCAACGTGGACGACACCGGCGGTCAGCAGGCCGCAGGGCCCGGCCGTCCGGGCGGGTCGCCGGTGCCGCCGGTCAGCCCGCCTGTCGCGCCCGTGGCGACGCCGCCGGTCACGCCGTCGCAGCCGGGCGGCCGGGCCGAGGAGTTCGTCTCGCTGCTGCGCGAGACGCCGGCGGCGGGCCAGGGCGGCGACCCCTTCCCGACCGTGCGCGTGACCGGAGAGGACCTGCGCCGGGCGGGCCTCGGGCCGGGCGGCCCGGGGACCGGTCCGGCGAACAGCCCGAACGGCCCGAACGGCCCGGCGAACAGTCCGGTGGAGAACCGGGGCCCGGCGGAGGGCGACATCCCCACCCGGATGGCCCCGCCCCGCCCCTCGCCGACCGGACCACCCGGCCCGACCGGCCCGACCGGACCGTCCGGCTCCTCCGGTCTGTCCGGCCCGCCCGCGTTCCCGGGCACGCCCGTGGCGGGCCCAGGGGCCGCGACCGGTGGGCCGTCCGCGCCGCCGCATGGCCGGCCGGCGGACGAGTGGCCCACGCCGATGCTGCGTCCCGAGGGCGACATCCCGACCCGGCGGGTGACCTCCGAGGAGGTGCGCCAGGCCGTCGCCGGCGACCCCACGGGAGCACGGGCGGCGTCCCCCGGGTCCGCTTCTCCGGGCTCGGCACCCGGATCCGGGCGGCACGGGGCCGCCCAGCACGGGTCCGCCCAGCACGGGTCCTACGAGCAGGGGGACATGGCGGCGCGCGATCACGCGCTCTTCGGGCACGCGCCCGAGATCTACGAGCGGACCCCGCAGGTCCACCAGCCGAACCCCACGCCGTTCATGCCGACGGTGCGGGTGCCGCCCCCGCCGCCCATGCCGTTCTCGTCCGGGGGGTTGTTCCAGCGCTCCAAGACGTACGGGGTCGCGAGCGCGCTGCTGCTCGTCGTGATGACGTCGCTCGCGGTCGTGGCGCCGCTGCTGGTGTGCCTGGTGGCCGTGCCGGCCGTGGTGCTGCTGCGGGCCGCCGACCTGGCCCAGCCGCACCTCAACTCCCGTCGTCCCGCGGGCGCCGCGGCGGCCGACGTGCTGCGGGTGCTGAGCCGTCCGGCGGAGCTCGTGAAGTCGATCGGCATCACGATCGCGCTCGTGCCGTACGCGCTGATCCTGGGGCTGCCGGTGACGCTGCTGCTCACCATCCTCGTCGGCGACACGCACGCGCTCCGGCTCGCGGCGCTGAGCTGGGGGGTCGCGACGGCGCTGTGGACGATCTGCGCGGGGCCCGGAGTGGTCGGCCCGGGCAGGCAGATGCGGCGGACCCTGGCCTCCCTGGTGCCGGGAGAGGGAGCGGCGAAGGGGCTCGCCTGGGGGATCGGCGCCCTCGCGGTGCTGACGGCGGCGGTCGCACTCTCCAGCCTTCTGGGTAATCAGACAGCAGGGCACTTCTGGGGCCCAATCGACGTTTATTCACTAGTGCAACGACTGGAAGACCTGCGTAACCAGGCGGGGAACGGGTGACGGGGGACGACATGTCGGCTACTGAGGCTCCGGAGAGGATCGGGCCCTACCGGCTGCTGCGGCAGCTCGGTGAGGGCGGCATGGGGGTGGTCCATCTCGGCCTGGACGCGGAGGGGCGCGAGGTCGCGGTCAAGGTGCTGCATCCGCACGTCGCCACCGACCTCAAGGCGCGCGACCGGCTCACCCGCGAGGTCGAGACCATGCGGCGGGTGCGCAGCAGGCGGGTCGCCGAGGTCCTCGACGCCGACCTGACCGGCGCCGCGCCCTACATCGTGACGCGGTACGCCCCCGGGCGGACCTTAGAGCAGACGGTCCTGGAGGACGGGCCGCTCGCCGACGACGGCGTGATCCGGCTCGCGGTGGGCCTGTGTGAGGCCCTGGTCGCCATCCACGCGGCCGACGTCATCCACCGCGACCTCAAGCCGGCCAACGTGATGCTCGTGGACGGCGAGCCGCTCGTGATCGACTTCGGCATCGCCCACCTGGTCAACGCCACCCGGCTGACCCAGACGGGGATGTTCGTCGGCACGCCCGGCTATCTCGCCCCGGAGATCATCCGGGATACCGAGATCACCCAGGCCGCCGACGTGCACGCGCTGGCGGCCACGGTCTTCTTCGCGGCCACGGGGAAGGCGCCGTTCGGCTCGGGCACGTTCGAGTCGATCTGTTACAACATCCTTGAGGGCAAGGCGCAGGTGGACCTCGCGCCGGCCTGGATGGGGAACTGGCTCCGCCTCGCGCTGGCGTCCGAGGCGACGTCGCGCCCAACCGCCGCGTCGCTGCTCAGGCTCACCCGTCAGCTCGACCCCTCGGTCACCGTGCTCAGGGAGACCGCCCACGAGTCGCCGCGCGACGGCGGGACGCGGATCCTGGACGGCACGCGCGTGCTCGACGACGTGGCGCGGAGGGACGCGGGCGGCCCCGTGAACGGGACCGGCCCGGTCAACGGGGGCGCGCTGAACGGCGCCGGCGGGAGCCGCACCGGCATGCTGCCGGCCGACGACGACAGCTACTCCGACCTGCTGCCGCCGGTGAACTACGTGGAGCCGGAGCGGCCCCGCCGGGAGCCCAGGGAGTCCCGGGGGCCCAGGCAGCGCCGCCCCGAGTCCGCGCCGCCTCCGGCGCACCCGCAGGCCCTGCCGTACGGGCAGGCGCCTCCGCCGCCCTATCAGCCGCCGGTCTACCAGCCGTACACCGACCAGCGGGTGGCGGGCTATCCGGAGCCCCCGGTCGCGCCGCCGCAGGCCCCCGCCGCGCCCTACCAGCCCGAGCCGAGGCGGGCCCCCTACCGGGCCCCGCATCCCGTGCTCGCGGCCCTGCTGCTGGCCACGATCGTGGCGCTGGCCTGCCTGCTGCCGGTCGTGGTGAGCCTGTTCGCCGTCGTGGCGGCGCTGTGCCTGCGGGTGGGGCAGTATCTGCTCGGCGACCTCGCCGACCGCCGGGCCGCGCGGGGCAGCAGCGGGGCCGACCCGCTCCTCGCGGTGCTCGGCACGCCGTGGGCCCTGATCAAGGCCGGGCTGGCGACGGTGGTGCAGGTGCCGCTGGCCCTGATGTTCGCGATGTGCGTATGGGGCGGGTTCTACTACCTCGGCGGGGTCAGGCCCGACCCCGCCGCGGCGTACGCCGCGGGCGCCTTCGTGGCCGGGCTGTTCGTCCTGCCCGGCGGGAAGGCCCCCCGCAAGGCGGTGTCCCGGACGCTGAGCGCGGTGATCCGGAGCCCCGGAGCGGGAATGATCGTGACGATCGCGGTCGGCACGGTCGCGCTGTTCGCGGTCATGACGGCGCTGTCCGCGGACGCCTCGTGGATCCCCTGGCGGCCGCCGTCGGTGGCGGTGGACCACATCGTCGCCGACCTCAAACAGAAGGGTCAGGACACCGTCGTCAACCTGATCGGCGGCGTGATCGGCGACATCATGGACAGGATCGGCCTGGGCTTCCTGACCTTCTGGACCTGACCGGCCTGACAGTGAACCGCCAGGCACCGAGCGCGCCGGTGGGGCGCGCCGGTGCCCGGACCGAGGAGCGAGTGGAGCGAGGGGCGAGCGACTCCGAGCGGCGAGGGAAGTGTTCGGCGCGCGCCTCCGGCGCGACCATCGGATGAGAGCGTCCCGACGAGCGAAGCGGGAGACACAGTTTGGGCACGCCGGAACAGCTTGGTCCCTATCGTCTGGTCTCCGCCCTCGGCTCCGGGGGGTTCGGTGAGGTCCACCTCGCGCTGGACCCCGACGGGCGCACGGTGGCGGTGAAGGTCCTGCATCCCCACGTCGCCTCCGACGGGTTCGCCATCACCCGCCTCGCCCGCGAGGTGGAGACCATGCGCCGGGTGCGCGGGGCCCACGTCGCCGAGGTGCTGGACGCCTCCCTGTCGGGGGAGCGGCCCTACATCGTCACGCGGTACGTCCAGGGCAGGCCGCTCAGCACGGTCGTGGCCAACGACGGGCCGGTCGCCGGGGCCGACCTGCTGCGGCTCGCCCTGGGGCTGGCGGAGGCGCTGGAGTCCGTCCACGCGGCCGGGGTCGTCCACCGCGACCTCAAGCCGGCCAACGTGATCGTCTCCGAGCGCGAGCCGTACGTGATCGACTTCGGCATCGCGTGCGCACTGGAGTCGGCCTCGGTCACCGCCTCGGGCGCGGTCGTCGGCACGCCCGGCTACCTGGCCCCCGAGGTGCTGGAAGGCCGGGAGGCCGGGCCGGAGGCCGACGTGTTCGCCTGGGGGGCGACGCTGGCCTACGCCGCCTCGGGGCGGCAGCCGTACGGGACCGGGCCGGCCGCGGCGATCGCCTACCGGGTCGTCCACCGCGAGCCCGACCTGACGGGCGTGCCGTCCTGGCTCGTCCCGATCGTGGAGCGGTGCCTGAGCACCGGCCCGGCGGACCGCCCGGCGACGGCCGAGCTGGCCGGGCTCCTCAAGGAGGCCGCGCCCGTGCTGGACGGGATCGAGCCGGCGCGGCCCGCGCTGTCGGAGGCGCCCACCCAGCAATGGCGGCCCGGCGACCGCCGGGAGCGCCGGCCCGCGCGCGGAAGCCGCCGCGGAGAGGTGGACGACCCGCGCGCCGCGCACCGGGAGAAGCTGCACCGCCGCTGGGTGATCGGCTCCGCGGTGGTGGTCGGCCTGTTCGCCGCCGCGGCGCGGGCCGACCTGCCCGAGGTGTCGCTTCTGCTGCTGGTGCTCTATGGCATCGCGCTGCTCGTGGACGCGGGGTTCGGGCTGCTGGGGAAGTCGCGGCGGCGGCTCGTGGTGGATCTCGCGGGCGGCGTCGGGGCCGTCGCGGTGTGGGCGCTGCTGAGCACGCTGTTCAGCACGGTGACGCTCCTCATGGCCGTCGGCACGGTCGTGTTCCTGCTCGTCATGCTCGTGATCGCCAGTTAGGAGAACCAGTCGGCGCCGACCTCCTGGATGGTGTGGCCGCCCTGGGGCACCACCAGCGCCTCGCTCAGCACCTGGTTGACGTGCTTCGGGTTGTTGACCATGCCGAACAGGAAGAACGAGCCGCCGTCCGCCGTACGGAAGCCGAAGACCGACCCGTGCCCCTCGAAGGCGACGTACGCGCCCTTGTTCACGGCCGGGAACGCCTTGCGGCTGTAGCTGTCCTTGGCCAGGCGATAGCCGGAGGCGCCCTCCTTCTTCTCGTTGTTCCAGAAGTTCAGGTATTCCTGGGCCACGGCGCGGGCCACATCGGAGTCCATGTCGGTGATGTAGCCGTCGGCGTCGACCCGCGGCTTCGGCATCCGCCGGCCCCAGTGGAGCGGGGTCGCGACGGCCAGCTTGAACGGCTGCCCGGGGGAGCGGAAGAACGCGAGCACGTGGGGGCGCGCGTGGCCCTCGGTGTCCTTGTAGGTCGCCTGCGCGATGAACCAGTCGCCGATCGACGGCTGCCGCTCCGGCCGGGGCAGGTAGATCGTCGGAGTGCCGATCACGTGGATCGGCTTGTGCCCCGGCTTCGACCCGAAGATCTCATGGTTGCGCTCGATCACGCCCTCGTGCAGCGCGGCCTCGACGAACAGCGCGTCGAGCAGGTCGTTCCGGTTCCACCACTTGCGCTTGCGCAGCGTCGCGTTGTATTCGCCCACCCACTTCTGCATGGCCTGCCTCGCCCCGGTGAGCGTCGGCCCCGTCCCGGTGGGAGCAGGGGTGGCGGCGGTGGGAGCAGGGGTGGCGGAGGGAGTGGGGCCGGTGGAGGGAGTGCGGGCGGTGCTCGACATCGGCCGTGGTGACGTGGCCGGGCTGGGCGCGTCGGCGCGGTGCGCCACCACATCGGTGAACGCGCCGCAGCCGGACAGGCTCACGACCAGGGCCACGATCAGCGATGTCCTGCGCACCGGCGGCACCCCCAAGATCGACCAGAAATGCCAACATATCGGACACCGGAGCGCGGGTGAGCCCCGGCCGCGGGGCCTCCCCGATGCTTCTGGAACATAGTTCGGTAGGGTGGCAGTGGGCGTGACCGGGTTCTGGGTAATTCCTCAGCCGAAGGACGCGGCCGTAAAAACCTGGAGGTTTGCACCTAAGCTACCGATGGGTAACATACGCCTGGGGGGACCAGGGTCAGCTCGACACCCGGGCCACCTGCACAGGCGCGCCCGCTAGCACCTGGCAGTCTTGCATCACGTGCGCGTACCCCGCGCCACGTACCGAGAACCGCGGCGTCAGCCGTACGGAAAGGGGAGGTCGGCCACCGGCCATGAACATCGTCGTCTGCGTGAAGCAGGTCCCCGACACGGCGACCGAGCGCAAGCTGAGGTCCGATGACAAGACGCTCGACCGCGACGCCGCCGACGGCGTCGTGAACGAGCTCGACGAGTACGCGGTCGAGGAGGCGCTGCGGCTCAAGGAGGCCCATGGAGGCGAGGTCACCGTCCTCAGCATGGGCCCCGCCAAGGCGACCGAGACCATCCGCAAGGCCCTGGCGATGGGCGCCGACAAGGCGGTGCACCTGCACGACGACGCGCTGCACGGGTCGGACGCCCTCGGCACCTCCTACGCCATCTCCCAGGCCCTGAAGAAGATCGGCTTCGACCTGGTGATCCTCGGCTCGGAGTCGACCGACGCCCGCACCGGCATGCTCGCCGCGATGCTGGCCGAGCGGCTCGGCGCGCCGCAGCTCACGCTCGCCCGCAAGGTCGAGGTCGAGGGCACGTCCATCCGGGTCGAGCGGATCACCGACTACGGCTACGACAAGGTCGAGGCGTCGCTGCCGGCCGTCGTGTCGGTGGTCGAGAAAATCAACGAGCCGCGCTACCCGTCGTTCAAGGGCATCATGGCCGCCAAGAAGAAGCCGGTCGAGACCCTCGGGGTCGCCGACGCGGAGATCGCGGGCGACCAGGTGGGCCTGGCGAACTCCTGGAGCGAGGTCGTGGACTTCGCCGCCGCCCCGCCGCGTGCCGCGGGCACCGTGATCAAGGATGAGGGCGACGGCGGAGCCAAGGCCGCCGAGTTCCTCGCGTCGAAGAAGTTCATCTGAGGGGCCCCGTGATGAGTGAGATTCTGGTTCTCGTCGAGCACGTCGACGGTGACGTCAAGAAGGTCACCCTCGAACTGCTGACCCTGGCCCGGTCGCTGGGCACCCCGGCCGCCGTGTGGGCGGGCCCCGGCTACTCCGACGCGGGGAAGGCCAGGCTCGCCGAGTATGGCGCCGAGAAGATCTACGTGGCGAACGCCGACGAGATCGGCGACTACGTGGCGGCCCCCAAGGCCGAGGTGCTGGCGCACCTGGTGACCGAGCGGTCCCCGGCCGCCGTCTTCGTCGCCGCGACCGGCGAGGGCAAGGAGATCGCCGGCCGCCTCGCGATCAAGACGGACTCCGGCGTGATCTCCGACGCGGTGGGCGTCGGCGAGGGCTTCGTCGCCGAGCAGTCCATCTTCGGCGGCGGCGTCAACGTGCACAGCCGCGTGACCAAGGGCACCCCGATCATCACGGTCCGCCCGAACAGCACCGCCCCCGTCGCCGCCCCCGCGGCCGGCGCCGAGGAGAAGGTGGAGGTCGCGCTGTCGGACGCCGCCCGCGCGGCCAGGATCGTCGAGCGGGTCGTCCAGGAGAAGGGCGCCCGCCCGGAGCTGACCGAGGCCGCGATCGTGGTCTCCGGCGGCCGGGGCGTGGGCTCGGGCGAGAACTTCGCGATCATCGAGAAGCTCGCCGACGCTCTCGGCGCGGCCGTGGGCGCCTCGCGGGCCGCGACCGACGCCGGCTGGTATCCGCACCAGTTCCAGGTCGGGCAGACGGGCAAGACGGTCTCCCCGCAGCTCTACATCGCGGCCGGCATCTCCGGCGCCATCCAGCACCGGGCCGGCATGCAGACCTCGAAGACCATCGTCGTGATCAACAAGGACGCCGAGGCGCCCCTGTTCGAGATCGCCGACTTCGGTGTCGTGGGCGACCTGTTCCAGGTCGTCCCGCAGCTCACCGAGGAGATCGAGAAGCGCAAGTGACGCGCCCGGCCCGTGCCGCGTGAACGCGCGGCACGGGCCGGACGCCCACCATTACGGCCTTGCCGGGGCCCTGGCCGCCCGTCCAGGTAAAACCACTGGTGGGATGCGGAGCCCGCGGGCCTCAGGCCGCCGCGCGGAGGTGCACCTCCTCGTCCTCCTCCTCGCCCGCCGACCGCACCGGCAGCGGGATGATCTCCGTACGCGACGCGGGCAGCAGCCGCGCGGCCACGGCGATGACGACGCCGAGGACGACCGCCACGCCCATCGCGACCCGCAGTGAGGCCGCGGCGGACAGGAAGCCGATGACCACGGGCCCGAGCAGCAGGCCCGCGTAGCCCATCGCGCTCGCCTGCGCGATCGCCGGACCGGGCTCGCGCGTCGCGGTCCCGGCCAGGGACAGCGCCATGGGCGAGATGGTCGCCACCGACAGCCCGATGAAGAACAGCCCGGCCACGGCGGCCACGGTGACCGGCGCGGCGATGACCGCGAGGAACGCGAGCGCGGTGGCGGCGCCGGAGAACATGATCAGCCCGCGGGCGCCGTAGCGGCCGCGCAGCCGGTCGCCGGCCAGCCGTGCGAGCAGCATGCCCGCCTCGAACACCGGGTAGCCGAGGGCGGCGACCGCCTCGGAGGCGTGCAGCGTGCCCATCAGATAAAGGCCGTTCCAGTCGGCGACGACGCCCTCGACCATGAACCCGGCGAAGGTGACCGCGCCGAGCAGATAGACGACGCCGGGCAGCCTGCGCCTGGCCCGGGCCGAGGCCCGGCCCGCCTCGTACGCCTCGGGCGCCGGGTCGGGCAGGTGCATGCGGCTGAGGGCCAGCGCCGCCGGCACCGAAAGCAGGGCGACGACCAGGATGTGGGCGGTGAGGGACAGGCCCAGGGCGATGGCCGCCGTGCCGGCCAGGCCCGCCGAGATCGCGCCGACGCACCATCCCGCGTGCATGCCGCTCATGACGGGCCGGCCGTACGCGCGCTCGACGGCCGAGCCCTGGGCGTTCATGCCGACGTCGACCGCGCCGAACGCCATGCCGAACAGCGCGGCGGCCACGGCCAGCACAGGAAAGGACGGCGCGAACGCGACGAGGACCAGTGACGCCGCGCACAGGGGAGCGGCCGCGCGCAGGACGCCACGGCTGCCGATCCTGGCCAGCACGACGCGCATGAGCTGCATGGTGAGCAGCGCGCCGATCCCCCAGCTCAGCAGGGTGAGCCCGACGGCCGACTCCGGCAGGTGGAGCCGGTCGGCCAGGGCGGGGAGGCGCACGGTGAAGGTTCCGCACATGAGGCCGGCCAGGACGAAGGTGAGGACTGCCCCGTGACGGGCCTTCCTCAAAGCGCGGGTCATCACAGCTTCCTTTCCAGGTGAGTCAAGTGGGTTTCCGAACCCGGATTTACGGGCAGACACCAGCAGGTCGCCCTTTCACGGCAGAGCCGGAAGGAAGGGCGACCACCAGGTGAAGGTCAGAGGGCTGCAAACGCCGGGCTACAACAGGGCGAGCAGCCTGGCCCGGATCGCGGCGTAGTCGATGATCCCCGCGCAGTGCGTGGCGACCTCCCAGACGCCCTCACAGGCCAGCCGTACGACCTGAGAGGTCAGGGGGTCGGGCTCGTCGTCCAGGCCCTGCCGCATCCAGCGGTCCATCGCCTCGCGCAGCGGCGCGAGCAGTTCGGGGTCGCCGGCCGCACCCGTCACCACGGCCCATCGTCGCAGCCGGCCGGTCTCCACGGCCTCGAACGTCGCGGCGACGTACGCCCGGGTGTAGGTGCTCTCCGACTGCGCCTCGATCAGCGCGTCGAAGTCGGCGATCAGGCGCTCGATCATGCCTTTGACGAGCGCGTCCTTGCTCGCGAAGTGATAGAGGAGACCGCCCTTGCTGACACCGGCGCGCTCGGCCACCGCCGCCAGGGTCAGGGCCTGGGCGCCCTGATCCTGCAGCAGGCCCTCGGCCGCGTCCAGCAGTTCGTCTCTCCTCATGACGTCTACTGTACCGTCTGGACGGTTAAGTTGCGACTCGTGCCCGTGTTCTCCATCGGCCCGGATACGCTTGGTGGGCTGAATCACGTTTCTGGGAGGGGCCGTGGGAGCTGCTTATCTGGACCATGCCTCGACCACGCCGATGCTGCCCGAGGCGATCGAGGCGATGACCGCCCAGCTCGGTCAGGTCGGCAACCCATCGTCCCTGCATGCGGCGGGCCGCCGGGCCCGCCGGGTAGTCGAGGAGTCGCGTGAGACGATCGCGTGCGCGCTCGGCGCCCGCCCCAGCGAGGTCGTGTTCACGGCCGGTGGCACCGAGGCCGACAACCTCGCGATCAAGGGCCTGTTCTGGGCGAGGAAGCGGTCCAGGATCCTGATCAGCTCCGTCGAGCACCACGCCGCCCTCGACCCCGCCCACTGGCTCGGCGACAACCACGGCGCCCGGGTCGAGCTGCTGAAGGTGGACGAGCGGGGCCGGGTGCATCCGGAGACGCTGCGCGAGGCCATCGCCCGCGACCCGGACGACGTGGCCCTGGTGAGCGTCATGTGGGCCAACAACGAGGTGGGCACCGTGCAGCCGGTGCACGTGCTGGCCGGCATCGCCCACGAATACGGCATCCCCTTCCACACCGACGCGGTGCAGGCGGTCGGTCAGCTCCCGGTGTCGTTCGCCGAGTCCGGCGTGGACGCCATGACCGTCTCCGGCCACAAGGTCGGCGGTCCCGTGGGCGTCGGGGCGCTGCTGCTGGCCCGGGGCGTCGATCCGGTGCCCGTCCTGCACGGCGGCGGGCAGGAGCGCGACATCCGCTCCGGCACCCTGGACGCGCCGGCCATCGCCGGGTTCGCCATGGCGGTCGAGACGGCCGTCGCGCGGCAGCCCGCCACGGCCAAGCGGCTGTCGGCGCTGCGTGACGACCTGATCGAGCGCGTACGGCTGGCCGTGCCCGACGTCGTGCTGAACGGCGACCCGGTGAACCGGCTGCCCGGCAACGCCCACTTCTCGTTCCCCGGCTGCGAGGGGGACGCCCTGCTCATGCTGCTCGACGCCAAGGGCGTGGAGTGCTCCACGGGCTCGGCCTGCTCGGCCGGGGTCGCCCAGCCGTCCCACGTGCTGCTCGCCATGGGCCAGGACGGCGCGCGCGCCCGCGGCTCGCTGCGGTTCTCCCTCGGCCACACCTCGGTGGAGGAGGACGTCGACAGGGTCGCGGGGGTCATCGGGCACGTGGTCGAGCGCGCCCGCCGCGCCGGCCTGTCATAACCTCACCTGATCGTCCCCTGATGCCCGTGTCTCGATGACTTCCCGGTCTTCTGTGGCTTTCCGGTCTTCCGGGGGGACCAGGCCGGAGACGCCCGGGCCCGGTGCGTCGGGGAGCCCCGCCTATCGGGCCGTACGGCGCAGCAGCGCCCGCTGCAGGCGGAGGAACGCGCGGATGCGCTGTGACGAGCGCAGTTGCTCCAGGCGGGTCTGGAGGCGGTCGCCCACGTCGACGAGCAGGTCCGCGTCCGCGAAGCGCTCGACCTCCGGGAACATCTCGAGTTCCTCGTCCAGGTGGGCGTGTGACACCAGCACGTCGTGCAGCACGCCCAGCTCCCGGTCGAACCGCTCGCGGCTCGGGTCGGCGCGCACGAACGCCGCGAGCTGGTCGGTGAGCTGGCGGTGCTCGGACCAGGCCGCCGCGATGGCCGGAGTGATGTCGCGCACGGCGGGATAGAAGATGTCCTCCTCGATCCGTTCGTGCATCCACAGCTCGTCGAACAGCTCGTCGGCGAGCGCCTGCCGCCGTCCGGGCTCCGAGCGCGGCGTCTCCGTCAGCTTCCGCAGGAGACCCCGCAGCACCTCGTGGTGCTCCACGAGCACCCGCGTCGCCGTCTTCCGCTCCTGCCGGGCGGGCGCCTCCCGCACCTCCGTGAGCGCCGATGACCTTCTCCTCACGGCTGCACCTCCTGCTGGTGGACCAGCGCGCTGCCGGGAGGCGCGGTGGCCGCGACCGGCGCTCGGCGCACCTCGATCCACCCGTCGCGTATGCGGGTCTGGAAGCACGGCGCCGGTGCGGTGGCCGGGCCGTTCAGGCTCTCCCCGCTGGACAGCTCGAACTGGGAGCCGTGCCAGGGGCAGGTGAGGGCGCCGTCCCGGAGCCAGCCGTCCGACAGCGGGCCGCGCAGGTGCGGGCAGGCGTTCTCCAGAGCGTGGACGCGGCCGTCCGCGCGGACCAGGACGACCTCCACGTCGCCCGCCCGCACCCGGCGGGGGCTGCCGTCGGTCAGGTCGCGCTCGGCCAGCACGCGGGTGAAATGGCGCGGGTCGAGCCGCCTGACGGTCTGGTCGACCCCGATCTGGTGGCGGAAGACGAGCGTGCCGCCCAGGAACCCGCTGACCATGATCAGGGGATAGCCGAGCAGGGCGGCGAGCCGTCCCCGAAGGTCGTGTCCCCGGCCCCGCTGCAGCCACGACCAGCCGTACAGGCCGAGGGCGAGCGTGTTGAGCGCGCCGTGGACCATGCCGATGCGCCGGGCGTTGTCGTGCGTGTACTGCCAGTCGTGCAGGCCGGTCGCCATCGCGGCCAGCGCACCCGCGATGCCGACTCCCACGGCCGTGCGCGCCGCCCGCTTCTGACCGGTGAGGTCCAGGACCAGCGCGGTCGTCCAGGACCCGATCGGGATGTCGGTGAGCGTCGGGTGGAGCGGGTGCCCCAGCCAGACGCCGTGCAGGAGGCCTCGGGCGCGGCCTTGGGTGACCCCGAGAAGGTTCTCGGCGAAGGCGAGGCCGTGTTCGAGCCGATGACCGGGCCGGTCGAGCCGGCCGTCGCCTTCGATCGCGTTCAGCATCCGGTCCAGTGTGCGCTGAGCCATGCCCGACCCCAGTCCCGTCGCCGGATCGGCCCCGCAGCCTGCGGGAACGGGTGGAACGCGGGCGCTCGCCCGCGCATCGCGTCTTATCGCGGGGTGCCCGCCCGTCATGGCGTGAAACGCGCTCTATTCCCAGCTCAGGTCAGGAAGTGGGCCACCGCGCTCCAGGAGGGGTCCTCGGCCACGTCGACGCGGGCGCGCCCCTCCTTCCACCCGGCGGCGACCTCCTCGACCACGGGCGGCACGGCCGCCGCGGGGTCGGCGTAGACGTGCATCACCCGGCTGCGGTCGGCGCTCAGGTGGGCCACCAGGACGGCCGAGCCGAGCGCGGCCAGCCGTTCGTTCAGCCGCTCCTCGAACTCGCGCAGCGCGTCCAGGGAGGCCCCTGCGGGCAGCCCGTCGCCGTCGGCCTCCCGGTAGGGCAGGGTGACGGTGATGTGCTGGTCGAACAGCGGGAAGTCGACCGGCCTGAGGGGATAGCGAGCGGCGGCGGTCAGCCGGCCGCCGGTGGCGGTGTGGCCTTCGAGGAGCGCCCACTGCTCCTCCTTGAACTCCTCCGCCACCTCGGCGACGACCGAGGGCAGGTGGATCGCGGGGAGCGCGTCGATCGGCTCGAACTCGGCGGCCACGATCTCGCCGACCCAGCGGGCCACCTCGTCCTCGCCCAGCAGCCAGTCGAGCGCGAGGAAGGCCGCCTCGGTGCGGGTGTCGTCGTCGACGTCGGGGAAGATCGGGTGGAAGGCGGTGACGTCCACGCGCGGCGAGCCGGGCGGCACGCGCAACGCCACCACCAGCCGGTCGAGCCCGAACTCCCGCCCGCCGACGTCGACCGTCAGATCGGCGGCCTGCGGGTTCGCCTGCCGCGACGGATAGAACTCCCACATCGCGTCCGCGGGAGGCGCGGCCAGGGCCCACCGGTGGGCGAACGGCCGCAGCTCCGGGTCGTTCGACGCGCTGACGACCAGGGCGTTCACCGCCATGCGGCCGGGGGCGATCTCCCAGACGAGGGACGGATGAAGGGCGGTGACGGCGGGGCCGATCATCTCGAACAGGGCCTCGGGGTCCTCCGCCTCGACGTGCGCGTCGATCTGGGGACGTGCCTCGTCCCACCAGGCCCAGAAGGCCGCGATGGCCTCGGCGGGGTCGGCGGACTCGCTCTTGCGCCCGAACAGTCGCATGACCCCGCATCCTCCCAGCCCGCCCGCCCCGATGCCAACGCGGGCGCGGCACGGCGGGCGGTAACCTCGAAGTGTTATGGGTTCCACACGAAAGCTTCGCGTCCTCGCGGCCATGTCCGGCGGGGTCGACTCCGCGGTGGCCGCCGCCCGTATCGCCGAGGCGGGGCACGACGTGACCGGCGTCCATCTGGCGCTGTCGTCCAACCCGCAGTCCTACCGCACCGGCGCGCGCGGGTGCTGCACGCTGGAGGACGCCCGCGACGCCCGCCGGGCGGCCGACGTCATCGGCATCCCCTTCTACGTGTGGGACATGGCGGAACGGTTCCACCGCGACGTGGTCGACGACTTCGTCAGCGAGTACGCCGCCGGGCGCACCCCCAACCCCTGCCTGCGCTGCAACGAGAAGATCAAATTCGAGGCGGTGCTCGACCGGGCGCTCGCGCTCGGCTTCGACGCCGTCGCCACCGGCCACCACGCGCGGCTGGAAGACGGTGTGCTCCGGCGCAGCGTCGACGACGCCAAGGACCAGTCGTACGTGCTGGGCGTGCTCACCCGTGAGCAGCTCGCGCACGCGATCTTCCCGCTGGGCGGCTCGACCAAGGCGCAGGTGCGCGAGGAGGCCGCGCGGCGCGGGCTGACCGTCGCCGACAAGCCCGACAGCCACGACATCTGCTTCATCGCCGACGGCGACACCCGGGCGTTCCTCGCCGAGCGGCTCGGCGCGGCCGAGGGGCCGATCGTCGACGCGCTCACCGGCCGGGTGGTCGGCAGCCACCAGGGGGCGTACGGCTTCACGGTCGGGCAGCGCAAGGGCCTGCACATCGACCGTCCGGCCGCCGACGGCAGGCCGCGCTATGTGCTGTCGATCGAGCCGGTGTCCAACACGGTCACGGTCGGGCCGCGCTCCTCCCTGGAGGTGACCTCCATCGCGGCGGAGCGGCCGGTGTGGAACGGGCCGCTGCCGGAGCCGTACGAGCCGATCACCTGCACGGTGCAGCTGCGGGCGCACGGCGAGGTGTACGGCTGCCGCGCCCAGGTGTCCGGCGGCGAGCTGCACATCCAGCTCGACCGCCCGGCGACCGGCGTCGCGGCGGGTCAGGGGGCCGTCCTGTACGACGGGGACGTCGTCATCGGCTCCGCCACGATCGCCTCGGCCGTCTGAACTACGACAGTTCGACGGAGTCCCCGACCGGGATCCGGCGGAAGTCGGCCTTCTGCTTCCCGGCCTCCATGCCGAGCCAGTTGTCGATCAGCGTCGCGCCGATGTCGTTGACGAGCCCGTCATGCGTGGAGTAGGCCCGCGCCGGACGGAGATAGCGCAGATACATGATCATCTCCGCCCCCTTGAGCCACGGTGCGTTGGTCGGCACGAGCAGCGTGGGCACGTCCGTGCCCGGCGGCGTGAGGGCGTCACCGGGATAGAACACCTCGTCGTCCATGAAGAAACCGACGTTCTGCACGGGCAGGACGTCGGGCAGGTTGATCGCGTGCCACTCGCCGACCGCACGCACCCGGAAGCCCGCCGTGTCGAAGGCGTCCCCGTGGGTGACCACCTGGACCTTCGCCGGGATCTGGCCGAGCTGGTCGGCGACGGCCTGGCAGGTGTACACCTCCAGGTTCGGGCTCGCGTCCTTGAACAGGTTCACGTCGACGTGGTCGAAGTGCTCGTGCGTGATCAGCACGGCGTCCGCGCCGTCGAGAAGCCCTTGACCGCTGAACGCGCCGGGGTCGATGACGAGGGTCCGCCCGTCCTTCTCCAGCCGCCAGCACGCGTGACCGAGTTTGGTGAGTTTCATAATCCCTAAGCTAGTCACCGTGAGCGAGTATCCGTGGAGCGAGGCCACGGCCACAGGGGTGGGGTCCTATCCGGGCGAGGATCATCTGGAGGCGGTCAGAACCGCCTTCGGTGAGCTGCCCATGCCCTACCTGCCCGAGCTGCCCGCCCGCGGCGTCGGCGCCGACATGATCGGCCGTACGGCGTCGCTGCTGGTCGAGCTGCCGGTCGAGGTGCAGCCGTCCGGCTGGCGGCTCGCCGACCGGCCGGGGCGGGATTTCAAGCGGGCCAGAGACCATCTCGTGCGCGACCTCGACGGGCTGGAGGAGGTCTCCCAGGGCTACGAGGGGCCGTTCAAGATCCAGGCGTGCGGGCCGTTGACGCTGGCCGGGGCGATCGAGCTCAGGCACGGCGACAAGGTGCTCGCCGACGCGGGAGCCGTACGCGACCTGACCGAGTCGCTGGCCGAGGGGCTGGCGCAGCACGTGGCGGACGTGCGGCGGCGGATTCCGGGGGCCGACCTCGTCGTCCAGATCGACGAGCCGGGGCTGCCCGGGGTGCTCGCGGGCACGGTGCCGACCGCGTCGGGCTTCGGGCGGCTGCCCGCCGTCGAGTCACCCGTCGCGGCCGAACGGCTGAAGGCCGTGCTGTCCGCGCTGGCGCCCGCCTTTCCCGTCGTGCACTGCTGCGCGCCGGACGTGCCGTACGAGGTCATCCGTACGGCGGGGGCGCGGGGCGTGTCGGTGGACGCCGCGCTGCTGCGCCGCCGGGACGAGGACCAGATCGGGGAGACGATCGAGAAGGGACTCGCGGTGTTCCTCGGCGTCGTGCCGGGCACCGACACCCGGCTCGCCGACGTCGGGGGGGTGGCCAAGCCGGCGGTCGAGCTGTGGCGCCGGCTCGGGTTCCCGCCCGCCCGGCTCGCCGAGCAGGTCGTGCTCACCCCCGCCTGCGGCCTGGCCGGGGCCTCGCCCGCGTACGCCAAGGCGGCGCTGGCCCGGTGCCGGGAGGCGGCCCGGGTGCTCCGGGAGGACCCCGGCGAGTGACGGCGCTCAGTGACGGCGCTGAGTGACGGCGACCGGCCCGAGCACAGGCGGACAAAAGGGAATGAAAGTGGGCTGCAAGCGGTCTACCGTAATTCTCGATCGCTCCTGCAGCGAGGGGCCGCGCGGTCTGGAGCGGCCCTGTCGCCGAGCGGTCCGGCGGGAGTCGCCCACGTCCTCGGTGCGGCTCCCGCCCCCGTCCATCGCGAACTGTCGGTCGCCGGAGATACGGTTGCCCTGGGTGTCTGACGAGGGGAGACGTGCGACGTGACCGACAGGGCTGACGAGGCTGGCGGGTTCGACGGCGTCGCGCCCGGGGACGCGTCCGGGGACACGTCCGGGGACACGTCCGGGGACACGGCGAACGGGCACGCGGAGGCCGCGCGCGAGGTCGATCGCGTGACGAATGCCGCTGGGAGCGCCACCGGGGAAGCCGCCACCGCCGAGGCACAGAGCGCCAGCGGGGGGACACAGAGCGCCAGCGGCGGGGCACAGAGCGGCAGCGGGGGGACACAGAGCGCCAGCGGGGGGACACAGGGCGCGCCCGCCGAGGCGCGGGAGCGGCACGCCGAGCTCGCGGAGCTGATCGAGGAAGCCAACTGGCGCTACTACGTGCTCGACTCGCCGACGGTGAGCGACGCCGAGTACGACGCCTGGATGCGGGAGATCCGGGCGCTGGAGGAGGCCTATCCCGACCTGCGCACGCCCGACTCGCCCACCCAGAAGGTGGGGGCGCAGATCTCCACCGATTTCGCCCCCGTCACCCATCTCACCCGCATGGAGAGCCTCGACAACGCCTTCAACGACGCCGACCTCGCCGCCTGGCAGGCCAGGGCGGAGCGGCTGATCGAGGCCGACCCGGGCCCCTACCTGTGCGAGCTGAAGATCGACGGCCTGGCCGTGGCTCTCGTGTACGAGAAAGGCCGCCTGGTGCGGGGGGCGACGCGGGGCGACGGGCGCACCGGCGAGGACGTCACCCCCAACATCCGGACGATCGGCGACGTGCCGCATCGGCTGCGCGGAGACGACGTGCCCGACCTGCTGGAGGTGCGCGGCGAGGTCTTCCTGCCGGTCGAGGGGTTCAAGAAGCTCAACGAGCAGCTCATGGACGCGGGCAAGCCGCCGTTCGCCAACCCGCGCAACTCCGCGGCCGGATCGCTGCGGCAGAAGGACCCGCGGATCACCGCGCAGCGCCCGCTGCGGATGATCGTGCACGGCGTCGGCAAGTGGGAGGGCGACGGTCCCCTGCCCGCCACCCAGTCGGCCGTCTACGAGCGGCTGCGCGAGTTCGGGCTTCCCGTCAGCGACCGCTACAAGGTGGTCCGGAGCCTCGACGAGATCCGCGAGTTCATCGCCTACTACGACGAGCACCGCCACGATCCGGAATACGAGATCGACGGCGTGGTGGTCAAGATCGACCGCATTGCCGTTCAGCGGCAGCTCGGGTCCACCAGCCGGGCCCCGCGCTGGGCGATCGCGTTCAAATACCCGCCCGAGGA
Source organism: Microbispora hainanensis (assembly GCF_006874475.1). Lineage (GTDB taxonomy): Bacteria > Actinomycetota > Actinomycetes > Streptosporangiales > Streptosporangiaceae > Microbispora > Microbispora hainanensis. Next base: position 103,699 of record NZ_VIRM01000014.1, read on the forward strand.
GGTCACCACCAAGCTCCTCGACATCCAGGTCGGCGTGGGCCGGACGGGCCGGGTCACGCCGTTCGGCGTGATGAAGCCGGTGGTGGTGGCCGGGTCCACCGTGGAGCGCGCGACGCTGCACAACGCCTCGGAGGTGGCGCGCAAGGGCGTGCTGATCGGCGACACCGTGGTGCTGCGCAAAGCGGGCGACGTCATCCCCGAGATCGTCGGGCCCGTCGTCGAACTGCGGCAGGGCAACGAGCGGGAGTTCGTGATGCCCACGCACTGCCCCGAGTGCGGCACCGAGCTGGCCCGCGAGCGCGAGGGCGACGCCGACCTGCGCTGCCCGAACGCCCGCTCCTGCCCCGCGCAGCTTCGTGAGCGGGTCTACTTCGCGGCCGGGCGCAACGCGTTCGACATCGAAGGGCTGGGCTACGTCGCGGCGACCGCGCTGACCCAGCCGCTGCCGCCGCAGGAGCCGCCGCTCCGCACGGAGGCCGACCTGTTCGACCTGACCATCGAGAAGATGCTGCCGATCAGGACGGTGGTTCGCGACCCCGACACGGGCCTGCCGAAGATCGATCCGGAGACCGGCGAGCCGAAGGTCGTCTCGCTCTTCGCCACCGTCTCGGGAGAGCCGAGCAAGAACGCCGAGCAGATCCTCCAGCAACTGCAGGAGAAGAAGAACCAGCCGTTGTGGCGGGTGCTCGTGGCGCTGTCGATCCGGCACGTCGGCCCGCCCACCGCCCGCGCGCTCGCCGCGGAGTTCCGCTCGATCGACGCCATCGCCAACGCGTCCGAGGAGGAGCTGGCGGCGGTGGAGGGCATCGGCCCGAGGGTCGCCGCGACCATCAAGGAGTGGTTCGCGGTCGACTGGCACCAGGAGATCATCGAGAAGTGGCGGGCCGCCGGGGTCCGGATGGCCGACGAGTCGCCCGAGGAGGAGGGTCCGCGTCCGCTGGAGGGGCTCACCTTCGTGGTGACCGGGACCCTGTCGGACTTCAGCCGCGACGAGGCGAGCGAGGCCATCGTCGCCAGGGGCGGCAAGGTCACCTCGTCGGTGTCGAAGAAGACGAGCTTCCTGGTGGTGGGGGACAACCCCGGCTCGAAGTACGACAAGGCGGTCAAGGCCGGCGTCCCGATCCTCAACGAGGAAGGGTTCCACGTCCTCCTCGACAAGGGCCCCGACGCCGCCCGCGCCGTCGCCCTCACCCCCGAGGAGTGAGCCGCACCTCCCAAAACCGCCGAGGCAGCGCCGGCGGGATCCGGGGCGCCATGAGACCCTGTCTCTTGGCACCGAGTTCACGGGCGGTTTCACGGGCGGTGCCCCTTACCGCCAGGCGGCGAGCAACTCCTCGGGGCCTCGATGCGCGACGCTCGGCAGGCCGTTCTCGGCCGTCGGCTCGTTCTTACGTAGATGCGATCTAACGTAGACGTGATCTTACATTGTCAAGGCGTCTGCGGCTTGGACGCGGGGGAATGCTCGACGCCGCCGGTCTGGACGACGCGGACATGCTCGCCGTCGCCGCCGAGGTGGGTCACCCGGAGACGGCCTTTCTGAGCGAGGCTCCCGCAGGTCTCACCGACGCCGGTCGGACGTTCACCATCCGCTATTTCAGCCCGAAGCGGGAGGTGCCGTTCTGCGGGCACGCCACGGTGGCGTCCGCGGTCGCGCTCGCCGAGCGGATCGGCCCAGGTGGCCTGGTCTTCGAGACGAAGGCGGGAACCGTACCCGTCGACGTGGCGGCGGACGACGACGGCGTGCTGTGGGCGACGCTGACCAGTGTGGATCCGTACGTCGAGCCGGTCGGAGAGCTCGACGTGGCGCAGGCGCTCGACGCGCTGAGGTGGCGGATCCGGCCACCGGGGCCGCCGCGGCCGCTTTCGGCGCGTACCTGCGGGAGCTCGGCAAGGCCGGTCCCGCTGCCGTGCTGACCCTGCACCAGGGCGTCGACATGGGACGGCCCGGCCTGCTGCGGGTGGAGCTGCGGGACGGGGACACCAGGGTCCGGGTGTCCGGCGCCGCGGTGCCCGTTGCGTCCGAAGGCTGATCAAGCTCGCCCGCGAGCGCCTCACGAAGGACGACCCGCCTGCTTCACGTCCAAGGCCGAGGCGGCGATGCGCCGGTGATCGACTTGGCCGCTTTCGGCCTCGTGGAGATTCCGTCCTGACATGCCGAAGGCGTGCCGTACGGGTGGGGAGTCCGTACGGCACGCCTGGACTATGCGGCGGGGATCAGGTCGTGGTGCAGACCAGCGGAGACGGGGTGGACGGGGTCCCGCTGGAGTTGCCGAGGAAGCCGAACGCGGTGCTCGCGCCGGGGGCGAGGTTGCCGTTCCAGCTCAGGTTCGAGGCCGTGACGCTGGTGCTGCCGGTCAGGTTGGCGTTCCACGACTGGGTGATGGACTGCCCGCCGGGCATCGTCCAGCTCACGGTCCAGTTGTTGATCGCCGAAGATCCCGCGTTGGTCACGGTGATCTCACCCTGGAAGCCGCCCTGCCACGAGCTGACGACCTTGTAGGTCGCCGTGCAGCCGCTGTTGCCGGGGAAGGTCGGCGAGGCCGACGGGGACGGCGACGGCGACGGGGATCGGGTCGGCGACGGCGAGGGGGACGGAGACGGAGACGGAGACGGCGAGGGCGAGGGCGAGGGCGAGGGCGACGGGGACCGGGTCGGCGACGGCGACGGCGAGGGGGTGTACGGGGCGGCGATGGCCAGGTCGTAGGCCCGCTGCGGCACGAACTGTCCCGCGGGGGCGATGCAGCCGTCGGACTCGCCCGGAGGCTTGACCCACAGGAATGCCGCGATCGCCGAGTCGCCGGTGTTCGTGGTGCTCCAGGCGCCGGTGGCGCGGCCGGCCGGGTCGCACCACTCGCTGCCGACCGGGCCGTTGCCGTTGCGGCTGGTGTCGATCACGGCCTTCAGCCAGGACAGGCCGGTGGCCGCGATGACGTTCTTGGCGTAGGAGACCGTGGCGGTGGTGAACCGGTAGTTGGAGACGTTGAGCGCGATGCCGTCCGCGCTGTTGGCGATGTCGGCGCCGCGCAGCCGGTTGGCCATGTCGGAGGCGCCCACCCAGGCCTCGTTGCCCGCGTCGAAGAAGACCTTGACGTTCGAGGAGGTGGCCTTGAACTTCTTCCCGGCGTACGCCATGGAGGCCTGGACCTCGGCCTGCTGGGAGGAGTTCATGCAGTTCGGCATGATCGACAGGGCGTCGGGCTCCAGGATGATGTAGGCCGGCCGCCCGCCGAGGCCCGCGGCGACCTGGTCGATCCAGGCACGGTACGACGAGTGGTCGGGCGCGCCGCCCGCGCTCGCGCCGCCGCAGTCGCGGTTCGGCATCTCGTACACGACCATGATCGGGATCTTGCCGGCGGAGGCGGCGGCTCCGACGTACGCGTCGACCTGGCTGCGCACGGTCGAGGGGTTGTAGCTGGCGAACCACCGGCCCTGCGGGACGGCGGCGATGCGGTCCCGGATCACCGGGGTGCGGCTGTCGCCGGGGTTGGCGGCCACCCACTGGGCCGCGTTGGTCGTCGGGTCGACGTAGAAGGCGGAGTCGGCGGCTTGCGCGGCGGGGGAGGTGAGCACGGACGCTCCCACCGCGGCCGTGGCGACCGCTGTCAGTACAGCTGCCGTCAATCTGCGAGACATGGAAATACTCCGTCCGGTAGAGTGGGAGCGCTCCCACACCTCTGGATGGTAGGGAGCCAACAGCGGGTCCAAGAAGGGTCGCTCAGGTTTTGTTTGGACGGCCAACCTAATAGGCGCAGGCGGGCGGGGGATCGGACCTGTGGAGCACTTGAAACTTTCACCCCAACTCCGGTCAGACCGTGATATCTCCAGAAATCATGGTGACGGAGTGTGCCCAAGCGGTTTCGCGAAGTGGCCCAGAGGTCGTACCCTCCCATAGTGACCTCTTGGGGGGTTTCTTACCGATGACGCTTTCACGCGGTCTTATGCCGCTTGCCGGGGTGCCACGTGTCCTCCTGCCCGCCGTCGACCTGGGCGAAATGTCCACGCCCGTCGACACCCGGGACACCGGACCGCGCCCGGGCTCGCCCCTGTGGGCCTACCTGACGGCGGTCACCGCCGTCGGCGTCACCGCGCTGGTGATCGCGCAGGTGCGGCTCGGCTTCGGCGAACTGGGCGAGGTGGCCCGCACTCCGCTGTTCTGGATGCTGACGGTCCTGGTCGTGCTGGGCGAGCTGCGCCCGGTCATGTTCAGCTCCTCGACGCTCGTCGGGGGGACGCCGGCCTCCACGATGTTCACCTTCGCCGTGCTGATGTACCAGGGCCTGCCGACCGCTGCGCTGATGCAGGCGGTCGCCGTGGTGGTCAGCGGACTGGTGCACCGCAGGGCCTGGCACCGGGTGCTGTTCAACCTCGCCCAGGTGACCCTGGCCTGCGTGGCGGCCGCGGGGGCCTTCGCCGCGTTCGGCGCGCATGCGGCGCCTCTCACGCCCCGGACGCCCGACGGCGCGGACATCCCGGCCATCGCGGTGGCCGCGTCGGCGTACTTCGCGGTCCGCGCGATCCTGGTCTGCCAGGCGGTCGCGCTGCACGAGCGCCGGCCGCTGGCCCGGGTGATGAAGGCGTCGATCGGCCCGCAGGCCCTCGTCTACGGGGCGCTGCTCGGGCTCGCGCCGCTCGTCGTGGTCGTGATGGCGCACTCCACGGCCCTGGTGCCCCTCTTCGTCGCGCCGCTGGCCGCGGTCTACTTCACCGCGACGCTCTCGCTGCGCCGCGACCACCAGGCCACCCACGACGGGCTCACCGGCCTGCCGAACCGCAAGATGCTCATCCTGCGCACCGAGGAGGCCCTGGCCGAGGCGCGCGAGCACGAGCGGGTGGGGCTGCTCCTGCTCGACCTCGACCGCTTCAAGGAGGTCAACGACACGCTGGGCCACCCGGTCGGCGACCGGCTGCTGCAGATCGTGGCCCACCGGCTCACCCACAGCGTGCGGCCGGGCGACGTGGTCGCCCGGCTCGGCGGCGACGAGTTCGCGGTGCTGCTGCCGTCGATCAGGGACGCCCACGCGGCCAGGGAGGTCGCCTCGCGGCTGCGGGTCGCGCTGACCGAGCCGGTACGCCTTGAGGGGATGACCTTCGATCTCGACGCGTCGATCGGCATCGCGCTCTATCCCGACCACGCGCCGGACTTCGAACTGCTCATGCAGCGCTCCGACGTGGCGATGTACCTCGCCAAGGAGGGCCGTACGGGCGTCGAGTTCTACCTGCCGGGCAAGGACCGCAACTCGCCGGAACGGCTCAGCCTGCTCGGCGACCTGCGCCGGGCGATCGACGCCGACGAGCTGGAGCTCCACTATCAGCCCAAGGTGAGCCTGGAGGACGGCAGGGTCGAGAGCATCGAGGCGCTGCTGCGCTGGTGGCACCCGGTGCGCGGGCCCATCTCACCCGCCGAGTTCATCCCGCTGGCCGAGCAGTCCTACCTGATGCGCGAGCTCACCCAGCACGTCATCGGCCACGCGCTGCAGCAGGCGGCCCGCTGGTGGCACGCGGGAATCGACGTGCCGGTCTCGGTCAACGTGTCGGCCCGCGACCTCCTGGATTCGAGCCTGCCCGAGCAACTGGAGTCCGGGCTGGAGAAGCTGGACCTGCCTCCCGAGGCCATCCGTCTGGAGGTCACCGAGCGCATCCTGATGACCGATCAGGCCTACAGCGCCGAGACGATCCGCACCCTGGCCGGTCTCGGCATCCAGCTCGCCCTGGACGACTTCGGCACCGGCTACTCCTCGCTGGTACGGCTCCAGCGGCTCCCGGTCTCCGAGGTCAAGATCGACGCGTCGTTCGTACGGCGGCTCGGGGAGTCGCCGGACGACGAGCGGATCGTCCGTTCGATCATCGACCTCGTGCGGTCCCTCGGGCTGAGGTCGGTGGCCGAGGGGGTCGAGTCGCCGGAGGTCGCGACGCTGCTGCGCGAGATGGGCTGCCAGGCGGGTCAGGGCTGGTGGCTGGCCAAGCCCATGCCCGCGAGCGAGGCGACCACGTGGCTGCGCGGCCGGCTCAGTGCGGCCTTCCGCGACCGCGAGACCGGCGGCGCCCGGCTCGCGCCGCACTGAGCAGGCCGCACTGGGAGTCCGCACTGGGCAGGCCGCACTGGTGAGTCCGCACTGGGCAGTCCGCGCTGGGCAGTCCGCGCTGGGCAGTCCGCGCTGAGGGGCGCGGCAGGGCGCCGGCCACGATGCGGGAGTCGCGTTAAGACGATGTGACGCGCCGTCGTCGGTTCGGCCGCGCTCGGCGACGAGCCCTAGGATGGGTAGGTCCAATCTCCATCATGAAACGGGTTCGACGACTCATGTCCGCCATAACCCGCGATGAGGTCGCTCACCTCGCCCGGCTGTCCCGGCTGGCACTGGCCGACGACGAGCTCGACCACTTCGCCGCCCAGCTCGACCAGATCGTCGGCGCCGTCGCCCGTGTCGCGGAGGTGGCGGCCGACGACATTCCGCCGTCCTCGCACGCGCTTCCGCTGACCAACGTGTTCCGGCCCGACGTCGTACGGCCCGGCCTCACGCCGGAGGGCGCCCTGTCCGGCGCGCCCGCGGTGGAGGACGACCGATTCCGCGTGCCGCGGATCCTCGGGGAGGAAGAATGAGCTTGATTCGCAAGACCGCCGCCGAGCTCGGCGCGCTGGTCGCCTCCCGAGAGGTCACCGCCGTCGAGGTCACCCAGGCCCATCTCGACCGGATCGCCGAGGTCGACGGCCGGGTCAACGCCTTCCTGCACGTGGACGCCGAGTCCGCGCTGGCGCAGGCGCGCTCGATCGACGAGCGCATCGCCGCCGGTGAGACGCTCGGGCCGCTGGCCGGGGTGCCGATCGCGCACAAGGACGTGTTCACCACGACCGGCATGCCGACGACCGCCGGCTCGAAGATCCTCGAAGGCTGGCGCCCGCCGTACGACGCGACCGTGACCCGCCGCCTGCGCGAGGCCGGTCTGGTGATCCTCGGCAAGACCAACCTGGACGAGTTCGCCATGGGGTCGTCCACGGAGAACTCGGCGTACGGCCCGACGCACAACCCCTGGGACCTGTCCCGGATCCCCGGCGGTTCTTCCGGAGGTTCGTCGGCCGCGGTGTCCGCCTACGAGGCGCCGCTGTCCACCGGCACCGACACCGGCGGCTCGATCCGCCAGCCCGCCGCGGTGACCGGCATCGTCGGCATGAAGCCGACGTACGGCGGCTCGTCCCGCTATGGGGTGATCGCGTTCGCGTCCTCGCTCGACACGCCCGGGCCGTTCGCCCGCAACGTGCTCGACGCGGCGCTGCTGCACGAGGCGTTCTCCGGCCACGACCCGCTCGACTCGACCTCGATCGACGCGCCGGTCCCGCCGGTCGTCGAGGCCGCGCGGCACGCCGACGTGGCGGGCATGCGGGTCGGTGTGGTCAAGGAGTTCGGCGGGGAGGGCTACCAGCCCGGCGTCCTCGCCCGGTTCAACGAGGCCGTCGAACTGCTGGAGTCCCTCGGGGCCAAGGTCGTCGAGGTCTCCTGCCCGACCTTCTCCTACGCGCTGCCCGCGTACTACCTGATCGCGCCGTCGGAGTGCTCGTCCAACCTGGCCCGCTTCGACGCCATGCGATACGGCCTGCGCGTCGGCGACGACGGCACCCGCAGCGCGGAGGAGGTCATGGCCCTGACCCGGGCGGCCGGTTTCGGGCCCGAGGTCAAGCGGCGCATCATGCTCGGCACCTACGCCCTGTCGTCCGGCTACTACGACGCCTACTACGGGCAGGCGCAGAAGGTCCGCACGCTGATCATGCGGGACTTCGAGGCGGCCTTCCAGCAGGTGGACGTGCTGGTCTCGCCGACCACGCCGACCACTGCGTTCCCGATCGGGGAGCGGGCCGACGACCCGATGGCGATGTACCTCGCCGACCTGTGCACCATCCCGACCAACCTGGCCGGCAACGCGGCGATCTCGGTGCCGTGCGGCCTGGCCGACGAGGACGGCCTGCCGGTCGGACTGCAGGTCATGGCCCCGGTCCTGGCCGACGACCGCTGCTACCGGGTCGGCGCCGCCGTGGAGAAGGCCTTCGAGAGCCGGTGGGGCGGCCCGCTGCTGTCCCGCGCGCCCGCGCTCTAGTCGCCGAGAGGAGGGGAACGGCGGCATGATCACCCGCATCGAGATCGACGGCTTCAAGTCCTTCGAGAACTTCGCGCTCGATTTGCCGCCTTTCCTCGTGCTCATCGGCACCAACGCCAGCGGCAAGTCGAACCTCCTCGATGCGCTGACGTTCGTCGCGACGGCAGGGACCCGCGGCGTGGACGCCGCAGTGTCGGAAGTACGGGGCGACGCGCGGGGACTTTTCCGCAAGCGTGGCGACGGCAGCCGCGTCGACCGGATGCGTTTCGCGCTGGAACTCCTTCTCCCGGCGCGAGGCTCTTCGCTGAGCAGCCGCTGGCGTTGGGAGGTGTGCTTCGCGTGGGCGGTGCCCGAAGGGGAGCTCGAAGGGATCACGATCGAGACGCAGCGACTCGTCTCCTTGTCGTCACCCGGACGGGTCATCCCCTCGATGGAGCACGAGTGGGTCGTATCGGGCAGAAGATCCGCACTGCAGTACTTTCCCAGCTCTCCGAAGGCGGACTGGCAGGTCGTCAGCGATATCGAGCACGAGTTGGCGCAGGTCAGATCCCTGCATTTGGAAGCGGGCTCCCTACGTGGGGCGAGTGAGCTCGGCGGACCCCGTCGTATGGACTCCACTGGCCGGAACCTGCCGAACTACCTGAGATTTCTGGCGCGTGAGACGGCTTCGGAGAACAGGCCGCTCGGCGTGGTCGGCGAGATCAAGATGCACCTCGTCGGACTGGTGAGAGAGATCAGCGATTTCGAGATCGTCGAGGACAAGCGCCGCAGGGACGTCAGGCTCGAGTTCGCCTCGCCCTACGACCGGGGGTTGGACGCAGAGTTCGCGTCCGACGGAACGCTGCGCATGCTGGCGATCCTGGCCGCGTTGCACGACGACGGAACCGCGGTGATCGAGGAGCCGGAGAACGGCGTCTTCCCGGAGAGACTCCGTCAGTTGCTCGGTCTCGCCCGGGAGCTGGTCACGGGCGAAGACGAAGCCGTGACGTCCGGCCCGGGCCGGCCTCTGCAACGGCAGGCCCTGTTCACCAGTCACTCTCCGGTGGTGCTTGACGCGGTACCGCGGGAGAACATCGCCTTCCTCGACATGACGACCATCCTGGAGGGCGCTGTCGCCAGCCGTGTAAGCCGGGTGCGACGGCTGCGCGAAGATGACGGCGCGGTACGCGGGGACGGCGAGCGATGGCCGCGGGTCACGGACTCCGAGCTCGACAGGTTCCGGGCCGGGGTGGAGGAACCGGTCTGATGCGGAGCCTCAGCTGCGTCCTGATCAGGGAGGGACCGTCGGACGACTGGTTCCTGCCGATCCTGCTGCGCCGGGCCCTGGAGGACCTCGTGATCGAGTCCTTCCCGGCCTGCAGGGAGGTGCAGGAGGTACGCAGCCTGCCGAAGGCGGGCAACCAAAGTCTGAGCCGGTGCTCAGAGCCCTGGATCGGGAACGGGGAACGTTCGACGTGGTCCTTTATCACCATGACGGAGCTCCACCGGCCAAGTCGGGTCCTGTGCTGGAACGCATGCGGCAGACTTGGCAGGCGAGTGACTTCGAGGAGCCGCTGGTGGCCGTTGTGCCGATGAGGGAGACGGAGGCCTGGGTGCTCGCCGACGCGGCGGCCCTCGTGAGGGTGCTCAACGTGCGTAGGCTTGATCGGTCGGTCGTGACTGGGCCGGAAGTGGAGTCCTGCCGCAACCCGAAGGCGGTTATTGACGCGCTGCTCGCGGGGGCCGGTCTCAATCCGAACGGGAACGGCGTGCTCCAGAACTTCTATGTGTCGGTGGCGGAGACCGCCGGCATCGCTGAACTGCGGAAGGTGGCCGCCTTCCAGCAATGGTGGAATGACATGATCGAAGCATTGGAAGGACTGGGTTACCAGCATGGCTGATACCGCGACGCTCATGCCGTACGACGAGGCGCTGGAGCGCTTCGAGCCGGTGCTGGGGCTGGAGACGCACGTCGAGCTGGGCACCGAATCGAAGATGTTCTGCGGCTGCCCGACGGCCTTCGGCGCGCCGCCGAACACGCAGGTCTGCCCGGTGTGCCTGGCGCTGCCCGGCTCGCTGCCGACGGCCAACGAGAAGGCGATCGAGTCGACGATCCGGATCGGCCTCGCGCTCAACTGCACCATCGCCAAGTGGTGCAGGTTCGCCCGGAAGAACTACTTCTATCCGGACATGCCGAAGAACTACCAGATCAGCCAGTACGACGAGCCGCTGTGCACGGACGGCTACCTGGACGTCGAGGTGGACGGGAAGATCGTCCGCGTGGAGATCGAGCGGGTGCACCTGGAGGAGGACACCGGCAAGTCCACCCACGTGGGCGGCGCGACCGGGCGGATCCACGGCGCCGACTACTCGATCGTCGACTACAACCGCGCCGGCATCCCGCTCGTGGAGATCGTGACCAAGCCGATCGCCGGCACCGACCGGCTCGCCCCCGAGGTCGCCCGCGCGTACGTCACCGAGCTGCGCGAGGTGATGCGCTCGCTCGGCGTGTCCGACGTGCGGATGGAGCAGGGCTCGCTGCGCTGCGACGTGAACGTCTCGCTGATGCCGCGCGGCTCGTCGGAGTGGGGCACCCGTACGGAGACCAAGAACGTCAACTCGCTGCGCAGCGTCGAGCGGGCGGTGCGGGGCGAGATCGAGCGCCAGGCGGCCATCCTCGCCGAGGGCGGCCGGATCGTGCAGGAGACCCGTCACTTCCACGAGGACACCGGCCAGACGACCTCCGGGCGGTCGAAGGAGGAGGCGCAGGACTACCGCTACTTCCCCGAGCCCGACCTGCTGCCGATGGCGCCCGACCCGGCCTGGGTCGAGTCGCTGAAGGCGGCGCTGCCCGAGCTTCCGTCGGCGCGGCGCAAGCGGCTCCAGCAGGAGTGGGGCGTGTCCGACCTGGACATGGCCGCCATGCACAACGCCGACGCGATCGACCTGGTCGAGGCGACGGTGGCCGCGGGCGCTCCCGCCGCCGACGCGCGCAAGTGGTGGATGGGCGAGCTGGCCCGGCGGGCCAACGAGTCGGCGACGGCGCTCGCCGACCTGCCGATCACCCCGGCGCAGGTCGCCCGGGTGACCGAGCTGGTCGCCTCCGGTGCGCTGAACGACAAGCTGGCCCGCCAGGTGCTGGAGGGCGTGCTCGCCGGCGAGGGCGGCCCGGACGAGGTCGTGGCCAAGCGCGGGCTCCAGGTCGTCAGCGACGAGGGTGAGCTCTCGGCGATCATCGACCAGGTGCTGGCCGACAACGCCGACGCCGCAGAGAAGGTGCGCGGCGGAAAGATCGCCGCCGTGGGCGCGCTGGTCGGCGGCGTGATGAAGGCCAGCCGGGGCAAGGCGGACGCGGGCCGGGCCCGCGAGCTGATCCTGGAGAAGCTGGGCGTCCAGGGCTGAGCACCCGGTCCTGAGAACCCGTGCCCTGAGAACCCGCGCCCTGAGAACCCGTGCCCTGAGAACCCGTGCCCTGAGAACCCGTGTCCTGAGAACCCGTGTCCTGAGAACCCGTGTCCTGAGAGCAGCGCTCTGAGGACACGCCTCGGCGGGGGTCCCACGGCAAGGCGAGAACGGCCGGCCGCGCGGTTCCGCGTGGCCGGCCGTCGGCCTTTCCCGACCCGCTTCGATTTGTTCCGGTTTGTTCCGAACAGTGCTGCCGGTGAAAGCGATGTCGGTGAAAAATCGCGTCTTGTGCACGGAAAGCGACCTTTCCGGCGAGCGCGGAAGGTGTTGCTCAGGGACATATCCAGCGGAGGCCGTTTAGGGTTAACTGATCGCAGTTGACCTTGAGCTGGAGGAGACCGAGGCGTGCGCAACGCCGGAGCGTCCGTCGATCCGCCCACGGATCCGTCCGGGGCGGCGTCCGCTCCTCCGCACAAACATCCGGTGCGCCGCGTCACCTCGCTGCCCCGCGGGGTCTCGGCCCTCCCCCAAGGGGTGTCGGCCGACATCTTCGCCGGATCTCCCGCTCCCGCCGCTCCGGCCGCCAAGCCGTCCGGTGGCGGGAGCATCCCGCCGCCGGCTCAGCCGGTCGAGCCCTGGCGGGTGCCGGAGCGCCCGGCGCGTGAGGAACCCGCCGTCGTCCCGTCGCTGGATCCCGACGACCTCTACGACCCCGTCCCGCAGGGCCGTACGCTCCGCCGTGCGCTGATCGGCCTGGCGGCGTTGCTCCTGTTGCTCTATCTCGTGCCGGCCGTCTTCATGGCGGGGAAGGTGCTGCCCGGCACGACCGTGCTCGGCGTGGACATCGGCGGGCAGAGCAGGGCAGACGCCGTCGCCACCTTGCGCGAACGCCTGTACGCGCAGGCAAGGACGCCGGTGATCGTACGGCAGGGCACGCGGCGGCTGACCGTGGACCCGCAGCAGGCCGGTCTGATGCTCGACGCCGAGGCCACGGTGCGGGCCGCGCCGGGCGGCTTTCCCAACCCCCTGGAGGTGTGGAACGCGCTGACCGGCACCCGAGAGGTGAAGCCCGTCGTGTCGGTGGACCGCCGCAAACTCGACGAGGCGGTGGCCAGGTTCGTCGCCGCGCCGCTGGAACACCCGGGGCGCGAGGGCGACGTCTCGTTCGAGGGGGTCACCCCGGTCCCGATCTATCCGCGGGTCGGCCGCGTCATCGACAGGAAGGCGACGGCCGACCAGATCGTCCGGGGATATCTCGACCCCGTGGCCGTCATCGTGGTGCCCACGTCGCGGGATCTGCCGCACATCACCCGGGCCGAGGTGCGGCGCGCCCTGCAGTGGGCGAGACGTGCGGTGGCCGCGCCGCTCACGCTGACCAACGGAGCCGCATCCGTCAGCCTGTCACCGGCCACACTGGCGCGATACCTCACGTTCGCGCCCGACGGGGCGGTCCTGCGGCCGCACTTCGACGCCGTGGCGGCGATCGCGGGCGTCGAGCCCACGCTGGTCGGCCCCTCGCGGGTGGCCCGCGACGCCGCCTTCACGGTCAAGGACGGCCGGCCGGTCCTGGTGCCCGGCAGGCCGGGCGACCGGGTGGACACCGATCGTCTCGCCGCCGACGCGCTGGCCGCCCTCGACGGCCGCGACCGTACGGTGGCCGTGTCGGTCGTGAACGGCCCGCCACGGATCACCGACGACGCGGCGCAGCGGATGGGAATCCGGGAGGAGATCGGCCGTTTCACCACCTCCTACGCTTGCTGTCCCCAGAGCGCGGGCAACATCCGCACCGCCGCCGCGCTCCTCGACGGCCGCCTCGTGGCGCCGGGGGAGACGTTCTCGTTCAACGAGGTCGTCGGCCCGCGCACCGCGGCCGCGGGGTTCGACGGCATCGGCCCCACCATGATCCGCGGCCGGGCCGGCACGGAGGCGGCGGGGATGACCCAGGCCGCGACCACCCTGCTGAACGCCGTGATCCGCGCCGGGCTCCGGCTCGGCGAGCACACCCCGCCCGACGTCCACGCCTCCCAGCTGCCGATCGGCACCGAGGCCGCCGTCTCCTTCCCCGGCCCCGACCTGCGCTGGAGGAACGACTCGCAATACGGCGTGCTCGTCCATGCGTCCACGAGCGGCACCTCGCTGACCGTGACGCTGTGGAGCACCAAGCGGTACGACGTGGACGTGCAGGAACCGGTCGTCGGGCAGCGGGTCGAGCTGCCCGCCGTGACCGGTCAGGGGCCGGGCTGCGTGACGACACAGGGGCAGCCCGGTTTCACCGCCGCCGTGACGCGGGTGCTGCGGCAGAACGGCGAGGTGGTCTCCCGGCAGACCTTCCGCACCTCCTACCACGCCCAGGCCGCGGTCATCTGCCGCTGACCAGGAGGCGCTGACCACGAGGCGTGATCACGAGGTGCCTGATTGCGGGGCGCTGACCACGGGGCGCTGATCAGTGCCGATCGATCAGTGCCGATCGATCAGTGCCGATCGGTCAGGGGGAGGGCCGCACCACCAGGATCCGGTCGTCGCCGTCCCTGGGGGAGCCGCGCCCGTCCCGGTTGCTGGTGCCCACCCACAGCGTGCCGTCGGACGCGGTGGCCACCGCGCGCAGCCTGCCGTACTCGCCGCTGTAGAGCGCGGCGGGGCGCCCGGCGCGGCCCGAGGCGTCCACCGGCACACGCCACAGGCGCTCGCCGCGCAGTGCCGCGGCCCACAGCGCCCCCGAGGCGTACGCGAGGCCGGACGGCGACGCTTCGTCGGTCGACCAGGTGAGCAGGGGATCGGTGTATCCGGACCGGCGGCCCACCCCCTCGACCTCCGGCCAGCCGTAGTTGCCGCCCTTCTCGATGAGGTTGATCTCGTCGTAGGTGTTCTGGCCGAACTCGGTGGCGTACATGTGCCCCCGGTCGTCCCAGGCCATGCCCTGCACGTTGCGGTGCCCATAGGTCCACACGAGGGTCCCGAAGGGGTTGCCCGGGGCGGGCCGGCCGTCCGCCGTCATGCGCAGGATCTTGCCGCCGAGCGAGTTCCTGTCCTGGGCCATGCCGCGTTCGCCGGTCTCCCCGGTCGAGGCGTACAGGTAGCCGTCGGGGCCGAAGGCGAGGCGGCCCCCGTTGTGGATGGCCCCCTTCGGGATGCCGCTGACGATCACCTTCCGGTCGGAGAGCCGCCCGTCATAGCGGTAGCGGACGATCCGGTTGTCGTCCTGGGCGGTGAAGTAGACGAAGACGTAGTGGTCGTCGGCGTAGCGGGGCGAGACGGCCACGCCCAGCAGGCCGCCCTCGCCGCTGGCGGCCACCCCCTCGATCACGCCGGCCTCGTGGACCTGGCCGCCCGGGGTGACCCGCAGCAGCCGCGCCGACTCGCGTTCGGTCACCAGCGCGTCGCCGCCGGGCAGGAACGCGATCGCCCAGGGCACGCTCAGGCCGGTGACCAGCGTGCGCGGCGCGGCCGGGGCGACGCTCGTCTCACCGCCGCCCGGAGTCGCACCCTCGCCACCGCCTGCGGCAGCGGCGCCCGTGTCGTCGCTCGCGGCGGACAGCGGCGGGGGAGTCCTGCCCCCGCCCTCCTCGCCCGGCGCACACGCCGCGGTCGCCGTCAGAAGGGCCGCCCCCAGCAGCGCCGCGCCCACCCCGTGCCTGTTCGCCATCCCTGATGACCTCCTCATGCACCCCATACTCGCTGGCCGGGCCGATGGTTCCCTAGGTTTGTTCCTGTGAAGATCTGGGTCGCATCACAGGACATCGCCGACGCACTCACGGGGCTGCCCGAAGGACTCCCTGCCCTCGACTGCGTCGTGTACGACGGGCGGACGCCGCTGCCCGGCCCGCCCGAGGACGTGGAGGTCTGGGTGCCTCCGCTGGTCCCGGTGCCGGACATTCCCGGACTCCTGGGCCGCATGACCAGCCTCCGTCTGCTGCAGACCGTGACGGCGGGGGTCGAGCCCTACCTGCCGCACGTGCCGCCGAAGGCGGTCCTGTGCAACGCGCGCGGCGTCCACGACGCGGGCACGGCCGAGTGGGCGGTGGGCGCGATGATCGCGATGCTGCGGGAGTTCCCCGATTTCGCGGCCGCCCAGGCCAGGCGGGAATGGACCTACCACCACACCGGCGTCCTCGCCGACAGCACGGTGCTGATCGTCGGGTACGGCTCGATCGGCGAGGCGCTCGAACGCCGTCTGGCCGGATTCGAGGTGGACATCGTCCGGGTGGCGCGCACGGCCCGCGGCAACGTCCACGGCCATGTCCATGGTGAGGACGAACTGCCCGCGCTGCTGCCCGAAGCGGACGTGGTCGTGCTCCTGGTGCCCGCCACCCCGGGGACGGCCGGTCTCGTGGACGCCGGGTTCCTCGCCCGGATGAAGGACGGCGCGCTGCTGGTGAACGCCGCGCGCGGGTCGGTCGTGGACGCCGACGCGCTGCTGGCCGAGCTGCGGGCGGGCAGGCTGCGGGCGGCGCTCGACGTCACGCCCGTCGAGCCGCTGCCGTCCGACCACCCGCTGTGGACCGCGCCGGGGGTCTTCATCACCCCGCACATCGCCGGCAGCACGCCCGCTTCGGTGCGGCGTACGCGGAAGCTGGTGCGGGAACAGGTGATCCGTCATCTGACGGGCCGTCCACTCGATAACATGATCACCGGGCATTACTGACCGCTCCGTTAAGGATTCCGGAACGTGGCTGCCTCGTGACCTGGGGTGCGTACGGTGAAGCTCAGCGTGCGCGGCTGGTTATCAGATAGGTGACGACTCGCTCGTTGTCCCCCTCTCGATCAGCGGGAGTGCGCACACTGGCCATGTGACAGGGAGAGTAAAGCCGAGTCGAGAACGGGAGGGGCAGTGATGGCACACCCCACCGAATCCGGCGACGCTGACACGACTCCGGACTCGGCCGAAACCCCGGCGGACACGACAGCCGGAGACGAATCGGCGACAGGTGCAGAGGCGACGCGCGTGAACGGCAGGCGTGACCCCCGGGTCCCACTCACCACCGCGGCCGGGCTCGGCGCGGTGGCGGTCGTCGTGGCCCTGGTCACCGGAGGCTCGGCACCGGTCGTGACCGCGGTCGCGGGAGTCGTCACCGGCCTGCTCGCGGCCATCTCGCTGATCATGGCCGCCTCCCGTGTCGTCTCCGCCCACCGGCGCCAGCCCGGCGCGTGGCGGTGGATGGCCGCCGGGTCGCTGACCTGGCTCCTCGGCGTCGGCGTACGCCCCGTGGCCGACGGCACGCCGTTCGTGCTCACCTTCGCCGACCTGCTCATGCTCGTCGGTTCGGTGCTGCTCGCGATCGGCTGCGGCATGTCGGTGAAACCACCCGCGTTCACACGCGGGGTGATACGCCAGGCGGCCGACGCCTACCTGGGCGCGGCGTCGGTCTTCGCCGTGGCCTGGGTCGCCGTGCTCGGCCCGGCGTTCCGGAAGGCGGAGGACACCGGAGCGTTCTTCGTCGCGCTCGCGCTGCCCGTGGTCTGCCTGCTCGCGACCTGCGCCGTGACACCGGCCGTGGCGGCCTCCCGATCGGGCAACCGGGTGGTCGGGCTCGCCGGCGTGGGTCTGCTCACCGCGATAACGGCGGCGGAGCTGGCCACGGCCCTCGCCCGCCTCGACGGCGACACGCCGCCGCTCGCGGCGGGGCTCGTCGTCCCGGCCATGCTGCTGGTCCTCGCCGTCGCCCCGTGGGTGCACGAGGACCGGCCGGTCAGGCCGTTGCCCGCCGCGCTGACGGCCGCCACCCCGCTCGTGCTGGTCGCCGCCGCCACGCTGGTCGCCACCCTGTACGCGATCGGCAACAGCCGCGACGCCGCCCTGGTGATCGTGGCCGCCTCGGTCGTCCTCGTCCTGCTCGGCCGCCTGTTCGTGCTCCTGGTCGAGACCGCGGGCATGCGCCGCCTGGTGGACGTCGGCGAGCAGCAACTGCGCAGGCTCGCCGAGAACACCGGCGACGTCGTGCTGGTGTGCGATCCACGCGGGGTCATCCAGGAGGTCGGTCCCGGCCTCGAGACGACGTACGGCTACTGCCCCGACGACCTCGCCTTCCGGCCGATCTTCGACTACATCCACCCCGAGGACGTGCCGGCCGTACAGGCGCTCCTCGATCGCATGATGGACGACGAGGACGACGGGCCGGATCAGGAGGGTGGACCGGCGCAGGAGGACGGGGCGGCACAGGGGGGCGGCACCCGCATCTCCTGCCGGTTCCGCGCCTCCGACGGCACCTGGCGTCCCACCGAGTCCGTCGCCGCCCGGCACGTACGCGACGACGACCTCGTCCTGGTCACGATCCGCGACCTCAGCCACCAGGTGGCCCTGCGCAACCAGGTCACCCACCTGACCTTCCACGACGGGGTCACCGGGCTGCCCAACCGGGCCTACTTCGAGGAGCGCGCCCGGGACGTGCTCACCCGCCGCGGCGCCGGCGGAACCGCCGTGATCTTCCTGGACCTCGACGGCTTCACCTCCGTCAACGACTCCGTCGGCCACGCCAGCGGCGACCACCTGCTCGGCCAGGCCGCCCGCCGCCTGCGCTCGGCCGTACGCGCCGACGACACGCTCGCCCGGTGGGGCGGGGACGAGTTCGCGGTGCTGCTGGAGGGCGGCGGGTCCGGCGGCACCGACGCGCAGACCGCCATCGACCTGGCCGAGCGGCTCGTCCGCGCGGTCTCCAACGAGCCGTTCCGGGTCGCGGATCGGGACATCGCGCTGACGGCCAGCGTCGGCGTGGCCTTCGCCGAGGAGGACCTGCCGCCCGGAGACCTGCTGCGCAACGCCGACGTGGCGATGTCGCGGGCCAAGGAGCTCGGCGGGCGCCGGATGGAGGTGTTCGCCACCCACATGCACGCCGACGTCCTGCGCCGCCTGGAGATCGCCTCCGACCTGCAGCGGGCGCTGCTGGAGAACCAGTTCGCGATCGAGTATCA
Source organism: Microbispora hainanensis (assembly GCF_006874475.1). GTDB lineage: Bacteria > Actinomycetota > Actinomycetes > Streptosporangiales > Streptosporangiaceae > Microbispora > Microbispora hainanensis. The sequence goes on from NZ_VIRM01000014.1 coordinate 122,074, forward strand.
GCCCGTGGTCGACCTGGCCACGTCGCAGGTGACCGCCGTCGAGGCGCTGGTGCGCTGGTGGCGGGGCAGCACGTTCGTGCCGCCCGAGCAGTTCCTCGGGCCCGCCGAGGACACCGGGATCATCGTGCCGCTCAGCGAGTGGATCCTGCGCGAGGCGTGCCGCGAGGTGGCGGCCTGGCGCGCGTCGTCATGGGACATCGGGCTGGCGCTGAACCTGTCCGCGCGGCAGATCATGGCCCCGCGCTTCGTGGAGACCGTGGCGGAGGCGCTGAGCGAGAGCGGGCTGCCCGCCAGCGTGCTGACCCTCGAAGTCATCGAGGAGATGCTGGTCGAGGACGCCGGCGAGATGATCAGCAGGCTGTCGGAGCTGAGGACCCTCGGCGTACGGCTGGCCATCGACGACTTCGGCACCGGCTACGCGTCGCTCGCGTTCCTGCGGCAGCTGCCGGTCGACATGATCAAGATCGACCCGTCGTTCGTCTCCGGGCTCGGCCGCGACGACACGCTGACCCTGCTGACGAAGACGATCGTGCAACTCGGCAACGACCTCGGGCTGATCGTCGTCGCCGAGGGCATCGAGCGTCCCGAGCAACTCGACCTCCTGCGCAAGATGGGCTGCACGCGCGGCCAGGGCTATCTGGTGGCCCGCCCCATGACCGCACGGGGCGTCGACTCCCTGATGCCGAGCACGACCCTCCAGAACACCGCCTGACGTCGTGCCGGAGGCGCGCCATGGGCACAGTGCCGGAGGCGCGCCAGAGGGCACAGCGTCGTGCCGGAGGCGCGCCAGAGGGCACAGTGCCGGAGGCGCGCAGGGGTAGGCGTTTCCCGCGTCGCTCGGTGTGCCGTGCCGGAGGCGCGGGATCGTGCCGGGCGCGTGGCGGGTCGCATAGCCTGGGAGTCCGTTGTGGGTGTCTTGGATGGCGAGACGGGCGTCCCAGATGATTTGACGTGGAGGCGCTCCATCGGACATCGTTGTAGCCATGCATAGCGGTGGGATTCTCGTAGTACTTCGCAGGCGCGCAGCCTGACGAAGCACTAGGTCCTGCGCGCGCCCCAGCTCCGCTCAGCGGATGGGGCATTTTTTATGCCAGGAGTCACGCCAAGCAGCCCAGCCAGAAGCAAGCTCAGCCACAAGGAACGAGCCGATGACCGAGAAAATGACAGGTGCCCAGGCCCTCGTGCGGGCGCTGGAGCAGGTCGGGGTCGACACGGTGTTCGGGATCCCGGGCGGGGCCATTCTCCCCGCCTACGATCCCCTCTACGACTCGACCAAGGTCCGGCACGTGCTTGTACGGCACGAGCAGGGCGCCGGCCACGCGGCCGAGGGCTATGCGCAGGCGACCGGCAGGGTCGGGGTGTGCATGGCCACCAGCGGCCCGGGGGCGACCAACCTGGTGACCCCGATCGCCGACGCCTACATGGACTCGGTGCCGATCGTCGCGATCACCGGCCAGGTCTCCACCCCGCTCATCGGGACCGACGCGTTCCAGGAAGCCGACATCTCCGGCATCACGATGCCGATCACCAAGCACAACTTCCTCGTCACCAACGCCGAGGACATCCCGCGGACCATCGCCGAGGCGTTCCACATCGCCGCGACCGGCCGTCCGGGGCCGGTGCTCGTGGACATCGCCAAGGACGCCCTGCAGGCCACCACCACCTTCTCCTGGCCGCCGGTCATGCAGCTTCCCGGCTACCGCCCGGTGACCCGGCCGCATTCCAAGCAGATCCGCGAGGCCGCCCGGCTGATGACCGAGGCCAAGCGGCCGGTGTTCTACGTCGGCGGCGGCGTGCACAAGGCGCGGGCCGCGGCCGAGCTGCTTGAGCTGGCCGAGCTGACCGGCATCCCGGTGGTCACCACGCTGATGGCGCGGGGCACCTTCCCCGACAGCCACCCCCAGCACATGGGCATGCCCGGCATGCACGGCAGCGTGTCCGCCGTCGGCGCCCTGCAGCGCTCCGACCTGCTGATCGCGCTCGGCACCCGCTTCGACGACCGGGTGACCGGTGAGCTGTCCAGCTTCGCGCCGCACGCCAAGGTCATCCACGCCGACATCGACCCCGCGGAGATCTCCAAGAACCGGCACGCCGACGTCCCCATCGTGGGCGACTGCCGCGAGGTGATCGGGGACCTGATCACGGCGGTGCGAACCGAGCAGGCCGAGGGCCGCAAGGGCGACTATGCCGAGTGGTGGCGGCTCCTCAACGGCTACAAGGAGACCTACCCCCTGGGCTACGAGGAGTTCGCCGACGGCTCGCTGGCCCCGCAGTACGTGATCGAGCGGCTGAGCGCGCTGGTGGGACCGGAGGCGATCTACACCGCGGGCGTGGGCCAGCACCAGATGTGGGCCGCGCAGTTCGTGAAGTACGAGCACCCGGGGACGTTCATCAACTCCGGCGGCGCCGGCACGATGGGCTTCTCCGTCCCGGCCGCCATGGGCGCGAAGATGGGCTGCCCCGACAAGGTCGTGTGGGCCATCGACGGCGACGGGTGTTTCCAGATGACCAACCAGGAGCTGGCGACCTGCGCGATCGAGGGTGTGCCGATCAAGGTGGCGGTCATCAACAACGGCAACCTCGGCATGGTCCGCCAGTGGCAGACCCTGTTCTACGACGAGCGCTACTCCAACACCGACCTGCAGCGGCCCAAGCGGATTCCCGACTTCGTGAAGCTCGCCGAAGCGTACGGTTGCGTCGGCCTGCGGTGTGAGCGTCCGGAGGACGTGGACGACACGATCCGCAAGGCCATGGAGATCAACGACGTGCCGGTGGTGGTCGACTTCGTCGTGCACCAGGACGCGATGGTCTGGCCGATGGTCGCGGCCGGCACGAGCAACGACGACATCAAGTACGCCCGTGACATGGCGCCGAACTGGGAGGGTGGAGAATGAGCCCCGCCCAGGCCCGACCCGTTCACGACCAGCAGCGCGAGGAGATGGAGCAAGCATGAGTCGCCACACGCTGTCCGTGCTGGTGGAGAACAAGCCGGGCGTGCTGGCCCGGGTCGCCGCCCTGTTCAGCCGCCGCGGGTTCAACATCGACTCGCTGGCGGTCGGGCCCACGGAGCACGACGACATCTCGCGGATGACCATCGTCGTCAACGTGGAGGACCTCCCGCTGGAGCAGGTCACCAAGCAGCTCAACAAGCTGGTCAACGTCATCAAGATCGTCGAGCTCGACAACAGCCAGTCGGTGCAGCGCGAGCTGATGTTGATCAAGGTGCGGACCGACTCGGAGAGCCGGTCGCACGTCCTCGAACTCGTGAACCTCTTCCGGGCGCGTTGCGTTGACGTGGCTACGGACGCGGTCACGATCGAGGTCACCGGGACGACCGACAAGCTGGAGGCGTTCGTCCGGGTCCTTGAGCCGTACGGCATCAAGGAGCTCGTGCAGTCGGGCATGGTGGCCATCGGCCGCGGTGCCCGTTCCATCACCGACCGCTCGCTTCGCGCCCTCGACCGCAGCGCATAGCTCCCATGGCAGGCACGTCGCGACGGACAACCCGTGAAAGGCAAGCAAGTGACTGAGATCTTCTACGACGACGACGCCGACCTGTCGATCATCCAGGGCCGCCACGTCGCGGTTCTGGGTTACGGCAGCCAGGGCCACGCGCACGCCCTGAGCCTGCGCGACTCGGGGGTGGACGTCCGGGTCGGCCTGCCCGAGGGCTCGAAGAGCCGCGAGAAGGCCGAGGCCGACGGGCTGCGCGTGCTGTCTCCGGGCGAGGCCGTCGAAGAGGCCGACCTCACGATGATCCTCGCGCCGGACCACATCCAGCGGCACCTGTACGCCGAGCACGTCGCGCCGAACCTCGTCGAGGGCGACGCGCTGTTCTTCGGCCACGGCCTCAACATCCGCTACGGCCTGATCGAGGCCCCGGCGGGCGTCGACGTGGCCATGGTGGCGCCGAAGGGCCCGGGTCACCTGGTCCGCCGCCAGTACTCGGCCGGGCGCGGCGTGCCCTGCCTGGTCGCCGTCGAGCGCGACGCCACCGGCAACGCCTGGCCGCTCGTGCTGTCGTACGCCAAGGGCATCGGCGGCACCCGCGCCGGCGCGCTGAAGACGACCTTCACCGAGGAGACCGAGACCGACCTGTTCGGCGAGCAGGCCGTGCTGTGCGGCGGCGTCTCCGAGCTGATCAAGGCCGGGTTCGAGACGCTGATCGAGGCCGGCTACCAGCCGGAGGTCGCCTACTTCGAGTGCCTCCACGAGATGAAGCTGATCGTGGACCTCATGTACGAGGGTGGCATCTCCAAGATGTACTGGTCGGTGTCCGACACCGCCGAGTACGGCGGCTACACCCGCGGCCCGCGCGTGATCAACGAGGAGACCAAGAAGGAGATGCGCCGCATCCTGGACGAGATCCAGGACGGCCGCTTCGCCCGCGAGCTGGTCGAGGAGTTCGACTCCGGCCAGACCAACTTCAAGCGCTACCGCGAGGAGCTGGCGGGCCACCCCATCGAGCAGACCGGCGCAAAGCTCCGCCCGATGATGAGCTGGCTCAAGGGCGAGCAGGCCTGAGGCTCGCGAACGCTCGCGTGACCGCGGCGCCGCGCCCCGCCCGGAAGGGTGGGGAGCGGCGCCGCGTCGCGTTTCACGCCTCCCGCCGGCCGGCACTGGCCTCGCCGGTCGGCGCCGGGGCCGGGCGGGTCAGCAGCGGGCGGGCTTGAGCCAGGAGCATTCGAGGTCACCGGCCGAGGGCCGCCGGGACACCGGGCCGGCCTCCTGCGGTGTCGATTCCGGCGCCACGCCGCGCGCGTCCGCCGTCTCGTCCACCGTTTCGTTCGCCGTCTCGTCGACGGGGGCGTTCCTGGTGAACTGGGCCAGCCTCACGGCGATCCGGTCCTCGAGGTCGCGCGGCGGGCCGGACAGGTAGCCGTTGCTGATGACCGAGAAGACCAGCGGCTCGCCGTCCGCGCTGGTCACGTAGCCCGACAGCGCGGTCACGCCGGTCAGCGAGCCGGTCTTGGCGTGCACGTTCCCGGCCGCCGCCGTGCCGCCCATCCTGCTGCGCAGCGTCCCGCCGACCATGCGCTCCGCTTCTCCCGCGATCGGCAGGGCGGCGTACCAGGTGGGGAACCAGGGCTTGCCGCGCACCGCCGCGAGCAGGGCCGTGATCCCGGCGGGCGTCAGGGCGTCCACCCTCGACAGGCCCGAGCCGTCCCGCAGCCGCAGCGTCTTCACGCCGTTCGCCTGCGCGAACGCGGTCGTCACGGCGAGTCCGGCGGCCCACGTCCCCGCGCCGGAGACCTTGCGTCCCATCGCCTTGGTGAGGATCTCCGCGTGCATGTTGTTGCTCAGCTTCAGGAACGGCACGAGCAGCTCGCCGAGGGGCATCGACCGGCGTGCGGCGACCGTGACGGCCTTCGCCGGGGCGGTCCCGCGTACGGTCGGCCCGAGCACCTTCACGCCGTGCCGGGCCAGCCCCTCGCGGAACAGGGTGGCCGCGTAGAGCGTGGGGTCCCACACCGCGACCCACTCGTCGTACGGCTCGGCGACCGTGCCGCTGACCACGACGGTGTTGGTGCCGTGCTGCCGCTCGACGAGCACGTCCGTCTCGTCGCCGGTGACGGCCTTGTTCACGATCGTCACGTAGCCGGTGGCCGGGGTGGTGGACACCTTTGCGGCCTTGCCGGGGCCGCTTCCTGGCGCAACCGAGACGATCACCGAGCCCGCGTCGTAGTCGGTGTCGGGCGCCGCGGTCAGCGCCGAGATCTGCCCGGCGTAGTAGTACGGCTCGTCGTCCCAGGCCCAGTCGGTGCCGAGCCGTACGTCGTCGAACCAGGTGTCGTCGGCGAGCAGCCGTCCCGTGACGACCTTGACGCCGGCCGCCGCGACCTTGGCGGCGAGCGCGTCGTAGTCGGCGGCGAGCATGGTGGGGTCGCCCGTGCCCCGCAGCGTGAGGTCGCCGGCGACCGTACGGCCCGCCTTGGACGCGGCGAGCACGTCGGTCGTGAACCGGAAGTCCGTGCCGAGCGTGTCGAGAGCGGCGGCCGAGGTGAGCAGCTTGGTGTTGGAGGCGGGCGCGAACAGCTTGTCCGCGTCGAGGGAGTAGAGCTCCTCGCCGGTGGCGGCGGCACGTACGGCGACGCCCGCCCGCGCGGGGGCCAGCCGGGAGTCGGCGAGGATCTGGTCGAGGTCGCGGGTCAGGTCCGCGATGCCGGGGGCCGGACCCCGCGCCCCGGCGGGGACGCCGGAGCCCGCGATTCCGGTGGCCAGGACGGCACCGGCCAGCATGATCGTGATACGTCGTGACAACCGCACAGTCCGCTCCCGGGTGAGTGGCTTTCCGCGATCGTCGGTGAGCCGTGCCAGGGCGGCAATACGGAAATGTACGTATAGCGATCAGGCGGGCATCGAGACCAGGAACACGCAGTCGCCGAAGGCCACCTCGTCGCCGGCCCGCACGGACGCGGGGCCGACCAGGCGCCAGCCGTTCAGCCGGGTGCCGTTCATCGAGCCGAGGTCGACGAGCAGCCAGGAGTCGTGCTCCCGCCGCAGTTCGGCGTGCACCCGCGAGACGGTCAGGTCGGCGAGGACGAGGTCGCAGGAGGAGCCGCGGCCGACCAGGTAGCGGGCCCGGCCGTCGGTGGGCAGGGCGAGCCGGGGCAGCCGGGGACGCCGCCAGGCGGACTCGATCCGGCTGCTCAGCTCCGACACGGAGGCGACGGCGTCGGTGATCCTTCTGCGCCACCGCCCGCGGTGCGGGAGGTCGGAGATCAGCTCGTCCAACTCGTTGCGACTGCGAGCGCGGAGCGCGAGGTCCACCCGGCCGACGAAGGTCTCCATGGACAGGCGTCCTTCGGCGGCCCGGTCGCGGAGCTCGCTGAGCGCACGCTCGCGGTCCCCGTCCGAGGCGCGAACCGGGGGAGAGCTCATGAAAGGAGTATCCGTCGCAGTGGTCCGAGGTGTCCAGAAGACTGCCGTATTCCCCGTCGATCCCGGGGTGGGAGCGGGGGCGCCGGGCGTGGCGTCCCCGCTCCCTGCGCCGTGGGCGCGTCTCTACTGCCGGCCGAAGTCCTGGGTCCAGTACGGGCCGCCCGCGGCGACGTACCCGACCCCGATGTCGGTGTAGTTGCAGTTGAGGATGTTCTGCCGGTGCCCGGGGCTGTTCATCCAGCCCTGGACCACGGCCTGGGCCGTGCCGTAGCCCTTGGCGATGTTCTCCGCCGCGGCCCGCCAGGTGTAGCCGGCGGCCGTGATGCGGTCGGCGAAGGAGCGGCCGTCCTTCGAGGTGTGGTCGAAGTAGTTCTTCGCGGACATGTCGGCCGAGTGGGCGTACGCGGCGGCGCGCAGGCGCGCGTCGTGCTTCAGCGGGCCGCAGCCCGCCTTCGCCCGCTCGACGTTGGTGAGGCGCACCACCTCGTTCTCGATGGCGGTGCCCACGGCCGAGCCGCTCGTCGGAGAGGCGCTGGGCGCGGCAGGGGCGCTCGCGGAGGGGCTCATGGCGGGGGCGGTGCTGGGGACGGCGGAGGGGGCGCCGCTGGGACGTGGGGCGGAGGTCGCGGTGGGAACCGGGGTGGGGATGTCGCAGTCGAGGCGCACCGGCTTCGAGCGCGACACGTGGCCGCGATAGTCGGTGACGACGCTGTAGTACGCGCCGTCCACGCAGGTCAGCGCGACGGTGACGCGCGCGTTCCTGACCACCTTGGAGCCGCTCTTGATCACGCGGTCGGGGCCCGGCCTGCTCTTCACGATCCGGACCCGGAAACGGGCGTTGTCGACGCAACCGGCCCGCGAGCCCGCCGCGCGGATCTTGCCGTCCACGCTGACATACGGCTTCGCGGCGGCGACCCGGCAGCCCGCGTGCCAGGCCTCGGCCTGAGCGGGTGCCGCCGTCATGCCGGCGGCCGCGACGCTCCCGAGGCACAGGACCGCTCCGAGCGCTCTGTTCACGATCATTCCTCCAGTGGGGGTTAGACGCTGGGGAAGTCGTCATTATGGTGCGCCAGAGACCGACATGTGGTGATAAATCGGTCCAAGCCGGAAAGTATCTACCTTCTCTTAAACTTCCTTTAGGCCACACACTGCCTTGAATGTCCGATAATCCGCAGGTCAGTGGCGTGATCGGCGCGGGGACCGGCTTGAGGTGCGCTTAAGGTCGTCCGTGGCCTCCCGCGCCGCCCGTTCCAGCCGCTCGCGGCGGCTCCGGGATCGCCACGCCCGCCCGCATGCCGCCTGATGGGTCACCGGGCTGAGGATCCGCGCGATCCCCTCAGTCCTCGGCGCGGAGCACTTCCCCGGGTTCGGGCCGCCCGCCGTCCTGCCCGTCGCTTCCGGAGGCGCGGGCCGCTGAGGGCGCGCTCCCGCCGGTGACGGCGGCGAGGCGGTCGGCGGTCAGGTCGTACTTGAGGGTCATCAGCACGCCCGCGAACGTGATCAGGGCGGGCACCACGGTCACGCCGATCACCACGGCGACGTGGGCGCTGCCCGGCTGGGTCACCGGATGCTCGGGGTCGGAGGAGATGAATCCCCCCACGCTCAGCACCCATCCGTACGCGGTCGCCCCGAGCGCCGTCACCGCGTTCTCCACCGCGGTCCACAGGCCGGTGAAGACCCCGCCCCTGCGCTCGCCGCTGACCGCGCCGTCGTGCGCGATGACGTCGGCGAGCATGGAGAACTGCAGCAGTTGCAGACCCGCGTAGCCGATGCCCACGATCATCACGCACAGGTGCGCGTACAGCTCGCCGAGCGCGGGCGTCCCGAGGATCAGCAGCGCCCCGGACGTGAACAGCGCGCCGGAAAGGATCATCGCGCCGCGCTTGTCGAGCTTGCGGGCCAGCCACACCCACAGCGGCATCGTGACCAGCATCGGCCCCACGAGCGCCGCGAAGAGCGTGGTGGTGGCGGAGGTGTCGTCGAGCGCGTAGGCGGCGAAGTAGGGCGCCCCGGCGAGCATCACGCCGGCCCCGAGCGTCTGCGCGGAGCTGAGCCCGAGGAGCCACAGGAACTGCTTGCTCGTGCGGGCGGCGGCGAGCTGCTCGCGGAGCGTCCCCTCGGACTTCTGCGGGGCCGTGAACGGCGCGCGGGCGGTGCCGAAGAACGAGGCCAGCATCGCGGTGAGCAGGATCACGCCGAAGACGAGGCCCATGGTGCGATAGCCGCCGGCCGTCTCGCCGGCGATCGCCGGGGCGAGGATGCCGCTCATCGCGATCCCGACCGCGATGAGGACCATGCGCCACTGCAGCAGCGAGGTCCGCTCGTGATAGTCGGTCGTCATCTCCGCCGGCATGGCCTTGTACGGCACCTCGTACAGCGCGTATCCGGTGGTGGCCAGCAGGAACGTGAGGCCGACGTAGGCGGCGGCGGGCACGCCGGTGAGCGGCGGCCCGGCGAACACCAGCGCGAACGACACCGGCAGCACCGCGGCCCCGGCGAGCAGCCACGGGCGGCGTGGTCCCCAGCGCGAGACCGTGCGGTCCGACCACCGGCCGACCATCGTGTTGGCGATCAGGTCCCAGGCCTTGGGCACGAAGAGCACGACGCCCGCGAGCGCGGCGGGGACCGCGAGCACGTTGGTCATGTAGAAGAGCAGCAGCAGCCCGGGGATCGTGGAGAAGTTGGCCGTGCAGAACGAGCCGACGGCGTACCCGAGGCGAACCCCGAGGGAGACCTTCGACGGGGACGGCGTCGCCGTGGAAACCATGGCGCCATTCAAGCCGAGCAAGCGTCCGTTAGGAAGGACTGATCGGCAACGGTTCGGCGGCTGCCCGGTGTCCTGCCGATCTCCGCCGGGGCGGCCCCGGCGGAGATCGGTGACGGGCCTGCGGGCTCAGTCGCGTACGTCGGGGAAGACGACGTGCGCGCCGATCTCGATCAGGCGGCGTTCGGTGTGGGCGTCGGCGACCCGGGCCATGAGCACCGGCGCCTCGCTGGCCGCCAGTTGCGGCAGCCGGCTGCGCACCCGCCGGTGCAGCTCCTTCACGATGTCGTCGGCGCCCGAGATGTGCACCTTGACGTGCAGCATGATCCCCCACAGCCCGGCGGCCGTACGCGCCTCGGAGATCCAGACGTGGTGGACGTAGGGATACTCCGGGAGCAGCTCCGCGACCGCCACCCGCAGCGCCGGCAGGATCGGATGGCGCGTCCGGCGATAGCCGGGGTCCACGACCTGCATCGCCCCCGACAGGTGCTGGCGGGGAGCGGGGACCCACTGCGACGGGAGCGCGGAGGCCGCCTCCGGCACAGGGGCGGGCATGGGAGGAACGGGTGTGGGCGGCGGTGGAGCCTGCCGCGCCGCCTGCGCACGGGTCACGGTCGCCATCGCGCCCGTGGCGTAGGCAGTGGGGGCGGCCGAGCCCAGGGCCGACAGCGCCGGAGCGGGACCGGTGCGGGTCTGCTCCAGATAGCGGCGCAGGTCGTCGATCGGCACGGCGGCGGCAGCGGGGCCGGCCGCGTCGATCACGATCTCGCGCACGCCCGTGACGCGCTGGATGTCGAGGATGGTGTCGGCGTCGCACGCCGACAGGGAGTGGCTGCCACGGTGCCGGGCGTAGGTCGCCGGTCCCGTGTAGCCGAGCAGAACGCGTTCGCCGTTCTGCGTAGTGCCGAGCACCACGGAGCGGTCGGGGCGGACCGCCACCAGGATGCCCCACTCCGCGAGAGCCGCCAGGAGTTGCCGGGGGCTGCCATGCCGCGCGAGAACGTCGCCCAGGGAGGGGTTCCCGATGCTCATAGCCTGAACGATAGGGACTGGACCATGGCGAATCAGGCTAATCCCCAAGATTAGGTGCGATCAATACCGAGATGGGTGGCAGTCTGGATGGATCAGGCGAAGCCGGGGTACATCCATCGGTCGGGCTCGTACGTGAGCGAGTCTCACGAATCCCCCGGGGCCCCATCGGAACCTCCCGGCGGCCGGGCCCCGGAGCCGAGCGGACCGCGATTCCGAGACCAGGTCGTCGTGCCGTCGCGACACCGCCGAGACCTTGCGCGTCTCGTATGCCGGGCGCTCGTGAGAGCTTTCACAAGGCCCGGATAGACTCACGTCGTTCGCGCTGTCGCACTTCACGAAGGACTCAACCCAGTGAACAAGCCCGTCGTACTTGTCGCAGAAGAGCTCTCAGAAGCGGGCCTCGCCGTGCTCGGCGCGGATTTCGAGGTCCGGCACACCGACGGCGCCGACCGGTCGCAGCTTCTGCCCGCCCTCGCCGACGTGGACGCCCTGATCGTACGCAGCGCCACCCAGGTCGACGCGGAGGCCATCGCGGCGGCGCCCAAGCTGCGCGTCGTCGCCCGTGCCGGCGTAGGCCTGGACAACGTCGACGTCGAGGCGGCGACCAAGGCCGGCGTCATGGTCGTGAACGCCCCGACCTCCAACATCACCAGCGCCGCCGAGCACACGGTCGCGCTGATCCTCGCCAGCGCCCGCAACGTCGCCCAGTCGCACTCCGCGCTCAAGGGCGGCGAGTGGAAGCGCTCGAAGTACACCGGCGTCGAGCTCGACGAGAAGGTCATCGGCATCCTCGGCCTCGGCAAGATCGGCCAGCTCGTCGCGCAGCGCCTGCAGCCGTTCGGCGTCGAGCTCATCGCGTACGACCCCTACCTGCAGCCGGCCCGCGCCGCCGCGATGGGCGTGCGGCTGGCGTCGCTGGAGGAGGTGCTCCAGCAGGCCGACTTCATCACGGTCCACCTGCCCAAGTCGAAGGAGACCATCGGCCTCATCGGCGACCGCGAGCTGCACATGGTCAAGCCGACCGTCCGGCTGATCAACGTCGCCCGTGGCGGGATCATCGACGAGAACGCCCTCTACGCCGCCCTGAAGGAGGGCCGCGTCGCGGGCGCGGGCATCGACGTGTTCGCCAAGGAGCCCTGCACCGACAGCCCGCTGTTCGAGTTCGACCAGGTCGTGGTGACCCCGCACCTCGGCGCCTCCACCCACGAGGCCCAGGAGAAGGCCGGCACGCAGGTCGCCCGCAGCGTCAAGCTGGCGCTCGCCGGCGAGTTCGTGCCCGACGCGGTGAACGTCCAGGGCGGCGCGGTCGCCGAGGACGTCAAGCCGGGCCTGCCGCTCACCGAGAAGCTCGGCCGCATCTTCACCGCGCTCGCGGGCGAGGTGGCCACCCGCCTCGACGTCGAGGTCCGCGGCGAGATCGCCGCGCAGGACGTCCGGGTCCTGGAGCTGGCCGCGCTCAAGGGCGTCTTCACCGACGTCGTCGAGGACGCGGTGACCTACGTCAACGCGCCGCTGCTGGCCAAGGACCGCGGCGTCGTGGTCGAGCTGGTCACCAGCTCGGAGAGCCCCGACTGGCGCAACGTCATCACCGTGCGCGGCGTGCTCGCGGACGGCCGCACGGTCTCGGTGTCCGGCACCCTGTCGGGCCCCCGGCAGCTCACCAAGATCGTCGAGGTCAACGGCTTCGCGATGGAGATCGAGCCGACCGAGCACCTGGCGTTCTTCACCTACGCCGACCGTCCCGGCATCGTCGGCATCGTCGGCCGCCTGCTCGGCGAGCAGAACGTGAACATCGCCTCCATGCAGGTCTCCCGGGACGTGAAGGGCGGCAAGGCGCTCATCGCGCTGACGGTCGACACCGCGATCCCGTCCGACGTCGTCGAGCAGATCGCCGGGGAGATCGGCGCCGACAGCGGCCGCACGGTCGACCTGGAGGACTGACACTCCGGCATCGCCTCCTCGAACGGCCCGGCGCCTCGTGCGCCGGGCCGTTCGTTTTTTCCGCCCGTTATCCCGTTTCGTGGACTGCGTCTCATCAGGTGAGATACTAGGTCGTCCTACGAGATTGTGGGGTACTCTTGCGATGACGAGGCGCCCCGCGCTTCCACCTGCCGCGACGGGGCCTGATCAGGGCAGGCCGGCCCGTCGCGGAGCACCGCGCAGCCGGCCTTCGGCTCGCCCGTGACGCGTGACCCGCGTTCCATCGGCGGCCGGCACGCCGGACCCGCGACAGCCGGGTCCCGCTCTCCGCATTTCTCCGTCGAAGAGAGAATCGCCATGTACGAGATGTATCCCTGGGGTCGTTCCGAGGACGCCGAGGACGAGGCGGCGGCGGCGCTGCAGATCGCGCTCGACCGTCGCGACAACGGGGGCGTACCGCAGCGCTGACCTGGCCGGAAATCGGCGGGAGGGGAGGGCGCCTACGGCCTGGGCAAGGGCGTCTCCCACTTCGTCCTCGTGTCCGTCGGGACGGGCGCCGGCGCGGGTGTGATGATCGACGTCCACGCTCGGGCCGGACGCCGTGATCCTCGGGGCGCCGGCGGTCGGGCTGTCCACGGCGCGCGACCTCGTTTTCGAACGTGCCGTCGCGGCGGGACCCGCCTGACGCGCGGCTATACCCGGCTATGGACCGAATGGTGAGATCGTGTTTCGATCCCCGAGACAACCGGTAAGGTACACGCATGGAGTCGAGCAACATCCGCCTGGCAGTGATCCCCGGTGACGGTATCGGCACCGAGGTGGTCGCCGAAGGCCTCAAGGTCCTCAACGCCGCGGGCGTCAAGTCCGAGACCACCGAGTATGACCTCGGCGCCAGGCGCTATCACGCGGCCGGGCAGACCCTTCCCGACGAGGTGCTCGACGAGCTGCGCGGCTACGACGCGATCCTGCTCGGCGCCGTCGGCGACCCGAGCGTGCCGCCCGGCGTCCTGGAGCGCGACCTGCTGCTGCGCCTGCGCTTCGAGCTCGACCACTACGTGAACCTCCGCCCGGTCAAGCTGTTCCCCGGCGTGACGACCCCGCTCGGACAGGCCCGCCCCGAGGACATCGACATGGTCGTCGTCCGCGAGGGCACCGAGGGGCCGTACGCCGGCGCCGGTGGCGCGATGCGCCGCGGCACGCCGCACGAGATCGCCACGCAGGAGTCCCTGAACACGGCCTACGGCGTCGAGCGCGTCGTGCGCTACGCCTTCGAGAAGGCCATGACCCGGCCGCGCCGCAAGCTGACGCTGGTCCACAAGACCAACGTGCTGACCTACGCGGGCGACCTGTGGGCGCGCACCGTCGACCGGCTCAGCCTGGAGTTTCCCGAGGTCGAGACCGACTACTGCCACGTCGACGCGGCCTCCATGTTCTTCATCACCCAGCCGCAGCGGTTCGACGTGATCGTCACCGACAACCTGTTCGGCGACATCCTGACCGACATCGGCGCGGCGGTCGCCGGCGGCATCGGCCTGGCGGCCAGCGGCAACGTCAACCCGGCCCGCACCGCGCCGTCCATGTTCGAGCCCGTCCACGGCAGCGCGCCCGACATCGCGGGCCAGGGCAAGGCCGACCCGACCGCCACGATCCTGTCGGTCGCCATGCTCCTCGACCACCTCGGCCACGCCGAGGCGGGGGCCCGCGTCGAGCAGGCCGTGGCCGACGACCTGATCGAACGCCAGAGCGCGTGGACGGCACGCTCCACCCGCGAGATCGGCGACGACATCGCCGCCCGAGTAGCCGGCTGATTCCGGCCGCTCATCCCGACATCACGCGCATGGCGGCCCGGTATGGGCCGCCATGCGCTTTTTCATACCTGTGAAATGCCCTAGTTTTCCCTTAGCCGACTCGTCGCACAATTACTACGACGACGTAGAGAGAAGGACCCCGCATGACCACCCACCTCAGGTTCGACGTGCAGCTCAATCCGCAGGCCCGCAGTGCGGCCGAGCGCGAGCAGGTGCTGACGAGCCCCGGCTTCGGTCAGGTCTTCACCGACCACATGATCTCCATCGACTGGACCGAGGGGGAGGGCTGGCACGACGCGAAGCTCCAGCCGTACGGTCCGCTCATGCTGGACCCGGCCACGTCGGTGTTCCACTACGCCCAGGAGCTGTTCGAGGGGCTCAAGGCCTACCGGCAGCCGAACGGCTCGATCGTCGCCTTCCGGCCGTACGCGAACGCGGCGCGGTTCAACCGGTCGGCGCTGCGGATGGCGATGCCGGAGCTTCCCGAGGAGACGTTCGTCGAGTCGCTCGAACTCCTCGTGCAGACCGACCGCGACTGGGTGCCGACCACCGAGGGTCACAGCCTCTACCTGCGTCCCTTCATGATCTCAACGCAGCCCGCCCTCGGGGTGAACCACCCCTCGCGGACCTACAAGTACATGGTGATCGCCTCGCCCGCCGCGTCGTACTTCACCGGTGGCCTCAAGCCGGTGTCGGTCTGGCTGTCCACGGAGTACACCCGTGCGGCGCCCGGCGGCACCGGGTTCGCCAAGTGCGGCGGCAACTACGCGGCGGCGTTCGTGGCCCAGCGGCAGGCCGTCGAGGAGGGCTGCGACCAGGTCGTCTGGCTCGACGCCTTCGAGCACCGGTGGGTCGAGGAGATGGGCGGGATGAACCTGTTCTTCGTCTTCGGCGACCGCCTCGTCACCCCCGCGCTCACCGGGACGCTGCTGCCCGGCATCACCCGTGACTCGATCCTCAGCCTGGCCGGCGAGCTGGGATACAAGGCGGAGGAGGGCAAGATCTCCATCGAGGAGTGGCAGGCGGGCTGCGAGTCCGGCGAGCTCACCGAGGTCTTCGCCTGCGGCACCGCCGCCGTCGTCACCCCCGTCGGCTCCGTCAAGGGCGTCGACCGGAGCTGGACCGTCGGCGACGGCACCCCCGGGCCGGTCACGATGAAGATCCGCGAGGAGCTCGTGGGCATCCAGTACGGCAGCCGTCCCGACACCCACCACTGGATCCACAAGATCTGCTGACGGCCGTCGCACCGGCCCACCTGTCCCCGGGCAGGGCTGGAGGGGCGGCTTGAGGGGCGGCTTGAGGGGCAGGGTTCAAGGGGCAGGGGCTAAAGGGCAGGGTTCAAGGGCAGGGTTCACGCGGTCGTTCAGCCGATGGCGCCCGGGCAGGCCCTGCCCACCGCCAGGACGGACAGCGACACCAGCCCGTGGAGCAGGCCCCCGCCGCTCACACCGGCCCTCGCGTCGATGCTGATCAAGGGCCGCGAGGCCGGGCACGGCGCCGGCGCGGCCACGACGCGCGGAGCGGCGGACGGCGCGGTGGACGGCGTGGGCGTCACGGTCACCGTGACGGTGACCGTGGGCACCGGAGTGGGCCTGGCACTGGGCGCCGGGCTCGCGGTCGGGCCGGTGACGGTCACGTGCTGGGTGATGTTGCAGACCCGGGCGCGCCGGCACAGCGCGTTCTGCACGTTCGAGGAGCCGCCCGCGGTGTTGGCGGACGTGTGCTGGTAGCCGCGATTGCGCGTGTCGCCGGACACCGACAGCCTGTCCCCGGGCCGGTCCTGCGGGTCCTTCCCCTGGGCTGAGGTGACGTTGCGCACCGCGCGATCGCCACGGCCGTGCCCGTTGTCGGCGGCGGCCCCGAGCGGGACGACGCCGGCGATGAACGCGGTCGAAGCCGATGTTCCGGCGAGAAGGAGACCGGCGATCCTGCCGGTGAGAAACGCCCTGCTGCCGCGCCGACAAGTCATTCGCCGCCCCCTGTTCGGATCAGACGCCTGGTCGCATCAGGCGCCGGGTGATAAAGACGAGCCCCGGGCAAAGCGATCCGCCATTGCGAATCGCTTCGCGAGCGTACTCATCGAGGGGGCGGCGATCATGCGTCCCGCGCCTCTATGGCGCGTTATTACCCGGTCATTGCCCTACGTCCATCGAGATCCCGGGTTCAGTTCTTCCTGATGAGCGTGAGCCCGTCGGCGACGGTCAGGAGCACGCTCGTCACCCGGGAGTCGCGGGCGACGAGGTCGTTGAACTCCCGCATCACGGGCACGGTGCCGTCGGCGGCGGGATCGGTGATGTCGCCGTGCTGGAGCGTGTTGTCCACGGCGATCAGGCCGCCGGGCCTCAGCCGGGGCAGGATCTCCTCGTAGTAGACCGGGTAGCCCGCCTTGTCGGCGTCGATGAAGGCGAAGTCGATGCTCTCGCCCGCCGGCATGGCCCGCAGCGTGTCCGCGGCCGGGCCGAGGCGCAGCTCGATGCGGTCGTCGAGACCCGCCTTCTGCCAATAGCGGCGGGCCACCGCCGTCCACTCCTCGCTCACGTCGCAGGCGATCAGGCGCCCATCCGCGGGCAGGCCCCTGGCGATGCAGATCGACGAGTAGCCGGTGAAGGTCCCCACCTCCACGGCGCTGCGGGCGCCGCTGAGCCGGACCAGCATGGTCAGCAGGGTGCCCTGCTCCGGCGCGATCTGCATGGAGATCCGGTCGCCCACCAGCCGGTGGGTCTCCTCGGCCAGGTCGGCGAGCAGGTCGTCGGGCGGGCTCGTGTGCGCCGCGGCATACTCGGCGACGGCAGGGGTGATGAACTTGGCGGCCTTCATGGCATCACACTAGATCGTCGAGCCCGCTGACCTGCGCGAACACCCTCGGATATCTCGTACTATGAGATCGATGTGCCAGAGGGTGACCGGCTGTGGCAAACTGCTCAGCACCATGTTCTACGGTCTGCTCATTATCGGCAGGCGCGCCGGCTAAAAGGACACCGCCGGCGCGCAGACCTCTCACGTCCGTGAGGGGTCTTTTTGTTTGGCCCCAAGCGGATCCACAGGCCGATGAGCGCGCGGCGAGACGCAACCCCGCGAAGGAGACACAGAGATGGCCGACGATCGTTTCCATGTGTACGACACGACGCTCCGCGACGGCGCCCAGCAGGAGGGGCTGAACCTCACGGTCGCCGACAAGCTGGCCATCGCACGTCACCTGGACGGCCTCGGCGTCGGCTTCATCGAGGGCGGCTGGCCGGGCGCGAACCCCAAGGACACCGAGTTCTTCCGGCGGGCTCAGACCGAGCTCGACCTGAAGCACGCGCAGCTCGCCGCGTTCGGCGCGACCCGCCGGGCGGGCGTGAAGGCCGCCGACGACCCACTGGTGGCCGCGCTGCGCGAATCCGGCGCGCCGATCGTGACGCTCGTGGCCAAGAGCCACGACCGTCACGTGGAACTGGCCCTCCGCACGACGCTGGAGGAGAACCTCGCGATGATCCGCGACACGGTCTCCCACCTGACCGCGGAGGGCCAGCGCGTCTTCCTCGACGCCGAGCACTTCTTCGACGGCTACCGCTCCAACCCGGCGTACGCCCTGGAGGTGCTGCGCACGGCCGCGGAGGCCGGGGCGTCGGTGGTCGCGCTGTGCGACACCAACGGCGGCATGCTGCCCGACGAGCTGGCCGACGTGGTGCACGAGGCGGCCGGCACCGGGGCCCGCATCGGCATCCACTGCCACGACGACACCGGCTGCGCGGTCGCCAACACGCTGGCCGCGGTCACGGCCGGCGCCACGCACGTGCAGGGCTGCGCCAACGGCTACGGCGAGCGCTCCGGCAACGCCAATCTGTTCACGGTGGTGGCGAACCTCCAGCTCAAGCGGGGATTCGACCTCGTGCCGCCGCAGTCGCTGCGCGAGATGACCCGCATCGCCCACGCGATCACCGAGGTCACCAACGTCACCCCGAACTCCCACCAGCCGTACGTCGGGACGTCGGCCTTCGCGCACAAGGCGGGCCTGCACGCGTCGGCGATCAAGGTGGACCCGAACCTCTACCAGCACATCGACCCCGCCGAGGTCGGCAACGACATGCGCATGCTGGTCTCCGACATGGCCGGCCGCGCCTCGGTCGAGCTGAAGGGCCGCGAGCTGGGCTACGAGCTCACCGGCGAGCAGTCGAGGCAGCTGGTCGAGCGGGTCAAGGACCTGGAGGCCAGGGGGCACACGTTCGAGGCGGCCGACGCGTCGTTCGAGCTGCTGCTGCGCGACACGGTCGACGGCGAGCTCCGGCGCTACTTCACCGTCGAGTCGTGGCGGGTGATCGTCGAGCGCCGTCCCGGCGGCGACGTGGTCAGCGAGGCGACCGTCAAGCTCCACGCGAAGGGCGAGCGGATCATCGCGACCGGCGAGGGGAACGGCCCGGTCAACGCGCTCGACAAGGCGGTGCGCCTGGCGCTGGAGAAGCTCTACCCCGAGCTGGCCGCGGTCGAGCTGATCGACTTCAAGGTCCGCATCCTGGAGGGCACGCACGGCACGGACGCGGTGACCCGCGTGCTGATCACGTCGAGCGACGCGACCGGCGAGTGGGCCACGGTCGGGGTGGGCGAGAACATCATCGAGGCATCCTGGCAGGCGCTCGAGCAGGCGGTCACGTACGGCCTGCTGCGGGCCGGGCACAGCGCCTGAGCAGCGTCCGAGCGGCGTCTGACCACGGCCTGAACAGGGCCTGAGCAGGGCCTGAGCAGCGCCGGGCCCTGCTCGGAGGGACGTTGTGAGTGATGCTCACGATGTGCTCGCGAATGTTGTGGTTTTAGTGACATTTAGTCTAGTTGGTGCTTAGATAGGCGAAGCTCCTGGGGCGGTCTTCGCCACGATCGGCGATCCGGCCACGGTTCCAGCCTCAGCGCCCCGCTCTGGCTCAACGGAGGGTGAAGGCAAGAAGTAGCTGCGCACCGAACCCCGTGCTGTCGCGGTGCCTGCCGCCAGGCTTCTGATCGTTGTTTCGGAGGCGGCCGGTGCCGTGGGAGCCGAGCGACCGTCTGTCACCATGACCAGCCACGTGACTGCGCGAAGTCCGAAAATTTTCGGCCCGTAGTCATCCCCCTCGCTGGTGCACCCGGAATGGGAGGGTCTGTGATCACCTCGCCGTCTTACTATGACCAGATCGGCGGCGCACCTGTGGTGCGCGAGGTCGTCGAGCGTTTCTACGATCGCGTGCTCGGAGACGACGATCTGAAGCCGTACTTCACCGGCATCGACATGCCCAGACTGAAGCGGCACATGGTCATGCTGCTGTGCTCCGTCCTCGGCGGGCCCGAGCCGTACGAGGGCCGTGACCTGGGCGAGGCCCACGCCGGCATGGGCATCACGTCGGAGCACTACGACAAGGTGGGCGAGCACCTGGTGGCGGTGCTGCAGGGCGGCGGCGTCGGCGAGGACATCCTGCGCGACGTCGGCCTCGTCCTCGGCAAGGTGAAGTCGTCCATCGTCGCCGACCCCGCGGAAACGGCCGACTGAGTGGATACGCAGGCTCTCAAGGACAGCTGGCACCTTGTTTCCCGATCGGGCGACCAGGTGCCGCTGTACTTCTACTCGGTTCTTTTCCTGATGAACCCGGACGTACGGGACATGTTCCCGGTGTCGATGGCGCGTCAGCGTGACAAGCTCGTAGGCGCACTGGGCCGCGTCGTCAGCAACGTCGACCAGGTGGAGGACGTCGTCCCGTTCCTGCAGCAGCTCGGCCGCGACCACCGGAAGTTCGGGGTGACCGCCACCCACTACCCGGCCGTCGGCCAGGCGCTGCTCGCCACGCTGGAGCACTTCCTGGGCGACCGGTGGACGCCCACGCTGGCGCACGACTGGACGCAGGCGTACAACCTCGTCGCCCAGGTGATGGTCGACGCCGCGAACGACTCGTCGAAGGTCTCCCCGCCCTGGTGGGAGGCGGAGATCATCAGCCACGAGATGCGCACCCTCGGCATCGCCGTCATCCGCGCGCGGCTGAACTACCAGTACCCCTTCCGCCCGGGCCAGTCGGCGTCGATCTCCTACGCCATGCGGCCCCGGGTGTGGCGCTTCTACTCCTTCGCCAACGCGCCCCGCCAGGACAACACCATCGACCTGCACGTGCGCATGGTCGACGGCGGCGTGCTCAGCTCCGCGCTCGTCATGGGCGCGCGGCGGGGCGAGGTGCTGCGCGTGGGCGCGGCGGTGGGCGAACGGCTGACGCTCCCCGCGGACGTCCAGGGCGACCTGCTGATGATCGCGGGCGGCACCGGCCTCGCCCCGCTCAAGGCGCTCGTGGAGCAGATCGCCTACGAGGGCCCGACGCGCAGGGTGGACCTCGTGATCGGCGCCCGGAACTCCAGGGAACTGTACGACTACGAGGCGATGGCCAAGATGGCCGCCGAGCACCCCTGGCTCAACGTCGTGCCGGTCGTCTCCCACGACCCCATTTATCGGGGCACCCGCGGCTACGCCGTGGACGTCGCGCTGCAGGGATGGCGTGGACAGCACGTCTACGTCTGCGGCTCGGAGGAGATGGCGCAGGCCACCGTCGGGCGGCTGCTGGACGCCGGCGTGCCGACCGAGCAGATCCACTTCGACGAGTTCACGAGCGACAAGGGTCGGGAGTCATGACGGCAGAGACGCCTTGGGGCAGCCCGGCGGGGGAGCGCCAGCCGCTCACCCCGGATCGGGTTCGCAAGCAGGATTTCACGCGCACCTCGCTCGGGCGCCGCGGCTACAGCGAGGACGAGGTGCGCGCGTTCCTCTACCGCGTGGCGGAGGACATGGCGGCCAGCGACAAGGAGAAGGCCGACCTGCGGGCGTACATCGACCGCATGAAGCAGTGGTACAAGGAACACGGCATGAACCCCGAGCAGGCCGCCGCGTCCCAGACCCCGAACGTCGACGCCATCAACATCCTGTCCCGCGCCCAGCAGACCGCCGACGCGCAGATCGCGGAGGCGGAGGACTACGCGCGGCGCATCGTGAGCCAGGCCCGCCGGCAGTACGAGGAACTCCTGATGGAGGCGCAGCGGCAGGCCGAGGAGGCCGCCAACCAGGCGGTCGGCGCCTACCGCGCGTCGGGCAACGGGCTGCAGAGCGCCGAGGCCGAGGAACTGGAGCGCCGGATCGCCTACCTGCGTACGTTCGCCGACGTCACCCAGGTGCAGTTGCGGGCGGTCCTGGAGGGGCTGGCGCACGAGGTCGACAAGCTCGGCCACGTGCCCGAGCAGGCCAAGCAACTGGCGGCCGGCCCTCTGGCGGGCGGCTCCCCGTCACCCTCGGTGTACGGATAACCGCCCGCCGCCCTCCTGTCGGGGGAGGAGGTTTACGACAGCGTGCCGGAAGAGCTCGCGTGCAGCGTGACCGAACCGGCCGGGGTGTGAACGATCAGAGTGCGTCCTGAGCAGCTGACCTCCGGCCGGTCGGTTCCGGGCACCACCACGGTCAGCAGCGACGTGGCCACGGGCGAGACGATCACCGGAGCCGGTTCCTTGCGCATGTAGGCCGGCGAGACCCAGCCCTGGTAGGGCGAGGTCTGCCCGTGCACCACCCGCTGGCCGCCGACGGGCTTGCACGACGGCATCGCGAGCTGGACGATCGACGCCTTCCAGCCGCCGTCGCCCACCACGACCCGCCCGCCCGAGCTGGACACGACCTTCAGCTTGGGATCGAGGTGCCACAGGTTTTGGAGCCTGCCGCCGCCGCTGTCGAGCACCGCCATGACGTCCTCGCCGTGGTTCACCAGCACCGACCGCTTGCGCGGCACGCCGTACGCCTTGTCGGTGAACGTGAACGCCTGCCGGTCCTTGCGCACGGACTTGGACACCAGGGCCGTGGGGGTGTGCCCGCGGAACTTCCTGCCCACGAGGATCGGCACGTTGTGCGCCTCCGGGCTCATCGTCCACCGTCGGTAGGGCGTGTTCTCGTACGAGACGAAGCCCGCCTCGGTGAGGATCGAGCGGCCCTGGGCGTAGTAGGTGACGCCCATGTGGTCCTCGTGGCCGTGGAACTTCAGCGCCGGCCCGAACCGGATCGAGTAGTAGGCCGACTTGGGGTCGTCCCACGCCGTACGGCCGAACACGTAGCCGGCGTTGAAGACCTGCACGGTGGACTCGGCGTGCTCGAAGGCGGTCGGCTGGACGTCGGCGGGACCGTCGCCGATCGGCACCATGTAGCCGTTGGGCTGGGTGGCGGCGCTGATGTGCCGCGGCAGGCTCTCCCAGCGGGTGGCCAGCGCCGCGGGCACCTTCATCCTGCAGTCCTTGATCGTGTCGACCGCCACCCTGAGCCGGTCGTGCACGTAAATGGCGTAACGCGGCGCCTGCTCGCGCAGCGCGCCCTGCCCGTCGATGTCGAGCTTCATCGACTTCACCATGCGGCTCACGGCGAGGTTCTTCCACGTCGCGTTGCCGTAGCGGCAGCCGATGCGCAGCAGGCCGATGTCCTGGTCGAGCCCGTGGTTGTGGCCGAGCTCGTAGTTCTTGGGGTCCGACAGCAGCTTCGCGTGCAGGGCCAGGCTCTTCGTCAGCCAGCCGGCCTTCACATACCTGCTCAGGCACACCAGGGCCGGGGCGCGCAGCGCGATCGGGTGCTCGGCCCAGGCGTACGGGCTGGTGGTGCGCCCGCCGTACGGGTTGTCCTCGACCCAGTCCTTGGCGATCTCCTCGGCCCGGCTGAGGTAGTCCTCCTCGCCGGTGGTCTCGTAGTCGGCAACGAGCCGGCCCATCCACCGCAACGACTGGAACACCATCTGCCAGGACCTGTTCTTGTACGGGTCCGTGCGCCAGTTGACGTCCTTGCCGACGGTGACCGCGGGCAGGCCGAGGAAGGACAGCTTGCCGCTCATGACGTCGCCGGAGGTGGGGGTCGCGGGCAGCCAGTCCCCCTGGCACTCCGGGGTGCGGTGCGGCGCCCGCGCCTGGGCGGGTGCGGCCATCGTGAGCGCGGTCAGCGGGAGGACGGCCACCAGAGAGAGGGCTGAGAGGCGGCGGAACACGCCGGATTCCTTCCGAGATCGAATAGGGAGCCGCTCATGCTGTCCGAATTCTGGCGATCTGGTCAAGTCACTCTGATTACAAGTGCACAACTGCTCACAGAAGCCACTCCGGGCCGGGCTGGCCGGAAACGTACGGGAAGTGGCCGTGCGGCTGCTCGCGGCCGGTCTTCGCGCTCTGCCAGTCTGGGGCCATGCCGGCACCGTTCCCAGAGACGTTCCCAGACGCGTTCCCCGAGACGCCCGCCGCCGCGGCGGCGCTCGCCGTCGCCACCCGCTTCTGCCCGCCCGCGCTGCTCAACCACTCGATCAGGGCCTACCTGTGGGGCGCCGGCTACGCCCGGGCGCACGGGATCGAATTCGACGACGAGCTCTACTACGTGTCCTCCCTGCTCCACGACATCGGGCTCACCGAGACCTTCGACAGCCACACGGTGCCGTTCGAGGAGGCGGGGGGACGTCTCGCCTGGGTCTTCGGCACGGCTGCCGGGTGGTCGCAGGAGAGGGCCGCGCGGGCCGAGGAGATCGTCGTCGTGCACATGCGCGACGCGGTCGCCGCGTCCGACGACCCGGAGTCGCACCTGCTGCAGGTGGCCACGTCGTGGGACGTGTCCGGACAGCGGCCCGAGGAGTTCCCTGACGACGCCCGGGCCGCCGTGCTCGCGCGGCATCCCCGGCTCGGGTTCGGCGCGGAGTTCCTCGCCGCCTTCGAGGAGCAGTCGCGTCGCAAGCCGGGCTGCGCGGCGGACCGCTCGGTCACGGGAGGCATCGCCGCCCGGATCGCCGCCAACCCGCTCGACGCCTGAACGCCCTCGTCCGTACGACGAGGTGGCCGGCGGGGCGTCCGGACGTCAGGACGTGGCTGGTGGGGCGTCCGGACACCGACGAGCCCGGCTCAGCCGTCCTGCTTGGGACCGGTGCTCTCCACGACCTCGAACGTCCACAGCTCCGAGCCGGTCGCGGCCGGGCCCTGCCCGTGACCATGCCCGTGTCCCTGAGCCTGGCCCTGAGCCTGTGCCTGGGCCTGGCCGTGTCCGTGGCCCTGCGTGCCGGCCTCGGCGGCGGCCTGCGCGTGTCCCGCCTGGAACGCCCGGCTCTCCTGCCAGCGCCGGAAGTCCTCCTCGCTGCGCCAGCGCGTGTAGACGAGGTAACGGTCGCTGCCCTCCACCGGCCGCAGCAGCTCGAACCACTCGAACCCGTCGGCCGACTCCACCATCCCGGCCCGGTTGGCGAACCGCTTCTCCAGCTCGCGCCGCATCTCCTCGGGCACCGTCAGCACATTGATCTTCACGACCGAAGGCACATCGACTCCCTGTAGCGCTCGACTCCAACTGTCACCAGACCACCTTAAGTACGCCACCGTGCCGTCCCCCATTAGGCTCATGACGTGCGTATCGCGAGGTTCTCGATGGGCGACCAGGTCGCCTTCGGCGTGGTGGAAGAGGGCGGGCAGGTCATCGCCCGCATCGGCGGCCACCCCTTCCACGGGGTGGAGTTCACCGGCGAGCGGTTCCCGGTCGCCGAGGTCCGCCTGATCGCCCCCATGCTGCCCAGCAAGATCATCGCTATCGGCAAGAACTACGCCGACCATGCCAGGGAGATGGGCGGCGAGCCCCCGGCGGAGCCGGTCGTGTTCCTCAAGCCCAACACGACCGTGATCGGGCCGTCGGAGGCGATCGCCTACCCCGGGAAGCTGACGGAGCGGGTCGACTACGAGGGCGAGCTGGCCGTGGTGATCGGCCGGCTGTGCCGTGACGTCCCCGCCGAGCGCGCGGGCGAGGTGATCTTCGGATACACCTGCGCCAACGACGTGACCGCACGCGACCTGCAGGCCAGGGACGGCCAGTGGACCAGGGCCAAGGGCTTCGACACGTTCTGCCCGCTCGGTCCCTGGATCGAGACCGAGCTCGACCCGGCCGACCTGGCGATCACCACGACGCTCAACGGCGAGGTCAGGCAGAACGCCCGCACCTCCCTCCTGCTGCACGACATCCCCGCGCTCATCGCGTACGTGAGCGCGGTCATGACCCTGCTGCCCGGCGACGTCATCCTGACCGGCACGCCCGCCGGGGTGGGGCCGATGTCCGTGGGCGACGAGGTCGGCGTGACCATCGAAGGAATCGGAACTCTCACTAACCGGGTGATCTCACGTGACTAGGGTGCGCTTCGCCCCTTCGCCCACCGGCATGTTCCACGTCGGCGGCGCCCGTTCGGCGCTGTTCAACTGGGCGATCGCCGAGCAGTCCGGCGGCACGTTCGTGCTGCGCATCGAGGACACGGACGCGGCACGCAACCGGCCCGAATGGACCGAGGGCATCATCTCGGCCCTCGCCTGGATCGGCATCAGCGGCGACTCGCCGCACTTCGAGGGGCCCTACTTCCAGTCCGCCTACGAGCAGCAGCACCGCGACGCCGCGGCCAAGCTGCTCAAGGAGGGCAAGGCCTACCACTGCACCTGTACGCGCGACGACGTGAAGGCCAGGACCGGCTCGGAGCACCAGGGCTACGACGGCTACTGCCGCGACCGCGGCCTGACCGAGGGCGCCGTGCGGTTCCGTACGCCCGACGAGGGCGTGACCGTGGTGGAGGACCAGGTCCGCGGCCGGGTGGAGTTCCCCAACTCGGCGATGGAGGACTTCGTCATCGTCCGCGGGGACGGCTCGCCGCTGTTCATCCTGGCCAACGTCGTGGACGACATGGAGATGCGCATCAGCCATGTCGTACGGGCCGAGGAGCACCTGTCGAACACGCCCAAGCAGCAGCTCCTGTGGGAGGCGCTCGGCCATGAGCCGCCGATCTGGGCGCACGTTCCGGTGATCGTCAACGAGAAGCGGCAGAAGCTGTCCAAGCGCCGCGACAAGGTCGCCCTGGAGTCCTACCGCGACGAGGGCTACCTCGCCGAGGCGATGGTCAACTATCTGATGCTGCTCGGCTGGGGGCCCGGCGACGACCGCGAGATCATGCCGTGGTCGGAGATGATGCCGCTGTTCCGGCTGGAGGACGTGAACCAGGCGCCGGCGTTCTTCGACGAGAAGAAGCTGCGGGCCTTCAACGGCGAGTACATCCGGGCACTGCCCCGCGAGGTGTTCATCGCCCGCTGCGAGCCGTGGCTCGACCCGTCGTGGGACCGCTCGGTGTTCGAGCGCGTGGCCGACCTGGTGCAGACCCGGGTCGCCGTGCTGTCGGAGGTCACCGCCAACGTCGACTTCCTGTTCCTCGACGAGCCCGTCTTCGACCAGGCGTCCTGGGACAAGGCGATGAAGCAGGGCGCGGCCGAAATCCTGGCCGGGTACGCCGAGCGGCTGGAGACGGTCGACTGGAACCCCGAGTCGCTCAAGACCGCCCTGGAGGAGGTCGGCCTCGCTCACGGGCTCAAGCTCGGCAAGGCGCAGGCCCCCGTCCGTGTGGCGATCACCGGCCGGACCGTGGGCCTGCCGCTGTTCGAGTCGATCGAGGTGCTCGGCCGCGAGCGCTCGCTCGCCCGGGTGCGTGCGGCCCTCGCCAAGCTGGGCTGACCAGGCCGAGCGACAGCGCGGCGCCGGCGGCCATGGCCAGCCAGACTCCCGTGGTGCCCATCCGGGAGCCGAGCAGGAAGGCCAGCGGCAACTGGACGGCGAAGCCCGCCAGTGTGGCCGCGAGCAGGCCGGCGCCCCGCCCGCCGGCCTGCAGCACGCCGCCGACGGCGATCAGCCCGCCGAAGGGCATGAGATAGAGCGGCATGCAGCGCAGGAACCACACGGCCTCCGCGGCCACCGCGGGATCGGCCGTGAACAGGCCGACGGCCGCCGGGGCGAGCGCGTTCAGCACGAGCGAGGCCACCAGCCCCGCGGCCAGGCCATAGCGCACCACGGGAGCGGCGTGATCGCGAGGTGACGACGGGCCGTCCGCCTCGCCGGCCCGCGAGGTGCGGATCATGGCCGCCTGCCGGAGGGCGTAGAAGGACATCACCCCGGCCATCATGATCTTCAGGCCGATGCCGTACCCGGCGAGCGCGGGCACGCCGTGCCGTCCGACGATGCCGGTCAGCGTCATGCCCACCAGCGCGCGGGCGAGGAAGTCGCCCGACATGGGCAGCCCGGTGCGCAGGATCGCCGCCGCGTCCGACCGGCTGACCGAGGCCTTCTCCGTCCCCGTCCGCGTACGCAGCCGCCGGACGAGCAGGAGGGCGGACACGGCCAGCGTGGCCAGGCGGGCCGCCACGGTGGCCAGCGCGGCTCCCCGCACGCCCAGGCCGAGCCCGTAGATCAGCAGCGGGTCCAAGCCGATCACGAGCGCGTTGCAGAGCAGGGCGGTCCGCATCGGCGTCCGGGTGTCGCCGAGTCCCTTGAAGACGCCGTCGACGAGGTTCTGCGCGTAGAAGACGGGAATCCCGGCGAACGCCACCGCGTAGTAGCCCGCGGCCAGCCCCACTGTCACGGGATCGTCGGTGAACAGGCGGGCGATCGGCTCGCGCAGCAGCACGCCGGGCACCGCCACGGCGAGGGCGAAGACGCCCAGCAACGCCCAGGCCGTACGGATGACCGGGGCCAGCGGGGCACGGCCGTCGCGCCGTCCGACCAGGACGGTCGTGCCCGTGCCGACGCACAGGATCACGCCGAGGGCCAGGTTCTCGGTCGTGGTGGCGACCGTGACCGCCGCGACGGCCTCGCTGCCGAGGCCGGAGACCCACAGCGTGTCGATCAGTCCGACGGCCACGACGGCCGTCAGGAGTTCGACGTAGACGGGCAGGGCGAGCCTGATCAGGCGCATATGTTCACCTCGGCATCCTGGGCACCTCGAATCGAGATACATCGAATAGAGGTATAACGATACGATGCCTCGATGGCAAGTGGTGACCTGGCGTTGACGATCCTCGGATTCCTCGACGAGGAGCCCATGCACGGATATGAGCTCAAGCAGCGGATCGCCGAGCTGAGCGGGCACGTCCGGCCGATCAGCGACGGCGCGCTCTATCCGGCGATCGCCCGCATGGAGGCCGCCGGGCTCCTTGAGCGGCACGAGGAGGAGGGTTCGGGCGCCGCCCGGCGTCAGGTGCTCACGATCACCGAGCGGGGCCGGGAGGAACTGCTCAGACGGCTGCGTGAGCCGTCCGATCTCGAGATCAGCGACCAGGCGAGGTTCTTCACGGTGCTGGCGTTCCTGTCCCGGCTGCCTGATCCCGAGGACCAGGCGCGGGTGCTGCGCCGGCGCCTCGCCTTCCTGGAGACGCCGGCGAGCTTCTTCTACCGCGGCGGAAAGCCCCTCAGAGCCGAGGAGACGCCCGATCCGTTCCGCCGCGGCATGATGCTCGTGGCCCGGGCCGTGACCGCCGCGGAGAAGGACTGGCTCCGGCAGGCCATCGCCGAGCTCACCCGGGCGTGACGGCTACAGGAGCCACTACAGGGGCCGCTACAGGGCCCTACAGCAGCCCGCGGCGGTCGAGCAGGGGAGTGATCTCCGGGTCGCGGCCCCGGAAGTCGCGGAACGCCGTCATCGAGTCGACGCTGCCGCCCCGGGACAGCAGGGCCCGGCGGAACATGTCGCCGTTCTCCCGGCGCAGCCCGCCGTTCTCGTTGAACCACTCGACGGTGTCGGCGTCGAGGACCTCGCTCCAGATGTAGGAGTAGTAGCCGGCGCTGTAGCCGCCCGCCCAGATGTGGGCGAAGTAGGTGCTGCGGTAGCGCGGCGGGACGGCCGGCAGGTCCACCCCGGCCTCCCGCAGCGCCCGCCGCTCGAACTCCTCCACGTCCTCCTCGCCGTCGTACGCCGTGTGCCAGGCCCAGTCGAGCAGGGTGGCGGCCAGGTATTCCAGTGTGGCGAAGCCCTGGTTGAACTTCTGCGTCTCCAGCATCCGGTCGACGAGGTCCTGCGGCATCGGCTCGCCCGTCTCGTGGTGCCGGGCGTACTCGGCCAGGATCTCCGGATGGGTCGCCCACATCTCGTTCACCTGTGAGGGGTACTCGACGAAGTCGCGCGGCACCGCCGTGCCGGAGAACCGGGGGTGGCGCACGTCGGAGAACAACCCGTGCAGCGCGTGCCCGAACTCGTGGAACATCGTGTTGACCTCGTCGAACGTCATCAGGGTCGGCTCGCCCTTGACGATGTTGAGGTTGTTGACCACGACCGGCCTCGTGCCCTCCAGGCCCGACTGCCGCACCAGACTGTTCATCCACGCCCCGCCCCGCTTGGAGGCCCTGGCGTGGAAGTCGCCGAGGAACAGACCCAGCGGGGAGCCGTCCTCGTCGCGCACCTCGAAGACCCGCACCTCCGGGTGGTAGCCGTACAGGTCGGAGCGCTCGTGGAAGGTGACGCCGTACAGGCGCGACGCCGCGTTGAAGACGCCCTTCTCCAGCACGGTGTTCAGCTCGAAGTACGGCCGCATGCGCCGGCTGTCGATGTCGTAGCGGGCCTTGCGCACCTTCTCGGAATAGAACGCCCAGTCCCACGGCTGGATCGGGTGGCCGGCGATCTCCTCCAGGTCGGCCTGCTCCTTGCGCGCGTTGGCCACGGCGGGCGGCACGAGCCGGTCGAGCATCTCCGTGACCGCCCGGGTCGTGCCCGCCGTCTGGTCGGCCAGGACGTACTCCGCGTGGTTCTCGTAGCCCAGCAGCCGCGCGCGCTCCCGGCGCAGGACCGCCATCTCCTTGATCAGCTCGGCGTTCGCCGAGCCCCGCCCGACCGAGGCCCGGTGGATCCGCTCACGCAGGGACCGGTTGGTCAGCTCGGCCAGGGAGGGCTGCCCGGTGGGCAGGACCAGCGTGATCAGATACTTGCCGTCGAGCCCGCGCTCCCTGGCCTGGTCGGCGAGCGCCTGGATCGCGTCCTGCGACAGTCCGTCGAGCTCGGCCGCGTCCTCGACCACGACCGCCCGCTCGTTGGTGTCGGCGAGCAGGTTCTGCTGGAACGTCGTGCCCAGGGCCGACAACCGCTCGTTGATCTCCCTGAGCCTGGCCTGGTCCTGCGGGCCCAGCGTGGCGCCCGCACGGGTGAAGTCGGTGACGTAGCGCTTCAGCAGCCACCGCTGCTCCTCGTCGGCCGCCTCGACCGCCTGGATGCGGGCGAAGAGCCTGGCGTTGAGGTGGATCGCGTCGGCGTGCTTGGAGAGCTTGGGCGTGACGTCCTTCTGGATCTCCTGGACGCCCGGCGTCGTGTCGGAGGACGCCTGGTTGAAGAACACCGCGGAGACCCGTTCGAGCAGGGCGCCGGACCTCTCCAGCGCCTCGATCGTGTTCTCGAAGGTCGGCGGCTCCGGGTTCTCGGCGATCGCCTCGACCTCCGCGATCTGCTCGGCCATGCCCTGCTCGAACGCCGGCGCGTAGTGCTCCTCCCTGATCTCCTGGAAGGGGGGCAGCCCGTAGGGCAGGGTGCTCGGGCTGAGGAAGGGGTTCGCGGCCGAGGTCATGGCTGGCGGCTCCTCACGTGGTGCTGACGGTTTCCCCCAGCCTCGCACAGGAGGATCCGGCCCTGGGCGCAGGAGGACCGCCCTTCTCCGGCGGGGAGGATCCGCCCTTCCGCCAGGGGATCGGCCCTGCGTACGGGGGATCGGATCACGAGATCGCGAGGCGCGCCGCAATCGTTTTGGTAGTGGGTCGCAAGCTGGGCTATTCTTTCGGAGTCGCAAGCGAGAGCCGCGAGGCCCCCGCGAGCAGATGGGGTATGGGGTAATTGGCAGCCCGACGGATTCTGGCTCCGTTAGTCTAGGTTCGAGTCCTGGTACCCCAGCTGGATCCCCCCAAGGGATTCTGCTGGAAACAGCGCAGTGCAAGGTCCCGTCGTCTAGTGGCCTAGGACGCCGCCCTCTCAAGGCGGTAACGGCGGTTCGAATCCGCTCGGGACTACTTCACTGCACTCGGCTCCGTCGTCTAGTGGCCTAGGACGCCGCCCTCTCAAGGCGGTAGCGCCGGTTCGAATCCGGTCGGGGCTACACCATCGAAGACCCTCGGCACCTTCCCGTGCCGGGGGTTCTCGTCGTTGGGGGCTCGCGCCGTTACGGACGCCGCGCCCCGCTCATGGCCCGCCGCG